>NZ_SRKY01000003.1 GCF_004803475.1 Aliishimia ponticola
TCGGGCCGAAACCCTAAGAGCGCGATATGCAGTTGTTTGTTCATCGAAATGAACCAAACCGCCCACATATCTCTTCAGATACCATCAATTTCAAATAGCGTAGAGCCAAATAAAGACTGGATGCGCCCTTTACTCTCTGGCGCGCCCCGCCTCAATTGCCTCTGATATCGTTCCGCCTCGTCTGCACCGGCTTGCGCCGCCGCCCCGTCTGGCGTCCCGTCGTGCGCCTCAGCGCCGCCGGTGAAGGGGCTTTTACGGATACCCACCAAAACCCGCAACCCCTTTTTTCATCCAAGAGCCAAAAAATTCGACTTTTTTGTGATGGCCCCTACGCCCGACCCAACAACCCTTTGAAAATCAGGGGATTTCGCCCCTGCCCCGACATTAACCAGTTTGAACCAGGCGGCATGTCAGCGGGGATTGTGGGGCGGGATAGGCGGGCTTGGCGCCCCCTGCCCTGTGGAATCGGGGGTTTCGGCCTGCCATTACTCCCGGAATCGTCGGGATCGTCGCCAGAATTTCGTGAAATTCGTGCTGACACAGGCGGCCAAGGCCGATTCTGCCGACTCAATCGGCCTTCAGATCCAGAATCGCATCCACGAACGTCTGCGGCGGGCATGGTTTGCGACACACCACAGCGTCGGGGAACTCTTTGAGCAGTTCGGAGGACAGCGCATGGCCCGAATGGAAGATCAGCCCAGTGCCCGCCTCCTTGAGCATGGCCGCCAATTCCTGGGGCGAGCCATCCGGCAGCCGCAGGTCCAGCACGGCGATATCGAACGGGCGTGACGCGACCTTGTGAAAGGCATCCTGTACCGTGGTGGCCAGTTCGACATCCTTGCAGCCGATGCTGGTCAGCACATCGGAGAGCGCCATGGATATGACGACCTGATCTTCAACGATCAGGATCGAAACATTGGGCACGCATTGATCGGCTTCAAGCATCCGCAGGCTTTTCCATATCGAACGCCAATGTGAGCTTCAGGCCCGTATCGGCAAACTCGCGATGAACTTCGGCCTTGAGCTGCAACATCGCCATATCGATGAGCTTGCTGCCGAAACCAACACGCTCCTCTTGCGGCTCAAAGCCAGGCACTGTTTCCAACCAATTTACCGACAGGCGCCCGTTGTCGTCCTTGCTCCATTCCACCTTGAGACTGCCCCCGTCTTTCGACAGCGCACCGTATTTCAGCGCATTGGTGGCAAGCTCGTGGAACAGAAGCGTGAGCGTTGTCAGCCCTTCTGAGCCAAGAGTTACAGTCGGCCCCTTAAGATCGAACTTTTGGACAGTGCGGTGCGGTGCGATCACCCGGTCCAGCAACAGCTTTAGATCGACATTGGCCAGATTGTCCTGCTTGCGCGCCAGATCATAGGCATCCCCCAAAGCGGCAATGCGCGAAATCAGGGCCGATGCGAAATCGATGGTCTCGGGGTTCTTCTTCGGTGCGGCCTGCACAAGCGCGCTGATGACGGCAAACAGGTTCTTCACCCGGTGGCTCATTTCCGCGATCAGCACCTCGCGGTTTTCCACCGCCAGCTTGTCATTGGTCACGTCAAGGGTCGGACCAACCACGTGCAGGTCACCATTGACGTCCTCATGCGGCATTCCGCGGGTTCTGATCCACCGGAACGGCTTGCCCGCCTGCTTTACGGTGAAATCGAACTCGTAGCTTTCGCCCAGCTTGATCGCCTTGTCCAAGGCGCTTTCGAACACCGGGACGAATTGCGGGCTCATCACCGACTTCATGTTGTCCAGTGTCACCGTCGGCGCATCTTCCGGCAGGCCCATATGGCTCGCGAAACGGTTGTTGATCGTCACAGTGCCCGTGGCGACATCCAGATCGGCCAGGCCCATGCGCCCCGCCTCCAGCGAGAGGTTCAACAGCTCTGCCTCGATGCGCAGTTCCTCTTTCAGCTGATGCATCTCTGTGACGTCGACCAGAACCAGCGTGACGCCATCGGTATGGCCGTTGGTCCCGATATAGGGGCGGATCTGCGCGAGGTAGGACTGGCGTTCGTCGTCAGAGGTGACTTCCAGGCTGACCGCCTCCCCGCTGTCGAGAACTTGCTGCGCCGCTTCGCGCAGGTTCAGACCTTTAAGCGGCAAATTCAGCTCGCTGATATAGCGGCCGCGATCGCTTTCCTTGATCGGCATGGCCTGCACCGTGGCCTCGGTGAAGTGCCGGATACGGAACGTCCGATCGAGAACGATCATCGGCAGGTCTGAGGACCGCATGAAGTTCTCAAGATCGGCATTGGCGACAGACACCTCTTCGATCTTGTTCTTGAGTTCCTCATTCGCGGTGGTAAGTTCCTCATTCGCCGATTGCAACTCTTCGTTCATCGACATCATTTCTTCGTTGGAGCTTTTCAACTCCTCGTTCGCGGTCTCGATCTCTTCGACCTTGCTGTGCAATTCCTCGCGCGCAAAGTTCAGGTCGCGTTGAAGCTCATGGATGCGCCGGTCGCGCGATGCGGGTTGCACGGCGACGCCTGCGGCTCGGGCTTTCAGCGCCTCCTTCGCGTGGAAGATCAGCGCGACGCTTTCATCGGGCAGCGGATAGGCAAAGACATCGACTTTCTGCGTTCCGAAGCTCGACACCACGTCGATATCCTGCAGCGCCATCTCCTCGCGCCTTTCGACGCATTCAGAGATGAAGGGAATGACAATGTCCCGCAGGCCCGGCTTTGCCAGCGTGCTCAAATCCCGCTCTGACACCGGACGGGATTCAAGATACAGACTCAAATCTCCCGAGGATGCGATGATCCGGCCATCTTCCGCGACCCGCACGAAAGGCGGCGCGAAGCGTTCGTATATCTCCAGGTTGCTCTCATCCAACCGTTTGTGCCGCGGGAAGTCCCGTGACTTCGGCATCGTCCGAGAGCGGATGCCGTTGTGCCGGAACTGATCCCCAAGCGGAAGGTTGAGCATGGCGCGGCGCGGCGCATCCGTGCGGCGGAAAATCCGCATCCGGCGAATGATCGGGGTGAACAGGTCTTCGCGGCGCGAGACATTCTCGGACGTTCCGAGAAACAAATAGCCGTCCTGTTTCAGGCTGAAGTGGAACAGCGGAAGGACTTCTCTTTGCACCTCGTCGCCGAAATAGATCAGCAAATTCCGGCAGCAGATCAGGTCGATCTTGGAAAACGGCGCATCCGCGATCAGACTATGGGTCGAAAAGCGTACCATGTCGCGGATGCTGCGCACGATTTCGAACTGGGTATCAAGACCGACGGTATAGGCGTCCTGATACTTCTTCGGGATCTCTGAAAACACTGCGGTCGGATACCGCGCATTTCGCGCCACGCCGATCATTTGCTCGTCGATGTCGGTGCCGAAAATTTGCACCAGCGGACGTCGGTTCAGCTTTTCGCAGACATCATCCACCAGCATCGCGACGCTGTAGGCCTCCTGCCCGCTGGAACAGCCTGGCACCCAAATCCGGATTTCGTCGGAATTGCGCGCTTTTTCCACTAGCGGGACGATCACGTTATCCCGCAGGGCATCATACGCCTCCGGGTCGCGGAAGAAGGCAGTCACGTTGATAAGGAAGTCCTGACACAAGGTCTGGCATTCCTCTACATCGCTTTGCATCCGCGCGTAGTAGTCTTCGATGGAACTGAGTTCCAAAAGCTGCATGCGTCGTTCGACCCGGCGGAACAGGGTCGAGCGCTTATACCCCGAAAAGTCATGCCCGGTGGTCTGCCGCAGCAGATCGAAAAGACGCAACATCGCACGTTCGGCATCGTCCGCGTCATCGGGAAACAGCATGCCTTGCGAATTATTGAAGAAGCGGAAAACCCGGTCGACGATCTGCTCTGCCGGAAGGACAAAATCGATCAGGCCTGTCGATTGGGCGGACAGCGGCATCCCATCGTAAGCGGATTCCCGGCCGTCCTGACTGACGCAGACCCCGCCATGTTCCTTGATCGCGCGAATGCCAACCGATCCATCAGCCCCGGTCCCGGACAGCACGACGGCAGCAGCGCGGTCGCCCTGCACCTCTGCGAGCGACTTGAAGAAGCTGTCGATGGGGCGCCGCAGGCCGCGCGGTTCGCTGAATTCGGTCAGGCGGAACGTGCCATCCTGCAGCTCAAGGCTGGCCCCGGGCGGGATCACGTGGACCGTGTCGGGTTCCAGAAAGGAGCCATCTTCGATCTGGCGCACCTTTAGCGGTGTCTTCCGCGCCAGCAACTCGACGATCAGGCTTTCATGGTTGGGGTCAAGGTGGAGCACCAAAACGAAGGCCATGCCCGTTTCGAAATCCACCGATTGGAACATCTTGGTGACGGCTTCCAATCCGCCCGCGGACGCGCCAATACCGACGACCGGAAATGTGAATGCCGGGTCGATATAGGTAAGCCCCGGCCTGTCCCCGTCGTCCATCTGTGACCTCCTGCCATGGTCAAGCCTCTGTGAACTCGACTTTTTATTTCGCTTCATATTGTTCTTGGTTTTAACCGCAACGCAACCCTTAGTTGACTGTTGTCAGATCATCAATCGTCACGATGCTGGTCGGAAGATACAATATCCCGCTGTTTGGACAAGGAGGCGTAACCTTACAGCGCGTTGAGGCTGATGGCCTTTCCAATCGCCTCAAGCAAGTCGGCCCGGCGCACCGGTTTCATGAGCCGAATGTCCTGAGAGGTCAGCCCCTTACCGTGTACTTTGGCCTCATCCGCATAGCCGGACAGGAACACAATCGGGAAATCGGGCTGTTCCTGGCGGATCGCGCTGGCCAAATCGGCCCCTTGAAGCGTGCCCGGCATCACGATGTCGGTCAGCACCACATCAAGCCCTTTGATGCTGCGGAAAACCTTGAGAGCTTCGTCACCAGACTTGCTGGAAATGACCGATAGGCCCGCGCGTTCCAGCGTTCTGACAAGCGTGTCGGCAACTGCCGGGTCATCTTCCACGACAAGGATTCGCGTCCCCGGCGGCGCAGGTTCGACAGGGATCGCATCCTCGCGCGTCTCGGACGCGGCGGCCACGGCACCCTCCGCAACCGGGAAGTAGAGCTTGAAGGTCGTGCCCTCCCCCAGCTCGGAATAGACTTGGACGGTGCCGCCCGACTGCTGCATGAACCCCATGACCATCGACAGGCCAAGGCCCGTCCCTTCGCCCGGCGGCTTCGACGTGTAGAACGGCTCAAAAATATGGCGGCGCACTTCTTCGGAAATGCCTGTGCCAGTGTCGGTGACAGCCAGCATGACATAGCGCCCGGGCGGGATTACTTCTTGGCGCGCGGCGATATAGTCTTCATCCATTCGGATATTCGCGGTTTCGACCGTGAGGTGACCACGCCCATCCATCGCGTCACGTGCATTGACGATCAGGTTCAAAAGCGCAGTCTGCAGTGATCCGCGGTCGATGCACACCGGCCAAAGCCCATCCAAGAGAGAGGTTTCGACCCGGATCGTTTCCGGCAACGTGCGCGCAATCCAGTTCTTTGCGTCGCCCACCAACTGATTGAGGTCCATCACCTCCGGCTCCAACCGCGCCTGACGGGCAAATGCGAGCAGGTTTTTCGTCAGATCCCCGCCGCGCAGTGCTGCCTGCATGGCTTCATTGATCCGCTGATTGCGCAGGGCCGGGTCGGCTTCATCACGCATGACCTCCAAGCTGCCAATAATGATCGCGAGCAGATTGTTGAAATCATGCGCAACGCCGCCGGTTAGCTTGCCGACGCTTTCCAGCTTTTGGGCACGGTGCGTAATATCGCGTTGTTCGTCAGCATGCTGCAGCGCCACGACCTCCGAGGTCACATCCAGAACGATCGCATTGAGCAATCTGCGCCCCCCCGAAACGAGGGTATCGCCAAAGAAGTCCACCCAACGCAGGCTGCCGTCGCGATGGCGGATTTTGAACCGGTGGCGGATTGGCGCACCGGTATCGAAACCGGCTTCCAGCTTGCTATAGAATTCAGGCACATCAAGCGGATCATGGGCCCTGAATATCAGCTCGTTATCAGCATGAAACTCAGCGTCCGAGTATCCCCAAATCTCCTCGCATCTGGGGCTGATATACAGCAGTTCTGCATTCCAATCGGCGTTCATATAGGTTTGCACGATTGCGCCGGGCAAGTTGGAGGCAAGCTGGCTCAAGGACTTGTGCGCTTCCAACTGCCGCTGTTCCGCTTCACGGATTTGCGTCAGGTCCATATGGATCGCCGTCACCAAGGTCTGGCCCGTCTCGGCATCGCGGCGGCTCTGCCAATGCGACCTGAGATGCCGCACCTGCCCATCCGATGGCCGAACAATCCGGAAATCGGTAAACCCTTTCCCAACCTCCGGATCGGCTGCTTTATCCATCGCGTGCATCACCAGACCCAGATCGTCGGGATGCAGCAGATCCATCATCTCGGACAAGGGGATTTGGCCCGTCGAGCGTGCAAGCCCACACAGATCGGTCATCCCGTCATCAAAGGCGATGGTGCCCTCCCCGATGATCCATTTCGACGTCCCCAGACCCGCAAGCTGCTGCGCGCTTACAAGGCGGTCGGACAGCTCGCGCACCCTGCGCGCTGCGCGCGCCTGATCATTGGCGAAATTGTTGATTTGCCACATTAAAACCGTCGAGATCACGCCCAGCCCAAGCACCGTGTAGCAATATTCCAAAATCGCGCTGGTCGAATGCAGGCCGGTGTCGAAGGCACCGCCAAGAAATCCCGGCATGAACAGCACGAACAGCGCGCCGAAAAACATGGCCAGGACATGCACGGGTGACACATGCGGCCAGTTATCCGGCGGCAGCACGAAGGCAACAAAAATACCGGTCGAAACAAAACCGATCGCGCCAACGATGTGCCATAGATCGGTAATTTCACCGATGGGCAGGATGGAAAGCGCGCCAAATATCGTGGCGATTGCCCCGCCAATGGGGCCACCCAGAAACCCCGCGAACATCAAGGGCCCCGACGCCAGCAGATGCATGACCTCTGCATGGGACATGATGTGCGACATGACCTCGAAGAGGAACGTGAGCACGCCCAGAATGAGGCCGGTCAAAATCCCCTGCCAACGCCGCTCATTCTTCAGCCGGGGCGACACGCGCACGAAGTACAGCGCGAGCCCCGCCAAGAAGAACCAACCGGTGCTTTCCAAAACAGCAGAGAGCATTCGAGTCCGTTACCCATTAAACAAACGGCGTCCACCAGCCGCCGCTGTTCATGCACTCAATGCCCTTAAAAAATGATTGTTGCCTCGGCGGCCCCGGTCAAAGGGCACGCAGGATCGCGGGTTTTATTACAAAAATTTGACGTAGAAGCCCTGTCAGTCAGGCTTAAACGAACAGGAAATCCGTTTCATCCAGATCGGCCATCAGGCCCGAGAATGTCAGCACATTCGTACCGAAGATGACATATTCCGCGTCCGCCAAGCTGGTGTCGATCAACAGCCCAGCATAGGTGAGCCCCAGCCCGGACAGGTCGATCAGATCGCTTTCGTCGAAACCGACGATCAGGTCCGTCCCCTCATCATGGCCGAATTTGAACACGTCATTGCCGGTGCCGCCATCCAGAATGTCATTGCCCATCCCGCCGATCAGAATGTCGTCATGCTGGCCGCCATACAGCGTGTCATCGCCATCGCCGCCGTCGATCAGATCGTTCCAGCGGTTTCCATAAAGGATGTCGTCGCCAGCGCCGCCCAACACGGTGTCATGGCCGCTTCCGGCATAGATCATATCCGCGCCCGCATCGCCCTCCAGCTGGTCGGAGCCAAGGCCGCCGATCAAAAGATCATCGCCTGCCCCGCCCCGCAGGATATCAGAGCCGTTGCGCCCTTCGATTTTGTTGTCGGCGGCGTTGCCGGTCAAAACATCGTCGCCGGCGCCGCCCAGAATACGTTCCAGTTCAACATCTCGCGCGATCACGAACCCGCTCAGACCGCCCTCCACATAGGAAATGCCGCCCCCGCCCATCTCGGAATAGTCGCCTTCGGCAGCGCGCAGGTCGATCACGACGTCGTCGCTCCCGCCATAGCGGATCCGGTCAATCCCGCCCGTATCCCAGATCGTCATCAGGTAGTCATCTTCGCCCAGAACATAATCGGTGTTGCCTGAGCGGTAATCGGTATTCGCGCCGTACATGTCCTGAAGCGCGATCATATCGAGACTGCCGAACCCCCACAGAAATCCGCTGCCAAGGTCTTCGGGCTCCGCATCGCCCAGACCATCCCAGAAATCATTGTAGGTCATCGCCGTGTACGGCACCTGATTGAGGTCGAAATCCCCAAGGTCGGATTCGTCACGCACGCCCACAAATGGTCGGCTGTCACCACCGTAATCATGCGGATGCGCAAGGCCGATCGCATGGCCCAGCTCGTGCAGGATGACGTGGTTCATGAAACCACCACGGGCCAGCGCGGTTTCGGTCCAATAGTCATCGTCCAGCAAGACGACGCCATCGCTATAGAAGGTGCTGCCCGCCGGACGCGCCTGCCCGATCAGGTTGTCCGAATAGCCAAAGGACGAAAGGTCAGCGACGGCGATCTGGATATCGGCAGCGCCCGCATCGGAGGTTTGAACGAACTCGATATCCGCGAAATCGGACACATGGCGCAACAGGGCCATGATCTCTTGCCGTTCATCCTGGGTGAACCCGTCCGAGACGACCAACTGCCCGACATCATTGACGGTTTGCCCTGCCGCGGCGAAAAATACAGTGACCCGGTCATCGGTTGGAAGCGCCGCATCCTGCCACGTGATCGCCTCCACCGGCGATGCGGTCGTCAGGTTCTGGACACTTAGGCCGACAAGCCCTTCCTCGGACCCGGCGGCCAAGCTCATTTCGATGTAATAGCGCCCGGAATACTCGGCCGTGAAGCTGACATAGGCGTTGGAACTGTCCGCGCTTTCGTCATCATTATCCGCGATCAGGTTGCCAGCGTCGTCGCGCAGGCGCAGGAAAGTATCCGCCTCACCATAGGTGCGCGAAAAGGCTTCGACCCCATAGGTGTTGCCAGCCTCAAGGTCGACGAACAGCACGTCGATATCGCCCATGCCCAGCGCAAAGGGATAGTAGTATTCGGGTTCGACGAACCAGTTGGAACTCAGATTGGATTGCGGCTCTGCAAGGGACCGGATCTCATAGACGCCGCCTTCGGCGCCGGTGGGCATCGTGACCTGCACGTAATAGGCCCCGTTCACCTCCGGATCGACATCGACGAAGGCGCTTTGCACGCTGCCCCCGCTTTCATTCGTGCCGATCACCGTGCCTGCCTCGTCCATGACGGTCAGGATGGGCAGTTCCGCCCCGGCGCTGCCGACCCCGTAGGCCCCGATCGTATATTCGAAGGCGGTGGAATAGCCGTCGATCCGGTATGTATCCACGTCACTTTGCGACAAGACAGACAGGATGACGCCGAAGCGGCCAAGACTTGTCGCGTTGGCCAGCGTGTCAGACGCATCGCGCGTCGCCACGAGCGCATAGCCCCCAACACCGTCATCGGCGGCCTCGACGCTGACAAAATAGCTGCCCGTATCGACGGCCGAGAATACCAGACCCGCTGCCGTGGAACCCGGCGCGAAATCGTCGTTTTCGTCCAGCAGGTTTCCATCGGCGTCGTATAGCTTGAGGAGCGGATCGGCCAATTCGCCGGTGCCATCCCCTGTCACGCCGAATTCGTAATCATTGCCGCCGGTCAGCGTGACTTCGATGAAGTCCACATCGCCATCGCCGATGAACCCTTCGAACGTATCGCCGCTGTCGCCTGAAATCGCATAGTCGGTAGAGGTATCGCCAGCCGCGTCGATCCGGCTTTCGCCAAGCTCTGCCGCAAATGCCGCGTCATCGCCCTCCGTAGGCCCGTTCGCCGCGCCGAGTGTGACGTCCGACTGGGGGACAGACCAATCGCATGAGGGAGAAAATCCGCAAATCAAACACATATCGCGCTCACACCCTGACGCCCACCAACCTAGGAAATCCGTTTACCACGTTGCCGAAATAGTTCAACGCATCGTGGCAATCGACGCCAATCCGGAGATCCGCTTGGGCAAAATCCCGCCCGGTCAGCGCGGCTTGTTGCCGACGCATCGGCGTTTTCCTTCCGTGCTGGCCGCTGTAGGTCTTGCTCAGACAGGAGATTCGCACATGGCTGATTTGACAGGAAAAACCGCAATTATCACAGGCGCTTCGCGTGGCATCGGTGCCGCGACGGCGCGGCATCTGGCAGAACTCGGCGCGCATGTCGTTCTGGCGGCGCGCTCTGAGGGGGCGATTTCGACCCTTGCAGAAGAGATCACATCCGCGGGCGGAAAAGCGCTTGCCGTGGGGTGCGATGTGGGCGCTCAAGCGTCGGTCGAAGCGTTGATCGAAAAGACCAAAAGCTGGTCGGGGCAGATCGATCTTCTGGTGAACAATGCGGGGCTTATCGACCCGATCGCCCGCATCGACGAGAGCGACCCCGAAGCGTGGGGGCATGTGGTCGATGTGAACCTCAAGGGCGTCTATTACGGCATCCGCTTTGCCCTGCCCCACATGCTGTCGCAAGCTGCCGGCGGCACGATCATCAACATCTCGTCCGGGGCCGCGACGGGCGCTTTGGAAGGCTGGAGCCATTATTGCGCGACCAAGGCGGCGGTTCTGTCGCTGACCAAGTGCACCGATGTGGAATATCGCGACAAGGGCATCCGCGTCATGGGGCTGTCTCCCGGTACGGTGGCAACGGAGATGCAGGTTCAGATCAAGGCGTCGGGCATCAACCCGGTAAGCCAGCTTGACCCGAATGTGCATATCCCGCCGGAATGGGTCGCGCAGGCGATTGCATGGATGACGACGGCACAGGCCGACGATTACCGCGGGACGGATTTGTCGCTGCGCGCGGATGAGGCGCGCAAGGCAATCGGTTTGCCGCTGGCGGGTTAAGCTCAGATCGGGAACTGACGCAGGCAGGTCTTTGCCTTGGTCTGGAAGTCGCGCACATGCTCCTGCGAGGAGTAGCGCTGCGTGACTGTCTTGAAGGCATTGGCCTTCTGGCGCTCGTTCCCGCTGACATACTTGGTCAGGATCAGCCCGGACATCAGGTGAAAGAGCGAAACGTCTTTTTGCGAAATCAGGCCGACCTTGGACGCGGCCGTCGGCACAACCGACAGGATCGCGGCGCAGCGCAACGCGGCAGCTTCGGTTCCGGAATATGTCTTGCGGGCGTCAGCCGTTCCAGCGGTCAAGGCAAGGCTCAGCGCCGCCAGAAGTGTGAATTTACGCATCGTGTAACCCTCTCACTCGTTACACTTTGGTTTTGCCAAGCACCCATGGCGAAAATGGGGCAGCCGCCCGGCATCGCCATGGTCATTGCGGGGCACGGCGCCCGCCTTAGAACGCCTTGAACGTCATCGTCGTCAAAGACCGTTCGATGCCGCTGATATCCAGCAGCTTGTCATTGATGTAATGACCGACATCCTCGGTTTCGGGGATGTAGACCTTCATCAGCAGGTCATATTCGCCCGATGTCGAATACAGTTCGGAATGGATTTCCCGCAGGGCGATTTCCTCGGCCACCTTGTAGGTCGTGCCGGGCTTGCATCGGATTTGGATAAACACGCATGTGGTCATGGGATGGCTCCTCTTGCGGGCGACACTGGCACAAGCGCCACGCTGGCCGCAATCGGTGATTTGCCCCTCTTGGCCCGGTTCGGTGTGCCGCCTATAAGGGCGCGGCAACACAAGGGAAAAGCCGATGCGGACCGCCAAGATCACCCGCAAGACTGCCGAAACCGATATTTCCGTCGAAGTGAACCTCGACGGGACCGGGCAGTATGACATGAAGACCGGTGTAGGTTTCTTCGATCACATGCTGGACCAGCTTGCCCGCCATGCGCTGATCGACATGACGGTTCGGGCGACGGGCGATCTGCATATCGACGACCACCACACGGTAGAGGATGTCGGCATCGCGATCGGGCAGGCTCTGGCCAAGGCGCTTGGCGACAAGACGGGCATCCGCCGTTACGGATCGTGTCTGCTGCCGATGGATGACGCGCTTGTGCGTACGGCGCTGGACTTGTCGGCGCGTCCCTTCCTTGTCTGGAATGTCGATCTGCCCACCGCGAAGATCGGCACATTCGACACCGAACTGGTGCGCGAGTTCTTTCAGGCGCTGGCGACCCATGGCGGCATCACGCTGCATGTGGACATGCTGCACGGGGTGAATTCGCACCACATCGCGGAGGCCGCGTTCAAATCCGTGGCCCGCGCGCTGCGCGAAGCGGTCGAAACCGACCCGCGCAAGGCCGATGCGATCCCATCGACCAAGGGCGCGCTCTAAGACGCATGCATCTTTGCGAAACGGTGCCGAGGCGGGGAAAGCCCCGTCCCGGCACGAGTCCCGTCGTGATTTCGGTCAGCTCGCGGCCTCTTGCGCGGTCTGTTCAGAAGCGGCGCGGCGGAAGAAGCCGTGCCACAGCCCTGTCGCGACCAAAGATACTGTCAGCATCGCGGCGGCCATAGGCACGGCCGTTGCGGTTCCCATCAGGGCGACAAGGCTGGACATGCAGAAGGCGACCGCGAATTGCAGCGATCCCAACCCGGCAGAGCCTAGACCCGCCGCCTCCGGGCTACCGGCCATGGCGATGGCCATGCCATTGGCACTCAGCAATCCGACCATGCCCAGGACGCACCACAGCGCTGCGACCAGAACCCACGCCTGTTGGGTGCCTGACACGGTCAGCAGCACCGCAGCCAGTCCTGCAAAGACCGGCAGACCTGCCGACAGGATTTGCGCCGGGCTGAAGTGGTTCAGCAGTTGGTTATTGATCTGCGCAAAGATCACCAGGGCAGAGGCGACCACCCCGAAAAGCACCCCATAGCTGGATGCCGACATACCGAAGCCACCGATGAAGACACCCGAGGATCCGGTGATGAAGGCAAAGATCGGCGCCTGAATAAAGGCGGTCACAAGCGCCGGCACGATGAAGCGGCGGCGGGTGGCAAGGGTTTTGAAATGGCCCAGCGCGTTGCTGAAAGCGCCCGGTCGGCGGTTTTCCTGCGGCAAGGTCTCGGGGATGACGATCAACGTCAGGACCAGCGCCGTCACGCCCACGATGATCAGCGTCACGAAGATGGACCGCCAGCCAAGCGCGGTCAGCAGAACGCTGCCCAGAAACGGCGAGATGATCGGCCCGATGGTCATCAACGTCACCAGAAGGGTCATGACCTTGGCCACTGCCCTGCCCTGATACAGATCGGTCACGATGGCGCGCCCTACGGCCATGCCGGTACATGCGCCAATCGCCTGCAAGAAGCGCAGCACGTTGAAGGACACGATGTCATCGACCATCAGCAGACCAATTGACGTCAGCGTAAACAGCAGCGTGCCGCCCACCAAGGGCAGCTTTCGTCCAAAGGCATCGGACAAGGGGCCGACGATGAACTGCCCAAGACACAGGCCCAGAAAGAAGACCGACAAAGACAGCTCTGCCGCAGAATGCGGCGCATCCATCGCTTCGGCCACCTGCCCGATCGCTGGAAGGTACATATCCGTCGCCAGCGGCGGGAACACGGACAACAGCGCCAGCACGATGATGATGAAGGCTGCATGCAGCCTCGTTTGAGGAGAGATCGGCATAGTGGTATCGTCCTGTTCACATTTGACTGCAGAACAATTAATAGACCGCAGTCTAATAATGAAGGTCTGAATTCGGGTAGCAGGGTTGCAAGCAACGCATGACGCAGGAAACCACACAGGCGGCGGGCCGTCCGCGCAACGCAGAGGCCAGCGATGCCCTGAAACGAGAAGCACTGCGGCTGGTGCGCGAACAAGGTTACGGCGTGAGCATTGCCGCAATCATCAAAGCCGCCGGCGTGTCCCGCCAGACGCTTTACAATCGGTGGTCCACCAAGGCGGAATTGCTGCTTGATGCGCTGTTCGAACTGGCCGACATGCAGGTCGCCATCCCGGACCTGTCTCAGCCCGGACCGCGCCGCGCCGTCCTGACAACCTATATGCGCGAGGTCTTTCACCATGTGCGCAAGGATGCCGATCTGCTGCGGATCTTTATCTCGCAGGCGCAGTCCGATCCCGCGTTTCGGGCGGTGCTGTACGACCGTTTCGTTGAACCGCGTGATCTGATCGTGGTCGATGTGTTGCGGGATGCGCAGGCGCGTGGCGAAATCGCACAGGATCGTGACCCGGCGCTGATCTCGGCCATGATCCACGGTGCCTTCTGGTACAGGCTGCTGCTGGACCTTCCGCTGGACGACGATTTCGCCGCCGCGCTGGTAGAGGACGCCTTCCGCGGCGCAGCCTGACACCGATCCCTCTTGACGCGCGCGGCGTTTCGCGCGACCTCGCGGGGGATTTGGAAAGGAGACCGCCATGCTGACAGCCATCATCGACTACGAAAGCGGCAACTTGCATTCGGCGGAAAAGGCGTTCCAGAAAATGGCTGCCGAAATCGGCGGCATCGAGGTGGTCGTCACCGATGATCCGCAGACCGTGGCGCGCGCCGATCACATCGTCCTGCCCGGCGACGGGGCCTTCCCGTCCTGTATGAATGCCCTGCGCGGCTCTGGCGTGTTCGACGCAGTGATCGAAGCGGTCGAGACCCGCGCCCGCCCCTTCCTTGGGATTTGCGTCGGCATGCAGCTTATGGCGCGGATCGGTCACGAATATGAGGATACGCCCGGACTTGGCTGGATCGATGGCGAGGTCCACCGCATCACGGCGCCCGGCCTGAAAATCCCGCATATGGGCTGGAACGATCTGGTGATCGAACGGCCTCACCCGGTTCTGGACGGGCTGCAAACCGGCGATCACGCCTATTTCGTACATTCCTACCAGATGCAGATGACCGACCCTGCGCAACGGTTGGCACATGTGGAGTACGGCGGCGATGTCACGGCGATTGTCTCCAAAGACAACATGGTCGGTACCCAGTTCCACCCGGAAAAGAGCGCTGACAAGGGGTTGCAGATGATCGCCAACTTCCTGCGCTGGCGTCCGTAACCCCGCGCGGCAGACGGACCCGGTACGGCAGACGGACCCGGCACGGATCAAGCGCGCCGGGCCGGCCCCCTGTTACTGCAAGCGTGTCCAGTTCTGGCTGCGGCAGATCGGACCGACACAGCCCGATACCTTGAGCGTATTTCCGGACAATTGCATCTTGGACCGATAGGTCTTGTCCACATCCGGTGCCCAGATCTTGCCGCCGGAATACTTGCCGCCGCCCTTCGGGGACATGCCCGTGATCATCTGCCGCCCCACGATCGAGGTATTGGCATTGCCGACCACCTTCGCTATCGTGCCGCACAGCTTGGCCCCGCAAGGCGCGATATCCACATGCAGGTATCCGCCGGTCTCGCCGGTTTCGGTCTTCCAACGGCCCGCGGCCGGTTCCGCGATGGCCGCAGAAGACAGTGCCGTCACCAATGTCGCCGTGGCAAAAAGCGTCTTTTTCATGGTATTTTCCTCCCGTATGGGCACCCTGCCCCGCCCCCTGCGCAGCGGGCAAGGCTGACCTTGCGTCCACTTGCATCGCCCCGCGCCCCGTGCCAAATCGCGCCTGCATCAGCACAGGGAGCCGCGCCATGATCCTCTACCCCGCTATCGACCTGAAAGACGGGCAAGCCGTGCGCCTTGTGCATGGCGACATGGACCGCTCCACCGTGTTCAACGACGACCCTGCCGCACAGGCTATGGAATTTGTGAACGCGGGCTGCGAATGGCTCCACCTGGTTGACCTGAACGGCGCTTTCGCGGGGGAGCCTGTGAACGCCGCCCCGGTCGAGGCGATCCTGAAATCGACAAACGTGCCCGCGCAACTGGGCGGCGGCATCCGCGATATGGTCACGATCGAAGCATGGCTGTCCAAGGGGTTGCAGCGCGTGATCCTTGGCACGGTTGCCGTCGAAAACCCCGATCTGGTGCGCGAGGCCGCCAAGGCCTTTCCCGGCCACGTCGCGGTGGGTATCGACGCGCGCGGCGGCATGGTCGCGACGAAAGGCTGGGCGACAGAAACCGACGTGAACGCAACCGACCTGGCCAAATCCTTCGAGGACGCCGGAGTGGCCGCGATCATCTATACCGACATCAACCGCGATGGCGCGATGGGCGGGCCGAATGTCGAAGCGACCGAAGCGCTGGCCCGCGCCGTGTCGATTCCGGTCATCGCCTCTGGCGGGGTATCCTCGCTTGATGATCTCAAGGCATTGAAAGCGACCGGGGTGATTTCCGGGGCGATCTCGGGCCGTGCGCTTTATGATGGGGCAATCGATCTGAAACAGGCGCTGGCTGCTCTGGCCTGATGGGGGTTGAGTTTCTGTTATATCTTGCGGCCCCTTGCGTCGTTGCCTTCCTTGTTTCCTTCCTCTGCCAAAGCCGCCTGGCCCGGCGCATTCTGCGATGGGGCGCAGCGGTCTTTCTGACCTGTTTCGTCGTCGCGGCGATGATCGAAGGCGCCTGTTCGGGCGGCAGCCTGCTCAAAGGCCTTGGCAAGTGCTCACCGGCTTGGGTCCATGACCTTGGCCGCGCGTTGGAGACGCCGCTTGTGCTAAGTGTTATCGCCTATCCGTTCGTTGGCCCCGCCTTGCTGCTGGCCGCGTCGCTGCTGGAAATGGTACAAATCAAAGCGCGGCGCTGATCGGTGCCTGTCCGCCGGCCTGCCCGTCGCTTCATCGGGCCAGCAACACTGTCTTAATCTCCCTTCCCTCGCAGAAGAAACCGCCCTAAACCGTCACCATGTTAAAAACCCGCATCATCCCCTGTCTCGACGTTGCCGATGGCCGAGTGGTCAAGGGCGTCAATTTCGTGGACCTCATCGACGCGGGCGATCCCGTGGAAGCCGCCAAGGCCTATGACGCCGCTGGCGCGGATGAGCTGTGCTTCCTCGACATCCACGCCACCCATGAAAACCGCGGCACGATGTATGATCTGGTGCGCCGCACGGCAGAACATTGCTTTATCCCGCTGACCGTCGGCGGCGGCATGCGCACCCCGCAGGATGTGCGCGATCTGCTGCTTGCCGGGGCGGACAAGGTCAGCTTCAACTCGGCTGCCGTGGCCGATCCCACGGTGCTGCGCCGCGCGGCCGACCAATTTGGCAGCCAATGCATCGTCTGCGCCATCGACGCCAAGACCGTTGCGCCCGGCAAATGGGAAATCTTTACCCATGGCGGCCGCAAGCCCACCGGCATCGACGCTGTCGAATTTGCCCGCACTGCCGCCGCGCAGGGGGCCGGGGAAATCCTGCTGACCTCCATGGACCGGGACGGCACCAAGGCGGGGTTCAACCTGCCCCTCACACGCGCGATTTCCGAGGCCGTGAGCATTCCCGTGATCGCCTCTGGCGGTGTCGGCACGCTTGACCACCTGGTCGAAGGCGTGACCGAAGGCAAGGCCTCTGCCGTGCTTGCGGCATCCATCTTCCATTTCGGCACCTACACCATCGCCGAAGCCAAGGCGCATATGGCCGCCGCTGGCATTCCGATGAGGACCGCATGACTCTCGACGACCTTTTCGCCACGATCGAAGCACGCAAAGGCGCGGACCCGGAGACGTCCTGGACGGCCAAGCTGCTTGCCAAGGGGCCGGAAAAATGCGCTGAGAAGTTCGGGGAAGAGGCTGTTGAAGCCATCATCGAAGCGGTGAAGGGCGACCAAAAACGCCTGACCTCCGAGGCGGCTGATGTGCTCTATCACCTCTTGGTGATGCTGGCCGCCCGCGATGTGGCGCTGAGCGACGTTCTGGCCGAACTTGCGCGCCGTCAGGGCACCTCTGGCATCGCGGAAAAGGCCGCCCGTTAACACGGCATCCCCCGCACGGGGCGCGACTTTGCCGTGCAAGTTTCCGGGTGCGGGAATGTCTGGCATGGGTGAGGCGTTGACATTTGCGTCTGACGCCACGTCAATCGTTCTGACCGACGACATAGGAGACTTCACCATATGGCGACCCTGACCGATACCCCACTGCGTTACGGCTTGGTGTCACGCATCTTTCACTGGGGCATGGCGCTGTTGTTTCTGTGCCAATTCGCCTCCGCCGCCGCCCATTGGGCGCTGCCGCGCGAAAACGCCCTGCTCGAGACGCTTTGGTCCTATCACACGACCTTGGGCACGACACTGTTCCTGCTGGTGCTTCTGCGCGGGCTTTGGGGACTGTCGCAGCTATCAAACCGTCCGGAGCCGGAGCCGGGCCTGCTGGGGCGCGCGGCCCTGTTGGGGCACCTGGCGCTTTATGCGCTGATGGTCATCATCCCCTTGCTGCGGCTCATTGCTGCGGCCGGTGGCACGCGCGGCCTGTCCTATCTGGGGATCGAGATTTTCGCCCCGCGCGCCGAGAAAATCGCGTGGATGGACGCCGCGGCCGAATGGCATGGTGAACTTGGCTGGCTGCTGTTCTTCGTCGTCATCGGGCATATTCTGATGGCGGTGGTCTGGCATAACCGCATCCAGAAAGACGACACCCTGCGACGCATGGCGTGACCTAAGATACTGCCGCTGGCCGGGCGCGTGCGCCGTGCCCGGGTCTGGCCGCCTTACAGCTTGGAAGAGATGATTCCGGTATTGAAGCCGCCCATGCGAAGTTCGCTGAAAAGCCGCTGATACTCGATCTTGGGGCAGCGATTCTGCACCACCTTGATCCCCGCCGCCTCGGCCTTTGCTGCGGCGGCGGCATGTTCCACCCCGATCTGCATCCAGATCGCCTTCAACCCCGGCAAACTGTCCAGCGCCTCGTCGACGATCTCTGGCACATGCTCCGACCGGCGGAAAATGTCCACCATATCAACCGGTTCCTCGATGGACTTCAGGTCCGGCATGATCTTGTGCCCAAACAGGCTTTGCCCCGCATAGGCCGGGTTCACCGGGATCACCTTGTAGCCCTTCAAATCCAGATACCGCCCCACGAAAAAGCTGGGCCGCACCGGGTTGGTCGATATGCCCACGACCGCCACGGTCTTCACCGATTTGAGGATATCGCGCAGATAGCTGTCGGAATACTCTGTCATCCCCTTTGCGTAGCGCGAGTCACCAGCCCTTGAAAGGGCGCGGATCACAAAAAAACCCCGGGGACGAACCCCGGGGGATGAGTCACGGAACGAGGGACAGTGAAATGACCTGCGGAAGTTCCGGCTCCGCCGTCTCTCCAGATGTGGGAACGAACTGGAGGTTAGAAAAGGGTATGTCGCGAAACTGTGAAGATCAGGTTAATCCGGCGCGCGCTTCAGTCGAAAATATCTTCGAGAAAATCGAAAGCTTCCTCGAAGACGCGCGCGGCAAGACCTTTGCGCTTTTTCTTTTTCTGCTTTTTCTTCAGATTCTTGCCGGGGGAAGTTGGCCTTACCCGCTCAGGGGCGGTGGCTTGCACGCGCGCCATGGGAAGCCGCTTGAGATCATGCAGCGGCGCGCCGCAGCTTTGGCACGCCAATTCGTGACGTTCGCTACCGGACAGCACAAGCGCCGCCCGAGTCCCGCAATAGCAGCATGTCGCGATTTTCTGCGGCACTGGCGGCTCCTTTTGTTATCCTCGCAAAGAGGCATATAGGGCGATTGCCGCCGCGTTTGAGACGTTGAGCGACCCAAAAGCGCCCGCTGCGTCGATCCGTACCAACATATCGCAGGTCTCGCGGGTTTTCTGGCGCAAGCCCGGCCCTTCGGCCCCAAGCACCAATGCCACTGGCTGATCCTTTCGCCCGTCGATGGCCTGTTCGACGGTGATCTCCGCCTCACCATCGAGGCCGAGAACAAGGAATCCCATTTTCTGCATTTCTTCAATGGTTTCCGCCAGGTTCCTGACGCGCAGATAGGGTTGGCGTTCCAACGCGCCAGAGGCGGTCTTGGCCAATGCGCCCGTCTCCGGTGCAGAATGGTGGCGCGGTGCGATCACGGCCTGCGCGCCCAGCACTTCGGCGCTGCGCAGAATCGCCCCTACGTTATGCGGGTCGGTCACGCGATCCAGAAGAATCGTCCGCGGCACCTCTGCTCCGATCACCACATCGGCCAGACGCCCCCAGTCGAGAGGCTTCACCTCCAGCGCGACGCCTTGGTGGACAGACCCCGGATCAATCGGCGCCGAGAACTTGCGCGGGTCGGTGATTTCCGGCTCAATCCCAGAAATTTCAACCGCTTCGCGGATCTTTTCCAGCGCATTGGGCGTTACCAGCAGGCGCAATTTTTCCCGGCGCGGATTGCTCAACGCATCGCGGACCGCATGCAGGCCAAAGAGCCAGACGGTTTCCTTGCCGGACGCTTTGCGCGCCTGTTCCTTTTCAACGACCCATTTGGGTTTTTTCACCACGTTCATTTCCGCCCGATTTAGAGGTTGACGCCCATGAAAGCCGCTTGTAATCAACCGCCCACGCCAAGGCCAGCGGCTTTGGGAAAGTGGGCGACAGGCCGCAAGGTGTGGCAGGGGACTGTAACTCCCTCGCGGAGACGCACGCCTGGTTCGATTCCAGGGTCGCCCACCACTTTCCTCCCCTCGATTTTCTTATGCCGGCAGGTCCGGACGGCGGGCAGGACGCGCCATTTCCGCGACACTTTTGGCAGGCCTTTGTAATCCCCCTTTTGCCTGCGCCGATCCGGACGTTAGACTGCAAGGAAAACGGGCCCGGGCAGTCAATGGCACGCAAGTCGAAGAAACAGCAGGTATTCAATGTCGCGCTCGTCGCGCAAGCTGGCCGGCTGCAATATGAAGCGCTGCTTTTCATTGCCTCGCTGCGCAAGACCACCCCGGATTTTCCGGGTCGCGTATTGGTGGCAGAGCCGCAGCCCGGCCCGCTGTGGCCCCGTGATCCGCGCATCAAGCCCGATATCCGCGCGATGATGGAGGAGATGGGCGCCGAAATCGTGCCCTTCCACGCGCAGCATTTCGGCGACGCTTATCCTTATGGCAACAAGATCGAAATGTTGCGCGCCCTGCCCGAAGGCACGCCTTTCGTGTTTTTCGACAGCGACACGCTGATCACCGGCGACCTGACCACGGTCCCGTTCGACTTCGCGCGGCCTACCGCCTCCCTCCGGCGCGAGGGCACCTGGCCGGAGATCGAACTTTACGGCCCCGGCTATTCGGCGATCTGGGCATCGCTATATGACAAGTTCGGGCTGGATTTCGACAGCAGCATCGACCCGGACCAGCCCGACGAATACTGGCGGCGCTATCTCTACTTCAATGCCGGTTTCTTCTTTTACGAATGTCCGCGCGTGTTCGGCGCGCGGTTCGAAGACTACGCCCTTGCGATCCGCGACACCCCGCCGGCAGAGCTTGTCTGCCAATCGCTTGACCCGTGGCTCGATCAGGTGGCGTTGCCATTGGTGATCCACGCGCTTGGCGGCGGCAGAGACACCCTGCCCCCCGGGCTGCTGGATGGCGCCATCTCCTGTCATTACCGGACATTCCCGCTGCTATATGCGCGCGAGGATGACCGGGTGATCGCGCTTCTTGAAGAAATCGCCGCGCCCAACCGCCTGAAGAAACTGCTCAAGGGGCATGAGCCGATCAAGCGCATGGTCTATCAGGGCCGAGGCGCCAAGGCGCGGGCGCTTTTCGATCAACAGAACCTGCCCCGGCGCGAACAGGCGATCCGAAACCAGCTTCGCAAGAACGGGTTCTGGATGCGCTGATCGGCACGGCCAGGGCTTGGGTCGGCAACTTTCCGCCACGCCTGTTTTTGCCCGTGGCCTCGCTAGGCTACAGTGTCTATGGGCCGCCTGTGGTGGAAGTCTTTTACCAGTTGGTCAAAAATGTCGTATGATAACCTCTCCCGATCCGAAATTCAGCTTCTCCTGAACTCCCTCACGCGTCTGGTAGTGTTTCGCGACACGGCTGCCTTGGAGCCGTTCTTTTCACATCCCTTCCCGGTCTATTTCGGCGAACAGATCGCGCTGGTCGGAACGCCGGAAAAGGCGTTGATCGAACTGGCCCGGCAGATCAGCAACGACGCGCAGCAAAAGGTCGTGCGCATCGTGCCGACGATCCTGTCCATCGAGGATCTTGAACCTCATGCCGCGATGATCGTGGTAAGCTGGTCCCATGTCGTTGCCGATGGGCGCTGCCTGTCGTCGTCAACCGTGCGGCTGTTCATCCGGCGCACCGAGGATTTGCAGGCGCTGCGGATCGAGATGACCGAATATCTCGATTCGTCCCTGTCCGACATTCACGACCGCCTGCGCCTGATGGATCGATGCGGCATACCGCAGCTTCTTGTGACCAACCAAGGCTTGGCTTAGCAAGGACGGGACAGATCCAAGAGGAGGACCCCCGGATGACCGATCCCCAAGGGCCGAGCTACGGCTTCGACACGTTGCAAATCCACGCGGGCGCACGCCCGGACCCCGCCACTGGCGCGCGCCAGACGCCGATCTACCAGACGACGGCTTATGTCTTTCGCGATGCGGACCATGCGGCGGCGCTGTTTAACCTTCAGGAAGTCGGCTACATCTATTCGCGCCTGACCAACCCCACGGTCGCGGTGCTGCAGGAACGGATTGCAACGCTGGAAGGCGGCGCGGGCGCGGTGTGCTGCTCTTCCGGCCATGCGGCGCAGATCATGGCGCTGTTCCCGCTGATGTCGCCGGGCATGAATGTGGTGGTCTCCACCCGTCTTTATGGCGGCACCGTCACGCAGTTCAGCCAGACGATCAAGCGTTTCGGCTGGGAAGCGACCTTTGTCGATTTCGATGATCTGGATGCTGTGAAGGCTGCGATCAACGACAACACCCGCGCGGTGTTCTGCGAATCCATCGCCAATCCGGGCGGCTACATCACCGACCTGCCTGCCATCGCCGCTGTGGCCGATGCGGCGGGCCTGCCGCTGATCGTCGATAACACCTCTGCCACGCCCTATCTGTGCCGCCCTATCGAGCATGGCGCGACGCTGGTGGTCCATTCCACAACCAAGTACCTGACCGGCAACGGCACCGTCACAGGCGGGTGCATCGTCGACAGTGGCAAGTTCGACTGGTCGGCCAGCGACAAGTTCCCGTCCCTGTCCGCGCCGGAACCCGCCTATCACGGGCTCAAGTTCCACGAGACCTTCGGCCCGCTCGCCTACACGTTCCATGGCATCGCCGTCGGACTGCGCGACCTGGGTATGACGATGAACCCGCAGGCGGCGCATTACACGCTGATGGGGATCGAAACCCTGTCGCTGCGGATGGAACGGCATGTGGAAAACGCGATGAAGATCGCCAAGTGGCTCGAAGACGATCCGCGCGTCGATTACGTGACCTATGCCGGGCTGGACAGCTCCCCCTACAAGCACCGCGTCGCCACGGTTTGCCCCAAAGGCGCGGGTGGGCTGTTCACCTTTGCGGTTAAGGGCGGCTATGACGCCTGCGTCAAGCTGGTCAACTCTTTGGAGATTTTCAGCCATGTGGCCAACCTTGGGGATGCGCGCTCGCTCATCATCCACTCCGCGTCGACCACGCACCGGCAATTGACCGCCGAGCAGCAGCGCGCTTCCGGGGCCGCGCCAGAGGTGGTGCGGGTGTCCATCGGGATCGAAAATGCCGAAGACCTTATCGCCGATCTGGATCAGGCGCTGACCAAGGCGACCGCCTGACCCTGCCCGGCATGTGACAATCGGCGGGCCGTTCCAGCATCGGCCCGCTTTTCTTTAATCCCCGTTTCACTTATCCTAGATTGCTACGGCGTATGGAGACCCGGCATTAGGTTCGGCAAAGGCGCATGAGCAGACCATGAAGGCGAATTTCGCGCTATCCCTATCCTTCGAGGGCATTCGCTTGCTGCATCGCGCGGCAGGTGGCTGGCGCCCTGTGGATGAGGTGAACCTGTCCGATCCGGATCTGGGCACCGCGTTGGCTGCGCTGCGACGCACCGCGCTGGCGCTGGAGCCATCCGGCCTGCGCACCAAGCTGATCATTCCGGGCAGCCAGATCCGCTATCTGACCATCGACACCGCCGGAATGGCCCCCGACCAGTTGGAGGCGGCCGCCCGCGACGCCCTGAACGGGGCGACGCCCTATGCGGTCGAAGAGCTTGCCTTCGATCTGTCGCCCGATGGCGATCAGACCCATATCGCGGCGGTCGCGCTTGAAACGCTGGCAGAGGCGGAGGCCTTCGCGGTCGAGCATCGCTTTGCCCCGATCTCTGTCGTGGCCGTGCCGGAGGGGGAGCCCTTTCTGGGGGAGCCGTTCTTTGGTGCGACCCGTCATGCGCAGACCCTGCTCGCGCCGGGTGAGACCGTCGAAGCCGATGGCATCGCCGTGGTCGTTCTGGACCCGGTGACGCAAGAGCATGGGCCGGTGGTAGAGGTGGAAGAAACCGCCCCCGTGGTCGATGTGGACGACACCGGCCCGCCGCCAGATGGTGCGGACCCCGCCGGCTCTGCCCCGGATGAGGCCGCGCCGCCGCTGGTCTTGGAAGACAACGTCGCCGCGCCCGCAACAAACGCCGCGCCGGATCAGGCGGAAGAGCCCTCCGCGGGGCTAAAGCGCGCGGCACCAGAAGACGACACGCCCCCCCAGGACGCAGAGCCGGAAGAAGGCGATACAGGCCCGGCTTTGGGCTTTGCCTCGCGGCGCACCGGGGCCGATGCACAATCCGCCGCACCGCAGCTGGGCGGTGTCACACGGCGCTTCACGCCCACTACACCCGCCGCACCGGGCGATCGGGCAGATGCGGCCGCCGAAGCGGACCCTGCGTCGGATGTTCCCCCCGTGCCGCCGCCACCGGTCGCGCCGGAAACCCGGGCCAGCACACCGCCCCTGCGTGACGCAGGTGTCTTGGATGCCGGTCTGCCGGGGCTGGAGGACGAAGAGCCGCCCACGCCGCAGCTTGTCACCCCACCCGCAGCACCCGACGAGGCCGCTGCCGGGCCGAAGAAGACCCGACGCGGCAAACTAGGCGGGCTTGCCCGCAAACGCGCACGAACAGAACCTGACGCGACGCCAGAGGCCCAAGGTGCCGCCCCTGCCACACAAACGATCGCCGCCGATCGCGCCACGCCAACGCCGCACCCCAAAAGCGAACGCCAGCGAATGACCGTCTTTGGCGCGCGTAAACCGGAAGCGGATGTGGCAGTCGCGAAGAAGCCGCGCTTTCTTGGCCTGATCCTGACCGCGATCTTGCTGCTCTTTCTTGCGATGGTGGCCGCGTGGTCCATGGTGTTTCAGGATGGCGGGTTGGCCGGGTTCTTTTCGCCCCGCGCCGCGCCCGAGCAGGTAGAAACCGCCGCCCCGGCACCGGCACCGGCTCCGCCCTCCACGATCCCGGATATCGAGGATCTGCCACCCCCGCTGGAGACAGCCTCTCTCGCCGCGCCGGTCCTGCCGCCCGAGGTGCCCGGCAGCTTGCTGGCGGAACCGGAGCCTCCCGCCGCCTTTGATCCGGCAGAGGCCGAAGCGCAATATGCCGTGACCGGGATTTGGGCGATCCCGCCCGCCGTGCCGCTTGCGCCGGGGCTGTTGGGACTGGACTCGCTTTACATGACGTCGATTGACCCGGCCAACCTGTCCTTTGACGCCGTGGCGCTGCTGCCGGGCGCATCCTATGGCACCGACGGTGCATTCCGGGTGCCCGGCAACCCTGCGCCGCCGGGGACTGCCTTTACGCTTGACCCGTCGGGCCGTGTGACGCCGACCCCGGATGGCGCGGTCAGCCCGGACGGCGTGACCGTCTATCAGGGCCGTCCGCCGCTTGTTGCGCCGCCCGCCCCCCGTGAAGACCCCGCCGCGCCGCTGGACAGAGACGTAACGCCGGAGGGCGAAGCGGCGACCCTCGCGCTGGCCGCGTTTCGTCCGCGTGTCCGTCCCAAGGATCTGATCGAGAATAACGAACGCACGCAATTGGGCGGACTGAGCCGTTCGGAACTGGCGCAAATTCGCCCGCGCATCCGCCCGCGCTCGCAGCAAGAAACCGAACAGCAGGCGCAGGACGAAGAAACCGAAGAAGAAGCGCCCCCATCGGCGCTGGCCGTGGCGGCGTCGCTGCGTCCCGAAAACCGGCCGCGCAACTTCGATCGCGCGGTTGCGCGGGCGCGCGCGGCTCAAGAGCCCGAAGAACCGCAGCAGGTGGCGGCCGTCGCACCGCGCACGGTGCAACCGCGCGCGCCGTCCAAGACCTCTGTCACCCGCGAAGCAACGGTGAAGAACGCGATCAACCTGCGCCGCATCAACCTGATGGGCGTTTATGGCACGCCGTCCAACCGGCGCGCCTTGGTGCGTCTGTCGAATGGGCGGTACAAGAAGGTGAAGGTGGGCGACCGGATCGACGGTGGCCGGGTCTCTGCGATCGGAGACAGCGAGTTGAGCTACCGCAAAGGCGCGCGCAACATCGTTCTGAGAATGCCGAAGACGTAAAAGAGGTAGGCTGAAGCCTACCCTACACACTCTTCTCACGGGGCACCAAGGCCCGTAGGGTGCGCTTCAGCGCACCCCGGTCTGGCACTTGCGATTACTCCGCCGCGACGTCGCCGCCATAGTCACCGCGCGCCATTTCCTCGGCCTCGATGCTTTCGAACAGGGCCTTGAAGTTGCC
Source organism: Aliishimia ponticola (assembly GCF_004803475.1). Taxonomy (GTDB): domain Bacteria; phylum Pseudomonadota; class Alphaproteobacteria; order Rhodobacterales; family Rhodobacteraceae; genus Aliishimia; species Aliishimia ponticola. The sequence goes on from NZ_SRKY01000003.1 coordinate 26,431, forward strand.
CTCTCCGAAGCCGTCATCGCCCTTGCGCTGGATGAATTCGAAGAAGATCGGTCCAATCACGGTCTTGGAGAAGATTTGCAGCAGGATCTTCGTCTCGCCCCCGTCCACGACCCCTTCACCATCGATCAGGATGCCGTGTTTTTTCATCCGCTCCACCGGTTCGTCATGCCCGGATACGCGGTCAAAGGACTGGTCGTAATAGGCGTCCGGCGGGCCGGGCATGAATTTCAGACCATTCTCGCTGATCGCATCCACGCTGTCGTAAATCCCGTTGGTGCCGACCGCGATATGCTGAATCCCCTCGCCTTTGTATTTCTTGAGGTAGTTCACGATCTGCCCTGTTTCGCCCCGATCTTCGTTGATCGGGATACGGATGCGACCGCAGGGCGAAGTCAGCGCGCGGCTCAACAGGCCAGTATATTTGCCTTCGATATCGAAGAACCGGATTTCCCGGAAGTTGAACAGATCGCCGTAGAACCGGAACCACGTGTCCATATTGCCCTTGAAGACATTATGCGTGAGGTGGTCGAGGTAATAGAACCCGACCCCTTCCGGCTTGGACTGCGTGATCCAGTCGAATTCCCAGTTATAGGGCGAGGTGTCGTAATAATTCTCGATGAAATAGATCAGGCTGCCACCGATGCCCTTGATCGCGGGTACATCCATCACCTTGCCGGGGCCGGTATATTCCTCTGCCCCGTTCTTGAGCGCATGTTCCAGCGCGTGCTGCGCATCCACGACGCGCCACGCCATGGAGGGGGCGCAGGGGCCATGCTCTTCGACGAAGCGGGCGGCAAAGCTGTCAGGATCGGCGTTCAGCACATAGGTGATGTCGCCTTGCTGCCAAAGCTCGATCGCTTGCGTCTTGTGGTTGGCCACATGCGCATACCCCATCTTGCGGAACACATCGCGCAATTCCTCGGGATCGGGATGGGCAAATTCCACGAATTCGAACCCATCGGTCCCGGCGGGGTTTTCGGGGGTGATCTGCGCTTTCGGCGCGTCATGCGGAAACGGTCCCATGCGGTGCAATCCTCGTCTGCTTGTGATTTTCCCGCACAATATCAGCGCCGCGCCGCGCGAAATGCGCATTATGCGGCACGCAAGCTTGCAAATTTGCGTGATTTACGCGCATAAACGGGAAATTGAGACGAAAGCCCGCACCATGCTGGACAGAACCGACACCGCCCTTCTCGCCGCCCTGCAAAAGAACGCGCATTTGACCGCGCAGGAATTGGGTGAGGCGCTCAACCTTTCTGCCAGTCAGGCCGGACGGCGGCGGCAACGGCTTGAGGCCGAAGGCTATATCAGCGGCTATACCGCGCGGCTCGACCCACGCAAGCTGGGTTTGAGCGTGCAGAGCTTCATTCAGGTGCATCTTAACGTGCATGGCCCGGAAACCTCCGCCGGGTTTGCCCGGCTGGCGCGTACCCGGCCCGAAATCACATCGGCCTGGACCATGACCGGCGAGGCGGATTACCTGCTCCGCGTGTTTTGCGAGGATCTGGCCGCGCTCAACCGGCTTATTCACGAAGTGCTGCTGCCGCATGAGGCGGTCGCGCGGGTGCATAGCCAGATCGTGATGGACCAGCTCAAGCAGGACAGCCCGTTGCCGACCTGACCGCGCCTAGCGTTCTGATCCGGTCAGCGCGGCAAAGCCGAAGCCCGCATCCATTCGCCCGATCCGGCCCACGAGGTCTTCCAGATATGGCGCATCCACCGTCTCGCGGACCATGAGTTCGCGCATCATGGTTTCGACACCGGACTGGCGCTCTTTGTAATGGGCGTAAAAGGCAAAGGTCGCAGCGGCGAGCGCCGTGACAGCGGTCTGTACCGAGGCCGCACCAAGCGCGCGTTGGAGCCACGTTTTCGGCTGCGGGTCTTCGCCCTTTGGCGTGGGGATCGTGAATACCGGGCCCAGAGCCGGATAGATCAACACCGTCACCCCCAGCAGGATCGACGCCCAGAAGCAGATTTTGTTCAGCACCGAATAGGACCAGCCCTTGATGTAAAGATCGTCGATCAGCGCAAGCCGCAACTGATCCTGCGGCGCTTCCGAGCTATCGTAAAGGCAATGGGCGCTGCGCAGCAGGTAATCGGCGCTGGTTTCCTTGGCAGGCGGCATACCGCACGGCACCGGCTCTGCGCTGACGCGGACGCCGCCATGGGCAAGAACCCAAAGGATCGCGGCGGTCGCAATGGCAACCGCCAGCCAGATGGCAATACGCAAGGGTTTCATGGACCGTCCCCCGAAATCGCTTAAAGAAATACCTGCGTTCAGGATACCTCAACCAGAGCGTGAGTCCATTCTTTCAAAATACGCGGCAAGGCGGCCCCAAGATCAGGACAAGGCTAGGTTGTCCCGCCCGGCTCATGTAGACAACTAAAGACCCCCCACGCGATTCATCCGATCGGACCCAATGGAAAACTTCCTCTACCAAGCCTCCATCTATCTTGCTGCCGCTGTGATCGCGGTTCCGATTGCCGCCCGTCTCGGGCTGGGCTCGGTGCTGGGATACCTTGCAGCGGGCCTGCTGATTGGCCCGGCGCTGCATCTCGTCGGGGCCGAAACGCAGGATTTGCAGCATTTCGCCGAATTCGGCGTGGTGATGATGCTGTTCCTCATCGGGTTGGAGCTTGAACCCCGCGCGCTGTGGGACATGCGGCACCGGCTGATCGGGCTGGGCGGTCTGCAGGTCATCCTGTCGGCGCTGGTTCTGATGGGGGTGGCGATGGCCTATGGCCAGCCCTGGGGCGTGTCGTTGGCAATCGGCCTGACACTGGCGCTTTCGTCGACGGCCATCGTGCTGCAAACCCTTGCGGAAAAGGGGCTGATGCAGACCAAAGGCGGGCGCTCGGTATTTTCCGTGCTGCTGACGCAGGACATCGCGGTGATCCCGATCCTCGCGTTCCTGCCGCTGTTGGTGGTGACGCTGCCCACGCAAATTCTGCCGGACGGGTCGATCTATCGCGGGGCGGAGGTCGCCGAGGACGCAGGGCACGGCACAACGCAGGCCGCCGGGCATGCCGGCGCGGGCCATGCCGAAATGAATCTGAGCCTTGTGGACGGGCTGCCCGCATGGGGTGTCACGCTGGTCACGATCGCGGCAATTGCGGTGGTCATCTTCGCGGGCATCTACCTGACGCGCCCTGTCTTCCGCTACATCCACGCCGCGCATCTGCGCGAGATGTATACCGCCTTGGCGCTGCTGATCGTGGTCGGCATTTCCTTTCTGATGATGCTGGTTGGTCTGTCGCCCGCGCTTGGCGCCTTCCTCGCCGGGGTGGTTCTGGCCAATAGCGAGTTCCGGCATGAGCTTGAGACCGACCTCGAACCCTTCAAGGGGCTTCTTCTGGGGCTGTTCTTCATCACCGTCGGGGCCGGGATCAACATCGCCCTGCTGATGAGCAATTTCTGGGCCATCCTGTCCATGGCGCTTCTGGTCATCCTCCTCAAAGGGGTGATCCTGTGGGGGCTCGCACGGGCGTTCAAACTGCGTGGCCGGGATCAATGGCTCTTTGCGCTCAGCCTGGCGCAGGCGGGCGAATTCGGCTTCGTGCTGGTGTCATTCAGCGTGCAATCCAGCGTCATTCCGACCGATATCGCCCAGACCCTGTTGCTGGTCATCGCGCTGACCATGCTGATCACGCCGCTTTTGTTCATTCTTTACGACCTGATCAATCGCCGGATGGAAAAGGCCGCGCCCGAGCAGGAAGAGGACGAATTCGAAGACGACGGCCCGGTCATCATCGCCGGGATCGGGCGGTTCGGCCAGATCGTGAACCGGTTGGTGGTTGCCTCCGGCTTCAAGACGGTGGTGCTGGACCACAACATGGAGACGATCCAACTGATGCGGCGCTTCGGCTTCAAGGGTTATCTGGGCGATCCGACGCGCCCTGATATTCTGCGCCGCGCCGGGTTGATGGAAGCACGGGTGCTGGTGGTCTGCCTCGACGATCCCGACTCCGCCGTGAAGCTGGTCAAATATGCGCGGCGGCTGCGGCCCGATCTGCATATCGTCACCCGCGCCTTTGACCGCCGTGCGGCGTTCCGGCTGTATCAGGCAGGGGCGAATGACATCGTGCGCGAGCTGTTCGATTCCAGCCTGCGTGCCGGGCGCTTTGCTCTGGAACATATCGGCCTGAGCGAGTTCGAAGCCGCCGAAGCGACCCGAGTCTTTTACGAAATGGACCGCTATGGTGTGAAGGAACTGGCGCAGCTGTGGCGCGAAGACGTACCGCTGGAAAAGAACGACGCCTATGTGAAGCGGGCGCGCGAATTGCAGCAGGAACTGGAATTCGCCTTGGCGCAGCGCGCGGAAGAGGACGACCACAAGCGGGCCTGATGGGCGGCGTCGTGGCGGCATCGTGGCGGCGGTCCGCTTGCGCAGGGTTTGAAACCGGGCGCGGCCCGCTATCTTGTCTGCCATGGCACCGCTTCTTACCTTCCGCCCCGAAGGGATTTACTGCGCCCGCGCCGATCTGTTCATTGATCCCTGGCGCCCTGTTGCGCGCGCGCTGATCACCCACGGGCATGCCGACCATGCCCGCGCGGGGATGGGGCACTATCTGGCAACCAATCTGGCCGCGCCGGTTCTGCGTCACCGATTGGGGGACATCTCCCTTGATACGCTGCGCTATGGCGAAACCATCACCCGCAACGGGGTCGAGATCAGCTTTCACCCCGCAGGCCATGTTCCCGGCTCGGCCCAGATCCGGCTGTCCTACAAGGGCGAAACATGGGTCGCGTCCGGCGACTACAAGATCGAGGATGACGGCCTGTCCACCCCCTTCGCGCCGGTGCGCTGCCACCATTTCATCACCGAAAGCACCTTTGGCCTGCCGGTTTTCCGCTGGCAGCCCCAAGCGCAGATCGCGCATCAGATCAACGCATGGTGGGCCGATTGCGCCGCGCGGGGCGTAACGCCCATGCTGGGGGCGTATTCGCTGGGCAAGGCGCAGCGTTTGCTGTCCCTGCTGGATGGTCCCGGACCGATCCTGACCCATGGCGCGGTGGAAGGCACCAACGCCGTTCTGCGCGCGCAAGGCATCGCGTTGCCAGACACCGTACCCGTCACGCCAGACACGAAGGGCAAGGAACATCCCGGCGCGATCGTGCTTGCGCCGCCTTCCGCCCTTGGCAGCACATGGGCACGCCGCTTTGGCCCGCGCGAGACCGGGTTTGCCTCGGGCTGGATGGCCGTGCGCGGTATCCGGCGGCGGCGCGCGGGCGACCGGGGCTTCGTGATTTCCGACCATGCCGACTGGCCCGGCTTGCTGCGGGCCATCACAGAGACCGGCGCGGAAAATATCCACGTCACACATGGTTACACGGATATCTTCAGCCGATACCTCAGCGAAGCGGGCTGGAATGCCGACATCGTCAAGACCGAATTCGGCGGCGATGATGACGATATACCCGACACGCAGGATGCGGCGGGCGCGGCATGAAGGATTTCGCGGCGCTGTTCACGGCGATTGATCAAAGCACCAAGACAACGCGCAAGGTCGCGGCGCTGGCGGAGTTCTTCCGCTCTGCCTCTGACAGTGACCGCCTGTGGACCGTGGCGCTGTTCTCTGGCCGTCGGCCCAAGCGCGCGGTGACGACGACGCGGCTGCGCGAATGGGCTGCGGAACGGGCGGGCCTGCCGCTGTGGCTGTTCGAGGACGCCTACCCCATCGTTGGCGATCTGGCCGAGACGATCGCGCTGATCCTGCCGCCCGGCAGTGACGAGACCGATCGCGGGCTGACCTATTGGATCGACTATCTGAAAGCGCTCACACCCGAAGATGAACCCACCCGCAAAGCGCGCATCAATGCTGCGTGGGATGAACTTGGCACGACACAGCGGTTCTTGTTCAACAAGCTGCTGACCGGCGGGTTTCGTGTCGGCATCAGCCGCAAGCTGATGACCCGGGCGCTGGCGCAGGCCACGGATAAGCCCGAGACCGAACTGGCGCATCGCCTGATGGGCGACTGGACCCCGGACAGCACCGATTGGCACCACCTGATCGAGGCCGAGGATGCCACCGCCGATGCCTCGCGCCCCTATCCGTTCTACCTTGCCTACGGGCTGGAGGACGCGCCCGAGAGCCTTGGCGATCCGGCGGCATGGCAGGCAGAATGGAAATGGGACGGGATTCGCGGCCAGTTGCTCCTGCGCGACGGGCAGCATTTCACATGGTCGCGCGGCGAAGACCTGATGACCGACCGGTTTCCCGAATTCGCCCGCGTGGCGGATTTTCTGCAAGGCGGCACGGTCCTGGATGGTGAAATCCTTGCATGGGACGGCGCGCCCATGTCCTTCGCGGCGCTGCAAAAGCGGATCGGGCGCAAAACCGTCCCGAAAAAGCTGCTGAGCGACGCGCCGGTGATCCTTTACGCCTATGACCTTCTGGAATGGCAGGGGGCGGATTGGCGGGATCGCCCGCTGGCCGAGCGCCGCGCGCAGCTGACCACACTGTGCGACGCACTGCCGCCGGACGCGCCGATCAAACTGTCCCCCGCCGTTCCGTTCGACGCCTGGGACGAGCTTGCCCGCATTCGCAGCACCGCGAGGGACGCGCAGGCCGAGGGGCTGATGCTCAAACGGCTGGACAGCCCCTATCTGTCCGGGCGCAAGAAGGGCGATTGGTGGAAATGGAAACTGGACCCGCTGACCATCGACGCGGTGATGATCTATGCCCAGCAGGGCAGCGGGCGGCGCGCCAACCTGTTCACCGATTTCACGTTCGCGGTTTGGAATGGCAACGATCTGGTGCCCTTCACCAAGGCCTATTCGGGACTGACCGATGAAGAGTTCCGCCAGATTACCGCTTGGGTGCGCAAGAACACGCAGCAACGCTTTGGTCCGGTACGGCAGGTGACGCCAACACATGTGTTCGAAATCGCCTTTGAAGGCATTCAGGAAAGCCCTCGGCACAAGTCCGGCGTGGCCCTGCGCTTTCCCCGCATCGCGCGGTGGCGTAAGGATAAACCGCTGCAAGAGGCAAACACGCTGGATGATCTCAAAGAGATGCTGAGGACCTATGGATAAGCCCATCGCGCCGGCGCCGCCGGCCCCAACCGCGCCACTGCGACCGCTGCCGCCGGGGGCGGTGGACGCGCATGTGCATTTGCTGGCTGGGGCGGATGAATTTCCACTGTGGGAGGGGCGGGCCGAAGATCCGGCGCCGGGCCGCAATCTGGACGACTGGCTGGCGCTTTACCGCGCGCATCTGAACGCATTGGGCTGCACGCGCGGGTTGATCGTGCACTCCATCTTCTATGGCACCGATAATGCAGTGACAGTAGAGGCGCTGCGCCGGCTTGGACCGGGGTTCAAGGGCGTCGGCCTTTTGCCTGACGGGGCCAGCGACGCGCAGCTTGACCAGTTCGCCCGGTGGAACATGGTCGCGGTGCGGCTCAACTATGTGCATGGCGGCGTGCTGTCATGGGACGGGGCCAAGGCGATGGCCCCGGCGCTGGCGGAACGCGGGCTGCATATCCAGATGCTTGCCCATGCCGACCGCCATATGGAGGACATCGCCCAGGATGTGCGCGCGCTGCCCTGCCCCGTTGTCTTTGATCATATGGGCTGGCCCGCCGATGGGCTGACCCCGGACAGTTCGGGGTTTCAAACCCTGTGCGCCCTGCTGGCCGAGGGCAAGGCCTGGGTCAAGCTGTCGGCCCCCTACCGGATGTGCAACGCGCCCTATGACGAGGTGGCAGCCTGCATGTCGGCGCTGATCGCGGCCAATCCCGAACGCTGTCTTTGGGGCTCGGACTGGCCCCACATCATGCTGAACGGCGCGCAGATGCCGCAGGCGGCAGCCATGGTGGATGCGCTGGACGCGCTGATCCCGGATGCGGCCACACGCCAAAGCATCTTCGTCGACGCCCCAACCCGTCTTTTCCACTTGTGAGCCTGCCAAAGCGCCACGCATCTGTTGCCCCGAGCGGTCCCAACGACTAGCTAGGGTGAAACATCCAGAAAGGTCTGACCATGCTGCATTTGCCCTTCCCTGTCCGCGACGCCAATGCCTCCTCCGGAGGCCGCGATCTGGGGAACCTGCCGGAGTGGAACCTCGACGATCTCTACACGGGCGAGGACGCGGCAGAGTTGAAGCGCGATCTGGACTGGCTGGAAGAGGCCTGCGCCTCCTTTGCCGCCGATTACGAGGGCAAATTGGCGACGCTGGACGCCAAGGGGCTGCTGGATTGCGTGCTGCGCAACGAAAAGATCAGCCAGATCGCGGGCCGGATCATGTCCTATGCGGGCCTGCGTTATTACCAGATGACAACCGATGGCGGGCGGGCGAAGTTCATGTCCGACTGCCAGGAAAAGATCACCAACTACACCACGCCGCTGGTCTTCTTCACGCTGGAACTGAACCGGCTGGACGATGACCATCTGGACAAATTGCTGGATCAGAACGGCGATCTGGCGCGCTACAAGCCGGTCTTCGACCGGATCCGCGCGATGAAGCCCTATCAATTGTCCGACGAGTTGGAGAAATTCCTACACGACATGGGCGTGGTCGGCGATGCGTGGGAAAAACTGTTCGACGAGACCATCGCCGGGCTGACCTTCAACGTGAATGGCGAAGAGCTGAACATCGAAGGTACGCTCAACCTGCTGACAGAACAGGACCGCGCCACGCGCGAGGCGGCCTCGCACGAGGTTGCCGCCGTGCTGGGCGAGAATATCCGCACCTTTGCGCGTGTGCATAACACGCAGTCCAAGGAAAAGGAGATCGTCGATCGCTGGCGCGGGATGCCGACGCCGCAGACCGGGCGGCACCTGTCCAACCATGTGGAACCCGAGGTGGTCGAGGCGCTGCGCAATGCGGTCGTGAATGCCTATCCGAAGCTGTCGCACCGGTATTACGAGTTGAAGCGCAAGTGGCTGGGCCTTGATGTGATGCAGGTCTGGGACCGCAATGCGCCGCTGCCGCTGGAAGACAGCCGCGTCGTGGGCTGGGAAGAAGCAGAGAAAACGGTGATGGACGCCTATGGCGCGTTCGACACGCGCATGGCCGATATCGCTGCGCCGTTCTTTAGCAAGGGCTGGATCGATGCGGCGGTGAAACCGGGCAAGGCACCCGGCGCTTTCGCGCATCCGACCGTGACCAACGTCCACCCCTATGTGATGCTGAACTATCTTGGCAAACCGCGCGACGTGATGACGCTGGCGCATGAACTGGGGCATGGCGTGCACCAGGTACTGGCCGCCGATCAGGGAGAGATGCTGTCCTCCACGCCGCTGACACTGGCGGAGACCGCTTCGGTCTTTGGCGAGATGCTGACCTTCCGCAAGATGCTGGATGCGGCACCTGACGCGGCCAAGCGCAAGGTGCTGCTGGCGGGCAAGGTGGAGGACATGATCAACACGGTCGTGCGCCAGATCGCCTTCTACGACTTCGAATGCAAACTGCACGACGCGCGCCGCATGGGTGAGCTGACGCCCGAAGATATCGGGGCGCTGTGGATGTCGGTACAGGGGGAATCGCTGGGCCCTGCCTTCGAATTCATGGACGGGTATGAGAACTTCTGGGCCTATATCCCGCATTTCGTGCATTCGCCGTTCTACGTCTATGCCTATGCGTTTGGCGACGGGTTGGTAAATGCGCTTTATGCCGTCTATGAGAGCGGCGCGCCCGGCTTTGAGGACAAGTATTTCGACATGCTGAAGGCTGGCGGATCCAAGCACCACAAGGAATTGCTGGCGCCCTTCGGGCTGGACGCGTCGGACCCGGCCTTCTGGGACAAGGGGCTGAACATGATCTCTGGCTTCATCGACGAATTGGAAGCGATGGAATAACCGCCTGGACTCAAGGGGGGGGGTGCGCTGAAGCGCACCCTACGGGACGGGTGGCCGCGTCTTGACTCTGCCCGCCCGCACACCACCTTTTTGTCATGCCGATCACCGTCATTCATAACGAGACCTGTCCGATCTGCTCTCGCGAGGTGGCCCAATATGGCCGCGCCGCGGAACGCGCCGGTGTCGATCTGGATATTCAGGGCCTTGAGGGCGAGGCGCGCGACCGTGCCGGACTGACCCGCGAGGCGGCCGCGCAGCGGTTTCACGTCATCCATGAGGGCGCTGTTCTGTCAGGGCTGGATGCGTTCATCGCGCTTTGGCAGGAACTGCCCCGCTGGCGCTGGCTGGCACAGCTGATCCGCCCTCGTCCGGTGCGCGCGCTGGCCGACCCGGTCTATGATCGCATCCTGGCCCCGGCGCTTTACGCCCTGCATCGCCGCCGCGAAGACCGCAGGGCCTGCAAGGCCGAATAACCCCTGCCACGCCGCCCACTACACGTGATGCGGGTGCTTGCGCACACAAACGGCCCCAACATCACGCGAATTTTCGGGAAAAGTACGGAATTCCGGACCCTTGGCGCCCTTACCAGATGCGCCCTGCGCTGCCACGATTGGCACATTCAGGCTTCGGGGAATCGCCTATGGGTACAGAGCTTGCGGTCAGCCGCGTTCCGGCGCTTCGGGATGTGATCACCTTCGCGCAATCGCCCGGCGACGACATCCGCACGCGCGATCTGAAGGCCATGTCCACGGTGACGCTGCTGGTCATCATGGGGCTGTCTCTCAGCTATTGGTTGCTACCGGGGCGATCCGCCTTCTCGCAAACCTTCGATGCGATCATCCTGCTGGTGGAAATCACCGGGTTGATCGTTCTCTACCGGACCCGCTCCACCACGGCGCTGTTCTACGCATTCGTGCCGCCCTACCTCGCGCTGATGGCCTTCTTCGTGACCTTCAACGGCAGCACCGAGGGCGACTTCATGAGCTTCATGGCCACGCCTTGCGCCGCCGTGATCGTGCTCGGCCCGCGCCGGTCGGTCCCATGGTTCCTGCTGTGCCTGGTGACGATGATCGTGCTGCCGCTGATCGACCCGGTGTTGCCGCGCATCTCGCTGCCCTCGGCGGTCTCACCTCTGAATCCCGAAGGGCTGCTGTTTCATAGCCCATGGAAGAAGCCCATCGGCCCGGTAGAAGGCATAGCCTTTGCCACCGTGGTATTCGTGATCTATTTCCTGTTCCGCTCGGTCTATATGCAGCTTGACCGCGCCAAGGCGGCGGTGGAGGTCGAAAAGGCCAAGGTGGACCGGCTGATGCATGCGGTGTTCCCGGCCACCATCAGCGCGCGGCTGCAGGAAAGCACGGGCGAGATTATCGCGCAGACGCATCGCGATGCGACCGTCCTTTTCGCCGATATCGTCGATTTTACACCTTTGGCCAGCAGCCTGCCCGCCGCGGGCGTGGTCCAACACCTGGACCGCATCTTCACGCTGATCGACACGCTGTCGGCCAAGCACGGGGTCGAGAAGATCAAGACGATTGGCGACGCGTATATGGCTGTCTCTGGCCTGCCCGACCCGGCCACGGACCACGCGGCGCGCATGGCGGCCTTCGCGCTGGACCTGCGCGACGAGGTCCATGCCTTCCAACGGGAGGCAGGCAACCATTTCGTCATGCGCATTGGCCTGACATCGGGACCGGTCATCGCCGGGATCATCGGGCAATCCAAGCCGTCCTATGACGTGTGGGGGAACACGGTGAATATGGCAGGGCGGCTCGAAAGCCACGGGCAGCCGGACCAGATACAAGTAACGACCGAATTCGCGGCGCAACTGGCGGACCGCTTCACCTTTTCGCCCCCGCATCAGATCGCCCTGAAGGGCATCGGCACGGTGGAGGCGTGTTTTCTGACCGGCATGCGCGCGGTTCCGGACGGGGCGTCGGCCACCGGCGGGGCATAAGAAAACGCCCGAAGGGGGAAACCTCCGGGCGTGTTCAAACCAATCGATCGTCTGGCAACCACATCAGGCCGTGGCGAGCATCCCCTTGTCGCGGGCAAGCTCGCGCATCTTCTTTTGCAGCTTTTCGAACGCGCGGACCTCGATCTGCCGGATACGTTCGCGGCTGACGCCATATTCACCGGACAAGTCTTCCAGCGTCTTGGGCGTGTCAGACAGGCGGCGCTGCGTGAGAATGTCTTTCTCCCGGTCGTTCAGAACGTCCAGCGCGGCGGCCAGCATTTCGCGGCGGGTTTCAAGCTCATCGCGGGCCTCGTAGTCGCGAGCCTGATCGGCATCCTCATCTTCGAGCCAATCCTGCCATTGCATCGTGCCCTCGCCTTCGGAGCCAACCGTGGCGTTCAGCGACGCATCCCCACCCGACATGCGCCGGTTCATGGAGATTACCTCTGTCTCGGTCACGCCCAGATCGGTGGCGATGCGTTTGACGTTATCGGGGTGCAGGTCGCCCTCTTCCAACGCGCCGATCTTGGCTTTCGCCTTGCGCAGGTTGAAGAACAGTTTCTTCTGTGCCGATGTGGTGCCCAGCTTCACAAGGCTCCACGAACGAAGGATATATTCCTGAATGGAGGCGCGGATCCACCACATCGCATAGGTGGCGAGGCGGAAGCCCTTTTCCGGGTCAAAGCGTTTCACGGCTTGCATCAGACCGACATTGGCTTCGGAGATCACTTCGGCCTGCGGCAGGCCGTAGCCGCGATACCCCATGGCGATCTTCGCCGCCAGACGCAGGTGCGATGTAACCATCTTATGCGCGGCTTCTGTGTCTTGCTCTTCGACCCAGCGCTTTGCCAGCATGTATTCTTCTTCGGGCTCCAGAAGCGGGAACTTCCGGATTTCCGACAGATAGCGGTTCAGCCCGCCTTCGGGGCTGGGGGCCGGGAGATTGGCATAGTTGGCCATGTGTACTTTCCCTTCCTGTGGAATCTCGCGTTATGTTACGCAGCTTAACATCAAATATGGAACGGTCTGGCGCTCTTACAAGAGGTCGAGTCCGGTATAGACGTTCATTTGATTACGAAATGGTAAAAAGGAAGGGGCGTGTCTGCGCACTCACGCACACGTGCCTTAATATTTCAGCCTGTAAGTGCGGCAAGCAGGTTTTGGAAATCTTCCGGAAGGGGCGCATCGAAGCGCAGTATCTCTTTCGACACCGGATGCTCGAATCCCAAAGTGGCCGCGTGGAGCGCTTGGCGCGGGAAGGCCGCCAGCGCTTCTGCCGCGCCTTCCGGCAGCGCCTTGGCGGCGATCTTGCGACGTCCGCCATAGACCGGATCGCCGATCAGCCCGTGCCCGACATGGGCCAGATGCACCCTGATCTGATGCGTGCGGCCTGTCTCCAACCGGCATTCCAGCAGCGCCACGACCGGCGGCGAGCCAAAGCTTTGCTGAACGCGCGCGCGGGTGACCGCATGGCGTCCGCCTTCAAAGATCACGGCCTGCCGCTGCCGGTCCGTCTTGTGGCGGTCCAGATGCGAGGTGATCTTGAGCATTCCGCCCGTCTCAAAACTGACCCCCCGCACGCCACGCAGCCGTGGGTCCGATGCGTCCGGCACACCATAGCACAGCGCGGCATAGCTGCGTTCCGCCGTATGCGCGGCGAATTGAGCGGCCAGCCCGTGATGCGCGGCATCCGTCTTGGCCACGACCAAAAGGCCCGAAGTGTCCTTGTCGATCCGATGCACGATGCCGGGCCGCGCCACGCCCCCCACCCCGGACAGGCTGTCACCGCAATGGGCCATCAGCGCATTGACCAAGGTGCCCGACGGCGTTCCGGGTGCGGGATGCACTACCATGCCCGCCGGTTTGTTAACGACGATCAGATCGTCATCCTCGAACACGATATCAAGCGGGATCGCCTCGGGCAGAATGTGGCTTTCCTGCGCGGCCTCTATCGTGATCGTTATGCTGTCGCCCTCGGCCACCCGCGCCTTGGCATCGGTGACAGGAGTCCCGTTCACCGTCACCGCCCCGTCGGTGATCAGGCGGGCCAAACGGGTGCGGGACAGGCTTGCTTGCTCTGGCACATCCCGCGCCAGCGCCTTATCAAGCCGACCGGGCGGGTTCTCGCCAATGGCAAAGGAAAGCTGGTCAGACAAATGGACGATCTCCCTCAAGAGCCACGAAACCTAAGGTTTCTGCGATACCTCGTGACGGGCCTGACCGCCACCATGATCCTTGGCGTTGCCGCCATCGTGGTGATGCTGTTTCTGCGCCTCAATGACAAGGGGCCTGCCCTGCCCGATCGCGTTTCTTTGCCCCAGGGGATGACGGCCGCAGCCGTGACGATGGGCGAAGGCTGGTACGCGGTGGTCGCGGATGATCAGACTGGCGGGCAACGCATCCTGATCTTCGACGCCGAAAGCGGCGCGCTGCGCCAAACGGTCGAGATCGAAAACTGAAGCGGCCCCGACCCGCAACGCGGCTTACACCTGCGCGCGGGCCCACCGCAGCGTGACCCGCGGCGCTGGGGCAATTATCTTCGGCGACAGGCGCGAATACACCTGAAACACCGAAAACCGCTTCTGTCTGAAGGGAATGGTACCACCTCCCCGGCTCGAACGGGGGACCTCCTGATCCACAATCAGGCGCTCTAACCAACTGAGCTAAGGCGGCCCGGGCATGTGCTGCAAGGCACCGTGCGCCGCGCTATAGCAATAGATCGGGGGGGAATGCAAACCCAAAAATGTGTTTTTCCGCCCGTCAAAACCGGAACGTCCATGTCTGCTCCACAAGGTCCTGACCGAAGGAGTGGACGGGGACGGATCGGGTCAGCGTCCAGCCGGAACGGGCATAAAGCGCACAGGCAGCCTTATGGCTTTCATGGGTCCACAGCGTCATACCTGCATAGCCCGCCCCTTGCGCGAACTGCATGCAGGTCTTCAGCAACCGCTGGCCCAATCCAAGCCCGCGCGCGTCTGGCACCAGCAAGAACAGGCGCAGCTTTGCGGTCGTCGCGTCATGGCGCACGCAAAAGATCGACCCAAGCCGCTGCCCCCCGCGCTGCGCGATCCAGCCCCCCTCGCATTCGGGATCATGGCCTGCTTCGAATTCCTCAAGGATTCGCCGCACCACCGGCCCGAAAGTATCGTCAAAGCCTTCATCGCGCGCGTAGAGGGTCTGATGCCGTTCCACCAGCCAATCCAGATCAGGTCCGGCGAAAGGGCGCAGCAAGATGTCCCCCGCCATGGTCGTATCGGTCATGTGGGAACTTTCCTCCCCCTGTCAGAGCGACTATAGACATATCTTCATCGAAGGAGTGCGCAAATGAGCATCAATACCGAACGCGATCTGGAAGCCAATCTTCAGATCGGGCCAACGGATCAGGGCATGGTACGGCTGTTTATCGAGGCCGGGGATATCGAAATTCCGATGGATTTCGAACCCGAGGAAGCCGAAGAAATCGCGCAGGAAATCATGTCGGCGGCGCAAGCGGCAGCACGGCGCGCTAAACGCTGAGCCCCGCCCCCGGGTCGCGCAGCACATGCAAGCGCCGCGCGGCATGGGTCGCGAATTTCTGGATCATCACCTTGCGCCGCGCCGGGGCCAGCTTGTCCTCCGGGGCCATGCGCAAAATCTCGGCGTCATAAGAATCAGCGATGATCAGACCGGACTCTTCTGGCAGCAAGTCGGTGGGAAACCCGTCATCCACCGCCCAGAAGAACCGGTCACACCACTCAAGATACCCTTCCCACTTGGAATCGGACATGAAATCCGCGCGGGAGGATTTGCATTCCACCACCCAGATTTCGCCCTTCGGCCCCAGTGCCATGACATCCACGCGCAGCCCCCGCGTCGGCACCAGTTCTTCGACCGTAACCCAGCCCAGCGAGGCAAAGTGCCGCGACACGCCGCGCGCCAAAAGCTGGCCGGGCATCATGGTCAGGGGATCAGGGGGCATCTGCATGGGGCAACTATGAACAAAGTGAGAACAAAAGCAACCCCGCCGCGCCCGCGCAGTCGCGCCAGACTTGGCGCTGCGCCCTTGCGCCCCTACCTATACCCGAAGCGAACCGGGGGAATCTGATGAATAGCGACAACCGCCTGACCGAGGCCGAGCAACGCGGCGTGCGCTATGCGCGCGAATTGGAAGGCCATCTAAGTTGGCTCGACACGTTTTCCGGCACCGCGCTTGGCGTGCTGGCGACCGCGTCAGGCATCTACACCTATCTTGGGGTGTCGTCGCTGCTGGATGAAATCGGCGCCATGTCGGTCTTTGCCGCGATTGCCTATTCAGTGGCGGTGTCGGTCGGCATTTTCGTCTTCTGGTCCTATATGTTGCGCCTGTTTCCTGCGGTTCGGTCGGCGCGCGCGCGCACCGGGCTTCTGGCGGCGATGGGGCTGGGATCGCTGGCCATTGTCGCCATGTCATCTTGGCTGAACGCTGCCGCGCTGGCCGGGTCGGCGGCGGTGGAACAGCATTTGGCCAAGACCGTGCAAGACTATCAGTCGAGCCTTGAGCGCGCCCATGAGGTTGCGATCACGGCGCAATCACTGGAGCGCGACGTGGCCCGTGTGCGCCAATCCTTCGAAGACCTGAGTGAACAAGAGGCCGCCGGGTCGCTTTCTGGGTTGGCCGGGCGCGGCGCGGTGTTCCGCGTTTTGCGGCAAAAAGCCGAAGAACTGGACGCGCTGGAAGCGCAGATCAACGCCCAGACGCCGCTGGTCGATCAGGCCTTTGCCGAGGGCAACGCGATCCTGTCGCGGATGCGGGCACTGACAGTGGAACCCGGCCCGGTAGAGGCGCGCAGCGTCGAGTTTTCAGAACAGGCGGTGCGCTTGGCCGGGCTGATCACGCAGATGCGCCAACTCTCCGTCGCGCCACTGGTGGAGCGTGCAGCGCAGGATTTGGCGGCGTCGGTGGTGCTGCCGGAACTCGACAGTCAGACCGAGGCCGGGCGCAGCGATCAGGCCTCGACGATTTCCTCGGTGCTGGAGGTTCTGGCCCAACGCGCGGCCACACTGGAACGCGCCGCCGAACAGGTTCAGGCGCTGCAACCTGCGGCGGATGTGACCTATACGCCGATTTCCTCGGCCGATGCGGTGATCCTTTATGCGCGCAACTTCGTGCCCAGCTGGGCCGGGGCCATCGCCATCGACCTTCTTCCCGCTGTGCTGGTCTTTATCCTTGCGATCACGCAGGGCGCGATCCGGGGCGGGCGCGAAGGCACCGGGGTCGAGGACACGATGACCCTTGCCGAATTGCGCGCCGCGATGAGCGCGATCCGCGATGTCGAACAGGCGATGAACGCCATGCCTGATGCGGTGGCCGCCCGTGAGGCGCAGCCCAAGCCACGGCCCGCAGCAGAATGAGCAACACACGCAGCCGAAATCCCGTCGCGCGCGTTCTGATGGGCGTGCTGGTGTTTCAGCTTGGTCTGGGCGCGCTGTTGATCCTTGGCGATATGCAGGGGCTGCGGCTGCCCTCTTTCGGCCCGTCGGCCCCGCGCCTGACAGAGCCGGTCCAGCCCGGCGACCAAAGGCGCACCTTTCGCCCCGACCGCGACCGCCCGGTGACACGCCCGGCGCGCGACCCCGGCACCCTGCCCGACCGGCTGATACTGACCCAATCGGAAGGCACGACCTATCGGCTGGAAGGCGGGATCAAGGCCGGCGATGCAGAGCGGATCATCGGCCAGTTGCGCAATCTGACGCCCACGCCGGAGACAGTGATCCTGCAATCGCCCGGCGGCTCCGTGCAGGACGCCCTGACACTGGGCCGCCACCTGCGCAGCGCCGGGATCAAGACGCAGATGTTGGCCGGGGAATTCTGTTATTCCGCCTGCCCCTACGTGCTCGCCGCCGGGACAGAGCGAATGATTTCCGAGGATGCCAGCGTCGGCGTTCACCAGCATTACTTCGGCGAGAACTCCTTTCTGCCCGCTGCCTTCGCGGTGGAGGATATCCAGCGCGGCCAGGGGGAGGTCATGCAGTATCTCAACGATATGGGAATCGACCCGATGGTGATGACCCGCGCGCTGAGCACTCCGCCGGACGAGATTTACGTTCTGCTGCCAGAAGAACTGAAAGCGTTCGGTTTCATCCCCCCTGATTGACGGCGCGATCAGGTGTCACAAATTCCACAAGTCCGCGAGAGATCTGCGCCCTTGCAACACCCCACACCGCGCCCTATTTGAATCGGCAGGCGGGTTCTGCCCTTCTCGTGACAGGTTGCATTCCGGTGGCCTTAAGCAATTCCGAGGGAGCTGGCTCTGTTCGGACCGTGGTCCGTTTACCTGGCGCCCACCTGTATATACAGGTCCTCGGGAATGAGAGAACCAAACGGTTGTGGTGGTCCCGCCGCTTTTCCCACCTTTGACGACAGTGCCATAAGACGCGCCGCGCGGAATGTCCACGCGGCTGTTTGATGCTTCCTTCGGTCTGCACCCTCTGGCGCGGGGCGGACCTTTTTGTGTCAGCTGTGATTACGGCGATGCGGCAGGATGCTGTTCCGCTTCGGCTCCGCCGCGACGCGTACCGGCACGGGTTCCGACCGGACCCCATGGCCACCGCGCGGCCCGCGATCTTCGGGTTTTTCCGCCATGGCCATTACGGCGATGCCGAACTGAACGCCCGCGAAAACGATGCCGTGAAAGAACCACAGCATGAACAGCGCAACCGCCCAGACATCCGACGTGAAGATCAGGTGGGTCAGGTTTGCGACGTTGAACCAAAGCAGCATGGCCACGAAGGCCGCCGCGACGGCAAAGCCGATGAGAACGTGAGTGATGTAGAAGCGAATGAGTTTTGGCATGGCACGACTCCTCTTCTCTTCAAGGTAGAGCATGACGCGCCGGAGTCGAGACCGTCATCTTGCCGCAGGCGGGAATCGCCCGATACGGCAGGAGGCTCAGAACGCCTCGGGCCGCATTTCGCGCGCCATGTGATCCAGTACCGCGTTGACGAAGCGCGATTCCTTGCCATCCGGAAAGAAAGCCGCCGCGATATCCACGAATTGGGAAATCACGACCTTGGGCGGCGTATCTTCGCCGCGCAATTCCGCCCCGGCGGCCCGGAACAGGGCCCGCAGCGTGGGATCGATCCGCGCAATCGGCCATTTGGCGACCAGCGCCCGGTCCGTCGCCTGGTCGATCGCCGCCTGATAGTTGACCGCATCATCCATCAGCGTGCCGAACAGATCGACATCGCCTTCCATCATCTCGTCGCCTTCATAGACGGCACCAAAACGGTGATCGAGAAACTCGCTCTTCACCGCATCCACCGTCTGCCCAGAGGTTTCCATCTGGAACAGGGCTTGCACTGCGTAAAGCCGCGCCGCCGATTTCATCTTGCGTTTCTGATTACCGGAAAGGGTCATGCTACCGTGTCGTCGCTTGTGTTGCCTGCCAGCAGAATATCCTCGACCGGGGCGTTGAACCCCACGCCCTTGCGCTGGCCGGCCCACTTACGCGCCAATGCGATCAGGTGCAAGGCCGCAGCCGCAGCGCCTCCACCCTTGTTCTGATCTGACGGGTCCGCGCGGACTTCGGCCTGTTTGCGGTTCTCGACCGTCAGGATGCCGTTGCCGATGCACAGCCCCTGAAGACCCAGAAGCTGGATCGCGCGCGAGCTGTCATTGCACACCGTGTCATAGTGAGTCGTCTCACCCCGGATCACGCAGCCCAGCGCCACATAACCATCGAAATTGCTGCCGCGATCCGACAGGCCAATCGCAGTGGGAATTTCCAGCGCGCCGGGCACCTCGATCAGATCCCATGTGCCGCCTGCTGCCTCGATCTCGGCCTTGGCGCCAGCCACGAGGTTGTCGGCAATATCCTTGTAATACGGCGCAACGACGATCAGCAGCTTGACCGGCTTGTCGAAAACCGGGCGCGGCAGGATGTAATGAGTTTCGGTTCCGGCCATCTTAGCTCTCCTTCATGATCGGGCGCGTGCCCGCGATCTCCAGATCATAGGCATCCAGCCCCACATAGCGCGTCGCCGGGCTGTCGGTCAGCAGGATCAGTTTGTGAACGCCCAGCTTTGACAACATTTGCGCGCCAAGGCCGATTTCCTTGACCGTGCGTGGGCCGTCATCTTCTTCGGCAAAAAGCTTCTTGCGCGGCTGGCGGAACAGGCAGACGACGCCGCGCCCCTCCTCGGCAACGATCTGCATCGCGCGGGAGAGCTCCGCCGCCGGCTTCGGTCCAATACCCAGCACATCGGATTGCTCGTTCAGCGCATGGGTCCGCACCAGGACAGGCTCATCAGTGGTGATATCGCCCTTGATCAACGCCACATGTTCGATCCCATAGGTGAAGTCGGTGAAAATCCGCATTTCCCAGTCGCCACCATGTTCGGACGTGACCCTGCGCTGATCGGTTTCCCGCACAAGGTTGTCGTGGCGGCGGCGATAGGCGATCAGATCGGATATGGTCCCGATCTTCAGCCCATGCGCCTGCGCGATCTCGACCAGTTCGGGCAAACGCGCCATGGTGCCATCGGCATTCATGATCTCGCAGATCACGCTGGACGGGTAATGCCCAGCCAGACGCGCTACATCGCAGCCCGCCTCGGTGTGGCCTGCACGCACCAGAACACCACCCTGACGCGCGCGCAGCGGGAAGACATGGCCCGGCGTCGCCAGATCGGCCGCCCCGGCTTGCGGGTTGATCGCCGTCGCAACCGTCAACGCGCGGTCGGCAGCGGAAATCCCCGTCGTCACCCCTTCGCGCGCCTCGATAGACACCGTAAAGGCGGTCTCATGGCGCGACGAATTGTGCTGCGCCATCATCGGCAGCCCCAGTTCTTCGATCCGCTCTGGCGGCAGCGTCACGCAGATCAGCCCGCGCCCATGGGTGGCCATGAAGTTGATCGCCTTGGCATCCGCGAAATTCGACGGGATCACCAGATCGCCCTCGTTCTCCCGATCCTCGTGATCGACCAGAATGAACATCCGTCCAAGACGCGCATCCTCGATGATGTCTTCGATGGGCGAAATCGCTTCCTTGAGCGAGCTTTCAACCGGTCCCGGGGTCTCGTATCCCATAGGCGTCCTCATCAGCAGCTTCAGGGCCGACACATAGGCACAAGCCACGGCAAGCGCCACCCCTTCGCACTTGTTTCGTTACGATACGCTTCCTACGATCGAAGCGTTCGAACACTCAGCCTGCGACGTCCATGCCAAGGGCACGCCGCGCCGCCCGGCACCCCTTTCACCAGCGGCATCAAAGACTGCGCGCAAATCGGCCCGACGCCGCGATCCGGCCAAAACTCCAAGACCAAGACTGGATCTCAGGCAAATCCACCGACCTGCGCGGCAATTCCGATCCCTTCCCGGGCGGCGGCACGACCGGCGATATCAGGTCGGCATGCGCCCTGCCATTCGCCTGTTCGGAAATACTTTGGGGAGTTTGAGGGGCAACGCCCCTCATCCACGGCTTTGCCGCAGGCAAAGCAATCATCGCGCCGGGCGCGGCAGCGCCCGTCCGGTCAGGCGTTGGCCTCGGCCAGCCGCGCGACATAGCGCGCCAAGGTGTCGATCTCAAGGTTCACCGCATCGCCTTCGGCCACATCGCCCCACGTGGTGACCTCCTTCGTGTGCGGAATGAAATTGATCCCGAACAGATCCCCCTCCACTTCGTTCACGGTGAGCGAGGTGCCATTGAGCGCAACCGATCCTTTGGGCGCAATGAACTTGGCAAGGTCCGCCGGGGCACGCAACTGCACGCGAGTGCTGTCACCTTCGTCGCGCACCAGAACGACCTGCGCCACGCCATCCACATGCCCTGACACGATATGGCCGCCCAATTCGTCCCCGACCCGCAGCGCCCGTTCAAGGTTCACGCGCTTGCCTTCGGTCCATGCCCCAAGATTGGTCTTGGCCAGCGTCTCCGCGCTCACATCGACCTCGTACCAATCCGGGCCGATGGACACCACGGTCAGACAGACCCCATCCGAAGCGATGGATGCGCCCAGCTCCACGCGCGCCATATCATAGGTGCACTGGATGCGCGCGCGCAGATCTCCGCGCCGTTCAAGCGCCGAAACAGTGCCGATATCGGTAATGATCCCCGTGAACATGGTTTTTCCCCTTGCTTGGCGCAGGACACCTAGACACCTTCGCGGCCAAGAACAAGGCGGCACAGCGACACAAATTCGCCGCCATGAGCAGTTAACCGGATGGGAATATTTGAACATCTACAAGGATTCCATGACCCAAACGCCCCCCTCATCGCGCGTCTTCCTGCTGTTGCAGGGGCCGCATGGGCCGTTTTTCTATCGGCTGGGGCAGATGCTGCGCCGCGCCGGGGCGAAGGTGTGGCGCGTGGGGTTCAACGCGGGCGACCGGGCGTTCTGGCCGCAGCGCGCCTCGTATATCCCGTATCGCGGCCCCGCCAGCGACTGGGCCAGCACATTCGACCGCATTCTTGCCGAAAAGGGCGTCACCGACATTGTTCTTTATGGGGATACCCGCCCGGTCCACGCCGCGGCCGTGGCCCGCGCCAAGGCGCTGGGGCTACGTATCCACGTGTTCGAAGAAGGCTATATGCGCCCCTATTGGGTCACGTATGAACGGGGCGGCAGCAATGGCAATTCGCGGCTGATGCAGATGGATGTGGACCAGATGCGCGCAGAGTTGGAGGGGATCGCCGCCGAAGGGCCGCCGCCGCCCGATCATTGGGGCGATACGCGGCACCATGTGTTCTATGGCGCGCTCTATCATTGGTTTGTCATGTTCGCGAATGGCGGCTACCGCAATTTTACGCCACATCGCGCCCTGCCCGTCACGCGCGAGTTTCTCTTGCACTTGCGCCGCCTTGTACTGATGCCCTTGCTTGCACTGGAGCGCATGGCAGCCACCTCTCGCATCAAGCATGGCGGCTTCCCCTATCACCTTGCCCTGCTGCAACTGGAACATGACAGCTCCTTTCAGCAGCATTCGCCCTTCTCGACCATGACCGAGTTTCTGGAACTCACCATCGCCGGGTTTGCGCGCGGGGCGCCCCGGCACCATCATCTCGTCTTCAAGGCGCATCCTCTGGAAGATGGGCGCGTGCCGCTGAAAAGGGATATTCGCCGTCTTGCCCGCGCGCATGGCATCGCCAAACGGGTGCATTTCGTGCGCGGCGGCAAGTTGGCGCGCCTGCTTTCGGACAGCCGCAGCGCGGTCACAATCAATTCCACCGCCGCGCAGCAGGTGCTCTGGCGGGGTATCCCGCTGCGCGCTTTTGGCAATGCGGTCTATGGCAAACCGGAATTCGTCTCGACCCAGCCGCTTGAGGAATTCTTTGCCGATGCGCAGCGCCCGGATGCCCGTGCCTACCGCGCCTACCGGCGGTATCTTCTGGAAACCAGTCAGGTGCCGGGCGGCTTCTATTCGATCCGCGGACGCCGCCAATTGCTGCGCCACGTCACCGATATGATGCTGTCGGACGTCGATCCATACGATGCGCTCAAGTATGGAACCGCTGCGCCAAGGCAACAGTTGCGGCTCGTTCGCTGAGGCCCACAACCCCTAGCGCTTCCATTTTTATCAGGATTCCTGTAGCTTGCTGACAAATCAGACCGGAAAACCGGCTGTTCGAGGCAGATAAAAACAAGGTCGAGGAGACCGAGCAGTGAGTTCTTTCATCACCCGTTGGGCCCGTCCGGTGGCCCTCATGGCCGCATTGGGCGTGCTGTCTTCATGTGGTTTGCCGCAGGTCGGCCCCAACAAGCGGCAGATTTTCGCCGGCTCCGTCCAGCGCGAAGGCGACGCTTTCATCGTCACCGTGAATGACCGCGTGACGCGGTCTACGGCCGTTGTTCCGGCGCTTGGCTTCTCCGAAGCGTTTCTGAATGCCGGTCAGGTCGGTTCCGACACGATCAGCGCGGGCGACACGCTTGGCATCTCTGTCTGGGAAAACGTGGACGAGCCTTTGCTTGGCGCTGCGGGCGCCCCCTTTGCGTCGTTGGAGGAAATCCAGGTCGACGGCAACGGGTTCATCTTCATCCCCTATGCTGGCCGGATCAAGGCGGCGGGCAACAGCCCCGAAGCCATCCGCCGCATTATCACGGCCAAGCTGGCCGAACAGACACCGGACCCGCAGGTTCAGGTGCGCCGCCTTGCCGGTGACGGATCGACCGTCACACTGCTGGGCGCAGTTGGCGGCCAGGGCGTCTATGCCATTGAACGTCCGACCCGCACCCTCGCGGCCATGCTGGCACGTGCAGGCGGCGTCGTGATCGAGCCGGAGATCGCGCAGGTCACTGTGACACGCGGCGGTCATCAGGGCACCATCTGGTTCCAAGACCTGTATCAGAACCCCAGCTTCGATATTGCGTTGCGCAACGGCGACCGCATTCTGGTCGAAGAGGATCAACGCTCCTTCACCGCGCTTGGGGCGACCGGCGGTCAGGCGCAAGTCCGCTTCGAAAGCCACAACCTGTCGGCGCTGGAAGCCATCGCGCAAGTGGGCGGCCTGAATTCCAGCACGGCGGACCCCACCGGCGTCTTCGTTCTGCGTAACGAAACCGCCGTCATCGCGAACGCCGTTCTTAACCGCAACGACCTCGTGGGCGCGCAGCGCATGGTCTATGTGCTGGACCTGACACAGCCCAACGGCATGTTCATGGCCCGCGATTTCGTCATCCGCGACGACGACACGATTTACGTGACCGAAGCGCCGTTCACCCAATGGAACAAGGCGATTTCCGCTCTGACCGGGTCGGCGACCTCGATCAACGCGCTCAACACGCTGGCCGGAAACTAACCAGCTTTGTCAGCCGGGCCACATAGCCCTGATGCCGCCGGGTCCAATCCCCGGCGGCTTTTCGTTTTCAACGGCGGCTTCTTGTGGCAGCCGCGTTTGCGCCACATCCTTGGGGCGGCAGGTTATCACGTGACGACCGGGCGTCCGACCGAGGATGATCTGGTCGGCGTCTGGGGCAAATCCCCCTATGCTCATCGCGGTGAGGCCATCGCTGCCAAGACGGGGGCCAAGCTGGTGCGCATCGAAGACGCCTGGCTGCGGTCACTTTTTCCTGGCCGTGTGCGCGCCGACGCCCCGATCGGATTGCTGATCGATGAAAGCGGCGTGCATTTCGACCCCAGCCAGCCTTCCGACCTTGAGACATTGCTGGCAAGCCATCCTTTTGACGATACGGCCCTACTGGACCGCGCGCGCGGTGCCGTGCGCCGGATGATCGAAGCCAATCTGACGAAGTATACCGCCTGCGATCCGGACGCCCCCTGCCCGCCCCCCGGCTATGTTCTGGTGATCGACCAAACGCGGGACGATGCCTCGGTCCTTGCCAGCGGCGCGGACCGCAACCGCTTTCTTGAGATGCTGTACTGGGCGCAGGAGAACCACCCCGGCGCGCGTGTGCTGATCAAGACGCATCCCGAGACCACGCAAGGCGCGCGCACAGGCTATTTCAGCGCCGAAGATACCAATGCGCGCGTCTCTCTTTGCACGGATGCGATCAGCCCGTGGCGGCTGTTTGACGGCGCCATCGCGGTTTATACCGTGTCGTCGCAAATGGGGTTCGAAGCGATCTATGCCGGGCACCGCCCCCATGTTTACGGCCAGCCCTTCTATGCCGGATGGGGCCTGACGGAAGACGCCTTTCCGCCCGCGCGCCGCCACCGCCGACTGACCCGCGCGCAGCTTTTTGCCGGGGCCATGCTGCTTTATCCCAAGTGGTACGATCCCTATCGCAACCGCCTGTGCCAATACGAAGACACAGCCGAGGCCTTGGCCGCGCAGACCCGTGCCTGGCAAGAGGATCGGCACGGCTGGGTCGCCTCCGGGATGCGGCTTTGGAAACGCCCGTCGATGAAGCGCGCCTTTGGCCGCCATGCCCCCGTCGTCTTTCAGGACGATCCAGCCAAGGCACGCGCGACAGGGCTGCCGTGGATGGTCTGGGCGGGCAAGGCTGATGTCGGGCATGGCGACGCGGTGCGGGTCGAGGATGGTTTTCTGCGCTCCAACGGGCTGGGTGCGGAACTGGTGCCGCCCCTCTCGCTGGTGACGGATGATCTGGGGATTTATTACGATCCGCGCAAACCCTCGCGGCTGGAAACCTTGATTACAGAACGGGCGGTGCTGCATCCCGATCAGGCAATCCGGGCGCGCGCATTGATCCGGGCACTGACCGCGCGTGGGCTGTCGAAATACAATCTCGGCGCAGCGCCCCCGCCCCTGCCGGACGGGCACCGCATTCTTGTTCCCGGACAGGTCGAGGACGACGCCTCCATCCTGTGCGGCGCGGGGGATATCGCCACGAACCAAGCCCTGCTGAAGGCCGCGCGGCGCGCCAATCTGAACGCCGTCATCCTGTATAAGCCGCATCCCGATGTGGAAGCCGGGCTGCGCCCCGGTGCGATCGATGCCACGGGTCTGGCCGATCTGGTGGTGACCGGGGCCGATCCGTCCGCGCTGCTTGAGCATGTGCACGAGGTCTGGACCATGACCTCTCTCATCGGGTTCGAGGCGCTGCTGCGCGGGGTCCGCGTCACGACGCTGGGCGCGCCGTTCTATGCCGGATGGGGTCTGACGACGGACCTTGGCGATGTGCCGCAGCGCCGCCGCCATGATGTCAGCCTTGAGGGGCTGGTTCACGCGGCGCTGATCGACTACCCCCGCTATTTCGATCCCGTAACAGGCCGCGCCTGCCCGGTCGAAGTCATCGTGGACCGTCTGGCAGAGGGCAGCGCCGCCCCAACCGGGCGGGCGATCCGCATATTGTCGAAACTACAGGGGGTGTTCGCGTCTCAAGCGCATCTGTGGCGCAGGTGAAAGCACGCTTACGCGCGCCCGGATGGTGACCTGCTAGGCGCGGGTCCAGACATGCATGATATCGGGTCCAACCGGCGTCACATCCCGCAAGGTAAAGCGCGGCGCGTCCTGAAGATGTGACAGCCCCATCGCGCCGATTGCGGGCAGGCCTTCGGCCCCGATCCCGATCCCGGCGGTGAAGCCCACCAATTGATCGACCAAGCCGCCATCCAGCAATGAGGCGGCAAGCATCCCGCCCCCCTCGCAAAAGATGCGGGTCAGCCCCTCTGCTGCCAAGGCTTCGAGAACCGCGCGCATATCCAGATGGCCACCATGTGCGTCACAGGAAAAGAGCCGCGCGCCCAAGCCCTCCCACGTGCTGCGCAGATTCGCATCGGCGTCATGGCCGTGGCAGATCCAAACGGGAATGTCCCGTGCGCTGCGCGCCAGATTGCTCATCAATGGCAGATCAAGACGGCGCGACACGGCTATGCGCACGGGCTGCCGATCTATGCCCAGATCGCGCACGGTGAGGGACGGATCGTCATGGCGCACCGTACCAGCGCCCACCATCACCGCATCATGCGCGGCGCGCAGCGCATGTACCCTGCGCCGTGCTTGCGGGCCGGTAATCCACTGGCTTTGGCCGCTGCCCGTGGCAATGCGCCCATCGAAGGAGCTTGCCAGTTTCAGCGTCACCATCGGCCGCCCGAGTGTCACGCGGTGCAGGAACCCCACCTGATCGGCCAGCGCCTGCAATGCCAGCACATCGCGCGTGACTGCGATCCCCGCCTCTTCAAGCCGGGCCAGCCCCGCGCCACTGACGCGCGGATCAGGATCGGTGATCGCCACCACGACGCGGGCGATCCCGGCGTCAATCAGCGCTTGCGAGCATGGGCCGGTTTGGCCGACGTGATTGCACGGCTCCAATGACACGTAAGCCGTCGCGCCCTTGGCCGCGTCCCCGGCCTGCGCCAAAGCTACGACTTCCGCATGGGGCCGCCCGCCATCCTGCGTCCACCCTCGCCCGACGATACGCGCCCCTTGAACGATCACGCAGCCGACGGCCGGATTGGGCCAAACACGACCCAACCCACGACGCCCCAGCGCCAAGGCTAGGGACATGTATCGTTCGTCGGTGGCGCTCACTCTTCCGGCTGCACTGGCGGGCGCAATTCGCTGACAAATTTGTCGAAATCGTCCGCGGCCTGGAAATTCTTGTAGACGCTGGCAAAACGCACATAGGCGACCGTATCGATACGGGCCAAAGCCTCCATCACGATTTCGCCGATGGTTTTGGACTGAATGTCCGTCTCGCCCATGCTTTCGAGGCGGCGCACGATGCCAGAGATCATCTGATCAATGCGCTCCGGCTCCACCGGG
The DNA here is from genome assembly GCF_004803475.1 of Aliishimia ponticola. Classification (GTDB taxonomy): domain Bacteria; phylum Pseudomonadota; class Alphaproteobacteria; order Rhodobacterales; family Rhodobacteraceae; genus Aliishimia; species Aliishimia ponticola. The sequence continues at coordinate 54,333 of NZ_SRKY01000003.1, forward strand.
CGTTTCTGCATGGAGATCCGGATCGACCGTTCCAGCTTGTCACGATCGAAATCTTCGCGCTTGCCAGAGGATTTGATGACCACCAGATCGCGCAGCTGCACGCGTTCATAGGTTGTAAACCGCCCGCCACATGCGGGACAAAAGCGCCGACGCCGAATGGAAACGTGGTCCTCCGCCGGGCGTGAATCTTTGACCTGAGTATCGATATTTCCGCAAAACGGACAGCGCATCGTATAGTGTCCCTTGAAATGTCCCGCCTTATCGTGGGGTGCGTTGCCCACTTATCCACAAGCTATAGAACATTGCACCAGCTTTGGGTAGGCCCGAAATGCGCGCCCCCCGCATCTGTCCCGACGGTCAATCGGCGCGGAAATGCGCGGCGACGCGGCGCGTTTGAGGCCGCGCGCGGTGCTCGAACAGATAGATGCCTTGCCACGTGCCCAGAACCAGCCGCCCTGCGCGAACCGGCACCGACAGGCTGACAGGCAGCATGGCGGCCTTGATATGGGCGGGCATGTCATCGGGCCCTTCGCAGGTGTGGCGCAGATAGGCCATGGCGGGATCGCTCGTCGGCGGCACGAGACGGTCGAAATAGGCGCGCAGGTCGGTCTGCACGTCGGGATCGGCATTCTCCTGGATCAGCAGGGACGCAGAGGTGTGCTGGACCAACAGCGTCACCAACCCATCGCCCTGCCCCGCGACCCATCGCGCAACCTGATCGGTAAACTCGGTCAGGCCCGGACCATGGGTGGAAATCGTGAAATCGGTCTGCATCAGATCCGCCCCGCCGCCGTTTGGTCAACCACGGCGCAGATTGCGGTCCGCGCAAAAGCTGATGGCGTGACCGACCCGGTGGGTTGCCCCCTCGCGCCGCACGCTCTCGCCAAGAATCCAGGCCGAGCTTGGCGCGACATCCCCCGGCACGGTGCTGAACCCGATGGAACGGTCGCCGCGCTCATACGGGTCGCTGACGTAGATCGGCGCATTGCCCGGCAGGCCCAGCACCCGGCTGGCATAGGAGGCGGCGGCGCACCAGTAATCGCGCGCCCAAAGCTCGGCCATGCCGCTGACTTCGAAACTATGTGGTCCTGTGGCCGTGACCCGCATCCCGTTCGGCGCTTTGTAATCCTGCGCGGCTATGGATGTGGCGAACAGGCCCATACAGATGGTGGCGGCGGCGCGTGTGAGTTTCGTCAATCTTCCAACTCCAATACATAATTCCAGCAGAATTGCCGCGCATGGGCCAGCAGCAGGCCCTGCCCCTCTACATTGACCGAGACGGAGTAGCTTTTGCTGGCATTGGCCGGGGTGTCGATCGTGAACAGAACCCCTTTCGCGCCCGGCGCTGTTTGGGCAGGCCCGCGGGCCTTGGCGACATAGAGACGCCCGCGCTGCTTGCCAAGAACGTCTTCGGCGAACCGCGCGGCGGCGCACCAGATATCCTGCGCGCCCGCGCCACGCTTTTCGATAACCTCGAAGGTCGTGGCGGTCACGCGGTTGACGGGAAGGTGCGGATCGCTCTCTGCGCTCCACACGGCATGGGCCGGTCCGGCGCTGGATACGGCGGCGGCGAGGATTAAGGCACTGAATTTCTGCATCTTGGCGTCCCCCTTTGGGATTAAGATAGGAACGATGTGGTCACGATCCCAATCACAATTGAGGAAACATCCGTTGATCGGTGTCCGCCATGTATGGTGCCGGCGCGGAAATTGGCGATTCAACCGGCCATTGCGCCCGGCCATCCCAGCCAAAGCGCCACCAAGGGCAGCGCACATACGACAGCCAGACACAGGTTCAGTACCATCGCGAATGGCTGCTTGCGTGTCTTGTGCCGAAAATGCTGCTGCGCCAGTTTCGCACCCGGCGCGCCGCCAATCAGCGCCCACAGCAGCAGCGTGCGTTCAGGAATCCGCCGCCCGGCCTTGATCGCGCACCGTTTGTCCCACGCCATCATGGCATAGGAAACGACACTGGCCGCCCCTATCCAAAGGAGCGGCCAGAGCCAAAAGTCCGATGTGCCCAGCACTGACCGCCCAGCACTTATTGGTCGAGGAAAGACCGCAGCTTGCGCGACCGGCTTGGGTGCTTGAGCTTGCGCAGCGCCTTTGCTTCGATCTGACGGATCCGTTCGCGCGTGACGCTGAACTGCTGGCCGACCTCTTCAAGCGTGTGGTCGGTATTCATACCGATACCGAAGCGCATCCGCAGAACACGTTCTTCGCGCGGTGTCAGGCTTGCCAGAACGCGGGTCGTGGTTTCCTTCAGGTTTTCCTGAATGGCGGAATCCAGCGGCAGGACCGCATTCTTGTCCTCGATGAAATCGCCAAGCTGGCTGTCTTCCTCGTCCCCGATCGGGGTTTCAAGACTGATCGGTTCCTTGGCGATCTTCATCACCTTGCGAACTTTTTCCAGCGGCATTTGCAGCTTTTCGGCCAACTCTTCTGGCGTCGGCTCCCGGCCGATTTCGTGCAACATCTGGCGACCGGTGCGGACCAGCTTGTTGATCGTTTCGATCATGTGGACCGGGATACGGATCGTGCGCGCCTGATCCGCGATGGACCGGGTGATCGCCTGACGAATCCACCATGTCGCGTAGGTGGAGAATTTGTAGCCGCGGCGATATTCGAACTTATCCACAGCCTTCATCAGGCCGATATTGCCTTCCTGAATAAGATCAAGGAATTGCAGGCCACGGTTAGTGTATTTCTTGGCGATGGAAATCACGAGGCGCAGGTTGGCTTCGACCATTTCCTTCTTGGCCTGACGGGCCTCTTTCTCGCCCTTCTGCACCTGGTTCACGATGCGGCGGAATTCGCTGATATCCAGACCGACATATTGGCCGACTTGCGCCATATCGGCACGCAGTTCTTCGACCTTGTCGGACGACCGTTCGATGAACATCTGCCAGCCGCGCCCGGATTTGGTCGCCATGTCGGACATCCAGTTGGGGTCCAGCTCGCGCCCGCGATAGGCATCGACGAATTCCCGGCGGTTGATCCGCGCCTGATCCGCCAGCTTCACCATGGAACTGTCGATCTGCATGATCCGGCGGTTGATGCCGTAAAGCTGGTCGATCAGCGCTTCGATCCGGTTGTTATGCAGGTGCAATTCGTTGACGAGGTCGACGATTTCCTGACGCAACTGCTGATATCGCGCCTCTTCCTTGTCCGAGAAAGAGCCATCTTCGTTCAGGGTCGCGCTGATCCGGCTGTCCTGCATTTCGGACAGGTCGGCATAGTCTTCGGCGATGCGGTCCAGCATCTCAAGTACTTGCGGCTTGAGCGCGGCTTCCATCGCGGCAAGCGACATATTGGCCTGATCGTCGTCGTCCTCATCGTCTTCCTTGGCGATGGGATTGCCGTCCGCGTCCAGTTCGGGCTGGCTTTCCTCCGACTTTTCCTCCCCCGCCGGGCTGGCGGCGTCGATCACCGGCTCGCTGACTTCGCCGTCTTCATCAAGCTGATTGCCGAATGTGGCCTCAAGGTCGATGACGTCGCGCAGCAGGATGTCTTCGCTCAGAAGTTCGTCGCGCCAGATGGTAATCGCCTGAAAGGTCAGCGGGCTTTCGCACAGCCCTGCGATCATCGTGTTGCGACCGGCCTCGATCCGCTTGGCGATGGCAATCTCGCCCTCGCGCGACAGCAACTCGACGCTACCCATCTCGCGCAGATACATCCGCACCGGGTCGTCCGTGCGGTCCAGCTTTTCCTGCCCGGTGGAGCCAAGCGTCAGGTCCCGCGTGCCTTCGGTCGTGACAACGTCGGTGGAGCCCTTCTGCTCCTCCTCCTCGGCTTCCTCATCCTCGATGATGTTGATGCCCATTTCGGACAGCATCGACATCACGTCTTCGATTTGCTCGGACGACACCTGATCCGGCGGCAGGACGGAGTTGAGCTGGTCGTAAGTGATGTACCCCTTCTCGCGCGCCTCGCCGATCATCTTCTTGACCGCAGCTTGGCTCATATCGAGGGAGATTTCCTGTTCGCCTTCGTCCGTCTTGCTCTCGTCGTTGTCCTTGGGGGCCATTCAGATCTCCTCGTGCACGCAGGGAAGTGTGAGTGATTCGCTAAATCCGAATCATCCGGGCTTTCAATTGATTCGGCCACCCGTATAGCCAGATTTTGTCAATTTTTTCCCACTATTGTGGGCTTAGCGCCGCTCTTTCGTAAACCGAATCGTTTCCAAAAGCGAATCAAGGTTGCTCCGCTCCTCTCGGTTGATCGCAGCGCCGTTATTTCCAACATCGTATTCCGCCCGATCTTCGTGGGCGGCCATCTGTGCGCGCGCCATCGCATCGGCGGCTTGCCGCAAGCGCCATGTGAGCGCCTCGGCCTCCTCCGATGCCACGTCTTCTGCGGCTTCCGCGATCTCTGCTTCCAGCCCGCGAATGGCTTGCAGCTTGGCAAGCTCTTCGACAACGGTCATGCGGGCGTTTTCAGGGTCGCCGGGCGTCCTGATGCACGGCACGACTGCTAAGTGGGATTGGGCAAAGAAACTTTCAAGGCGTTCGGGACCGACGGCTTGCTCCACCTGTGACATCAATGCCTCGCCCGCTTCGATGTGGCGCAGGATGGCATCCCGGATCGGCTGCTGCCCTTCGCTGCGGCATTGCAGCGACTCCAGACCGCTTTCGAATTCCGGCGCCAATTCGGGGCATTTGAGGATGACGCCAAGGATCACCGCTTCGCGCAGATGCGAGGTCACGTCCTCCGGCCCGGTGGCGAGCATGGAGGCGCGGGTCGAGGGCTGTGCCGGGGGCGGTGCCTTCCAGTCGCGCCGGGGACGTCCGCCCCCCTGCCCGCCGGGGCGGGCTGGACGGAACAGTTGCCAACGCAATTCCTTGATCGCGGTGCCGTAATGCTGACGGACCGATGGGTCCTTGATCAGCGTGATCTTTTCGCGCAATGCCTTGTCCAGCGCGGCCTTGCGTTCGGGGCTGTCAAAGACCTTGCCCTCGGTCTCGCGCCGCCACAGCAATTCGACCATCGGCATCGCCGCATCGAGGATCGCCTGCACCGCAGGGGCTCCCTTGGCCCGCAGCAGATCATCGGGGTCTTGCCCCTCGGGCATCATGGCAAAGCGCAGCGATTTGCCCGCCTCCAGCATCGGCAGGGCAATGTCGATCACCCGCATTGCCGCGCGCAGGCCTGCGGTGTCGCCATCCAGCGCGATGATCGGTTCATCCGCGATGCGCCACATCATCGCCAGCTGGTGTTCCGTCACCGCCGTGCCCAGTGGCGCGACCGCAGCTTTGAACCCGGCCTCGGACAAGGCGATCACATCCATATAGCCTTCGGCGACCAGAAGCGTATTGCCTTTCCCGGCGGCCTCCCGTGCGGGGCCGTGGTTATACAGGCTTCGCCCCTTGTCGAAGAGTTCCGTTTCCGGCGAGTTGAGGTATTTCGCAGGGTCGTTCGGGTCCATCGCGCGCCCGCCAAAGGCGGTGCAGCGCCCGCGCGCATCGCGGATCGGGAACATGATCCGCCCCCGGAACGTGTCATAGGGCTTGCCGCCCTTGGACGAATTCTTTGCCAGCCCGGCGGCAAGGATCAAGTCATCCTCGACGCCCTTTTCCTTCAGATGGCCCCACAGCCCCTGCCACGTGTCGGGGGCAAAGCCGATTTCCCAGCGGTCCTGCGCCGCCTCGTCCAGCCCGCGCCGCGCCAGGTAATCGCGCGCCTGCGCCCCCGCGCCAGAGCGCAGCAGCATACGGAAATGGCGCACAGCCATATCCATCACTTCGGACAGCTGCGTGCGCCGGTCGGCCTTTTCCTGCGCGCGCGGATCGCGGGCCGGCATTTGCAGCCCCGCCTCCGTCGCGAGGATTTCCACCGCCTCCATGAAAGAGACATTCTCGGTCTCGCAGACGAATTTGATCGCGTCGCCCTTCGCGTGACAGCCGAAGCAATAGTAAAAGCCCTTGCGGTCATCCACGTGGAACGACGCGGTCTTTTCCTGATGAAACGGACAGGGCGACCACATATCGCCCTTGCCCGGATTGGACTTGCGGCTGTCCCACATGACCTTGCGCCCGACAACCTGAGACAAGCTCAGTCGGGTGCGCAGTTCATCCAGAAAACCGGGGGGCAGACTCATGGCCGGAGTATCCGGCTTATCGCGCCGAAAGTCTAGTTGGACACGTTGTTGCGGAGCGCCTGAATCTGCTCGAAATTTTCGATGCAGGTGATTTTTGTGTCCGCCTCAAGATCGGTGTTCCGCAGATCGCGCATCTTCAGCGAATAGACATATTCGACCACCGCAGGCAGCGCTGAAGAGATCCCCTCGGGCCATTGCGGGTTCTCGCTGACCAAGGTTTCAACCGCCTTGTTCTTGCGCACGCGGTCAAGACGGGCCTGCTGCACCTTGCCCATAAGCTGTGCCTGCAACGCACATTGCGCTTCTTTTTCCGCGTCACTTGCTGCCCAAACAGGGGCCGCCAGCCCCACACTCAATACCGTCGCCAAAATCCGCGTCATAGCAGTCTCCATTCGATCCTTGCGGCAGCAAACTAGTCGCCAATGCGGGAACAGCCAAGCCTGATCGGCGCTCTCGCACTATTGTGCAAAGATCAGCCGCGCGCCGCGACCGTGGTCATGGCTTGGCTCAGGTCATGCACCAGCGTCGCCGCCATCGAGCGGAAAACCATCAGCAGGAACCGATCCGCGCCGATCCGCGTGACCGAAGCGTTCACATGCTGGATTTGCGTGCGTGCCGTGTGGCCGCGTTTGAAATGCGCTGCCCGCAGGTCCAGCGGCACAAGCCGCGCCAACACGGCCTCGGCCTTGGGGCCGGACAGTTCCACGCAGGCCCAGGCATCGCTTTGATCGACGACCGCCGCGTATTCCGCCAGATCGGCGACCGGCTCCGGCCCGGCCAGCACCACCTGACCGCGTCCGAACCAGATCGCCCGCGCGCCATCCTTCCCGGTGGCCCGGTTCGGTCCCGGCAAGGCCATCCCATGCGCCGTTTCCAACGCCTTGGCCAACCCGGCTTCCGCGCCGTTATAAGCCATGAGCGAGGTCAGCGGGCCCAGCTTTGCCTCTGTCAGCTTTTGCGCACCGATTTCCAGCGGCACCAGCCCATCCACGGCGCTTTTCGCAACAATTTCAACCACGTACACGCTCCCCTTCTGGATCGAATTGCACCGGATCGACGATCTCAAGCACGGTTTCCACGTCGCGCAGATGATCGACCATGCGGACCCGTTCCCCGACCCGCGCCATGCCGCCACGGACAAAGCCCAGCGCCACGTAACGCTCCAGCGATGGGGACCACCCGACCGAGGTCACATAGCCCTGATCATGCACCCGGTGCGCCGCGTCGCCTTCGTTGAAAAGATGCGCGCCCGCCGTGATCTGCTTGACCGGTCCCACCGCCTTGAGCCCCACAAGGCGTTCGCGGTCCGGATCAAGCAGGCCTTCACGCTGCGCCATCGTCTTGCCGATGCAGTCTTTCTTGGCGGAGATCATACGCTCCATATGGCAGTCGAAAGCCGTCACGCGCCCGGTGATTTCCGCGTGGGTGATGAAGCCTTTTTCAATCCGCAGCACATTCAGCGCCTCCATGCCGTAGGCTCCGCCCTCCAGCGCTTCGGCCCGTTCGACCAACAGCTTGAACAGGCTCTCGCCATAGCGCGCGGGCACCGCGACCTCATAGGCATGTTCGCCCGAGAAGGAGATGCGGAACAACCGCCCCGCGACCCCGGCCACAGACACGTCACCGCAGGCCATGAAGGGGAAGCTGTCATTGTCGATGGGTGTGTCCAGCAGCCCGTTCAGCAGATCGCGCGCTTTAGGACCGGCGACGGCGAATTGCGCCCATTGCTCTGTCGCGGAGGTGATCCGCACATCCCAATCGGGCCGCAGCGCCTGGGTGATGAACTCCAGATGTCGCATCACCGGCCCGGCCGCCGCCGTGGTCGTGGTCATGACGTAATGCGTCTCGCCCAGCCGCGCGGTGGTGCCGTCATCCATGACATGACCGTCCTCGCGCAGCATCAAGCCATAGCGCACGCGCCCGACCTTGAGCGTTGAGAACATGTTGGTATAGGCGAAATCCAGTAGCGCCGCCGCGTCCGGGCCCTGAATGTCGATCTTACCCAGCGTGGACACGTCACACACACCCACCGAGTTGCGCACATAGCCGACCTCACGGTCACAGCTGTCGCGCCAGGTGTTTTCCCGTTCGCGCGGGAAGTAGCTGGGCCGATACCACAGCCCCGTGGCGACCATCGGCGCGCCCATCTCGACAGAGACCGCGTGGGACGTCGTGAACCGCTCGGGCGCGAAGCCCTTGCCGCGTGCGCCCGCGCCCAGTGCCGCAATCGCCACCGGCGTGTAGGGCGGGCGGAAGGTGGTGGTCCCGGTTTCGGGGATACCGCGCCCGGTCGCATCCGCCAGCAATGCCAGCGCCTGCATGTTGGAATTCTTGCCCTGATCGGTGGCCATGCCTTGGGTGGTATAGCGCTTCATATGCTCGACCGACCGGAAGTTTTCGTGCGCCGCCTGTTTCACATCCTTCACGCTGACATCATTCTGGAAATCAAGCCACGCGCGGCCCTTGCCCGGCACCGCCCAGATCGGGGACAGACGATAGGGATCGTCTTCGGCCTGCGGCAGATCCACCGAAATCTCGCGGCCCAGCGCCTGCCCGGCTGCCGCAACACCCGCCGCAAGACACGCCGCCGTGGACATCTGCCCATTGCAGGCCCCCGCCGCGACCATGCCCGGCACCGCGCCCGCCATGGGCACGAAGGACGCGATCTGTTCGGACCATTCCGGGCGCGCGCCCAAGTGACAGGTCAGGTGTACCGTCGCGTTCCAGCCGCCTGAAACGGCAAGGCAATCGGTCGCTATGCGCTCTTCTCCCAGCGGCGTGCGCAGCGTGATCGCCTCCAGCCCATGCCGCCCGGCGGCATTGGACACGACCGATCCCTTGAACACCTGCACCCCCGGCAACAGCGGCGCATCCTCGCGGCTGTCAATCAGCGCCGCCACGTGAACGCCTGCATCCTGCAAATCGCGCACGGTCTGATGCGCGCCGTCATTATTGCCGAACACCGTGACCGTCTTGCCCGGCGTCACACCCCAGCGGTTGAGATACGCTCGCACCGCGCCCGCCTGCATGATCCCCGGCCGGTCATTGTTGCGAAAGGCGATTCCACGCTCCAACGCGCCCGCCGCCAGAACCGAGGATTTGGCCACGATCCGCCAGAATGTCTCTAGCGGCACCCCGTCGCCGCGCGTGCCGCGATGATGCGAAACCCGCTCAAGCGCGCCGAACGTGCCGCCGTCATGCACCCCGGTAACCGTGGTGCGGACCATCCGGCGCACATTGGGCAGGCTGTCCAATTCGGCCAGCACGTTATCGACCCACAGATGACCGGGCTGCCCGCCCACCTCCTGCGTCTCGGCCAGCAAACGCCCGCCCATGCGGCTATCCTCATCGACCAGCAGCACATCGGCCCCGGCGCGCCCCGCCGCCAAAGCCGCCATCAACCCGGTCGGCCCCGCCCCGATCACCAGCAGATCGCAGAACAGATAGCCTTTGTCATAGTGATCCGGGTTCGGCGCACCGCTAAGCCCGCCAAGCCCGGCAGCGCGGCGGATGAACGGCTCATAGACCTTCTCCCAAAAGCTCTGGGGCCACATGAACGTCTTGTAATAGAAGCCCGCGCCCAGAAACGGCGCACCCAGATCATTGAGGCTGAGCACATCGAACCCCAGCGACGGCCAACGGTTCTGACTTACCGCCTCCAAACCACCATAAAGCTCTTGCACCGTGGCGCGGATATTCGGCTCCGCCGCCGCGCCGCGCCCCACCGTGACCAGGGCATTGGGCTCTTCCGACCCGGCGGAATACACCCCGCGCGGGCGGTGATACTTGAACGAACGGCCCATCAGCTTGATGCCATTGGCCAACAGGGCCGAGGCAAGCGTATCGCCCGCCAACCCGTCATAGCTGTGCCCGTCAAACCGGAAACTCAGCGGCGCCGCCCGGTCGATCAATCCCTTGCCCGCAACCCTCATGCGCTCGCTTCCTTCACCGATTGCGCCAGCTGCACGTCCCTTATCTCGTGGGTCGTCAGGTTGCGCGTCACGACAACCCATGCGCCGCACCCGGCCTCATGATGCCAAAGCTCATCATGCCAGCCCGCAGGATTGTCCCGCAAATGGACGTAGTCATCCCATGCTTCGGCCCCGGCATCCGGCGCCGGACGCGCCACAGCCACCGCTGCCCCCTGATAGTAGAATTCCCGCCGATCCCGGCTGCCGCAAATCGGACATTCAATCCGCATGACCGTCCCCGTTCGTTACCCGTGTGTGATGCGGCCCAAACGCCGCGCAGGCCAAGCGCACCGCGCCGCCCTTCATTGTTCGAAAAATACTCCCGCCGGAGGCGCCCATGATCCGCTCCTCAGTGCAGGTTGTGTTGAGACCCGGTGGCCTCTTCATCCATGATCCCGCGCCCGCTGCGGAATCGGTCCAATCGGAATTTCGCCGCCGCAGGGTGATGCTGCCCTGTCGCCAACAGATGCGCCATGACATGCCCGCCCGCAGGCACCGCCTTGAAGCCCCCGTAGCACCAGCCGCAACTGACATGCAGCCCATCGATATGCGTGCGGTCGATAATGGGCGAGCCGTCCGAGGACATGTCCATGATCCCGCCCCAGCTGCGCAGCATCTTCGCCTTGCCGATCATCGGCATCAGCGTCATCCCCGCCTCGGCCACATGCTCGACCATGGGCAGGTTTCCCCGCGCCGCGTAAGAGGCATACATGTCCAGATCGCCGCCAAAGACCAACCCGCCCTTGTCGGACTGGCTGATATAGAAATGCCCGGCGCCGTAACTGATCACGTGATCGATGCAGGGCTTCAGCCCCTCGGTCACGAAGGCCTGCAAGACGTGGCTTTCGACCGGCAGCCGCATTCCGGCCATTTCGGCCAGTTGGCTTGACCGCCCTGCCCCCATCATCGCGACCTTCTTGGCGCGGATCGGGCCGCGCGTGGTCTGAACGCCGGTCACCTTGCCCTCGCTCACATCGATGCCGGTCACTTCGCATTGCTGGATCAGATCGACACCGCGGCTGCTCGCCCCGCGCGCATAGCCCCAGGCCACCGCGTCATGGCGCGCAGTGCCGCCACGCGGATGGTAAAGGCCGCCGAAGATTGGAAAGCGCGACTGCTCGTAATCGAGGAAAGGCAGCATCTTCTGCAACGCATCGGGCGTCAGAAAGATCGCGTCGTCCCCCTGATTGACCATCGCATTGCCGCGCCGGATGAACGCATCGCGCTGGCCATCCGAATGGCACAGGTTGATGATCCCGCGCTGCGACAGCATCACGTTGTAATTGAGGTCCTGCTCCAGCCCTTCCCAGAGTTTGAGCGAATGGGAATAGAACTCCGAATTGCCCGACAGGCCATAATTGGCGCGCACGATCGTCGTGTTCCGCCCCACATTGCCGCCGCCAAGATAGCCCTTTTCCAGCACCGCGACATTGGTGATGCCGTGCTCCTTGGCAAGGTAATGGGCGCAGGACAGCCCATGCCCGCCGCCGCCGATGATGACGATGTCATACTCCGGTTTGGGCTGAGGGTCGCGCCAATGCGCCGTCCATCCCTTGTTGCCGGTCAGGCCTTCGGCAAGAATCTTGAGGGCCGAGAAACGCATCTGCATCCCCACTGTCATGTCACGCTTTCGACAGGGGTATCAAACAGGACGAAACATGCCAGAGCCTTTTGCGCCAAATTGCAGCCCGTTGGCGACGTCATGCCGGGAGCGCCCATCTGGCGGGCACTCCGGCAGCGGCACTGGCGGCGCTTAAAGCCCCTTTGCGCGGTAGCTGCGCGCCACCTTTTCGATGGCCACAAGATAAGTCGCGGTGCGCAGATCAGACACATCGTCGCGCCCATGCCAGACCTCGCGCATCGCCTCGTAGGACGCCCGCATCGTGTCATCGAGGCCAGAGCGCACCAATTCCAGCTCCCCCGCCCCGCGCAGGTACTTGTCCTTGAAATCGGGGCTGAGCGTCCAGCCAAGCCCCTTATCCTTGCTCAGCCGTTCCAGTTCATCCACCACAAGCTGATGCCGCGCCTCTTCCTGCCGCCGCTGCATCCGGCCAAAGCGGATATGGCTCAGGTTCTTGACCCACTCGAAATAAGACACCGTGACGCCACCCGCATTGGCATACATGTCCGGAATGATGACCGTACCCTTCTTTTGCAAAACCTCGTCCGCGCCCGCTGTCACCGGGCCGTTCGCGGCCTCGATGATCAGCGGCGCCTTGATACGGTCCGCGTTGGACAGGTTGATCACCCCCTCCAGCGCCGCCGGAATCAGGATGTCGCACTCTTCTTCCAGCACCAGGCCGCCTTCGCTGTGATGGGTCGCATCGGGATAGCCCGCGATACCGCCATGCTTATCGAGCCAGCCTTTGACCCGCTCCACATCCAGCCCGTCCGGGTCGAACAGCGCGCCATCGCGTTCCACGATGCCTGTAATCAGCGCGCCATCCTCTTCCGACAGGAATTTCGCCGCGTGATAGCCCACATTGCCAAGCCCCTGCACGATCACGCGCTTGCCTTCGAGCGTACCGGAAAGCCCGGCGGCGGCTTTGTCCTCTTCATAGCGGAAGAAGGCCTGGAGCGCGTATTGCACGCCGCGCCCCGTCGCCTCTGTCCGGCCCTGGATACCGCCCGCATGAATCGGCTTGCCCGTTACGCAGGCGCGCGCGTTGATGTCCGTCGTATTCATCCGCGCATATTGGTCCGCGATCCACGCCATCTCACGTTCGCCCGTGCCCATATCGGGCGCAGGCACGTTCTGCGACGGGTGGATCAGATGCCGCTTGGCCAGCTCATAGGCGAAGCGCCGGGTGATCATCTCAAGCTCTTGTTCGTCATATTCGCGCGGATCGATGCACAGCCCGCCTTTCGAGCCGCCGAACGGCGCATCCACCAGCGCGCATTTGAAGGTCATCAGCGCCGCAAGCGCCTCCACCTCGTCCTGATTGACGCCCAGCGCATAGCGAATCCCGCCTTTCACCGGCTCCATATGTTCGGAATGGACGGACCTATATCCGGTGAATGTGTGAATCTGCCCGCGCAGCCGCACCCCGAAGCGCACCGTATAGGTGGCGTTGCAAACGCGGATCTTTTCCTCAAGCCCCGGTGGCAGATCCATCAGCGCGACGGCGCGGCTGAACATGATATCGACACTTTCACGAAAGCTCGGCTCATTAGGGGCGGACATGGATGATTCCTCCTGCTGGACATCGTGTCTTTCCGGTCGAGGCGTTTGTGCCAGCGCCTTGTGACCGCAGAGTTAACGTAACCCAAGTTTTTCAATCGTCATGAGATTCTCTCGCCCCATTCGCAAAGTCATTGTCCCGCAATCACCCGGGAACCCCGTCAGAAGGCCCCGACCATTTCCAAAACGCGGACAATTCGCGCCAAAAAACCACCCATCTGCCAAAATCGCGCCACTTTTCCATGGCTTATGATAATCAAGTTCGAGTGCGACTTGGCCGTTGTGGGGCGGCCTCCGTGAAAGGTGGATGGGATGAAGACCAACAGAACAATGACCCGGACCATGTTCGGCGCTGCGGATCGTTTCGCCCGCGATGAAAGCGGCGTGGCGACGATCTTTGCCTGCTTCATGATCATGATGATGGTGCTGGTCGGCGGCATCGGCGTCGACCTCATGCACGCGGAAATGGAACGCACGCGCCTGCAGAACACGCTGGACCGCGCCGTGCTGGCGGCTGCTGACCTCGACCAATCGCTCAAGCCGTCCGACGTTGTCACCGACTATTTCGAGAAGTCCGGGATGGAAGACAACCTGATCTCGGTCACCGTCAGCCAAGGTCTGAACTACCGCACCGTGACCGCCGCAGCCGAGGCCGTGACAGAAACGCAGTTCATGCACCTCATGGGTGTCGAAGAGCTGTCCGCGCCCGGGCGCAGCGCTGCGGAAGAGCGGATTTCCAAGGTTGAAGTGTCCCTCGTGGTCGACGTCTCCGGTTCGATGGAGTGGAACTCCAAGATGACGAACCTGATCGACGCCGCCAATACGTTCACGACGTCGCTGCTCAAGCCGGAATCGGCCGACCTGATCTCCATCTCGCTGGTGCCGTATAGCGAGCACGTGAACATCAGCCCCGCTATCTTCAACCTGCTGAATACGAACCACCGCCACGATTTCTCGCACTGCGTCGAGATTCCCGACTACGAATTCGACAACGCCGAGCTGGATACCTCGCTGACCTACGACCAGGCGCAGCACTACCAGTGGAACTACAGCTCAAGCGATGGGAACGTGGTCGACGACACGGTGTGCCCGCACGAGGATTACGAATCCATCCTGCCGCTCAGCCAGTCGCTGAGCGACCTGCAGGGGAACATCAACCAGTTCACACCGCGCGCCGGTACGTCGATCTTCATGGCGGTGAAATGGGGCGCTGCCCTGCTGGATCCGTCGACCCGCGGGATCGTCACGAGCCTGATCGGCAGCGGCCAGATCGACAACGCGTTCTCCGGTCGTCCGGCCGATTACAGCGATGACGAAACGCTCAAGACCATGATCGTCATGACCGACGGCAAGAATGACCGTTCGAACCGTATCGTCAGCGCCGCCTACGGGAACAACTCACACTACGTACACTGGTCGAACTACAATTTCTGGTGGTACCTGAACAAATACGTAAGCTCGAAGTATCACAAGAACTACTACTTCCAGAAATACGACGCAGACAAAGGCGACGAATTGACCGAAGCCATCTGCACCGCCGCGAAGGACAAAGGCATCATCATCTGGGGTGTCGGGTTCGAAGTGGATAGCCACGGTGAATCGGTCCTGAAAGCATGCGCCTCCTCGCCCAGCCACTACTTCGGGGTGGAAGGTGTCGAAATCAGCGAAGCGTTCTCCGCCATTGCAAGCCAGATCAACCAACTGAGGCTGACCCAATGATCCAGCGTTTGTCACAAGCCCTGCGGCGCTTTGGCCGCGACGAAGACGGGCACATGATTGTCGAATTTGCCCTGGTCATTCCGCTGATCTTCACGATCTTCATGACCTCGGTGGAACTGGGCATCTACCAAGTGCGGCAGATGTTCCTTGACCGGGGAACGGATATGACCGTGCGCCTTGTCCGCCTGAATACCGGCGCGGATTACACCCACGCCGAACTGAAGCAGATGATCTGCGAATTCTCCGGCTTTCTCGATGATTGCGACGATCAGCTGAAGTTGGAGATGAACCCGGTCGATCTTCGGGACTTCGCAGGGTTTGACGGTGCCGCGGACTGCACGGATGCGTCCGAACCCGTCACCCCGAACCGGTCGTTCAAGCACGGTATCCAGCACGAAATGATGCTGCTGCGCGCCTGCTACAAATTCAAACCCGTCTTTGCCAGCACTGGCCTTGGCTATGAGCTGAAGAAACACGGCGATGGCGCCGGTATGTCCAAGATGGTGTCCGTCACAGCCTTTGTTCAGGAGCCTTGATATGTCGCTTCTTTCCAGCTTCAAACGCGCCATGCTGCGCTTTAACCGGGACGAAGAGGGCAGCATCGCCGTCGAAGCGGTGATCATCCTGCCGATGCTGTTCTGGACCTATCTGGCGCTGTTCTCGACCTTCCACTCGTATCGCACCTATGCGATCAACCAGAAGGCCGCCTACACCATCGCCGATATGATCTCGCGCGAGACGAACCCGATCGACAATGATTATCTCGACGGGACCAAGGCGCTGCTGCGCTACCTGGTCAACTCGCATTCCTCCAGCGATATCGCCGTGCGCGTCACGCTGGTGAAATACGATGCGGCGACCAAGTCCTATCAGCGCGACTGGTCGCAGAAGAAAGGGGACGTTTCGGTTGCCTCCGCGTCCGATGTCGCTGGCTGGAACACGCGCCTGCCCGAGATGCCCGACAACCAACGTGTGATCGTGGTCGAGACCTTCTATGACTATGACCCGCCGTTCAATACGGGGCTGGAAGATCGGAATGTCTACAACTTCGTCTTCACCAAGCCGCGCTATGCACCGCAGGTGCTTTGGACCAGCTGATCCGGTCCGCCCTGTCTGGCGAATTCTTCCGCCCCGGCCCTTGCGCCGGGGCGTTTTCGTTTGAACGGGTCAGCTTTCCTCGATGTCGCGCATCGCGATCATCGTTTGCAGATATTCGGCCACGAATTTCGACTGCGAGCCGGGGGTGACGCCGCCAATTCCGATGCGCCGTCCCGACCGCCACCACAAGCCCGGCTGCCATGTGGATTTCCCAGCAGCGCTGCACGTGCGGATCAGGAACCCGTTCGACGGTTTGAAGGCAAAGAAGCCCCGATCGATCTGTTCGATATCCGCAATCCGCGCGATTACCGCGCCGCTATTGTCGCGCAGTTCGTCTTCGGTCAGTTCGATCACGCGCGATGTCGCATCCCACATCCGCACGCCCAGCCACAACGACCCGGCCCCCAGCATCAGCAGGAAGACCAGCCAGCCCAGCGCGGGCGGTTTGGCCAGCGCCACATAGATCAGCAGCAGTCCAAGGCCGACCATGGAAAGAACGCCCAGCCAGCGGCGCGGCTGGGAGGCAGAGATCGTGGCGATGATGTCGGTTTTGTTTTGTGTCATGGCGCGAGGCCATACAGCCCCGCCCCTGCCCTTTCAAGCGCGGGCGCGTCCCGCCCCGGGGTGCTGCATGGCTGCACAGACCCGGTTCGCCGGTGCAAGATTGCCCGGTGCCGGCCCGCCCCCTAAGTTTCAGGCAACCGATGAAAAAGGAGTGATCTTGATGTCTCTCAGACCCACACTCGAAACCCGTCAGGCCGCACTGACCATGGAGGGCGCAGGCGTTCGGCTGCACCGCGCTTTCGGCTTTCACGACCCTAGCGAGCTTGATCCGTTCCTGCTGTTCGACGATTTCCGCAACGAGCGGCCCGAAGATTTCATCAAGGGCTTCCCGTGGCACCCGCACCGGGGCATTGAAACCATTACCTATGTGCTGTCCGGCACGGTCGAACATGGCGACAGCCTTGGCAATACCGGCACATTGGGCGCGGGCGACGTGCAATGGATGACTGCGGGTTCCGGCATTCTTCATCAGGAGATGCCCAAGGGCAATGCGCAGGGGCAGATGCATGGTTTCCAGCTTTGGGGCAACCTGCCCTCCAGCCAGAAGATGACCGCGCCGCGCTATCAGGATGTGCAGGGCAAGGATATCCCAGAGATCATCGACGATGATGGCACCCGTGTGAAGGTGATCGTGGGCACGTTCTGGGGCCAGACTGGCCCGGTGGACGGGATCGCCGCCGATCCGCAATACCTGGATGTTTTCGTACCTGCCGGGGTCAAAAAGACCTTCCCTATCGACACGTATCGCCGGGCCTTTGCCTATGTGTTCGACGGCGCAGGGGCCTTTGCCGACGCGTCTGCCCCGCAAGGCGTTCTGCTGGAAAAAGAGGTGGCGGGCGAAGAGGTGAACATCCGCGATCTGTCCGGCGACCGCACGCTGATCCGCTTTGGCAGCGGCGATGAGGTCACGGTGCAGGCCGGGCCGGAAGGGATACGGTTCCTGCTGATTTCCGGCGCGCCGATAGATGAGCCTGTGGCGTGGCACGGTCCCATCGTGATGAACACGCAGGCCGAATTGCAGCAGGCGATGCGCGATTTGCAGAACGGCACGTTCATCAAACCCGCGCATTGATTGGCGAAAATTCACCGGCGAAACCAGCGCGCGTGGGTGTTGTTGCGCCGGCAACATCGCCATTCGTGATGAGCCCGCGCACAAATTTGCACTTGGCCCGGCACGGGCTTTCGGCAAACCTGCGCGAATGCGACAGGAGCCAAACCCATGACAAAACTGCATCTTTACGGCCACCCCGATAGCGGCCACGCCTGCAAGGTTGCGCTTGCCCTGTCGCTGGCGGAACTGCCGCACGAGATCACGTTTGTAGACATCTGGGCCCCACGCGACACGCGCGATCCCGGTTTTCTGGCGGCCAGCCCACTGGGCGAGGTGCCGCTGCTGCTGATCGACGGCGCAGCCTTCACACAATCGGGCGCGATCCTTCTGGAACTGGCGCAGCGCTTTGGCGTGCTCGGCGGCGACAGCGCCGAGGGTCTGGCCCGCGCGCGGCAATTGCTGATGTGGGAAGGCAACCGGATCGGCCTTTGTCTGCCGCAACTCAAAGAGGCGCGCCGCCCCGGCAGCGATGGTCTTCCCGCCGACGTGATCGCTTGGCTCACCGCCCGGTTCGAGGTCGACCGCGGCAATTTCGGCACCCTTCTGGGCGATGCGCCGTTCTTTCACGGCGACGCGCCCGGTATCGGGGATTGCGCGATCTGGGGCTATGTTCAATGGCTGGACGCGGCCGGTGTTGCGCCCTCGGACGCGATGACGGGATGGATCGAGAGGATGCGCGCCCTGCCCGGCATGAAGACGCCCCAAGGGTTCTTTCCAGCCCCGGCCTGAGGGGGCATTTGACAGGGCACCTGACGCCGCTAGCCGCCGCCGACTGCGCCGCGCGCCATGTCCCAATAGATGTCCTGCACCTCGTCCAGACGGCGCGGCCCGCTTTCGCGGAACCATGTGTTCACACCGTTCAGCATCGCGATCAGCGCGCGCGCTGTGATGCGCACATCAGTGATTTTGAACGCCCCGGCCTCGACTCCGGCGACGAGAACATCTTCCAGCCGCGCCTCATAGGCCCGGCGCAGCGCCTCGACACGGGCGAAATTCTCGTCCGTCAGGCTGCGCAATTCCATATAGGCGACAAAGACCGCATCGCCGCGCTCGCGGTTCTGATCGATGTGAAAGCGGACGAACTCTTCCAGACGGGCCAGCGGATCGCCCCCTTGCAGGGTCTGCGCCGCTTCAAGCAGGTCTTCCATATGGCCGATCATCAACCGCGCCAATAGCGTCTGCTTGTCCGGGATGTAGTTGTATAGCGCACCCGCCTGTACCCCGACCTCCGCCGCGATCTGCCGCATGGAAACCGCCGCAAAGCCATGGCGGGCAATCAACCGCAGGGCCGCGGCCTCGATCCGGGGACCGGTAATGTCGGAATGCGATCCTGCTGTACGCGCCATAAGCGCAATTTAACTGAACAGGCGTTCAGGATGAAACCCCTTCTTGCGCGCAGGTGGCCTCGCATGGCACATGGGCCACATGAAACGGATGGTTTTTGCCTTGCTCATACTGGTGTCCGGCTGCGCGCAGTTTCCGGAACTGGATTCGGCAATCCCGGCAGAGGCAGAGGCCGCCGCCTATCCCGATCTGGTGCCGCTGAATGGCAGTTTTGACCCTGCCGCCCCGATCGCCGCGCAAGAACAGACCGAAGCGGGACTTAGCGCACGGCTGGCCCGGCTTCAGGCCCGTGCGGCGCGGCTGCGGGGACGTGTGATCGACAGCGGCACGCGCGCGCGCATGGCCAAAGGTGTCGCCCCGATCCCAGAGCAGGGCTAAACGCCGGGATATCCCGCGTTGCAAGGCCCGGCCCAAGCGGCTAAAGCCCACTCAACACAGGACTTGCCGGAAAGGACCGCCCCCATGACTGATACGCTTCGCCTCGGGATTGCAGGTCTTGGTACGGTCGGCGTCGGCGTGGTCCGCATCATCCGCCAGAAAGCGCCGCTGCTTGAGGCGCGCACGGGCCGCAAGATCGAGATTTCCGCCGTCAGTGCCCGCACCCGCGACAAGGATCGCGGCGTGGCGCTGCAAAGCTATGGCTGGGAAGACGACCCGGTGGCGCTGGCCACACGCGATGACGTGGATGTTTTCGTGGAACTGATGGGCGGATCGGATGGCCCGGCCAAGGCCGCGACTGAGGCTGCGTTGAACGCGGGCAAGGACGTCGTTACCGCCAACAAGGCGATGCTGGCGCTGCACGGTCAGGCGCTGGCCGAACTGGCCGAATCCAAGGGCTGCGCGCTGCGTTACGAGGCCGCCGTCGCGGGCGGTATTCCGGTGATCAAGGCGCTGACCGAAGGGCTGGCCGGGAATGAAATCACCCGCGTTCTGGGCGTGATGAACGGCACCTGCAACTACATCCTGACGCGGATGCAGGATGCGGGCCTGCCCTATGAAGACGTGTTCGAAGAGGCCAACCAGCTTGGCTATCTCGAGGCGGACCCGACGCTGGATGTGGGCGGGATCGATGCGGCGCATAAGCTGGCGATCCTGTCCTCCATCGCTTTTGGCACCCGCGTGGATTTCGACGGGATCGAAATCGAAGGGATTGAGCGGGTCACGATCGACGATATCCGCCATGCCGACGATATGGGCTATCGCATCAAGCTGCTTGGCGTGGCGCAGAAATCCGGTCGCGGGCTGGAACAGCGCATGATGCCCTGCCTCGTGCCCGCGGGATCGCCCTTGGGCGTGTTGCAGGGCGGCACCAATATGGTGGTGATCGAAGGTCACGCGGTCGAACAGGTCGTGCTGCGCGGCCCCGGCGCGGGCGAAGGGCCGACAGCCTCTGCGGTGATCGGCGATGTCTGCGATATCGCACGCGGGCTGCGGCTGCCGGTTTTCGGGCAACGGGCCGAAACGCTGCAAGAAGCGCCCGCCGCCCGGTCGGTGCTGCCGGCCCCCTATTATCTGCGTATGGGACTGACCGACAAACCGGGCGCGCTGGCGAAAGTCGCGGCGGTGCTGGGCGAAGCTGGAGTCTCCATCGACCGGATGCGCCAACGCGAACATACCGGTGATGTCGCGACCGTCATCATCGTCACACATAAGACGACCCGCACGGCACTGGACGAGGCGCTGACCGCAATGGCCGCCACGGGCGTGGTGCAGGAACTGCCTGTCGCCCTGCGCATCGAAGCCCTTTGATGGCTTATAAGCCCGAGGGATACACCGATATATCGCCCTATCTTCTGGTGGCGGACATTGCGGCGACCCTCGATTTCCTGGAGGCCGCGTTTGGCGCAACCCGTCTGCGGCTGCACCATCGGCCCAATGGCGACCCGATGCATGCCGAAGCGCGGATAGGCGACAGCGTGGTGATGCTGGGGCAAGCGCCCGGCGGCGATGGCGCCCATGTCCACATTTATGTGCCCGACGTGCGCGCGACCTATGCGGCGGCGCTGAAAGCGGGCGCGACCTCGGTTCAGGAGCCTCTGGATCAGGGGGACGGTGACCTGCGCGCCGGCGTTCAGGACAGCCAAGGCACGATTTGGTGGCCTTCGACGCAGCTTTCAGTAAGATAAAGATCACGGACTTTACAGGATATTCCCATGACGAACTCTCCCGAATTTCACGACCGTATGCTGTCGCTTGGCCTCGCCCGTGTGGCAGAGCAAGCGGCCATCGCCAGCGCGGATTGGATTGGCCGCGGCGATGAGAAAGCCGCCGATCAGGCTGCGGTCAACGCGATGCGCGAACAGCTTAACCAGCTTGATATCGCCGGCACCGTGGTGATTGGGGAAGGTGAACGGGACGAAGCCCCGATGCTTTATATCGGCGAAGAGGTCGGCACGGGCAACGGTCCCGGCGTGGATATCGCGCTGGACCCGCTGGAAGGCACGACGCTGACCGCCAAAGACATGCCCAACGCGCTGACCGTGATCGCAATGGGGCCGCGCGGGTCCATGTTGCACGCGCCGGATGTCTATATGGAAAAACTGGCGATCGGCCCCGGTTATCCCAAGGAGATCGTCACGATGGACATGCCGCCAGCCACCCGGATCTCTGCGCTGGCCACGGCCAAGGGCTGCATGCCCAAAGACATTACCGTCTGCGTTCTGGAACGCCCGCGCCACGACGACATGGTGGCAGAAATCCGCGCCACGGGGGCATCGATCCGACTGATCACCGATGGCGATGTGGCCGGTGTGATGCATTGCGCCGATCCGGCAACCGGGATCGACATGTATATGGGCAGTGGCGGCGCGCCCGAGGGCGTTCTGGCGGCGGCCGCGCTCAAATGCATGGGCGGGCAGATGTGGGGGCAACTCACCTTCCGCAATGACGACGAAAAAGGGCGCGCGGCCAAGGCCGGGATTACCGATCTCGACAAGGTCTACAGCCGCGATGAAATGTGCACGCAAGACGTTATCTTCGCCGCGACTGGCGTGACGGGCGGCACCCTGCTGCCGGGCATCAAGCGCGAGCCGGGCTGGGTCGAAACCGAAACCCTGCTGATGCGCTCCAAGACCGGCTCCGTCCGACGGATGCACTACCGCAACCCGACCTGACGTGGCGGAAAACGGGACGTTTTCCGGTTCGATACCCGGCGCGGGTATCGGGAAACCGTGCCGGTTTCCTGCCGCGATCCGCGCCGGATCGCGCTTGTGCTGACGGAACTTCTGCGGCGACTGGGGCTCAGCAGGGCCCCGGTCCAGCCCGATGTCTCCGCCTTCACCATCCTCAATATGCTCGACCAGTTGCACCGGCAGCCGGACGTGCTGCGCCCGGCGCTGGGGTCGGTCTATGAAGAGGTGGTGGAAGGGCAGCAGCCCGATCCATCTGTGCCCGGCGCGCTCTTGCTGGATCTGCGCCGCGCGGGCCAGACATATGCCCAGCTGTCCTGCCATCGCATCCTAACCGACAACGCGCCATCCGCACAGCACGACGCCTTGATCGATCAGGCGCGCGCCGCGCCACTGGCAAAGGGTGCGCGACCCGTCTACTGCCGCTTCACCTATTGGGACGGCCCTGACGAAGTGACAGCCTTTTTGCTGCAGGCCGAGATGTGGGCCGAAAGCCATGTGGGGCCATTGGCGCCAGCGCCGCGTCGTCTGACCGCGATTGGCACAGGCCGCGCCATCGCGCTGGACCGGCGGACCAAAGGACCGCAAAGCGAGGCCCTATTGCATCTGGTTTTGGCCCTGTCCGAATAGCGCGGCTGCCCGCGATGCGAATTTTCTGTGGATAGGTCTGGGCCCGGTCTGGCCAGACGCACACCTACCCGATAGAGTAGCGGCATGAACAGCCACCCCAATATGTTGCATCAACCCGCCTTCCTCGATGTCGAAAGCTCACTCAGCGGACGGCGCTGGGTTGGCCCGTCGATCGAACTGGACCGCGCGGCAGAGGCGCTGACCCAAGCCACCCGCCTGCCCCGCCCCGTGGCGCAGGTACTGGCTCGGCGCGGCATTGCCGCGGACGAGGCGGACGGCTTTCTCAACCCGGCTTTGCGCGACTTGCTGCCCGACCCGCGTTCGCTCCGCGATATGGAAAAAGCCGCAACGCGCCTTATCCAAGCGGTGCAGCGCAAGGAACGGATTGCCGTCTTTGCCGATTACGACGTGGATGGCGGCACCTCGGCGGCGCAACTGATCGTCTGGCTGCGCCATTTCGGACGCCCCGCAACGCTGTATGTGCCCGACCGGATCGACGAAGGTTATGGCCCCAACGCGCCAGCCATGGCCGATCTTGCTGCCGCCCATGACCTGATCATCTGCGTCGATTGCGGTACGCTCTCTCATGATGCGTTGGCCGCTGCGACAGCGGCGGAGGTGATCGTGCTTGACCACCACCTTGGCGGCGAAACCCTTCCCCCGGCGCTGGCCGTGGTAAACCCCAATCGGCAGGACGAAAGCGGCGATCTGGCGCATCTATGCGCGGCCGCCGTCGTGTTCCTTTGCCTTGTCGAAGCGAATCGGCAATTGCGCGTCTCGGGTCAAAGCGGCCCCGACCTGATGCGCTTTCTCGACCTGGTGGCCTTGGCGACCGTGGCCGATGTGGCCCCGCTGATCGGCGTGAACCGCGCCTTTGTGCGCCAAGGGCTGAAGGTCATGGCCCGTCGCGACCGCCCCGGCCTCGTCGCGCTTGGCGACTGCGCGCGTATGGATACCGCGCCTGCGGCCTATCATCTTGGCTATGTGCTGGGTCCGCGCGTGAATGCTGGCGGGCGTGTGGGCCAGGCCGATCTGGGCGCGCGCCTTTTGTCCACCGATAACCCGCATGAGGCGCAGGCGCTGGCCGAACGGCTGGAAGGGTTCAACACCGAGCGGCGCGAGATCGAAGCCGCCGTGCGCGCCGCCGCCATGACCCAAGCGGAAGAGCGCGGGCTTGACGCGCCGCTGGTCTGGGCTGCGGGCAATGGCTGGCACCCCGGCGTGGTC
The DNA here is from genome assembly GCF_004803475.1 of Aliishimia ponticola. Lineage (GTDB taxonomy): Bacteria > Pseudomonadota > Alphaproteobacteria > Rhodobacterales > Rhodobacteraceae > Aliishimia > Aliishimia ponticola. The sequence continues at coordinate 78,402 of NZ_SRKY01000003.1, forward strand.
GGTATCGTCGCCTCGCGCCTCAAGGAGACCGCCGGCCGCCCTGCGATCGTAATCGGGGTCGAGGATGGGATCGGCAAAGGCTCCGGTCGGTCTGTCTCTGGCATCGACCTTGGTTCGGCCATTCAGCGGCTCGCAAGCGAAGGGCTGTTGATCAAGGGCGGCGGGCATAAGATGGCCGCAGGTCTGACGGTGGCCGAAGATCAGATCGATGCCGCGATGGCGCGCCTGTCAGAGCTGCTTGCCCGGCAAGGCGCTGGCGCGCTGGGTCCGGCAGACTTGCGGCTGGACGGCATGTTGATGCCCGGAGCGGCCAATGTGGACCTTGTCGAAATGCTGGAAAACGCAGGGCCGTATGGCGCGGGTGCATCCGGGCCTCGCTTTGCCTTTGGCGATTGCGCGATTCTCTTTGCCAAACGCGTGGGCGAGTCGCATCTGAAGATCACCTTCGGCGACGGTTTGGGCGCGCGGCTGGACGCGATTGCATTCTCTGCCTTTGACGGTCCGCTCGGCCCCGCTTTGCTGGATCACGGCGGCAAACGCTTTCACCTTGCCGGGCGGCTCGACATCAATACATGGCAGGGCCGCCAGTCGGTTCAACTGCGCCTTGAGGACGCCGCGCTTGCCACGTGATCCGCGATTAGGAAAAACTTGAGGATCGGTGTTTTTTCTACTTGCGCCCCCGCGCGCGATTGCCTAAACGACCGCTCACAGCAGCGCTGGCCCGTTCGTCTATCGGTTAGGACGCCAGGTTTTCAACCTGGAAAGAGGGGTTCGATTCCCCTACGGGCTGCCACTTTTCTCCAATTTCCTCTGTTTTACTGGGCTTTTTGCCACCCAGTGTCCCACGATTTGTGGGGCGTGGGACACTTTGACCGGCAGCGGCAGCTTCGGCACGCAGCGCGGCACGCTCGGCGAGACGCGCACGATCGACGCGCTTCGTATAAATCGCAGCAGTTTTCGGGTCGCTGTGCGACAGGTGAGCCATGACCTCGTAGACAGAACCCGATGCTTCGGCGATCTGCTCGGCGCGGCGCTTTCGAATGCCATGTTGCGACCGGGTGGCGCGCATCTTGGGTATCCCGGGCTTTTCCATGACTGGAGCACCAGCATCGTCGAGGACCGGCTCGCAGAGCCCGGCAGCAACGATCCACTTGCGCACCGCGTTGTCGAGCGAACCTGACGACGCGAACGGTGTGCCCTTCTCGGTCAGGAGATATGCCCGGGCGTCAACGGGCAGGTTTGCGGCTTCGAGCATGAAACTCCACGGCAGAGGAAGCTGGACCTCGGAGGAACCCTTTTTCGACGGTTGAAACCGGATATAGAGACGCTCGTTCCGGGTAATTTCGTGCTGCGGGCCAAGGATGTGCATGTCGCCAATACGTCCCGCAGTGGCCTCAGCGAGAAGAAACCACCGGCGGGCCATAGTGCCGGGTCCGTGGTGCGCCAGAAACCGTTCCGCATCCGCATCGCTCCAAGGTTCTGCGCCACCCTTTTCGACATGTCCGCTCTGGACCTTGTGGACCGGACTATCGATCGGATACCCGTAATCCTCGCCCCAGCGGTATGCTGCGCGGAGAGCCTTCAGGCAGGTGTGCGCCGCCCCAGTGCGTGCCCCGAACGAGTCTCGGATGTGCGCGAAAGCTTCCCTGGGGAGTGAGGCCTTCATCGAGCCCATTCGCATTTTCTTGTTTGGCGAGAGGCAATCCCGAGCCTGTTGCAAGCCGGTCCTGCGGCTATTTAGTGTGGCCTGCTTCAGGTTACCCGCTTCGACTTGAACCTCCATCCGTTCGAGAAACCTCTCGCAGAGTTCGTCGAGCGTATTCTTGGCCGGCTGGGGCTTGGCTTCCTTCGTCAGTTTCAGCCCAGCTCGTGCAGCGAGGTAGTGGTCTTCGAAGTCGTCATGATCGGGACTGACCGGGATAGTGATCTTCTTCGTTTTCTGCCCTTCAACGCGAACACGCCAGCGAGGTGTCCCCGCCGGCGTCTTCTCTTCGCAGAGGCCTTCGTAAGTCTTGCTGATCTTCATATTCCATCTTCCCAGGATGGGGCGTCGTCTCCATCTGGTGCGACCTTCACCCTGTTGTTTGTTGCGATTTCTTCCGACGGGGGCTCGTTCGAATTGCCCGCCACGTCGACGCAGAACGATCCGTCCGCATGCACTCTGACCGCACCCGGCTGAAGCCCGGCCGAAATCATCGCGTGGATCACGTTGGAGATCGATGAGCGGGATGGCTGAGCAGCGGGCATTGGCATTCACTTCCTTGGACGGAAGAATAGTGGGTTGATCGCTCTCGGCCGACTCGTGAAAAACCGGGGAAAAACTCGGTTCAGTTTAGTTTTTGCCGCAAGTCATTGTTTTCAATTGAATCATTTTTCTTCGCCAAAGGCGTTTTCGGTCAAGCGGCGTTTCGACTGAGCAGCAGATGGAGTGAGGTCGAAACGCCAACGTCCAGTGATCCGGCCGGACGCTGAGACCCCGAGGGGGCTTCAAGGGGCGGCGCCTTGTGAAGTGGCACCGCCCTCGGGTCAGGCGTCCAGAATCTCCTGGGATACGCGCATGGCACGGGCGCCATGCAGCACGGCGCTGACCATATCTCTGACTCCGTGCAGTTCGTTCGCGCATTGGATCAGAGCATGTGTCTGACAGTCAGCGTAGATGACTTCGTAGCCGCCCCTCACGTGGTTCTCATCCGCCTCCCAACCGACATGTGTCGTGGAATTGATCTTCGCGGTGAGAGTTTCGAGAAACGTGCCAAGATCATCAACGAACGCATCATCGAAAATCTGTGCTTTCTCGAGACGCCGAGCGAGGAGCTCGGGAAACGCCCGGCGCGACGGCGGAAGCGCCGGAACGACTGTATGGCGCAGACCAGCGGCGGCGATCCACGCTTCAGTGAGGGCCGCAGCAACCAGAGCGACCAGCAGATCCTGGTTCATTTCGGTGCTGTCGTTGGCATCCGCGGAGCGAACTGGAGATACGGTTGCGACGCTCATGCCGCCACCTTCCGCGCGGCGGGTGCAGATGCTGCTTCTTCGGCATCGCGAAAGCGGCCAACTGCGCCCTGAAAACCGTCGGCGAGCAGACAGATCTCCTCAACAACCGGGCTCGCTGGATCGATCAACGCAAAGCACGCGGCTTCGATCCGTTCGGGATCATGGACGTTCTCGAGCATGAGCAGGTCCAACAAATCGTCGAGTGCCTCCAGGGTCCGGCGGGATGGCATAGCGTCGGCGGCGAGGCCATCGATAAGGGAATGTGCGAGGCGTGCGCCAGGATGGCCGCCGAGCAGTGAAGCGGCATTGAGTAGTCCCTCGCGTTGCTCAGCAACGTAGGTGCGCAACTCGCCCAGGGCAGACGGAGGGGCAGCGTAGGTTTCGGTGGTGTCGAACATGATATCTCCCAATCGGAGGTTTCCGGCGCGGGGCCGGGTCAAGCGTTCGTTCTTCTTCACCGTCGGTTCTGTTATTTGCGCCTTTCGCCTCATCCTTTCGCTTCGGCTCTCGCAATGAGGAGCCGAAGCGAAAGGATGGGCCAGCGCCTACCCAAATTTGCTCGCCGCACGCGGCATGAGGGGCCTGCTTCGAACGGCGTTGCCGGGGGCGTGAATGGGAGAGGTCAAGGAGAGGGCATGTCCTCTCTTTGCTGTGGCCGGGGAAGCCAGAGCAGAGGGGGGTCCGGGCGGAGAGTGCGGAACGACTCCATCAGGCCGCCGGAGGCGCAGGTGGGCGCATGGCGCGCACCTGTCGGCTGTCCGCCCAGGACCGCCCGCCGCGTAGGCGCCCCGCCGGAGGCGCGGGGTCCCGGGGCAGCACCCCGGGCGAACGGGGAGCAGAGCGCAAAGGCCAACGGCCGGTGCGCTCTGCTCCATAGTGAGTAGACACCTGAGCGCATCCACAAATGCGCGCACGCGGGGCCGCCGAAGGCGGCCCCGGTCCCGAAAATTAGGGACACCCTCTACTGGGGCGTAATTCCCTGCAATGACGGAGCCTGCGAACCTCATTGTCCTGCGATACGAGCGCGTCACCTACCACGGGGTCGGTGGCATTGAGGTGCATGGCAAGCGCCAGGGCGGGGACCTGTCGAACGTCGACCCCACACGCACGCATCTCAACGAATTCCCGATCGGTCACGCCGGCCTCCGCGAGATCGTGGATGCGCACATCGTCCAGATGCAAATGGACAATGCCGATCGTAAGCGCGCGTCGCTGAAGCGTCGTCGGCGCAGGACCGAACTCGAGGAACTTGACAACGCCCTCGAGGTGGCTGGTGACGATCCCCATGCACTTGCGGAGGTCATGGGCTGGCCCTGGGACCAGAAGAACGTGCACCCCTTCACCGAGGGCATCCTGTCGGTTTCCCATGAATGGTTTCTCAACCAGGACGGCCAGATCGATGTGACCAAGGTGGATACCTTCCGCGAATTCGCGCTCGGATACCTGGCGGAGGAATTCGGCGATGAGGTTCTCTACGCCCGTCTCGATCTCGATGAAAAGACCCCGCATCTTTCGTTCCTGATCGCGCCGGAGCATGAGAACCGGAAGACCAAGCGTCGCGAGCTGAGCCACCGGCAGCACCGTCTCTTCGGGATGGAAGAGGTCCAGTCACTTTTCGACGACGAAGAACCCGACCCAGCGCTCACGCGCAAGAGCTATGAGCTCCTCCAGGACCGCGTGGCTGATTACGCGCAGGCTCGTGGTCTCGATTTGGTTCGCGGGGAGCGGAGGGCGGCGCAGGAGCGCGTCCAGCGGCAGGCTGGCGAGGAGGTGACGAAGCGCAAAAACATTTCGCCATCCCGTGGGCGTGAAATTGCTGCGATCGAGGCTGCTGAGGCCACGAAAGACAGAGAGCAAGCTGCCATGGAAAAAGCTGCCGCCGAGCGCGATGCGTTGGCAGCGAGCAATTTGCGGGAGGAGATCAGTCAGGCCTTGGATGAAGCGCAGGCGTCACGGGTAGCTGCGGAACGGGAGCTGCGGAAGGCAAAGGAAGAGCGCGCCGCGCTGGCGGCGAGGGAGGAGACTCTGCGCATCGGAACGCAGGCGATCATCACGGAAGAGCTCACCTATGCGCCTCCGACTGCGGAGAGGGCCGAGGGGCTTACGTGGGGCCGGAACAAGCCAAAGACCGCAGAACGGCGAGCTTGGCTCTCCGAGAAGATCAAGCCGGCGCGCGACTGGCTCGTCGGGTTCGCTCGGTCCATTTTCGGGTTTCAGCAACAGCGCGATGCCGCCCTCGCCGATCAAGAGGCTCGGGCGCAGGCGATCATTGAGGCGGAGAGCCGACAGGGACGGAAGCCGGCGCAGACAATGCTCGATCTGGTCAATGAGGCCGGCGCGGCTCCAGGAAAGGAGCTACCAATTCCAAATGCTTGGGCGCTGCCCCGGGAAATGACGGCGGATCAGATCGACAAGCATCTGGCTGCCATGACGAACACCTCGATCTGCGATGCCTATGCGCCTACGCGGGATGCACGGGATCTGACCGAGCACAGCGACATGCAGGCGCGCTACACGGCCGGTTTGCATCACCTCCTCAAGGAGGCAGAGAGGCGTGGACTGAATGTCGAGTTGCGCGAGCACCATCCCGCGAAGGCAACTGACCCGAAACGAGCGCGGCTGCACGCAGACTCGCCGCCAATGGCGATCCACGTGGTTCGTTACGATCGCACGCTTCAGCGGAGTTGATGCACCGAGCTTCCTTGACCTGTCGTTTGCCCGTTTGAGGATACTCAATCGCCGCCAAGTGCGTCAGCCTTGGCCGAAGGTGTCGACATGGGGAGGTCGGCGGTTTCTGGACCGTCCGAGGAACGCGGCCGCCGCGCACCCTTCCGGGCTTTCGCATCCTCACCGGTTTCATCTTCAGTATTTCGAAATGGTGAGAGCATCGCGAAGATCGCATCGCGCTCTGCCAGCCGGGCGTTTGCCGCTGCAAGCTCTGTAGTGGCCGCCTCGAGCCGGTTGCGAAGATCGGCACATTCTACGTCTGCCGCGTCAGCCCTCGCCACCTCCTGATCACGGGCCGCCTCAAGCAGTCCGATGATCCCCTGCATCTCAACCATGTCTTGGCGGTGGCTATCATCCTTGGCTGCCTGGGCGCGGCGCAGATCGACGATCTCACCGTTCTGAAGGTCACGGGTGCGGGCCCAGAGATCCTTCAGCATCTGCTCGTGCGCCAGACGTAGGTCGTCCGGGATTTCGGGCATGTTGGCGAGCTTGGTCTGGGTTGCGAGTAGTCGATCCTTTACCGCTCGGGCCGCTGGCCCGAGGCGCGTGAACGACGTCTTCACAGTCTCGTTCAACTGCTGCTGTGTCGGCATCTTGCCATTGTTCTCCGCCATGAAACTCAGGATGGCGGCTTCGGTCCTGCGCAGCAGGTCCGGGTCTATCTCGCTCGCGGGCGCGAAGGTGCTCTCGTGCTTCGACATGATTGTTCTCCAATCGTGGGTGTAACGCCCGGTAGCGATATTACCGGGTATTACCGCCCCACCACGGGGCGGCAGGAAGGAAGTTGGTTCGATTGATCCTGACCGGAAGCTGAATACGCGTCATCTCCACATAATTCGGGTAGATTAGTAGCTTCGCGCCTGCTGGGATGCAGGGTTCGGGGCGAGTCGAAGGCGCGATGTAGGCATTTTCTCAAACACCACAAATAGCGTGCGCCGCTGCGCATCCATCAGTATATTGTCAACTCTGTGGTTGTAACCAAGCTCGTGTTCTGGCTTTATTCCAGAAACGAAAATCCAGGGGAGAACCATGTCGAGGCAGGCTACCGGTCGCGCATCAATAGAGCTCTTCGCAGGCGCGGGGGGGCTGGGAATTGGCTTGTCCCAGGCCGGTTTCGAGCCGCGCATGGTCGTGGAATACAACCGCTGGTGCTGTGACACCCTGCGAGACAACCATGGGGCCCTTGCTGATGATGAGAGCGATCCTGACGCTGCCTGGCGGGTTGTCGAAGGCGACATCCGCAACGTCAGCTTTGAGCAGTTCGAAGATAAGCTTGATCTCGTCTCGGGAGGTCCACCCTGTCAGCCGTTCTCGCTCGGAGGTCGGCATCGCGCATTTGATGACGCTCGAGACATGTTCCCTCAGGCCGTTCGTGCCATTAGGCAAGCCAGGCCGCGCGCGTTCGTGTTTGAAAATGTGAAGGGGCTAACCCGGGCTTCGTTCATGAGTTATTTCGAATATGTGAAACTTCAGCTGGAACACCCGGAATTGATCGCGAAGGACGACGAGGACTGGCAAGATCATCTGGCTCGCCTGGAGCAGCACCACACCGCAGCGAAGAGGGATGGCCTTCATTACAAGGTCGTCACAAAGCTCCTGAATTCCGCAAACTTTGGCGTGCCTCAACGGCGAGAACGCGTTCTTTTCGTTGGGTTTCGAGATGACGTCGACGCGAAGTGGAGCTTCAAGGAGGATGGAACTCACACACAGGCTGCGCTCGTCTGGGATCAGACGTTCGGAGATTACTGGGATCGTCATGAGGTCCCGAAAAAGGACCGTGTTTTGGAAGGTCGTTCAAAACTGATGGCGAAGCGCCTCTCGAAAGACGAGATGCCAGAGTCGCTTCCATGGCGCACGACGCGTGAAGCGATAATTGATCTCCCTGACCCAGAGAAGGCACCGAAGGCGGCGGCGAGGATCGATAACCACCGTTTCCAGCCCGGTGCGCGGGTCTATCCTGGCCATACCGGCAGCTATCTGGACGAGCCGTCGAAGACGTTGAAAGCCGGTGTGCACGGCGTCCCTGGAGGAGAAAACATGTTGCGTCGAGCAGACGGGTCAGTGCGCTACTTTTCGACGAGGGAAGCTGCACGAATCCAAACATTCCCTGACGATTACCGCCTACACGGCGCCTGGTCTGAATGCATGCGCCAGCTCGGAAATGCCGTCCCTGTGGAACTCGCCCGTGTCGTCGGCGAGAGCGTTGCGAAGCAACTTGACGAGGCCGCTTGATGCCCGGATTCGCGGAGCTCGAATTTGACCTCCCAGGAGCGCTCTTGAAAGCGATCTTGGAACGCCTCGACGATATTGAAGCGGCTGACCTGACTGTTGCCAACATGACTGACATGCCTGAGGAGCAGGGCGTATACGCCCTCTATCTCAAGGACCCACAGCGACTGGTCTATATCGGAAAGACAGACAGTGAAGCCGGGCTGAAGCACCGCCTGACGCGTCATGCCAGGAAACTCATCGGACGAAAAAACATCACCGCAGCGGATGTGCAGTTCAAAGCTATCCGCCTCTATGTTTTCACTGCCATGGACTTGGAATATGCACTGATCCAATATCATGGTGGGGTCTCGCAAGTCGCTTGGAATAACTCGGGCTTCGGGTCAAACGATCCTGGAAAGGAACGAGACACAACAAGCTACAAGCCAGACCACTGGGACACGCAATATCCGATCGATCTGGATCATGTCTTCGTCCAGTTCGACCCTGGCGACTACAGTGTGGACGAGGTGATGGGGCGGCTGAAAACGGAACTGCCCTTCCTATTGCGGTATCAAAGGCCCGGCCGTTCTCGAAACTCCTTCCACGAAGACTTTGAACGCGCGAAAGTAACGGTTGCTCACCGGGGCGCCACAACCCGCGAGTTACTCCAGCTATGCATGCGCGCGCTACCGCACGGCTGGCATGCGACGGCTCTTCCGAGCCACATTATCGCCTACAAGGATGATCGGCGCCGCTTTCCCAGTGGCGAGGAAATCGCCCGATCCTGATGCCGAATCCGGCGCGCCCTCCGATGACCCGCTCCGAGGTTATGTCTCGCGTGCGCGGCAAGGACACCAAACCCGAAATGATCATCCGGCGCGGCCTTCATAGCCGGGGGTTTCGATATCGCCTACATGACAAGAAGCTGCCCGGTCGGCCTGACATCGTTCTGCCACGGTGGGGCGCGGCAATTGAGGTCAGAGGTTGCTACTGGCATGGCCACAGAGGCTGCGGCCGGATACCTAAGACGCGCCGGGAGTTCTGGGGCCCCAAGATCGCTGGAAACAGGGAGCGCGATGCCCGGAACGAGGCTGCGCTGCTCGGTGCCGGATGGCGGCTCCTGATCGTGTGGGAATGTTGCCTCGTCGGCACTGGCCGCTGGGATCGCGAAGAGCTCCTCGACCAGATCGCTGAGTGGGTTCGTAACGGCAGAGAGTTTCTCGAGTTGGAGGGGGCCGGCGCTTCTGAAGTCACGTAAGGTTGTGAATTTGCCCCCTCGCCTGGGATGTCGCCTTTCAGCCCTTCTATGCCGGTCGAGCAGGGGTTTGCACCACGGCGGCTATGTTCGGTTAGCAGATCTTTATGCCTTTTCTACGAGCACATGACCTCGGCTGAGTGCGCGTGGCCACTGGACCTGTGGACGGGAAATGGATTTGAGACAGCGCGAGCGTCCAAGATGTAGGTTAGAATGAGGGCTATGGGCTTGACCGCCTAAGGTGGTGAGCGGCAGGGTATCTCGGTAGTAATGGAGGCCAGCGGCAACATGACAATCATTCTTGATCCGAATTCGATCAACCTAAGCCCTGAAACGGTGAATTTGCTTGAAGAGGTGAGTGAAGCTGCTGAGAAATTGAATTCGCTCAAGCCGTTTGATGAAGACGTCGACCACCGGGTTACGAGAGAATTCTTGCCCGACAGGGTTACAGCAAGCCTCAATATCGAAGGCATAGCAGTCACCCGACGCCAAACTCTCTTAATGATGGACTCAATGACGCTATCTGCGAGTGGATCAAAAGAGGAGAGGGAACTCCTGAATGCGTTGCGGGCTGATGAGTTTGTTTACGATTTAGCGAAAAGAGATGAAGGCATTTCCTCCCTAAGCATTCGGGAGATCAACAAATTGATCTTGGACGGCGTTCGTGATGGGGCCGGAAGCTTTCGAGATCAAGATGTCCAGATTTCTGGATCGCAATTTCAACCTCCTGACTTTATGAGCGTCCCTCCGCTCGTTTCTGAGATGATTGACAAATTTCAGCATACCTTGGGATTGCATCCAGTCGTTCGCGCTGCTTGGCTCCACGGGACGTTCACAAAAATACATCCTTTTATTGACGGCAATGGGCGCACGGGTCGACTGATCCAGGATTTTGTTCTTATGCAGGGAGGGCTTTATCCTACGGGTATCCCATCCAGCATGCGAGACAACTACTATGATGCATTGGAGCAAGCTGATAATGGAAAGTGGGACGACCTTTGTCAGATGATCTGCCAAGTTGAACTCAATCTAATTTCTCGAGTTCAGGCAATTGTTGATGAAGTCAAGTCCCGGGGCCAATTTGTTTCACTCCTCGCCGCGAAGGCGAAGGAAAAGAAAGTTGGAAGACTTCATAAGCAGTATGTCGTCTGGCGACAAAGGATGGAAAATTTTCTGCACCTACTGACAAAAACCTGTGATGAAGTAAATAACGCGAGTGATGTCATTCAGATACGAACTGAGACCTTCGAAATCATTAGCTTCGAAAAATGGAAAGAGGTCTCGGACAACGGTCGTGCAGCAAACACGTGGGCGGCCAAGCAGACCTGGCTGATTGATGGTGTGGCACTCTATCGAACGATCTTATTCTTCCGACGGCACGATTTTCGACCAGATGATGTTTTCAGCACAGACGTTCTTTACGGCACAGTTGCACTGAAGATTACTGGGGGCGAACCAATTTTGGGCGTGAAGTATAATTTCGATGCCTTTGGGGATGCGGAAATTCATTTTCGGGAAATTTTGTGGGTGGATGAGCGCCTTCAACTATTGACCTTTGCCGGAGAGACGCGAACAGGAAGATTTGGCAATGAAGAAGTCTGGAAAACGGAGGAGCTAACTGAAAGCTCTTCTGCAATTCAAGGCCTCATCGAAGACATATTTATGAGAAAGCTCGGCTTGGGCGCGTAACCTGACGAACCTCGAGTGATTGGATGAGAGCAAAACGGGTCTGCTTGACGTTCTCCTCTATGGCATAAAAAGACTTTGCAAAGCCTGCTTCCCGCGTGATCTCTGACACGCGCGCAAAGTGCAGCGAACGGCTGCTCTCCGCCCGATCTGCGCGTCATCGTCTTGAGAACGCTGTCTCGGGGCTGGCCACGGTTCAGTGTTTGGTTGCCAAGTTCGCGGGCGAAGTGGGCGACGCCCCTCGTCTTGGTCTCAGTGTGGCCAAGAAAGCTTTCGCGTCCATTCACGTGCAATGGCCGAACCCCGAACATTGAGACCTGGGATCGAAGTTACCGAGCGCCTACGCAATAATGAACGAGAACAGCGGTGATCACGACGCAACGGCTCGACGCCCACTGCCTATGAGTAGACGCCGATAGAGTCGTGACTGAGAGCAATGTTGGTGGGACACCCTGACGCCAAGTAATTGTTTCTCATAGGCCCGATTCCAAGGGGGTGTGGGACACATTCCTCCTTATTTCTTGGGCATTTTGTCTGAGTGTGAATCCCCTACGGGCTGCCACCGCTGACGTCCCCCAGACCATTCGATGACCGATCGCGGACTGCCGCGACTTTGACCGTTCACGGTGACGTGTTGCGTTCCGCCGCTTATCCACATGCATCGGCTGGCAACCCGCGGGGTGGCACGCTACGTTCTTAAGTAGACCCTTGCTGAGTATGGATCGCGCGTGCCTGTTTCCCGCCCCTTTCGTTTGACTGCTGCCCTCTGTCTAAGCCTGTGCGCCACGGGGGCTGCTGCCCTCGACACGCTGAAATTCAATATCGCGTCCGAGGATGACGACCTGCGCGATGCGCTGCGATCTGCCTCTCTGGTACGTCTTGCCAGAGACGAAGAACGCACCGGGTCCGAGGACATCATCGCCGCCGCGCTGGCCGATTACCGGCGACTGCTGAGCGTGCTGTATCAGAACGGGCGCTATTCGGGTGTGGTCAAGATCAGCATCGACGGGCGCGAGGCGGCATCGATCAACCTGCTGCGCCTGCCTGAACGGATCGCCCGTGTCGAGATCAGCGTGACACCGGGCCCGCGGTTCCGCCTTGGCCGGGCCGAGATCGCGCCGCTTGCGCCCGGTGACAGCCTGCCGCCGGAGTTTCGCACCGGAGAAACGGCGCGCAGCACAGTCATTCAAGACGCGGTCCAAAGCGGGATCGATGGCTGGCGCCAAGAGGGCCACGCCAAGGCTGCCGTCGCCGCACAAAAGCTGACAGCAAACCACGCGGATCGCCGGGTCGATGCGCAGATCACGCTCGATCCGGGGCCGCAACTGCGCTTTGGCACGCTGCAAATCGACAGCAGCAGCAAGGTGCCCGAAAACCGCCTGCGCAAAATCGCCGGGCTGCCCTCGGGCGAGGTCTATGACCCCGATGAGGTCACGCTGGCAGCAAAACGGCTGCGCCGGACCGGCACGTTTTCTTCCGTGACACTGACCGAGGCCGAGGCCGCCAACCCGGACGGCACGCTGGATTTCGGGCTGGAAGTGGCCGATTCCAAACCGCGCCGGTTCGGTTTCGGGGCCGAAATCGCGTCGCTGGAAGGGCTGACCTTGTCCGCCTTCTGGATGCACCGCAACATCACCAACCGCGCCGATCGGCTGCGCATCGACGGCGAGATCGCGCAGATCGGCGGCCAGTCGGGCGGCTATGAGGGCGGCGTCGATTATTCCATCGGGCTGCGCTTTGACCGGCCTGCGGTCTATGGCCCCGATACCGGCGGTTTTGCCTATATCCGGCTCGAACGCGAGGATGAGCCGACCTATCTGCAGGACTCCTTCGAGATCGGCATCGGCGCCACGCGCTATATCTCTGACGAGTTGGAGGCCGAACTGGCGGTGGCCTATACCTATTCCGAAGAAACGGACGATTACGGGACCGACACGTTTTCCTATATCTCGCTGCCCGGCAGCCTGACATGGGACACCCGCGACACCCTACTGGACGCCACCGAAGGGCAATATGTGGAACTCACCGCGACGCCCTTTGCCGGGTTCAAGGGCACCGGATCGGGTGGGCAGATCACGGCGGATGCACGGGTCTATCGCCGCACGAGCGACCGGCTGGTGCTGGCCGGGCGGCTGCAATTCGGATCGCTCATTGGCCCCGATATCGAAGACACCCCCGCCGATTTCCTGTTCTATTCCGGCGGCGGCGGCACTGTGCGCGGACAACCCTATCAATCGCTCTTCGTGACACAGGATACGGGCGAGGAAACCGGCGGGCGCAGCTTTCTTGGTCTGTCCGCCGAAGTACGGGCCGAGGTCACCGAAGCGATCGGTTTGGTCGCTTTCGCCGATGCCGGTTACATCGGCGAAGAAAGCTTCATTGATGGCAGCGGCGAGTGGCACGCGGGGGCCGGGCTGGGCCTGCGCTATAACACCGGGATCGGGCCAATCCGGCTGGATGTCGCGGCCCCGGTCAGCGGCGATACGGGCGATGGTGTGCAAATCTATGTCGGCATCGGGCAGGCCTTCTGATGCGGCGGGTTCTGATCCTTTGGCTGGTCATCCTTTGGCCCTTTGCCGCCGTGGCACAAGACAGCGACGACCGTGGCCGCCTTCAGGCGTTCCTTGAAGACAGCCTGTCGGATGCCGGGCGCACGGTCTCCATCATCGGGTTCGAAGGCGCGCTCAGCTCGCAGGCGCGGCTCGAAGAACTCTCCATCGCGGATGAAACGGGCACCTGGATCACCCTGCGGGACGTGGTGCTCAGCTGGAACCGCTCTGCCCTGCTGCGCGGCGCGTTGGAGGTGGAGGAACTCTCCGCCGCTGAGCTGATCCTGCCACGTTTGCCCAGCAGCGACGACAGCGGCCCCACGGCCGAGGCGAGCGGGTTTGACGGCTTCTCCGTCCCCGAACTGCCGGTCTCTATCGAGATTGGCGCGTTGGTGATCGACCGGGCGGTGATCGGCGCGGATATTCTGGGACAGGACGCAGTGTTCCGCCTGTCCGGCGCGGCGCAATTGGCGGGCGGCGCGGGCGAGGCAAGCCTATCCGTGACCCGCACCGATGACGGCCCGTCCGGCGCATTCGAACTGGCGGCCAGCTTTGAAAACGACACGCAGGAACTGGAAATCGATCTGTCGCTGGCCGAGGATTCCGGCGGCATCGCCTCTGCCCTGAGCGGCCTGCCGGGCGCGCCCGCAATCGACTTTGCCGTGACCGGCGACGGCGTGCTGAACGACTTCACTGCGGACATTGTCCTTGCCACCGATGGCACCGAACGGCTGGGCGGGCAGATCACCCTGACCGGCCTGACGGACGATACGGAACGGCGGCTTGCAGCTCAGATCGACGGCGACATCCGCCCGCTGTTGCCCGAGGGCGAGGCACGCGATTTCATCGGGCCACGCGCCGCGCTGGATGCGGTGACGCTGCTGCGCTCCGACGGGGGGGTGACGTTGGAACGGCTGACGCTGTCGGCGCAAGCCTTCGAAGTCGAAGGTGCGTTGGCGCTGGCCGCCGATGGCTGGCCCGAAGCCTTTGACCTGACGGGGCAAATGCGGCCCGTGCGAGGGAACCGGATCACCATTCCGGGCAGCGATGTGACTGCGGCAACTGCCGACCTGTCGCTGCAGTATGATAGCGCCGAGGGCGCAGGCTGGACCGGAACGGTCCGCCTGACCGATGCCCAAAGCGCGCAGGCCAACCTTGGCGCGGCGCGGCTATCTGGCGCGGGGACCATAACCCGGAACGGCACAGGTCTGGGCGCGGTGGATGGCGACGTGACGCTGGACATCACCGGGCTGGAGCTTGCGGACCCGGCGCTGGCGCAGGCGGTGGGCGCGGAACTGACCGGCGCGCTGTCCTTCGCCTATGCCGAAGACCAGCCGCTGCGCTTCACCGAGATCGACCTGATCGGCGCGGGCACCACCGCACGCGGGCAGATCACGCTTGCCGGGCTCACCGATGGGCTGCGCTTGACGGTCACCCCCGATCTGACCGTGAACACGCCGGACCTTGGCCGGTTTTCCGCGCTGGCGGGCCGCGCATTGGAAGGTGCGGCGCGGCTGCGCCTGACCGGACGGGCCGAACCCATTGCAGGCCGCTTCGATCTGGCGCTGAACGGCAGCACCTCTGGCCTTGCGGTGGATATCGCACAGGTCGACCCGCTGCTTGAGGGCACCGGCGCGCTGGACGCCAAGGTGCGGCGCACCGAAGAGGGCACCTTTCTGGAGACCTTCACGCTGGGCACCGACCACGTGACATTGACAGCCGAAGGAGCGCTGCAAACGGGTAAAAGCCGCATCGATTACAGCTTTGACCTGCCCCGGCTGGAACGCGCCCTGCCCGAGCTTCCCGGTGCGTTCAGCGCCACAGGCACGGCCCGACAATCGGGCGAGACATGGACCGTCACCACCGATCTGAATGCGCCCGGCAATGCCACCGCCCAGCTTGAGGCGCGCGCCACACTGACCGACGCTCTTGGCCCGATCACCGGGTCGCTCACCGCGCGGATCGACCAGCTGTCCGCCTATTCACGTCTGGCGGGGCGCAGCCTTTCGGGCGCTCTGGACGCTCGGGCGACGGGCACGGTCAATCCCGAAACGCTCGCCTTCGAGGTGGATGCGACCACCACGGGACAAGACCTGTCCATCGCGCAGGCAGAGGTCGACACATTGCTGCAAGGCACTTCGACAGTCACGGCCAAGGCCCAAGGCGACGGCAATGGCGCCTATCAGATCGAAAGCCTGCAAGCGCGCAGCAGTCAGTTGCGGGCCGATCTTTCCGGCACCTACAGCGCGGCGCAGACCAATTTGCAGTTTGACGTCGGGCTGAGCGATTTGGCGCGTTTCGTCAGCGGCTTGACGGGCGGAGCAACCGCCCAAGGCACGCTGTCCCATGATGGCGGACCTTGGCAGATTGCCACCGACTTCACCGGACCGGGCGGCACCTCTGCGCGGGTATCCGGCACTGCGGCACAGGATTTCCAGACGGTGAACCTCGCCGCCAGCGGCAGCGCGCATATCGCGGTCGCCAACCGCTTCATCGCGCCCAACATCGCCTCTGGTCTGGCGCAGTTCGACCTGCGGATCGACGGCGCACCGGGGCTGGATGCCGTGTCCGGGACCGTGCAGACCAGCGACGCTGCATTGGTGGCCCCTGGCCAACCTGTCGGGCTGCGCGATATCGCGGGCACGATCCAGCTTGGCGCGGGCACGGCGCAGGTCGACATAACGGCAGATGTCACGCCGGGTGGGCGGGCAACCGTCACGGGCCCTGTCACGCTCAGCGGCGATTACAACGCCAATCTTGCGGTCGGCTTGCGCAATATCGAACTGGAAGAACCCGGCCTGCTGGATACGACCGCAACCGGGAACCTGACCGTGCGCGGGCCACTTACCGGCGGCGCGTTGATCGCCGGGCGCATTGACCTTGGCGATGTGAATATCCGGATTTCCGACGCCTTTGGCAGCAGTGCGGGCGATTTGCCCGGCCTGACCCACATCAATACGCCGTCCGACGTGCGCCAGACGCAAATCCGGGCGGGCGTCACGGACACGAAGCAAGGCGACAACAGTGAGGAAAGCAGCGGGCCTGCCTACCTGCTTGATGTCACGGTCGCTGCCCCGTCACGCGTGTTCGTGCGCGGACGCGGGCTGGATGCGGAACTGGGCGGCACCATTGCGGTTGGCGGTACGACCTCTGCCATTGCCCCGTCCGGGCGTTTCGACCTGGTGCGCGGTCGCATGGATATTCTGGGCAAGCGGATCGACCTGATCGAAGGCTACGCACAGCTGCGCGGCGGGCTTGATCCGGCGATTTACCTGCTGGCGCAGACCGATAGCGGCGATATCGTCATCAATATCACGGTGGAAGGCACCGCGTCGTCACCAGAAATTTCCGTGTCTTCGACCCCCGATCTGCCGCAGGATGAGGTCTTTGCCCAGCTTCTCTTTGGCAAGGACTTGACCGAGATCAGCGCCTTTCAGGCCCTGCGCATCGCCTCGGCGGTGGCCACTTTGCTGGGCAAGGGCGGCGATGGGATCGTCAGCCAATTGCGCGAGGGCTTCGGCCTCGACGATCTGGATGTGGTGACGAACGACGACGGGACCACCGCCGTGCGCGCGGGCAAATATATATCCGAGAACGTCTATTCCGATGTTACGACCTCCAGCGATGGCGATACTGAGATCAACCTGAACCTCGATGTCAGCCCCAACCTGACCCTGCGTGGATCGGCCGGATCGGATGGCCAAACCGGGCTGGGGATTTTCTTCGAAAAGGACTACTGACCGGTCCGGGCCGGATCGGCCGCAGGTTTCGCCCCAGTCCGCCGCGGCCTTGCCGGAACCGGCGGAATATTCGCGTCAAGTTCCGGATCATAGAAGGTCTGGCGCCCGCGCCCTGCGCGCTTGGACGCATAAAGCGCCACGTCCGCCTGGTACATCACAAGTTCTGACGAAGTGGCAGCAGCACCGTCCCAGATCACCGTACCGATACTGCCGGAGATCCGGCTGATCTGGCCCTGATAGTCATGCGGTTGTTCCAGTTGGCGAATGATCCGCGTTCCGATGCACCCCAATTCCTTGGGCGACAGAAGCCCCGGCAGGACGACCACGAATTCATCGCCCCCCACACGGGCCACGATATCGGAGGCGCGGGTGCAGGCGCGAAATGCCTTGGCGGTTTCCACCAGCACGAAATCGCCCGCAGCATGTCCCAGCGTATCATTGACCTGTTTGAAGAAATCCAGATCCACATGCATCAGGGCAAAGGCCGTGCCGCGTTCGATCATCCGTTCCAACGCCAGATCCAGCGCCCGGCGATTTTCCAGACCGGTCAGCATATCGGTAAAGGCCTGCGCTTCGGCTGCCGCGCGGGCCTGTTCCAATTTGGTGTTGAGCTTGCGAGAGGCATCCATCGCCACTGTCTTCGCCTCGATCAGGTACAACATCTCAATCGCGTGGTCGGTCGCGGCGAAATCGGTCTGGGTCAGGGCAAAATCATCCACCGCTTGCAGCAGCGACAGGCCGAAGGACAGATTGAGAATGAATGTCCCATCCTCCAGCGGAACGGCCACACCGCTGAGCGCCGTGCGCGGCCCGTCGCGCAGGCTTAGATGCAGCCGCCGTCCAAAGATCGCTTCGAGTTCGCCGATTGTCTGCACCTCGCGCGGGCGCGTGAGGTAGAACACCTCCAGCAGGCGTTCCCCTTCCCAAGTGGCGTGCGGGCGCAATTTTCGCGTGGTCGGGCCGGCATGCAGGATATGCCCGGTGCGGCTGACGCGCAGGTGCATCGGCGCGAGGATGTCCAGCGCCTGCGCCGTGGGCAGGGAATGTAGGCTCATGGCACCATCGCCCGCAGTTGGAAGTCTCGGCCCTGCGCGAAACGGGGTTCCAACAGCTCGATCGAGACGATTTCCGTTCCCGCCCCGCTGCCGCCGTGGTTGACCAGCGCCAAGGCCCCGTAGTCATCCGCCATGGTGCGCAAGATACCCACAAGCACATGGCCGAACCCCGGGAAGTCGCCCCGGCAGGTCAGCGAGAACCGCTGCACGGAATGTTCCCGCAGGCGAATTTCTGGCAGCAGCAGGTCTGGCACCGCGAGTTTGGCGCGGCCCGGCAGATCATCCAGCGAATGCAGAAAATCGTCGAACGTGACGCCGCCAAAACGCAGCAAGCGTCGCACCGGCTCCATATTTGGGCGGCTCACGAGATAGGTGCCGATATCCTCTAAAATATCGTCAAGCGGCATATTCAGTTCGACGCTCAGCTCTTCCAGAACGCGGTGCCCCACCGCTTTGGAATAGAAGAACATCGGTTCGAATTCCCGTTCCCCCATGCCGGCGCGATCCATCACGCGCGCCCAACGCACAGGACCGTAAAGGTCCTTCGTAAAAACTTGAACCGCACTGAGTACCAAACCATGCATATCGCGCCACCTTCTCAACCAAGGATAGGCGCTGGAATGTGAATAATCTGCGAACAGGTCGAGTTTTACTTATTTCGCTCCGGCCCGGACTTAGAAATCCGTGGGGGCGCCCCCCTCTTCCTTGCGGCGTGCAACGAAGGCGGCAAGCTCGTCGCGGCGTCCTTCATCAAAGGCCGGGGCCTCGAATTCTGCCAGGATTTCCTTGAACTTGAGATGCGCGCGCTCTGCCGTCCAGACCCCGCCCGAGGCCTCCCATGCTTCGAAATTCTTCCAGTCCGAAACAAAGGGCTGATAGAAGGCGGTGGCATAGCGTTTCTGCGTGTGTTCGATCCCGAAGAAATGGCCGTCACTGCCGACCGAACGGATCGCATCCAGCGCGATATCCTCCGGCCCGGTCGCGACGATCTCCGGCTCGAAATAGCGCTGGATCATCTGCAAGACTTCGCAATCCATGATGAACTTTTCGGGGCTGGCGATGAGCCCGCCCTCCAGCCAGCCTGCCGCGTGATAGACCATATGCGTGCCCGACTGCACGGCGGCCCAAAGGCTGTTCGAGGTTTCCCACATCGCCTGACCATCCGGCACATTGGCGGCGCAAACGCCCGAAGACCGCATCGGCAACCCATAGAACCGCGCCATCTGCCCCGTCATCTGGGTGGAGCGCATATACTCTGGCGTGCCGAAGGCAGGCGCGCCCGATTTCATATCCACATTGGACGTGAACGTGCCGATGACGCAGGCACAGCCCGGCGCGACATACTGGAACAGCGCAATCGCGCAAAGCGCCTCGGCTATGGACTGGGCCACCGCCCCCGCCATCGTCACCGGGGCCATCGCGCCCGCCAGCGTAAAGGGGGTCACGACCACCGCCTGACCGCGCCGGATACACCGCAGGCAGCCGTCGATCATCGGGAAGTCATGCTTGAGCGGCGAGGTCGAGTTGATGTTCGTATACATGCGCGGGCTCTGCACGAATTCTTCTTCCGTCACGCCATGGGCGATCTTGACCATCTCCATCACGTCTTCGACCCGCTCTTTACCCAGCGAATAGGCGTGCATCACCTTATCGGTCAGCGTCAGCTTGTCATAAAGCACGTCCAGATGGCGCACAGAGGCGTGGATATCCACCGGTTCCACCGGATAGCCGCCCGCAAAGTGGATGCAGTTGAAATACTGCGTCAGTTTCAAAAGGTTCTGGCATTGCTCGCGCGTGCCGGACACCTTCTTGCCGATCTCCATGTCGAAATAGTTGGGCGGCGAAGAGACATTGCCGAACAGGATGTGATTGCCGCCAATCGTGATGTCATGGGCCGGGTTGCGCGCCGCGATATTGAACTGCGACGGGGCTTTGGCGATCATTTCCATCACGAAATCGCGGCCCATGAAGACCTTCTCGCCCTCGATCTTGCAGCCAGCTTCGCGCAGGATTTCCAATGCTTCCGGGTTCAGAAAATCGATGCCGATCTCTTCGAGAATGCGCATCGCGCCATCATGGATCGCTTCGACACCTTCGGGCGTCAACGGCTCTGTCGGGCGGTCCGTGTTGACCGGCAGCCGCCAAGGCATTTGTTCGATCGCCGCGCTGCCGCGCCGTTTGGCTGCGCCCGCGCGCCCGCCACCACGTGTCCGTCGCTGTGTCCCGGTCTCCGACATTTCTGTCTCCTCGCTTGACTTAAGCCGAACAATGACCGCTTTCGGCGGGCACATCTTGTCAATTACGACAGCAGGTGTCGCGTTTGGCAAAGGGGCTGGCAGGAAATTTCGCAGAGCCTCTGGTGCGGCCTGATCCGGCGGCGCGCATAGCGCGGCGCGCCGTTGCACCGACCGCGCAGCCTTATCCGCCCGTTAACCTTAACGCCCCAGCAAGGTTAACGCCGTGGCGGATCTTCACCGGCCATATGCCCGCGCCACGCGCTGCCAAAGCCGCGCAAGCTGGGCCGCCAGCATTCAGGGACTCAGGCACAGCAGCACATTCGGCAAATTTCGCCTTATCTGCATGTCATTGCGCGCGGTTTTCGTGTCGGTTTCAGGCCGTTTGGCCCGGCAATCGGCGTATGGACCACCGCGGCGCTGCGATCAGCGCGGTGTCGGTGCCTCGTTCCGGGTGGTCAGCCAATCCGGCATATGGCCGATATCGGGCAGCACCGCGTCGGCCAGATCGGCGAGGTCTTCGGCCACCGCGTAGCCGGTCAGAACCCCCACCGTCGTAAAACCCGCAGCGCGCCCGGCCAGCAGGTCGTGACGGCTGTCACCCACCATGATGCAGCGGTCCGGGGCCAGCCCCATCGCGTCGGCAAAGGCCAGCAACTGGCCCGGCGCGGGCTTGCCGCCATACCCGCTGTCGAAACCGGCAATAAAATCAAAGATCTCGGCCACACCCGCGGCCCTGAGATGGGCGTGGGCGGGCGCTTCGGCGTCGTTCGTGGCAACGCCAAGACGCAAGCCCCGGTCCCGCAGGTGTTCAAGCAGCGGGCGCAGCGGGACGGCCTCCACCTGCGGCGCGCGGGCAGCCTCTTCATTCATCAAATTCACGATTTGAGGCAAGGACTTACCGGGCAAGTGGCGTTCCAGCGCCCGCGCGACCTCCATCGGTGTTCCGGCAATCACCACGCTATGCGGTGCAAAGCGCCCCGCCGCCAGATCATAACCCACCGCATCGCCCAGTTCGCGCGCGTGATCCGCGTTATCGGCAAGCCGGGTCAGAAAGGCTTTGGCCCAGGCATCCCATGTGCGCGAAAAGTCCAGAAGCGTGCCGTCCTTGTCGAAAAGGATGCCCGCGAAATCGGAAGATGTCATGTCCAGTGAACCTGTTCCCCGCCGGGCAAGGCGGCCCGGGCCTGCATGAGACTCTCATAGGGTTGCTCCAGGTGATCGCAGCATTGCCGGACCCACTGATCGTCCATCATGACGAAGTCGAGAACCGCGCCCAGAACCTCTGGATCGCCAGCCCGTTCGCGCAGCCCCTGCTCTGACAAACCGCTGGCCCCCAGAAACACGCCCAGCAGGTCATCCTGCCCCGCCAGCCATTGCAAAACACCCAGGGCGAATGTCTCGGCGGATTCTTGCGACAACATGAAGAACTCCCCACAGTTTTACGGTTTTGTGAAACCCTTTGTTAATACTTGCACGGCAGTAATATCGCCATCCGATTTTCCGAGCGAAGGGCGTTATACGGTGCAGGCATCCTTGTTAATCGTTGACAATATCGCGACGAACCGCGCCGCGCTCAAGGTCAAGTTGTCCGCTGCTTGGTATGATGTTTCAACCGCAGCGACCGCACATGAAGCGATAGAACGCGCCGCCGACATCATGCCCAACCTCATCATCGTCAGCAACCAGTTGCCTGACATGAACATGGCGGAGTTCAGCGCGCATCTCAAATCCCGTTTCGACCGTGCGACACCGCCGTTGATCGTTCTGACCGACCCCATGACGGAGCATGAGCCGCTGCTGCGCTCCGGGGTGGAGGTGGTCCTGAGCCAGCCTGTCGACGACAACCTGTTGATCGCGCGCATCCGCTCAGTGCTGCGGATGACCGCGGCAGAGATGGAGTGGCGCCTGCGCGAGGGCACGTCGCGCGCCTTGGGCTTTGCCGAGCCCAAGCAAATGTTCGACTGCCCCATTCCCGTCATGTGCCTGAAAACCGGCGACCGGGTTCTGGACCACACGCTGACCGAATTGAACGAAAATGCCGGCGTCAACATGAACGTCATGGATATGCAGGCCGCCATGTGCGAGCGGAACAAGCTGACAGCTTGTTCGGTCATCCTGCTCGATCTTGATGGTCCGGCCCCGCAGCGGGCACTGACCCTGGTGCCGGAACTGCGGTCAAATTTTGCGACCCGGCATAAATCCATCCTGGTGATGGTGCCGACCAACCGCCGCGACCTTGCCGCGCAAGCGCTTGATCTTGGCGCGGATGATGTCGTGACACGCAATGCGACGGCTTCAGAGCTGTCGATCCGAGTTCAGCGTTTGCACAAGCGGCGCGAGATCAACGAAAGCCTGCGGTCGGTCATCAGAAACGGTGCGGAATCGGCCCTGCTGGACCCGCTGACCGGGCTGTATAACCGGCGCTATGCGATGCCGCATCTGGACCGGGTCGCTGAACAGTCGCGCATCTCCGGGCGCCCCTTCGCGGTGATGGTCGCCGATCTGGACCACTTCAAGCAGGTGAATGACTGGCACGGACATGACGCGGGCGATCAGGTGCTGACCGAATGCGCCCAGCGTCTGAAACAGAACATGCGCGCGGTGGATCTGGTGGCGCGGATCGGGGGCGAAGAGTTCCTGATCGTCATGCCCGCGACCGAACGTGCGGCGGCGCGTCAGGCGGCGCTGCGGCTGTGCCGCAAGATTGCGGAAACGCCGATCACCCTGCCCGGCACGGACAAGAAAATCGACGTCACGATCTCTATCGGGCTGGTGCTGAGCAATGGGGTCAGCGCGGATGTGGCCAGTGGGATGTTGCCGCCGGAATCACCCGATACGTTGATTTCCCGGGCGGACCGGGCGCTTTACCGGGCCAAGGAAATGGGCCGAAACCGGTTCATCATCGAACGCTCCGCCGCGTGACAGCCACCTGACTGCCGCGCGGCGCTTTTGCGTCATATCCAAAATCGCCTAGCCTACCGAAATATGCGCCGCATTTGTGCCACGAGGATCAGTCGCGTTTCGGCTTATGCCCGTCTTTGCGGTCGGGTTTGCGCCGCTGCAAGTGGCTTTCCAGCCGGTCTGCATAAGCTTCGCGCTCCTGCACGGTCATGGCTGTCACCCGTTCCAGCCATGCGCTTTCGATGGAAGCCTGGATCAGCCTGCCACGCTCTGCCTGCGAGGTGAGAACATCGGTCAGCACCTGCGTGTCAAGATCCTCGGCCCGCAATGCACTGAGCAACGCGCGCATATCCGCGGTGGTTCTGGACCGGTCTGCTCGCCGATCCTCGCGCAATTTGGACAACACGGCCCGGCGGTCCGAAGGTTCCAGCGCGGCGACCAGCGACAGCCCCGGCGGCGGCTTGCCGCTTGGCCCGTCCTTTGAAAACCGCCACGCCGTGCCAACTGCCAGCCCGGCGACCAGCAGGTTCATCCCGAGGGAGGCCACAAGCAGCAGTTTGATCCACATCGGAACCCGTGGGTTCGCGTTTTTCTCTGCCATGTCAGCCATCCTCCAGCGCGTACCAGTCGTCTTCGACCGAGCCTAACCAATAATCTGCATCCGCTGCCGCCTCCCCCGCCGCGAGGGACACGAATACCGCCGGATCCGGCAAGACAGACGGCGGCGCCACACCGATCCACAGCCCGGCAACCGTTGCGGTGACCAGTCCGCTCATGCCCAGCCAACCGCCGACCGAGGCGCGCAACATCTGAAACAGGCCCGGCGCTTTCGCGCGGCGGGGCTGTTCAGGGGTGCGCAATGCTGTCACCGCATCGCGTTGAATCCGTGCCAGAAAGGCCGGGTCCGGCGCAGGCACTTCCTCGCGCGCCAAATCGAACAGCGCGTCAAGTTCCGCTTCGTTCAGATCAGACTTGTTCATCTTCGAACCCCAGTTCAGCTTTGCGTCTGCCAAGCAATTGCGCTAAAGCGCGTTTTCCCCGCGCGGTCAGACTTTCCACAGCCTCCACGCTAATGTCCATGATCCCGGCAATCTCGGGATTGCCCAGACCTTCGATGTGCCGCAGCACCATCGCCTGTTGCTGCCGATCCGGCAGGCTGTTCAGCGCAGCATAAAGCGCCGAGAGCCGCGACTTGGCCTGCAAACGGGCCTCAGCCCCCGGCTGTTCGTCCATCGGCTCGGCCACACCGTCATCATCGAGCGAGGCCGTGCGCCCCCGGCGGAGCCGGTCGATACACAGGTTGGCCACCACCCGGTAGAGCCATGTGGACGGCTGCGCGCCGCCACTTTCGTCCCAATCGGGTGCGACCCGCCAGAGCCGCAGAAGCGCCTCTTGCGCGACATCCTCCGCCTCGGCATGGCTGCGCAGCATCCGAAAGGCTTGCGCGAACGCACGCCCCCCCAACGCATGTGCCAACTGCTGCGCGGCATGGTCGTCGCCAGCGACGGCCTTGCGCAGCAACGAGGTCTGCGTGTCACCATCGATATCCGGGGCCGTGGACGTCATGCGCCCAAAATCCCGGACTTACGATCCGACGTTTCCGTAGTCTTTCTAGTCATACGCGGGCGCTGTCTGCTCCAGAACTCGAACACGTCGAACGGTATCAGATGGGCCGCGCCGCAACCAGCCGAAGCTCTGCGGCGGCGCGGCCCCTGCTCTTAGCCTTTGTCGTGGTGCTTTTTGCCGTGACGCTTCTGCATCTTCTCGACAGCCGCTTCGAACTCTTCCTTGCTCAGCGCGCCGTCATCATTGGCATCGGCACGGTCGAACATACGCTCGCCACCGCCGCGACGCGGCTTGGGAAGCTCGTCCTGGCTGATCTGGCCATCGCCATTCTCATCCATACGCTCGACCATCTTGGCTGCGCGATCCTTGGCGCGTGCCGCCATCTGCGCTTCCAGCTCCTCTGCGCTCAGCATTCCGTCACCATTAGTGTCGGCGCTGGTGAAACGTGCCTCGCGGCCCGCTTGCATCTCTTCCTTGGTGATCTGGCCGTCGCCATTGGCGTCGATCTCTTCAAAGCTGGGACGCGGGCGCGGTTCGCCACCGCGTGCATCGGCCATCGCCATTCCGCCTGCCAGGATTGCTGCGCTCAGGACACTCAGTTTTACGAAGTTATTCATTAGGTGTTCACTCCTGCTTTCAGGTTTGCAACAGACCGTTTTTGGCCTGTGATGTCCCCTTCCACGGAGCCCGTTCGAACTTCCGTCGCTTTTTTTTTGCAGTTTTTGAAAACCTGCGGCATGGCGACGCGAGGACAACGGGACGCCTTCTCATCTGCACGCGAAACACCGATGTTAGCGTATATAAGCGACCGCGTGACGACACGTGTGACGAAAGGCTGAACCAAATGACCGCAGATTCGACCCCGATCCCACAGGACATCGCGCCTGAGACCGCCACCGAAGACGACCGCCCCCTTGGCGTTGCCTTGGCGCGCGGGTTTCGGCGCAAATGCCCCAATTGCGGCTCTGGGCCGTTGTTGCGCAGCTATCTCAAGGTGAACGATGTCTGCCCGGTCTGCGACGAAGAGCTGCATCACCACCGCGCCGATGACGGACCCGCATATCTGACGATCCTGATCGTGGGGCACCTGATGGCACCACTGCTGCTTTATGTCTTCATGACGTGGCGCCCCGAACCTTTGGTGCTTTTCACGATCTTTGCGGTTGGCTGCGTCGGCTTGTCCCTTTACCTTCTGCCAAGGCTCAAGGGGGCGGTGGTCGGATTCCAATGGTCGCGCCGCATGGGAGGCTTCGGCGCGTCCACGTGACCCCCGCCATGCGACAACGGGAGACCGCATGACCACAGACAATACGGCTGACACACCGGCTCGGGCACCGGCTGACAAATCGGCAGTGCGCAACGCGGCCACGGTCATCGTGCTGCGCGATCGGCATAGCAAACCCCATATCTTGATGGGACAGCGCGGCGCGAAAGCCGCCTTCATGCCCAATAAATTCGTCTTTCCCGGCGGTGCCGTCGATCCCGGCGACGCGGAAATCCCGCTTGCCCGCCCCCTGCCCGGCACCTGCCAGACCCGTCTGCGCGAAGATATTCTTGTCCCACCGATCACGCCCGAGGCTATCGCTGCCGCTGCGATCCGCGAGCTTTGGGAAGAAACCGGTCAGGTTCTGGGCCAGCCGGGAGATTGGACGGATGCGCCAGCCGATTGGGACGGGTTTGCCGCAACGGGCCATGTGCCTGATGCCGGGCCGCTGCAATTCGTGTTCCGCGCCCTGACCCCGCCGGGCCGCCCGCGCCGCTTTGATGCGCGGTTCTTCCTGGTGGATGCCGAGGATCTGGCGTCAGACCCCGATGATTTCTCTGCGGCCTGCGACGAGCTTTCGCATCTGCAATGGGTCGATCTGGCCGATGCGCGCCGCTTTGACATGCCCTTCATCACGGAAGTCGTGCTGAGCGAGGTCCAATCCCGGGCACGCGACCTGACCCCGCCCGGATCGGTGCCGTTCTTCAAGAACAATGACGAAGAGAACCTGTTCCTGCGCCTGCGCGGTCGCCCGATGCCCGACGCGGACTGACCCGTGACAGGTCCACTGGGGTTTGGGGGCATCCCCAAGGCCTGCGTGGCCGGAACGCATAGCCTCTGATGCGCCCCAAGGGGGGCGCGCCGCTCAGGTTGGGACGGCCAAGACCAGGCCAAGGATGGACAGCGCCAAAATCGCCATACCCAACAGCTCTCGTCGGCTGATTGCCTCCTTGAAGACCAGGGTCGCCGCCGCCAGTCCGAAGATCAGTTCCACCTGCCCCACGGCTTTGACATAGGCCGCGATTTGCAGCGTGAAGGCGGTGAACCAGCAAAATGACCCCGCCATGGAGGTCAGCCCGATGAACCCCGCGCTGCGCCACGCCGCAAGGACGCGCCCGGTCTGCCCCGCCTCGCGCCAGCGCAGCCAAAGCCACATGCCCAGCATCTGCATTGAGGTCACTGCCGCCAGCGTCACACCAGCGCGCAGCAGCGGGTCACCGGACACCACCTGCAAGGACGCCGCCCGGTAGCACACGCCCGAACAGGCAAAGAGCAGGCCCGAGGCGATCCCAAGCCCCGCCGCCCGGTTGGTCAGCCGGCGCCAGCCGGTTTCCACCGCCGCCGGATCGACCGACAGCAGGACCACCCCGACCACGCCCAGCGCAATCAGCATCAAGCCTCCCGCGCTGACCCCTTCGCCCAGCACGATCAGGCCGACGAGCACGGTCAGGATGACCTCTGTCTTGGCAAAAGCCACGCCTACAGCGAAATTCCGGCTTTGAAACAGCAGAACGACGCAGATCGTCGCGATCACCTGTGTCAGCCCGCCGAACGCGCCAAAGGCCCAGAACGCAGGCGGCAAAGGCGGCAGAGACTGCCCAGAAAGGCTTAGGTAAGCTGTGATGCCCGCAACCGCCAGCGGCGCGGAGTAGAGAAACCGCGCAAATGTCGCGCCCCCCGCCGACAGTTTGGTTTGCGACAAGGTTTTTTGCAGCATGAAGCGCAGGGTTTGAAACACCGCCGCCGCAAGAGAAAAGACGATCCAAAGGCTCATGCGCCTCTAGTGGATCATCCGTCGCGATCTGGCCAGAGGGGATGTGGCACCGGGTCTTTCGCGCGCCAGAGAAACTGCCGGAAAATCTGCCCGTAAGAGCGGTAGAGATACCCGTCATTGCGCGCCAGATACCGCGCCTTGTTCTGCGCATAGAGTGCAGGCAGCCGATACCAGGGCACCTTGGGGTGCATATGGTGTACGACATGCAGATTGTTGTTCAGGAACAGAAAGGCCAGCAGCCCGCGATCTTCGATGATGACCGTCCGGCCCGATGCGCGTTCATGGGCGCGGTGTTCGAGGAAGGTGCGAATTTTCAGCACCGACAGCGCCGCATAGCAGCAGACCAGATACAGCCAAAGGGGCAGCGGGCTGACATAGACCAGCGCCAGAACCAGCGCCGCGCCCGGCAGATGCCAAAGCCAGCCGCGCAGCACCTGCCTCTCGCCGCGGCGGATCGCACGCCAGTCGCCTTCCATGAAGGCCACCTGCCCCAAGATGGGACCGAGGATCATGCGGCCCGCCAAGGTGTTATTGGCCCGGCGCAGCGCCTGCGCCCAGATCGGCATCCGGCCCCAATGCGCCGGGTCAAGGTAATTGCTTTCAGGATCGTCATAGGGATCGGTCAGGATCGAATCCTGGTGGTGCGCCAGATGCGTGTCGCGGAACCGCAGATAGGGCACGGCAAGGCCGGGGTTGATCCAGACCAGTGCTTCGGAGGCGATGCGCGAGGGGAATGGGTGGCCGTGGCAGACTTCATGGGTCAGCGAGGCGTGCAGCACCAGCGCAAGGACCAGCACCGGAACCGCCAGAGCGGGTGACGCCGCGCCGATCCAGAATACCGCTGCGGCCCACCCCGCGTAACACAAGGTAATTAGCCCGAATGTGGCCCATTCGATCCTGAGGGCCTGCGATATTGGAAAGCGCGCGGAAGTGCCGTTCATGGTCTCTTTCTGCCGGTTGGAGGAACCCTTGCAGGCTACGACCTCACGCGGATGTGACCATTCTGAATTTCGTTAACATTCCCATCATTCTGTGATATTATTCACGCCATGCCCGATATTATCGACAAAAGAGCCCGCGCTCTGGCGTTCCGCGACAGGCTGTCTCGCGCCATGGTGGACGCCGGAACGAACCAGTCAGCGCTTGCACGCGCGATCGGCGTGGATCGTTCGACCCTGAGTCAGGCGTTGACCAGTGACGGGCCGCGCCTGCCCGGTGCGCAGGTGATCGCGGCCTGCGCCACGGCCCTTGGCGTGTCAGCCGATTGGCTGCTGTCCCTCTCCGACCGGCCCGAAAGCGCGCAGGATATCGCGGCGTCCTCTCTTGGCCTGACAGCGGCGGCACGCGCGCTGGTGGATGATCAGATTTTCTCGTGGCACCAAGAGGCGCAGGGCTACAAGATCCGCCATGTGCCTGCCGCACTGCCCGATATGCTCAAGACCGAAGACATGCTGCGTTGGGAATACAGCTCACATCTGGGGCGCCGCCCGGATGAGGCGATTTCCGCCAGTCAGGCGCGGCTGGATTGGATGCGCACGGCGCAATCGGATTACGAGATCGCCCTGCCCCTGCACGAGGTGGAAAGTTTCGCCCGCCAGACTGGATATTATGCCGGGCTTCCGGGTGATATCCGCGCGGCTCAACTGGATCACATCATTTCTGTATGCGGTCAGCTTTACCCCCGCCTGCGGCTGTACCTGTTCGATGCGCGCAAGCTTTATTCCGCGCCGATCACGGTCTTCGGTCCGCTCTTGGCGGTGCTGTATTCGGGCGGGCATTACCTGACCTTCCGCGACCGGGAGCGCATCGAAACCCTGACCCTGCATTTTGACCGCTTGGTGCGCGAAGCCGAATTCACCGCCCGTGACGCGCCTGCTTTTCTGGCACGGTTTTCCGCGCAGGTCTGAGAACGCCGGGAAAGCGTCGTTTTAAGCTGCGGCCCCGGTGCCGGTCCGGATTAGATATCCCCCATGTATGTGCTGCATGACGCCCCGGCCAACGCCTGTCTCATGGACTTGGCCCAAGATTTGAAACCGCGCGGCGAAGTGCGGGCTGCGATGACCGCCGAAGGGTTGGGAGAGACTCCGCTTTCCCGGCCACAGCTTGCCATACCGCCAGAAGGGAGCGCGCTTTAATCATGTTTCTGTCCGTGTTCGATATGTTCAAGGTGGGGATTGGCCCATCCTCTTCCCATACGATGGGGCCGATGGTGGCAGCCGCGCGGTTTCTGGACATGATGCGCGCCGCGCCGTTCCGGTTTGCCGGGATGCGCGCGTCGCTACATGGCTCGCTGGCCTTCACCGGTGTCGGCCACGCCACCGACCGGGCCACCATTCTTGGCCTGATGGGCTTCACCCCTGAAAGCTATGACCACGACAAGGCCGAGGCCGCGCTGGCCGATCTGGCGCAAACACGGCGGGTCACGGTGGACGGGCTGCCGGAGTTGCAGTTCGACCCCAAGGCCGATCTTGTGTTCGACTATGACACAAAGCTGGAAGGCCACGCCAACGGCATGATCCTGATGGCGACCGATGCGCAGGGCGACGTGATCTTGCGGCAGGTCTTCTATTCCATTGGCGGCGGCTTCGTGATGACCGAAGAAGAGCTGGCCGCGGGCAAGGCGACCGATGAGGGCGACCCGGTCCCCTTCCCGTTCAAATCCGCCGCCGAAATGTTGGAGATGTCCAAGTCTTCCGGCAAGACCATCGCCGAGATGAAGCGCGAGAACGAACATGCCCGTGGCGGGCCGGAAAGCCTGAAAGCGGGCACGGCCCGGCTGTGGCAGGTGATGAATGACTGCATCGATCGCGGGCTGACCACCGATGGGGTTTTGCCGGGCGGGCTTGGTGTCAAGCGCCGCGCCAAGGCGATCCATGACAAGCTGCTGGAAGAGCGCGGCATGAACCTGACCGCGCCGCATACCATCAATGACTGGATGAGCGTCTATGCCATGGCAGTGAACGAGGAAAACGCCGCCGGAGGCCAGGTCGTCACCGCGCCGACAAACGGGGCCGCCGGGGTGCTGCCCGCGACGCTGCGCTATTACCTCGACCATGTGCCGGGGGCGACGGAAAGCCGTGTCGAGGAATTCCTGCTGACCGCCGCCGCGATTGGCGGGTTGGTCAAGTTCAACGCCTCCATCTCCGGCGCAGAGGCAGGATGTCAGGCAGAGGTCGGCAGCGCCTCTGCCATGTCGGCAGCGGGCTTATGCGCCGTGCTCGGCGGCACGCCCGAGCAGATCGAGAACGCTGCGGAAATCGCGTTGGAACATCATCTGGGGATGACCTGCGATCCGGTGCGGGGTCTGGTTCAGGTGCCGTGTATCGAACGCAATGGTCTTGGCGCGATCAAGGCGGTCTCTGCCGCGTCGCTCGCCCTGCGGGGGGACGGCACGCATCTGGTGCCACTGGACGCCTGTATCGAAACCATGCGCCAGACCGGCGCGGACATGAGCGAAAAGTACAAGGAGACGTCGCTTGGCGGATTGGCCGTCAATGTGCCAAACTGCTGACACGACTTGCGCGGCGGGCCCTGACCCTGCCGCACAACCTGTTTCATCGCCTGACCAAACCTGTGGCAGCGCGTTACAAGTTAACTCTTTATCAACCATTAGCTGAACCTATGATATTTCGTGGAGTGGGGTCCGCCCTTTAAATCGATTCAACCTTTTAGGTCGCATTCATGGCTCAAGACCGTCCAGTGCTTGGAATTCTCTTGATGCTCGGCTTCTGTGTCGTGGCCCCTATGGGCGATGCGGTCGCTAAACTTCTGGGAGAGCGGCTGCCGCTGGGCGAGATACTGTTCGTGCGCTTCGCGGTTCAGGCCCTGATGCTCGCGCCGCTGGTCTGGCTGACCGGCCGGGCGTGGCGGATGCGGGGACGCGTGCTGGCGCTGACCTTCCTGCGCACGATTTTGCACATCATCGGGATCGGCGCGATGTTCACCGCGCTGCAGTACCTGCCCCTCGCCGACGCCGTTGCCATCGCGTTCGTGATGCCCTTCATCATGCTGCTTCTGGGCAAGATGGTTCTGGGCGAAGAGGTCGGCGCGCGGCGTCTGATTGCCTGTATTGTCGGCTTTATCGGCACGCTTTTCGTGATCCAGCCCTCTTTCGCCGAGGTGGGTTGGCCGGCCCTGCTGCCGCTGGCGGTTGCGGTCAATTTCTCTGTCTTCATGCTGGTCACGCGGCAGATCGCCAAGGATACCGATCCGGTGGGCTTGCAGACCGTGTCCGGCTTTATGGCCATTGCGATCATGGCCCCGCTTTTGCTGGTGGCGCGCGGCTCTGGGCTGGAGGTGTTGGAGATCGTGCCCCCGGATGGCTATGAAACGATGCTGCTTCTGGGGATCGGAGTGCTGGGCACGGTCGCGCACCTGCTGATGACATGGTCGCTGCGCTATGCGCCCTCGGCGACGCTGGCCCCGATGCAATATCTCGAAATCCCCTTCGCGACGATCTTTGGCTGGGTCATCTTCAAGGATCTGCCCAATACGCTGGCGACGGTCGGGATCATGATCACCATTTCCGCCGGGCTTTATATCATCTTCCGGGAGCGGGCCACCGCGCGTGCTCTGGCGCGCAATTCAGTAGCGCCCGCGTAACCTGCGCCAGCTGCGCCCTTGGCAGCAGCGCGATCATCCCCGGCCCGTCCATCTCAAGCCGCAACAGCCCCCCTGTCGCCCGGTTCGATGTGCCGATCTGCTGGCCCGGCGCCATGGCAAGCCCGTCGATCGGCCAATGCAACCCGGCGCTGCGCCCCGTGACCGGCTGCAACGGAAAAAGCGATACGACCGCGCCTTCCCTCATCTGCAATTCGAAGCGCGGCGGGCAGTGCAGGATCACCTCGCGTTCCGCCAGAAGGATGCAGGGCCGATCCGCGTGACGCAGCATCCCGTGCAGCACCGCAAGCTGGTGATCGATCCGCGCGCCAGAGAACCCGACGGCGATAATCAGCGGTGCGTCGATCCGCGTGAGTGCTTTTTCAAAATCCGTGCTATCCTGTTCGGACACAGGGTGCAGGTTATCCGGGGGGATCATGGCCTTTGTCTGCGAATCGAGACTGTCGAAATCGCCAATCACGGCGTCGGGCACATGCCCGTATTGCAACGCGGCGGCAGCGCCACCATCTGCGGCAACGATGCGGGGCGCGAGGCCGAAGGCCAGCGCAATGTCCTGCGCACCAACCATGCCGCCACCTACCAAAGTCGTTGGCTCTTTAGATAAAATGACCGGATCAATCATGGCATCTTAATGGCTTTTTGGGAAAGGTGTCACAATTATGCCTAGAAATGATACGCTTAACGGCACAGATTCGGGCCGCTTTCGACGCGTGTGACATGGTAAACATTACTCCGCAATCTTGCAGAGGACGAGCATCCGATGATGAGCAATAATAAAATTCTCACGGTCTCCTACGGCACATTCTCTTGTACGCTGGAAGGGTTCGAAGACAGTTTTGACACAATGAAGGCGATTGCGGAATACTTCCGCGACCTCGCATCCGAAGACAGGTACTTCGGTGCGGAACCGCCGCAGCCGGATGCGGAAATGCTCGCCCGGATCGCTGAGCGCGAGATTGCCCGCCGGGTCGAAGCGCATACCAATGACAGTGGCATCCATCTGCGCGCTGGCGCATCTGCGCCGGCCCTTGGTGTTGCTGCGGTTGCCGCCGCCAGCGTGGCCGCTGAGGCCGCCCCTGAAGTGGCCGCCGAAGAAGTCGCCCCAGAAGCGGCCCCGGTTGAAGCAGCCCCGGTTGCAGAAGACCAAGCCGTGCAAGATGCTGTGGCTGAGGCGGTCCAGGAAGACGTCGCCGAAGAAGCTACCGAGGCCGACACTGCCGAAATCGCAGCAGACGCCCAAGAGCCCGTTGAAGACGTGATCGAAGACGCCGCCCCGCTGGCGGCTGAAGATGATTCTGCAATCGAAGAGGTTGCGGATACCGACGACGTTCAGGACGCGGCCGAGACCGAAGAGACCATCGAACCCCAGGAAGCGGCTGAAGTTGAAGAGATTGCCGAAGTTGAAGACGCTGCCGAGGTCGAAGAGGTTGCGGAAGTCGAAGACATCACCGATGCCGTCGCCGCGCCTGAAGTAATCGAAACGAAAGAGCCCGAGGTTGCCAAGGCAGCTCCGACCACGAATTTCGGTTTCTCCACATCGCAATCCAGCGTCATGCACGCCAGCCTGCGCTATGCGATGAACACCGTGCGTTCCAGCAGCAGCGCCCCGGCGGTTCCGGCACTGGATGACAACGCGGCGAAACCGACCACCGACGCAGCCGAAATCGAAGACCTCGTGGCCGAGCCGGTCGCGCAGGACGTGCAGGCAGAGCCGGATTCGATCGCAGCCAAGCTGCAGCGCATCCGCGACGTGGTGGCCAAGAATCAAGCGGCTCAGGACGGGTATTCCGAAGACGAGCACGCGGTCGATACCGCCGATGAGGATTACGAAGACGCAGCCAGCACCACCGACGACGCAGACGATCTTGATGCCGCCTTCGACATGGGCAGCGTTCTGGAAGGTCTGGAAGATGCCGCGTCTGACGAAGACGATACTCTCGAAGACGAGATGTACGAAGAGGACGCCGAAGATGATGCGGACGACATGTCTGACATCGTCGGTTCCATCGCAGAATCGCTCGCAGCCGCGCATGAGGAATCCATGTCCGGTCAGCCCGCCGCTCAGGTCGAGGATGACGACATCGCGGATGTGCTCTCGCGCCTTGATGAGCAGCTTGCCGAGGATGAAGCTGCCGCGTCCAGCGCCGATGAATACCTTGCCGAAGAGATGGCCGAGGAATTGGCTGCCCATACAGCCGAACAAGAGCCGGTCCTTCTTGATCCGTCCCTGATGGTTGGCGCGGACGAGGACGACAGCTTCGACGAAGTCGCGCTGGCGGAGGAAACCGGCGATATCGATGCGGACCTGATGGAAGTTGTCGCGCAGGCAGAGCAGGATTTCGAAGACATCGATCTGGATGAAACCGCCCCGCGCGCGCGCCTTCTGAAGGTCAAGCGGGACGAGGTTGACGCCGCCCTGGAGGCTGGTCTTCTGGAAGAAGTTGCCGACGAAGGCATAGAAACGTCGCTGAGCGAAGAAGACGAAGCCGACCTGATGCGTGATCTCGCGGCGCTCGAATCCGAATTGGGCGGTCAGGATGCCGAACTGTCCGCAGATACGGACATCGATCTGGACCTCGACCTGGATCTGGATGGGGACGTCGCGGATGAATTGGCCATCGATGCGGATGACGAGATCGAAGCTGCCATGGAATCGGCGGCCTCGCATCTTTTCGATGACGTGGACGGCGACGAAGAAGGCAAGCTTGACCGTCTGATGGCCGAAGCCGACCAGCACATGCACGAGCCCGAAGCCAACAGCCGCCGCGAGGCGTTCAGCCACATGCGCGCTGCCGTTGCCGCGACAAAGGCCGACGACAAGCTAGGCGATGACGCGCATACGGATGAAACCGATTATCGCACTGATCTTGCCGCTGCAGTGAAGCCGCGACGCCCGGTTGCCAGCGCCAACGCAGAGCGCCCGCGCGATTCCCGCCCGGCACCGCTGAAGCTGGTGGCGGCACAACGCATTGATGGCCCGGATGCCGCAACAGCGGCTGGCCCGGTGCGTCCGCGCCGCGTTTCAACGGCCGATCTGACCGCACCGATGGAAGACGCGGGCAGCTTTGCCGATTATGCAAACACGCAAGGCGCGACAGAGCTTCCCGAAATTCTTGAAGCCGCGGCGTCCTATCTCAGCTTTGTTGAAGGGCGCGAGCAGTTCTCCCGCCCGCAGCTGATGACCAAGGTACGCCAACTGCAACTTGACGGTTTCACCCGCGAAGATGGGCTGCGCCACTTCGGCAAGCTGCTGCGCTCGGGCAAGATCGAAAAGCTGAAAGCGGGCCGCTTTACAGTGTCCGAAGGGATCGGCTTCCGCCCGGACGACGAACGCCAAGCCGGCTGATCGCCCCCCTCTATCAACAAAGCGGCCCCCAATTTGGGGGCCGTTTTGCGTTTTACTGATCTGGGCCGTTCGGATCTATGTCGTCTGGGTCCGCTTGGCCGACGCCCAGAAACAACCGTTTGAGCGGCGCGATCCAGATCACCCCCAACCCGACATAAACCAGCAATTCCAGCCAGATAGACGGGCGGTCAAACAGCCCGACAATGGTGACAGCCACCACGATATAGGCGGGCAGACCAAGGATCAGCACCAGAAGCGACAGGCGTTTGCGGGTTTTATAGTTCATGGGGCTCCGATCAGTCAGCGAAGGGGTCGGTCACCAGAATGGTGTCATCCCGCTCCGGCGAGGTCGAAAGTAGCGCGACCGGGCATTCAATCAACTCTTCGACCCGGCGCACATACTTGATCGCATTCGCAGGCAGGTCCGCCCAGCTGCGCGCGCCCTCGGTGCTTTCGGACCAGCCGGGCATTTCCTCATAGACCGGAACGCAGCGCGCTTGCTTGTCGGCGGCCGTTGGCAGGTAATCCAGCACTTCGCCATCCAGCTCATAGCCGGTGCAGATCTTCAGCGTTTCGAACCCGTCCAGCACATCCAACTTGGTCAAGGCGATACCGTTGACGCCCGATGTGGCGCAGGTCTGCCGCACAAGGCAGGCATCGAACCAACCGCAGCGCCGTTTGCGCCCGGTTGTGGTACCGAATTCATGCCCACGTTCGCCAAGGCGCTGGCCATCTTCGTCTTCCAATTCGGTCGGAAACGGCCCTTCACCCACGCGCGTGGTATAGGCTTTGACGATTCCCAACACGAAATCGATACCGCCCGGCCCGATGCCGACACCTGTCGCCGCCTGCCCTGCAATCACGTTGGACGACGTCACGAAAGGATAGGTGCCGAAATCGATATCCAGCAACGCGCCCTGCGCGCCTTCAAAAAGGATGCGTTTGCCCGATTTGCGCGCATCGGTCATCACTTTCCAAACCGGCGCGGCATAGCGCAGAATCTCTGGCGCGACCTCTTCAAGCTTGGCGATCAGCCCATCGCGATCCACCGGGTCCAGCCCCAGCCCGCGCCGCAGCGCATCGTGGTGTACCAGCGCGCGATCCACGCGTTTTTCCAGCGTCGCCTTGTCGGCCAGATCGGCCACGCGGATCACCCGGCGGCCCACTTTGTCCTCGTAGGCAGGGCCGATGCCGCGGCCTGTCGTGCCGATCTTGGCGACGGCATTCTGCGCCTCGCGCGCGCGGTCGAGTTCCCCGTGGATCGGCAGGATCAGCGGCGTGTTCTCGGCGATCATCAGAGTTTCCGGCGTAATATCAACACCTTGCGCCCGAACCGTTTCGATTTCCTGCACCAGATGCCACGGGTCCAGAACAACGCCATTCCCGATCACGGACAACTTTCCGCCGCGCACAACGCCCGACGGTAGCGCGTGCAGCTTGTACACTTCGCCGTCGATAACCAGCGTGTGACCGGCATTGTGACCGCCTTGAAACCGCGCGATGACATCGGCACGTTCGCTGAGCCAGTCAACGATCTTGCCCTTGCCCTCGTCGCCCCACTGTGCGCCCACCACAACAACATTGGCCATGTTCAGTCCTTCCACTGGCTCGGCAAACCCGCGCCCGTATAGCCCCCTGCGCTCTGCGGCGAAAGGGTGGACTTGCGCGAAGGAATGCGCGAATTGACGGGTCGTGCTTTGCAGGAGAGAGTATCATGGGTTTTGTTCTGCGCTGGATCTTCGCGTTCCTGCTGCTTGCGGCCACGTATAACCCCACGCGCTACAATTATGGCCGTTGGGTCAGCGACTATGGGCAGGATAACCTATCCATCGCGGTGCTGGCCGGTCTGGTTCTGCTGGTCGGCTACATCATCTATCTGCGCGCCACGCTGCGGTCGATCGGTGCGTTTGGCATGTTTCTGGTGCTGGCGCTGGTCGCGGCGATGCTGTGGGTGGCCTATGATTTCGGATTGATCGATCTGGAAGACCCCAAGTTCAATACGTGGCTTGCGTTGATCGCGATGGCCACAGTTCTGGGAATCGGACTGAGCTGGAGCCATGTGCGCCGCCGCCTGTCCGGTCAGGCCGATATGGATGACGTCGACGAGTAATTACTCCGGCAACTGGACGGGCTGCCCGTGCGGCGTGTCCAGATAGGCGGCCTGCCACGCGGATTTGAGCCCCTGCACCGCGTCGGCATCGGCCAGCCCGCGCTCAGCCAGCAGGGATTCGAGCGTTTCCAACCACGCGTTGAAGTAATCCTCGCCGCCATTCAGGTCTTTCGTCAGACCGTGATCCGCCAGCGTCACGCCAAAGCGCGCGGCCCAATCGGGCCAATCGAAATGCCCGGTCTCGTTCAAATGGACGGTCAGCGCGAAAAGCTGCGCGTGCCACGGCTGTTCGAAGACCGGCTCTGGCGTCATGCGGGCTCCAGATAGCTTTGCCACAGGTCAAGGATGACCTCATCGCGCGGATGTTCCGGTGCGGCCCAAAGCTCGGAGGCTGCGAAGGCGACGGAATATAACGGTTCTGGCCGTTCGCCCAGACCGTGGGCATTGGCATCGGGAAACACATGCGCGCCGTGACAGCGCAGGATACGTCCCTTGGCCCCGGCGGCATAGGCTGGAAGGCGGGTATGTCCGCCCGCGATCATCCGGTTGGCAGCCGGGCGCAGCGTGCGGACGGTATCCCCGGCCTCAAATCGCGGGGACCGCGTCGATGGCCGGTCTGCCGGGCCGCCCGCTGACAGAACCCCGGCCACCTTCGCGGCGGTCATCACGCGGTCCGCCAGATCCGATTGCACCGGATCGCTGCCTGCCAGTTCTTCGCGGGTGACGACGCCATGGGCCACCAGCAGATCGGCCAGCGCGGCAATCCATTTCTCGAAATAGGAAAACCGCGCGTAATCCTTTGGCGACAGCGCCTCGCGCGCGTGGCGGGAGACGTCGATATTCCACTGCCCCAGCCCGCCTGCCGCCAAAGTCACCGCCAGCGCGCGGCCATGCCAATCCTCGGCAAAGACCTTTGGTTCGGGGGCCGGGTTCACGGGGCCGTCGCCGAACCGGCCACCCATGTCATGCACGCGTGTCATGGGCGGGCCGCCAGACCGGTGCCGATCATCGAATCGCGTGTGACAAGCGGCATCAGCTCTTGCACGGACCAGCCTTCCGTCCCGGCGGGGCGCTGCGGGATGACGAGGTAGCGCACCTCTGCCGTGGAATCCCAGACCCGCACCGCCGTTTCTTCGGGAAGGGAGACACCGAATTCAGCCAGCACCTTGCGCGGCTCTCGTACCGCCCGCGCCCGGTAGGCATCGGACTTATACCAGCCGGGCGGGATGCCCAGCAGCGGCCACGGATAGCAGGAGCACAGCGTGCAAACGACCATGTTATGGTCTGCCGCAGTGTTTTCGACCGCAATGATATGTTCGCCCTGACGCCCGTAATAGCCCAGTTCCGACACGGCTGCGGTGGCATCCTGAAGCAAGGCTGCGCGAAATGCCGGATCGGTCCACGCCAAGGCGACGACATGCGCGCCGTTCTTCGGCCCCACCTTGTTTTCATAGGTGTCTATAATCTCGTCCAGCGCGGCGGGATCGATCAAACCCTTGCGGGTCAGAAGCGTTTCAAGCGCCTTGACGCGCAGCGCCGGATCGGGCGGCAAAAGCGCGTGTGGATGGTCGTGGTCGTGGTGATCATGCGGCATGGGCGCAGATTGACGGTGCAAATCGCCCCTGTCCAGCCCTCAGCCTCTTGCCCCGGAGCGGAAACTTCCATAGATACCCCGCGAACCGCCAGCCGCCATCTCAAGGATTTCATGGAAAACGTCGTTCTCATCGTACACCTGTTCCTCGCACTGGGGCTTATTGCCGTTGTGCTGATGCAGCGCTCCGAAGGTGGCGGGCTTGTCGGCGGCGGCAGCACGTCGACCGGGCGTCCCCCGGCCACACCGCTGGGCAAGGTGACATGGGTTCTGGCAGGTGCGTTCATCTGCACCTCGATCGCGCTGACGATCGTGGCGGCGCAGAAATCCGCAGGTGTTTCGGTCATCGACCGGCTTGGCACGACACCGCCCGCCGCAGAAGGCGGCATCAACCTATCGCCTGATCTTCAGGACGGTGACAGCCTGTTGCCGCCCACATCGGACGAAAACGCGCCGCTGGTTCCCAGCGCAGACTAAGACACTACAACCAATTGAGGTCCGCGAAATGCGCGCAACATGATGTTGAGCGCATCTTGCTTCACCACGGCGAATCTGGATATACTTAAATCCCGTGGTGTTGCGTTTTTTCGCGGCCCAAAGATGCATGATTGCAGGCTGACAGCAGATCACGGGAGGCCCTCCGGACTATGGCTCGATATGTATTCATCACCGGCGGCGTGGTGTCCTCTCTTGGCAAGGGGCTGGCTTCGGCGGCCTTGGGCGCTTTGCTACAGGCACGGGGCTTTTCCGTGCGGTTGCGCAAGCTGGACCCTTATCTCAACGTCGATCCGGGCACGATGTCGCCATTCGAACATGGCGAGGTGTTCATCACCGATGATGGCGCTGAAACCGACCTGGACCTTGGCCACTACGAACGGTTCACAGGTGTGGCGGCGCGGCGGACGGACAGCGTGTCCTCCGGCCGGATTTATTCCAACGTGCTCGAAAAGGAGCGCCGCGGCGACTACCTTGGCAAAACGATCCAGGTGATCCCGCACGTTACCAATGAAATCAAGGACTTCATCGAGATCGGCGATGACGAGGTCGATTTCATGCTGTGTGAAATCGGCGGCACGGTGGGCGATATCGAAGGCCTGCCCTTCTTCGAGGCGATCCGCCAGTTCAGTCAGGACCGCCCGCGCGGCCAATGTATTTTCATGCACCTGACGTTGTTGCCTTGGATCAAGGCGTCGGGCGAACTCAAGACCAAGCCGACCCAGCACTCCGTCAAGGAATTGCGGTCCATCGGCATCGCGCCGGATATTCTTGTGTGCCGGTCCGAAGGGCCGATCCCCGAGAAAGAGCGTGAAAAACTGGCCCTGTTCTGCAATGTCCGCCCCGACAGCGTGATTGCGGCACAGGATCTGTCCACCATCTATGACGCGCCGCTGGCCTATCACCGCGAAGGGCTGGATCAGGCGGTCCTGGATGCGTTCCAGATCAACCCGGCACCGAAACCGGACCTGTCCAAGTGGGAAAACGTGTCCGACCGCATTCACAACGTGGATGGCGAGGTGCGCGTGGCGGTCGTGGGCAAATACACCCAGCTTGAGGATGCGTATAAGTCCATCGCCGAGGCGCTGACCCATGGCGGCATGGCGAATCGTGTGAAGGTCAAGGTCGAATGGGTCGATGCGGAGGTGTTCGAAAAGGAAGACGCCGCGCCCCATCTGGAAGGTTATCACGCGATCCTCGTGCCCGGCGGCTTTGGCGAGCGTGGCACAGAGGGCAAGATCAAGGCCGCGCAATTCGCGCGCGAGCGGAAGATCCCCTATCTGGGCATCTGCCTTGGCATGCAAATGGCCGTTATCGAAGCGGCGCGCAATGTGGCCGGTCTGGATACCGCCGGGTCCGAGGAATTCGACCATGAGGCGGGCAAGAAACGGTTCGAGCCGGTGGTCTATCACCTCAAGGAATGGGTGCAGGGCAACCACAAGGTCGAACGCAAGGTCACCGACGACAAGGGCGGCACAATGCGGCTTGGGGCCTATGACGCGGTGCTGATGGAAGATTCGCGCGTGGCCAAGGTCTATGGCAAGACCTCGATCGATGAGCGTCACCGCCACCGGTATGAGGTGGATATCAAATATCGCGAAAAGCTGGAAAAGGCGGGTTTGCGGTTCTCTGGCATGTCGCCCGATGGCCGCCTGCCCGAGATCGTGGAATGGCCGGACCATCCGTGGTTCATCGGCGTTCAGTTCCATCCGGAGCTGAAATCCAAACCCTTCGATCCGCACCCGCTGTTCCGGGATTTCGTCCGCGCGGCCAAGGAAAACTCGCGGCTGGTGTGATCCCGCACCGGGCTGTTTGGCGCGCTGTTCAAGGCTTGTGCCCTCGCGCCGTTTGCGGCTTGGGTATAAGCACGTCCGACATGATTTGCCCGAAGTGAGCCAACGCCGACATGCTGTCCTACCAACACGCCTATCACGCCGGGAACCTCGCCGATCTGCAAAAGCATGGGGCCTTGGCGTGGACGCTTGCCTATCTGACGCGCAAGGACAAACCGCTTAGCTATATCGAAACCCATGCCGGGCGCGGGCTGTATGACCTGTCGGGCGCGGAGGCGACCAAGACGGGCGAAGCCGCGCAGGGGATCGAGGCTCATGCCGATTGGTTCGGCCCCGATCACCCGCTGTCACAGGCACGTGCCGCAGTCATCGCGGCACATGGGCCGCAGACCTATCCCGGCTCTCCGGCCATCGCGGCGCATTTGCTGCGCCCCGGCGACAGCCTGCATCTGGCCGAACTGCATCCGGGCGAACATGGGGCATTGCGCGAAGGCTTTCGGCGGCAGGCCAAGCTTTACAGGCAGGATGGGTTCGAGCTGGCCCATGCGCTGACCCCGCCCACACCGCGCCGCGGGCTTTTGCTGATCGATCCGCCCTATGAGATCAAGGATGATTACGCCGATATTCCGCGCCATATCGGCAAGATCGCCAAGGCGTGGAATGTCGGAATCATCATGCTGTGGTATCCGGTTCTGACCAGTGGCGCGCATGAGGATATGCTGGCGCGTTTGATGCGCGCCCATCCAGAGGCGCTGCGGCACGAGGTCCGTTTCCCCCCGGCCCGCCCCGGTCATGGCATGGTCGGCTCTGGCCTTTTCGTGCTGAATCCGCCCTTCGGGCTGGAGGAGGAATTGCGCCGCCTCTCAACCCTCTTTGCCAAGCTGAACCGCTAGCACGCTACCGCGAAGGCCCTTTTCGTGGTAGGATCGCGCCCATGTGGCGTTCGCTTGTCCTGTCCTGCCTGCCCGTATCTGCGCTTGCCTGCGGCGCGCCGATTTGCCGTGTCGCGCCCGATACGCTGGAGCTTGCGCAAATCATCACCTTCGACGATCTGCCTTCGGGCTGGGATCCGGGGCACCGCGTGGATGATCTGTTGCGCCTGCCGGGGGCCAGCTTTGCCGAACGCTTTGCGGGCCAGACCCTTGGGGCCGAGGGCGATCACGACACGGTCAGCGGTCCGGCGCTTGCCCCGCTGACCTTGCTGCCCGGCGCACCGGGGCAGACCCTGTCGGTGGTGCGGCTTTATTCCAGCAATATTCTCAACGGCTATGGTCCAGCGGGGTATCCGTGGACCCATGGGCAGGGCGAAGGCGCGATTGCGGTTCTGTTCGACGAGGATCAACCGGCGCTCAGCTTTCAGGTTCTGGGCGGCGAGGATGGCGCGGCCACCGTGCAATTCCTGCGCCGGGACGGCTCTGTCATCCATGTGGCACGGGTTGGTGGGCTGGGTCCGGTCTCTCTTGGCTTTCGGCGGGCGGACGATCTGCCGGATATCGCGGGATTTGTCATCACCAATACCGATCCCCAGGGGCTGGCCATCGACAATTTGCGCTTTGGCCCGCCGCCAAAACTCGGTTAACACTGCGCCCATGTTCGAACGACTCTTTCCGCGCAAGAAGCGCGACCCGAAACCTCTGCCGCAGCCTGACAGCCAATTGGCGCTTGGGGCGTTATTGATCCGTGTGGCGCTGGCCGACCGGCAGTACAAGCTGGCCGAAGTGGCTGCGATTGACCGTATCTTGCAGGCGACCTTCGGCATCGGCCCGCTGGAGGCCGCCAAGCTGCGCGCGGTCTGCACCGACCTTGAGATGCACGCCGCAGACAAGGCCGAATTCGCCAAGATCCTGCGCGACGAGGTGGATTATGCCGAGCGTATGGGACTGGCCCATGCGATGTGGCAGGTGGTCATGGCCGATGGTGAAAGCCACAGCCTTGAAGAAGGCGTCGTCGAAGAGATCGAGACCGCCCTGGGTCTGAGCGAAGAAGATTGCGCGGCGGCACGTGCGGCGGCGCTTGGCGCGGGCGAATAAGCCGCCTATATCACCAGACATGTTCGGAGAATTCATCAAAAGATTGACCGCCCCGCAGCCTGCGCGCTTGCCGGATGCGGATGCACGGCTGGCGCTGACGGCGCTGCTTGTGCGTGTGGCCCGCTCGGATGGGTATTACGCGGAAGCCGAGAAGGCCCAGATCGATGCGGCGATGTCGCAACGCTATGGTCTGGACGGCCCCGCGATGGAAGAATTGCGCGCACAGGCCGAAGTGCTGGAGGCCGAGGCCCCCGACACCGTCCGGTTCACCCGCGCCATCAAGGATGCGGTGGGCTACGAAGACCGGTTGGGCGTGATCGAAGCGCTTTGGGGCGTGGTTCTGGCCGATGGCGAACGCGCCAAGGAAGAGGATGCGCTGCTGCGGCTCGTGTCCTCCCTGCTTGGGGTGGAAGACATGGACAGCAATCTTGCGCGCAAGAGGGTCGAGGCCAGCCTGTGATCGCGCATCTGGGCATGTATGACATGGCCCATTTGCGGGAGGCGACCGATGCCTTCTGGCACCTGATCCGGCGCGAACTGGGATTCGGCCCGGCGGAGCTTACCCGCGAGGGCGATTTTTGGGACATCTGGCAAAGCCCGGACCTGCTGCTGTCGCAAACCTGCGGCTACCCTTATCGCGCCGTGCTGCATGACAAGGTGCAGCTTGTGGGCACGCCGGATTACGGCCTGCCCGGATGTCCGCCGGGGTATTACAATTCCATCTTCATCCGCCGCCGCGACGATACGCGCGCGGCACTGGGCGATTTCGATGGGGCGCGCTTTGCCTATAACGAGGCGCTGTCCCAGTCAGGCTGGGCCGCCCCGGTGCATCACATGATCGGAACCGGGATTCGC
Organism: Aliishimia ponticola; assembly: GCF_004803475.1. Classification (GTDB taxonomy): domain Bacteria; phylum Pseudomonadota; class Alphaproteobacteria; order Rhodobacterales; family Rhodobacteraceae; genus Aliishimia; species Aliishimia ponticola. Next base: position 123,201 of record NZ_SRKY01000003.1, read on the forward strand.
CCCGGAACGTTGCTGGAAACCGGCGGTCATGCGGCGTCTTTCGCGGCGGTGCGGGACGGGCGCGCGGATTTCGCGGCCCTCGACGCGCTGACACTGCAATTGCTCCAGTCCAGCGATCTGGACGGCACGGGGGATGTGGTGGCCATGGCCGCAACGCAGCCCACCCCCGCCCTGCCCTATATCACCGGCACGGCGCGGGATGCCGAACAGCTGCGCAGCGCCATAAGCCGGGCCATCGCCGCCTTGCCACCGCAAATGGCGCAACAGCTTTGCCTTCGCTCGGTGGTGACGATCCCGGCCCAAACCTACCTGGACGTGCCAACGCCGCCCGGCCCGGATGCCCTGCTGCACGCAGGGTGATTGCGGGCCTGCCTCAGCGCCCGCAACACAGGACAACCCCTGCCTGAAAAACGGGCAATTGACGCTGATTTTCGCAAAAACAGGCAATTTCTTCGTTGCATCAACCGCGAATATTCGTCCACATGCTGCAAATCCTGATCCAAGTAGGCCCACGTGACCGACATTGATCCCGTCATAGAAATCAAGAACCTCCACAAGTCTTATGCGCGACTGGAAGTGCTCAAAGGGGTCGATATTGCTGCGCCGCGCGGGCATGTGATCTCTCTCATCGGGTCTTCGGGGTCGGGCAAATCCACCTTGCTGCGATGCTGCAACCTTCTGGAAGACAGCCAACAGGGCGAAATCCTGTTCAAGGGGGAGCCGGTCAAATGGCGCGGTTCGTCTCATGGGCGTCGCCCTGCCGACCCCGCCCAGGTGCTGCGCATCCGCACCAATCTGTCGATGGTGTTCCAACAGTTCAATCTGTGGTCCCATCTGACGATCCTGCAAAACGTGATGGAAGCGCCCTGCACCGTTCTGGGACGCGACCGGGCAGAGGTCGAAGCGTCGGCGCGCGCCTATCTCGACAAGGTCGGGATTGGCGACAAGTGCGATGTCTATCCGGCGCAGCTGTCTGGCGGTCAACAGCAGCGGGCGGCCATCGCGCGGGCGCTGTGCATGGAACCCGAAGCGTTGCTGTTCGACGAGCCGACCTCGGCGCTGGACCCGGAACTGGAACAGGAAGTCGTCAAGGTCATCAAGGATCTTGCCGCCGAAGGGCGCACCATGATTATCGTCACGCATGACATGAAGCTGGCAGCGGACCTGTCAGACCATGTCGTGTTTCTTCATCAGGGGTTGATCGAAGAAGAAGGCCCGCCAGAGCGCCTTTTCGGCAACCCCCAATCCGAAAGGCTGCGCGGTTTCTTGTCCGCGACACATGCAGCCTGATCATAACCAACAGACGGGAGTACGTCATATGAAACACTTGATCCTGACCACTGCGGCGCTGGCATTGTCCGCCGGGTTCGCCTTGGCCGATGGCCACGGAAAAACCGTGCGCATGGGCACCGAGGGCGCGTATGCCCCCTATAACTTCATCAACGACGCGGGTGAGATCGACGGGTTCGAGCGCGAGCTTGGCGACGAGATGTGCAAGCGCGCCGAGCTGACTTGCGAGTGGGTCAAGAACGACTGGGATTCGATCATCCCGAACCTTGTGGGTGGCAACTACGACACCATCATGGCCGGCATGTCGATCACCGACGAGCGCGACGAAGTGATTGATTTCACGCAAGATTACTATCCGCCGACCGCATCGACCTATGTTGCGACATCTGAAGGTGTCGATCTGGAAGGCGGCGTCATCGCGGCGCAAACCGCCACGATCCAGGCCGGTTACGTGGCCGAAAGCGGCGCAACACTGGTTGAGTTCGCAACGCCGGAAGAAACCGTTGCTGCCGTGCGCAATGGCGAAGCGGATGCCGTATTCGCCGACCGCGACTACCTTGTGCCGCTGGTCGAGGAATCGGGCGGTGAGCTGATGTTCGTGGGCGACGACGTTCCGCTGGGCGGAGGCGTTGGCATGGGCCTTCGTGAATCCGACACCGATCTGAAAACAAAGTTCGATGCGGCGATCACGTCCATGAAGGAAGACGGCACGCTGAACGCGATGCTCGACAAGTGGTTCGGCGAAGGCACCGGCACGTACTGATCCAACACGTGGGGTAGGCGCAAGCCTACCCTACACCCCTTCCCGGCCCTTGCCCCATCGGGGCGTGCCGGGCTTTCAGGTTTCCCCCGCACATGCAGATCATCATCCCCGGATACGCCGTTCTGGCCAAGGTTCTGCGCCCGGACGGTCATGCGGAGGGGCCTGGTTATTTCTGTGCGTTCGCGGTGCGGGCGGTGTCCCAATCCGAAGCGGAACAGCGCGTGCAGACGGAACTTGCCGCCGCCCCCGATACGGCCAGCGTCAGCATCGAAGACACCCGCGCCTTGGTGCCGGGCGAAATCCCTGACACGGTCGACTTCCAAGCCTTGGGCGCGCGTATCCCCATTCAGGCCGGTCCATCGGACGGCGGCTGACGTTTTCGCATCAACGGCAGCGCTTAGAACAAGAAGCTGTCATCCACGAAAAAATCGCGCCATTCCACCGTATCCTCCACTTCGACGAGCAAACGCTCATTCGTGGCATCGACCTTCAGCGTGAAGAAGCGGTTGCCGTCCAATTCTGTCATCCAGCATTTCAGATCGTCGCGGCTGCCGACCCCCGCAAAGCCCCGCAGGTCGATCACGTCCTGACCGATTGCGAAATCCTCGATCACGTCGATCAGCAGGGACCGCTCCTGCCATTCGCCGGACAAATCCCCCCAGCGGATCAGATCGCCGGTGTCGAAGACGAACACATCCGCGCCGCGCCCGCCATGGGCGCTATCCCGCCCGGTTCCGCCTTGCAGGATATCCGCGCCCGATCCGCCGCTGAGCATGTCATCGCCTTCGCTTCCGAACAGCCGATCGATGCCGTTTTGCCCATATAGCGCATCATCCCCGCCATCGCCGCGCAGCACGTCGTCATGGCGACCGCCGTACAAAATGTCAGCCCCGCCCTGACCGTAAAGGTAATCGTCCCCCGCGCCGCCATGGACCCGGTCATCGCCGCTGCCCCCATCGACGCGGTCCGCGCCATCGTCGCCATACAGGGTATCCGCCCCGGCATTGCCATAGAGACGGTCATTGCCCGCCCCGCCAGAGACCTCATCGGCCCCGTCGCCGCCATAGGCCCGGTCATCGCCCGCGTTGCCCTCCAACACATCCGCGCCGCCGTCGCCGTAAAGATCGTCATGCCCGCTGCCGCCCCAGACATGGTCATCGCCCGCCCAGGCGCGCACCACATCATCATTGAGCCCTGCGGCGATCAGGTCGTCCTGGGCCGTTCCGGTAATTTGCTGCGCCACATCGGCTGCATCCTGATCGGTGTCGTTTATCCGCACGCCCCCGGCCCCCGGTGTCATGCCCGCTGGCACATAGTTTTGCGGATCGGTGAAGGGAATGTCTTCCAACGCGTCCCAGTCGATGGGCTGGGTCAGGAAATGTGCCTCTTGCGCGCCGCCATTTGCGCCGCCTGTGCCATCCATATCGACCCGCGCGCCTTCCAGCGCATAGAACACCCGCCCCGCGGCGGTGGTGATCAGCAACCACTGTTGAGGATCGGCATCGGGATCGTCGAAATCGCCGTTATAAGCGACCAGCCGGACATTGCCCGGCAAATCGGTCAGGTCGATATCCGCACCGTCGATCTGAATCCTGTCTTCGGAGGCGTTGAAATCTTCGATCCGGCCGACAACCGTGCCCTGCACCTCGTCGAGATCGGTAAAGTTGAAGCGGTCCGCGCCCGCCTCTCCGCGCACGTGATGGCCGTGGGAAATGGTCCGGTAAATCCCGTCCGTATCGGTGAAGTCGTGGATGTCGTGAAAGCCAAGGTTGAGAAGGTCGTCGCCCGCCCCTGCCCATGCGTGGATCTGGCCCCACCATTTGGTCGCCGTCAGGTCCAGCCTATCGTCACCCGCAAAGGAAAACACACCGCGATTGCCAAGTGCAGTCATCACATTGTCGGCGGGCGTGCCATAATCCTTCGGAGCCATTCGCAAAGCCTTTCTGCTGCGTTGCGGATACGGCCCGGTTTCACCGCGCGCGCCGCAGGGTCAGGCTACGGGGCGCGGCTGAATCGGACAACCATAGGTGCAAAAATTTGCATTTCTTTCCGTCATTCGCGCTTTCCTGACGTGTCAAAGGCAAACCGCTCTGGTCACTGGCCGAAACTTTCGGATAAATTAACGAAATCGCGCGATCCGGCGCGTTGCCAGCCACTGAACCGGGACACCACCATCTATAATTATTGCTCCGATCCCGATGCGCTTGAGGGTGTCAAATGGCTGAGTTGCTATTTGACCACCGGCGTGCATTTCCAGTTCTACAACGCCTTCGTGAAGGTGCTGTTGCTTCTGGCCGTCACCGCGCCTGTGGCGTTGTCTTTCGGCTTTGCCGGGGCGACGGCGGCGCGGTCGCGTTTCCTGCCGCTGTCATGGCTGGGGCGCGGCTATATCGCGGTGGTGCGGGGCGTTCCGGATATCGCGTTCTTCCTGTTCTTCGTGATCGCGCTGGACCAGATGTTCGAATATGTGCGGCATGTGGCGCTTTGCCCCGACTGGGAAGACCCGATCCGGCAGGGCGCGGATTTCATCGTGTGCCAGCAGGCGAAACTGCCGCTAAGTTCTGCCCGAGAATGGGTGCATGAAACTTACGCATTCGCGCTGGCCGTCTTCACCTTTGCCATCGTCTTTGGGGCCTTTGCCGCGAATGTGCTGTTCGGCGCGATGCAGGCCGTCCCCCACGCCCAGCTTGAAACCGCCGAAGCCTATGGCATGAGCCCGCGCCAGACCTTCTGGCGGGTGCTGGTGCCGCAGATGTGGGTATTTGCGCTGCCCGGCCTGTCGAACCTGTGGCAGATCCTGATCAAGGCGACGCCCTTGCTGTTCCTGCTGGGGATCGAGGATGTCGTCTATTGGGCGCGCGAGCTTGGCAGCACGAAAACCGCACGGTTCTCTGACTACCCGCATGGGGATTGGCGCATGTGGTACTTCCTTGCGCTTCTCGTCTTCTATCTTGTCATGACATGGGGATCGGAGCGTTTGCTGAACCGGATCGGTGCGCGGCTCTCGTATGGGCAGGCCACGGCGGGCGGTGAGGCGATGCGCAAGGGGGCGGCGCTGTGAGCTGTATCGAAACCATTCAGGCCTATGGGCTGCGGTCGCTCGGGATCGGCGAACGGCTGTTGCCGCGCAGCGACTTTACCTTGTGCGAACAGTTCACCCTGATCGGGTCCGGCATGATCTGGAACATCTATTTCGGCGTCGTAGCGCTGCTGATCGGGTTCTTCTTCGCCACCGGGCTGGCGCTGGCCAAAACGTCCCGGAACCGCTGGCTGCGGCTTCCGGCGGATGGGTTCATCTTCTTGTTCCGTGGCTCGCCGCTGTTCATCCAGTTCTTCTTTGCCTATTTCCTGTTCCTCAGCCTGAAGCGCACAAACGACTTTTTCGATCCTTTCACCGCCGCGTGGCTTGGTGCGACGATCGTACTGTTTTGCAATACCGCCGCCTATTCGGCGCAGATTTTCTACGGCGCGCTGCAATCGGTGCCCAAGGGCGATCTGGAGGCCGCGGATGCCTATGGCATGTCAGGCTGGTCGCGGTTTCGCCGGATCGTCTGGCCAACCATGCTGCGGCTGGCATGGCCGTCTTATACGAATGAGGCGATCTTCCTGTTCCACGCCACGACGCTGGTGTTCTTTTCCGGCTTTCCGGCGTGGCAGCAGCGGGGCGACGCGCTTTATTACGCAAGTTACTTCGCGGACAAGACGTTCAACCCGTTCGTGCCCTACCCGATCCTCGCGCTTTATTTCGTGCTGCTGACACTGTTGGTGATCGGCGGGTTTGGCCTTGTGAACCGGCGTCTGAACCGGCACCTGCCACAAACGGCGCGGCCCCGCTTGCGTTTGCGTCCGAACCTCATTCGGTAATCTTGCCAGCCCGCAAAGCTGGGTGTACGGATTGCGAGCGAGGTATCTAATGAAAATCGGCTTACTGATTACGGGTCACGTTCCGCAGCAATTGCGAACTGTCTATGGCGATTACGATCGGATTTTTCGGCGCTTTCTGGACGGGAACGATTTCGAATTCCGCGACTTCTTTGTCGTCGACAACCACCTTCCTGCCGGGCCAGAGGTCGCCGATGCGTGGCTGATCACCGGCTCGCGCCATGGCGTCTATGAGGACCATCCGTGGATTCCCCCGCTGGAGCGGCTGATCCGGCAGATCAGGGACAGTGGCAAGCCGCTCGTCGGCATCTGCTTTGGCCATCAGATCATCGCGCAGGCCCTTGGCGGCACGGTCGAGAAATATCCCGGCGGCTGGGCTGTGGGGCGCACGACATATGACAGTGGCAGCGACGCATTGACGCTGAATGCCTGGCACCAGGATCAGGTCATTGCCCCGCCCCCCGGGGCCGAGGTCATCGCGTCCAACGACTTCTGCCCCTTCGCTGGACTGCGCTATGGCGACACCGTGCTGACCTATCAGGCGCACCCGGAATTCACGACCGATTATGCCCGCGACCTTGCCGAGATACGCGGCCCCACCGTTCTGGATGACGAGACGCTGCAGCGCTCTCTGGCCTCGCTTGAGGGGCCGAATGACAATGACGCCATCGCCGCGAAGATCGCCGCGTTTCTCTCTGGCGCGAAGGTGACAGCATGACAACCGATTGGATGGCCGACCTGCCGGAGAACGCCCGCGCGTATCTGGAAGGGCGCAAGCTGGACGAAGTGGAATGCGTCATCGCGGACCTGCCCGGCATCGCCCGGGGCAAAGCGGTTCCGGCCTCGAAATTTGCGCGGCAGTCGAAATTCCACCTGCCCGACTCGATCTTCTATCAGACCATCACGGGCGATTGGGGAGAGGCCGCCGGGGCCGAGGGCTTCATCGAACGAGACATGGTGTTGATCCCCGACATGAGCACCGCAACCGCCGCGCCCTGGACGGCGGACTGGACGCTTCAGGTGATCCATGACGCCTTTGACCGGCATGGCGAACCAGTCCCCTTTGCGCCGCGCAATGTGCTGCGCCGCGTGGTCCAGCAGTATCACGAGATGGGTCTAAAACCCGTGGTCGCGCCGGAGATGGAATTCTTCCTGATCGCGCGCAACCTTGACCCCGCCCGCGATATCGAACCGATGACCGGACGCTCTGGCCGGCCTGCGGCAGCGCGTCAGGCCTATTCGATGACGGCGGTGGATGAATTCGGCCCGGTGATCGACGACATCTATGATTTTGCCGAAGCGCAAGGGTCAGAGATCGACGGGATCACCCAAGAAGGCGGCGCGGGCCAGTTGGAAATCAACCTGCGCCACGGTGACCCGATCAAGCTGGCGGATGAGGTGTTCAACTTCAAACGCCTGATCCGCGAGGCCGCGCTGCGGCACAATTGTTTTGCCACATTCATGGCCAAACCCATCGCGGATGAGCCGGGATCGGCCATGCATATCCATCATTCGGTGCTGGATCTGGAAACCGGGCAGAACATCTTTTCCGGTCCGCAAGGGGGCGAAACGGATGCGTTCTTCCATTTCATCGCCGGGCTGCAATATCACATGCCCGCCGCGCTCGCGATGCAGGCGCCTTATGTGAACAGCTATCGCCGCTTCGTTCGGGACCATGCCGCCCCGATCAATCTGGAATGGGGCCGCGACAACCGCACGACTGGCATTCGCATCCCGCTGGCAGAGCCGGATGCGCGGCGCGTGGAAAACCGCATCGCCGGGATGGATTGCAACCCTTATCTGGGGATTGCGGCCTCTCTCGCCTGCGGTCTTCTGGGCCTGAAAGAGGAACGTCGCCCGCATCGGCAGTTCCGCGGTGACGCCTATGAGGGCGAAGGCGATATCCCGCGCGTTCTGGGCGAGGCGCTGACTCAGTTCGAAGACAGCACCGCCCTGCACGAGGTGATCGGGCCGGAGTTCGCACGGGTCTATTCCATCGTGAAACGCGCCGAGTACGAAGAATTCCTGTCGGTGATTTCCCCTTGGGAACGCGAGCACCTGCTGTTGAACGTGTGAGGTTGCCGGATGAAGTTGCTGTATGCCAATGACCGCAAGGGAAGCTACCCGGAGAGTTGGTATGCTGCGACGACTGCGCAACTGCCGCCCTTCGCTTCGCTGAAAGGTGAACAGCGCTGCGATGTCTGCGTGATTGGCGCGGGCTATACCGGCCTTTCCGCCGCGCTCCATCTTGCCGAAGCCGGGCGCGACGTGATCCTGATCGACGCGCAACGCGTTGGCTTTGGCGCATCTGGGCGCAATGGCGGGCAGTTGGGATCGGGGCAGCGGCAGGATCAGAAGACGCTGGAAAAGATGCTGGGCCGCGGCATGGCGGTGAAGCTGTGGCATCTGGGCGAAGAGGCGAAGGGGTTGGTCAAATCCCTGATCGACCGGCACGGCATCGACTGTCATCTGCGGCCCGGTGTGGCATGGACCGCCACCCGCCAGTCAGAGGTCGATGATCTACACGCCTATGCCGATTTCATGGCCCGCCAATACGACTACAAGATCGAAGCCTTCGGCGCGCAGGCCTTTCGCGATATCTGCCCCTCGCCGGAGTATCACGGCGGCATTCTGGATATGGACGCAGGGCATCTGCACCCGCTGGCCTATGCGCTTGGTCTGGCGCGCGCAGCGCAGGCGGCAGGTGTGCGCATCTTTGAACAGACCGAAGCGCATCATATCGAACAGACCTCCCCCGCGACCATCCGCACCGGCCAAGGCCGGATCAGCGCCGATCATGTGATCCTCGCCACTAATGGCTATTCTCAGGGTCTGGCCCGCCCGGTCGCACGCAATGTCATGCCGATCAACAACTTCATCGCCGCGACCGAACCTTTGGGTACGCGCGTCGAAGAGGTGCTGCGGCGCGACATCGCGGTGTCCGATGATCGCTTCGTCATCAATTACTTCCGCCTGTCCCATGACGGGCGCCTGTTGTTCGGAGGCGGCGAATCCTATGGCTATCGCTTCCCGTCGGATATCGCCGCCGTGGTGCGCAAACCCATGCTGGAAATATTCCCCAGCCTGAAGGATGTCGGCATCGACTATGCCTGGGGGGGAACATTGGCGATCACCGTCAAACGCCTTCCATTCCTTGCGCGCGTCGCGCCCAACGTGTTGTCCGCCTCCGGGTATTCTGGCCATGGGGTCGGCTCTGCCACCCATGCGGGCTGGTTGATGGCCAAGGCGATCGAGGGCGATGGCGACGGGTTCGATACGCTCGGCGCGATCCCCTCCACCGCTTTTCCCGGCGGCCCGGCCTTCAAGTCGCCCCTGCTTGCCATGGCGATGAGCTGGTACGCCCTGCGCGACAGGCTCGGCATCTAAGCCCTACCCTGCCCCTAAACCGACGCAGCCCGTATCGGGGCGGCTGGCCCGTTACGGGCCTGCAACGGGCGGCTGTTTTCCGCCCTGCGACAGTATTTTCACTTTGCGCGCTTTCGCGTCTGGTTTAAATGAATCGAAAACGGCAATTAAGGAAATCAAAATGTCGAGCCTTCCAGACGTGCATGCCGCCGAACCGATCCCAGACCGCGTGATGTCCGAAATCGAGCGCCTGATGCAGTCCGGCGACCTGTTCCGTTATACCGCGCCGCAAGATGCGCCGGTCGCGCTGCTGGAAGCGGAATTCGCCCGGATGATGGGGACGAAATACGCGCTGGCTGTCTCGTCCTGCTCTGCCGCGCTGTTCCTGTCGCTCAAGGCGTTGGATTTGCCGCGCGGCGCGCGGGTGCTGATCCCCGGCTTTACCTTCGCGGCGGTGCCCTCGTCGGTGGTGCATGCCGATTGCGTGCCCGTGTTGTGCGAAGTCGGTGAGAATTACCGGATCGACATGGCCGATTTCGAAACCCGTCTGGACGATGATATCGCAGCGGTGATTGTCAGCCACATGCGCGGCCACACCTCTGACATGGATGCCATCATGGCGCTTTGCGATGCGCGGGACATTCCGGTGATCGAGGACGCCGCGCATTCGCTTGGCACGCTGTGGAAGGGCGAGAAGATCGGCACCATTGGCCGGGTCGGCTGTTTCTCCTTCCAGTCCTACAAGATGATCAACGCGGGCGAAGGCGGCATTCTGATCACCGACGACGCCGGTCTTGTTGCGCGCGCGGTGATCATGTCCGGCGCCTACGAGCATAACTGGAAAAAACATGCGGCCCCGCATGGTGACAATACCGGCGCGCTGGAAGACGCCTTCGGGCGCTGGCAGAATAAACTGCCGCTTTACAACCTGCGCCTGTCGAACCTGTCGGCAGCCATCGCCCGCGCGCAATTGCCCGAGCTTGAGCGTCGCTGCCGCGATGGGCTGGCCAATCACGACTATCTGGCGGGGCTGCTTAGCCGCAATGCCTGCATCGACGTCCCCGCCCCGCTGCCGGGCGAGCAGCGCGCGCCGGATTCCATCCAGTTCAACCTGTGCAATCTGGACGATGCGCAGATCCGCGCGTTTTCCGATACCGCTGCGGCCAATGGTGTGAAGGTGCAGGTCTTTGGCCAGTCAGAGGACAACGCGCGTGCCTTCTGGAATTGGCAGTTCATCGACGACCTGCCAGAGCTGCCGCAAACGCGCGCCATGCTGATGCGGGCCTGCGATGTGCGCCTGCCAGTCCGTCTGACACGCGACGAAATCGACGCGGTCGCCAAGGTGCTGCTGGATGCGGTGGAAACGGTCTGCGCGCCGCGCGTCGCGGCGGAGTGATCCAAGACGCCTTTTTTGATGCGGCCCACGCCTGTGCGCGCGGGCTGCATATCCTTCGGCGCGACCTTACTTGAGCTTGGACAACTTGTCCTGAAGTTCGGCCAGTTGTTTCTTGATGGAATCTAGGTCTTCGCCCTTTTCCTCGCCATTCGGGGGCGTATCGCCAGCGCCGCCTTCCGGCGCGCTCCACCCCCCGGAAATCCCGCCGGTCATCGCCTTGAGAAACGCCTGTTGCTGCGCCTGCATGGCCTCAAAGCCAGGCACCTGCGCCATCGGGTTGATCGCCGACATGTTTTCCAACATGCGGCTTTGGCTGTTGCGCAACATATCGAAGCTGGCTTGCAGGAATTGCGGCACGACGCTTGCCCCGCCGCCCATATAGGCGCGCACAAGATCGTTCAGCACATCGACAGGTAGGACGTTTTCGCCCTTGCTTTCATGCTCTGCGATGATCTGAAGAAGATACTGACGCGTCAGGTCGTCGCCCGATTTCAAATCGACGATCTGCACCTCGCGGCCTTCCCGGATGAACCCCGCGATATCCTCGAGCGTCACGTAGTCACTGGTCTCAGTGTTGTACAATCTGCGACTAGCGTAGCGCTTGATCAACAAGGGGGCCTGTTTTTCCGCCATACGGCTTTTCCTCCGGTTCCTTGAGGCTCGATTGAGCCATGTCGCAGCGCAGCACAAAAATTCGGCAGGCGCAACCCTCTGGGTAATAATCCTGCGCGCAGACCGCACCGTTCGAACAAAGAAAAAGGGCGGGTCCGAAGACCCGCCCAGCATCATTGCGCCTTAAGGGAGGAGGATGGGCGCAAATCAGATTGTCACCGTTTACATCAATGGGAGAACCAAAATACTCGTGACCCCTATCGATTAAGCGGCTTACTTGGATGCAGCGGCTTTCTTGGCTGCGGCAGTCGCATCGGCAGTTGCTTTTTTCACAGCTGCGGTTGCGTCTTCCTGCATGTCTTTGCCTGCTGCCATCATCAGCTCGACAGTGTCCATTTGGACTTTCTTGGCGATTTCTGCGTAGGCGGCCATGTTCTCTGCTGCGACTTCAGCCGAAGCGGATGCGAAGTCGGAGATCGCTTTTGCGTAGTCTGCCGGCTCTGCCTTGACCTTGGACATTTCTGCCATCTTGGACAGGGTGTCTTTGGTCCATTTGTTGGACAGCTCGGCGGATTTCTCGACGGCTTCGATTGCAACGCCGGACAGTTTTTCATTCAAAGTCGCGGTGCTTTTGAACGCGTCTTCCATCGACTTGGTGTCAACCGGGAATGCGCCCATGAAATCTTTCATCATCGCGGTAAAATCAGGTGTTTGGGTAGCCATTTGTTTAAGTCCTTGTATTCTGCCAAGTGGGCATCTTCAGCACCGTGTGAGTGCTTCGTTGTTGTTGACAAGAATATGCATGCTGCACCGCAGCATTTCAAGTATTTTTTCTGCGGTGCAGCAAAAAACTTCAGGACGAAAATTTTTGCTTGGTTTTCAGATGGATGCCCGGATGCGCACGTAGGTGCCGGGCGCATCTTCCAGCAATTTGCGCCCATCATCGCCGGGATTTCGTGCGGGAATCATCTTGCCCGAACGCTTGTTCAGCCACTTTTCCCACCGCGGCCACCACGATCCCTTGTGGTACTCACCGCTTTGCTGCCAGTCGGACGCGGACAGGGTCAGGTCGTCATTGGTATAGTGGCCGTACTTGTTCTTGCTGGGCGGATTGACGATGCCCGCGATATGGCCGGATTCCGACAGCACGAAGGTCCGGTCCTTGGACCCCATCAGCTGCACACCGCGATAACAGTCCTTCCATGCGGCGATGTGATCGGTCTCGCAGGTCACCGCAAAGAGCGGCACATCGACCTCGTCCAGCACCAGATGGTGCCCCCCCAGATCGAACCCGGTCGTCGAAAGCTCATTGCGCTGACACAGCCCGCGCAGATACTGCATCGCCATCTTGCCCGGCAGGTTCGCCCCGTCCCCGTTCCAATAGAGCAGATCGAAGGCCGGAGGCGCTTCGCCCATCATGTAGCTTTTGATCGCCGGGCTGTAGACCAGATCGTTGGAGCGCAGGTAAGAGAACGTGCGCGCCATGATGACGGATGGCAATATGCCCTTGTCCTTCACCTCCTCTTCGATTCCGTCGATGAAATCGTTCTGCAAGAAGGGCGTGAACTCCCCCTGATCGGAAAAGTCGGTCAGCGCGGTGAAGAAGGTCGCGGACTTGATGCTGTTGTCCCCTTCCTGCTTGAGCCATGACAGCACCATGGCCAGCGTGGTTCCCGCAATACAGTAGCCGACCACATTGATCTGCTTTTGGTCGGTGATCTTCTTCACCTCGTTGATCGCGGCGACATAACCATCAAGGACATAATCCTCCATCCCGACATCCGCGTAGGTCGCGTCGGGGTTGATCCAGCTGACGACGAACACGGTATAGCCCTGTTCGGACAGCCAGCGGATCAGGCTGTTCTGTGCCTTGAGGTCAAGGATGTAGAACTTGTTGATCCAGGGCGGGAAGATCAGCAGCGGGATCTCGTGCACCTGTTCTGTCAGGGGCTTGTACTGGATCACTTCCATCATGCGGTTGCGAAACACCACCGACCCTTCGGAGGTCGCGATATTCTCGCCCAGCGCAAAGGCTTTCTCATCGGCCAGCTTGACCACCAGCTCGCCGTCATTGGCCTCAAGATCGGCGATCAGGTTTTCCAGCCCCTTCACAAGGCTCTCGCCCTCGGTCTCCAGCGCTTTTTCCAGCACGTCTGGATTGGTGGCGAGGTAATTGGTCGGGGCCATCATGTCGATGATCTGCTGCGAGAAGTATTTCAGCCGCTTCTTTTCCATCGGGTCCAGATCGACCGCATCATCGACCGCCGCACGAATAGCATCGGAATTGATTTGGTATTGCTGCTTGATGAAATTGAAATAGGGATGCGTTTCCCACAGCGGGTTTTTGAAACGGCGATCAGAGGGGCCGGGATTCTCGGGCGCTTTGAACCCGTGCATGGCAAAAGCCTGCTGGGCCTCCATGAAGTGGGTGACCGCCTTGGTCCAATAGCCCATCTGGTGTTCGATCAGACGGGCAGGATTCGACACCCCTTCCTTCCAATAGGCCGCTGCTGCGTTTGCGAAAAGCTCCGGTCCCGGTGCGTCCAGACTGGCGTTATGGCCCTTCCTGTTCGATATCACCCGTAAAAGACGCTGCGACAGTTCCTCGATCTTCTTGAAATTTTCATTCATTTTCTCAAGGTTTTGGCCGTCGGCCTTCAGTTCTGACATGGTTCTCCCCTTGCCCACCTTGTCAATTTCATTGTCATTTTAACCGTTACATATTACCTTCGCACCTGCAGCATTGCCCGCCGGGTCCTCCGCGCCCGTTTTGCCTGCACCGTTGTTGACGAGTGATGAGCCAGTGGAAGGCTCGATCAGACGAAGGAGACGCAGATGCGTTCGATGCTGAGCTACGACTGGATGGAAACCCTCCGAAATACGAACCAATGGCTTGGCGCGTCTGCACGCGCTCTGGGATCATATCCGGTTTTTTCTGTTATGCCTAATCCTGCTTTGCATTGGATGCAGGCTTGGGGCGAAGTCACCGAACGTTCTTTTGAGCGCATGATTGCAAAGCCTGACTGGAACATCGATTCCATCACCTGCGAAGACGGGCGGGACCATGTGGTTCAGGTCGATACCGTGGTGCAGCGGGCCTTTGGCGACCTGATTCACTTCAATGTCGTGGGCCGCGAGGAACAGCCGCGGCGCATCCTGCTGGTCGCGCCGATGTCCGGGCACTATGCGACCTTGCTGCGCTCGACCGTGAAATCGCTGATCACCAATTGCGAAGTCTACATCACCGACTGGCATAATGCGCGCGACATTCCGGTATCCGAAGGCAAGTTCGATGTGGAAGATTACACGCTTTATCTCGTCGATTTCATGCGCGAGATGGGCCCCGACACGCATGTGATTGCCGTCTGCCAGCCTGCCCCGCTGACACTTGCCGCCACGGCGTATCTTGCGGAGGACGATCCCAAGGCGCAGCCGCGCACGCTGACCCTGATCGGTGGCCCGATCGACCCGAATGCGACGCCGACTGACGTGACCGATTTCGGCCATCGCGTCACGATGGGCCAGTTGGAGCATAGCATGATCCAACGCGTCGGTTTCAAATATGCGGGCGTGGGCCGCAAGGTCTATCCCGGCCTGCTGCAGCTGACATCGTTCATGTCGATGAATGCGGACCGCCACGGGCAAGCCTTCATGGACCAGATCACGCGCGTCGCGCGCGGCGAGGCAAGCGATCACGATGCCCATAACCGCTTTTACGACGAGTATCTGGCGGTGATGGATATGACGGCCGAATTTTACCTGTCCACGGTCGAGCGTATCTTCAAGAATGGCGAAATCGCCAAGAACGCCTTTGTCGTGGACGGCAAGAAAGTGGATATCGGCAAGATCACCACTGTCGCGGTCAAAACCGTCGAAGGCGAAAAGGACGATATTTCTGCCCCCGGCCAATGTATCGCGGCACTGGGCCTGTTGACCGGTCTGCCGGACAACAAGAAAGCCTCGCATGTGGAACCCAATGCGGGCCACTATGGCATCTTCGCGGGCCGCAGCTGGCGCAACAATATCCGGCCGCTGGTGCTTGATTTCATCGACAGCAATTCCGGCGAGGCAAAGCCCCGCGCCGCCAATCAGAACGCCGCCGCCGGGTAAACCGGCGCGGCCTGACGCGGCAAAGGCTGCGCGCTTTGGCGGTTCAGGCCAGCCAGTTGCGCAGCGCCGCCGTCGTCTCTGCCGGCTGTTCAAGCGGCGGCAGATGACCGGAATTTTCCAGCACCACCAGTTTTGCACCGGGGATCAATTCCGCCATGAATGTATGGCGCTTGACCGGGCAAAGCTGGTCATGGCGCCCGCACAGGATCAGCGTCGGCACTTTGCACTTGGCCAGTGTCGCCTGCTGATCCTTGCGCCGCTGCAACGCACGGGACTGACGCACGAATATCTCCGGGCCCAGCGTATCGGCCATGTCCATCACCAGATCCAGAATGTCATGGCTGTGCCCCCCCGGCGCGAGATAGCGCGGCTTCATCTCGTCCTGCATGACCTCGCGCAGCTTGCCGGTCCGGACCTTGACGATCTGCGGCTCGCGCGTGGCGGCCACTTGCGGCGTTTCGGGCAGTGGGTTGGTCGACAGCAAGGCCAGCTTGGCCACCCGGTCGGGGGCGCGGCGCAAGATCTCCATCGCGACGATGCCGCCCATGCTCAGCCCAGCCAGTGCAAAGCGGCGCGGCAGTTGGTCCAGCAGACCCGAGGCGATTTCCTCGATCCGCTCGCCGCGCGTGATCGGGGCGCTGACAACCGTATGATCGGCAGAAAGTTCCGCGATCTGGGGGCCGAACAATCGCGCGTCACACATCATTCCGGGTAACAGAACCAGCGGCTCCGGCATGGGCACAACCTCTTGTCTCGCGGCCTCAACTCTTTTTGCGGCGCGCCGCCCGTAAACAGGCCACGCGGCACGCTCGTTCATAGGCGCAGCGCGCCGCCGACGAAAGGCCCCCTGCACCGTTCCGCACGCGGTTTCGTGCCGTCACTTCATCAGGGGTGGAAAATCGGCGTAGCGCGCCTGCCGGACCTCAAGCGTTTCGGACGGTTCTGCCCCGCGTCGCAACAAGGTGCCGCGCGGCGCGATATAGCTTGAGATCACCCGCCATGGCCTGGGCCGCCACGAGATATTGAAGGCGCAGAGCTTCGGAAAGAACCACATTTCGGAATAGGGCAGATGGTCATGTATCCACCACGCCAAGTCTCGCCAATCGCGCCCGTCTTCATACTGATCTGCAAACCACGGCAGGACGATGGATGCGCCTGCGATGGCCTCTGCCCCGCTTGCACGGTCCCAGATATGACATTCCTGCGGGTAGTCGTTGCGCGCGCAATTCAGTTTGTGTTCGTTGCCGAACCGATTGAGCGACGGCGAACGATAGCCCGACCGCACAGCGACGCGGCCAAAGGTCCGCTCGAGCGGGTCCAGCAGCGCGGTGCAGAACTGCCGCCCGTTTTCGATCGCAAGGTCAGGATCATCCGGGATGTTCTGCAGTTGGTGGAAATTCGCGATTTCAGAGTAGAGAAACTCGCGCATATAGAAGTAGTCCGACAGCCGCACACGCCCGAGGGTTTCGAGGCTCCACATGCTTTGCGGCTTGCGCATCACGCATACCCGTTCCAGCGGAATTCGCCATTCGGGCCGAGTGTGGAAAACGGGTTCCACGAGACTTCCCAGACATGGCCTTCGGGATCGGCGAAATATCCCGTGTGCCCGCCCCAGAACACGTCACTGGCCGGGCGCAGGATCGTCGCGCCGGCCGACTGCGCCGCTGCCAGAACTTCGGCCACCTGCGCGCGTTCGGTCACGTTATAGCCCAGCGTGGCCGCGCCATGGCCCATGGCGTCCATCGTCAGGCCGGTATCTTCGGCCAGTTTGTCCAAGGGATAGATGCCCAGCGCCTGCCCGATCAAGTCGAACACCACGATCCCGTCGGGGCTGTCGACACGCGCCCAGCCCATCTTGTCGTAGAACGTCGCCAGCGCCTCGGCGTTTTTCGCGCCCAGCGTAATCAGGCTGATGCGTTGGTCCATCTCAAAGCTCCTTCACGAAGTCGAGGATCGCGCGGACCGCCGGTTCGGTCTGGCCCGGCGACAGAATATCCCCTGCCGTGACATGCGCAAACGGGTCGTCCTGCGGCCCAAGCCTGGGGGTGATCCGGCGGACAGGGCTGCGCCAGTCCTGCATCATCTTCCGGGTTGCGGCGGCGTCCACGACCTGATCCGCGTCCGAGAACCAGAACAGCGCGGGCACATCTGTGCCCTCCATCTCCCCCCGTGCCACGGCACGCACCAGTGCCGCCATCGGCATCAGCGCGACCGACGGGTATTGCGTCGTCCAATAGCGCGCCTGCCCGTCATTGGCGGGCGCAAAGCTGCGCGTTTGCCCAGCGACAAGCGGCACCCAATGGCGCGCGGCAGGAAAGGTCAGCAGCGGCGCGGCGGCGGAGTTCACCGCGAAATTGGGAGAGACGAAGACAACGCCCGCCACATCCCGCGCGCCCGGCACATCCTGTTGCAAACCGCCCGTCATCAGCGTGGCCCCGGTGGAGGTCGCGATCACCAGCACCCGGTCGCCGACACGCTGCGCAACCGCAAGCGCTTCGGCCAGATCATCCGCCCAGCCCGCAACCCGCGCCTGCGCCATGGCATCGCCGCCGCGCCCATGCCCTTGCAGCCGGGTATAGACGAGGTTCGCGCCCAGCGCCTTGGCCACATTATCCGGTACGGGACGGATTTCTTCGGAGGTCGCCGAGAACCCGTGGATGTAAAGCACGCTCCATCCCGTGGGCGTCCCGTCCGCGTCTGCCCAGACTATGCGCTTTTCGACGCCCGGCGTGATGTCGTCGAACCGGGCCTCGGACGCGGCGAAATAGGCGCTTGGATCGTCGCCCAGGCGGGCCGGATCGAAGGTCGTCACCAGCCGCGCGGACTCATAGGGGCCGAAGACCCATAGCCCGGCGCAGATCACTACCAGCAGTGCAAGCGCGCGGCCGATCCAGACCAGCGGCCTCATATGCCCAGAACGTCGCTGACCGCCGCTTCGATCATGGCAAGGCAGCGCGGATCAGAGAACCGGTGATCCGCGTCCTTGACCAGCGTAAGGCGCATATCCTCGCAATCGGCGTGATCCAGAAGGCGCAGCGCGGTCTCGGTCGATACGGCGGTATCCGCGGTCCCTTGCAGACAGCGCACCGGGAACGGCAGCGCCAGCGGTGTGCGCAGAACCAGATGCGTGCGCCCGTCTTCGATCATACGTTTCGACACATGGTAGGGTTCCATGTAGTCGCTGGGCAGTTCGACATAGCCTTGGCTATCCAGCAGCGCCTTTTGCGCTTCGCTGAACCCCGCCCAATAGCCGTCTTCGGTAAAGTCGGGGGCAGCGGCGATGGTCACAAGCCCGGCGATCCGGTTCGGACGTGCGCGCGCCAGCAGCAGCGATTGCCAGCCCCCCATCGAAGACCCGACAGGCACAACAGGGCCGGTGGTCAGGTTATCGATGGCGGCCAGCGTGTCTTGATGCCAATCGCCGATGCAGCCCTCTTCGAAGGTGCCAGAGCTTTCGCCATGCCCGGAATAGTCGAACCGCAGGAACGCGCGGCCCTGCGCCTTGGCCCATGCTTCCAGATGCACGGCCTTGGTGCCTTCCATGTCCGATTTCAGACCGCCCAGAAACACGATTGTCGGCCCCGCGCCTTCGGTCTTGTGATAGGCGATGCGCCGCCCCTCGGCGGTCTCGAAATAGTTGGGCATTCAGGGCTCTCCCTTTGGTGGTCGGCGGCGCGCACCCGATGCGTCAGGGCATGGGGTGCGCGCCGCGGCGAATGGCGTGCGTTGCCGCCATATGGCCACGGGCAGAGCATGTCTTCAACCGCAGACTGATGCGGGAACAAGTCGCCATGATCGGAGCGCGGTCAATCCCGCTGATCGGTGTCTTCGACCTCTGGCAGGGCTTGCGCCATCAGCACGGCTGCGGCGCAGATTGCGGCAAAGACGCAAAGCGACGTGACCGGCCCGGCAATCGCCGCCAGACCGCCCAGCACGCCCACGAGCAGCAGGCCAAGCCCGATCACCGTATTCGCCAGCGCCGCATAGGTGGAGCGTTGATCCTCGGGCGCCATATCCACGAGATAGGTGGACCGCCCCTGCCGGACGCCTTGATAGGCGATCATCAGCACGAACAGCGACACCGGCATGGCCCAAACCTGTCCAGCCACACCAAGCCATGACAGCGTGACTGCCAGCATCATCGCCGCCGCGCCCAGCAGCGCCGACAGTCGCAGCACACGGCGTGACGACTGATCCGCCAGACGTCCCCAGGCATAGGAGGCCACGAAAGAGGCCGCGCTGGAGGCGAGCAGCATGAAGCCAAGCGCAGACAGGGCCTCTTGCCCCGACTGGCTGGCCAGCATGACGATATAGGGCGGGGCCAGCGCCGTTGGCAGCAGCAGGCTGCGCACAACGATGAATCGCCGCAAGGTGCTGTCCTCGCGCAGCGGCGTCAGGTCGATGGCGGATTGGTCTTCTTGCGTGTCAGAGGCGTCTTCTTCCAACCCGCGAAAGGTCAGCGCTGCCGCGACCCACAGGCAGGCGGCCAAGGCGATGGCGGCGATCAGGAAACCCTTGTTCTGGGCGACGCCCGCGATGAGCAGCCCGGCAAAGGCCAGCCCGGCCACCGACGCCGCGGACCCGGCAAAGCCGGTAATCGCGCCGCGACGGGTTTTCTCAACCGTCTTGCCAAGGATGTCCTTGAAGGACACCGAACAGGCCGCCCGGCTGATTGCGAGGCCAGCAAGCGCCGCGCAGATGGCGATCCCTGCCGCCAGCCCTTCAAGGGTCAGGGCGAATACGGCGATCAACGCCGCGAAGATCCCCTGCCCCGCCGCACCGGCGACCCAAGCCCATTTGCGAAACCGCATCCGCTCCACCCGGCCCGCAAGGAAAATTTGCGGCAACAGCGCCCCGGCCTCGCGGATGGGTACCAGCAGGCCCGAAACCGAGGACGGCGCGCCCAGTGCCCCGACAAGCCAGGTCAGCACGAGCTTTGGATCGATCAGGCTGTCCGCGACTTTTGACAGCGTCAGGCTGACAGTGTGGCGCAGCCCATTCCGGCTTTCTTCGGCATCCGCCCGGCTGCCTGCAAGATGTTCGAACGTCGATTGTGAATCGGCCATAAGGGCCCCGTCTGGTTAAGGATGTTATCCTCCGACGTAGGGCGCGGTAGTGGGTCGGTAAAATTCTTTTTGGTTGTGCAGCCGTCCCAGAAGCTCCTGAATGTCGCTCAGATCGCTCTTAAGATCCTCGTCCGGTTGCGTCATTTCGCAAAGCTGATCGCACAGGGCCTGCTTTTGCGTATGCAGCGCGCTTTCGATCAGGTCCATGTCCTGCACGGTCAGTTCAAAACGTGTGTTGGGTCGTGCCATTGGGGAACTCCTCTGCCAGTCGATCCTGGCCCGTGTTTCCGATAGTGAACATGGCCAATCTACGCGCAGGTGGGTTTCGCGCAACTCCGAAGGAGGCCCAGCAACCATCTGATTTCTCATGTTTATGATGAGCGATTTTGCAACAGCGCCTTCAGGTGTACAGATCCCCCCGCGCTGCACGGTCTTGACCTTCGCGCATGGCGCTGGCAAGGGTGCGGCACATCATGACCCGCAACCGGGCGCACATGTAGGCGCCAAACCGACGAGGAGGCCGATATGGCTCAAATCGCACTCACCCTTCCCGATCAATCCGTTCGCAATTACGACGCCGGCGTCACCCCTGCCGATGTGGCCGCGGATATTTCCAAATCGCTGGCGAAAAAAGCGATCAGCGCCACCGTGAATGGCGCCCATTGGGACCTGCAATGGCCGATCGACGCCGATGCGGATATCGCGATCCACACCATGCAGGACGAAGTGCAGGCCAATGAATTGGTGCGGCACGACCTTGCGCATATCATGGCGCGCGCCGTGCAGGAAATCTGGCCGGACACCAAAGTGACCATCGGCCCCGTGATCGAGAACGGCTGGTATTACGACTTCGACCGGGCCGAGCCGTTCACGCCCGAGGATTTGGGGCTGATCGAGAAGAAGATGAAAGAGATCATCAATCTTCGCGATCCGGTCCGCACCGAAATCTGGCCGCGCGAGAAGGCGATCAAGCATTATCAGGACCTGAACGAGCCCTATAAGGTCGAGTTGATCGAAGCCATTCCGGGCGATGAGCCGCTGCGCATGTATTGGCATGGCGACTGGCAAGACCTGTGCCGTGGGCCCCACTTGCAACATACCGGGCAGGTTCCGGCCGATGCGTTCCGCCTGATGTCCATTGCCGGGGCCTATTGGCGTGGCGATTCCAACCGGGCGATGCTGCAACGGATTTATGGCGTGGCCTTCACAGGCAAGGAAAAGCTGAAAGCCTATCTCAACTTCCTTGAAGAGGCGGAAAAGCGCGATCACCGCAAGCTGGGCCGCGAGATGAACCTGTTCCACATGCAGGAAGAAGCGCCGGGCCAGATCTTTTGGCACCCCAATGGCTGGACGGTGTACACCGAGCTTCAGGATTACATGCGTCGCCAGCAGCGCAAGGGCGGCTATGTGGAGGTCAACACCCCGCAGGTCGTGGACCGCAAGCTTTGGGAAGCGTCGGGCCACTGGGACAAGTATCAGGAAAACATGTTCATCGTCGAAGTCGACGAGGAACACGCCCGCGAAAAGGCGATCAACGCGCTCAAGCCGATGAACTGCCCCTGCCACGTGCAGATCTTCAATCAGGGGATCAAGTCCTACCGTGATCTGCCGCTGCGCATGGCGGAATTCGGATCCTGCGCGCGGTATGAGCCGTCGGGCGCGCTGCATGGCATCATGCGGGTGCGCGGCTTTACGCAGGATGACGGGCATATCTTCTCCACCGAAGAGCAGATCGGCGAAGAATGTCAGCGCTTCATCGATTTCCTGTCGAATATCTATCGCGACCTTGGCTTCGAGAAGTTCGACATTCTGTTCTCTGACCGTCCCGAAAAACGGTCGGGCAGCGATGAAGTCTGGGACAAGGCGGAAAGCGCATTGCTGGAAGCCACCCGTGCGGCAGGGATCGAACCGATCATGAACCCCGGCGAAGGCGCGTTCTATGGACCCAAGCTGGAATTCAGCCTGACCGACGCGATTGGCCGGGTCTGGCAATGCGGCACGTTCCAAGTGGATTTCGTGCTGCCCGAGCGGCTGGATGCGACCTATATCGGCGCGGATGGTGCCAAGCACCGTCCGGTCATGCTGCACCGCGCCACCCTTGGCTCTTTCGAGCGCTTCATCGGCATTCTGATCGAAGAGCACGCCGGCAAGCTGCCCTTCTGGCTGGCCCCGCGTCAGGTCGTCGTCGCCTCGATCACCTCCGAGGCGGATGATTACGTGAACGAGGTCGTGGCGGCGCTGAAGGCAAAAGGCGTCCGGGCCGAGGCAGATACCCGCAACGAAAAGATCAACTACAAGGTGCGGGAACACAGCCTTGGCAAAGTTCCGGTCATTCTGGCTGTCGGCCACCGCGAGGTTGAGGAGCGCACCGTCTCTGTCCGTCGTTTGGGCGAGAAACAGACCTCTGTTCAGGGGCTGGACGCTGTAACACAGGAACTTGCGCAGGCGGCCCTGCCCCCTGACATGGTGCAATAAACCCACGATTCCGCGCTTCGCCGATTGTAACATTTCCGGCGGAGCGCAACACAAGCCATTGAAAACGCTCAATACACAGATCACGAAACGGGCCGCCCGGCTAACACGCGCGTGACCCACGATCCTGTGAGTGGCACGTTAAGGTGCGAATGGTAATGTTCTTCTCATAGACACCATCGACTGATGAGGAGACCAACATGACCACCACAGTGAAGACAGTCGCCATCGCATCGGCCTTCGCCGCCGCATTCGCAGGGACAACCGCGACAACCGCAGAAGCGGCCAGCAAGGAAAAATGCTACGGCGTTTCGCTGGCAGGCCAGAACGATTGCGCCGCCGGTCCGGGCACGACCTGCGCAGGCACATCCGTCACCGATTATCAGGGCAACGCATGGACGCTGGTCGACTCCGGCACATGCGACAGCATCGAGCTGCCCTCCATGGCAGACGGCACCGAACGCAAAGGCTCGCTTGAGCCGCTTGAGCGGGACCTGCCCGCTTGATCCCGACACACAACCTGTAGGGTGCGCTTCAGCGCACCCTGCTTGAGGGCCAGACCATGCTTGACCGTTCGCCACGTTTCGACCAACTGCCCGCAATGCCAGGGATTGGCTACAAACCGCAGCATTTCGCGGACATCATGGAAGATGCCCGCCCGGTCACATGGCTGGAAATCCATGCGGAAAACTATATGGGCGATGGCGGGCGGCCCCTGGCGCAATTGCGCGCCCTAAGCGAACGCTTTCCCATTTCCGTTCACGGCGTCGGCCTGTCCATCGGTGGCGCAGGCGCGCTTGATACCGAACATCTGGCCCGTCTGAAGCACCTGTGCGGCTGGCTGCAACCTGCGAGCTTTTCTGAACATCTCGCATGGTCGACCCACGGGGCGGAGTTTCTCAACGACCTTCTTCCCCTGCCCTATACCGATGCCACACTGGCCCGCGTTGCCGCGCATATCGATCAGGTGCAGGACACGCTCGGACGCAAGATGCTGCTTGAGAACCCGTCGAGCTACCTCGCGTTCGCGGAAAGTACGTGGGAAGAAACCGAATTTCTGGCGGAGCTGACACGCCGGACGGGCTGCGGATTGCTGCTTGATATCAACAACGTCTTCATCTCTGCCACCAATCTTGGCACCTCGCCGCAGGCCTATATCGACGCCTACCCGCTTGACGCCGTTGGCGAAATCCACCTTGGCGGCCATGACGAGGATGAGGATAGCGAGGGGCGCCCGCTGCTGATCGACAGCCATGGGCGCGAAATCGCAGACCCGGTCTGGGCGCTGCTGGATTACACGCTGGCGCGCTGCGGCGCGAAGCCTGTGCTGGTTGAATGGGACACGGATGTGCCTGACTGGCCCGTCTTGGCGGCGGAAGCCTGCCGCGCGGCCACTGCGCTTGATCGCATCGCCGCCGCCCAATGACCGATCAAACAGAATTTCGCGCCGCGCTTCTGGACGCGCGCCAGCCCGTGCCAGACGGGTTGTTGGATGGCCATGGTGGCGGCGCGGGCAAACGATTTTCCGTCTATCGCAACAATGTCGCCGTCTCTTTGACCGAAGCCTTGCAGACAGGCTTCCCGGTGTTGCGCAAACTTCTGGGTCTGGGCAATTTCGACCAACTGGCGGGGCTGTACCTGCGGGCGCATCCCCCTGCATCGCCACTGATGATGCATTACGGCGCGCAGATGCCCGCCTTTCTGGAAGGTTTCGCACCGCTGCAACATATCGGTTACCTGCCGGATATTGCGCGGCTCGAGCTCGCCATCCGGGCAAGTTACCACGCGGCGGATGCCGATCCGATGGATGCCGCGAAGCTCGCCGCGATCCCGGCAGAGACCTTGAGCACCGCACGCCTGCAATTTGCCCCGGCGTTGAAACTGGTGCGCTCGCCTTGGCCACTTTTCGACATCTGGCGTTTCAACAGCGAAGCGGGCGCGCCAAAGCCGCAAGCGGTGCCGCAACCCGTGCTGATCACCCGCCCGGAATTTGACCCGATCCCCGCCCCGCTGACGCTGGCCGAGGCGGAATGCCTCGCCGCGCTTCTGGAAGGCGTGCGGCTGGACCATGCCCTTGCCGCGGCCACTGGCCCGCTGGACCTGACCGACCTGCTGTCCCGGCTGGTGCGCGGCCAGGCAATTACCGACATCCAAACCTAAAGGAAAAAGCCAATGCGCGTCCTGATCACTGCCCATAATGACATTTTTGACCGGCTGGAGCGCGTTCCCTCTTTGCTGCCGACGCTGGCGCGGGTGGTCTTTGCGCTCGTCTTCCTGATGTATTTCCTGAATTCCGCCATGACCAAGGTGGATGGGTCGATTTTCACCCCCTCTTTCAACGCTTTTGCGCAGATCCTGCCCAAAGCGGCAGAGGCCGTGTCTTATGACACCTCGCAACTGACCGGGCTGCAAAGCCTGATCATCGTGGCTGGCACCATTGGCGAATTCGTCTTGCCTGTATTGGTCGTGATTGGCCTGCTGACGCGGCTGGCGGCGCTTGGCATGATCGGCTTCGTCGCGGTGCAAACCTTGGTGGATGTGACCGGCCATGGTGCGGCCTTGGGCGGATGGCTCGACAACACTGTGGGCCTGCTGGACCAACGGACGCTGTGGGTGTTCCTCTTTGCGGTGATCGTCATCACCGGGCCGGGCAAGCTGTCTGTCGACCGGCTGCTTGGCCTGCGTTAAGCGCCGTCACAGGACAAGGGCGGCCTGAACGTCCTTGGTCCATCCCAGATACATCTGATCGCCCGCTTGAATGAGCGGGCGTTTCATCAAGGCCGGAAAGGCGCGCAGCTGCGCATCGGGGGCCATCGCACGGTCTTCATCGCTCATTCCGCGCCACGTGGTTGACCGCGTATTCACCAAATCCGTCCCGAACCGGTCCAGCGCAGAGGCCAGAACCGCATCCGGCAACGGCACCTCGCGCACATCGACGAATTCCGCCTCTGGCAGCGCCTTGCGCGCTTTGCGGCAGGTATCACATGTTTTCAAACCAAATATCTGCATTCCCGCTCCCATCGCCTTTGCCCGATTTTCAAGGTGTTCAGCCTTGATTTCATCCTTAACCGGACGATTTACATAAATGTGACGGTGATGGAAACGGCCAGAGAGCACGGCACTTCCGGATGCGTCACGGACATCTCGCGCGGCTTTTACCAGGGCCGCGGCATTGGTTTGACGGCATCAAGGAGCACGGGAACTATGCCACAGGGCACCGTGAAGTGGTTCAACACCACAAAAGGATATGGGTTCATCGCGCCGGACGAAGGCGGCAAGGATGTGTTTGTTCACATCTCGGCGGTTGAAAAATCGGGCCTGACCGGACTTGCGGACGATCAGAAGGTCAGTTTTGACCTGAGTGAAAGCCGCGATGGGCGCACAATGGCGATCAATCTCAAGGCGTTATGACCGCGCCTTAAGGCTGCGACGCAGGTTTCAGGAGGCAGGCTTTTCGCCCGCCTGCTCCCAATGCTCGCCCATGGCCACGATGCAGGAATTGCCCGCCGCATAGCGCATCACCAGCACCCAATCGCCCCGGTCATCGGTCCAGACTTCGACAATCGAATCCGCCGATCGCATCCCACTGGCCGTCTTTTCGGCGGTCAGTGTCGTCTTGAGGCGCTGTTCCATCCGCAAGGTCGTGTCGCAGATAACATCCGCCAACGGGCCAGAGGCCGCGGCGGCGGATGCGAAGATCATCAATGGTATCGTCAGCATAAATTTCTTCATGCCCCGAATGTAACCGTTCTGTGACAGCCTGTGGAGAAGTATCTAAAATCAGGCCATCACATTACATATCACTCGGACAGAACTGCCTGAAATTCCCGCCATTCCCCGGCGCTCATTCCGCTGTTTTCCTTGGTCACGCTTTCGCCCGCCAGCATCCGCCGCACGCAATCCAACGCCGTCGCGGACAGCGTCGCGCCGCCCATCCGGTAGTCTTCGAACGCCTTGAACGCGAAGGGCACCCAGTCGGCGACGATTTTGCACATCTCTTCGGCATAGACGCGAATTTCGTATTGCGCATGGCTGTCGGCCCGCAGACGCAGGAAATGCAAAAGATTGTGCAGATCCACCTTCCAGTACCACTGGGTATAGATATTGGCGGGCAGGTTCATCCGCGCCAATTCGCGGGCCAGACCCTGCTGACCCTCGGTCGAGATCATCTCTTCGTAGTGGTCGTAGGCGCGCATACTGTCGGCCTTGAGGTAATCGAGAACCCGCGCGGCCTCTTCGCCCTCAAGCGCTTGGCCCCGGCCCTGATTATTGACCTCGGATTGCGCTGCAAGATGTTCGGGCGCGGGAATATAAAACTCCCGGTCGAGGATCGAATAGCGCGCCGAATATTCGTTCACATTCGCGGTCCGGTGACGGATCCATTGACGCGCGACGAAAACCGGCAGCTTCACATGCAGTTTCAGTTCGCACATCTCGAACGGGGTGGAGTGCCAATGCCGCATCAAATAGCGGATGAGCCCTTCGTCATTCTGCACCGATTTGGTGCCTTTGCCATAGCTCACACGGGCGGCCTGGCAGATCGCAGCGTCGTCGCCCATATAGTCGATGACGCGCACAAACCCATGATCCAGAACCGGAAACGCCTTGTACAAATGCGCTTCCATACCGGGCACGGTGGCGCGCAGGGTCTGGGCTGACTGGCTGCGCAGGGCTTCGATTTCGGCGCTTTGTTCAGGGCTGAGCGGCATTGCAAACGTCCTTCTTGGGCGAGAATCTGTCAGACCCCAACTATATCTGGGAGTTTCCAACTTCGGAACCGCAATATCCGGCCTGTTGCAGAGACGCCATTGGCAAGGAAAGCTCTTTGCCCTCACGTTGACTTTGCCCAAATTTAACCACACTCTGCCCCGCAATAGTTAATGAGCCAAAGGCCTCGAGCAGATGATCCGGAATTTTCTAGCGGTAAGCGCGCTTATCGGCCTAGCGGCCTGTGGCGACGGCAATCCCTTCACTGACGGTGAGACGGTAGACGGTGAGGTCACTCCGTCAGATTCTGTTTTGACGGGCGAAGACCTTGATGAGCAGATGACCGCCAATAACGTCGAGTATGACGATAATGGCACCGCGACGACGGCGGACGATACGCTGGTCATCAACAACCTGCCTTTCGACAATTCTGACCTGAGCGGCGGCACCTACACGCGGGTTGCCGCGTTGCCCAATGGGTTCGAGGCCTATGAGAGCCCGGCAGGCGGTGGCGGCACGCGCCAGTATTTCGCCGTGTTCCGCCGCGCAGAGCACACGCAAGCCACGGCAACCGCGACCAACGACTATATCGGCGCGGGGTTTGGCGGCGTCATCGCGGAACGGCTTGGCTCCGGCTCGACACCGGACGCGCGTCCCTCCAGCTATGTGTTTACTGGCGAATATGCCGGTCTGCGCGTCTATCGGGGTGAAGGCCTTGCCGATGCGACCTATGTGATTGGCGACGCGACCGTCTATGTCGACGTGCTTGATTTCGACGAGGCCGGTGCCGTGGAAGGCATCGTCAACAACCGCGAGGTCTATAGCCTCGCTGGTGCCTATATCGGCGATATCGACGGCTACTTGTCGCTGGCGACCGCAAGCATTGACCAGGACACGGCCACGGCGTCGTCCAGCACGGCGGTTTCGGTCGCCGGATCGGAGCAAATTGGCGCGGGCGAGTGGTCCGCGGTCTTTGGCGGCCCCAATGGCGAGGAACTGGCAGGGATCGTCGTGATCGATGGATCGCCAAGCGAGACCGAGATCGCGGATTTCGGCCTGCCTGACGATACGACCGTGCGTGAAAACGGCGTTTTCATCGTCTTCAACGGCGGCTAATCGGCCATGCGCCGCTACCTTCGGGCGTGGCTGCTTTGTGCCGCTGCATTCGGGCCATTCGAGGCGGCACAGGCCGCAACGATCGACGTGCCCACGGCGACCCGGCTGGCAGACATTCTGCTGGCCGACAACCAACCTGCCGCCGCCGAAGTCATCCTGCGCGAACTTCTCAAACGCGATCCCGACAATCCCGACCTGCTTGCGGCCATGTCGCGGGCGCAGACCGGAACCGGCGATGCCAAGGCAGGCGTGGACACCGCCCGCCGCGCCTTTCAGCAAGCCAGCACAAAGGCCGAAAAGGCCCGTACCGCGCGCCGCATGGCGCAGGCCCTGTCTGCCAATGGCAACAAGACACGCGCGCAAATCTGGCTGCGGCGCGCCGGGCAATATGCCGAAGATCCGCGCATGAAGCAGGCGATCCGGCAAGAATTCGACTATGTCCGCACGCGCAACCCGTTGTCCTACAGCTTTGATTTTTCGATCAAACCTTCGGACAATGTGAACAGCGCGCCGACCAGCAACACGCTGTCTTACGGCCCGATCACCATCGTCAACCTGGCGAACCGCCCGATCAGCGGGATCGAATATTGGAGCACCGCGCAAGTGGCGTGGCGCCTGCCCTCGACGCAGACCCGGCAATCGCAGTTCGATCTCAGCTATATCGGGCGGCGCGTGTCGCTTGGCAGCGAAGCCGATGACATCGACCCGGATTTGTCGGCCAGCGATCTTTCCTTCGACCGGCTGGCGATTGGTTGGCGCGGCAAATTCCGCATTCCCGGTCAGAAAGGCGTCTTCGACCTTGGCACCCAGATCTTTCGCGATCTGAGCGGCGGCGACCCCTATCAGAACGGGCAGGCGCTGACATTCGGCTATGGCTGGCAGCCCAGCAAGGGGCGACATGCGCGGGTCAGTTGGACGGTGCAGAACCAGAACCGGCTGGACGATGGCACGTTCTCGTCGCTGAGCAACCGCATCGCGCTGGACTGGGCGACCCCCCTGCCCAATCGCGGGCGCTTGCGCTTCCATGTGGCCCTGTCGGACACGCAAAGCGATTCCACCCAAGTGGCAGGAAGCGCGTTGGATATGCGTGTCGGTTATGTGCTGCCAGAGCCGATCCTGACCGCCCGTATCGAACTTGGCGCTGAATGGCGGATCGCGGAATATGACGCGCCGATCAATTCCCTGTTCGACCGTCGCAGCGATGACCGCTTTGCGTTCACCACCAATGCGACCTTCCCCAAGCTCGACGTCTATGGCTTCGTGCCGGTGCTGGAGATGCGGCACGAGCGGAACACCTCTACCGTGCCGCTCTATGATACGCGCTCCACAACTATCGGATTGTCTCTGCGCTCCATCTATTGAACAGTCCAGCCCGAACGATACCTGTTTCCCAAATCGGAGGAGCCGAAGATGGCGTTGAAATATCTACACACGATGGTGCGGGTGAAAGACCTTGAGAAATCCATGGCTTTCTACGAATTGCTGGGCCTGAAAGAGACCCGGCGCATGGACAGTGAAGGCGGGCGTTTCTCGCTGATCTTCATGGCGCCTCCGGGTCAGGAAGAGTGCCCGGTCGAGCTGACCTATAACTGGGATGGCGATGACGAATTGCCGTCGGACAGCCGCCATTTCGGGCATCTGGCCTATAGCGTGCCGAATATCTACGAGACCTGCCAGTTCCTTCAGGACAATGGCGTGGTGATCAACCGCCCGCCGCGTGATGGGCGCATGGCCTTTGTACGTAGCCCCGACAACATCTCTATCGAATTGCTGCAAGAGGGCGATGCGCTGGAGCCGGCCGAACCGTGGGTGAGCATGGAAAACACCGGCCATTGGTAAGGGCCGCGCTGCTTCTGGCTGCGGCTTTGGCACCTGCGGCGGCTGAGGCGGTGGAATGCCGCCTCGCGCTGCTGCTTGCGGTGGATGTGTCCTCCTCTGTCGATGCCCGCGAAGACCAGTTGCAGCGCAAGGGTCTGGCCGCAGCGCTGCGCGCGCCAGAGGTGCGTGCGGCGTTTTTCGCGGCGGATTTGCCAGTGGCGTTGGCCGCGTATGAATGGTCCGGACGCTACAATCAGGAGGTGCTGCTGGACTGGGTTCTGATCCGCGACGCTGCGGCGCTGGATGTCGCCTCCGACCGCATTGGCGGGTCGACACGATCCTACAATCAGTTTCCGACCGCGCTTGGATACGCGCTAGGATTCGGGGCGCAAATGCTGCAATCCGCCCCGCCCTGCCTGGTCCAAACCATCGATGTGTCCGGGGATGGCGAAAACAACGAAGGGTTTCCGCCCAGCGCGGCCTATCGCGAGTTTCCGTTTGAGGGCGTCACCGTGAACGGCTTGGTGGTCAACGCCGCCGAGTTCGAGGCAGAGACCCAGCTGATCACCTTTTTCGAGACCGAAGTTCTGCGCGGGCCCGGCGCATTTCTGGAAATCGCCGAAGGTTTCGAGGATTACGAGCGCGCGATGCGCCGCAAGCTGGAACGTGAGCTGCGCCCGCCGTCCATCGGCGCGCTGCCGCAAGACCATGACAACGCGCCGGGATAGGCCGCAGCGCTGGGGCGCATGGCTGGCCGCGCTATGGCTTATGACCGCCGCGTCGCCAGCGGTGGCGCAAGACCTGGCCTGCCGTCAGGCTTTGGCGCTGGGGCTGGATGTGTCAGGCTCTGTCGATGCCCGCGAATACCGGTTGCAACTGGACGGGATCGTCACCGCGCTGGACGCCGCCCCCGTGCGGGCGGCCCTGCTTGCCCTGCCCAACGCGCCGGTCGATTTGATGGTCTATGAATGGAGCGGGCCGGAGGATCATCACGTGCTGGCCGACTGGACGACAATCAACGGCGCAGAGGACATCGCAGTGTTTCAGGAAACGCTCCGGCAAACGGTGCGCCGGGCGGCCTCCCCCGCGACGGCGCTGGGTGCGGCCTTGCGCAGCGGGGCCGCCCATCTGGCGCGGCGCGCCCATTGCGCGAAACGCTCGCTGGATATTTCTGGCGATGGCCGGTCGAATATGGGCGACGCGCCCGAAACCGCACGGGCAGAGCTGGCCCGCGATGGCATCACCGTCAATGCATTGGTCATCGGCGTGGACATGCCACGGGGCGGCGATATGCGACAGGAGCAGATCGGCGCACTTTCCAGTTACTTCCGGGAGCGCGTGATCGTCGGCCCGGATGCTTTCGTGCAGACCGCCCTAGGCTATGAGGCTTACGCAAAGGCGATGGAGCGCAAACTGGTGCGCGAGCTTGAAACGCGGCTTGTCGCGCGGCTGGCAACGCCGCCGAAAAGATCAGCGGCGCGGCGCCTTATATCACGCGGCACTCAATAGATGTAGCGGATTTGATCGGTCCAGTAGCGTTCGACCCGGCGCAGCAGGGAGCTTATATCTTCGATCCCCTGCTCGTCGATGACGTTCTGTTCCTTCAGGCCGACCGCGTGCCGTTCAAAAAGCTCTGACACGATGCGCCGGATTTCGCGGCCCTGTTCGGTCAGGCGCACCCGCACGGAGCGGCGGTCGATTTCGCAGCGCTGATGGTGCATATAGCCCATCTCGACCAGTTTCTTGAGGTTGTAGGACACGTTGCTGCCCTGATAGTAGCCGCGGCTTTTCAATTCGCCTGCGGTTACTTCGTTATCGCCGATATTGAACAGCAGCAGTGCCTGTACCGAGTTTATCTCAAGCACACCGACCCGTTCGAATTCGTCCTTGATCACGTCCAGCAAAAGGCGGTGCAACCGTTCCACCAGTGACAGGCTTTCGAGATACCCGACCATGAAGTCATTTTGCCCGGCGGTCGTGGGTACCGGATGCCGCATGTCCATAATTTGTTACTCCGACTCAAGACTGCTCTTGAGGAGGGAGATAGCAGGGCAAACGGAAATATATCGTTAAATGCAATCAGTTGCGGTGCAGTGTTGATGCGATATCCCCGACGAGCGCAGAAAATCGTTCTGGTGTCGGGGTTTGCCCGGACACCCACATATAGAGATCCTGATCGTTTTCGTTCAGAAGCGCCTCGTAATCATCCAGCATGACGTCATCAAGCTGGGCCAATCTTGCCTCTGAATAGGCGGTCAGGATCAGGTCCATTTCCTTGATCCCGCGGCGGATTGACCGCATGTGCAGGCGTTTCAGGCGCGTCGGGCGATCTTCAAGTTCAGGCAAGCTGCGCCTCCTCGATCATCCGGCGCAGGCGCTTTTCAAGGCGACCCACCTGTTCAGCCTTGGCGGTCATGCTGGCGCGTAGTTCGCGGACTTCGATCAGCAGATCGCGCACATCCTGCGAGGTCGTGTCTTCTTCGGGGTGGGCGATGCCCTCGCCCGTGCCGGTGATCAGCCACGTCATCGACACGCCCAGAATACCGGACATCATGGACAGGCGGTTGGCGCGCGGCTCCAGCAGGTCGCCTTCCCACTTCTCCAACGTGGTGAGCTTCACACCAAGACGGCGGGCAAAAGCCTCTGGCGTCATTCCGGCCGCTTCCCGCGCCGCCGCCAGGCGATCCCCGAATGTCGCGACATCTGCATTGAACCAGTCGTCTTCCGTGCTGCTCATATCCGTCCCTTCCAATATCAGATTGCTCTCATTGCCAGCGGCGCCTAAGACGCAACAGATCACTACCATAGGAAGATGCCAATGGATTTCCTCTCAGCGACACTCGCCCGCGTCAAACCGTCTCCCACGATTGCAGTAACAAACAAGGCGGCGGAGTTGAAGGCAGCTGGGCGGGATATCATCGCCCTTGGCGCCGGTGAGCCGGATTTCGACACCCCGCAGAACATCAAGGATGCGGCCGTGAAGGCGATTGCCGAGGGCAAGACGAAATACACCGTCGTCGATGGCATCCCCGAGTTGAAAAAAGCGGTCTGCGCCAAGTTCAAGCGCGACAACGGGCTGGAATACACGCCCGCGCAGGTCAGCGTGTCCACGGGTGGCAAGCAGGTGCTGTATAACGCGCTGATGGCCACACTGAACGAAGGCGACGAGGTCGTGATCCCCGCGCCGTTCTGGGTCAGCTATCCGGACATGGTGCTGCTGGCGGGCGGCACACCGGTCATCGCAGAGGCGTCGATCCAGACCGGCTACAAGCTGACGGCGGACCAGCTTGAGGCGGCGATCACGCCGAAGACCAAATGGCTGATCTTCAATTCCCCGTCGAACCCGACCGGCGCCGGCTATAGCTGGGACGAGCTCAAGGAACTGACTGACGTTCTGATGCGCCATCCGCATGTCTGGGTGCTGACGGACGACATGTACGAGCATCTCGCCTATGACGATTTCGAATTCTGCACCCCGGCCCAGGTCGAGCCGCGACTCTACGACCGCACGCTGACGGTCAACGGCGTCTCAAAGGCCTATGCCATGACCGGCTGGCGGATCGGTTATGCGGCCGGGCCGGAAGAGCTGACCAAGGCGATGCGCAAGGTGCAGTCGCAATCCACGTCCAACCCTTGCTCTATCAGCCAATGGGCGGCGGTCGAGGCGTTGAACGGCACGCAGGATTTCCTCGCCCCCAATAACGAGACTTTCGTGCGCCGCCGTGATCTGGTGGTGAAAATGCTGAACGAGGTGGATGGCATCAACTGTCCGGTGCCGGAGGGCGCGTTCTATGTCTATCCGTCCATCGCGGGGCTGATTGGCAAGACCAGCGCGGCAGGCACGGTGATTGCCGATGACGAAGCCTTTGCAACGGCGCTGCTGGAAGAAACCGGCGTTGCGGTCGTCTTTGGTGCGGCGTTCGGATTATCCCCGAATTTCCGGGTCAGCTATGCCACCGCCGACGAAGCCTTGCTTGAGGCCTGCACACGCATCAAAACATTCTGCGACGGGCTGCGATAAGCAGCCCGCCTCGCGGGGCTCGTGACATCGCGCATCTGAAGGATCGGGGTTCAGTCCCGCCATACGGACGAAGCGGCCCTATGGAACACCAGGTGGTGTCCCCCCCTAACTATATCCGTCTGGGTCGTTGGGGGTGTGCAGTAAGGTGCCTTCAAACGCCTCAAGGCCATCCGTCATTTGCAACCACGGCAACTTGCTTTGCTTGTTGACGTGAAAGGTCGGCTTGAAGTTTTCCGGATTTTCAAGCGAGGCAGCATAAAGGTTCATACCACCCGGATAGTGATCCGCTTCAAATCCCATGGGTGACCCGCAGGTTCCGCAGAAATGCCGGAAGACGCCCTTGGAACTTTCGTAGGTGCGGGGTTTGTCACCGGTCCACTCAAAGTTTTCTATCGGCACACCGAACCAGGCAACCACCGGTGCTGCACAATTCCGACGACAGTCATCGCAGTGGCAGTAGCATGCCCATGTTTGAGCCCCCCGGTAGACCCAGCTCGTTTTTTGACAAAGACAGAAACCGCGCGTTGCCATTCGATTTTCCTCCGAACCTACGGGAACTTAGGATAACGGCCGGTTTTGAGATGGACTTTTTCGGACGTTTCATCATTGGAAAACGTCGAAGCTTGGGGGCAAAATGGGCTCAAACCGGCCATGGACCTGTGCAGGCCGTCGCGCCGCGCTGCTGGCGTTTCTCGTTTTGACACCCCAACGCGGCGCACCTAAACTTAAGTGAACAAGAACCGAGGCGCAGCGTGTCAGACCTTCCAGACTATTATTTCCGCGTGCGTGAGAATGGTGCGGTCGTGTTCCGCGTGGATTCCGAAAACCGGATGCGCCGGATCGAGATGGACCAGATCGCGGTCATCAATATCCGCAATGGCGAAATCAAGCCTCATGGTGGGCGGACCCTGTCCGAGCGTGACCTTGAGGAAATCAAACGCTGGATGGCCGAGCGCGCACAATTGCTCGCCTATCGCGATATCGACGACATCCGCCGGGCGATCGATCATCTGAACATGACCGCGCAATGGGTACAGTCGAAAGCGACGGATGAGCAGTTGGAGGCGATTACCGACGATCTGCTTCTGGCGATGCACGACCTGCGCAGCCTGCTTGTTCGCAAAAAAGCCGACCGGCTGACCAAATCCTAAACCTTTTGGCCGATGCGCCTTAGACGCTGTGCGGTGTGACGCGCTTGGATGCGGTGCGCCAGAAGCGCCCGACAAGCAGGACAGCGGCACAGGCCAACCCGGTCACAAGGCCGGTCCAGACCCCTGCCGCGCCCCAGCCCAGCACGAAGCCGAACAGATAGGAACTGGGCATCCCGACGCCCCAATAGCTGATCGCCGCCATATACATGGGGATTTGCGTGTCCTGAACGCCGCGCAAGGCGCCCAGCGCGATGACCTGCGCGCCATCGACGGTCTGGAACAGCGCGCCCAGCGCCAGCAGCACGATACCGATGGAGAGGATCTCTGGCAGGGCGGGGTCATCCGCATCCAGGAAGATCGAAATCAGCGTCTCTGGCATCAGCAGGAACGCGGCCACGGTCGCGCTTGCGAACATCAGGGACATGATCATCACGACCCAGACGCCGCGCACCAGATGATCCCTGTCGCGGCGGCCAAAGGCATTGCCCGCGCGCACCGTCGCAGCGTTGGACAGCCCCAGATGCACCATGAAGGTGATGGAGGCGAGCTGCACCACCACCGTATGCGCCGCCAGCGGGATCGTTCCCAACCAGCCCATCATCAGCGCCGAGGCCGAGAACAGCCCCGCCTCGCTGAGCGTCGTGAGGCTGATCGGCCAGCCCAGCGAGAACACCCGCCGGAACATTTGCCAATCGGATTTCCACAGCCGCACAAAGAGCTGGTGTTCGGGCAAGGCGCGCACCGCATAGATGGTCACGCCGATCAGGGCAAAGAGTTGCGTCGCGTTGGAGGCCCATGCCGCCCCGACAATGCCCAGTTCCGGCGCACCCCAATTGCCGAAGATGAAGGCCCAGTTGCACAGACCGTTCAGCACCGCAGAACCCAAGATGATGTAAAGAACCGGGCGCGTATGCTCCAACGCGGCCAGATAGGATTTGAGCACCATCACCAGCAACATCGGAACGATGCCCCACCCGGCAATGCGCAGATAGGATTGCGCATCGGCGGCGATTGCCTCGGACTGGCCAAGCGCCAGCAGGATCGGGCCGCTGAAGATCAACGGCGGCAGCGCCAGTGTGCCATAGATCAACGACAGCCACATGCCCATGCGCGTGGCGCGCCGCACCTGCGTTTCGTTCCCCTCGGCCGCGAAGGCCGCGACCATGGGCAACACCGCCCACGCAAAGCCGGAGCCGACCAGCATCAAAAGATGCAGCAGCGTCGCCGCGATTCCAACGGCGGCCAGCGCTTCGGCCCCGTACCATCCCAGCATCACCGTGTCGGTCACCCCAATCGCCATCTGCCCCAGATGCGTGCCGATAATCGGCAGCCCCAGAACAAGGATCGCGCGGACATGCCCCGACCACGGCATCGTCGCGGATTGCGGCGGCGGTTGGTGCCGTGGGTGGGAAATATCGGTGGTCATACAGCCCCCTTACGCTTCCGGACCTGCCCGGAAAAGAGGCAAATATTCCCTCACGCAAGTTCACGGCCGCGTGATTTCATACATCCGACCCGTTCCCCCCGCCGTAAGCAGTGCAGATGTCCGCGGACGGGCATCGGATCAATCATGAGGACATTGATATGCGCTTCCCCAAGAAATTCGCTGCCCTGACTGCCGCTGCCATCGCATTGGGCACGGCGGCCTCCGCCAATTCGATTGTCGAAATCGCGGCTGGCGACGAACGGTTTTCGACCCTCGTGGCTGCTGTAAGCGCAGCGGGCCTTGCTGAAACCCTGAGCGGCCCGGGCCCCTTCACTGTCTTTGCGCCGGTCAATGACGCCTTCGCCGCCCTGCCCGAAGGCACTGTGGACACGCTTCTCAAGCCCGAGAACAAAGAGCAGCTGACCAATGTGCTGCTTTACCACGTGGATGACCGCAACCTACCCGCCGAAGCGATCCCGAACGGGTCCAACTATTTCAAACCGGTCCTGGCCTCTGAGCGGCTGTGCATCACCAAGGATGCGTCGGGCGTGTCCATCGCGGATGGCACCGGCCAGTCGGCCAATGTTGTGATCGCCAATATTCAGGCGGATAACGGCGTGATCCATGTGATCGACAAGGTGCTGCTGCCCGGCGACCGCCCTGCCTGCCACTAAACCCGGCCGGTTCCAGCACTGACAGGGGGAGGCTCCGCGCGGGCCTCCCCTTTTGCGTGTCCCGCCCCGGCAGATACGGGTGCCCGGGGCCGATCAGGCTTGAATCCTCCCCGTAAAAATACGATGTCTACCATCAAACGCTGGTGGAGAGTGTATGGCATTGCCCGTTCGTGAGCAGATGAGATATTGGGGCATCGTGGCCGCGGTTTTCCTCGTGCTGCTCTGGGCTTTGGGCGATGTGCTGCTGCCATTCGTTCTGGGCGGGGCGATTGCCTATTTCCTCGATCCCGTGGCTGACCGGCTGGAAGCGATGGGCGCCTCCCGCGCCGCTGCCACCGCGATCATCACCGTCGCGGCGGTGCTTCTGTTCATTCTGCTGGCCCTGTTGGTGGTGCCGACGCTTGTCAACCAGTCGGTGCAGCTTTTCAACACCGCGCCGCAACTGGTGAAGGATTTCACCACATTCCTGACTGAACGTTTCCCGACACTGCTGGTCGAAGGATCGACCCTGCGCACTTCGCTGCAATCGATTGGCGAGACGATCCAAAGCCGGGGTGGCGAGCTTTTGAACACCCTCATCACCTCGGCCGCGTCGCTGATGAACGTGGTGCTGCTGTTCGTGATCGTGCCGGTGGTGGCGGTCTATCTGCTGCTCGACTGGGACCGAATGGTGGCGCAGGTGGACAAACTGCTGCCGCGCGACCATGCCCCGGTGATCCGCCGCCTTGCCGCCGATATCGACAAGACGCTGGCATCTTTCGTGCGCGGCATGGGGACGGTCTGCCTGATCCTTGGCACCTATTACGCGGTCGCGCTGATGGCCGTGGGGCTGCAATTCGGCCTTGTGGTCGGCTTCGTCGCGGGGCTTGTGACCTTCATCCCCTATCTGGGCGCGATGATCGGCGGCGCGCTGGCCTTGGGGCTGGCGCTGTTCCAGTTCTGGGGGGATTGGGTTTCCATCGGTCTGGTGGCCGCGATCTTCTTTGCCGGTCAGTTCATCGAAGGCAATCTGCTGACACCCAAGCTGGTCGGTGACAGCGTCGGGCTGCACCCGGTCTGGCTGCTGCTGGCATTGTCGGTCTTCGGGATGCTGTTCGGCTTTATCGGGATGCTGGTCGCCGTGCCTTTGGCCGCTGCGCTTGGCGTCCTCGCACGGTTCAGCGTCGAGCAATATAAAGACAGCCGCCTCTATCGCGGTGTGTCGGAGCAGGACGACCTGTAATGCCCCAGCAGCTTGGATTGGACCTGCCCGGCATCACCGCGCTGGGTCGAGACGACTTCTTGGTCGCGCCCTCCAACGCCTTGGCAGTTGCGCTGCTGGATGCCTGGCCCAATTGGCAGGGCGGCAAGCTGCTGCTGAGCGGGCCTGCCGGGTCGGGCAAGACCCACCTGGCCCATGCATGGGCGGCCCGGTCGGGGGCGCGGATCATTCAGGCCAGCGCGGTGGCAGAAGACGACATCCCCGCCCTTGCCGAAGGGCCGGTGGCGGTCGAGGATGTCACCGACATCGCCGGCGACCTCGCACGCGAAACCGCGCTTTTCCATCTGCACAATCTGGTGCTGGCCAATGGGCACAGCCTGATGTTCACCGGGGATGTGGTGCCTGCGGGCTGGCCGCTAAGCCTGCCGGACCTCAAAAGCCGCCTTCAGGGGGCCACTTCGGCAGAGCTTGCGGCGCCGGACGATACGCTCCTGTCTGCCGTGATCGCGAAGCTCTTTGCGGATCGCCAGATCATGCCGCCGCCCAATGTCATTCAGTACCTCGTGTCGCGGATCGACCGGTCTTTTGACGCGGCGCGCGACACCGTGGCCCGGATCGACGCGGAATCCATTGCCCGCAAAAAGCCCGTTACCCGCAGACTTGCGGCGGATATTCTGGACAACACCCTGTAATCGGTTGATTGTTTTCACCGAACCGTCACACGCTGCGCCTAAAGGACCGGTATGACACAGACTGATTTCCTGAATGCCGACTTTCCCGAAGCGATAAGCGTCGACGATATCGACCTGAGCGGCCCGGGTCGCTTCTGGAACCGCGAACTCAGCTGGATCGGCTTCAACTGGCGGGTTCTGGAAGAGGCCGAGAACCCCAAAGTGCCGCTGCTTGAACGGCTGCGCTTCTTGTCGATTTCGGCCAACAACCTTGATGAATTCTACACCGTGCGCGTCGCGGGCCTGCGCGAATTGCGCAAGGAAGGCATTACGACGCCCGCCGCCGACGGCCTGACCCCGACCCAGCAACTTGAGCTGATCAACGACGACGCGCGCAAACTTCTGCAACATCAGCAAACGGTTCTAGCGTCGCTTGTGGCGGCGATGAAAACCGCTGGGATCGCACTTCTGGCCCCACGGCAGGTAACCGCCAAGGACAAGGAGTTCCTTGAAGAAGTCTTCCTTGAACAGGTGTTTCCGGTCCTGTCGCCGCTGGCCATCGATCCGGCGCATCCCTTCCCGTTCATCCCCAATACCGGCTTCTGCCTCGCGCTGGAGCTTGAGCGGAAAAAGGACAAGAAGGCGCTTCAGGCCATCCTGCCGATCCCCGCGCAGATCGATCGGTTCATCTCCTTGCCGGCGCCGGCAGGAAAGCACCGCTTCGTGTCGCTGGAAGAGGTTCTGCTGCTGAACATCTCGCGGCTGTTTCCGGGGTATGTGCTGAAGGCCAATTTCGCCTTCCGGGTGCTGCGCGACAGCGACCTGGAGGTCGAGGACGAGGCCGAAGATCTGGTGCGCGAATTCGAAGTCGCGTTGAAGCGCCGCCGCCGGGGCGAGGTCGTGCGGATGACCCATTCCTCCGGCGCGCCGCAAGCCCTGCTGAAGGTCATCATGGACCAGTTGCATGTCAATCCGGACGAGGTCTTTGAACAGGACGGCATGATCGGGCTGGCTGACCTGTCCGAACTTGTGATCGACGCGCGCCCGGACCTGCTTTGGCCCAATTTCACGCCGCGCGTGCCCGAACGGGTGCTGGACCATGATGGCGATATGTTCGCAGCCATCCGCCAGAAGGACATGCTGCTGCACCACCCGTATGAGACTTTCGACATGGTGGTGCGCTTCCTGCAACAGGCTGCGCGCGATCCCAATGTGGTGGCGATCAAGCAGACGCTCTATCGCACGTCCAAGAACTCTCCCATTGTCGAGGCGCTGTGCGAAGCGGCCGAGGATGGCAAATCCGTTACCGCGCTGGTCGAACTCAAGGCCCGCTTCGACGAGGCCGCCAATATCCGCCAGTCACGCCGGCTGGAACGGTCAGGCGCGCATGTGGTCTATGGGTTCATCGACCTCAAGACTCACGCCAAAATCTCGACCGTGGTGCGCCGTGAAGGCGACAAGCTGGTGACCTATACCCATTACGGGACCGGCAATTACCACCCGATCACCGCGCGCATCTATACCGACCTGTCGCTTTTCACCTGCGATCCGGGGCTGGGACGCGACGCGACCAAGGTGTTCAACTACCTGTCGGGCTATGCACAGCCCGAAAGCCTTGAGAACCTTGCGATTTCCCCGATTTCTCTCAAGTCCCGCCTGATCGAGCTGATGGAGGCCGAGGCCGAACATGCCCGCGCCGGACGCCCTGCGGCGATCTGGGCCAAGATGAACTCGCTCATCGACCCCGAAGTGATCGACGCGCTTTACAAGGCCAGTCAGGCCGGTGTGAAAATCAGCCTCGTCATTCGCGGGATTTGCGGCTTGCGACCGGGCATCAAGGGGTTGTCCGACAATATCCGCGTCAAATCGGTGGTGGGCCGGTTCCTCGAACATTCGCGCATCGTCTGCTACGGCAACGGGCATGGCCTGCCCTCCAAGAAAGCGCGTGTGTTCATGTCCTCGGCCGATTGGATGGGGCGCAACCTGAACCGCCGGGTCGAGACATTGGTGGAGATCGAGAACCCCACCGTCAAAGCGCAGATCGTCAGCCAGATCATGGCCGCGAACCTTGCCGATGTGGCGCAAAGCTGGGTGATGGCCCCCGATGGCAGCTTCAGCCGCCCTGCGCTGCCACGTGGAAAATTCGCGTTTTCCTGCCACCGCTTCTTCATGGAGAACCCCTCCCTGTCGGGCCGTGGCTCTGCCGGGGCGTCGGACGTGCCCAAGCTTACCCATACCGACGATTAGCGCGCCCTGCATGGGGCGTGATGCGCCCCTGCCCGCCCGATGAAAATCTGAACCAATCCGCGCATTGACCAAGACCGGCGGATCGCGCATAGCTTGTTAACCTCAATCAAATGCGCGTTATGAACATTCAGTCAGATCGCTCCTCAGACGACCCCGTCCCCTTCACCACCCCGTTGTTTGATGATCCGTCCGTGCGCGCCCTGTCGCGTGTCGGCGTGGTCGATGTGGGGTCGAACTCTGTCCGGTTGGTCGTCTTCGACGGGGCCGCGCGCAGTCCGGCCTATTTCTACAACGAAAAGATCATGTGTGCGCTTGGCGCGGGCGTCAGCCAGACGGGCAAGCTGAACCCGCTGGGGCGCGAACGGGCAATGGCGGCGATGGTCCGCTTCAAGGCGCTGGCGGACCGGATGGGCCTGCCCGATCTCAACGTGGTTGCCACCGCGGCGATGCGCGACGCCGAAGACGGGCCGGAATTCGTCGAGATGGTCGAGAAAAAGACCGGCCTGAAAATCTGGGTGATCAATGGCGAGGAAGAGGCCCGCCTGTCCGCGCAGGGTGTGCTCTTGGGCTGGCCCGGTGCCTATGGGCTTATCTGCGATATCGGCGGTTCTTCCATGGAACTGGCGGAGATTTCCGACGGCGAGGTTGGCCGCCGGGTGACCTCCAATCTTGGTCCGCTGAAGCTGCGCGATCTCAAAGGGGGCCAAAGCGGCCGCAAGGCCCATATCCGCAAGACGCTGGCCGATCTCAAAAAGCAGATGGGCGAGCAGCGCGACCGGTTGTTTCTTGTCGGTGGCTCATGGCGGGCCATCGCGCGGATCGACATGCTGCGCCAGAAATACCCGCTGCATGTGCTGCACGAATACCGGATGGACGCAGCCTCTGTCACCAAGACGGTCGAATATATCCTGACCGGCGATCCCGAGGAAATCCGGCTTGCGGCGGGGGTGTCTTCTTCGCGGATGGATCTGGTGCCGATTGCAGCCGAGGTGCTGGGCGAAATCGTGCGGCAGTTCAAGCCGAAGGATATCGCGATCTCTTCCTACGGTATCCGCGAGGGGATGCTGTATGAACAAATGCCGCAACGCCTGCGCGACCGCGACCCG
Organism: Aliishimia ponticola; assembly: GCF_004803475.1. Taxonomy (GTDB): domain Bacteria; phylum Pseudomonadota; class Alphaproteobacteria; order Rhodobacterales; family Rhodobacteraceae; genus Aliishimia; species Aliishimia ponticola. The sequence continues at coordinate 166,296 of NZ_SRKY01000003.1, forward strand.
CTGATCGAAGCATGTCACTTCGCGGAAAGCAAAGATGCCCGCCTGCCCGGCTTTGGCGCGCAGCTTTACGACTTTATCCGTCCGCTCTTTCAAGGTGTGCCGGAAACCCGTTGGCGGATCATTCAGGCCGCGTGCCTGCTGCATGATGTGACGTGGCGCGCGCATCCCGACTATCGGGCCGAGCTGTGCTTTGACAACGCGACCCGCGCCAATCTGGGCGGGCTGAAGCATTCGGAGCGTGTCTATCTGGGGCTGGCGTTGCTGCACCGTTATTCCAACAAGCGGGACGGCACCCGGTTTGAAGACCTGTTCAATCTGATCCCCGAAGAGTTGCAGGTCGAGGCGGAAATCCTTGGCAAGGCAATGCGCTTTGGCGCGATGCTTTGGCTCAATGATGCGTCCGATCTGGGCGAATTCACCGTGATGAAAGACGAAGGCCGCGTGGAACTGCGCCTGTCGAAATCCGGGCGTTCGCTGTTTGGCGAGGTTGCCGAGGCGCGGCTGCGGTCCCTGTGCAAATCCATGGGTGTCGAACCGCGCGTCTATGCAGATGGGGAACTTCTGATCGAATGAACCGGCCCGCCCAAGGGCGCGCGGTCAGATATCGATCGGGGTGTCCTGGTTCGCGGTGGGGGCGTTCGGCCCGCGATCTTCCGGCACGGGGTCATCTTGCATAGGGTCATCTTGCACGGGCGGCTCGACCTTGCGGCGCATGATGATGTCCCCGTTGTCCAGCATTTCGGGCGGGTGATAGGCGGACCAATCCTTGACCTGATCCAGCAGGTCGACAAAGGCCGGACCCATCTCGTCCACGAATTCCTTGAAGGCCGGGCCAATCTGCTCAAAGGCTGGCTCAATCTCTTTGAGCATACCTTCCATGAACAGTCGCGCGCCGCGTTCAATCAGGCTAAGCCCGCCTTCCGCTGCGCCGTCCTGTGTGCCCGTATCCTGCGCGTGGACGGGCGCGGCACAGGCCAAGGTCACGGCGATGATTAAACTGATCCGTCGCATATGTTGAATATAGCCATGCTTGCCCGAAATGTGACCCCTGCCCGCCAAAACTCATGGCGCGGCGGTATCGTCCTGCGTCAGGATGGCAGCGCCGGGATCAGGTGCGCCGTCGATATCGATATCCAGCGAGACCGGGAAATGATCGCTCGCCATCACCAGCGCGTCGCGCAATTCCGGCACCGCCCAGCAGGCGGGATCGTCCAGCGGGTGCCAGATGCGCCAGACCGGACGCTTTGCCATCAGGTCGGGCGAGATCATTACATAGTCCAGCAGGGCTTGCAGGAACCGCTTTTCCGGCCTGATCCAGAATCTTGCGGTGGTGGGCTGCGCCGACAGTTTGCGCCCCAAGGCCCGGCGGGCATGGGGATCGAAAAGCCGTGTGTCACCGTTGCGGCCCATCACGATCTCGACCGAAGAGCGCCCGAACAGGTCCTCGTATTCGTCAAGGCCGGGACCGTCATTGAGATCGCCCAGCACGATCAGCGATTCACCCGCGGACAGATGCTCATCCACCCGGCCCCGCAACCAGATCGCCTGCGCCAGTTGCTTGCGCCGGTTCGCGATGGAAATCCGCATCGCATCGGCGGCATTGCGTGCCCCGTGCGGCGCCTTGGATTTGAGATGTGCGCCGATCATCCGCAATCGCGTGCCACCGCGCGTCGTGATGTCCAGTTCTAGCGGCGGTTTTGAAAAGGTGACGATATCCTCGGTCGCGTCCACGTCCAGATCGATGCGGAAGCTGCCATCGAAACGCGGTGCGCCATGACCGCCCTTCTTGCCCGTTTCCGGCCCGATGGGGTCATGCCGCGCGCTCAAGGCGTTCGGATCGTATAGCAGCGCGATTTCCTGCTGCGTATCGTTGGAAAACCCCATCACGGCCTTGTTCGCCCGCAGCCCCATGGTCTGCGCGAAGGTTTCCAGCGCGGCCACCGTGTTGGACCGGCGCGAATTGTCCGGCGCTTCGATGATCATCACCGCATCCGCGTCCAGCGCCGTGAACACAATGCCCAGCGCTTCGATCTGCTGCGCCCGCGTCACGTTATAGCGCGCCGACCATTCATCATCGACCAGCAGCCCCCCCGCCGCATCAAAGAGAGAGGAAAACCATTCGACGTTATAGGTCGCGATGCGCATCAGCTTTTTCCGACAGGCGTTCCCACGCGCGGTTGATGTCGATCATCCGTTTCTCGGCGATCTTGCGCGCTTCTTCGGGCAGGCCACGTGCATAAAGGGCATCGGGGTGGTTGTCGCGCACAAGCTGGCGCCACGCCGCGCGGATCTCTTCCATCGTCGCATCGCTGGGCACGCCCAACACGTCATGCGGATCGGGTTCTTCGTCGGGGATGAAGCGCACCCGCAGCGACCGGTATTCTGCTTCGGGTAGGTCGAAAATCTCGGCCACCCGTTCAAGAAACGCGTCCTCGTTCGGGTGATAGACACCATCGGCCAACGCAATGTGGAACAGCCCCTCTACCAGATCGGTCAGGGTCTGCGGATGGCCTTCGAACATGCCGCGAATGCGCAGGGCGTATTCCTCGAACCCCGCCACGTCCTGACGCGCCAGATCGAACACCTTGGCCGCGCCCGCCTCGTCCTTGTCCGAGATGTGGAACACCTCGCGAAAGGCGGTGACCTCATCCCGCGTCACCTGCCCGTCGGCCTTGGCCATCTTCGCGCCAAGCGCAATCACCGCGATAGTGAACGCCACCGACCGCTCTGGCGGGGTGCGCAGGCGGTCGAAAACAGCGGTGAGACTTTCACCACTGGTCAGGGCAGAGAGCGCCTCGGAGATACGGGACCAAATCGACATGCCCCCAGTCTAGCCTGACCGTGCGGCAGTGTCAGTGCGCGACCTCAGATGTTTTTCTGCATCAGCACAAGATCAAGAACGTCGCCGAATTTTCGACCAACACCCGGCATTTTCCCAACGATTTCAAAGCCAAGCGCGGTGTGGAATTCGACCGCTGCCGCGTTGTCGCCGCTGATTCCGGCCACCAGAATATCGATGGAGCGTCCTTTCGCCTCAGCCATGACGGCGCGGATCAGCGCGCGGCCGATCCCCTGCCCATGGGCGCCGGGTGCGACCATGACGGTATGCTCTGCCACATGGGTATACCCGGGCCCGCCGCGAAACGGGCCAAAGCTGGCGAAACCCGCGACCTGACCGGCAGGCGCGGCCACGAAAACCGGGCGCGCCTCGATCATCTGCGCAATCTCTTCGGGCGTTTTCTGAACCGTGGTGAAGGTGATCGTGCTGTCCCGGATGACCGGGTTCCAAATGGCGGTGATCGCCTCCGCGTCTTGAGGTGTTGCCCGGCGGATCACGGGCCGATGACCCTGCGCCCGTGCGGTGTGTCGAACTCGGCCGCCAGCGCTGCCGAACCGGTTTCAAATGCGATGCGGTCGTCCTTTAGCTGCCCCGCAAGCGTGGCGGACAGGGCCGCTGCCTCAGGGTGACGAACGGTCAGGCGCGTCAGCCGCACCCCCTGCTGCGCGAGACGCGTCGCCGGATGCTGATCCGTCTGCCATTCGATCAGGGCCGGTGCGGTGTTGTCGAAGGGTAAAATACCATCCGACGGCACCGCCATGCGCCAGCGCAGCGTCCCCCGTTCCAGATCCACCGGCGCCCCCAATTCCATCGGGATATCCGCCAGCGTGTCTGTCAGGTTCGGGGTGCGGCAGATCCAGTTGCTTAGCCGCGCAGCGCCGGAAAACCGATCCAGATCAAACCAGCGCGGGCGATCTGGCTGGGGCGCATTCGGGTTCGCCGCGATCGCCTCCAGATAAAGCCCGTCTTCCAGACCGAGCAGCGTGTTATGGGTGTGAAACACCGCATGTTCGCCGCCGGGCTGCAAGGGCACGCCCAGCGCGTCCTCTACACAAGCGGTCGCCTCGGCGAGGGTCTCCCCCCCGATGGCGATGTGATCCAGTTCGATCATGGGCTGGCCCTTCCTGATCCGTCCGCAATCCGCATCGAGCCGCGCAACCGCACGCCGGTCAGGCGCGGGCCTCGCGGATCAGGCGCAGGATATCCTGCGCGGCTTCGGGAATATTGGTACCCGGACCAAAGATCGCCTTAACACCGTTTTCATACAGGAATTCATAGTCTTGTTGCGGGATGACCCCGCCACAGATCACGATGATATCCTCGGCATTCTGCGCCTTGAGCGCGGCCACCAGCTGCGGCGCGAGTGTCTTATGCCCGGCCGCCTGACTGGAAATCCCGATCACATGAACGTCGTTGTCGACTGCGTCCTGCGCGGCCTCTTCCGGGGTCTGGAACAGCGGGCCGACATCCACGTCAAAGCCGATATCGGCAAAGGCGGTCGCGATCACTTTCGCGCCGCGGTCATGGCCATCTTGGCCCATCTTGACGACAAGCATACGCGGACGGCGGCCTTCGTCTTCGGCGAATTCGTCCACCGATTTCTGGATGGCCGCGAAGCCCTCGTCGCCCTCATAGGCCGCGCCATAGACACCGGCGAGCGTCTTGACCTCGGCCCGGTGACGCCCAAAGATTTTCTCCATCGCCATGCTGATTTCTCCCACTGTCGCGCGCGCCCGGGCGGCTTCGACCGCCCCTTCAAGCAAGTTGCCGCCCTCTTCGGCGCGGCGGGTCAGTTCGGCCAAGGCCGCATCGCAAGCCGCCTGATCGCGGGTGCTGCGGATGGTCTTAAGCCGCGCGATCTGGCTTTCGCGCACCGCCATGTTGTCCACGTCGAGGATGTCAATCGGGTCTTCCTTATCCTTGCGGTACTTGTTGACGCCGACGATCACCTCTTCGCCACGGTCGATCATGGCCTGACGGCGCGCCGCGGTTTCCTCGATACGCAGTTTGGGCATGCCAGAGGCGACCGCCTTCGTCATGCCGCCCATTTCCTCGACCTCTTCCATCAAGGCCCAGGCTTTCTCGATCAGATCGTTGGTCAGGCTTTCGATATAGTAAGAGCCGGCGAGCGGATCGACGACCTTGGTGACGCCGGTTTCTTCTTGCAGCACCAACTGCGTGTTGCGCGCGATCCGGGCGGAGAAATCGGTGGGCAGCGCGATGGCTTCGTCCAGCGCGTTGGTGTGCAGCGACTGGGTGCCGCCCAGAACCGCGCTCATCGCCTCATAGGCGGTGCGGATCACGTTGTTATAGGGGTCTTGCTCTTGCAGCGACACACCCGAGGTCTGGCAATGCGTGCGGAGCATCTTGGAGCGTTCTGACTTGGCACCGAATTCTGTCATCACGCGGTGCCACAGCGTCCGCGCGGCGCGAAGCTTGGCGATTTCCATGAAGAAGTTCATTCCGATGGCAAAGAAGAAGGACAGCCGCCCGGCGAATTTGTCCACATCCATGCCCGCTTCAAGCGCGGCGCGCACGTATTCACGCCCATCGGCGATGGTATAGGCCAGCTCTTGTACGAGGTTCGCGCCCGCTTCCTGCATATGATAGCCGGAGATCGAGATGGAGTTGAATTTCGGCATCTCGTTCGACGTGTATTCGATGATATCCGAGATGATCCGCATCGACGGTTCGGGCGGGTAAATGTAGGTGTTCCGAACCATGAATTCCTTCAGAATGTCGTTCTGAATGGTCCCGGCCAACAGGCTTTTATCATGGCCTTGCTCCTCTCCCGCAACAATGAAGCTGGCGAGGATCGGGATCACCGCGCCGTTCATCGTCATGGAGACAGAGACCTTGTCGAGGGGGATGCCGTCAAAGAGGATTTTCATGTCCTCGACGCTGTCGATGGCCACGCCCGCCTTGCCGACATCGCCAACCACACGTTCGTGGTCGCTGTCATAGCCGCGGTGGGTGGCCAGATCGAAGGCAACCGAAACGCCCTGCTGACCGGCCGCGAGGTTGCGGCGGTAGAAGGCGTTGGATTCTTCGGCTGTCGAGAAGCCCGCATATTGGCGGATTGTCCAAGGACGCCCCGCATACATCGTCGCCTTCACGCCACGGGTGAAGGGGGCCTCCCCCGGGATGGTGCCAAGATGCGGCAGCCCTTCGATGTCTTCTTCGGTATAAAGCGGCTGAACGGGGATGCCTTCCAGCGTGTTCCACGTCAGATCATCGACCGCGCGCCCGCGCAGTTCCGCCTCAGCCAGTTTCGTCCAGGCGTCCTTCTTCGTCATCCAAGTGTCCTCTCACTTCGGCCGCGTGTCGGGCTAAGCCTCTATCGCGCGGCATGGCTTCTTCTGTCAGTGTTGCGTGACCGTCTGCGCCTTGAAGGAGCCAGAACAGGTCATCGTTATATTTTTCGCGCATCGACGCGCGTTGTTCGTCGGAGAACATTTCCCACATGCCCTCCCCGTCCGGCAGCTTCGTGACGGACTGGCCCCGGTCTTTCAAAGTCTGGCGCAGCGTCGGCAGGTCCGGCGCGCGGTTCAGCCATTCGTAATCGCCCTTGAGCGGCACATCGAGCTTGCCCGCCTGCGACAGCAGCGCGCGCGGGTTGGCGTAGAAACTCTCATACGGCATGACGTTGATTTCCACGCCGGGCAGCGCCTCTGACAGGTCGGTAATCACATCGCGCCAGCTACGCTGCGAAGACGCGATGCTGCGCAGCTTGTCGCGGCCGGGAATTGGGTGGCCGCGCATCACGCCATAGGCGATGGCCGAGGACCAGTACCGGTCCTGCGCGCGGATCGACATCGCAATGCGGGTGATCTTGCCATCGAAAGCCCGTGCAAAATGCGCCAAACGCTCGGCCGTTTGCGGATAAAGCGCCATGTCACGGATATTGCCACGCACCGAACCGAGCATGTTTTCATCGCTCAGGATCAGTGCCGTCTTGCCCGATTGTTCCGCCTGCGCCAGCCGCAATTGAACGCGCCCTTCGGCCCGATCCTGCGCCTTTTTGGCAGGTTTCGCCTTGGCCTGTTCCGGGATCAAGCCGCTGAACAGACCATTTCGGGTCCGCCGCGGCCCCCAAAAAGCGATTTCGGACTTCGCCAGCACATCGGTATTCTGACGCATGTAAGCCTGAAACGTAGTCGACCCGGTGCGATGGGCCCCGATATGCAAAATAACATCCATAGTTCGACACTGCCTTCGTGATCGCGCCGTCCCAACCGACGCAACAAGGGGAATTTGCCGTATCATTGGCACGCCCCCCTTTCGTTAACATTAACGCAGTGCATAGTGCTTTTCGTGGTCGCAATCGCGCGCACGCGGCTTATATTGAATTTTATGAAGATGCTCCGCACATCCCTCTTAAGCCTTGTTTTCACGGCCCTTTTCGCGTCGGCATCCAGCGCCGCCGATGGGGAGAAAACCGATCCCGACGCCCTGTTCCAAACAGAATATGCCGGGGATTTGAGCGAATTTGTCTGGAAGAAACGCCCGGTCATCGTCTTTGCCGATAGCGAATTCGATCCCGCCTTTTCCGAGCAGATGGAGATGCTGCGCACCCGGCCCGAGGCATTGATGTCGCGCGATGTCGTGGTGCTGACCGATACCGATCCGTCGAACCTGTCGGCGATGCGCAAAAAGCTGCGCCCCAATGGGTTTGCCCTTGTGATCATGAGCAAGGAGGGCCGTGTGCAATTGCGCAAGCCCGCCCCATGGGACGTCCGGGAAATCACACGATCCATCGACAAGATGCCGATCCGGCAGTTGGAAATCCGGGAAGAGAAAGAACGCGCGCGCCAGTAGCCAGCCCCGGCAGCGGCAAGGCTTTGACCGCCCCGCCGAAGCTGCGCATGGCCCGCTGGACCACACGCTGCCGCTTCATATGGCGCGCACGCCCCGTGCATGGTGTTATTCGAACTCCATGATGACATCATCCACGGCAAAGCTGTCGCCTGCCGATGCGTTGATCTTGGACACGACGCCCTTGCGTTCGGCCCGCAGGATGTTTTCCATCTTCATCGCTTCGACGGTGCACAGCGCCTGGCCTTCCTGCACCTCTTGTCCGACTTCCACATCGACCTTCACGATCAGACCGGGCATCGGGCAAAGCAGCATCTTTGACGTATCGGGCGGCAGTTTTTCCGGCATCAGTTTCGCCAGTTCCGCCTGGCGCGGAGAGCGCACATGCACTTTCAACTCCGCCCCGCGGGTCCGAATGTTGAACCCCCCGGAAATCTTGCCAACCTTCAGAACCAGCGGCGCGCCATCGACCAGCATATCGGCCAGCGGATTGCCCGGCGTCCAGTCGCCTTCGACCCGGTGCTCTGTCCCGTCGGGGAACCGCACGGTGGAGCCATCCGCATCCGCCGCGATCACCACGTCATAGCTTTGGCCCTGCAAGGCGACATTCCAGTCCGCGCCAACCTTGCGTTCATGATTGTCCATGCGGCCAGAAACGCGGGTCCGGCGGATTTCGCCAACCCGGTGCATCGCCGCGCAGGCCGCCGCCACGCGCTTGAGTTCGCCCTCGTCCAGCGTCACGCCATCGAATCCGTCGGGATATTCCTCGGCGATGAAGGCGGTGGTCATGTCACCGCTGACAAATTTGGGATGATCCATGACCGCGGCCACGAATGGCAGGTTGTGGCCGATGCCCTCGACCTCAAACCGGTCCAGGGCGACGCGCATCGCCTCAATCGCTGCGGCACGATCCGCGCCCCAAGTGCATAGCTTGGCGATCATCGGGTCATAGTACATGGAGATTTCGCCGCCTTCGAAGACGCCGGTATCGTTCCGCACGCCTGTCTCCCCGGACGGGGCATCATCATGCCATGTGCCCGCATCCAGCATCGGACCTGCGGCAACTTCCATCGGGGGACGATAACGGGTCAGACGCCCGATCGACGGCAGGAAGTTGCGATAGGGGTCTTCGGCGTAAAGCCGGTTCTCGATCGCCCAGCCGTTGATCGTCAGGTCTTCCTGCTTCATCGGCAGCTTTTCACCTGCCGCGACGCGGATCATCTGCTCCACCAGATCGACGCCGGTGATCAGCTCCGTCACCGGGTGTTCCACCTGCAAACGTGTATTCATTTCAAGGAAGTAGAAGTTCTTGTCGCCATCGACGATGAATTCCACGGTCCCGGCGCTGGCATAGCCAACCGCATGGGCCAGAGCGAGAGATTGCTCTCCCATCGCCTTGCGTGTCGCTTCATCCAGGAACGGGCTGGGCGCTTCTTCGACGACCTTCTGGTTGCGGCGCTGGATCGAACATTCACGTTCGTGCAGGTAAACGCCGTTGCCATGGGTATCGCACAGAACCTGAATTTCGATGTGACGCGGCTGCGTGACGAACTTTTCGATAAAGATACGGTCGTCGCCGAAAGAGTTTGCCGCCTCGTTCTTGGAGGATTGGAAACCTTCGCGGGCCTCGTCATCATTCCAGGCGATCCGCATCCCCTTGCCGCCGCCCCCGGCGGAGGCCTTGATCATCACCGGATAACCGATGTCGTTGGAGATCTTGACCGCTTCTTCCGCGTCTTCGATCAGGCCCATATAGCCCGGAACGGTCGACACCCCGGCGTCCTGTGCGATCTTCTTGGAGGTGATCTTGTCGCCCATGCTTTCGATCGCGCCCTGCGGCGGGCCAATAAAGGCGACACCGGCGGCGGCCAGCGCCTCGGCGAATTTCGCGTTCTCGGACAGGAAGCCATAGCCGGGGTGAACTGCTTCGGCGCCGCTTTCCTTGATCGCCGCCATCACCTTGTCGATGACGATATAGGACTGGTTCGCGGGCGGTGGGCCGATATGGATCGCCTCATCCGCCATTTTCACATGCAGCGCGTGCTTATCCGCATCCGAATAGATCGCGACGGTCTTGATGCCCATCTTGCGCGCCGTCTTGATGACCCGGCAGGCAATCTCTCCTCGGTTGGCGATCAGGATTTTATTGAACATTTGCGACTTCCCATTGTTGTTCGGAGGGCCCGCGCAGGTGCGCTTGGGCAAAGAAAAACCCGCGTCCCGGCAAGGGACGCAGGTTGAAAACAGGTCGTGAAGCCGCGTCGCGTGCGCGATCAGCAGCGTTCAGGATAGGTTTGGCAATATGCGAGGTTTGCCGCAGCACCGACGGCCGCACCCGTGACCGGGTTGGCGTTGACGACCGCAGCCGCGCCTGCACCGGCACCAGCGCCGAAAATTGCGCGTTCGCCCGTCGTGTCGCCACATGCGGCGAGGGACAGAAGGGCTGCACTAAGAATGGCCGGGATCTTGATGGACATGGCGGGAACTCCTTTGCGTTGATCTTCAACGAGACAACGCGGAGCCCCGCGAAAGGTTCCCAAACCCGATCTGCGCATGCCCCTCGAGCCGGCAGACTGGTGCTTAGTGGCTTATTGGCATTTGCCGGGGTTGGTCTGGCAATACAGCATGTTCCCAGCGGCGCCGACGACCGCGCCAGTGAACAGCTTGCCATCCAGAACAACCGCTGTTGCTGCGCCGGCACCTGCACCGACAAGCGCTTGATCTGTAATGGTATCTCCACATGCCGCCAGCCCTGCCAGACCGGCTGCGGCAATGATCCATGCCTTGAACTGCATCTTGTTAGCCCTTCTTGAGCGATTATGTTGTTTGCCTCTGCCGCGACTATACGCGCCGCGTCGACCAATAACAATTCACTACCTGTGGAGAAACCGGCGAAAGCCCGCCAAGTCAACGGCTTACCCTCTAGAACGAATGTGGGCAGCTTATGTCTGGGGGACATAAGCTGCCCATGAGGGGAAGGGGTACGTAAAAATAGCGCGAACCTCGGTCGTGGTAGCAATCCTTGATCCGCACAACTCAAAGTTAACCTTTTCAAACCTTTTTCCAAGCCGCGCGACAAGGATTGGCGAAAATCAGCCGAGAATTGCCTATTCAACCTGTAGTTAGGCGACTTCATGCTTACTCATCCTCGAAAATATCGGGGAAAGCTGCACGGGCGACCGCAACATCTATGCGCAACAGGGCATCGTAACTCTCTGGATCGAAAGGGTCTTCTGCTGGCACGACCTCGCGGCCAAAGAGCCAGCTGATCCGCCCGGCATCAAGATTACCGCGCTCAAACGGGGCGTCGCCGAAATGCTCCCACAGGGCGGCAAGAAAGGCGGTATCGGCACGCCGATCGGCGGCCTTTCTGTCACGAAACCGCTCTCGCCGGGTCAGTGGGGTCACGCCGCGCGGATTCGGGCGACGGATGGTGAACTGGAAATCGGTGCCGGAAAGGCGGCCCGGAAAACCGCGATGCTTCAGCATTTTGCGCCCTCCATTGCGGAGAGGCGGAGTGGACCGGCCCCGAAGGCCCGGCCCGAAAGGGTCTTACTTGTATTTACCTGTGTAGACAGGTTCGGACGAGATCGGCTCAGGCTCGACCACGACGAACTCTTCCGTCTCTTCTTGGGCGCATGCGGCCAGCCCGGCAACGAGGCCGAATACCGCGAGAAGTTTAATGCTCTTGGACATCTGTTTCTCCTGTCATTGTTCCAAAGCGCAAACGGGCACGTAGGCCCTGCCTGCCTCAACTCTGAGGGTGTGACTCCAACCGGATTCACAACGCCCAAGATACGCGAAACGCGCTTTGAATGATATGCAGGACAGGTGGCAGCCCCAGTCTGTGGCGGAAAATCACCACAAACTTGTCCACAAGAGATTAACGCCGCAACATGTTGTGGAAGCATCAGAACCCCTCCCATATGCAGTCGCCCTTTTCGACGCGAAACTGCTCGAAATACTGGGTGGCGTCCGGGTCAGACAGCCCGAATTTCACCGCGCGATCAGACATGGAAATCACAACCTTGTCCGGCTCCAGCTCGTAGTTCTGCAGGTATGGCACAGCCAGATTCACGCACAGATGCGAGAAATCCGGTTCCAGCATGGCGAAATCCGGGGCCGAGTCGCTGTCGCGGGCGATTTTCGGCGCGATAAAGCGGAAGCGGATCCAAGTTTCGCTGCCAACCGTGTCGATCAGCACCTCCTGCAAGTCCGCGGACACGCCAGACGGCAGGTCCATTGCAGCGGCCCCTTGCGACAGGGCCAGGAATAAGGCGCAGCCTTGGACCGCTTTCGCGGTTCCTCCACCAAGGGCTGCGGCGCAGCTGTGGATAACTCCACGCGCGCGGTGTAAGTTGCTTTTTGTAAACTCAGTGCCGGAGCGTCGCGCCAAGCCTCCGGAAAGAATCGCATTTATGCAATCGCGTGATGCGCCGACATATGCGCGGCGGGCTGCTGTCTGTCCGAATGTCATCATCAAGCGCCCTCCCCTCTTTGCGCGAATTGCACCCAGCGCGTGCGGCGCTGCTTGTCGTCCAGCACAGCTTGAACCTGCGCCACCAAGTCTTCGTTTGCGGCCGGGACGCGCCCGCCTGCCTCCACCTGCCAGCCCGCCGAAATCGGGGTCAGCCGCACCACCGGGGAAAACCCACGCACCCGCTGCAACGCGCGCCACATATCCTGCCGGATTTGATGGGCGAGCCGAACCGCTGATCCGCCGGGCAGCACTGTACGCGCCGTCATATCGAAACGTGGCGGCAGGTGGCGGCAAAGGATCACCGCCTCCCCATCCCGCAGAATATGCCAGCGCGGCTGCCCCATGGCTTACAACGGGATGTTATCGTGCTTCTTCCATGGCAGCTTTTGTTTCTTGCTGCGCAGGCTGGCAAAGGCCCGCGCGACGCGCTTGCGGGTGGAATGCGGCATGATCACTTCGTCGATAAAGCCACGCTCTGCCGCGACGAAGGGGTTGGCGAAGCGATCTTCGTAATCCTTCGTGTGCTGCGCGATCTTTTCCGGATCGCCCAGATCCCCGCGGTGAATAATCTCGGTCGCGCCTTTCGCGCCCATAACCGCGACTTCCGCCGTCGGCCAGGCATAGTTGAAATCGGCGCGCAGATGCTTGGACGCCATCACGACATAGGCACCGCCATAGGCTTTGCGGGTGATGACCGTGACTTTTGGCACCGTCGCCTCACCATATGCGTAAAGCAGCTTGGCCCCGTGCTTGATGACGCCGCCATATTCCTGGCTGGTGCCCGGCAGGAAGCCCGGCACGTCCACAAGCGTCAGCAGCGGGATTTCAAAGCAGTCGCAGAAGCGCACGAAACGCGCCGCCTTGCGGGCACTGTCGATGTCCAGAACCCCGGCCAGAACCATTGGCTGGTTTGCCACGACGCCCACCGTGCGCCCTTCGAGGCGAATGAAGCCGGTGATGATGTTCTTGGCGAAATCTTCCTGAATCTCGTAGAAATCGCCCTCATCGGCGAGTTTCAGGATGAGTTCCTTCATGTCGTAGGGCTGGTTCGGGTTCTCCGGGACCAGCGTATCAAGGCTGTTTTCCACCCGCGCCGGATCGTCGAAGAACGGGCGCACCGGGGGCATTTCGCGGTTGTTGAGCGGAAGAAAATCCACCAAGCGGCGCACTTCCGCCAGCGCCTCGACATCGTTTTCGAACGCGCCATCGGCGACAGAAGATTTCTTGGTATGGGTCGACGCCCCGCCAAGCTCTTCTGCCGTAACCTGCTCATTCGTCACGGTTTTAACAACATCGGGGCCGGTGACGAACATGTAGGAGCTGTCTTTCACCATGAAGATGAAATCCGTCATCGCGGGCGAATAGACAGCGCCGCCCGCGCAGGGGCCCATGATCACGGAGATCTGCGGCACAACGCCAGAGGCGCGGATGTTGCGCTCGAAGACGTCGCCGTAGCCAGCAAGGCTGTCGACGCCTTCCTGAATACGCGCACCGCCGGAATCGTTGATCCCGATCACCGGCGCGCCGTTTTCCATCGCCATATCCATGATCTTGACGATCTTGGCCGCATGGGTCGCGGAAACAGAGCCGCCCAGAACCGTGAAATCCTGGCTGAAGACATAGACTTGGCGACCGTTGATGGTGCCCCACCCAGTCACGACGCCGTCCCCTGCGGGCTTTTGCTGTTCCATCCCGAAATCGGTGCAGCGATGGGTGACGAACATGTCGAACTCTTCGAAGGAGCCTTCGTCGAGCAGCAGATCAATACGCTCTCGCGCTGTCAGCTTGCCGCGACCGTGCTGGGCATCGATACGCTTTTGACCGCCGCCAAGACGCGCACCGTCACGCCGATCTTCGAGTTCGCTCAGAATGTCCTTCATGGGGGCTCCTCCCGTAGAATTTTCGGCAACCTACAGCCGCAACACGCCGCAGGACAGTATTTTCCGGCTAATTTGCAAAGTTTATGCATAGGACGCTTTGCAAATTGCAAATCTGCAAAGTTCGGATTGTCACGTGACGTCGCGGAAATTGGCTGATGGACATGCTGCGGTTGCAGTTCTACATCACGAGGCATGAGCCAGTTTGCCCCGGTTCGTTTCCTAGACAGAACGACCCCACCTCACATCGGAACCTTGATCCTGCTATCGGGCATGTCCGCGATGGTCATGAACATGTTCCTGCCGTCCCTGCCCGGGATGACCGCGTATTTCGACACGGAATACTGGGTCATGCAGATGTCGGTCTCCATCTATCTTGCGGCCAGTGCGGTCTTGCAGGTGTTTATCGGCCCGTTGTCGGACAAGTTCGGCCGCCGCCCGGTGATCCTGCTGGGCACGATCGGATTTCTGCTGGCAACGCTGGGCTGCATCTATGCCCCGACTGCGGGCGTATTCCTGATCTGCCGTACCTTGCAGGCGATGATGGCCGTGGGCATGGTACTAAGCCGGGCCACGGTGCGCGACCTTTACTCACAAGACCAAGCGGCGTCGATGATCGGCTATGTCACCATGGGCATGGCGGTCGTGCCGATGATCAGCCCGGCCATCGGCGGGTTCCTCGATCAGGCATATGACTGGCGGGCTAGCTTCTGGTTCCTCTTCGTGCTGGGCGCGCTGACTTTCGTGCTGGTCTGGGCCGATCAGGGCGAAACCGTCAGCAGCTCTGGCCTGACACTTGGCCAGCAATACCGCGAGTACCCCGAACTTCTGTCGGCCCGGCGCTTCTGGGGCTATTGCGCGGCAGCGGCCTTCACCTCGGGCGCGTTCTTTGCCTATCTCGGCGGCGCCCCCTTCGTTGGCACGCAGGTCTACGGCCTGTCCTCGGCCGAACTTGGTGTCTATTTCGGCGCACCTGCCATCGGCTATTTCCTAGGCAACTACCTGACCGGGCGCTTCACCATCCGCTTTGGCGTCAACCGCATGATCATGTGGGGCTGCATCGGAAATATCGTTGGCATCACAGCGTCCCTTGTCGTGTCCTATGCGGGCTATGGCTCTGTCTTCACGTTCTTTTTCTTCATGACCTTTGTTGGCCTCGGCAATGGGCTGGCCATTCCCAACGCCACTGCGGGGATGCTCTCCGTCCGCCCGCGCTTGGCGGGAACGGCGTCCGGCCTTGGCGGCGCGATCATGCTGGCGGGCGGCGCGATGCTGGGTCAGTTGACCGGCCTGCTGCTGACGCCCGAAACCGGAGCCTTTCCGCTGCTTTGGCTGCAATTCCTGACCGGCGTTCTGGCAATCGTGGCGATCACATTGACGATCCGGCGCGAAAAACAGGTCTCGGGCCACGGCTGATTTAACCCCGCTTTAACGACGTTTGGGAAAACTTGCGCTGAGGGCTTTGCAAAGTTAGCGTGCGAGGCCTGCAAAGTTGCAAAGTCTCGGGGGCCATTCATGTCGACACAGAAGCTTTATGCCGGGGTGAAACTGCGGGAATTCCGCACGCGGATCGGGCTGACCCAGAAGGATTTCGCGAGCAAACTCAAGGTATCCCTGCCCTATCTGAACCAGATGGAAAACAACCACCGCCCGGTGTCCTCTGCCGTGGTGCTGGCGCTGGCGACGGAGTTCGGGATCGACGTGACCGAGCTTTCGCAAGGGGATGGCGAACGTCTGGTCAGCGATATGCGCGAGGCACTGGCCGACCCGCTGTTCAAGGGGGATGCGCCGCCGCTGGCCGATCTGAGGCTGACGGCCTCCAACGCCCCTGCCCTTGCCCGCGCCTTCATCGAACTGCACCGGTCGTACCGGCAAACCCACGAACGGCTCGCTTCGCTTGACGAAGCCCTGGGACGCGACGGCGCGCAGGCGCAGCCCAGCGCATGGGAAGAAGTGCGCGACTTCTTCCATTACTGCGACAACTATATCGACGCCGTGGATCGCGCGGCAGAGCATTTCGCCGGGCAGGATGGCGGGTTGAAAAGCATCCGGGTCGCCGCTGTGGCGCGTCTGGGCAATGCGGGCATTCGCGTCCAGTTTGAAGAGGCCGAAATGCTGCGCCGCTATGATGCGCAAAAGAAAGTCCTGACCCTGTCGGCGCTGGCCACGCCCGAAACCCAGACTTTCCAGTTGTTGCTGCAAGTCGCGCTGCTGACGCAGAACGCCCTGCTGGAAGCGACGCTTGATCTGGCCCGGTTCAAAAGCGACGAGGCCCGCGCCATCGCAAAGATCGGCCTTGGCAATTACTTCGCCGGGGCCGCGCTGATGCCCTATGGCAAATTCCTTGATGCCGCCCGCAAAAGCCGCCACGACCTTGAGGCGCTTTCGACCCGCTTCGGCGCCTCCATCGAACAGGTCGCGCATCGGCTGTCCACGTTGCAAAGGCCGGGTGCCAAGGGTGTGCCGTTCTTCTTCGTGCGCGTCGATCAGGCCGGAACCATCACCAAGCGCCACTCTGCCACGCGGCTGCAATTCGCGCGCTTTGGCGGGGCGTGCCCGTTGTGGAATGTTCACCGCGCCTTCGAGACCCCCGGCCAGTTTCTGCGCCAATTGGCCGAAACGCCCGATGGGGTGCGCTATATCTCCATTGCGCGGGATGTGACGAAATCCGCCGGGCGCTACGGTGCGCCGGTGCGCCGTTATGCGATCGCGCTGGGATGTGAGGTCGCTCATGCCGAAGAGCTGGTCTATGCTAACGGGATGGACATCACCCGCGCCGAAGCCTTTGAACCGATTGGCATTTCCTGCCGGATTTGCGAGCGCACCAATTGCCATCAACGCTCGGTTCCGCCGCTGGAACGGCCGCTGGAGGTCGATCCTGATCAGCGTGACGTGCTGCCCTATCGCGTCGGGTAATCCGCGCGCCGAAATGACAAAGGGCGCACCAAGGCGCGCCCTTCTTTTCCGATATTGCGACTAAGGCCCTTCAGGCGTCCGCCGACAGCGCGGCGTAGATTTCATCCTTCAGCGCGGCACGGCGCTTGCGCAATTCGACCTCGGTCAACTCTTCGACCGGCTCGACATTTGTCTCGGCCCGGTGCACGGCCCGGTTCACTTCGTGATAGGATTCGACCAGCTTTGCGAAATGGGCATCGGACTGTTTCATAGCGGCAATGCGGTCGGCAAATTCCGGGAAATCGTCGGCGAGTTCGTGCGGTGTGTGTGACATGTGATGTTGCTCCCTTTCACGCGTTCGAAGGGAGTGTAGCGTTTTCACCCGGCCCAACATTGACCCGGATCAAACTCAGCGCTTTGCCCGCCGCCATCCGGCCGCGCGCGCTTCGGCCTCATTGCAGAACCACCGTTCCCCTTTTTGCGGCGAAATCCGCGTGCGCGCGTAATTCTCCTGCCCCGGCACGTGGTAGATACGCGCCCCGGATCGGGAAAGGTTGCCCTTGATCACACAGCCATCGGCGCGGTCCGCCGGGGTGCTGCGCTGCGCCTTGCGGAACGCGGCGGGGGATTGCACGTCATAGCCATGCAAACCGGCGCGGCGCACGGCGGCGGCTTTTTCGTCCAGGTCATAGGCCATGGAATAGTAGCGATACGCGAAGGCACGTCCGTCCGAAACCAGCACCTTGCCCAAGTCGTTGCCGCGCACCGTGCAGCGCGCGACATCGCGCCCGTATTTGTCCTGTTCGATGGTCTTGCAGCGGGCGCGCTTGCCTTCATACCGCTCTGTCACGACCTGCGTGACCCAGCGCCCGCAGCGCCAATCCACCCCCGCACCATCGCGGCAGGTCTGATCCATCTCGGGCGCGTCGATGCCGTGCAGCCGCACTGTGACGCCGCCAACTTTCAGCGTATCGCCATCGACAACCCGAATCCGGCCAGTCGGATCGGAGGCCAGAACCGGCGCCGCAAGAAGGAGTGCCCAGAGCACGTTAACGAATCTTAACATGCCCCCGGTATCCCCCCGCCGCGCGGCAGGGTCAACGCGGGCCGGGAGAAATCGTTAACGCTGAGACGTCTCCCAAGCCGGGTTCACCCATGGCTCTGCATTCGATGGCGGCAGCGGCGCGCGGCCAAGGATATGGTCCGCCATTTTCTCACCGGTCATGATCGACGGGCCGTTAAGGTTGCCATTGGTGATCTGGGGGAACACCGAACTGTCCACGACGCGCAATTGATCAACGCCGATCACGCGTCCTTCGGGATCGACCACCGCGTCCGGGTCGTCAGCGCGCCCCATCCGGCACGTGCCGCAAGGGTGATAGGCGCTTTCGGCATGTTCGCGGATCGCGTCATCAAGCGCGTCATCGCTTTGTACTGCGTCGCCCGGCTGAATTTCGTGTTTCACGAAGGGTTTGAAGGCGTCCTGCGCAAAGATCTCGCGCGTGAGGCGAATGCAGGCCCGGAAATCCTCCCAGTCCTGCTGCGTGCTCATGTAGTTGAAGCGGATCAGCGGATCGGCCGCCGGGTCGGAGGACCGCAAAGACACCCGCCCCCGGCTTTGCGACCGCATCGGGCCGACATGGGCCTGAAACCCGTGCCCTTCGGCGGCAGCCTGGCCATCATAGCGCACGGCAATGGGCAGGAAGTGGAACTGAATGTCGGGATATTGCACCCCGGCCCGCGACCGGATAAAGCCCGCACTTTCGAAATTATTGGTCGCGCCCAGACCGGTCTTGGTAAAGAGCCACTGCGCCCCCACCATCGCTTTTCCGAACAAATTCCAATACTTGTAAAGCGTGATCGGCTGCGCGGCGGCCATCTGGATATACATTTCCAGATGGTCCTGAAGATTGCCGCCGACGCCGGGCCTGTCAGCCACGACACTGATCCCATGTTCTGCCAGATGCTGCGCCGGTCCGATCCCGGACAGCATGAGGATTTTGGGCGAGTTGATCGACGACGCGGCAAGGATCACCTCGGCGCGGGCGTGGATCACGCGCCCATCGGCCAGAACGACGCCGGTGGCCCGCCCTTCGGTGATCTCGATCCGCTCCACCAGTCCGCGGACCAGATCGCAGTTTTCGCGTTTTAGCGCTGGTTTCAGATAAGCGTTGGCCGCAGACCAGCGCCGCCCTTTGTAGACCGTCTGTTCCATTGGGCCGAAGCCCTCTTGCTGGCGGCCATTATAGTCGCCCGTGACCGGATAACCGGCCTGGCGCCCGGCCTCTACAAAGGCATGGTAAAGCGGATTCTCACGCCGCCCCCGCGTCACATGAAGCGGCCCATCGGTGCCGCGCCATGCCGGATCGCCGCCATGCCCGCCATCGTGCCACGTTTCCATCCGGTGGAAATAGGGCAGCACATCGGCATAGCCCCAGCCCGCCGCGCCGCTGTCTTCCCAATGGTCGTAATCCAGCGCATGGCCGCGCACATAGACCATCCCGTTGATCGAGGACGACCCGCCGATCACCTTGCCACGCGGGCACGCCAGTTGCCGCCCGCCCAGATGTGGCTCCGGCTCCGACACATAGCCCCAGTCATAGCGCTTCATGTTCATGGGATAGCTCAGCGCGCCGGGCATCTGGATGAACGGGCCGGCATCGGTGCCCCCATGTTCGACGATTAGCACGGATTTTCCAGCTTCCGCAAGGCGGTACGCAACGGCGCAGCCAGCGCTGCCCGCGCCGACGATAACGTAGTCAGCCTGTGTCATGGCAACCTCCAGGGTCAGGCGTTCAGATAACCGATCAGCAGCGAGATGAAGGCACCGACATGCACGACCATGATCGCGCGGTCCTTCCACATGACCCCGACTGCGAACCACAAAATGATGCCCGCAAAGAAGGCGAACACGTTCCAAGGCACGATGTTGAGCCCGGTCAGCCCATAGCCCACCAGTTGGATCGCGGTGGCGATCCATTTCACGATGTCGACGGTTTGAAAGCCGGGCCGAACTGGCGCTGGTTCGGGTGCGTTCGATGCCATCAGAAAGGCGCCTCCAGATCGCCCATGCGGACGAAGACCGATTTGACCTGACTGTAATGGGCGATGGCCTCCTTGGAGTTTTCACGCCCCACGCCAGACATCTTGACGCCGCCAAAGGGTGCTTCGACCGGCGCGTCATTGTAAGTGTTGATATAGCAGGTGCCCGCTTCGAACCCCGCTGCCACGCGATGGGCACGGGACAGATCGCGGGTAAACACGCCCGCCGCCAAGCCGAATTCGGTGTCATTGGCGCGCGCCATCACCTCTTCTTCGGTGTCGAAATCCAGCACCGCCATGACGGGGCCGAAAATCTCTTCGCGTGCAATGACCATATCGTCCGTCACGTCGGCGAAAACGGTTGGCTCAAGGTAGAAGCCGTCCCGATTAAGCCGCGCGCCGCCCGTGACCAGCCGCGCACCCTCTTCCTTGCCCTTGGCGATATAGCCTTCGACGATCTCCATCTGGCGTTGGCTGACCATTGGGCCAAAGCTTGTTTCGGGGTCCATCGGGTCGCCGATCACGGCGTTTGCCAGACGTTCGGAAAGCCGGGTCAGGAACGCCTCCTTGATGCCCTTTTGCACGAAGACGCGCGTCCCGTTGGAACAGACCTGACCAGAGGAATAGAAGTTGCCAAGGATCGCGCCCGACACCGCGTTTTCAATATCCGCATCGTCGAAGATGACCAAAGGCGACTTGCCGCCGAGTTCCATGGTGACATGCTTCATGCCTTCAGCGGCGGCGGCATAGACCTTGCGCCCCGTCGGCACAGACCCGGTGAGCGAGACCTTGTCCACGCGCGGGTCCGACACCAGCGCAGCGCCAACCGGCCCCATTCCCTGCACCACGTTGTAAAGCCCGGCAGGCAAGCCCGCCTCGTGCAGGATTTCGGCCACTTTCAGCGCGCAAAGCGGGGTGGTTTCGGACGGTTTGAAGATCATGGCGTTGCCGCAGGCCAGCGCGGGCGCGCCTTTCCAGCAGGCGATCTGCGTCGGATAGTTCCACGCGCCGATCCCGACGCACAGGCCCAGAGGCTCGCGGCGGGTATAAACCCAATCCTCGCCCAGCTGAATATGCTCGCCCGTCAGGCTTGCGGCCAGCCCGCCGAAATATTCCAGCGCATCCGCGCCAGAGGTCGCGTCGACGACGCTCGTTTCCTGATAGGGCTTGCCGGTGTCATAGGTTTCCAGAACCGAAAGCTCGTGATTGCGTTCGCGGATGATATCGGCCGCGCGGCGCAGGATGCGGCCACGCTCTGTCCCGGTCATGGCTGCCCATTGCTTTTGTGCGGCCCGGCCCGATGTAATCGCGGCCTCTATCACGGCGGGGGTCGCGGCATGGACTGTCGCGATGACCTCTCCCGTGGCGGGATAGATCACGTCGAAGGCATCGCCATCGGTATCTTCAAGATAAGCGCCATTCACGAAATGGCTGGCTTTGGGCTGCGTGGCTTGGGTCATCGGACTCTCCGCGGTGGACGTCAGTCAGGAAGGCACCCGCGCCGGGACGGTCCCGGCGCGCGCGGTTGGTATCAATTGCTGGCGGCAGCGGTCTGCCCGCCATGGGACAGGCCCGCCAGTGCATCGCGCCGGGACAGAACCCAGACGATGCAAGCGACATACAGGCCGATCACAACGGTGCCGACCCACTGGATTTGCAACCACTGCGACTGGAACAGCAGCGTCAGCACGAACAGCAGCGCCGCGTTGCCAAGCACATATTGCACCTTGCCATAGCGGTCAGCGGTCAGGTTCAAATTGTCCGTATAAAGCCGGATCAGCGAGTCGAAGGAGTTGATCACGAAGAGGATGCCAACCACCGTCATCGACCAGTTGACCATGCCGGTCATGTCGATCGCGTTGAGGTGGTAGTAATAGGCCACCGTGAACCACAGCGCGAGCGGGATCGACGGGAACACCAGCAGCGCTGCCAGCAATTGCCATGTGGTCAGGCCGCCGACAAACCGCGAGGTGAACTGCCCGATCATGATCGACCATGCGAACCACCAGAACAGGTAGAACTCGTGATACTCGGTCAGCGGCAGAACGAATTTGTGGATATTCGCGAAGTAGCCGCCAATACCGGACGCGGTTGCAAAGAAGTCGCCCAGACCCATGCCCGCATAGGCCCACATGCCGAAGATCAACGCAAAGAAGATGGCTGTCGAGGCCACGGACAGGATCTTCACGAACCGGATATCGGTCGAGGAAAAGCTGGCCGCGAGGATCACGAGGAAGCAGATCACATAGAAGGCCGGGAGCACCGTTTCGCCGTCGCCGACTTCGGGGATGTAATAGGGCATGTAGATCAGGAACAACGCACCGGTGAAGGCGCAGGTCGTGATGATGACAAGGTTGTTGATCAGCTTCACCGCGCCGATCTCGAAGAATTTCACGCGCGGCTCGATGGCGCAGAAATAGAACGCGGTGAGGAAGTAGAAGGCCCAGATCAGAAAGCCCCAGAAGCCGAATTCCAGCGCCAGCGGGTTGGTGAAGGCATAGGCCGGTTCCGTCGCCGTGTCGGCATAGAGCGGGAAGTCAAAGGCGATCGGGAACATCACCAGCCCGACATCCAGCCCGGAGGTAAAGAGGATCGCGATGAAAACGAACAGGCTTACGGGCTGTGGTCCCGTCAGTCTTACGTTCCACCATTTGATTGTGCAGAATGCCACCAGCGCAAAGGCCATCAGCACCCCGAAGGATATGATTGTCGTCAACATTTTTCGTGTCCCTGTTCGTTTTAGATCCCGGCTTACGTCACCGGTATTCGCGCATACGGGTTACTGTCACTCTCCGCGCGGGTAGCGCGCATCTTCCTCAACCGTGTTGAGATCCATGTGGTTGCGCATGAAGCGCTCGGACGCCTTTTGCAGTGGCTGGTAATCCCACGGGTAATAGCCGCCCTGCCGCAACGCCTCGTAGACGACCCAGCGCCGGGCCTGACTTTCGCGCACCTCGGCATCGAAGGTTTCCAGATCCCAGCGGCTTGCCGCATCCAGTCGGAACCGTTCCAGCACCTCTGCATGGGCGGGGTCGTCGGCCAGATTGGTCAACTCGTGGGGGTCGGCCGCCAGATCGAACAGCTGTTCGGGATCAAGCGCACAATTGACGTATTTCCACCGCCCCTGCCGCAAGGCGATCAGCGGCGAATAGCTCGCCTCGGCGGCGTATTCCATCGCCACCGGCTCCGTCCGTGTGCCGCCTTGCCCCAACGGGACCAGCGATTGACCGGTGGTCCAGGGCATGACCTCGTCCATGGGCACGCCGGCCAGTTCGCACAGCGTCGGGCAAACGTCGATGTTGGAGACCGGAACCTCGACCAGACCCGGCTGCATCTGCGGCGCGGCGATCATCATCGGCACCCGGGCCGCGCCCTCGTAGAAGCACATCTTGAACCACAGCCCACGCTCGCCCAGCATATCGCCGTGGTCCGAAACAAAGAGAATGATCGTATTCTCGTCCTGCCGCGTGCCGCGCAGCGCCTCCATCACCTCGCCGATCTTGTCATCGAGATAGGAGATATTGGCGAAATAGGCCCGGCGGGACCGGCGGATATCCTCATCGGTGATGTCGAAGCTGCGCCAATCGTTCGCGTCGAAGATGCGCTGCGCGTGGGGATCGTGATCCTCATAGGCCATCGCCGGAACCTCGGGCAGCAGATGGTCGCAATCCTCGTACAGATCCCAGTATTTGCGGCGCGCCACATAGGGATCATGCGGATGGGTGAAGCTGACCGTCAGGCACCACGGGCGATCATCCTTTCCGCGCGCCAGATCGTAGACCTTGCGCGTCGCGTGATAGGCGACCTCGTCATCATATTCCATCTGGTTGGAAATCTCGGCCACGCCCGCCCCGGTGACGGAGCCCATGTTGTGATACCACCAATCGATGCGCTCGCCCGGCTTGCGGTAATCGGGCGTCCAGCCGAAATCGGCGGGATAGATATCGGTGGTCAGACGTTCCTCGAACCCATGAAGCTGGTCCGGCCCGACGAAATGCATCTTGCCGCTCAGGCAGGTGTGATAGCCCGCGCGGCGCAGGTGGTGGGCATAAGTGGGAATATCCGACCGAAACTCGGCCGCGTTGTCATAGACGCCCGTCTGGCTGGGCAACTGCCCCGACATGAATGACGCCCGCCCCGGCGCGCAAAGCGGCGAAGCCGTATAGCTGAGCGCAAAGCGCGTCGACCGGTCGGCCAGCGCGCGCAGGTTCGGCGCGTGCAGCCAATCGGCGGGACCGTCGGGGAACAGCGTGCCGTTAAGCTGGTCCACCATGAAAATCAGGATATTCGGACGTGTCATGCGGCCACCAATCTATGTGCAACATCAAGCGCGTGCCGGGTCGCTTCTTCGGCGGTGCCCCTGCGGCTGAGCGCAGCGCGCAGGTAAAGGCCATCGATCAACGCGGCCAGTGTTTCGGCATCCTCTTCCGGCGTGGGGCTCAGCGGGCGCAACGCCACGCGCAGATGGGTCCGCAATCGCCGCTGGTAGACGCGCAAGAGCTGCGCTGCCTTGGGGTTGGTGCGCGACAGGCTGTAGAACAGCATCCAGGCCTGAATCGTGTCGGGGTCAAAGGAGGGCGGCGCGAAGCAGCCTTCGATGATGGCGTTCAGTTGCGCACGCGGAGTCGTTGCGCCGCGCACCCGGACCTTCACCGCCGCGCGCAAATCGACAAGGATCTGCCGCATCGCCGCGGCGAAGATATCGTTCTTGCCCCCGAAATAGTGATGCGCCAGCGCAGAGGACATGCCCGCCCGCCGCGCGATCTGGCCCACGGTCACGTCCAATGTGCCCGCCCCGCCAAGCTCTGCGATGGTGGCCTTCACAAGCGCCGCTCTGCGAACGGGTTCCATTCCTAGTTTCGGCATGCCGAGTCTCCGCCTTTAAGCGGCGAACCTGTTGGATATTGACTGACCAGTCAATAAAAAACATCACAGCTTGGTGGCTGGCCCCGGCGGCGTGATGGGACGGCGCTTCAGAACGGCCTCGCGCCAGGTGATGAAGGACACTGCGCCCAAGATGATCGAGCCGCCGATTACCACCCATATATCAACGGGTTCCGCGAACAGAAGCGCACCAAGAAGCGTGGCCCAGACCAGTTGCAGGAAGGTGACCGGCTGCGTCACGGTCATCGGCGCGGCGGCAAAAGCCAGCGTCATGGTGTAGTGCCCGGCTGTCGCAAAACAGGCCACGAGAAAGAGCAAACCGAGTTCTTCCCATGTGGGCGGCACCCAGACGGCGATTGCAAAAGGCGCAAGGAACAGCGTGACAAAGATCGACAACATGCCCACCACCAGCGCCGCGGGGACCTCATCAGCGAGGATCTTGGCCGTCAGGTATCCGGCCGCGAACACGACCGCGCAGATCAGCATGGCAAGGTGCCCGTCCTCGATCTCGCGCACGCCCGGTCGCAGGATGACGAGCACACCAATCAGGGCCGCGACAATCGCCATGATCCGCCGGATCGCCAGCTTTTCGCCCAGCACGAAGACCGCCCCGATAGAGACATAGACCGGCGACAGGTAGTTCATCGCCGTCACCTCCGAGATAGGGATGCGCGTCATGGCAAAGAACCACAGGATCACGCCGCAGCTATGGCATATCCCGCGAAACACGAAGAGCCGCCAGTGCCGGGGCGTCAGGCGTGTGCCCCCCAGGCCGCGCAGCAGCGGGATCAGGAAAACAAGGCCAAGAAGATAGCGCAGGAAGGCGGATTCGGTGGCTGGAATCCGGTTGCCTGTCATCTTGACCAGCGCCGTCACCGCGACGAAGCACAGCCCGGTGACGAGCATCCAGAAAACACCGACAATTGGACGAGAGGGACTCATGCGGCCATAGAGGCGACGCCGCGCGCAAATGGCAAGCCGTTGCAGGGCCTCAGATTAAATTCTGCGCCCCGATCAGTGGCCACCCAACAGCAATCCGGCCGCAATCGCCCACATTGTCAGCGCGATCAGCGCGTCAAGAACCTGCCACGCCCGGGGCAACCTGAAGACAGGCGACAGAAGCCGCGCGCCATAGCCGAGCGAGAAAAAGAAGGTGAAGCTGGCCAGCACCGCCCCGATACCGAAAGACAGCCGGTCCGGATATTGCGCCGAGATCGACCCGATCAGCACCACGGTATCCAGGTAGACATGGGGGTTCAGCCAGGTCAGCGCCGCCAGCGTTGCAAGGATCACGCTCAACCGCGTCTGCGCTGGCCCCTCTGTCTGGAGCGCCGCGCCCCCCTGCCACGCCGAATAAGCGTTCTTCCAGCCGTACCAGATCAGGAAGGCCGCGCCGCCGTAACGCATCGCAGTTTCAAACCATGGCACCGCAGTTGCCAGCGCGCCAAAGCCCGCCACCCCGGCGGTGATCAAAAGCGCGTCAGAAACGGCGCAGAACAGGCAAACCGCAAAGACATGCTGACGCATCAGCCCCTGCCGCAGAACAAAGGCATTCTGTGCGCCGATGGCGAGGATCAGCGACAGGCTCAGAAAGAATCCGGAAAGGAAGGCAGGCATCGTCATCTCTTACACACGGGCCGGACGTCCCTATCGGGCGAACCGCGCCTTGGCAAACCCGTTTCGCACAAGGCGGATTGCGAGCCCGAATCGGGCGCTACGCCAGCAAGGGGGCCAAATTGGGGCACGTAGTTTGCAGAGAGTTAACCAAGTCTGCAATTTCGCATCACATTTTTATGACATTTTGGGGCTGGTACATCTCGCTCTGCGACATAAATAAGCACTCAATTAATAGTAAAGAGAGCGCGAAGATGAAGTGCCATAAAGAGAACCTTGAGCTGACTGCTGAGCAAATTGAAGTCATTCAAGGAGCGTTGCAGACGCAGGAAAAGATTCTGTCGGTCCAGAGCCGTGCAGATCGTGACAATGATGCCCACCATCGTTTGGCCATCGTGAAAGGTGTGCTGAAGTCCTTGCCGAAGTCGGCGCCACAACCCTCTTTGTGGAATTCCATGACGCGCGGGCTGTTCAGCTAAGCCCATCTTCGTGCCATGCGCAAAAAAGGCCGCCCACCGGGCGGCCTTTTCGCATTCGGATCACGTGACGCTTACAGCTGCGCGAGGACTTCGTCCGAGGCCTCGAAATTCGTGGTGACGCGCTGCACGTCATCATCGTCTTCAAGCGCATCGACCAGCTTCATCAGCTTTTGCATGTTGTCGAGGTCAAGTTCCGTCGTGGTGGAAGGCTTCCAGACCAGCTTGGTCGACTCCGATTCTCCCAAGGCTGTTTCCAGCGCGTTCGACACTTCGTTCAGATCGGTATCGGCGCACCAGATGATATGCCCATCCTCCGAGCTTTCGACATCCTCCGCGCCCGCTTCGATCGCCGCCTCAAAGATCGAATCCGCATCGCCTGCTTCCAGCGGGTAGGTCACTTCGCCCTTCCGCTCGAACATGAAGGCAACCGAGCCGGTCTCGCCAAGGTTGCCGCCGTTCTTCGTGAAGGTGGACCGCACATTGGACGCGGTGCGATTGCGGTTGTCGGTCATCGCCTCGACAATCACCGCAACGCCATTGGGGCCATAGCCCTCATAGCGGATTTCTTCGTAATCGTCGCCATCGCCTGCGGTGGATTTCTTGATCGCCCGTTCGATCACATCCTTCGGGACGGATTGCGATTTTGCCTCTTTCACGGCAAGGCGCAGGCGCGGGTTCTTGTCCGGGTCCGGGTCGCCCATCTTCGCCGCAACGGTGATTTCCTTGCTAAGCTTGGAAAACAACTTGGAGCGGGCCGCATCCTGCCGCCCCTTGCGGTGCTGGATGTTGGCCCATTTGGAATGGCCTGCCATGGTGATGCCTCCATTGGAAGAATTTTGGCAGTTCTATATGCAGGCGCGCGCCTCTGTTCAAGGCAAAGGCCGGGCGGCACGCTTACGGGGCCGGGATATCGGCATGGCGGGGGCCAGCGCATCGCCGCCTTGGGGCGTAATTCAAGCAGGTCATCTGAGCGCGTGACCTTCCTCGCGCGCTGGACTAGATATCGCTTATGACACAAGATCAGATCATCCTGTTTGCCCTGTTCGGCGCCGTATTCGGCCTGCTGCTCTGGGGGCGTTTCCGTTATGATATCGTTGCCTTTTCGGCCCTGCTTGCCGGGGTAACTTTGGGGGTCGTGCCTTCCGATCAGGCGTTTTCGGGCTTTGGCCACCCGGCCACGCTGGTGGTGGCCTTGGTGCTGGTGGTTTCTGCCGGGCTGGTGCGGTCCGGCGCGGTGTTCCTGATCACCCGGACATTGGTGGACAGTGCCCGCAGCCTTGGCGCGCATGTGGCGATCATGGGCGCGGTCGGCGGCATCCTGTCGGCCTTCATGAACAACGTCGCGGCGCTGGCGCTTTTGATGCCGGTCGATATGCAGACGGCCCGCAAGGCGGGTCGGTCGCCGGGTTTGTCGCTGATGCCACTGTCCTTCGCGACGATCCTGGGCGGCATGGTCACTCTGATCGGCACGCCGCCCAATATCATCATCGCCTCGATCCGCGAGGATAGCCTGGGCGAACCCTTCCGCATGTTTGACTTCGCCCCGGTGGGCGGGGTGGCGGCGATTGCCGGGCTCGCCTTTGTTGCGCTGATCGGCTGGCGCCTGATCCCAGAGCGGGAAGATGCCGCCGCCGCGCTGGAGGATGTGTCGCAATACATCGCCGAACTGACCGTGCCGGAGGACAACAAGCATACCGGCAAGCGCCTTGCCGAACTGGATGAAGAGGCCGAGAAGGCGGATGTCGCCATTATCGGGCTGATCCGCGATGGCAGACGCGTCTATGGCCGCGGGCGCAATACCAACATCAAGGCGGGCGACGCGCTGGTGATCGACGCGACGCCCGATGCGCTGGACGAGTTCCGCGCCGCTTTGGGTTTGTCGGTCGCGGATGCCACGCGCGAAGAAAAGCTGCGCGCGGGCGGCGAAGGCGTCGAGATCATCGAAGTGGTGGTCACGGAAAACTCCCGTCTGGTGGGCCGCACGGCGCAATCGGTTGGGCTGGCTTGGCGGCAATCGACGGTGCTGATGGGGATCTCGCGGCAGGGCAAGCGCATCTCCGAGCAGATCCGCAAGACGCAGGTCATGCCCGGCGACATTCTGTTGCTGCTGGTGCCGCAGGGCCGCGCGGCGGATGTGACCACATGGCTGGGCAGCCTGCCACTGGCGGAGCGCGGCCTCGCGGTGACGCAGGATGACAAGGTCTGGCTGGCCATTGGCCTGTTCGGCGGCGCGGTCGTCGCGGCCAGCTTTGGACTATTGTACCTGCCGATCGCGCTTGGCCTTGTGGTCGTGGCCTATGTGCTGTCCAAGATCGTCCCGCTGTCGGAACTTTATACCCATATCGAATGGCCGGTGGTCGTGCTGCTTGGATCGATGATCCCGCTTGGCGCGGCGCTGGAAACATCCGGCGGGACCGAGCTGATTGCCGGCACGCTCGTATCGCTGACCGAAGGGCTTCCGGCCTGGGCGGTGCTGACCGTTCTGATGGTTGTGACGATGACCCTGTCCGACGTGCTGAACAACACGGCGACAACCATCGTCGCCGCCCCCGTGGGCATCCAGATGGCGCAAAGCCTTGGGGTCAGCCCCGATCCGTTCCTGATGGCGGTCGCGGTTGCGGCCTCTTCGGCGTTCCTGACGCCCATCGGGCACAAGAACAACACGCTGATCCTTGGTCCCGGCGGATACCGCTTTGGCGATTACTGGCGCATGGGCCTGCCGTTGGAAGTGCTGGTGATCGCCGTGTCGATCCCGGCCATTCTGGTGTTCTGGCCGCTCTGATCCCTGCTGCTGCGGGTGGGTGCCTACCGCCGGTTGACGGCACGTCAGCATTGCGCGGCCGCGCCGCCCACGACTAGCCTTCCGGAAACTACGAGGGAGGGGAGGCCGTCGTGGACACAATCCTGAACATCGGTTTACCGGTGGCGCTGGCGATCATCATGCTGAGCCTTGGCGTCGGCCTGACCATGGCCGATTTCCGCCGCGTGACCGAACGCCGCCGCGCGTTCGGTTTGGGCGCTTTCAGCCAGATCATCATGGTGCCGCTGACGGCCTATCTGATCATCCGCGCCTTTGGGATCACCGGCGAACTGGCCGTGGGGATCATGCTGCTGAGCTTTTGTCCGGGCGGCGTGACCTCGAACATCATCACCAAACTGTCGCGGGGCGATGTGGCGCTATCCGTGTCTTTGACCGCTGTGGTGTCGCTCTTGTCGGTGCTGACGGTGCCCGCGCTGGCGGCATGGGCGGTGCTGCATTTCATTGGAACAGAGGCCCCGCGCGTGTCAGCTGTGTCGCTGGGGGTCACCATGTTCCTCATCACCACCCTGCCCGTCGCATTGGGTGTCGCACTGCGCCATTTCGCCAGCGGCATCACCCAGCGGATCGAACCGCTGCTTTCCGGCTTCGCCAGTGTGCTGTTCGTGCTGATGGTGATCGGCGCGCTTGCCGGGAACTGGGACATCTTCACCCAGAACCTCGCATCGCTTGGCCCGGCCCTGATCGGGTTGAACGCGGCGCTGATGCTGATTGGCCTGGGCCTTGCCGCGCTTGCCGGGCTGAGCGGGCCGGAACGCAAGACCGTTTCGGTCGAGACGGGCATTCAGAACGCGGGCATGGCGATCACGCTGGCCGGACTTATCGCAGGTACGACCTCATCGGCGGGGCTGTCGACCATTGCCTTGCCTGCGGGCGTTTATGGGATCACCATGTATCTCGTCGCCCTACCCTTCCTTTTCTGGTTCCGGAGCAAATGACAATGGATACGGCAGATGTGATCATCGTAGGCGCGGGGCTGGCTGGGTTGGCCGCCGCGGCGGAACTTGGCGACCGGGGCAAGCGCGTCATCATCGTCGATCAGGAAGGCCCGCAGAACCTTGGCGGTCAGGCGTTCTGGTCATTGGGCGGGCTGTTCATGGTCGACACGCCCGAGCAGCGCCGCCTTGGCATCCACGACAGCCGCGAGCTTGCGATGCGCGACTGGATGGGATCGGCGCAGTTCGACCGTCCCGAAGACGCCCTGCCCCGCAAATGGGCCGAGGCCTATGTCGATTTCGCCGCCGGAGAGATGCGCCCGTGGCTGCACAAGATGGGCCTGCGCTGGTTCCCGGTGGTCGGCTGGGCCGAACGGGGCGGCAGTTTTGCCGATGGCCATGGCAATTCGGTGCCCCGTTTCCACATCACATGGGGCACAGGGCCGGGTGTTCTGGAACATTTCGTCCGCCGGTGCCGCGCGCATGAAGCCTCTGGCCTGATCACGTTCCGCTTTCGCCATCAGGTCGACCGGATCGAGATGGAGAACGGCGCGGCCAAGGGTGTCAGCGGCACGGTGCTGGCCGAAGACCCTGCGGTCCAAGGGGCCAAGACCAACCGCGACCCCGTGGGCGACTTCACGCTGCGTGCGCCCTCGGTCGTGGTCAGTTCCGGCGGGATCGGCGGCAATTTCGAAATGGTCCGCAAGGTCTGGCCCGAACAGCGGCTTGGCCCTGCCCCGAAAGAGATGGTGGCGGGCGTGCCGGCGCATGTGGATGGGCGCATGATCGCCATCAGCGAAGCGGCGGGCGGCCATGTCATCAATGGCGACCGGATGTGGCACTATACCGAAGGCGTGAAGAACTGGGATCCGATCTGGCCCGCGCATGGCATCCGTATCCTGCCCGGCCCGTCCTCCATGTGGTTCGACGCGGAGGGCAACCGCTTTGCCCCGCCTGCCCTGCCCGGCTTCGACAGTATGACCACGCTGCGGATGATCCTCGAGACCGGCTATGACTATAGCTGGTTCGTGCTGACGCAGAAGGTCATCAAGAAGGAATTCGCGCTGTCCGGGTCAGAACAGAACCCCGATTTCACCTCTGCCAAGTGGATGGAGGTCATCCGCCAGCGCATCCTTTCTGGCAAGAACGCCACCGGACCGGTCGAAGCCTTCAAGGAGCGGGGCGAGGATTTCGTCGTGGCGAATGACCTGCCGACCCTGGTGCGCGGCATGAACCAAGTCGCGGGTGGCGGGCTGATCGACGAGGCCAAGCTGCGCGCGCAGATCGAAGCGCGTGACGCGCAGGTGGACAATCCCTTCACCAAGGACGCGCAGATGGCCGCGATCCTCGCCGCGCGGAATTACAAGGGCGACAAGCTGATCCGCACCGCGAAACCGCACAAGTTCCTTGACCCGGATAACGGCCCGCTGATCGCCGTGCGTCTGCATGTGCTGACGCGCAAGACGCTGGGCGGGCTTCAGACCGATCTGGACAGCCGCATGATCGATGCCAATGGGCGCGTGGTGCCGGGGCTGTTCGCCGCCGGGGAGGTCGCGGGCTTTGGCGGTGGCGGGTATCACGGATACAACGCGCTGGAAGGCACGTTTCTTGGCGGGTGCATCTTCTCGGGCCGCAATGCGGGGCGGTCCAAGGCCGTGTCTTAAGGAACCGGTCGGGCGCTACAGCGGCCAGATCAGCGGGATCAAAGCCGAGGCAAGCAGCCCCATGCTCAGGTTCAGGGGGATGCCCACGCGCAGGAAGTCGGTGAACTTGTAACCGCCCGGACCATAGACCAGCATATTCGTCTGATAGCCAATCGGCGTCGCGAAAGAGGCCGACGCCGCGATCATCACCGCCACCACAAGCGGGCGCGGGTCGATGCCCATGGCCTGCGCCAGCCCGATGGCAATGGGTGTGACCACAACCGCAACCGCGTTGTTGGACACCAGTTCCGTCAGAACCGAGGTCAGCAGGTAAATCGCCCAAACCACAAGGAATGGCGGCAGCGAGCCCAGCATCGGCGCAAGCGCCTTGACGATCAGCGCCACCGCGCCCGTTGCTTCAAGCGCGGCACCGATGGCAAGCATGGCAAAGATCAGCGTCAAAAGCCGCCCATCCACAAAGCCAAAAGCCTCATCCGCGTCGATACAGCGGGTGATCAGTACAATGGAGACCGCGATCACCGAAAGCATCAGGATCGGCGCCACTTTCAGCGCGGCCAGCGCCACGATCGCCAGCAGCGCAATGATGGCCACCGGCGCGTGCCCGCGGCGGAATTCGCGCTGCGACGGCTTGGAGACATCGATGATCTCCATGTCCTGAGCCAGCCGCTGAATATCGCCCGGCGCGCCCTCCAGCAGCAGGGTGTCGCCGACACGCACAATCAGTTCGTCGATCTTCGTGCCGATATTTTGGTTCCGGCGGTGGACCGCCAGCGGATAGACACCATACCGGCGGCGCAGGCGCATATCGCCCATGCGGCGGCCGACCATGCGGCAACCGGGGGTGATCAGCACCTCGACCGTGGTCGTTTCGACCGAGCCGACCTGATCGATGCGCTTGAGTTCCTTGTTACGTTGCAGGCTGAGCAATTCGGTCATCTGTGTGCGCAGTATCACGCGGTCGCCGACTTGAAGCTCCACGCCCTTCAACTCGCGCCGCAGAGAGGTATCGCCGCGCACGACATCGACCAGCCGAACGCCGTCGCGCTTGAACAGCTGAACCCCGGTGACCTCGCGCCCGATCAGGTTGGATTCGGGGGGAATGACGGCTTCGGTGAAGAACTTCATCTTGGACCGGTCCGACAGCAGCGACGACATGCTGTCGCGCTCCGGCAGGAGACGCGGCGCGATATAACGCAGATAGATCATCCCCCACGCGACCAGCACAAGGCCCAGCGGCGTGACTTCGAAGATGGTGAACGGCGTCAGCCCTTGGGTCCGGGCCACACCATCCACCAGCAGGTTCGTCGACGTTCCGATCAATGTCAGCGTGCCGCCAAGGATCGCCGCATAGCTGAGCGGGATCAGCAGCTTGGACGCGGATACGCCCATGGTGCGGGCAAGCTGGGTAAAGACCGGGATCATCACCACCACCACCGGTGTGTTGGACACGATCGCAGAGGAAAAGACCACAAAGCCCATCATCAGGACGATGGCGCGGGCCGGGCTGTGCTTGGCCAAACGCTCCGCCTGCCCGGTAAAGCGGTCAAGGGCACCCGTTCGGACCAGCGCGCCCATGATGATGAACATCGCCGCGATGGTCCATGGGGCGGGGTTGGACAACACCGCCAAGGCATCGTCATAGGGCAACAGCCCCAGTGCCAGCATCAGCGCCGCCCCGGCGATGGCGACCACCTCGGTTGGGAAGCTCTCGCGCAGGAACAAGACGAACATCACGCCAACGACGGCCAATGTCAGTACGGCTTGCCCGGTCTGGGACAGAGAGAATAAGTCGATCACTTGGGCCTCACCCATGGTTTAGGCGTTGAATATGCTCAGATCGGGCGACCGGGCAAGCGCTCCAACGCCGCATGGGTCATATTCAGGCTGCGTCGACCGTATCCCGGTGCGGCCTGGGTTGCACGAGATACATGCCGAGCACCAGCAGCCCCAGGGCGAGCCAGACAGAGGGCGCATAGCTTTCGCCAAGAAACAGCCGCGCCCAGAACAGGCCGAACAGCGTCACCAGATAGGACACCTGCGCTGAAAAGACCGGCCCCGCCTGCCCAACGAGCCAGACATATCCCGTATAGACCAGCACATGCGCGATGGATGACGCCACCAGCGCCGCGTCCGGTGCGCCCCAGGGCGCGCGCGGGTCGATCCATTGGCCAGAGCCCCAAGCCAGCGGCCCGGCGATGATCATGCCCACCAGCGAGGCCCCGAAAAGAACTTGCAGCGGGCTCAACCCTTCGGTTCCCCAGCGGGCGACATAGTTGCCTTCAAAGGCGTAGAACGCGCAGGTCAGCAGCACCGCGCCGACCCAGAAAATCGGCAGCGCGCCGTTCAGATCCGCGCCCGGCGCGACGATCAGCAGAACCCCGCCAAGGCCGACCAGCAGCCCGGCAAGGCGCAGCCAGTCGAACCGGTCCAGACGCAGCGCCAGCGCGATGGGAAAGGCCAGCATCGGGATCATGCTGAGCAGGATCGACACGATGCCCGCGGGCAGATGCACCGCCGCCTGATAGCTGAGCGAGTTCGGCAGCACGGTGCCGATCATCGCGATAATGCAGTAAAGCTTCAGGTGACGCGGGCGCAGTGGCAAGCGAATCCCGCGCAGCGCCGCGATAAGCGCCATCAACGCCGAGCCAATCGCCAGTTGCCAGAAGATCAGGCCGAAATGGCCATAGCCCTCGGAGACCGCGATTTTCGTCATCGGCTGGGTAAAGCCCCATCCCGCGCCAAGGATCACAAGAACCCCGATAAAGCGCGGGCGGTCCGGGATCATCAGGCCACCGTATCCGGGCCGCTGGGTTGCAAGCGGCCACCTTGTCGGACCGGCACGATGCGCGTGGCTGCGCCGGTGCGGTCATCGGTTTCGATGTAAACACCCGAGAGGCTGACATCGCCCAAAGCGGGGGTGAAACGCTCCTTCGGCATGCCGGTGATGAAACGGCGCATCGGTTCGGTCTTTTCCATGCCGATCACGCTGTCATAATCGCCGCACATGCCCGCGTCACTGAGATAGGCCGTCCCCTTTTCTAGGATCATCGCATCGGAGGTCGGCACATGGGTGTGGGTGCCGACGACGAGGCTGGCGCGACCATTGCAGAAATGGCCTATCGCCATCTTCTCGGACGTGGCTTCGGTGTGCATATCGACGATCACCGCATTGGCCTGCCCGCCCCGCGGATAGGTCTTGAGCGCGAGGTCCAGCGCCGAGAACGGATCGTCGAAGGGCCGCTTCATGAAGACCTGCCCCAGCACCTGCACCACCAGCACCTTGCGCCCGCCCGGCGCATCGAAAAGCCGCGCGCCCTTGCCCGGCGCGGCCTTGGAGAAGTTGAGCGGCCGGATGATGCGCGGCTCGGCCTCGATCGCCTGAAGCATGTCCTTCTGGTCGAACGCGTGATCGCCCAGCGTGACGACATCCGCGCCCGCATTCAGCAGCCCGGCAGCGTGTGCCCCCGAAAGGCCCATGCCGGAGGTGGCGTTTTCGCCATTCACGACGACAAAATCGAGACGCCAATCCTTGCGCAATTGCGGCAGGTGGCGGGCCACGGCGGCGCGTCCCGCGCGGCCCATGACATCTCCGAGAAACAGAATTCGCATTTGCGTTTGGTAGGTCCGCGCGCGGCTGAGGGCAAGAGGTTTCGGATCGGCTTTCGCCGATCCGACCCGTCGGGGGAGGCGCGGCCTCCCCCGGGCCCCCTCCGGAGTATTTTTCGAACAATGAAAGGGGAGATCAGGCGCGCGCGATGTCGATGACTTCGCGTTCGGTGACGATCAGGTCGAGCGGCTGGTCCGTGGGTTCCTGTGGGAGTGTGTCCGCCTGCTGTGCGGCGAAGGCGAAGCCGATGGCCAATGTGGCACGGCGGGCGCGGAGCCGTTCCAATGTGCGGTCGTAGAAGCCACCGCCATAGCCGAGCCTGCCGCCATCGCGGGTGAAGGCGACGAGCGGGACGATGAGGATTTCCGGTTCGAAGAAATCGTCGGTTTCCGGGATCTGTGCGCCGAAGGGGCCGGGTTTGAGGGGCATGTCCGGCTCCCATCGGGAGAAGTCGAGCGGTTCGCCTTTGGCTTGGATCACCGGGATGGCGACCGGGCCGTAGGCGGCAGCTTCGGCCATGGCGGGGAGCGGGTTTATCTCTGTTCGGATGGGCATGTAGCCTGATAGCGGCACGCCGCGATAGCCTGCCAGCACCGAGGAGAGCAGCGCCGATTGCCCCGGCCCCGCGGCGGCCTGCGCGGTTGCGCGGCGGGCGAAGGCGGCTTTGCGGGCCGCTTCCTTGGTCGCCGCCAGATCGGTCACAACAGCACCAGTACGGCCAGCCCGAGGAAGGCGAAGAAGCCGACCACGTCGGTCACGGTGGTCACGAACGCCCCAGAGGCCAGCGCGGGATCGACGCCGAGCCGGTCCAGCACGATGGGGATGCCCGTTCCGGCAAGTCCGGCAACGACGAGGTTGATGACCATTGCCGCCGCGATCACGTAGCCCAGCGCGGGAGAGCCGAACCAGACCAGCCCGACAATGCCCATGAGCACCGCGAAGATGCAGCCATTGATCAGGCCGACGAGCACTTCGCGTCGGATCACGCGCCAGACATTCGAGCCGGTGAGGTCCTTGGTTGCCAGCGCGCGCACCGCAACGGTCAGCGATTGCGTTCCGGCGTTGCCGCCCATGGAGGCGACGATCGGCATCAGGACCGCGAGCGCCACGATCTGGGCAATCGCCACGTCGAACTGCGCGATGACCATGGATGCGAGGATGGAGGTGACAAGGTTCACCGCGAGCCATGGGAAGCGCCGTTTGGTGGTATCGACCACCCGGTCGGCCAGCGAGCTTTCCTCGCCCACGCCAGCAAGACGCAGGATGTCTTCTTCGTGCTCTTCGTCCAGCACCGCCATCGCATCATCGATGGTGATGACCCCGACCAGACGCCCGTCCGCATCCACCACGGGGGCAGAGATCAGATGGTATTGGTTGAACGCATAGGCCACGTCGGATTCGGCCTGATCGACGGGGATCACGCGGAACAGATCCTCTTTGATCGAGGACAGCGGCACATCCCGGCGCGAGCGCATCAATTTGCCCAGCGTGACATTCCCGACCGGGTGCAAACGTGGATCGACAAGGGTGATGTGGTAGAATTGTTCCGGCAGATCCGCCTCGGGCATGGCGCGCAAATGGTCGATCGCCTCGCCGACGCTCCAATGTTCGGGGGACATGACCAGTTCGCGCTGCATCAGGCGGCCTGCGGAGAATTCCGGATAGCTCAGCGCCTGTTGCACCGCGACGCGGTCCGCGTCCTCCAACACGTCAAGGATGGCGGTCTGCTGTTCGGCGTCGAGGTCTTCGACGATGTCGACCACGTCATCGCTGTCGAGTTCGCGCACCGCTTCGGCCAGCACTTCCGGGTGCAGGACAGAGATCACGTCTTCGCGCAGGGATTCCTCAAGCTCGGACAGGATCTCCCCGTCGAACTCGCGCCCATAGAGCCGGATCAGCCGCGAGCGGTCGAAGGTGTTCACCTGTTCCAGCAGGTCGGCGATGTCGGCGGCGTGCATCGGCTCCATCAGGGCGATGAGTTGTTCGCGGTCCTCGATATCGACGGCATAGAGAATCGCGGCAATCGTCTTGGGGTCCAGCGAATACGCCTTTTCTGGCACCGCGTTTTCAGTCACTTCCGCCGTTTCCGCCATATATGCCCCCGATTTTCTGCTGATCGTCCAGACGTGTGCGGACCATAGGCAGGTGCAATGGCCGGGGCAATCGAATGCGAAGCATTTGGGTATTTTCGCCCGGCGCACAGTGGCGTATCGCTTGCGAATGAATACTTCGACCCTGATCACCGGCCGCATTCTGACCTTCAACGCCTCTCCCTTCGACGGAGCGCCCGAAGATGCCGTGACCTGGCATGAGGCGCTGCGGATCGACTCGGGGCGCATCACCGCTGTCGGATCGCGGGCCGATCTGGTGCCCGTGGGCGCCGCAACCATCGATTACGGCGCGCATGTGATCTGCGCGGGTTTCGTGGATTGCCATGTGCATTACCCCCAGACCGCGATGATCGCCAGTTGGGGCAAACGCCTGATCGACTGGCTCAACACCTATACGTTCCCCGAGGAAATGCGCTTTGCCGATCCCGCCTATGCGCAGAAGATCGCGGCCCGGCATCTTGACCTAGCCCTATCGATGGGCACGACCACGGTCGCAAGCTATTG
Source organism: Aliishimia ponticola (assembly GCF_004803475.1). Classification (GTDB taxonomy): domain Bacteria; phylum Pseudomonadota; class Alphaproteobacteria; order Rhodobacterales; family Rhodobacteraceae; genus Aliishimia; species Aliishimia ponticola. Next base: position 204,860 of record NZ_SRKY01000003.1, read on the forward strand.
CACGATCCACCCCGGCAGCGTCGATGCCATATTCGCGGCCGCAGAGGCGCGCGGCATGGCCATCGTCGCAGGCAAGACCTGCATGGATCGCAACGCGCCCGAAGGGCTGCGGGATACGGCGCAATCGGCCCATGATGACAGCAAGCTGTTGCTGGACCGCTGGCACGGGCGGGGGCGTGCGCGCTATGCCATCACGCCGCGATTCTCGCCCACCTCCACCCCAGAGCAATTGGAGGCGTTGGGCGCTCTTTGGGCAGCGCACCCGGATGCACTGATGCAAACCCATCTGAGCGAGCAGACCGACGAAATCGCCTGGGTGAAGTCGCTGTATCCGCAGGCGCGCGATTATCTCGACACCTATGAGGCCCATGGCCTGTTGGGCGCGCGCGGCATTTACGGCCATGCCATCCATATGGAGCTGCGCGAATTGGACCGGTTAGCAGAGATCGGCGCGTCGGTGGCACATTGCCCGACCTCGAACACCTTCATCGGGTCGGGCCTGTGTGACGTGACCGGGCTGATGGGGCGCGGCGTGACGGTTGGGCTGGCGACGGATACCGGCGGGGGGTCCAGCTTTTCGATGCTGCGCACCATGGCGGCGGCCTATGAGGTGGCGCAGTTGCGCGGCACCGCGCTGCACCCGGCGCATCTGATGTGGCTGGCGACCGAAGGCGCGGCGCGCAGCCTGCATATGGTGGACGATATCGGCACCCTCGCCCCCGGCAGTGCGGCGGATCTGGTGGTGCTGGATCTGGCCTCCACCCCCGCCATTGCCCAGCGCGAGGCAGAGGCGGACACAATCTGGGAGGCCTTGTTCCCAACGATCATGATGGGGGACGACCGCGCCATTGCCGATGTCTGGGTGGCGGGCACCCGGCGCGGGGCGAGCTGACCACTACTTACCCAGGTCGCGGAACGGGCACACATCGTCTTCGAAAGGAACATGGCGGCGGCGAAAGCTGCTGTCTTCAACCGGCGCAGGCGCACTGATCCGATCCATTCGGAAATGCCGGAAATCGTCGCGGTCCGGGTCCCAGCCGACAAGATACCAAAGCGGCGGCAGGATCAGCATCGCCTGCGGTTCTACCTCGCGCCGGGTGGCGCGGCCTTTGGCATCGCGGTAGTCGAACCGGATCAACTGCCGTTGCAGGAACGCGGTCTCGAAGGCCGGCAATAGCGCTGCATCCATTCGCCCCACATCCCCCAAATCCTGATGCGGCGACAACTGGCCGACATGCAGGCAATCGAGAAAGGCGCGCAGATCGCGCAGCTTGTCCCGGGGCAGCGCCTTTTCGATCTTTGCAAGCCCCGCGTCAGCCAGTTCCGCAAAAGGCAGGTTCCCCGCCGCGCGCATCGCCGCAACGCTTATCAGAAGGGCAAAGACCTCCGGCACTGTCAGACGGGCCGTGGTTTGCACCGAAGACGGATCAAGTTGCACGCCGCCGCCCCGTCCAACGTCAGAGTGGATGATATAGCCTTCTTCGCGCAGCGCTCCGATGTCGCGCAGCACCGTGCGCCGCGAGGCCCCGACCTCTTGCGAGAGGGCGTCGATCGTGCTGGTGCCGCTGCGACGCAAACTGCGCACGATAGCGTCCTGTCGTGTCCGAATGTTCATGCAGCACCTTTAGCGATAAATAGTGCCATTTTTTGGCACCGTTTGATTTTATCAAGGTTTCAGCAACAACACGCAAGGAGTTTGAGACATGGAACGTACAGCTGTGAACCCGTGGGACTGGTCGCTGAGAATGGGATTCAACCAAGCGGAAATCATCGAGGGCGCGACCCGGCAGGTTACGTGTTCGGGGCAGACCGCGGTGGACGACAATGGCGCATCGCAGCATCCGGGGGATATGCGCGCGCAGATCGCCCTTGCGCTCGACAATCTGGAAGCCGTGCTGGAGGGCGCAGGCATGACGCTGGCCAATGTGACCCGGCTTGGGGTTTACACGACCGATATTGAGGAAGCGCTGCGCAATTTCGACCTGATGGGGATGCGCTTCGGCCCGCATCAGGTGAAGCCGCCCATGACATTGCTTGGCGTGACGCAGCTTGCCCTTCCCGACCTGATGTTCGAGATCGACGCGACGGCAACTGACTGATCTTCTGCACTGCTCTTCTGCAATGACACCTGCGCGCGCCTGATGATTCCGGCGCGCGCAGCGCTTAGCCAGCTTCGGCCAAGGCCCGTGCAAGGCGGTTTTGCGTTTCGATCACCTTCGGCAAGTCGATGGTGGTGACCTGCCCTTCGGCCACGATACGCCGCCCTTCGACCAGCAGATCGCGCACCTGCATCGGTCCGGCCAGGATCAGCGCTGCCGCATCCCAACTGCCTGCACTTTCGATCCCAGTGACATCCCAGATCGCGATATCGGCACGTTTGCCCACGGCGATTTGCCCGCAATCGGCGCGGCCCAGAACCTCTGCCCCGCCGCGCGTCGCAAGTCGCAACGCCTCACGCGCGCTCATCGCGTCGGCCCCGTTGGCCACCCGTTGCAGCAGCATTGCCTGGCGCGCCTCGGCCATCAGATTGCCCGCATCATTGGAAGCCGACCCATCGACACCCAGCCCAACCTTGACCCCGCTGTCGCGCATCGCCCGCACTGGCGCGATGCCCGATCCAAGGCGGCAATTGGAACAGGGGCAATGCGCGACACCTGTGCGCGTGCGGGCGAACAGGTCGATCTCTGCCCCGTCCAGCTTGACGCAATGGGCGTGCCACACATCGTCACCGGTCCAGCCCAGATCCTGCGCGTATTGGCCGGGACGGCAGCCAAACTGCGCCTCGCTATAGGCGATATCTTCGTCGTTCTCCGCCAGATGGGTGTGCAGCATCACACCCTTGTCCCGCGCCAGCACTGCGGCGTCCCGCATCAATTCGCGGCTGACCGAGAATGGCGAACACGGCGCCACGCCGACCCGGCACATCGACCCATCGGACGGATCGTGGAAGGCGTCGATCACCCGAATACAGTCGTTCAGGATCGCCTCTTCACGTTCCACAAGGCTGTCAGGCGGCAAACCGCCCGCGCTTTCGCCAATGCTCATCGCGCCGCGCGTCGGGTGAAAGCGCAGGCCAAGCTCGGCAGCGGCGTGGATCGTATCCTCCAGCCGTGCACCGTTCGGATACAGATAAAGGTGGTCCGAAGACAGCGTGCAGCCGGACAGCGCCAGTTCCGCCAGCCCGATCTGGGCCGAGGTGAACATATGCTCCGGCGTGAAACGCGCCCATATTGGATAAAGGGTCTGGAGCCAGCCAAACAGCAGCGCGTCCTGCCCGCCCGGCACCGCCCGCGTCAGCGTCTGGTACAAATGGTGATGCGTGTTCACCAGCCCCGGCGTGACCACGCAGCCGCCTGCATTGAGGGTGTCATGATCCCCGGCGGGCAGATCGGCACCGATTGCGGTGATGACCCCGTTCTCGATCAGGATGTCTTGCCCGGACAGCTCGCGCGCGCCGTCATCCATCGTCAGAATGGCCTGCGCGCCGCAGATCCTGACCCGGCTCACAGGGCGGCCTGCAAAACCGCCATGGCTTCGGCGTGAATTTCGCGATTCGCCGCCGCTATGGCGCGGCCTCCGGCATGGACCGGACCGCCCTCCCAATCGGTGACAAGCCCGCCCGCCGCTTCGATCACCGCGATCGGGGCCTGAATGTCGTAAGATTGCAGCCCCGCTTCGATCACAAGGTCGATCTGGCCGGAGGCGACCAGCGCGTAGGCATAGCAGTCACAACCATAGCGTGTAAGTCGCGCTTTTTGGGAGACCGCGCGAAAGGCGTCGCCCTCGCGCGCGCTGCCAATTTCGGGAAAGGTCGTGAACAGCACCGCTTCGGACAAGGGCCGGGCCGCGCGCGTGCGCAATCCGCGCGTTCCCAACGGGCCGGTCATCTCTGCCTGCCCCGGACCGCCGACAAAACGTTCCCCGATATAGGGTTGGTCGATCATGCCAAAGCGCGGGCCAGTCTCATCCGATACGGCGATCAGCACGCCCCAAGTCGGTGTGCCGGACATGAAGCCGCGCGTGCCGTCAATCGGGTCGAGCACCCATGTCAGCCCGGAACTTCCCGGTTTTGCACCATATTCTTCGCCGAAAATCGCATCCTGCGGGCGCTCGGCCTCGAGAATGCGGCGCATGGCGGCTTCGGCAGCGCGGTCAGCCTCTGTCACCGGGTCGAAACCGCTTGCATCCTTGTTCTGCGTATCCAGTCCGTCACTGCGGAAATACGGCAAAATCACCGCGCGCGCGGCATCGGCCATGGCATCCGCCACGGCCCGGATTTGTGGTGCATCAAATGTCATGGGGCCTTGGTGCCAAAGGCCAGCGCGGCGCACAAGCGTAATTGCAGCGCGCGTTACCGCTGCCTATGGCACATCGCTCAGCACGCGGGCCAATTCGAACAGGCGTTTGCGCTGCGGTTCGGGAATTCCGAAATAGGCGCGCATCAATTCCATCGCTTCACGATCCTGAGTCGGATCTTCGGGCACCTTGACCGAGGACGCCGCGCGCCCGTCTTTCTTGACGTCCAGCCCTTCGAAGAAGAACGTCACCGGCACTTCGAGAACCTTGGCGATTTCCCACAGCCGCGAGGCACTGACGCGGTTTGCCCCGGTCTCGTACTTCTGCACCTGCTGGAACTTGATCCCAACGGCTTCACCCAATTGCTGCTGTGTCAGCCCCAACAGCCACCGCCGTTGCCTGACACGCTTGCCGACGTGGATGTCTACTACATGCGCCATATCCCACCTTCCCCCAAAGGCACCCAAAAAACAACCGGGCGTTGCATCACTTGCGTGACACCGCGCCCGTCACCAGAGATTCGTCTCAAACATCGCTACGAAATCAAAAGTGTGAATAAAAGGTTAACGCCCGATTTTCAAGCAGTACCAACCGTGGGTGGCAGGAAGAGGTCAATTTTTCCGCGCTCTGCCCGGCGGCGTTGCGCGTTGAAGCTGCGTGAAATCGGCGGTACATCGCGGCGCAAGGACGTTCCGGCACCGCCCAATACAGGCGGGGACGCGCCGGGCGCAGGATGGGGAGGCATTGCCATGAAAGCATATCAACTGGCCGCCAAGGGCGAGACACCGGCCCTGATCGATCTGGACATGCCTGCCCCCGCCACAGGTGAGGTTCTGGTAGAGATCAAAGCCTGTGGGCTGAACTTTGCCGATCTGCTGATGATCAAAGGCACCTATCAAGACACGCCCGCCGCGCCCTTCACCCTTGGCATGGAGGCCGCCGGAATCGTGCGCGCCACCGGGGATGGCCTGTCGCGCTTCAAATCCGGGGATCGTGTGGCGGTCTTTGGCGGTCAGGGCGGGCTCGCGGAATATGGCGTATTCCCCGAAGATCGCTGCCTCGCGCTTCTGGACGATGTGAGCTTTGAGCAAGGCGCGGCGTTCCAGATCGCCTATGGCACCAGCCATCTTGCGCTGGATTACCGCGCGCGGATGCAGCCGGGCGAAACCCTCGTCGTATTGGGTGCGGCGGGCGGGGTCGGCCTGACGGCGGTCGAAGTCGGGCATCGTATGGGCGCGACTGTGGTGGCGGTGGCACGCGGAGATGACAAGCTGGCCGTGGCGAAAGCAGCGGGCGCCCATCACCTGATCGACGCCGAAACGCCCGACCTGCGCCAGGCGCTCAAGGATCTGGGCGGCGCGGATGTGGTCTATGACGCGGTTGGCGGAGACGCCTTCCGCGCGGCCTTCCGTGCCTGCAAGCCCGAGGCGCGGCTATTGCCCATCGGTTTTGCCAGCGGCGACGTGCCGCAAATCCCCGCCAATCACCTGATGGTCAAGAATATCGACGTTCTGGGCGTGTATTGGGGCGGTTACATGAAGTTCAAGCCACAGGTCGTAAGGGACTCTCTGGCCGAACTCATGGGCTGGATCGCAGCGGGCGCCATCACCCCGCATATCAGCCACAGCCTGCCGCTGGCCGAGGTCGAAACCGGGCTGGAGCTGCTACGCGCGCGTAAATCCACCGGCAAAATCGTGATCACCCCCTGAGGGGAATGCGAGAACATCCGCCAAGCCCCCCATGAACGGCGTGCGGCCCGAACGGGCCGCTCCGATTGATAGCTGGTTAGACTGCTTTCAGGCGCGGCGCTTCGCTTATGGAAAAGGCCGCGCGCAGCAGATCGGCCATCACATCACGCGCCGGATCGCCGGATTTGCCTGTCATCAGGTTGATCTTCTGCTCTGGCAGGTCAGGCAGCGCGCCGCCATGCTCGATCACTTCCAAATGTGACGGCTGCGTGCCTTGCAGCGCGATTTGGACGGCCAGATCGGCAGCAACCGCGGCCTCGATCGACCGGTCGCTGTCGCTTTCCACGGTCAGTTCCCAGTCAAAGCCTGCGCGGTCCAGTGCGGCCACGGCATGGGGGCGAAACACGCAGTGCCGCCCGAAGGCCAGTTTGAGCGGGCGTTGCCGCCACGCCACGCCGCCCTGCGCGCCGATCCAGACCAGCGGCTTGGTGCACAGCGCCTCTGCCCCCTCGCCGGTTCCGCTTTCCGTAGTCAGCGTCATATCAACCTCGCCGCGGGCGAATTGCTCTTTCAAAGTCAGCGTGAAGGAAGAGATCAGATGCACGCGCACCTTCGGGAAGGCCGCGTTGAATTGTTGCAGCACGCGCGGGATCGCCGGGTAGACGACATCATAAGGCACGCCGAGCGTCAGTTCGCCCTCTTGCGACTGTTCGGACAGGCGCGACATGATCTCGTCATTCAAGGCCACCATCCGCCGGGCATAGGCCAGCAATTGCTCTCCCGCCGCCGTCAGCGCGATCCGCCGCCCCGTCCGGTCCAGCAATTCGACGCCCAGCATATCTTCGAGCCGCTTGAGCTGCATGGACACAGCCGATTGGGTCAGGTGCAAGAACCCCGCAGCGCGTGTGACACCCCCGTTATCGGCAACCGCGACAAACGACCTAAGCGTCGTCACATCAAGATTTCTCATCCATCAAGATCCTTGATTAAAATCCACACAAACATTCGTTTTGCAAATGTTGCATGTGGTGCCATATGGATCAAGAGAATTGATGACACTCTTGCCATCCATCACAAACAAAACTGAGGAGGCTGTTATGGCCCTGCTGGATATTTCCGCACCGCGCAGCGCATCGCTGCGTCCCTTCAACCTGTTCGCCTTCGCAGCGCGTACCGCTGCGTTGTACCGTCAACGTGCCGCGCTGCGCCGTCTGGATGCGGACGCATTGCGCGATATCGGCATCTCGCGCGCCGAAGCCACTGCCGAAGCGCAGCGTCCTGTTTGGGACGTCCCGCATAACTGGCACAACTGATCCCCATTCTGGGTCCAAAACATGGCCTGGCGCGCTGATTGTGCGCCGGGCACTGTCGCTACATTTACCCTTCCCCCGGGTTTCGCGCATCTTCGCACCTAAAATGCTTGAATTTGCCGCCCTCTCCCCCAATATAACATAAGGAAAAGCGTCGGATAAATTCGGCGCGGCTTAGTGTTTTCAGCTTTGTGGAGGTCTAAATGGCTGGATTTGACTCGATGCGGCAGACAGCGGCGGGTACCCGCTCTGCGGCGATTGACGCGGGTTTGCGCGCGCACATGAACAAGGTGTATGGCACCATGTCCGTGGGCTTGCTCATCACCGCGCTCGCGGCGTGGGCGATTGCCGGTCTGTCGATCACATCGACCCCGAACGAATTCCAGATCGGTGCAGACCGCTATCTGACCGATCTTGGCTACACGCTTTATGTGTCGCCGGTGAAATACATCCTGATGTTCGCACCGCTGGCCTTCCTGTTCTTCGGATGGGGCGCGCTGATGCGCCGTGGCTCTGCCGCGACCGTGCAATTCGGCTTCCTGGCCTTTGCCGCCGCGATGGGCCTGTCCTTCGGCACGATCTTCATGATCTACACGCCCTACTCCATCGCGCAGACATTCCTTGTGACCGCGATCGCTTTCGCAAGCCTCAGCCTTTGGGGTTACACCACAAAACGTGATCTGAGCGGGATGGGCACCTTCCTGACGATGGGTGTCATCGGCCTGCTGGTTGCGATGATCATCAACCTGTTCCTGCAATCGGGCCCGATGATGATGGCGATCTCTGCGATCGGCGTTCTGATCTTCGCAGGTCTGACCGCGTATTACACGCAGGACATCAAGGCGACTTACGTGGCACATGCCGCGCATGGCGATCAGGAATGGCTGGACAAAGCTGCATATGATGGCGCGTTGAGCCTCTACATCAGCTTCCTGAACATGTTCCAGTTCCTGATGATGTTCATGGGACAGCAAGAATAAAAAGCCGACTTACCTCGGAAGAACTGGGCCGCCTTCGGGCGGCCTTTTTCGTTTCAGCGACGTGTGTGGGGATGGGGCTGGCGGCCGCACTGCTTGCAATGGCTTAACGATACGGGCGGTGCAGGATTTCAAACCCTTCGTCATCCCCGGGCGCAACGAAATACGCGCTGAACTGGTGGAACTGCGCCTCTGTGGGTGCAAAGGGATGGGCCCCGCGCGCATTTCGTGCCCGCAGACGGTCAAGGCAGACCGCGTCCGGCACATCAAGGAAGTGCAGCAGCGCCCGCGCATCCGCCTGTTCCGCCAGGCCGCGCGACCAGGCGCGCTCCTCCGGGCGGTTCGCCGCGAAGTCGAGAACGACACTCACCCCTGCGCGCAGCATATCCACCACCAGCGGCCCCGCCACATCGCGCACCCGGCCCGCGCATTCGGCATAGTCGGACAGCGACGTCATCCGGTCGCCAAAGAGGGTCGCCAGCCATGCGTCTTCCGACACGGACACGATGCCCGGCCCGCGCGTCAAATCCGCAGTCAGCGTGGATTTCCCCGATGCGATCTTGCCGCATAGCACGTGCAGCACAGGCCGTGTCCCGGACATGGCGCATCCCCTCTGGCCAGTATCAGTGGTTTTCCCAATGGTATCGAAAACGAAAAAGGCCGCACCCGAAGGCGCGGCCCATAGAACGTCCGGTCAGCAGATCTTACTTGATCTTGCCTTCCTTGTATTCCACGTGCTTACGCGCCACCGGGTCGAATTTACGAACAACCATTTTCTCGGTCATGGTGCGTGCGTTTTTCTTGGTCACATAGAAGTGGCCCGTGCCTGCGGTGGAGTTCAGGCGGATTTTAATCGTGGTCGGCTTCGCCATTGGCTCTCTCCTGCGCCGCGCAAGTCAGGGGCGCGGGTTTGAATTCGTGTGAGACCCGCCTTTTAAGGATTGGCGGGCGCGAGTCAACAGCTATTGCACGCCAATCAGGTGCAAACCCAGCGCAAGCGTCGCGGCGATGCCCAAAACCCGCGTGAGCGGCCAGTTCAGGCGGAAAAGCGCGACGATCGACAGCCCCGCAAGGGCGAGCGCGCCGGGATCGAGACTCGCCAGTTCTGGCAGCCAAAGGTGCAGCGGGCCGATGCTCTGCCGGGTGACAACGCCGAAAAGCACATGCAGCGCGAACCACAGCGACAGATTGGCAATGACACCCACCACCGCCGCCGTGATCCCTTGAAGGGCCCCGGACAGACGCGGCTGCGCGGTGAGCCATTCGACATAGGGCGCGGCGGCGAAGATCCACAAGAAGCAGGGCACGAAGGTAACCCATAATGTCAGGCAGGCAGCCGCAATGGCCATCGCCGTGCCCGCCCCGCCCCCACCAGCGGCGGCCCCCGCCCCGTAACCGGACAGGTAGCCGACGAATTGGGTGACGAGGATCAGCGGGCCGGGCGTGGTTTCCGCCAGCCCAAGCCCATCCATCATCTGACCCGCCGTCAGCCAGCCGTAATCGCTGACCACCTCCTGCGCCATATAGGCCAGCACGGCATAGGCCCCGCCAAAGGTCACGACCGCCAGTTTGGAAAAGAACAGGCCGATTTGCAGCAGCAGCCCCTCCGGCGCGGTCAGCCAGAGCGCCAGCAGCGGCGCGGCCCAAAGCGCCAGCCAGATAGAGATGGTGCGCAGAAGGCCGGGCGACACCGGCGGCGCCGGGGCTGCGGGTCCGGATTGCGGTGCCATGAGCGCGCCGAAAGCTGCGGCCACGGCAATCACCAATGGGAATGGCAGCGCGAAGGCATAGAGCGCGACGAACCCGAAGGCGGCCAGCGCCCAATGCGCCGGTCCCTTCAGCGCCCGCCCCATGAGGGCGGCCAAGGCTTGCAATACTATGGCGATGACCGCCGCCTGAACCCCGAGAAACAGCGCCTGAACCCATGGCAGCGTGCCGAAGGCGACATAGGCGGCAGCCAGCGCCATGATCACAGCCGCGCCGGGCAGGATGAACAGCGTGCCTGCGGCCAAGCCGCCCCGCGTGCCATGCAGCCGCCAGCCCGCATAGGTGGCGATCTGCATTGCCTCCGGCCCCGGAAGAAGCATGCAGAACCCGGTGGCGTTGAGAAATTGCCGCTCTGTCAGCCAGCCGCGCTCTTCCACGATTTCGCGGTGCATCAGGGCGATCTGGGCGGCCGGTCCGCCGAAGGACAGCACGCCAATGCGCGCCCAGACCGGCAGCGTCTCGCGCAAGCGGGGCGCGTTGGAACTTGATGCCTGCGTCACTGCCCTGCCCCCCGAAATTCGGCCCGTTCACACCGCCCGGCGTAGCGCCTGCGACGCGGCCCATGCAACCGTAAAGCCAAGTGTCATATGGAAAACCCGGTTAAGGGCGAAAGAGGAGATATGCGCGGAAGGCCTATAAGCCGGATTCTGTCCCCCGAAGGGTGATGACCATTCCTCTTGGTCCTGTATTGCTACAGGCCCTCTAGCTGCCAACCCGGACCTGACTTCGGGCGAAAGCAGCCCTGCCTTGGATCTTGCGACCCTTGGCGCGTCGGTCCCTATTCGGCATTGCTCCCGGTGGGGCTTGCCTTGCCCGCGCTGTTGCCAGCCCGGCGGTGGGCTCTTACCCCACCGTTTCACCTTTTCCCGTGCAGGCACGGGTAGTTTGTTTTCTGTGGCGCTTTCCGTCGGGTTTCCCCGCCCGGGCGTTACCCGGCACCGCTACTTTCTGGAGTCCGGACTTTCCTCGGACGTTGCCGCCCGCGGTCATCCGGCCTTCCGCGCGACGTTGTGGGTACGCCGCAAGCAGGCCCGAGGTCAATGGGCGTGACGCGGTCGGGTGCCTCCGGCGGGAGTATTTTGCGAACAATGAAGCGGGCGTTTAATCGGCAGGGCCGAGCGCGTCGTGGTCTGCAGCAGTGAGTGGACCGCGCCCCCACGGGCGGTAGCGCAGGCGGATGGCGGCAAGGAGCGTGGCATCATCGACCGGCGCGGTGAAGCCGTGGGCCTGCGCGCGGGCGCGGAATGTGTCGGCGGTTGGGGTGACAGGTGCAGGGGGGTCACCACGGGGTTGGGCCAGGCCTTGCCGTTCGAGGCGCTGCCAGTCGAAACGTGGGCCGGGGTCGGATTTACGCCCCGGTGCCATGTCCGAATGGCCGATCACCCCTGTGGGCGGGATGCCGTGGCGCCGCATGATTGCGCGCAGCAGGACTTCGAGCGTGGCCATCATCGGTTCGGAAAAAGGCGCGCGCCCGTCATTGTCGAGTTCGATGCCGATGGAGCGCGAGTTGATGTCGTCCAACCCCTGCCATTCCCCTGCCCCGGCATGCCATGCGCGCAGGTGTTCAGGCACCAAGGGCACGGTTTCGCCGGTGCGGCAGATCAGGTAGTGTGCGGACACCTCGGCCGCGGGATCGCAAAGGCGGTCCACGGCGGCATCTGCGCTGGCCATGGCGGTGTAGTGCAGCACGATCAGCGTTGGTGTCAGACCGTTTCGGCGCGGTCCGCAATTGGGGGACAGGCCATGTCCGTGTTGCCGTGCCGGGCTATCCGCCGCACTCATATCACTCTGTCGAGATGGCGAGCGGTTCGACCACGGGCGAGGAGGCTGCCGACGCGTTCTGCGTCACCGTTTGCGCCTGTGATTGGGTCTGGGTCTGCGGCTGTGCCTGGGACTGCGTCACCGGGGCCGCAGCCGTCTGGGTTGCGCCGCGTGCGTTGCGGAAGGGGCGTGGATCCCATGTGCAGGCATAGCCATCGCCATCCGGATCCAGTCCGCGGCGGTCCCGTTCGGGGCCACCTGAGGACAGGAATTCCGCCTGTGCCAGATCCGGCGAGGCGAATTTGCGGCAGGCTGCGGCGGCACGCTGGGCGCGCAGGCCAGAGCGGCGATAAAGCTGCGTGCCCACGGGATTGTCGGTGCGCAGCGCGTATTCGACGATATTGGGCTGGTTGGAGCCCGGACGCGTTGGCAGTTCGGTCGGGTCGATCACCGTGTATTGCGCCCGGTTGCTGGCGATAAGCTCTGCGTCGGACGCGATGCTGCGCTGCGCCGAGACGGCCTCGAAGTCCTGCTCGTTGGAGATACCCACTTCGTTGACAATGACCGGCGGCGGGTTGGAGGGGCTTGCCTCGATCGGGGCGACGCCCGAATTGGCCGCAGCGGCTTGTGCGGCGGCGGTGTTTTCCTGCTGCGCCGAAGCGGCATCGCCAGAAACGGCAGCGGTGACAGAGCTGGGCAAAGGCTGCAACGCCGGATCGCCGCCCGTCGTCGCCAGCGGCGTTTCGGCCACTGGTGTCGGCGCGGACACGACAGGCGCCGAAAGCGCGCTATCCCGCGACGTTTGCGCCGCTGGCGAGTAGACCACATCATCGGGGATTGTGGATTGGCATGCCGCCAGCCCTGCCAGCGCCACGCCCGAAAGCAAAAACCGCACCATATCTGCCTACCTCGGCGTTTTTATCGTTGGAGCCTATTTACCACCATTTACTGGGCTTGGCTACAAACCCGGCGCGATCTTCCAACGCATAGGCAAGGTTCAGCAAATCGCTTTCCTCCCACGGGCGGCCGATCAATTGCAGCCCCAGTGGCAGGCCATTCGCATCCAGCCCCGCGGGCACCGAGATCCCGGGCAGCCCGGCCAGGTTGACCGTGACGGTGAAGACGTCGTTCAGATACATCTGTACCGGGTCGGCATCGGCCATCTCACCCAGCCCGAAAGCTGCAGAGGGGGTCGCCGGGGTCAAAATCCCGTCGATGCCCTGAGCGAAGACATCCTCGAAGTCTTTCTTGATCAGCGTCCGCACCTTGCGCGCGCGGTTGTAGTAGGCGTCGTAGAACCCGGCCGACAGCACATAGGTGCCGACCATCACGCGGCGCTGGACTTCGTCGCCGAAGCCTTCGGCGCGGGTCTTTTCGTACATCTCGGTGATGCCGTCGCCCTGATCCAGCTTGGCGCGGTGGCCAAAGCGCACACCGTCATAGCGCGCAAGGTTGGAGGAGGCTTCCGCCGGCGCAATCACGTAATAGGTCGGCAGCGCGTATTTCGTGTGCGGCAGAGAGATATCGACAAGCTCTGCGCCCGCGTCCTGCATCATCTCGCGCCCCTTGGCCCAGAGATCTTCGATCTCTTGCGGCATCCCGTCCATCCGGTATTCGCGTGGAATCCCGATCTTTTTGCCCTTGATGTCACCGGTCAGCGCGGCTTCGAAATCCGGCACGGCCAAATCCACGGAGGTGCTGTCCTTGGGGTCGTGGCCGCACATCGCTTCGAGCATGATCGCCGCGTCGCGCACCGATTTGGTCATCGGCCCGGCCTGATCCAGGGACGAGGCAAAGGCGATGATGCCCCAGCGCGAGCAGCGCCCATAGGTCGGCTTGATCCCGGTAATGCCGGTCAGCGCGGCGGGCTGGCGGATCGAACCGCCGGTATCGGTCCCGGTCGCGGCAAGGCACAGGTCGGCCGCCACGGCAGCGGCGGACCCACCAGAAGAGCCACCCGGCGTCAGCTTGCGGTCATCGATCTTCCACGGGTTCACCGCGTCTCCATAGACGGAGGTTTCGTTCGACGAGCCCATGGCGAATTCGTCCATGTTCAGCTTGCCCAGCATCACCGCACCCGCATCGAACAGGTTCTGCGTGACCGTCGATTCGTATTGCGGCTTGAACCCTTCGAGAATGCGCGAGGCCGCCTGAGAGGCAACGCCCTTGGTGCAGAACAGGTCCTTGATGCCCAGCGGCAGGCCGTTCAGCGACGGCGCGTCGGCAGACATGCGCGCATCGGCGGCCTTGGCCTGCTCCAGCGCCAGATCGGGGGTGTTGTGCACAAAGGCGTTCAGCGCGCCCGCGCCGTCGATTTCCGACAGGCAGGCTTCGGTCAGGGCCACGCTTGTGGTTTCCCCCTTGCGCAGCGCGTCGCGGGCTTCGGCCAGCCCCAGCTTGTTCAAATCGCTCATCACTCAACCACCTTGGGAACTGCAAAGAAGCCTTCGCGGGCATCGGGCGCATTGGCGAGAACGGCGGATTGCTGATTGCCATCCGTCACCACATCCTCGCGGCGCTTGAGACGCTGCGGCGTGACCGACGTCATCGGCTCGACATTGTCGACATCCACTTCACCCAATTGTTCGATGAAGCCCAGAATCGTGTTGAATTCCTCGGCCAGCGCGGGAAGTCGGTCTTCCTCAACGCGGATACGGGCAAGCTTGGCCACCTTCGCGGCGGTCGCTGTATCGATGGACATGGATAGCACCTGTTTTCTTCGGGTCGCCTGCACATATCGCCCTGCCCCCGGCTTGCCAAGTCTTGCTGCGCGAAAGCGCGCGGGCGGGGGCGCAATTAAGCGCCGGAACCACCGGCTTGGCCCCTGCCCTGCACATTATCCATGCCGAAACCCATGCCGGGCCGGGCCGGGTTCAGGTGCCGGCGCGCCGGCACCTGATGGCGGCGATAGGTTTCGATCATCCATCCCAGCATGACCGCATTCAGCACGTGCCACAGGAAATGCGTGCCAATCGGCACGTGATCGCACAGCGCCTCGTCCACCGATCGCAACGAGATCGACACGCAAAGGATCAGCCCGCCGATCACAAGGCCCCGCGCCGTCTGCGGCACGCGCTTGCGCAGCAAAGCGCCATAGACAAACAGCAAAATCGGCACCGTCCAGTAGAAATCGGACACCCGCAAAAAGGGGATACGGTCCAGCACCGGCACCAGCAGCGCGGCATAGGGAAAGAACAGCGCCGTCGCCAGAAGCGCCTGCCAGCCTTTCATGCCGACGACATCGCGGTTCACAAGGAACAGGTACAGCAGGATGAACACGCCAATCGGCACCACATCCGCAAGCGCGGCCCATTGTGTCGCATAGCTGTGGAACAGGAATGACCCGATGCCGATCGTGAACAGGATCACGCATAGCACCCGCGCCATCGTCACCCCTGCGCAGCGTTGCCACATCCACGCCGCCGCCACCACGAAGCCCGCATTTGTGATCGCGTTCACAGGCTCCGACCAGAAAGAGAAATCGATCCGCTCGCAATACCCGTCGATCTGCCTGTTCCAATCCATCGCGCGCTTTTCCTCTTTGGCCCTGCGGCGGGCTTACCCTCTCCCCAAGGGCGAAACATCCGTTACATTGGGTCATATCATCTAGGGAGATTTATCGCATGAACATCATCTGGCTGGGGCACGGGTCGTTCCGAATCGAGATTGGCGGGCAGGTTCTACTGGTTGACCCGTGGCTGACCGGCAATCCCGTCCTGCCCGAAGACCAGCACGAGGCCGCAACGGCGGGGGCGACGCATCTGTTGCTGACCCATTGCCATTTCGACCATGTCGCCGACCTGATCCCGCTCTGCCGGGCGCTGAAAATCCCGGCGGTCGGGCAATATGACGTGATGAGCCACTGGGCCGCGCAGGACGGGATAGAGACCGTCGGGTTCAACAAGGGCGGCACGGTGGATTTGAACGGGGTGCGGGTGGCGATGGTGCCGGCCTCTCATTCGTCCACCTTCGGCAGCGATGACGGGCCGAAAGCCGCCGGGTCCGAGGTGGGCTACATGATCATGGGCGAAGGTCACACGATCTATGTTTCCGGCGATACGGCAATCATGGCCGATATGGATTGGATGGGGGATTACTACAAACCCGATATCGGCATCCTGTCCGCAGGCGGGCACTTCACGATGGACATGAAGCAGGCGGCCTATGCGTCGAAACGCTATTTCGACTTCAAGACCGTGATCCCGTGCCACTACAAGACCTTTCCGATCCTTGAACAGGACGCGAAGGCGCTGCGGGATGGCCTTCCCGGCGTGGACGTGATCGAGCCCGAGGTGATGGTGCCCATCGCGCTTTGATCGCCGGGTTAACAAGGTATTACGGCACCGTGCGGTCCCTGCGTGCGGTGCTGTAACAATTCACAAACGAAGATTAACGCGCCGAGTCAAATACGCGCCACAAGCCACTGAAATAGCTGTACTTTTAGTCTATCTTCGCTGCGCGAAAAAGGCCTTGAGCAGCGCTTCGGCCTCTTGTCCGGCGATGCCGTCATAGACCTCTGGCACGTGATGGGCCTGCGCGTGCGAAAAGACGCGCGCACCATGCGCAACGCCGCCGGATTTCGGATCGCTCGCCCCGTAATAGACGCGGGCGATGCGGGCGGCGGCGATGGCCCCGGCGCACATGGCGCAAGGCTCCAGCGTCACGTAAAGATCATGGCCGGGCAGACGTTCGGACCCGGCAGCGGCGCAGCCCGCGCGGATCGCCAGCATTTCCGCATGGGCGGAGGGGTCGTTCAACTCGCGCGTCCTGTTCCCCGCCCGCGCGACCACCTGCCCGTCCGGCGCGACGAGGACCGCGCCCACCGGCACCTCGCCCCGATCGGCGGCAGCGCGCGCTTCGTCCAGCGCAAGCGACATGTAAGAACGGAACTCCATCCCCCCAGATGCGCCGAATCCTCCCCCTTCCGCAAGCGCGGCAAACCGGGTAAGCGAAGCCATGACCAAGGAAACTCCGGAAGGCGACCGCATCGCCAAGGTTTTGTCGCGGGCCGGGATCGCCTCGCGCCGGGAAGCCGAACGCATGATCGAAGCCGGGCGTGTGACCGTCAACGGCAAGGTCATCACGCGCGCCGCGCTGAACGTGACGGACAAGGATACAATCACCGTCGACGGGAAGCTGGTGGGCGAACCGGACCCGCCGCGCCTGTGGCTGTATCACAAGCCCGCCGGGCTGGTGACGACCACGAAGGACGAACAGGGGCGGCCCACGATCTTTGACGACCTGCCGGAGGATTTGCCTCGGGTGATGACTGTCGGACGGCTCGATCTCAATTCCGAAGGCCTGCTGCTGCTGACCAATGATGGCGGCATCAAACGGCAATTGGAACTGCCGCAAACCGGGTGGCTGCGGCGCTACCGGGTGCGTATCCACGGGCGGCCCACGGATGACACCTTTGCCCCGCTGCGCGATGGGATCACGGTGGACGGGCAGAGATTCCTGCCCATGCAGATCACGCTGGATCGCCAGCAAGGGGCGAATGCGTGGGTCACGGTGGGCCTGCGCGAAGGCAAGAACCGCGAGATTCGCCGCGCCATGGACGATATCGGCCTGTCGGTGAACCGGCTGATCCGCGTCTCTTACGGCCCATTCCAGCTGGGACAGCTCAAGCAGGGCGAGGTCGAAGAGATCCGCCGCCGCGTGCTGCGCGACCAGTTGGGACTGGAGGCGCAAGAGCCCGGCCCCGCCCCGGCCCGCCGCCAGGTCAGCCGCCGCCCGCGTGGCCGAAAGGGCGCGCCCGGCAGCCGCGGATGATGCGAGATATGGCAATTTCCCCTTGTACCCCAACCCACCGTCACACATTTCCATTAGGCCCGCGCTTGGCAGAGCGCTGCGCTGCGGCTAGACTTCGTTCCGGGGGGCCTGAATGAAAACGACCCAAGTCCAGAAGATCGCCTATGTGGCGTTGATCGTGCTGATGTTCGGCACCTGCACCGGCTGGCTGGGAGGCTTGTGACCTCATGAACAAACGCTATGGCGGCAAATACAGCCCGGATGGCAGCTTTGACCAAGGCGCCGACGGCAAAGAGGCAGCACAGACGCCGATTGCCCCGCGGATCGAGGTCAACCCGGTCGGCGCGCGCGCCAACGTGCTGTTCATCCCGGCGATTCCGCTGGTGTTCACTACGTTGAACAATGGCGCTGTGGGGATGGCTCTGGGCCTTGTGGGCGCGGGTCTGCTGACGCTGGCGGCGTTTTTGCTGCGTGGTGGCCTGGAAGCGGCGGCCGAGTATGAGGCCCGCCGGGTCGCGCGCCGCCCCGCCTTTCCGCGCAAGATGGCGGCATCGCTGCTGACCGGATTGGGGGTTTGCGCGGCGACGCTGGCGCATGGTCATCCGCTTCTTGGGGCGTTGATCTTTGGCGCTGCGGCAGGCGCGCTGCACGTGGCGGCCTTTGGCATCGACCCGCTGCGCAACAAGGGAATGGAGGGCATCGATACCTTCCAGCAAGACCGCGTCGCCCGTGTTGTGGACGAGGCGGAAAAGCACCTCAATGCCATGGAAGACGCACTACGCCGCGCAGGCGACCGCCGGGCCGAGGCCGCAGCCGAACAATTCCGCGCCACGGTCCGCGATCTGGTGCGCACGGTCGAAGAAGACCCGCGCGACCTGACGGCGGCGCGCAAGTATCTGGGCGTGTACCTGATTGGCGCGCGCGACGCTGCCGTGAAGTTCGCCGACCTGAACGCCCGCGCGCAAAACCCTGAAGCACAACAGAAATTCATCGCTTTGCTGAGCGATTTGCAGAACAACTTTGCCGCCAAGACCCGCGCGCTGATGGCCGATAGCCAGACCGATCTGGACATCGAAATCAGCGTCCTGCGGGACCGGTTGGCGCGCGAAGGCGTAAGACTAGACACCTAAAAAGTGACCTGAACGAGGAAGAACCAATGTCCGACAACGTGCGCCAAAAAGCCGAGGCCGCCCTGGCCGAGGTGGAGGAAGTCACCGCAATGATCCTGCCGGAACCCGGTGCAGCAGCGGATATCGTTCCGCTTGAGCAGGCCGATCCGGCCCTCACCGCCGAGATCAACGCACGCATGGACGAAATAGACATGGAGGATACCAACTCCATCGTGTCCTTCGGCTCTGCCGCGCAGGCCGAATTGCAGGAAATCAGCCAATCGATGCTGTCGGGCGTGCGCAACAAGGATGTTGGCCCCGCCGGCGACAGCCTGCGCAATATCGTCACCACGATCCGCGGCTTCTCCGTGTCGGAACTGGATGTGCGCCGGGACCGGACATGGTGGGAAAAGCTTCTGGGCCGCGCCGCGCCTTTCGCCAAGTTCACCGCCCGCTTCGAAGAAGTGCAGGGCCAGATCGACCGCATCACCGACGATTTGCTGGGCCACGAACATGTGCTGCTGAAAGATATCAAATCGCTCGACCTGCTTTATGACAAGACGCTGCAATTCTACGATGAGCTGGCGCTTTATATCGCGGCGGGGGAAGCCAAGCTGGGCGTGCTGGACGGCACGGACATCCCCGCCAAGGAGGCCGCCGTTCAGGCCGCGCCCGAGGCCGATCAGGTGATGGCGGCGCAGGAATTGCGCGACCTGCGCGCGGCCCGCGACGATCTGGAGCGCCGCGTTCACGACCTGAAACTGACGCGGCAGGTGACGATGCAATCGCTGCCCTCCATCCGGCTGGTGCAGGAAAACGACAAATCGCTGGTCACGAAAATCAACTCGACGCTCGTCAACACCGTGCCGCTTTGGGAAACCCAACTGGCGCAGGCTGTCACCATCCAGCGCTCGGCGGAAGCTGCGGCGGCGGTGCGCGACGCCAATGACCTGACCAACGAATTGCTGACTGCGAATGCCAAGAACCTGCGCGACAGCAACAAGATGATCCGTCAGGAAATGGAACGCGGCGTCTTTGATAT
Organism: Aliishimia ponticola; assembly: GCF_004803475.1. Taxonomy (GTDB): domain Bacteria; phylum Pseudomonadota; class Alphaproteobacteria; order Rhodobacterales; family Rhodobacteraceae; genus Aliishimia; species Aliishimia ponticola. The sequence goes on from NZ_SRKY01000003.1 coordinate 224,561, forward strand.
CGAAGCGGTGAAGAAGGCCAATGCGGATCTGATCGGCACGATCGAGGAAAGCCTGCAAATCGCGGACGAAGGCAAACGCAAGCGGGCCGAAGCCGAAACCGAACTCAAGAAGATGGAAGCGGAACTGCGCGATACGCTGGCCTCTGCCAAGTCGCGCCGCGACGGCGTTGGCGACAATGCCGGAACGGCGGTGCCCGCTTGAACGGCGGCGCGGCATGACGGCGCGGCGGCGCATCGCGGCGCGCGCGCTGGCCGGGCTGGCCCTGGTTGGCCTGACCGCGTGCGATCTGATGGCACCGGTTGAACCGGTGCTGACGCCGCGCGCGCGTCCGCCGCAAGTCACCGCGCCGGAAAGCCAGGAAACGCCCGAGCCCTCAGCCAACAGCGAGGCGCTGCGCGCCTACTACGCCCAGGTTCTGCGCGACGGTCAGACGCGCGGGCTGCTCCGCACCGATGGCGGCGGGCCGGACACGCCCTATACGGTCGACATGCTGGTGCGCAATTTCGAACAAATCTCGTTCTTCAGCGAATATGAGCGCGGCGAACAACCGCTTCGGCGGTGGGATGGTCCGGTACGGCTGCAGGCGCGCTTTGGGGCGTCGGCCTCGCCCGCGCTGCGCACCCGCGATACCAACGCGCTGATTGGCTACGCGAACCGGCTGGCACGGGTCACGGGCCACCCTATCTCCGTCTCTGCCGACCAGCCCAATTTCCTTGTATTCTTCGTCAGCGAGGACGAGCGCGCGGGCGCGATCGAGGAAATGCGCCGTATCGAGCCGCGGCTTGACGGGCGCACGCTGGCCTCCATCACCAACCTGCCGCGATCGACCTATTGCCTGGTGGTGGCGATGACCGATGCGGGCGATGCCGCCCGGTATCGCCGGGCCTTTGCGATCATTCGGACGGAACAGCCCGACCTGATGCGGCTCTCCTGTATCCACGAGGAAGTCGCGCAAGGCTTGGGGCTGGCCAACGATTCCCCCTATGCGCGCCCGTCGATCTTCAATGATGATGACGAATTCGCACTGCTGACCAGCCATGATGAAAAGCTGCTAAAGCTGCATTACGACCCGCGCCTGACCACCGGCATGGGCGCAGAGCAAGCGCTGCCCATCGCGCGCAACATTGCCGCCGATCTGATGGCACCGGGATCGTAACCTTCGCGATCCGGGGGCCCGGTCACTCCGGCCTCACCTTGGCTGACGGCTTCGTGTCCGCGCATTGCACCGCCCCGGCGCGCCCATATTTCCGCTGCGTAACATATGCCATCGCAAAGGAACTGCCGTGCCCGCTTCGCCCCCTCTCAATTCTATCGTGCTGGCAGGTCTTGCCGGCGAACTCGCCTTCGAAGCCTATGCGTGGCTACTGTCCCCGGTCCTGTTCGGCGTCACGTTGGAGCCCGCCCGGCTGGTGACTGCGCTGACGCAGATGGGAACCGGCATTGCCCTGCCCTATGGCGCGGCCTTTGCGCTGCATTTTGCCATCGGCGCGCTGGTGTTTCCGGCCATTGTCTGGATGACCCACGCCCGCACCGGGCTGAAATTGCCGCTGGCGGGCGCGGTGGCCGGGCTGGGCCTTTGGTTCGTGGCCCAAGGCCTGCTGGCCCCGGTGGTGGGGCGCAGCTTCATGATGGGATTCGGTGCCTATACGCAATCGTCCTTCATCGGCCATGTCGGCATGGCGGCCCTGATGGGCGGGCTGATGGTCTGGTTCATGGCGCGCTTTGCGCCGCCGCGCAAAAATGAGGTGCCACTGGGCTGATTTCCCCGGCAAAAACCCGTCGCGCTTCGTCGCCCACCCGTCTATAAGGTTCGCAGATTTTCAGACGGGTGGGACAATGGGCATCTTCGACTTTCTTTCCGGCGAATTCATCGACGTCATTCACTGGGTGGATGATACGCGCGATACGATGGTCTGGCGCTTTGAACGCGAAGGGCACGAGATCAAGTACGGCGCAAAGCTGACCGTGCGCGAAGGGCAAGCCGCCGTCTTTGTCCATGAAGGCCAATTGGCGGATGTGTTCACCCCCGGTCTTTACATGCTTGAGACCAACAACATGCCGATCCTGACCACGCTTCAGCATTGGGATCACGGCTTTCGCAGCCCGTTCAAGTCCGAGATTTACTTCGTCAACACGACCCGGTTCAACGACCTGAAATGGGGCACGAAGAACCCGATCATCTGCCGCGACCCGGAATTCGGCCCGGTGCGTCTGCGCGCCTTTGGCACCTATTCGGTAAAAGTCGCCGACCCCGCACGTTTTCTGGTCGAAATCGTCGGCACCGATGGCGAATTCACCATGGACGAGATCAGCTTTCAGATCCGCAACGTGATCGTGCAGGAATTCTCCCGCACCATTGCGCGGGCGGGCATTCCGGTGATGGACATGGCCGCCAACACCCGTGAATTGGGGCAGCTTGTGGCCAAGGAAATCGGGCCGCGGATCGCGGAATATGGTCTGGCCCTGCCAGAGCTTTATATCGAAAACATCTCGCTCCCGCCTGCGGTCGAAGCGGTTCTGGACAAGCGGTCGTCGATGGGCGTGATCGGAAACCTGGGCGAATACATGCAGTTCCAGGCGGCCGAAGCCTTAGGCCGCGATGGGGCCGGCGCCGGGGCCATTCAGGCCGGCATGGGCGCGGCCATGGGGATGCAGATCGCGCATCAGGCCGCCGGTCCATGGGGCACGCGCCCCGCGCAAGTCGAAGCGGCCCCCGCGCCCGCCGCGCTGGCACCGCCTCCGCCGCCCGTCGAACATGTCTGGCATATCGCTGAGGCCGGGCAAACCAAGGGTCCGTTCTCCAAGGCGCGGATGGGCCAGATGGTCGCCGATGGCGCGCTGACGCGGGAAACCTATGTCTGGACCCCCGGACAGGACGGCTGGTTGCGGGCCGAGGACGTGACCGAACTGGCGCAGCTTTTCACCATTCTGCCGCCCCCGCCGCCGGGGGCTTGATCGCCTTTGCACCGCTGAACAGGCAAGCTGGATCATGATGGATCTGACGGACGTCGCCCCGCTGGAAGAGCACCGATTCCCCTGTGACACATGCGGGGCCGATCTGCGCTATGATCCCGGCGAGGGCCAGCTGATCTGCGACCATTGCGGTAACACCGTGCGCCTGCACGAACGCGCCCAAACGCGGCACGCGCTGCGCGAGCTTGATCTGCGCGCGGCGCTGAACGACCGCCTGCCGCAGGCAGATATGGAAGAAACCCGCGTGTCCGTCTGCCCCAATTGCGCGGCGCAGGTGGAGTTCGACCCGGACGTACATGCCGCCGAATGCCCCTTTTGTGCGACGCCCGTGGTCACGGATACCGGTATCCACCGCCATATCAAACCGCGCGGTCTTCTGCCCTTCGCGCTGGATGAAAAACAGGCGCGCGCGGCAATGAACGATTGGCTTGGATCGCTTTGGTTCGCCCCGAACGGGTTGCAGGACTATGCGCGCAAGGGCCGGAAGATGCAGGGGATCTACGTCCCCTACTGGACCTTCGATGCGCAGACCCAATCGCGATATTCCGGCCAGCGCGGCACGGTGTATTACGAAACGCGGATGGTGCAGCGCGACGGCAGGCGGGTGCAGCAACGGGTTCAGAAGGTTCGCTGGACCAATGTGCGCGGTCGGATTGCGCGGTTTTTCGACGATGTGGTTGTACTGGCCTCTCGGTCTTTGCCCAAACGTTATACCGACGCGCTGGAGCCGTGGGATCTGACCGCGCTGGAGCCGTACGCGCCAGAGTACCTCGCCGGGTTTCGTGCCGAGGGCTATACGGTCGAGCTGGGCGAAGGCTTTGCCGAAGCGCGCGCCATCATGGACCGGGTGATCGTGCGCGACGTCAAGTTCGATATCGGCGGGGACCGGCAGCGCATCCATGATATCGACACCGATCTGAGCGATATGACGTTCAAGCATGTGCTTTTGCCGGTCTGGCTGGCGGCCTATAAATATCGCGGCACCACCTACCGTTTCGTGGTGAATGGGCAATCGGGCCGTGTGCAGGGCGAGCGCCCTTGGTCGGCCTGGAAGATCACCTTCGCCGTGTTGGCCATCGCGGTGCTGGCTGCGGTTTTCGGATATCTCTACGCCCAAAACGCTTGATGCGGATGGCTCTTCGCGCGGGTGGTCCGCCGTGGATTGAGTATTTGTGGAACAATGAAGAGGATTGGCGCGCCCTTGGCCAGCGGCAGCCAGTTTGGGTCGGCGGGGGGGCGCCTTTGTCCGGAACGGGCAAATAGTGCCAACCGGCAACCGGGCCATTTGCGCGTGTTTTTTCCGCTGGACGCGCCGCTGCGCCTTGATAGGGTCACGGCATGACCAGCCCTTCTGATGCCCTGCATTCACTTGCCACGGAACGATTTTCCTGCCGCGCCTATTTGACCGATCCGGTGGGCGAGGATGTGATTACGCAGATTGTGGATACTGCCCGGCATGTGCCCAGCTGGTGCAATGCGCAGCCTTGGCAGCTTGAGATCACCCGCGGCGACGAGACGGACCTGTTCCGCGACGCGCTTTACACTTATGCGACGGCGGGTGCGGCCCCTGCCCCGGACCTGACGTGGCCGGATGGGTATCCCGGTATTTACGGTGCGCGGCGGCGGGAATGTGGCTGGCAGCTTTACGAGGCTGTCGGGATCGAGAAAGGGGACCGTGCTGGATCGGCCCGGCAGATGATGGAGAACTTCCGCCTGTTCGGTGCGCCGCATGTTGCGATCCTGCATTCGCCTGCAGCGCTTGGCCCCTACGGCGCGATGGATTGCGGCGGTTTTGTTACCGCGTTTTGTTTGGCGGCGCAGGCGCGGGGTGTCGCGAGCATTCCGCAGGCGGCTGTGGCGTCCCATGCGCCATTCGTGCGCGATTGGTTTGGCATTGGCGAGGATCGGTTGATCTTGTGCGCGATCTCCTTCGGGTGGCCGGACCTGAACCATCCGGCGAACGGGTTTCGCACCAACCGGGCGGCGCCGGACGCTTTGATCAACTGGAAGGGCTGAGATGCGCGCGCTGTTACAACGGGTAAGCGAGGCCCGTGTCGAGGTGAATGACACGACGGTTGGTGAAATCGGGCACGGGTTGTTGGTTCTCATTTGTGCCATGCCCGGCGACACGCCGGAGATCAGTGCCAAGCTTGCCGCGAAGATTTCGAAGCTGCGCATCTTCAAGGATGAGGCCGGCAAGATGAACAGGTCCCTGCTTGATACGCGGGGCGCGGCGCTGGTGGTGTCGCAGTTCACCCTCGCGGCAGATATGTCGCGCGGAAATCGGCCCGGATTTTCCGGCGCATGTCCACCGCAAGAGGCAGAGCGGCTCTATGAGCAATTCGCGGCGGATTTGGCAGCGCTGGAGGTGCCCGTGGCAACAGGCCGGTTCGGGGCGGATATGCAGGTCAGCCTGGTGAATGACGGGCCGGTGACGCTTTGGCTGGACACGGAGGCGCTGGGGTGAGGCATGGCGGCGAGTTGCTGAGCCTGTGGCAGGCGGGGGTCGCGGCGGTACGCGGCGCGGCTGCCATACGCGCGGCGCTTCCGGATCTGGCGGAGCCACCGACCCGTATGATCGCCGTAGGCAAAGCGGCATGTGATATGGCCGCGCCAGTGCTGGACCAATGGCCCGACCTGCCCGCGCTGCTTGTCACCAAGCACGGGCATGAGACCGCCCTGCCCGGCGCGCCGCGCATCATTGGTGCGGGCCACCCGATCCCGGACGCGGCATCGCTGGACGCGGGCGCAGCCTTGGCGGAGGCCGTTGCCGCCGGTGCGGCGGACGATCATTTGTTGATGTTGGTTTCGGGCGGTGCTTCTGCCGTGGCGGAGTTGCTTCCCGCCGGGATGACGCTGGATGCGTGGCAGGCCGAGACAGAGGCCCTTGTCGCCTCTGGCGCCGATATCCATGCGATCAACCAGCGGCGGCGCGAGGTCAGCCAGATCAAGGGCGGCAAGTTGCTGGCCGGGTTTGGCGGGGCGCGCGTCACGACGCTGGCGATTTCGGATGTCGAGGGGGATGCGCTCAATGTCATCGGGTCCGGCATTGGTGCCGCGCCCGAGGATGCGCCTTTTGTCTTTCGCGCGCAGATCGTCGCCTCCAACGCGATTGCGCGTGCGGCAGCCGAGGCGGCCGCCGGAGGGCAGCGCATCGCCGCGAATGAAGAATGCCTTTACGGCGATGTGACCGAGTTGGCCCCGGCCCTGGCAAAGCGGCTGCGCGGCGGCGCTGCGGGGCTTTATATCTTTGGCGGCGAGCCGACGGTGAAGCTGCCGGACAGCCCCGGCCGCGGCGGGCGCAACCAATTGCTGGCGCTGCTGCTGGCGCGCGAGATCGCGGGACGTTCCGATATCGAAATCCTTGTCGCCGGGACCGACGGCACCGATGGTCCGACGCAGGATGCCGGCGCATGGGTGGATGGCGATACGTGGGAGGCGCGCGCGCTGGACTACATCGGCCGCGCCGATAGCGGGACGTTCCTTGCGGAGCGGAACGCGCTGATCACCACGGGGCCGACCGGGACCAATGTGATGGACTTGATGATCGCCCGGAAAACCTGAAACCCAGCGAAGGACCGCCCCATGACCAGTAACAGCCTGCGCGAGATCGTCGAGACAGCGGATATGGGCATCACGTTGAGCGACGGGACACGCCTGTCGGCGCGTTGCTGGATGCCTGCGGATGCCACCGACGCGCCGGTTCCGGTCATTCTGGAATATTTGCCCTATCGCAAGCGGGATGGCACCTGTGCGCGCGATGCGCTGACCCATCCTTACTTCGCCGCGCGGGGCTATGCCTGTTTGCGCGTGGATATGCGCGGCAATGGCGACAGCGAAGGCCTGATGGAGGACGAATACACGCCGCAGGAACTGGCCGACGCGGTAGAGGTCATCAACTGGGCCGCCGCGCAAGACTGGTGCTGCGGCACGGTGGGCATGATGGGGATCAGTTGGGGCGGATTCAACGGGTTGCAGGTCGCGGCGCTTGCGCCAGAGCCGCTGAAGGCGGTAATCACGCTCTGTTCGACGGTGGATCGGTTTGCCGATGACATCCATTACAAGGGCGGCTGCCTGCTGAACGAAAACCTTGGCTGGGGCGCGACCATGTGGGCCTATTCCAGCCGTGCGCCCGATCCGGCGCTGCGGGAAAACTGGCGCGAGATGTGGCTGGACCGGCTCAAGGCAGAACCGTTCCTGCCCGCCGTGTGGCTGCGGCACCAGACGCGCGACGCCTATTGGAAGCATGGGTCCGTCTGCGAGGACTATCCCGCCATCAAGGCAAAGGTGCTGGCGATTGGCGGCTGGGGCGATGCCTATAAGAACGCGGTGCCGCAGATCGTGCAGAATATTCCCGGTGCCAAGGGCATTCTGGGCCCCTGGGTGCATAAGTACCCGCATTTCGCCGTGCCCGAGCCGCGCATCGGCTTCTTGCAAGAGGCGCTGTGCTGGTGGGATCGCTGGCTCAAGGACGATCCGAACGGGGCGGAGGGCGACCCGGATCAGCGCCTTTATCTGATGGATGGGGTCCGCCCCGCCACGTGGTATACGGAGCGGCCCGGTCGCTGGCTTGCGGATCCGCAGGGGGAAACGCGCACCTGGTTCCTTGGTGCCGATGGTCTGGGCGGCGCGCCTTCGGGATGCGCCCGTGTGGTGGCCTCGCCCCAGGATACGGGGGCAGATGGCGGCGAATATTGCGCGATTTGGCTGGGGCCGGAAATGCCGGGCGATCAGCGCCGCGACGACGCCATGAGCCTGTGCTTCGACAGCCCCGTGCTGGAAGACGATGTAAACATTATCGGCGCGCCCACGGTGCGCCTGAATCTCAGCGTCGATCAGCCACGCGCCCAGATTGCGGTGCGCCTGTGCCATGTGCATCCTGACGGGGCTTCGACCCGGATCACCTATGGCGTTTTGAACCTGAACAGCCAGCTTGGCCGCGATTGCGTGCCGGGTCAGCGCGAGGCGATCACCATCGCCCTTGACCAGATCGCCTATAAGGTGCCGGCGGGGCATCGGCTGCGCATTGCGATCTCTACCGCCTATTGGCCGCTGATCTGGCCCAGCCCCGCGCCGGTGACGGCCACGGTGCATGGCGGCTCGCTCTCGCTGGAGCACACGGATAGCGAAGCGGGCTGGGATTTCCCGCCCCCCGAGGCCGCCGCACCATGGCAGACGGAAACCCTGCGCGAGGAACATCACAGCCGCGTGCGCGAAACCGATATGGTGACGGGCGATGTCCGGCTAATCATCGAGGATGATTTCGGCATGGTGCGCGATCTGGATCACGGGCTGGAAAGCGGCGGCATCGCGCGCGAGACATGGTCGATCCACCCCGATGACCCGCTTTCGGCTCGCGGATCGTGCCATTGGACCGAAGAGATGACGCGCGGCGGGACCGCCCTGCGCAGCGAGGCGCGATGCGACATGCGATGCGACGCGCACCACTTCTATCTGCACGCGCGCATCGAGGCCTACGAGAACGATGTGCTGGTTTTTGAAAAGACTTTCGAGGACAAGATCAAGCGCGCGGCAGTTTGAAGGCGCGCTGCGTCAAGCGGACGGGTTTGTCGGAATTAGCCCTTGCGAGCCGGGGTGAAACGCGCAACTCTTCGCGCCGTAAGCTAGTTAAAAAACCGCCCTCACGAAGCGGGAATAATCAATCGGGAGATATCAATGACCACGAAACTGGATTATTTTGCCATGCGCGCGGCACGCGGACTCATGTCGCGCCGCGAATTCATGGGCCGTGCGGCGGCAATGGGTGTGACTGCAACTGCGGCCGCCACGCTGCTGGGTGATGCGGCGCTGGCCGCTGGCCCGCAGAAGGGTGGCACGCTGCGCATGGGCCTGCAGGGCGGGTCGTCCTCCGACAGCCTCGACCCGGCGCTGGCGACCAACCAGGTTGCACTGATGGCGATCCGCCTTTGGGGTGAGCCGCTGGTCGAACTGGCCGACGATGGCGGGCTTGAGGGCAAGGTCGCCGAAAGCTTCGAAGGCTCTGCCGACGCGGCCACATGGACGTTCAAGATCCGCTCCGGCATCACCTTCTCCAACGGCAAGACCGTGACGGCAGAAGACGCGGCGGCTTCGCTGATGCGCCACTCTGGCGAAGACACCAAATCCGGCGCGCTTGGCATCATGCGCTCGGTCAAGAATGTGCGCGCCGAAGGCGATAGCGTCGTCGTTGAACTGGACGGCCCCAATGCCGACCTGCCCTACCTGATGGCCGACTATCACCTGATCATCCAGCCCAATGGCGGCAATGACGATCCGACAGCCGCCATCGGCACCGGCCCCTACATCATCAAGGATGTCGAGATGGGCGTGCGCCTCGTGGCCGAGAAGAACCCCAACTACTGGGGCGATCTGGGCAATGCGGAAACGATCGAACTGCTGGTCATCAATGACAACACCGCCCGCGTGGCCGCGCTGCAATCGGGTCAGGTGGATATGATCGACCGCGTTCCGCCGAAAACCGCGGGCCTTGTGGCACGTGCGCCGGGCGTCAACGTGCATTCGACAGCCGGTCCGGGCCATTACGTGTTCATCATGCATTGCGACACCGCGCCCTTCGACAACAACGATCTGCGGCTGGCGCTGAAATACGGCATCAACCGTCAGGAAATGGTCGACAAGATCCTGTTCGGCTATGGCTCTGTCGGGAATGACACGCCGATCAACGCGTCCTATCCGTTCTACACCGAGATCGAGCAGCGCGAATACGATCCGGACAAGGCGAAGTTCCACATGCAGAAATCCGGCTATGATGGCCCGGTGCTGCTGCGTACGTCGGACAACTCCTTCCCGGGCGCGCCGGATGCGTCGGCCCTGTTCCAGCAATCCGCCAAGGCGGCAGGCATCAACCTTGAGATCAAGCGCGAGCCGAATGACGGCTATTGGTCCGAGGTCTGGAACAAGCAGCCGTTCTGCACGTCCTATTGGGGCGGTCGTCCGACACAGGACCAGATGTTCACCACCGCGTATCTGTCTTCGGCGGACTGGAACGACACCCGCTTCAAGAACGAGCAGTTCGACCAGCTTCTGATCGCCGCACGGGCCGAGCTTGACGCCGCCAAGCGCACGCAGATGTATGCCGATATGGGCAACATCCTGCACAACGAAGGCGGCCTGATCTGCCCGATGTTCAACGATTTCGTCGACGCGACATCCGATCGTATCGACGGCTATGTCGAGAACACGGCAGGCTACGCGCTGATGAACAGCTACGCCCCGATGCGGATGTGGGTGAAAGCCTGATATGGGCTCTGTAACACGACTTCTGGCCCAGCGCATTGCGCTGGGCCTGCTGCTTCTCTTTCTCGTCTCCATCCTGATCTTCGTCGGAACGATCATCCTGCCCGGAGACGTGGCGCAATCCATTCTCGGCCAATCGGCAACGCCCGAAGCGCTCGCCAACCTGCGCGCAGAGCTTGGCCTGAACGAACCTGCCTTCTCGCGGTATTTCAGCTGGCTCGGGGGCGCGATCACCGGGGATTTCGGCACCGCGCTGACATCGGGGCTGGATATCACCACCGAGATTGGCCGCCGCCTTGGCAATACGCTTTTCCTCGCCTTCTGGGCCGCGATCATCGCCGTGCCACTGGCGATCTTCCTTGGGCTTCTCGCGGTGCGCTACCGCGAACGCTGGCCCGATAAACTGATCTCCGGGGTGACGCTTGCTTCCATTTCGATCCCGGAATTCCTGATCGGCTACGTGGTGATGTTCTATATCGGCGTCAAGCTGCGCTGGTTCCCCTCTACCGCCGTGTCCTATCGCCCGGATGCGGACCTGCTGACCCGGCTGGATTCCATCGCGCTGCCCGTGATCGTGCTGACGCTGGTGGTCCTTGCACATATGATGCGCATGACCCGCGCCGCGATCCTGAACGTGATGCAATCGGCCTATATCGAAACGGCCGAACTCAAAGGCCTGACGATGTTTACGATCATCCGCAAACATGCGTTCCCGAACGCGGTTTCGCCTATCGTCAATGTGGTGATGCTGAACCTCGCCTATCTGGTGGTCGGCGTTGTCGTGATCGAGGTCGTCTTCGTCTATCCCGGCATGGGCCAATATCTGGTCGACCATGTGTCCAAGCGGGATGTGCCAGTGGTGCAGGCCTGCGGTCTGATCTTCGCGGCTGTCTATATCGGCCTGAACATGGTGGCTGACATCGTGTCGATCCTGTCCAACCCGCGCTTGCGGCACCCCAAATAAGGAGGCGAAGATGCGTATTCCCGTTGCGGCCGCGATCGGCCTCTTTTTCACCGCCCTCTACTTCCTGATGGCAATCTTCGCACCGCTGATCGCGCCTTACGGCGTGGCCGAAGTCGTTGGCGGCGTCTGGGAGCCGTCCTCGGGCGATTACCTGCTGGGCACCGATTCCATCGGGCGCGACCTGCTGTCCCGCATGATCTATGGCGGGCGCACGACGATCTTCATCGCGACCGCGGCGACGATCCTCAGCTTCACCACCGGGTCCATCCTTGGCTTTCTGGCGGCGGTTCTGGGCGGCTGGGCCGATCAGCTCATGTCGCGCTTCGTCGATCTGCTGATGTCGATCCCGACGCTGATCTTTGCACTGGTAGTCCTGTCGGTCACGCCGGTGACGATCCCGGCGCTGATCCTCGTCATGGGGCTGCTCGATTCCACGCGGGTCTACCGGCTCGCACGTGCTGTCGCGGTGGACATCAACGTCATGGATTACGTCGAAGCCGCCAAGCTGCGCGGTGAAGGGCGCGGCTGGATCATCTTCCGCGAGATCCTGCCCAATGCGCTCTCCCCCCTTGTGGCAGAGATGGGCCTGCGCTTCATCTTCATGGTGCTCTTCGTGTCCACCCTCTCCTTCCTCGGGCTGGGCGTACAACCGCCCGCTGCGGACTGGGGCGGCATTGTGAAGGAAAATGCCGAAGGCATCGTCTATGGCGTCGGCGCGGCGCTTTATCCGGCAATCGCCATCGCGACGCTGGCGATTTCGGTGAACCTCGTGGCGGACTGGGTGCTGAACCGGACCACCTCGCTGAAAGGAGGCCGGGGATGAGCCTGACACGATCTTTCTGTCGCCCGCTCTCTCACAGCCCCAAGAAGGAGGCCGCAGCATGAGCGCCCCGCTTGTTCAGGTCAAAAACCTCAAAATCGGCGCGACCGTCTATCCGCCCGGTGAAAAACCGCATGAGATCGAAATCGTCCACGGCATCGACTTCGCGCTGGAAAAGGGCAAGGTGCTGGGGCTGATCGGTGAATCCGGCGCCGGCAAATCCACCATCGGGCTGGCCACGATGGCCTATGGCCGCGGCGGGGTGGAAATCACCGGCGGCGAGGTTTGGGTCAACGGGCGCGATATTCTGAAATCGGGCCTGAAAGACGTGCGCAGCCTGCGCGGCAGCGAAGTGACCTATGTGTCGCAATCTGCGGCGGCCAGCTTCAACCCGGCCAAGAAGATCATGGAACAGGTGATCGAAGCGGCAGTGCGCCACGGCAAGTTCACCAAGTCCGAGGCCACGGCCCGCGCTGTGGACCTGTTTCGTCAGCTTGGCCTGCCGGACCCGGAAAAAATCGGGGACCGCTTTCCGCACCAAGTCTCCGGCGGGCAGTTGCAGCGCTGCATGACGGCGCTTGCGCTTTGCCCGGAACCCGATCTGGTCGTGTTCGACGAGCCGACGACAGCGCTGGACGTGACCACCCAGATCGACGTTCTGGCCGCGATCAAGCGGGCGATCCGCGATACGGGCGTTGCCGCGCTTTATATCACCCATGACCTCGCCGTTGTGGCACAGGTCAGCGATGACATCATGGTGCTGAAGATGGGCGACATGGTGGAATACGGCACCACCGATCAGATCATCAACGCCCCGCGCGAGGAATATACCCGCGCGCTTGTGACCGTCCGTTCCATCGAACATCCCGAAAAGCCGCCGCAGGGCGATCCCGTGCTGCGCTGCGAGGGGATCACAGCGCGCTACAAGGGCACCAAGTTCGATGTGCTGCATAGCGTGAATGTGGAGCTTTATCCGGGTCAGACCCTCGCCGTTGTGGGGGAAAGCGGATCGGGCAAATCGACGCTGGCACGTGTGATCACCGGGCTGCTGCCGCCGCGCGAAGGCAAGATCATCTTCGACGGGCGCGAACTGACGCCCGATCAGCCCTCGCGCCCGAAGGAAGACCTGCGCGAGTTGCAGATGATCTACCAGATGGCCGATGTGGCGATGAACCCGCGCCAGACGGTCGGGACCATCATCGGCCGCCCGCTGGAGTTTTATTTCGGCCTGAAAGGCGCGGAAAAGCAGCGGCGGATTCAGGAACTTCTGGACGAAATCGAACTGGGTGACGGGTTCCAGGACCGCTACCCGGCGGAATTGTCGGGCGGTCAGAAACAGCGGGTCTGCATCGCGCGGGCGCTAGCGGCGAAACCCAAGCTGATCATCTGTGACGAGGTCACATCGGCGCTTGATCCGCTGGTCGCCGACGGGATTTTGAAGCTGCTGCTCAAACTGCAAGAGGTGGAAGATGTCGCTTATCTGTTCATCACCCATGACCTTGCGACGGTGAAGGCGATCAGCGATTCCATCGCGGTGATGTATCAGGGGCGCGTACAGCGCTATGGCAGCAAGTCCGAAGTGCTGACCCCGCCCTTCGACGACTATACCGACCTGCTGCTGTCCTCCGTGCCGGAAATGAAGCTTGGCTGGCTCGAAGAGGTCATCGCAAACCGCAAGATGGAGAGCGCCGGGAATTAGGGTCAGGACTCATAGCCAGTAGATGACGATGGCCGCGAAAGCGATTGCTGAGAGGAACACCTTGGAGCATCTGTCTTAGCGGGTCGCCACGCGCCTCCAATCCTTGAGCCTGCCGAACATGATCTCGATCCGATTGCGGCGTTTGTATCGGCGCTTGTCGTATTTCACCGGTGTCTTCCGCTGCTTTCGACCGGGGATACAGGCGCGTATCCCTTTGTCTTGCAACGCTTCCCTGAACCAGTCGGCATCATAGCCGCGATCCCCAAGCAACCAATCCACGTCCGGCAAGCTGCTCAGCAACGCCCGCGCGCCGATGTAGTCGCTAACCTGTCCTGCGGTCACGAACAGGTTCAGTGGGCGTCCCTTGCTGTTGCAGATGGCGTGCAGCTTGGTGTTCATGCCGCCTTTGGTGCGTCCGATCAGGCGTCCACACCCCCCTTTTTCACGCCCATGCTGGTCGCTGTCCGGTGGGCCTTGAGATAGGTTGCGTCCACCGCCCGGCAGGGCATCACGCAGTGATGTCCCGAGAGGGGATCAAGACGGTCTTCTGTTCGCCATGCTCAGCGGCCAGACCCGCCATCATCCGGGCGAAGACGCCCTTGTCGCTCCAACGCTTCCAGCGATTGTAGAGCGTCTTGTGTGGCCCATAGGCAGCGGGGGCATCGCGCCATCGTAAGCCATTGCGGTTGATGAAGATAATCCCGCTCAACACACGCCGGTCATCCACGCGTGGCTTGCCGTGGGACTTTGGAAAGAAGGGGGCAAGACGCGCCATCTGCGCATCCGTCAGCCAGAAAAGATCAGACATGTTAACCGCTCGTTTTTCGAACCGTGAATCATGCCGCCAGCCGGAAATCAATGGGTCCTGACCCTAGGCTGCGTTGTTACCGGCGCTCACGGTCTTCGGGGGCAATGTCGTCGTCTTCGAGAATGCGCATCGCATCGCCTTCGATATCGGAATACTGATCCGCCTTCAGCGTCCACATGAAACCGACAAGCGCCAGAAGGCCAAGGCCAAGAGAGACCGGGATCAAGACGACCAGCACGTTCATTGGGCTCTTCCCTTTCGCATTGCGTTGGCGATGACCGTAATGGAACTGGCGGACATGGCAATGGCCGCCACCAGCGGTGTAACCCAGCCGATGGCTGCGACCGGCACGGCGATCACGTTGTAAAGCCCGGCCAGAAAGACGTTCTGCTGCATCCGCGCCAGCGCCGTGCGCGCCTCTGCCAGCACTTCGGGGATCAGCGTCACATCCCCGCCCAACAGCACCGCATCCGCCGCGCTGCGGCTTGCCTCCAGCGCCGAGGACGGCGCGATGGACGCATGGGCGCTGGCCAGTGCCGCCGTATCGTTCAGCCCGTCACCCACCATCAGCACGCGGTGACCTTCGCCGGTCAGCGCCTTGACCATGTCCACCTTGCCTTCGGGCGACACTCCATGCGCCGCCGATCCGATGCCCAGTGCCTCTGCCAAGGCCGTGACGCGCGTCGCGCTATCGCCAGAGATCAGCCGCGTCTGATAGCCCCGCGCGTGCAGCGCCGCGATCATCTCCGCCGCGCCATCCAGCGGGCGTTCGGAAAAGGTCAGCGGCTGCGCGCCTTCGGTCTGCGTCCAAAACACGGTCTGCGCCTCGGCCCCAAAGGCGCGGCCCGCACCCATGGCGACCGGCACGCCATTCAGTTGCGCGCGCACCCCGAACCCGGCCTGCTCGCTCACATTGTCCAGCGCGGCGGGTTCGACATCCGGCAGCCCCGCCACCACGGCTTGTGACAGCGGGTGGTCCGAGGCCAGCGCCAACGCCTTGAGCGTGGGTAGCATATCGGGCGTCAGCCCCACCGGATCGAAGGCAGAGCGCGTCAGCGTCCCGGTCTTGTCGAAGACGATGGTATCGACCTCTGACAAACGTTCGAGCGCGGTCGCGCTTTTGAGGATCACGCCCTTCTTGAACAAACGCGCCGTCACATTCGTCGCCACCGCAGGCACCGCAAGTCCCAGCGCGCAGGGGCACGTGATGATCAGCACCGCCACCGCGATATTGAAGGCCAGCCGCAAATCGCCCGTGGCCCAGATCCATCCGATAAAGGCGAGTGCCGCAAGGATATGTACCCCCGGCGCATAGGTGGCGGCGGCCCGGTCAGACAGCGAACGGTACTTGCCGCGCGCGTTCTCCGCGACCTCTACCAAGGCCGCAAGGCGGCGCAGCGTGCTATCGTCGCCCACCGCCGTTGCCCGCACCTTGATCGGCCCTGTCAGCGCAATCGTCCCGGCCGTCACGACCTGCCCCGGACGCGAAGGCACCGGGTCGGCCTCGCCCGTGATAAAGCTGAGATCCAGCAGGCTGTCGCCGTCCTCAAGCACCCCGTCCACGGCAAGCCGCCCCCCGGCCTGAATGGCCAGAAGATCGCCGACCTGCACCTGCGCCAGCGGCACGTCGCGCGCGCCTTCGGGCGTTTCCACCCGCACGCGAGCCGGTTCCATCGCGGTCAGTTCTTTGGCGGCAGAGCGTGCGGCCCGCCGCATCCGGTGATCCAGATAGCGGCCGATCAGCAGGAAAAAGGTCAATGACAGCGCCGCGTCGAAATAGGCATGACGCCCGCCAAGGCTTGTTTCATAAAGCGACATGCCCACGGTCATCGCCACGGCCAGCGCGATCGGCACGTCCATGTTCATCCGCCCGCCTCGCAAAGCCGTCCAGGCAGAGGCAAAGAACGGCTGCGCGGCAATCACTGTCACGGGAATCGCGATCATCGCGCTGATCCAGTGGAACAGATCCCGCGTCGCTTCGGGCGCACCGGACCAGACCGCAATGGATAGCAGCATCACGTTCATCACGGCGAAACCGGCCAGACCGATCCGCCACAGCAGCGCGCGCCCGCGCGCGTCGAAATCACTTTCCAGCAGTTCGGAGTTCAGCGGGTACGCCTCGAAACCGCGATCGGTCAGCGCGGCCAGAAGATCGGCGTCACTGACCGCGTCATCGGCATGGACCACCACCCGCTTGAGCGAGAAATTGACCCGCGCATTGCTGACCCCCTGAAGGCCCGCAAGGGTCTGTTCGACGCCGCGGATGCAGCCGGCACAGTGAATGGCCGGCAAGGAAAACACACGCTGGCTATGGGTCGCCTCGGGGCGGCCCATCTGCGCGGCAAGTTCCCCTGCCCCGCAGGCCGGACAGGCGCTGACGCTCACTTGGCGACCTCGACGATGATCCGCTGCTTGAAGAGCGTACCATCCGCCGCGCGCGCCTCGACCCGGAGGTTCCAGTTGCCGGGCGCAATTTCCACCGGGGCGGCAAAGGCCGCGCCATCCCAAGCAAAGGCAGGTTCTTGATCCTGTGCAACCGTGGTGGCCCGGCCAAATACGGCCTTTTCGATCACCGGCTGTACCGGCACGCCGTCACGCAGGAAGCTCAACGTCAGCGTCTCACCCTCGACCCGTGCTGCCGCGTCCCAGCCCAGCGCCAGTTGCGCCGCGCGGTCCGCGTCAAAGCTTTGCGAGGCGACATAGGAGTTCTTGACCTCCAGCCCCGGAAAGGTGCGGACCGCCTGAAACGCCAGCGTCAGATTGACCGCGATGATGATGCCGAAGCCAACGACGAAGATCGCCAGAACGTGCCAGCCTGTGATTTGCCGAGCCATCATTGCCCCTTCCCGTTGAACGTCGTGTCCTTGTAGGCGCGGTCGCCATTGGTGGTGTCTTCGACCCAGAAGCGGAACTCCGTCCGGTCGTTCCTGGCCGGTTCGGAATTGGGCGGCGCAACCACATAGACGCGCTGCAACTGGGTGGAATCGGCGCTGACCTCAACCGTTTCGTAAGGTGTACCCTCGACCCGGACCCGAAGCGAGGGATCACCCGCGACAGAGATGCGGAAGGGCCGTTCTTCGCCATGCTTGTTCAACAAACGGATGTCATAGGTGTTGCGGATCGACCCATCGGACAGGGTCACGAATGTGGGATTGCGCACCGGGGCCACGGTCATTTCGATATCCGGGCGGATGAACAGCGCCCACAGCAAGGCGACGCCCACAAGGCTCCAGAGGCCGGTATAAAGCACCGTCCGGGTGCGGAAGACGTGATGCCAGATCGGACGCGGCTTTTCGCCGGACCGCTCGCGCGGCTCATCGGACAGGGCGAGATAGTCGATCAGACCACGCTCCTTGCCGATTTTGGCCATCATGTCATCGCAGGCATCGATGCACAGCGCGCAGGTGATGCATTCCATCTGCTGGCCATCGCGGATGTCGATCCCCATCGGGCAGACATTCACGCAGGCCATGCAATCGATGCAATCGCCAAGGTTCTCTGCCCCTTCCGCCTTGCGGTGCTTGCCACGCGGCTCGCCGCGCCAGTCGCGATAGGCCACGGTCAGCGTGTCGCTATCCATCATCGCGCCCTGAATACGCGGCCACGGGCACATATAGATGCAGACCTGTTCGCGCATGAAGCCGCCAAAGACGAAGGTCGTCGCGGTCAGGACGGCAATCGTCGTATAGGCGACCGGGTGGGCCGAGAACGTCACCAGATCGCGCAGCAGGGTCGGCGCATCGGCGAAATAGAACACCCAAGCCCCGCCCGTCGCGACAGAGATCAGCAGCCACGCCACCCACTTCGTCACCCGCAGGCGCACCTTGCGGGCATCCCAGTCGGCCTTCCACAGGCGCACCCGCGCGTTGCGGTCGCCTTCGATCCAACGTTCCACCAGAATGAACAGGTCGGTCCACACGGTCTGCGGACAGGTATAGCCGCACCAGACCCGGCCTAGCGCAGAGGTGAACAGGAACAGCCCCAGACCCGCCATGATTAGCAGCCCGGCCACGAAGTAGAATTCATGCGGCCAGATTTCGATCCAGAAGAAGTAGAAGCGCCGATTGGCCAGATCAATCAGAACAGCCTGATCGGGCAATTGCGGGCCGCGGTCCCAGCGAATCCACGGCGTGAGGTAGTAAATGCCCAGCGTGATTGCGAGAATCCACCACTTCATGGTCCGGAAAAAGCCGGACACACGGCGTGGAAAGATCGGTTCTCGCGGCGCGTAAAGCTGGGGAACTTCAGAATCAGACATTCGCTACACTCCTGTTCGCCCGTCGGTTTTGCAGCCACGCGCCATCTGGCACCTTGATCTGCATCAACTTTTTGAGCGCCCAGCCTCCGCGCGTAGCCACTTCATCAGCTTGCGCAACGGCGGGCGTAAAACTCCGGGGCGTGTCACCATGTAATAGCCCGCTTCGCTGCGCAGTTCGAAGAGACAAATCAGCCCACCCGAGGCAAGGTCGGCTTCGACCGCGATGCGTGCCGTCAGCGCGATTCCCTCCCCCGCACGGGCGCCGTCGATCGCAAGGTTTCCCGGCACCGTGACGACGCCAGTGCTGGCGCGCAGCCCGCGCGGCCCCAACCAGTCAGAACCTTCATGCGTGCCCAATTCCTGAAACCACGTGTATTCGGTCAGTTCGGTCAGATCCTCGGGCGGTGCGCCCCCGAACAGCGAAGGGGCCGCCACACCGACGATGGGCGCGCCCATCAGCAATTCGCTGTCGACACCGGACCAGTCCCCGTCACCATAACGCAGGGCCAGATCGACACCGCCGGGGGCCGGGTCCACCCGCTGCGGCGCGGCTGATATGACAAGGTCGATCTCTGGGTATTCCGCGCGAAATCCCCCCAGACGCGGCATCAGCCAATTGGCGGCGAAGCTCGCCGTGGTGGAGATCTGCAAAGGGCGATCCGCCTCGGCGCCGGTAAGTTCCGCGACAGCCCCGGCCATCTTGCCGAACCCTTCGAGCGTTGCCGCCGCCAACGCGCGGCCCTCGGGCGTCAGCGTCATCGCGCGCCCGGACCGGTCTAGCAGCGCAAGGCCAAGGTGATCCTCCAACGCGCGCAATTGCTGGCTGATCGCCGCATGACTGACATTCAGCGCCGCGCCCGCAGCCTGCACATTCCCGGTATCCGCAAAGGCCGCGAAGGCCCGGATCGCTGCCAGCGGGGGGAGGTCTCGCCATTCCATCGTGTAATCCTGACTTACATAAGCGAAAATCCGTTTCCTTTGTAATTTGCCATTACTGAGCAAAACTGACTTCACACGCTAAAAGGAGCTTACAAATGATTGGAATTCTCGCAAACAGTTTTCGCACAGCCTCGCGGCTGGATACCCCGGTTCGGGACAATCTGCGTCACATGTACGAGGTGCGCCGCGAACGCCACGCGCTGAGCAAACTGGACGATCACCTGCTCAACGATATCGGCGTGTCGCGCGCCGATGCCGAGGACGAAGCCCAGCGCGCCTTCTGGGATGCGCCGACCTGGTTCCAACGCTGACCGCGCGCCCGCAAGACGATCCAGCGCGTTCGAAAAAACGGTGTATATCCTGACAGGCTTTGCTACATGTCCTGAAGCCGCGTCCGATGGGCAGGCTACAAAAAGCGGCAGGGCCCCTGAAACAGAGGCCCTGCTTTGCCCTCGACAGCCTGCGCAGGATTGCGCGAACAGGGGCGCAGGCGTCGGGGGTCTGATGGGCCGCCGGGAGGTCATCCTGCGGCCCGCGTGCACTCAGGAGGTGATTACTCCCCTCCTCCCAGCTGGTGCACGTATAGCGCGACGGCTTTCACATCGGCCTCGCTCAGGCGCTGCCCCCAAGCGGGCATAACGCCGAAACGGGCATTCGTGATCGATTCAACAACCGTGTCGAGATCGCCGCCATACAGCCAGATCGCATCCGACAGCTGCGGCGCCCCTTGCGCGATGTCGCCCTCACCGGAATCGCCGTGGCAGGTTGCGCAGTTGTCCATGAACAACTCTTCACCCTGCGCGGCCAGTTGCGCATCTGTCTCGCTGCCCGAAAGCGACAGGACGTATTGCGCGGTGGCAAGGATTTCATCCCGCTCGAGGATGTCACCGAATTTCGGCATCTCGGACCAGCGGGCATCGTCGTCGGTCGCGTTGCGAATACCGTGGCGGATCGTTGCTTCGATCTCGTCCACAGCGCCGCCCCACAGCCAGTCATCGTCCAGCAGGTTGGGATAGCCTTTGGCCCCCGCCGCGCCAGACCCGTGGCATTGCGAACAGTTGCTGCGGAAGACCGCCGCACCGCCCGCCACCGCGAAATCATGGACCGGCGTGCCCGGCACGACCTCTGTCAGGTCGGCGCTGGCCAGTTCGGCAGAGACTTCGGCATTGCGCTCTTTGAACATTTCGATATCCGCCGCGACATTGGCGCGGGTGGAAAAGCCCAGCACCCCGGCCGTCGCACTGGAAAGCAGCGGCCATGCCGGATAGGCGATCGAATAGCCAATGCCCCAGATGATGGTCAGATAGAAGGTCCAGAGCCACCAGCGCGGCAACGGCGTGTTGAGCTCCTTGATACCGTCCCACTCGTGGCCGGTGGTATCAATGCCGGTGACATTGTCCGTTTCTTTATCGTGGTCGGCCATTACTTTGCCTCCCTTTCGCTCAAAGTGTCGTTGCGAAGCGGGATCTGCGCAATCTCGTCATGTGTGCGGCGGGATCCGGGCCGGAAGGCCCAGAAAATCGCGCCGACATAGAAGACGAACAAGGCAATCAGAACCCAGCTATCGGCCAGTTCGCGGAGCCAGGAATATGTGTCTTGCATCCTCAGCCCTCCTTAGCGGCTTGCGTCCGGGGTGAAGGTGGAAAAATCCACCATCGTGCCCAGAACCTGTAGATAGGCCACCAGCGCGTCCATCTCTGTCAGGGCGTCCTGCCCGTCGAAGTTGGACACGACCGCGCCGGGATAACGCTCCAGCAGGCCATCGTAATCGCCGTCGGGATCGGCCTGAACCTGGAAGTCCGCATAGGCCACTTCGATCTGCGCGTCCGTATAGGGCACGCCGACGATACGGTGCGTGCGCATGACGTCGGCGATATGCTCGCCATCGATCTGCGTCCGCATCAGGAAGCCGTATTTCGGCATGACAGATTCCGGCACCACCGATTGCGGGTCGATCAGGTGATCCACATGCCACGCATCCGAATAGCGGCCGCCCACACGGGCAAGGTCAGGCCCCGTCCGCTTGGAGCCCCATTGGAACGGGTGGTCATACATGGATTCGGCGGCAAGGCTGTAATGGCCGTAACGTTCCACCTCGTCCCGCATGGGCCGGATCATCTGGGAGTGGCACACATAGCACCCTTCCCGGACATAGATATCGCGGCCAGCCAGTTCCAGCGGGCTGTAGGGCCGCACCCCTTCGACTTCCTCGATCGTATTTTCGAGGTAGAAAAGCGGTGCGATCTCTACGATGCCACCAATCGTGACCACCAGAAGCGACGACACCAAAAGCAGTGTCGGGCTTTTTTCGAGGATCGCGTGTTTGTCGAGAATACCCATCTTCGTGATCCCCTTTACTCAGCCGGAACGCCGACCTGGGCGCGGACACGTTCGCCGCCCCGGATCGTCATCCACAAGTTCCACACCATGATGATCGCACCCGTGAGATAGAGCAGGCCACCTGTGCCACGCACCACATACATCGGGAATTTCGCGCTCACGGTGTCCGCGAAGGAGTTCACCAGGAACCCTTGGCTGTCCACTTCACGCCACATCAGGCCTTCCATGATCCCGGTCACCCACATCGACGCCGCGTAAAGGACGATACCGATGGTGGCGAGCCAGAAGTGCCAGTTGATCGCGGGCAGAGAGTACATCTCTTTGCGGCCCCAAAGGCGCGGCGCAAGGAAGTAGAGCGCCCCGAAGGAGATCATGCCGTTCCAGCCAAGTGCGCCGGAGTGAACGTGACCAATGGTCCAGTCGGTATAGTGGCTCAGGCTGTTGACCGCGCGGATCGACATCATCGGACCCTCGAAGGTCGACATGCCGTAGAACGCGATGGAGATGACGAACATCCGAATGATCGGGTCTGTCCGCAGCTTGTCCCACGCCCCTTGCAGGGTCATCAGGCCGTTGATCATCCCGCCCCAGGACGGCATCCAGAGCACGATGGAGAACACCATGCCAAGGGTCGACGCCCAGTCCGGCAGCGCGGTGTAATGCAAGTGGTGCGGACCGGCCCAGATATAGATGAAGATCAGTGCCCAGAAGTGGATGATCGATAGCTTGTAGGAATAGACCGGGCGCTCTGCCTGTTTCGGCACGAAATAGTACATCATGCCCAGGAACCCGGCGGTCAGGAAGAAGCCCACGGCGTTGTGACCGTACCACCACTGCGTCATGGCATCCTGCACACCCGCGAAGACCTGCACCGATTTGGACCCCCAGATCGTCACCGGGATCGACAGGTTGTTGACGATATGCAGCATCGCAACGGTGATGATGAAGGCAAGGAAGAACCAGTTGGCGACATAGATGTGCTTTTCCCGGCGCTTGAAGATCGTGCCAAGGAAGACAACCAGGAAGGCCACCCAGACAAGGGTCAGCCAGATATCCACGTACCATTCAGGTTCGGCATATTCCTTCGACTGTGTCGCACCCAGCAGATAGCCGGTGGCGGCCAGCACGATGAACAGCTGATACCCCCAAAAGACAAACCACGCGAGATTGCCGCCAAACAGGCGCGCGCCCGACGTGCGCTGCACCACATAGAAGGCGGACATGATGAGAGCATTGCCCCCAAACGCAAAAATCACCGCACTTGTGTGCAGCGGTCTGAGCCGTCCGAAATTGGTAAAGGGTTGGCCCCAATCGAAATTCAAGACCGGAAATGCCAGTTGGAAGGCGATGAACACCCCCGCAGCAAAGCCTACGACCCCCCAGAAAGCCGTAGCGATTACACCTGCGCGCACGACGCCGTCCATATACCCATTGGCATCGACGACTGGTACTGTTTCTCCCGTTTGGCGCAGCGTCCAGATGAACATGCCCGCTGCAACAAGGAAGATCAGAATCCCGTGCACGCGAAACGCCAGATCGACGCCCTGATAGCCCGCGTAAAGCGCGACCAGAGACACCAGACCAAGCGCGATAAGTTTGACGGTTTGTGACATTTATTGCCCCTCAATACCTTCGCGTGTCAGAATCACGGACATGACTTGCCCGTTCCTAGATTGGACTAAGCCCCCGCTCCCGGCCCAACCTTGATCCAGATCAAGCGCTTATTATGTAAGGTGGTCAAGTGGGCTATATTGGCGGGTGCTCAGCGCACCCTATGGCTGGCCACCCAACAGGCGCTGCATCGCGCGCGCGGCGAAGTCATCATCCTGCGGCTTGAGCATCTGCTGCGCCAGAAACCAATAGAAATACTTGGCAAATTGGAAACCGTCGGCAAAGTCCCTGGCCCGCGTCAGGTTATGCGCCAGCGCGTCGGTATCGCGGCAGACAAGGCTGGCATGATGGTAATCACAGCGCGCACAGGTCAGCACGGGCTTGGCCTGCATTAGCGCCTCGAACCCCACCGCAGAATTCTGCGTCACCACTACGTCACAAGCCGCAATCAGGTCATGCACGCTGGCATCCTGCACGGTCACGTTGTCCAGACTGTCGCATAGCCCGGTGATCTGCGCCTGCCGTTCGGGCGATTGCAGCGGATGCAGTTTGACATAGACGTGCCCAGCCCATGCTGCGGCGGTGCGGATCATTTCCTCGGTCGTGAGGTCATGCACCCGGTCGCGGTATTTTTCGATATCCTGCGTGACGACAAAAACGCTTGCCGGGGGCAAACCGGCGGCACTGCGCGGCGGCTGTGGCCGTTTCGACAGGTTCTTGCCGATCATGCGCTGGCGAAGCTGCCGCATGAACTGCCGGGCGCGGGCGCCGTCGATCTGCTGCGGGTCGAACGCCGCCTCGACCAGCGAAGAGTTCCAGAAATAGCCTTGCGGGTCGAGATACCAGTAGTTGCGGATGTAAGAGGGGTGCGCATGCCAGATATGCGCGCCGCGGTGCCGCTTCGGGCCGACAACGATCTGCGGACGGGTCTGCGCCATCAACGCCACCGCGTTAAGGTCGCCATCGCGCACAATCCGGGGCGCATAGCCCGCCGCGATCAGCGCCTGCCCCAGTTTTTCGAAAAACCCCGCCTCGCCCCGCAGGATATGGCCGTACCACGTGTCATCCGCATGGACGATGACCGACCGTTCGGGCGCGCGCGGCCCCGACATCGCGGTGAAAGCGCCCATCTAGGATGACGCCTTAGTCGAGAATACCGCCATCATCGTCATCGCCCGATTCCATCATCAGCGCGATGAGATCCTTGATCACGATCACTTTCTTGCCCTGAACGTCGATCACACCATCCTTGCGCAGCGCGGTCAGTTGGCGCGACACGGTTTCGATGGTCAGCCCCAGATAGGTCGCCATGACCTCGCGCGTCAGGGGCAATTCCAGCCGAAGATCCTCGCCCAGTTCTTCACCGCCGGGCCGGGCCGATCGCTTCTGGATCAACAGCAGGAAGGACGCGACTTTCTCGCGCGCGGTCTTGCGGCCCAGAAGCAGCATCCAGTCGCGCGCGGCATCCAGTTCATCCAGCGCCATTTCAAGCATCCGCTCGGACACATGCGGCGTGCGCGTCACCATCTGTTCGAATGGCGCGCGGCGGAAACAGCACAGCGTCACGTCGCTGATCGCCTGAATATCGTATTGCGCATGGGTGCGCCCCGGACGCCCAATGAAATCAGAAGGCAAAAGCAGCCCGACGATCTGGGTCCGCCCATCCTCCATCACCCGGCTCAGCGTGGCTGTCCCGGTCACGACCGACGATACCGTTGTCAGGTCGTCACCGCGCACGGCGATGGTCTGACCGGCCTTGTAGGTGCGGTAATATTTCAGCTGTTCAAGCTCATCCAATTCCTCCGGCTCGCACCGCGAGCAGACCGCCCGGTGTCGGATCGGGCATTCGGAGCAATCTCCGCTGATAAGTTCAGGTGTTTGTTTCATTGTGTTCGCGCGCCTGCTTGATCTGGGTCAAGGAGTGAAAAGGAAGACTCAGACAAGTTCCGCCCATGAAACACGAAAATGCCTTCTCCCGCCATGGTTTATTTGACGCACGTGTGCCGCGATACACCAGCTATCCCCCCGCTAACCGCTTCGTGCCCATCGCGGATGAGGCCACCGCAGCCCAGTGGATGCGGACTGTCCCGCAGGGAGAGGCGGTTTCATTCTACATGCATGTGCCTTTCTGTCGCAGGCTGTGCTGGTTCTGCGCTTGCCGCACGCAGGGCACCAAGACGGACGGTCCCGTGGACAATTACGTGGCCCATCTGCAGCGTGAAATCACGCTGGCCGGCGCGCGTCTGAACGGCGTAAAGGCCGAGCGGATTCACATCGGCGGCGGCACCCCGACCCTGCTGACCCCGCAAGCCGTCGAAACATTGATGGCCACATTCGACGCGCATTTCCCGCGTATGGACGGCGCCGAATTCAGCGTCGAGATCGACCCGACAGAAATCGACATGCCCCGGCTGGAGGCACTGGTCGCCGCCGGGATGAACCGCGCCAGCCTTGGCGTGCAGGATTTCGATCCCAAGGTGCAGGAGTCCATCGGGCGGCTTCAAAGCTATGCCGAGACGGCCTTCTGCGTGGATGGTCTGCGTGAGTTGGGCGTGACGAATATCAACCTCGATATCCTCTATGGTCTGCCGTTTCAGACCTTGGACACGCTGAATGACACGCTGGACAAAGTGCTGGCGCTGGACCCTGATCGCATCGCCGCCTTCGGCTATGCGCATGTGCCGTGGATGTCGCGCCGCCAATCGCTGATCCCGGAAGACGCCCTGCCCGATCCGCGGATGCGGCTGGTGCTGTTCGACGCGCTGGCAGAGCGGCTGACGACGGCCGGGTATATCCAGATCGGCATCGACCATTTCGTGAAACCCCATGACGGGCTGGCCTCTGCGCTGGCCGAAAAGCGGCTGCACCGGAATTTTCAGGGTTATACCGATGATGCAAGCCCGTGGCTGATCGGGCTGGGGGCCTCGGCGATTTCGCGCTATCCGCAGGGCTATCTGCACAACGCGACATCGACCGCCGATTATCTGGCTCGCATCGCCGATGGCCATTTCGCCACCAAGCGCGGCATTGCAATGTCGGGGAACCAGTTCCTTGTGGCCGAATTGATCGAACAGATGATGTGCTATGGCCGGATCGAAATCGGGCGGCTGACCACGGGCACAGCCGAAGATCACGCGCAGTTGCGTCGCAAGATGCAGGACTTGGCGACGGAATTCGCGCCCTTCGTCACCCTGTCAGGCGATAACCTGCATGTGGACAAGGCCGCCTATCCGCTGTTGCGCATTCTGGCCGCGCGGCTGGACGAGGAAACGCTGGACGGCTCGTCGCACGCTGTGGCGGTCTAGGCCGCCAGCGCACCCTGTGGTCTAGACGGCGGGCCAGCGCCCCTGCGCCAACCCGGAAATCGCGCCGCAGATACGTTCAAAACTGTTCGCCGCCCTCTGGCTCATGGTGCGGGCGCGCAAATTCCCGTGGACCAGCCCGGCCTCGTCGATCCACATCGCCTGCCCGCCGGCCTGCTGAATACGCTGGACATAAACCTCGCTATCGGAGGCGAGCGGGTCGCACTGTGCAGATACGCAGACCGTCGGAACCAACCCGGCAAAATCGCTGTCCCGCAGCGGCGCGCAGCCGGGATCGTTTGCAGGCGGCTCGCCGCCGAACCTGATCTGCTGGTAGAACTGCATGTCCCGCGTGGTTAGTTGCGGCGCATCGGCATGTTCGATGTAGGACGGCCAAGACCAGTCGCCCCCCAGCCCCGGATAGATCAGCACCTGCCCCATCGGCATTGGCCCCGCGCCCCGTGCCTTGTGGCAGATCGCGGCGGCAAGGTTGCCGCCCGCACTGTCCCCAGCCAGCACCACCGGCCCCGGCCACGCCGCGCTGATCGCCACATAGGCACGCCAAGCTGCGTCGAAATCCTCGGGATAGTGATGTTCAGGCGCAAGCGGATAATCGACAGAGACGACCCGCAGCCCGGTCTTGGCGCAAATCTCGGCGCAGATGCTGTCATGGCTGTCCAGACCGCCCACGACAAAGCCGCCACCATGGTAATAGATCACGGTTCCCGCCGGGTCCGCCGGTGTGTAGTGCCGGCAGGGAACGCCGCCCTGCGGCTCATCCTTGACGGCCACGCCATCGGGGCGGCCCACGTCGAAATCGGCGCACATCGCGTCATAAACCCGGCGTTGTCCGGCAATATCCAGCGTCACCGCATCGGGCGGATACAGCGCATCGCAGCGCGCCAGATAGGCCTTCATCTCGGCATCTAGAAGCTGATCGTAATCGGGCATCGCACATCCCCCTTCGCGTGGTCTGAGGCAACCTTCCCCGAAACGCCGCGCCTGACAAGCAGAACGTCGCGCGGCCCCTTCCGGCTTCGCGCGACGTTCGTGGATTTGCATCCGGTTTGGTCAGGCGGGCCAAAACGCGCCTGCCGGGATATGCGGTAACCGTTTCCGGGCTTATTCGGCGGCCAGTTTCTCTGCGCTCAGCTCTTCCCACGGGCGGGTGAAGCTGCCCAGAGTTTCCGCAACCGCAGAGCGGTCGGCACCGTTCAACTCGACCTCGGCGATCAAGCCGCGCTTCTTGTCGTCCAGAACGGATTCGACACGCGCCTTCAGACCGGCTTTTTCAAGCGCTTCGTTATAAACCCGCTTGATTGCGCTTTTCCGCAGGTCGGGTTTGAAGATCTTACCCACCGCCGTCTTCGGCAATTCATCCAAAATCTCGATATATTTGGGCTGAGCTGCGCGCTCATGGACGTTGATCTTGCAGTATTCCGACAATTCCTCAACGGTCACGTTATGCCCGTCGACCAGTTCGACATAGACGCAAGGCACCTCGCCCGCATGGGCGTCCGGCTGGCCGATGGCCCCGGCAAAGGCGATGGCGTCATGGCCCAACAGCGCCTCTTCGATCTCTGCGGGGTCGATATTGTGACCGCCGCGAATGATCAGGTCTTTCGCCCGTCCGGTGATCCACAGATAGCTATCCGCATCGATCCGGCCCAGATCGCCGGTGCGCAGATACTTGCCGTAATACAGGTCGCGGTTCTTGTCGGCTTCGGTATAGGTCTTTCCGACATAGACACCGGGGTTGGAGATACAGATTTCGCCAATCTCGTCGACTCCGGCCTCAATCGCGTCGCCGTCCCCTGTCTGCTTGAAGATCTTCACATCCGTATAGGGGAAGGTGATCCCGATGGAGCCGATCTTCTTTTCACCCTCGACCGGATTGCAGGACACAAGGCAGGTCGCCTCCGTCAGGCCATAGCCTTCGACGATGGTGATATTGGTCGCTTTCTCAAACCGGCGGAACAATTCCTGCGGCAGCGGGGCCGATCCGGAGAACGCGGTCTTCACCGTCGAGATATCCGCATTGACCGGGCGCTGCATCTTGGCGGAAATCGCCGTCGGCACGGTGATGATGAAAGTGATCTTCCAGCGTTCGATCAGCTTCCAGAAATTGTCGAACACCCCATCGCCGCGATAGCCCTGCGGCGTCGGGAACACCACGTGAGACCCCGCCGTGACAGCGGCCATCAGGATCACGTGGCAGGCAAAGACGTGGAACAGCGGAAGCGGACACATGATGTTGTCCTCTTCGGTGTAAAGCAGCGTGTGCCCGATCCAGCCGTTATAGATCATGCCCGAATAAAGATGCTGCGCGACCTTCGGCATACCCGTCGTGCCGCCCGTATGGAAATAGAAGGCGACGCGATCCTCTTGCGGGTCGTCAAATTGCAGCGTCTTGGGCTGCTTGGCCAGTTCGGTGTTGAAATCCTTGTACGCCGCGTGCGGGTTGCCGGACATCTTGGGCCGCAGGAAGGGGACGATCCACTTCTTGGGCGGCGTCAGATAGCGCAGCAGGTCCACTTCCAGCACCGTGTGAACGGCGGGCGCGTGGCGCACTGCCTCGGCGGTTTTCTGGGCCACATCGGTTTTCGGGAACGGCTTGAGCGTCACGACCACCTTGGCACCGGTTTCGCGCAGGATCGACCCAATCTGTTCGGGTTCCAGCAGCGGGTTGATCGGGTTCGCGATCCCCGCAACAGCGCCGCCCAGCAGGGTCAGGATCGTTTCGTTACAATTGGGCAGGATGAAGGCCACAACGTCCTTCGGCCCCACGCCCAGCGACCGGAACAGGTTCGCAGCTTGCGTCACCTTGCCGTGCAATTCGGACCAGGTCAGCGTTTCGGCCTTGTCCTTGGGACCGGACAGAAGCTGATAGCTGACGGCGTTATTCTTGGGAAAGCGGGTCGCGGTACGGGTCAGCAACGCATACAGCGTCTTCGGGACGTCGCGCGCCTCCCATGGCATTTCCTGCTCAATCGCATTGCGGTCTTCGACAGTTGCAAACGCCATCGACGAGTCCTCCCATTTTGCCGGCCAGCGCGCTCCCCGCGCCCGACCTCTCCTCCAAAGATGTGCTCTAATGCCAGTTTGCGCAAGTTTTGCCCAGTATCCGGCAGATTGCGGACGCGGCGTCACTCCGGTTGACCAAACGTCAGCCATAATAGCAAAGACCGCGCCTTCCGGCACGGCCTTTTCGTCCTGATCGCCGCTTATGGTTTACTGCGGGATGCGCAGCACCTGACCGGGATAGATCTTGTCAGGATGGCTCAGCATCGGCTTGTTGGCCTCGAAGATCTCTTGATACTTCGACCCGTTGCCCATCGTCTTTTCCGCGATCGCCCAAAGCGTGTCGCCCTTTTCGACGGTATGGAAGACAGGCTCGCTCCCCGCGCCAGAGGTGTTGTCTTCCACTGCGGCGACGCCATCGATATTGCCCACGGCAAGGATCAGCTTTTCCTTCAGCTCATCATTGCCCGCAGCCCCGGCGAGCTTCACGGTATCCCCCTCGACCGAGATTTCGACGCCCTCGGCATCCAATCCCAAATCCGCGACTTCCTTTTTCAGCGCCTCGGCTGTTGGCGTGGCTTCGTCCTCGGCAACTTTTTTGCCGGACCGTTTGAAAAAGCTGAATAAACCCATGATTCCCTCCACATTGGTCTGTTTGGACACAGTCTGACCGGAAACCCGCAGAAGTGAAGGGGAATTGCAGGGTGCCTTCCCTCTTGCACCGGAAAACCGGGTCTTATTCGGCGGCGAAACCGTCAGTGAATTGCAGCCGGGCCAGTTGCGCATAAAGCCCGCCTTCGGCCACCAGCGCGTCATGCGGGCCTTGTGCGACCACCTGCCCCTGATCCATCACCACGATGCGATCCGCCTTTTTCACGGTCGCCAGACGGTGCGCCACGATCAGCGTCGTGCGCCCATGCGACAGCAGGTCCACCGCCTCTTGCACCGCGCGCTCGCTCTGCGCATCGAGGGCCGAGGTCGCCTCGTCCAGCAGCAGGATCGGCGCGTCACGCAGGATCGCGCGGGCAATAGCGATGCGCTGCTTTTGTCCGCCCGACAGCATCACGCCGCGTTCGCCGACATCGCTGTCATAGCCTTCCGGCAGCTTGGCGATGAACTCATGCGCAGCGGCGGCCTTGGCGGCGGCTTCGACCTCTGCATCGGTGGCGTCCAGACGGCCAAAGCGGATATTCTCGCGGGCGGAGGCGGCGAAGATCACCGGGTCCTGCGGCACAAGCGCGATCTCGCGCCGGAAATCGTCCCGCGCCAATGTTGCGATATCCTGCCCATCAAGGCGCACAACACCCGATTGCGGATCATAGAACCGCAGCAAAAGCTGGATGATCGTGGTCTTGCCCGCGCCCGAGGGGCCGACAAAGGCCACGGTTTCGCCCGGCGCGATCGTCAGGCTGACATCGTTGAGCGCCTGCGTGCCGGGCCGCGCGGGATAGGAAAACCGGATGTTTTCAAAGGCAATCGCGCCCTTGACCGGGCGGGCCAGCGGCGCAGGCTGCGCGGGGTCGTTGACATCGTCACGCGCGTTCAGCAATTCGATCAGCCGTTCGGTGGCCCCGGCGGCGCGTTGAAGCTCGCTCCAGATTTCGGACAGCGCAGCGACGGCCCCGGCGACCAGCACCGCGTAGATCACGAACTGGATCAGCACGCCCGGCGTCATCGCCCCTGCCCGCACATCGCGCGCGCCAATCCACAGCACGCCGACAATGCCCGAGAATACCAGGAAAATCACGATCACCGTCATCAGCGCGCGGGTATCGACGCGCTTCTTGGACGAGATATAGCTTTTTTCGGTCACTTCGGAGAACGACGCGCGGCTGGCGGTTTCATGGGTGAAGGCCTGCACCGTCTGGACGGCGGTCAGCGCCTCGGACGCATTGCCGGACGAGGCTGCGATCCAATCCTGGTTCTCGCGGCTGATCTTGCGCAGACGGCGCCCCAGCGTGAGGATCGGCACCACGACAAGCGGCACGATCAACAGCACCAGCCCCGTCAGCTTGGGCGAGGTCATCAGCATCAGCACCATGCCGCCCGCAAAAATCAGGACATTGCGCAGCGCGATCGATACCGAAGAGCCGATCACCGACTGGATCAGCGTCGTGTCGGTGGTGATACGGCTCAGCACCTCGCCGGTCATGATCCGCTCATAAAAGGCAGGCGACAGCCCGATCACCCGGTCGAACACCGCCTTGCGGATATCGGCCACGACCCGTTCGCCCAACCGCGTCACCAGCAGATAGCGCAGCCCCGTCCCCACGGCGAGCGCCCCGGCAATGCCCAGCGCGGCGGCGAAATAGGCGTCCAGAACCTGCCCGTCCTCGACGTTGAAATTATCCACCACGCGGCGTACCGCCAGCGGCAGGATCAGCGAGATGACAGAGGTCAGGATCAGCGCGCCCAGCGCCGCCACCAGCAGCCGCCGATAGGGGCGCAGAAAGGGCCAGAGCGCGCGCAGCGTTCCCAACTCGCGGGAGATTTCGCGCTCTTCGTTCTTGTCCGGTCCGGCCATCCAGTCCCCCAAAATTCGGCCCCGTCTAGTAGCCGCGCAACCCGGTAGAGGTCAAGGCAACCCACCGCCGCCCCACCCCCGGCGCGGATGCGTCATAGCGCCACTGACAGGCCGCAAAGCATCACGCGGCATGTATCGCGCGCGTCAATCGGCGTGGGTCTGGCAGAGTATCAGGGGGAGGCCGGGAAAAGGTCTGGAGCGGGCGGCGGGAATCGAACCCGCGTCATTAGCTTGGAAGGCTAAGGTCTTACCACTACACAACGCCCGCTCAATCTGGGTGGGTGGATATGTCATTGCTGCGGGTCGGTCAAGCAGGATGTCGGCCCGCCGCCGCGCACGTTTCCATCACCCCGCCCCGTGGTTCGGCACGGCACTTGCACACCGGGTCAGGCAGGGGTCGCGGCCACCGACTGGATCGATGTGAACCCCTCAAAGACCGGCGCGCCTTCGTGCAATTTGCGTTTCTGTCCGGCCTTGGCATGCGCGTCGCGGAACTGCTGCGACCGCGTCCATTCCAAAAAATGGGCCTCGGATTCCCACACGGTATGGGATGCGTAGAGGATCTTGCCCTCTGTTTCGGGACCTTTGAGCATATGGAAGGCGCGAAAGCCGTCCATCTCGTTCAGGCGGCTTTCGCGGTTCAGCCAAAGCTCCTCGAACGCGGCGGCATTGTCTTGCGCTACGATGAAACGGTTCATGGCAAGGTACATGATGTGTCCTTTCTGTCAGTGCGGCATCGGGCCAGTTGTCCTGCGGCCAACCTTCAAGGACCAGCCGCCCAGGGCTGATCTTCGTTGCGCAGAATGTAGCGGGTTCGCGGCGGCCGCAAATGCGAAACGCGCAAATCGCCGCCGTGGGCGCGCGACAGAATGTCATCGCTGATCCCGATCCGAACGCTGCCGGGGGCCGCGCTGATCTATTGCGCAGGTTCCGGCCGCTTGACCCGGCCCTGCAACAGACCAGAGATGGCATCTTCCAAGCGGGTGAGGTTCAGGGGTTTTTCCATGAACAGATCGACTTCACTCAGCAGGTCGCGATCATCATCGGAATTCACCGGCGCATAGCCGGACATCAGGATAAACCGGGTATTCTCGCTGGTCTGTTTGACAATGCGCAGGAAATCCAGCCCCTGCACATCGCCCGGCATGACCATGTCACACAGCACCAGATCGAAGTCGGTGCGCCCGGCAATCACCTGCGCGGCCGCCTCGCCGTTCTCACAAGCGACCACGTCATAGCCATCCATCGTCAGCTTCGTGCGCAAAATCCCCAGCAATTGCAGGTTGTCTTCGACGATCAGGAGCTTGCCCTTGGCGCTGGCGGTCTCTGCCGTCGGTTTCGGTTGCGGCACCGGGGTTTGTGCGCGCGCGTTCGTCAGCGGCAGGTAGATCGTCACCGTTGTCCCCTGCCCGACGCTGGACTCGAGTTGCAGGAACCCGTTCGATTGCTCTGCAAAGCCTTTGACCATCGGCAGGCCCAACCCCGATCCGCCGCCCACGGCACGGGTGGTAAAGAACGGCTCCATCACCTTGTCGGTCAATTCCGGCGGGATACCATGACCGGTATCGGCCACCGCGACGAAGGCATGTGGCCCGCGCTGATCCTTGTGATCGGAATGCGCGTTGAGGCCGCAGGTCACGGTCAGCTTGCCGCCGTCGGGCATCGCGTCCTTGGCGTTGAGCGCAAGGTTCAGCAAGGCCGATTGCAGCATCCCCGGATCGACCAGCACCTGCACGTCCTGATTGGCGGGCCGCAGGCTCAGGTCGATGTTCTCGGGCAGAACCCGCTGCGCGAAATCGCCGAATTCCACCACGGCGGACCACAGGTTGATCGGTTTCGGCACCAAGGTCGATCGCTTGCCCAGCGCCAGCATGTGCTTGTTCAACTGCGCGCCATTCTCGGCCGCCTTCAGCGCGATGGAGATCAGCCGCTTGCGCTCATCCTCATCCGTGGTGGTTTCCAGAAGCTGCAAACTGCCCGATACGACACTGAGAATGTTGTTGAAATCATGCGACACGCCACCTGCCACGCGGCCCATCAGGTCAATCTTCTGAGACTGGCTGAGCGCCGCGCGCGTCTCGCGGAAGTTGTTCCACCTTTCCTGCGACATACGCAGCGACAGGTAGAAATATGGCGTGATGCACAGAAAAATCATCACCGTCGCGATCGATTCCGCCGACTGCCCATGCTCCAGGGCAAAGCTCACGCAGATGATCGCATAGCCCAGCCAGATCGGCGCGACCACAACCGCCATGATCAGCGGATATGTCGCGTGATAGACCATGATGTTGATCGTGCCGCCGACGACCAGGGCCAGCGCCGCCATCTTGAAGACGTCGCCGCTTTGCATCCAGGTCGTCACGATGATCACGTTGAACAGGATCGCCCGCCCGAATAGCAGGCCCAATACATGCCAGTATTTCGTGGCATCCCGTCGGCGGACCACCTCGCGGGATACATATTTTTCCGCAAACAGCACCACCGCATAGATGACGCACAGCACAGTGGGCCATAGGATCTGAAACGCCCCGCCCCCGATGACGGCGCCAAGGATGATCAACCCGGCATGTGCATAAAACCGCTGGCTGCCAAGCGGTTCCGCCTCTGCGATAGATGCGATCTGCTCCAGACGGCATTCTGTGTGGTCCGTTATGGGTCGCACATCGCCAAACCTTTATTGTCTCACATGAGCACCGGGACCGACGGCGCGGAAAAATATCGTAAATTGAAGTTTGAAGATCATACCAATTCGTCGCCGTCTGCCAATACCGTTCCGCGACGTTTTCCACCAAGAGGCGGAAAGCTGTGCCAATCTACGCTCGGATACTATGCAGCGCCGCGACGGGAGGACAGCACATGACGCCGCAACCGAATTCCATTCTGGGCACGCATGAGGTGACGAACCAGCCCCCGGCGCCCGGAGATCGCAACCTGTGGCAGGACGACCCGGTGGCGCGGCAAATCCTGCGGGGCAGCGCAGCGCAGGACGAGGCCCTTGGCCGCTATGGGGCGCAGATGGGCCGGGCAGAGATGCAGGCCGCCGCGCGCGATGCGAACCGTCACCTGCCCGAGCTGCGCCTGTTCGATACCGGCGGGCGGCGTCTGGACGAGGTCGCGTTTCACCCCGCCTATCACCGGTTCCTCGAAATATCCGTCGGCGCGGGATATGCCGCCCTGCCATGGGAAGGCGCGCAGAACGCCCATGCGCAGCACGCCTGCATGGTCTACATGGCCAATCAGGTCGAACCGGGCCATAGCTGCCCGCTGGCCATGACCTATGCTGCGGTGCCGGTCATTCGGCGCGCAGAAGGTCTTGATCCGCATTGGGCGGCGGGGCTGGTGTCGCATGAATACGATCCCTCCGTCCGGCCCGCCGCGCAGAAGCGCGGGCTGACCCTTGGCATGGCGATGACCGAAAAGCAGGGCGGCTCGGATGTGCGCGCCAACACGACCATGGCGGTGCCCGATGGCGCGGCCTGGCGTTTGACCGGCCACAAATGGTTCTGCTCTGCCCCCATGTCGGATGGGTTTCTGACGCTGGCGCAGACCTCCGAAGGGCTGACCTGCTTTCTGGTGCCGCGCTGGCTGGACGGCGCGCGCAACGGCATTCGCCTGCAACGGCTCAAGGACAAGCTGGGCAATCGCTCCAACGCGTCCTCCGAAATCGAATATGTCGATGCGCTTGCCTATGCGGTCGGTGCGCCGGGCGACGGGGTGCGCACGATCGTCGAGATGGTGCATCACACGCGGCTCGATACCGCGATGGCCCCGGCGGGGCTGATGCGCGCAGCCCTGCGCGAGGCGCATCACTGGGTCACGCATCGCAGCGTGTTCCAGAAACGGCTGATCGACCAGCCGCTGATGCAGGCCGTTCTGGCGGACCTGTCGCTGGACTGGGCCGGATCGCTGGCGCTGGGTCTGGACGTGGCGCGCCATTTCGGCAGCGACCGCCCCGAGGATCAAGCCTTTGCCCGGATCGGCGTCGCCGTGGCCAAATACCTTGCCAACAAGCTTTGCCCACTGGTCACGGTAGAGGCGATGGAGGTGATGGGCGGCATGGGCTATATCGAAGACACGCCGATGCCGATGCTCTACCGCGAAGCGCCGCTGAACGGCATCTGGGAAGGCTCAGGCAATGTGATCTGCCTTGACGCACTGCGCAGCCTGCACCGCGATCCGGCGGCGGCGGACGCGCTGCGGAACCGGCTGGATGGGGCGATGGGACTGGATGCGACCTTCGACGCTGCGCTGGCCGACTACCGCGCCCGCTGGGACAAAGGCGTGGCAGAGGCCGAGGCGCGCTGGTTCGTGGAACAGACCGGCCTGCTGCTGTCTGCCGCCGCGCTGATGCGCTCCGCCCCCGCGACGGTGGCAGAGGCATTCACGGCAACCCGCCTTGGCGCCAGTCGCGGTCTGACACGCGGGGCCATCGCACAAGGCAGCGCGCGTCACGTTCTGGACCATTGCTTTGCCGAGGGTGCCCATGGCTGATCTGCCGCCCTTCCGCGTTCTGTCGCCAACGGCGATCCTGGGTTACGGCTTTCCAAGCGCCTCGTTCGAGGCGGGCTTGGCGATGAAGCCGGATGTGATTGCTGTGGATGCGGGCTCTACCGATCCCGGCCCTTTCTACCTTGGCGCGGGGCTGTCCTTCACCGACCGCAGCGCGGTCAAACGGGATCTGCGCCATATTCTGACGGCGGGCCGTGCGCGCGACATTCCCGTGCTGATCGGCAGCGCGGGCGGGGCCGGGGCGCGACCCCATCTGGACTGGTGTACGCAGATCATCCGCGAGATCGCAGCCGAAGAGAAACTGACAGGGGCGCTCGCCGTGATCGGGGCGGATATGGACAAGGCGCTGCTGTCGCAGGCTTTGGCGGCGGGGCAGATCACCGCCCTGCCCCCCGGCCCCGAGGCGCAGGCGGATCTGATCGACAGCTCCAGCCACATCGTCGCGCAGATGGGCGAGGCGCCCCTGATCGCGGCGCTTGACGCCGGGGCACGGGTGATCGTGGCCGGGCGCTGCTACGATCCGTCGGTCTTTGCGGCAGAGCCGATCCGGCGCGGCTATCCGCCCGGGCTCGCCCTGCATATGGGCAAGATCCTCGAATGTGCCGCCATCGCAGCGCAGCCCGGCAGCGGGTCGGACTGCATGATCGGCACGCTGGACGCAGAGGGGTTCACGGTCGAGCCGACAGCACCAGAGCGCGCCTGCACCGTCGCGTCGGTCGCGGCCCATACGCTTTATGAGAAATCGGACCCGTTCCACCTGCCCGGCCCCGGCGGCGCGCTGGACCTTACCGCCACGCAGTTCGAACAGCGCGGTGCGCGAAAGGTGCGGGTCACGGGCACGACGTTCATCCCGGCACAGGAACATATCGTGAAGCTGGAAGGCGCGCGGCGCACCGGGTTCCGCACCGTTTCCATCGCCGGGGCGCGGTCGCCCGATTTCATCGCCGGGCTGGACGACATCCTGCAAGGCGTGCGCGACCGCGTGGCCGACAACTTTGCCGACATGCAGGACGGTGCGGCGCAGCTGTTGTTCAAGGTCTATGGGCGCGACGCGGTGATGGGCGCGCTGGAACCCTTGCGCCACCAGCCGGCCCACGAGGTCGGCATCGTCATCGAAGCGGTCGCCCCGTCGCAGGATCAGGCCGACACGATCTGCGGCTTTGCCCGCGCCACGCTGCTGCATTTCGGCTATCCCGGCCGTGTCTCGACTGCTGGC
The DNA here is from genome assembly GCF_004803475.1 of Aliishimia ponticola. Classification (GTDB taxonomy): domain Bacteria; phylum Pseudomonadota; class Alphaproteobacteria; order Rhodobacterales; family Rhodobacteraceae; genus Aliishimia; species Aliishimia ponticola. The sequence goes on from NZ_SRKY01000003.1 coordinate 262,803, forward strand.
AATCTGGCCTTTCCCTACTCGCCCTCGGATTTCAAGGCGGGCGCGGTCTATGAGTTCAGCCTTTATCACCTGCTGCACGGGGCCGACCCGGCCACGCTCTTTCCCCTTGAGATGTCCCGGCTGGAGGCCCCCGCATGAGACAGCTTTCCGACATCGCCAGCGTCATCCGGTCCAAGAACGCCGGGCCTTATGCGCTTACCTTCGATATCCTGTTCAAGACGCAGGCGGATTTCGAACGCGCCGTAGGGCGTGCGTTGATCAACCCGGACCTGATCGCGCGGCTTTATGGCCTGTCCCCGCAGGACGTGCTCAGCATCATCGCCTTCCCGCCGGCCCATGCGATCAAGGCCACGATCCGCCGGCCCCTGCCCTCTGGCGCGGTGGGCGATACGGATATCTATGGCGCGCAGCAACACGCGCCGCTGCTGTCGCTGCCGCTTGATCCGGATTGGCCGTAACGCGCCGCATTTACGTATGGCGCAAACTGCCGCACAGTGGACGCGTCGCGCCCAGTCGCACACAGGCGCAGAACAGGGTGCGGTGCACCGCGCGGCCCAACCCCGTGCCACAGACGGAGATGTGATCCTTGGCTTTCGACTTCATCCTGATGCTGACCGAAAACGACCGCACCATTCCGGATGCCCGCGCGCGGCTGGACGAGGCGCTGGAAGGCGGCGTGCGCCATATCGGGTTCAAGGATGTGGGGCTGCCGTTGGCGGATCTCAAAGGCTTGGCCGATGCGATCCGCGCAGCAGGCGGGCGGTCCTATCTGGAGGTTGTCAGCCTTGATGCGCAGAGCGAGATCGCCTCGGCCCGCGCGGCCATCGAACTGGATGTGGACTGCCTTCTGGGCGGCACGCGCGCCGAAGAGGTCACGCGCCTGACGCGGCACCACCCGCTGCGATACTACCCGTTTCCGGGGCGCATTACCGGGCATCCAAGCGTGCTGGAAGGCCCGGCAGAGGATATCGCCCTGTCGGCTCGCAAGCTGGCCGATCTGGAACATGTGCACGGGCTGGACCTGTTGGCCTATCGCTTTGACGGCGATGTGCCCGGTCTGATGGGGCAGGTCTGCGCGGCGGTGGACAAGCCCGTGATCATGGCAGGCAGCATCGACAGCGCCCAGCGGGTGCGGGACTGCGCCATCGCCGGGGCGGCGGGCTTTACGGTGGGCACCGCGGCGCTGGCCGGGGCGTTCCCCGCCGAGGCAAGCGGGTTCGCGGCGCAGGTGCGTGCCATTCTGGCGATCACCTCCGAGGCGCGGTCTGGTTCTACCGCGCCGCGCCGCATCGCGCTGGCGGCACATGATACGCGCAAGGCGCAGCTACGCGCCTGGGTCACGCGCCACCGCGCGGTTCTGGGCGGGCACCGGCTGATCTGTACCGGCGGCACCGGGCAGGTCATTCGCGCGCTGGCGCCCGAACTTCACGTGCACCGGTTGCAACGCGGAGGCCGCGGCGGCGATCAGCAGATGGGCGCCTTGATCGCGACCGGAGAGCTTGACGCGGTGATCTTCTTTGCCGACCCCACCCTGCCCCATGGCGGCGATGTGGATTTGCAGGCGCTGACCCGGCTTGCCATGTTGCACGATACGCCCGTGGCGCTGAGCCCATCCGCCGCCGATCTGGTGGCCGGAACATTGCCGCTGCGCGGGGATGGACCCAGGGCCTGATCGAGGCTTGACCGGGAACTGATCGGGGCTGATCGGGGGCGCTGCCCCCGGACCCCCGGAGTATTTTTGGAACAATGAAGCTGGGGGCGTTTCGCGGCGCCGTGTGGCGGGCTTTCTGAGCGGGTGGCCCGGCGCGTTGGGGCCATTGCGGTATTGGCGCGCGGCGGGCTCTTGACGCCTTGGGAGATTATGCGCCTCATTCCCGGCAATTCGCCCACCGCATCCGGGGAATGGATGCCCCCCGCAAGGAGACTGACATGACCTATGCCCAAGCGCCGTTCAGCACTGCTGAATATTCCCGCCGTCTCGATCTGGTGCGGGCGGCGATGGAGGCGGCGGATCTGGATGCGATTTTCGTCACCGATCCGTCCAATCAGGCGTGGCTGACCGGCTATGACGGGTGGTCGTTCTATGTGCATCAGGGGGTCATCCTGCCGCGTTCGGGCGATCCTGTCTGGTGGGGCCGCAACATGGATGCGGTGGGTGCCGGGCGGACCGTATGGATGGGGGCGGACCACATCCGGGGCTATGCCGATCACTATGTGCAATCCACGGTGCGGCATCCGATGGAGAATCTTGCCTTGCATATCCGGGATCTGGGGCTGGAGAGTTCACGGATCGGCGTCGAGATGGAGAATTACTATTATTCCGCCAAGGCGCATGAGGTGTTGCTGCGGAACCTGCCTTTGGCGCGGGTGGTGGATGCGACGGGTTTGGTCAACTGGCAGCGTCTGATCAAATCGGACGAAGAGCTGGATTTCATCCGGCGCGCCGGTCGGATTTCCGAGAAGATCGTGCGGCAGGCCATCGACAAGGCTGCGCCGGGGCTGCGCAAGAATGAGTTGGTGGCCGAGATCTATCATGCCGGGATCACCGGGGTGGAGGAGGATTGGGGCGATTATCCGGCAATTGTCCCGCTCACCCCGTCGGGGCTGGATGCCACCGCTGCGCATTTGACGTGGAACGGGGCGGAGATGCGCCGCGGCGAGGCGACGTTCTTCGAGTTGTCGGGCTGTTACCGCCGCTATCATGCGCCGCTGTGCCGGACTGTGTATCTGGGCACGCCGCCGGACGAGATGCGCCGGGCCGAGGCGGCGCAGATCGAGGGCATCGAAGCGGGGCTGGATGCGGCGCGCGCGGGCAACCGGACCTGCGATATCGCCAATGCCTTCTACGGTGTTCTGAAATCCCACGGGATCGCGCGTGAGGGGCGGTGCGGCTATCCGGTCGGGCTGTCCTATCCGCCCGACTGGGGGGAGCGCACGGCCTCCATCCGGCCCGAGGACGAGACCGTTCTGCGCCCCGGCATGGTGTTCCACTTCATGCCCGCGCTCTGGATGGACACATGGGGGCTGGAGACGACGGAGACGATCCTGATCCGCGAGGACGGCGCGGCCGAGACGATCTGCAATCTTGAGCGCAAGCTGTTCGTCAAGCCATGAGCAAGCTCGACGATACGATTGCCCTGCTGCAGGAATTGATCGCCTTTCCGACCGTTTCCGCCGACAGCAACCTGGCGATGATCGACAATCTGGCGGGCTGGCTGGAGGCGGCGGGGGCGCGGGTCGATCTGTTTCACGACGAGACCGGGCAGAAGGCCAACCTGTTCGCCACGATCGGGCCGGATGTGCCGGGCGGGATCGTTCTGTCGGGGCATACGGATGTGGTGCCTGTGGCCGAACAGGACTGGACCCACGATCCGTTCGAGATGATCCGGCGCGACGACCGGCTGTTTGGGCGCGGCACCTGCGATATGAAGGGCTTCATCGCCGCTTGTGTCGCCATGGCACCGGTGCTGGCCCCGCAGGTGCGCAACCGTCCGCTGCATTTCGCCTTTACCTATGATGAGGAAGTGGGCTGCCTTGGCGCGCAGGCTTTGGCGGATACGCTGCAAGCGCGCGGCATCCGACCCGCCGCCGCCATCATCGGCGAGCCGACGCAGATGCGGATCATCGACGGGCACAAGGGCTGCTGCGAATATACCGCGCGCTTTGCCGGTCTGGCCGGGCACGGGTCGGAACCAGACAAGGGCGTCAACGCTGTGGAGTATGCCGTGCGCTATGTCACGCGGCTGATGGAACTGCGCCCGGAACTGGCCGCGCGCGCGCCCAAGGGCAGCCCGTTCGATCCGCCCTGGACCACCATCAATATCGGCGCGCTGCATGGCGGCATGGCGCATAACGTCATTGCAGATCACGCCGCGGTCGAATGGGAAATGCGCCCGGTCCAGCAATCCGACGGGGCGTTTGTCCGCGAGGAAATGCGCGCTTTCGTCCAAGGTACGCTGCTGCCCGAGATGCGCCGCGTCTGGCCCGATGCCGCGATCACCACCGATGTGATTGGCGAGGTCGATGGCCTGTCCCCCGCCACAAGGAACGAAGCGCGCGAGATCGTGCGCGACCTGACCGGGGCCAATGGCAGCGACGTGGTCGCCTTCGGCACAGAGGGCGGGATTTTCCAATCGCTGGGCATGGATGTGGTGGTCTGTGGGCCGGGGTCCATCGAACAGGCGCATAAGGCGGATGAGTTTCTGGATATCGCGCAACTCGATCAATGCGTCCGCATGTTGGAACAGCTGGCAGAGCGGCTCTGACACGCCCACCGGGGCCGCGCACGGGGTATCGACGCCTTATTTTGAAACCATCAGATTGATATTTGACATATCAATTCACGTATATTAACCAGTGACCATCCTATTCTTGATGTAAGCGATGATTACTGGACCCCAAATGCGTGCCGCGCGTGCCCTTCTTGGTATCGACCAAAAGACCCTTGCCGAACTGGCGGGGCTGTCCGTGCCGACGATTCAGCGGATGGAGGCGAGCCATGGCAATGTGCGCGGCGTCGTCGACAGCCTGACAAAGGTGGTTGCCGCACTTGAACTGGCTGGGGTCGATCTCATTGCGGAAGGGGCCAGCAGTACGGCAGGCGGACGCGGCGTGCGCCTCAAGGAGTCTGCCCCGAGATAGTGAACCACCCCCGCGACGGCGACCGCCGACACCAAGCCGACGATCCCGCCGCTTCCTTTTCAAAGGTGCGGCCAAGATGAAAGACCAGACGATCCGACACAGCGACGCGCCAGACGTCGTCGCGCTTTACACTCCGAAACTCGTGACCGTTCTGCGCGAAGGCTATGGCCTTCAGCATGTGCAGGCGGATGCCGTGGCGGGCCTGACGGTCGCCATTGTCGCGCTGCCCCTATCGATGGCCATTGCCATTGCGTCGGGCGCGACACCGGCACAAGGGCTTTACACGGCGATTGTCGGGGGGTTCCTCGTCTCGCTTCTGGGCGGATCGCGGTTCCAGATCGGCGGCCCCGCAGGCGCGTTCATCGTGCTGGTCGCGGCGACCGTTGCGCAGCACGGGATGGATGGATTGATCCTTGCCACCTTCCTGTCCGGGCTGATGATGGCCGCGGCCGGATTTCTGCGGCTGGGCGCGTTCGTCAAATTCATCCCCTACCCGGTCACGGTGGGGTTTACCGCCGGGATCGCCGTGATCATCTTTGCCAGCCAGATCCGGGAAATCTTTGGCCTGGCCCTTACGGCGGAGCCGGGCGAACTGCTGGAGAAACTCGGCGCGTTGTGGGACGTGCGCGCCAGCCTGACACCCGCCGCGCTTGGTATCTCTGCCGCGACAATTGCCGTGATCCTTGGCCTGCGGCGCTGGCGTCCGCATTGGCCGGGGATGCTGATCGCCGTCGCCCTTTCCGCCACCGCGACCGCGACACTCTCGCTGCCGGTGCAAACCATCGGCACGCGGTTCGGCGGCATCCCCTCGTCGCTTCCGGCACCGCATCTGCCCGATATGTCGATGCAGGCGATCACCGCGGTTCTGCCTTCTGCGATCTCCTTCGCGCTGCTGGGCGCAATCGAATCGCTTTTGTCCGCGGTCGTCGCCGATGGCATGACCGGACGCCGCCACCGGTCCAATTGCGAACTGGTGGCGCAAGGGGTCGCCAATGTCGGATCGTCGCTCTTTGGCGGTTTCTGCGTGACCGGCACCATCGCACGCACCGCCACCAATGTGCGCGCCGGGGCGCATGGGCCTGTGGCGGGCATGTTGCACGCCGTGTTCCTGCTGCTGTTCATGCTGGTCGCCGCGCCGCTGGCCTCTTACATCCCGCTGGCCGCGCTGGCGGGGGTGCTGGCCGTGGTCGCGTGGAACATGATCGAATTCCCGGCCATCGCGGTGCTGGTCCGGTCGGGCTGGGGCGAAGTGACCGTCCTGGCCGCCACGTTCTTTCTGACCGTGTTCCGTGACCTGATCGAGGCCATCGTGGTCGGCTTTGCCCTTGGCTCGGTCCTGTTCATCCACCGTATGAGCCGGACCACCGATGTCGTCACGGACAGCGCCCTGGTGGGCCGGGACAGGCCCGACACCGCCGATCCGCGCGGCACTTACGACGAGGTGCAGGCCCAGAACCCCGATGTGGTGATCTACTGGATTACCGGCGCGCTGTTCTTTGGCGCAACCGCGTCGATCGGGTCGGTGCTGGATCGCATTCAGGACACGCATAAGGCGCTGATCGTCGATTTCTCATCCGTGCCATTCCTCGATTCGACCGGGGCGAACATGATCGAAGGGCTTGCGCGCAAGGCGCATAAACAGGGCGTCGCGCTTTGGCTGACGGGGGGCAGCGCAGAGGTACAGCGCGTGCTTGGCACCCACGGTCTCGCGCCGCCATCGGTCCGTTACGCGGCCACGGTGGATGCGGCGGTGGCACAGCTGCGCGGTGCGGCGGAACCGAGCGGGGGCGCGCTTCATGCCTGACACTGGCCGCAACACCCACCGCCCCGCCTATCGACGGCGCGCGCCCGCCGAAGCGCGCCAACGCTTTGTGCTCAAGGCGCTGGAGCGCCCGCGCACCCAAGCGGAACTGCGCGACGCGCTGGGGATGAGCGATAGCGGGATACTGCATCTTCTGCGCCGGATGGAACGTGACGGGCTGGTGCGCCCGGCCGAGCGCGTCGCCTGCACACGGATCTGGGAACGCCGCAGCGGCACGGCCCGCGATCAGAAACCCTAGGCCGCATAACCGGGCCTGCCAGCACCTTCCGCGCGGCCTGCCCGCCGTGGTCGCGCGGCCGCCCCGCCGGGCGGCACGCCGCTGCCCAAGGGGGGGGCCACCAAAGTATGAGTTTGCCCGGAGTACGCGAACTGCTATCCTGCCGGGACAATCTTTGTGAGGAGGATACCCCATGGCCTGGAGCAAACCCAAGGCGCGCGAAATCAAGTGCGGCATGGAAATCAACATGTACGGCCCCGGCGAAGACGACGAGCGCCGCGGCGACGAAATCTGATCTCCGACCAGCCTAGATGAAACTGGTCGTTCTTGGGGCAGGCGCCGGAGGGGGCCTGCCCCAATGGAATTGCGGCTGCCAAAATTGCCTTGATGCCCGGGCGGGCCGGATCGCGGGGATGACGCAATCCTCGGTCGCGGTGTCGCCCGACGGGGTGCGCTGGATCGTTCTGAACGCCTCGCCCGACATTCGCGCGCAATTCGGCACCGTCGCCCAAATGCACCCCCCCGCCCTGCGCGGCACGCCGATGGCGGGCCTTGTCCTGACCAACGGGGATATCGATCACATCGCCGGGCTGCTGACCCTGCGTGAAAAGACCGCCTTCGACCTCTATGCCACGCAAGCCGGGATGGACATTCTGGACAGCAATTCGGTGTTCGGCGTACTGGACCCGCAGCTTGTGGCGCGCCGCGCGATCGCGCTTGATACGCCCTTCACCCCGCTGGAGGGGCTGACGATCACCCCCTTTGCGGTGCCGGGCAAGGTCGCGTTGTTTCTGGAGGGCGAGGACCTCGACCTGCAAGCCATGGGCGAACAGACCATCGGGCTGCTGGTCGAATCTGGCGGCAAAAGCCTTGCCTATGTGCCCGGCTGCGCCGCCCTGCCCGACTGGCTGGTCGCGCAGCTTGGCCGCGCCGATCTGTTGCTGTTCGATGGGACGGTCTGGGAGAACGACGACATGCCCCGCACCGGGACGGGGCAGAAGACCGGCGCGCGCATGGGCCATGTCCAGATCAACGGCCCCGATGGCAGCCTTGCCCGGCTGGCCGGGGCCAAGGGGCGCAAGGTGCTGATACACATCAACAATACCAACCCGATCCTGCAACCGGATGCGCCCGAACGCAGCGAGGTCACGCAGGCGGGCTGGGAGATTGCCTTTGACGGGATGGAGATCACGCTATGAACATTCAGACCGACCGCACCAGCTTTGAGGCGCGTCTGCGCAAGATCGGGGATGAGCTGTATCACGACAAGCACCCGTTCCATATCCTGCTCCATTCCGGGGGCTGCACCATCGATCAGGTGCGCGCTTGGGTCGTGAACCGCTACTACTACCAGTCGCGCATCCCGATGAAGGACGCGGCGTTCTTGTCGCGGGTGGAGGACCCGAACCTGCGGCGCATCTGGCGCTCCCGGATCGAAGATCACGACGGGCGCGAGGAAGGCACCGGCGGCATCATGCGCTGGCTGAAACTGGCCGAAGGGGTCGGGCTGGACCCCGATTACGTCGCCTCGGCGCGCGGGGTGCTGCCCGCCACCCGTTTCGCGGTGGATGCCTATGTGCGCTTCGTGCGCGATATGCCCCTGCTGGACGCGGTCGCGGCCTCTCTGACAGAGCTTTTCGCCCCGGCCATCCACGAACAGCGCATCGCCGGGCTGCTCAAGCATTACGACTTCGCCAATGACGACACGATCGCCTATTTCAAGCATCGGCTCAGCGAAGCGCCGCGCGATGTGGCCTTTGGCCTTGGCTGGGTGCTGGATCATGCCCAGACCGCCAAGGAACAGGACGCCGCCGCCAATGCGCTGATCTTCAAGACGCAGGTGCTTTGGGCGCAGCTTGACGCGCTGTATCACGCCTATGTCAGCCCCCGCCATATCCCGCCGGGCGCATGGCATCCCGAAGAGGGGTTGCTGTGACGCCCGAGGACATCCCCGTTCTGCCGCGCGGTGTGCGTTGCGGCGATGACAGGGTGCGCGGGTTGCGCGTGCTGCTGGGCCCCGAACGCGTCTTGATGCTGGACCAGATCGGCGACGCGGTGCTGCGCCGCGTCAACGGCACCGATACTATCCGCACCATCAGCGAAGACCTCGCCCGCACCTTCTGTGCGCCGCGCGCGCAGGTCGAGGCGGATGTGATCGAGTATCTCGCGGATCTGGCCGAGAAACGGATGGTGGAGCGGGCCAATGGCTGATCTGCCGCTGGCCATGCTGGCCGAACTCACCCATCGCTGCCCGCTGGCCTGCCCCTATTGTTCCAACCCGCAGGAGTTGACAGGGCGGGACGCGGAACTCAGCACCGCGCAATGGGCCGATATCTTCCGGCAGGCGGCGGATTTGGGCGTGTTGCAACTGCATCTGTCCGGGGGCGAACCGGCTTCGCGGCGCGACCTGCTTGAGCTTGTCACCGCCGCGCGGGAGGCCGGACTTTATACCAACCTCATCACCTCTGGCATCGGCCTGACCCCAGCGCGGCTGGAGGCGCTGGATGCGGCCGGGTTGGATCATATCCAATTGTCGGTGCAGGGCGTGCGCGCGGAACTGGCCGACCGGATCGGCGGCTATGCGGGCGGGTTCGACCGCAAGATGCACGTGGCCGACCACATCGCGCGGCTTGGCTTTCCGCTGACGCTCAACGCCGTGATGCACCGCGAAAACCTTGACGATCTGCCCGCGACGCTGGACATGGCGCTGCGCCTTGGGGCGCGGCGGATCGAAATCGCCTGCGTGCAGTTCCAGGGCTGGGCGCTGGCCAACCGCGCGGCGCTTCAGCCGTCGCGCGACCAGGTGGCGCGCGCAAAAGAGCTTGTCCGCGCGGCAAGTGCGCGGCTGAAGGGGCAGTTGGTAATCGATTTCGTGCCGCCCGACTATTATTCCGACTTCCCAAAGGCGTGCATGAATGGCTGGGGCTCTACCGGGTTGAACATCGCGCCCGATGGCACTGTCCTGCCCTGCCATGCGGCCCAGACGATCCCGCATCTGACATTCGAAAACGCCACCGCCCGCCCGCTGGCCGAGATCTGGCACGACAGCGCGGCGTTCAACGCCTATCGCGGGACCGACTGGCTGCCGGAGCTGTGCCAATCCTGCGACCGGCGGGATGTGGATTTCGGCGGTTGCCGCTGTCAGGCCATGGCCGTGCTGGGCGATCCGGGCGCGCCGGACCCGGTGTGCCGGAAATCGCCGGGCCGCGCGGTGCTGGACGACTTGCTTAGCCAGGAAACCGTCGACATCGCCCCGCCTGACTTCGTTTATCGCAGATAATCCGCGCCCGGCCCCACCGGAATCGCAACAGCCGCTGGCACGGGAACGGATTGCAGGAAATCGCGCAGCAGGTCGCGGGACAAAGGCTTTTGCAGCACCGACACCCCCCGCGCCCGGCATTGCGCCGCGAAATCCGGCGACCGGTTGGCAGAGATCACATGCGCTGGCGCCGCGCCGAAGCTGGCGGTCAACTCGTCCAGCAGGTCCAGCCCGCTGCCCCCGTTGCCCAGTTGGTAATCCACCAAAAACGCATCGGGGACGATATCCACATCGCGCAGCAGCGCCACCGCCGCCTCTGCGTTGGGCGCCCAGATCACGTCAGATCCGAAACTTTCCACCGTCAGCGTGACGCTTTGCGCGACCTCCATATCGTTCTCCACAAGGCAGATCAGCCGCCCATGGGTGGTGCCGCCCGCGTCCTCGGCCTGCGGATCGCCCGCCGGTTCCACAGGGGCCTGCCGCGCCAAAGCGGTCGTGACGCCAAAGCGGCTGCCGCGCCCCGGTACTGAATGCAGATCAAGCCGGTGATCCAGCATCCGGCAGGCGCGATCCACGATGGCAAGGCCAAGACCCAGCCCCTGCCCTGCGCTTTTGCCATCCTCAAGCTGCTGGAATTCCTGAAAAATCTGGTCGTGATGGCTGGAATCGATCCCCGGACCCTGATCGCAGACCTCGATCCGTGCCGCGCCGCGCCCATGCCGCACGCCCAGCAAGACCTTGCGCCCCGTGGTATAGCGCAGCGCGTTGGACAGCAGGTTCTGCACGATGCGCCGCAGATAAACCGGATCGCTTTCGACGCGCAGACTGCAAGGCACCACGCGCAATTCGATACCGCGCTTGGCCGCGATGGGGGCGAATTCGGCTTCCAGCGCGCCAAGGATACTGTCCAGGGACACCGCGCCAAGCTCGAACGTGGCCAGGCCGGAATCCAGTTTGGAGATATCGAGCAGCGCCTGAATGATCCCTTCGGCGCTTTCCAACGCCGAAATCGTGCGCTGCGCCAGTTCCTTGTCACTTTGCGATGTGACCCGGTTTTCCAGCGCCCCGGCATAGAGCTTGGCCGCTGACATCGGTTGCAGCAGATCGTGGCTTGCTGCCGCGACAAAGCGCGTCTTGGAGGCATTGGCCCGCCGCGCGTCCTCCAGCGCCGCGCCCAGCGCCTTGGTACGGTCGGCCACACGCTTTTCCAGCGTGTCGTTAAGATCGCGCAGCGCCTGGCTTTGCCGCCGTTCGCGGGTGACATCGGTAAAGCTGATGACAAAGCCCCGGTCCGGCATTTGCTGCGCGAACACGTCGAAAGCGCCGCTTTGCCCGCGCCGGACTTCGAAGGTGATCGGTTGCCGCCCGCCGGTTTTCTCAGCCCATGCGCGCATATCGGATTTTCCGAAACTTCCCGCAAAATCAAAGATTTCATCAAGGCGTTCCAACAGTTCCGCGAATTTCAGGCCCAGAACCCGTTCGGTCAGATTGCCGTTCAGCAGCCGTTCCATCCGGTGATTCCAGCCGACCAGCCGCCCGTTGCGGTCAAAGATGCAGACGCCCTGATTCAGGTGATCGAGCGTGGCGCGCAGCAGCTTAGCCTGCCGGTCCAGCAGCCGTTCGCGCTCGCGCCGTTCGTCCCGCATCAGCCCCGTCACATCGGTCTGGAGCACCACCGTCCCGCCAGTGCGGGTGCGGTGTTCGCTGACCTGAAGCCAGCGGTCGCGGGCCAGATGCACGTTGAACACCACATGTTCGTAGGTGTGCCGCGACAGACGGGCCTTTTGCCAATCCCCGGCGGTTTCCCCCGCCTCAAGCGTCAGTGACGGGCTGTGCGAGATCATGCGCACATATTCGGTGAAGGGCACGCCGGGCTGCAAACGGCGCTGCACATCGGGCATATCCTTGCAGAACCGGCTATTATGCATCACCAGCGCGTCGCCCGCGTCAAACAGGGCAAAGCCCTCGTCCACGGTTTCGATCGCATCGGCCAGATAGGCGCGGGCATCCTCTGCCTCGTGGGTGGCGACGGCCAGTTGCGCGTTGGATTCGTGCAGCAAGTCCAGCGCGCGTTCCAGATCCTCGGTCCGCTGCTTGACCTCCTTTTCCAACAGCGCGGCGCGTTCGAACTGACTATAGGCCAGCCCGGCCTGATCGGGGCTTTGTTCGATCCGGCGCATCAGCGCCTCGGCGATGCGCACCAGCTTTTGGTTCTGCCGTTCAAGGCTGTCGCTGTCGCGAACGAGGGTCATGCCTGCGATGCTGTGGCGGCCGGTTTGCGCAGCGCCACGCCCGTCATCGTGTGGTTCACATGCATGGTGCCGATCTGCTCGCCATAGGTCGAGAAGCCGACGACCTTGTGCCGGGCCAGCACCTCTGACACGCGATGCAGCGCCTGTACCTGCTCTGCCTCGATCCGGCGCAAGATGCAGTCACAGGCCAGCACCTCGAAGGGCGCGTCGCCCGAATGCAGCGCACCAAGCCGCTGGTCGAGATGCTGCGCGATGTCGGTGGGCGTCGCCATGGTCAGCACCATGCCTTCGTCGATGGCCGCGAAGAACACCAATTCGCCCGCGTCATTGACCCGCTGGATCGCGCGCACGTGATGGGTATCGCCAAGGCGCACCACCACCGGATGGGCCGCAAAGGTGAATTCATCAAGCTGGTCTGGGTCTTTGCCCACGATCCGCGCATATTCGCGCGCCGCCGGTTCGGCGTTGATTTCCTTGACGATACGGCGTTCGGGATCGGCATCCGTCACCACCATGCGCTGGTCGGTCGGCTCCAGATGATTGAGGCTGAACACCTCGGTCTCGCAATTGGTGGCGACGAAGGTTACGACCGCCGCATTGCGCAGCAGCCGCCCCTCATGGGCCACAAAGGTTTCGCTGAAGCGCGCCCCGTCCCCCGCCGATCCGCCGAAAAGCGGCCAGGACCCGATGCCCGGCGCGATCATCGCCGTCAGCACATCTTCGCGCAGCGACAGGCCATCCACCAACAGAAAGGCGAACCCGCTGGACATATCGCGCCGCGCGCGTTCCAGCGATGTGCGGGTCTGCACCAATTGGTCGATCAGCCCCTGCGCGTCGATCCGGGCCAAATCCTCCACCACCACGGAACGGGTGGCGAAATGGGCCTGCGGCAGCCCCACCACCACCGCGCGGTCGTCCTCATACCCGCTGGTGCCGATTTGCCCGGCCGTGGTGCAGCCGGTGATTGGCGTGTCCGGGCACAGGATCTGCGCCGCGCCGATCAGCGTTTCCAGCTGTGTCAATGTCGGCGCAAAGATCAGCACTTGTGCCATCAAAGCGTCGGCGAAAGCCTCTGTCAGGCTGTCGACGGGGTCAGCTGTGTCTGGCTCGATATGCGCGACGGCCATTATTCCGGAAAACGCGCGCACCGGAGCAGTTCTGCCGCTTGGAACGTGCAGAGTCATGGCGTAGTCCTCCCTAACTACGACAATAGGCGTAAGATCAAGCGTCAGGCAAGATGGTTGCGAAGCGCGCCTCCTGCGCGACGAGAACCGCCTGCGTGCGGCTTTGCACACCCAGCTTGCGCATGATCGCCGTCACATGCGCTTTGACCGTGGTTTCCGCGATGGACAGATCATACGCGATTTGCTTGTTCAGCTTGCCCTCGCAGATGAGTTCCAAAATCCGTGCCTGCTGCGCGGTCAGGTTCGACAACCGGTCCACCGCGTCGACACTTGCCGCGCCCTCCGCGTCGGGGGCCGCATAGCAGGGCGGATGAAAGGTCTGGCCGGTTTCGATCACGCGCACGGCTTCCTCCAGCACGGTGCGGGCGCTGTGTTTGGGCACGAACCCGTCCACCCCAGCGGCAAAAGCGGCCGAGATGATGCGGTTATCGGTCAGCGACGACACGATGATCAGCGCGGCCCGCTCTGCTGCGCGGCGCAGCGAAATCGCGCCCTCCAGCCCGGAAACATCCGGCAGGTTCAAATCCAGCACGATCAGCGATGGCGGTCCCTCTGCCGCGACCAGCGCGATGGCATCGGCCAGCTTGTGCGTGGTGCGGACCGGTGCGCCCGGCACGACGCTGCGCATGGTCAGTTCCAGTGCATCGCAGAACAGCGGGTGATCGTCGACGATCAGGATCCAGCCGTCCTGAACGGGCTTGCCCTGACTGGGCGAAAGGGGGGGAACCGCAGAATTCATGCCCCCAGACTAAGCGCGCGGCGACAAAAGGTCACCTATCCATTGGTCGCAAATCCGGGTGCGTTTCATGCCGCCGCAGGCCTCGCCGGTTTCGGGTGATCCTCACGGGAACCGGGGCAGAGCGCGCGGCGGCGTCCACGCAAACCGGGCCACGCGCGCCGCCTGGATTGATGGAAAATTCACACCTCAGCGTCATGTTTCCCGCGCAATTTCGCCACGCGACTGTGCAATATACGACTTCTGCCACTTATCCACACCCGATCAAGAATTGCCCGCCGCCCATGCTTGCCGACATGTTTCCACAGCAGCTTCCCCGTCTGAGCGACGTGGTCACGCTGGGCCAAAGGCCCGGGGACGATCAGCGTATCCGCGACCAGAAGGCCGTTTGCACCTGCCTGCTGCTGCTGGTTCTGGCCACGGGCGCGTTCTATGTCACGGTGTCGGACGGCCCGCCCTTTCAACGCGGATTGGAGGCCAGCCTGATGCTGCTGGAATGCGTTGGCCTGGCGGTGTTGTGGTGGACGGGATCGGTGCGCAAGCTGTTCTACGCCTATATCCCGCTCTATTTACTCTCCATCTCTGTTCTGTTGCTGGTCTTCGGCACGGCAGAGGGCGACTTCGTCGGTTTCATCGGCGTGCCCTGCGCCGCGATTGTCCTGCTGGGCGTGCGCGAATCCTGGCCGTGGTTTCTGATCTGCCTCGCGGCAATGGTGACGCTGCCGATCATCGACCCGCTGATACCGGATATTCGCCACCCCGGATTCGTCAGCGTGAACAACCCGTTAGGGTCTATCTTTGATGCGCCGGATAAAAAGCCGATCGACCCGATCGAGGGGTTCAGCCTTGGCGGGATTGTCGCGGTCATCTACTTTCTGTTTCGCGCGTTCAACGTGCAGCTCAGCCGCGCGCGCCATGCGGTCGAGACCGAGAAAGCCAAGGTTGACCGGCTGATGGCGTCGATCTATCCCGCCTCGGTCGCTGCCCAGCTCAAGGAAGACAGCGCGGCGCAGATTGCCATGCAGCACCCGTCCGTGACGATCCTCTTTGCCGATGTGGTCGGATTCACGCCCATCGCCGCGCAGCAGGATGCAGCCGCGCTGGTCGATACGCTGAACGACATCTTTTCCCATATCGACCAGCTTGCCGGACAGTTCGGGGTCGAGAAGATCAAGACCATCGGCGACGCCTATATGGGCGCGTGCGGCTTGAATGATGACGGGCGCGATCACCTGCAACGGGCGGCGCGCTTTGCCCTTGCGCTGGTCGAAAGCAGCGATGCGCTGCAACGTCCCGGCGCAGCGCCGATCCAGTTGCGCGTCGGGCTGCATACCGGTCCGGTGACAGCCGGCGTGCTGGGGCGGACCCGGCCGCATTATGACATCTGGGGCAACACGGTGAATATCGCGGCGCGGCTCGAAACCTCTGGCGCGGCGGGTCAGGTTCAGATCCTGGCCGACATCGCGGCAGAGCTTGGCCCCGGCTTTACCACCAGCGCGCCGCGGCAGGTGGATTTCAAGGGGCTTGGCCCCCGGCAGGTGGTTACGCTGACCAGCGCGGCGCGCGCCCAGCGGCCGTTCCCGCCCCTGTCCCCCGCAGACTGATCCCCAATCTGATCGCCCCATACTGATCGCCGCGACAGGTTCGGAAATCAGACGGATGGGCAGCAAAAAGGGCGCGCAGCGATTGCCACGCGCCCATCTGACCGAACGAAGGGAGTATCAGTTCGCGCTGGCCAGTTGCTTGGGCAAACGGAAGGTCCAGAGCATCCCGCCTTGGTTCAGGTAGTTCACCTTCTTGGCGACCTCGCCGCCCCAAAGTGGAACCGCGCCACCCCAACCGGAGATGATGGAGACATACTGTTCGCCGTCCTGTTCCCAGGTGATCGGCTGGCCGACAATGCCGGAGCCGGTCTGGAATTTCCAAAGCACCTCGCCGGTTTCGTCATCCAGCGCGATGAACGCGCCCTCGGGCGTGCCGGTGAAGACAAGGCCGCCGGCCGTGGTCATCACACCCGCCCAAAGCGGCGCGTTGTTCTTGTATTCCCACTTCAGCTCACCGGTGTCGGGGTCAATCGCCTTGAGCGATCCGATATGGTCCTCGTACATCGGTTTGATTGTGAAGCCGGACCCAAGATAGGCCGCGCCTTTCTTGTAGGTGATCGGTTCGTTCCAGATATCCATGCCCCATTCGTTGGACGGCACATAGAAATTGCCGGTGCGCTGGCTGAAGGCCATGGGCATCCAGTTCTTGCCGCCAAGGAAGCCGGGGGCAGAGAACACGACCTCGCCCTTCTTGCCGTCGGCCGCAGCGGCGGGATCACCCGGACGGTTTTCTTCGACAAAGATCGGGCGGCCATTTTCGTCCAGACCCGACGCCCATGTGATGTCCTTCACGAACGGCACGCCGCGCACGAAGTCACCGTCTTCGCGGTTGAGCACATAGAAGAAGCCGTTGCGGTCCGCGGTGGCAAAGCGCTTTTCGCCCGCACGGTTTTCATAGGCGACGACCTCGTTCACGCCGTCATAGTCCCAGCCTTCGCGCGGGGTGGTCTGGAAGTGCCACTTGATCTCGCCCGTGGCCGGATCGATGCCCAGACGCGACGCGGCATACAGGTTGTCGCCGCTATTGTCGTCCATCGGCTGCCCCGCTGCGCGCAGGTGGCTGTTCCAGGGCGCCGGGTTGCCGGTGCCAAAGATCAGCGTATCGGTATCGGCATCGTAAGAGCCGCCAAGCCACGTCGCCCCGCCGCCGGTTTTCCACATATCGCCGGGCCAAGAGGCGTTCAGCGTGCCGGTCATGGTGCTTTCTTCGCCGTTCAGCGTGCCCATATGGCCTTCGATCACCGGGCGCGTCCAAACGGTTTCTCCGGTCATGGCGTCGCGCGCCTGCACTTCGCCGACAATGCCGAACTCACCGCCCGAATTGCCCGTGATGACCAGCCCGTTCACGATCAGCGGCGCCGCCGTATAGGAATAGCCCGCCTTGTAATCGGCGATTTTCTTGCGCCAGACCACATCGCCGGTGTCCTTGTTCAGCGCCACGATGCGCGCATCCAACGTGCCGAAATAGACGTTGTCGCCATAGATCGCCGCGCCGCGGTTCACCACGTCACAGCAGGGCAGAATGCCTTCGGGCAGACGCGCGTCATATTGCCAAAGCTCTTCGCCGGTGGCGATGTCGATGGCGTACATCCGGCTGTAGGAGCCGGTGATATACATCACCCCATCATGCACGAGCGGCTGCGTTTCCTGCCCGCGCTGCTTTTCGCCGCCAAGGCTGAAGGCCCATGCGGGCATCAGGTTCTGGACGTTGTCCTTGTTGAGAATATCAAGCGGGGAGTAGCGTTGCAGATGCCGTCCCATGCCGTTGGTCAGAACGTCCCCGGTCGAGGCCTGATCGTTGGCCAGCATGTCCTCGGTGACTTCCGCTTGCGCGCTGAAACTGCCTGCAAGCAAACTGGCCAATGCGGCCAGAACAAAGCGGTTCATGTGTTTCCTCCCTGATTTCGCGAGTCGGTCCCTTGCCGGCGCGCGTCTACGGGGTGGATTATCCCGAGAACGCGCGCTTCGCGAAATGCAACTATGGTCGTAGCGTCAACTTGGCCCGCAAATGCGACTGGATTGACCGGCGAACGCCCCGGCGTGCCGGGCGCGGGGCGCTGCATGTCGGGCGCGTGTCAGTCGCTGATCGCCTTGTTGCCCGCCACGTCCGAAATGCTGGTCAGGTAGAACAGGATGAAGTCCTGCACGGTGCGGTCTTCGATGCCCACATGGCGCATCTTGGTGCCCGGCATGAAGCCATCGTTATCCTCCAGCCATGCGCGCAGCGCCGCCGGGGTCCACACGATGCCGGACGCTTCGAGCGCGATGGAGTAATCGTAATCGACCACGCTGCCCGCCGCGCGCCCCACGACGTTTTCAAGGGGCGGGCCATAAGACGGGTCTTGCGAGCCGACAGCATGGCAGCGGCGGCATTCCTTTTCGAACAGGGCCTGCCCGGCCTGCAATTTGATTTCGTCAAAGTTATCGGCCAGCGCCGGGCCAGCGGCCAGCACGGCAAGAAAGGGGATCAGGGTCAATTTCATCGGAACGCTCCGTGTTGAGACTGCCTTGACAGAAGCGGTGCCCGCCACCCTGCCCCATGATCTGGATCAAATTTGCGACCATGGTCGAAGCCTGCCATGCCGGGATCGGGCGCACGCTGCACTTACCCGATGGAAAGCCGCGCCCGCTATACCGCCGCTTGCAGCTGCACCTGTCCTCGCCTTTCGCCGGTAATATAGCTCCGGTCGGCGCGGACGCGATCAGGAACGATGGTCGTTTCCAATGTACCGCCCGTGGCCCTGTTGGCGACGCGGCAGCCATCACGTTTACCCAGGCAGGCCTGCCGCCCTGACGCGATCCAGTTCTCATAGCGCATCCGTTACAGCGCAACTTGCCCGCCGGAGATAGTCCGCCGCGGGCCGTTGCCGCTTAGCCGCCGCGATTGGTCAGCCCGCGCGCCGGGTCATAGGCCCAGATCGCCAGCCCCCCCAGCACCGCCGTCGCCAGAACCGTCCAGCCCAGCGCGGACCAGTTGAGTTCCACGTAAAGCAGGAAGCGGATCAGTTCGACCACATGGGTGAACGGGTTCACCGCGCAGATATCGCGCAGCAGGACGGAGCTTTCGGCCATTTTCCACAGCGGATAAAGCGCCGAGGACAGGAAAAACATCGGGAAGATGACGAAGTTCATCACCCCCGCGAAATTTTCGAGCTGGCGGATGAAGCTGGACAGGACCAGCCCCAGCGCGCCCAGCATCACCCCGCCCAGGACCAGCCCCGGCAGTACGGTGACATAGCCCAGCGCGGGCAGCGTGATCCCGAACAGCGCGGCAACGCCAAGAAACGCATAGACCTGCACGATCGAGATCGCGGTCGAGGCCAGAAGCCGGCTCAGCAGCAACCACCAGCGCGGCAGCGGGCTGGTCAGAAGCAGGCGCATCGACCCCATCTCGCGGTCATAGACAAGGCTCAGGGAACTTTGCATCCCGTTGAACAGCAGCACCATCGCGCAAAGGCCGGGGACGATATAGACCTCGTAGGTGATGTAGGTCTGATAGGGCGGCGTGATCGACAGGCCCAGCGCGGCGCGAAAGCCCGCCGCAAAGGCCAGAAGCCAGACCAGCGGGCGCAGCAATGCCGCGAAAAAGCGCGAGCGTTGGTGAACGAAGCGCAGAAATTCGCGCGCCATGATCGCCTGCATCGCGCGCAGATAAGGTGTCACATCGGCGGCAGCGCTCATGCGGCCAGCCCGGTTCGGCTCAGGAACCAGTCTTTCAGCGGCGCGCCTGCGCGGATGTCCCGCGCGATGCCATCGGCCAGCACGCGCCCGCGGTGCAGCACCAGCAGGCGGTCGGTATCGCGGATTTCATCGGTCAGGTGGGTCGCCCACAGCACGCACATGCCCTGCTCTGCCAGATCATGGGCATGGGCGGTGATCGCCTCGCGCGAGGCCGCATCAAGGCCGACGGTCGGCTCATCCAGCAGCAGAACCTGTGGATCATGCAACAGCGCGCGGGCCAGTTCGGTGCGGCGGCGGTGACCTCCGTTCAGGGCGCGCACCTTTTCGCCCGCCCGTTCGGCCATGCCAAGGCGCGACAGCGCGCGGTCGATGCGGCGGGGCATGTCCGCCCGCGCGATTCCGTGCAGCGCCGCGAAATAGCGCAGGTTCTGGCGCACGCTCAGATCCAGATCCAGCGTCGGTTGCTGGAACACCACGCCCATCCGCGCCAAGGCGGCGCGCGGGTCCTGTCCCAGATCGTGGCCTGCGATCCGTATATGGCCCTGGGGCGCGACCAGAAGCCGGGTCAGCAGCGCATAGAGCGTGGATTTGCCCGCCCCGTTGGGACCAAGCAAGGCGCAGAACGTGCCTTGCGCGACGCTGAAGGAGACATCTTCAAGCGCGGTCTTGGCCCCGTAGCGAAAGCTGAGCGCCTCCGCGCCGATCCCCTTATTCAATGGTGATTTCAAGGCGTTGCGTTTCTCCGGTAGAGCCGGGAACCTTCAGGTAATAGCGGCCGGGCTTGATCGCGACAAAGCCGATTTCCATCTCTCCGGCCTCGTCGAATTCGATACTGTCCACCCCCAGCGGGCGGATTTCCAGCCCTTCGACCACGATCTCGTCGATCCAGATCGCGCGGAAGAATTCAGGCCCGACAAGGGCAAGTTCCTGGCTGCCATCGCCCTGGATCTCGAATTCGTAATACGTACCCGATTTCAGCACCCAAGGCGCAGAGGTCAGCGGAATGCCCGCGCCCAGCTGGATCGGCTCAAGGTCGGCCTTGTTTCTGGCGGACAGGATCCCGGCAAGGCCAAAGCCCTTGTCGTCATCGTCATCACCATCCGCCACTGCCGCGCCCATGGGCAGCGCCAGTGTCAGCAATGCGGTAAGGAGCGCCTTTTTCATATCGTTGTCCTTCGTTGAAATGGATGGAGGGCGTTGGGGTGGATGTAGGGTGCGCTTCAGCGCACCTTACGGTGTGGGGCGGAATGCGGCCCCCCATGGGAAGCGGCCGACCTTGATCGACTTGATCGCCTCGCGGCGGGCCACGTCGATGACGGTCACGTCACCAGAGACGCCATTGGTGGTGAAGACAAGGCTGCGGTCGGCGTTGAAATCCATGTGCCAGACACGGCGACCGACAAGGATATAGTCCTCCACCTCGTAGGTCTGCGCGTTGACCACGGCCACATGGTTCGACGGCCCCAGCGCCACGAAAGCGTGGGTGTCGTCATTGGTCATCTCGAATCCCACGGGCTGCACCCGGTCGGGATGCACGCCCTGCACCTCGAATTCGATCTTGGCCTTCTCGGCCTGCGTGGCCACGTCGAACACGGTGATCGTGCCGCCGATTTCGGCGCTGACCCAAAGTTCGGTGCCGTCCTTGACGAATTCCGCGTGGCGCGGGCGGCTATCGACCAGCGTGTTGGCGAACAGCTCCTGCTTTTCGGTGTCGATCCAATGGGCCATATTCGTCGTCTCGGAGGTGGTGATCACGATCTTCCCGTCGGGGCTGACCGCCATGCCTTCGGGTTCGATGCCGACATCGATCTGCGCCACCACGCTGCGGGTTTGCGTGTCCACCACCGTGGTGATCGCGTCGTCCTCATTGGCGATATACAGGTGCCGGTCATCGGGATGCAGCACGAATTGCTCCGGGTCTTCGCCCGAGGGCAGATCGTGCAGGATCTTGCCGGTCGCGGGGTCCATCACCTGCACCGTGTCGCTGTCAGAGGCGCAGATATAGACCACCGAATAATCCTTTGAGAACGTGATCCCGCGCGGGCGCTCGCCGGTGTCGATGGTGCGCGTCACTTCCATCGTCTCGATGTCGATCACGCTGATCGTGTCGTCCTTTTCATTCGTCACCCAAAGCTCATCCGCTGCCACGGGGGACAGCGATACGGCAAGGGCGGGGGCGGCCAGAAAGGCCAGCGTGCGCAGATCGAAACGGGTCACGGGCGCGTCTCCTTATTCTTGTTCAAACCGGGTGCAGCCGCTTTCGGGCTGGTCGAGGCCAAGCGTGTCGAGTTCCGTGCGCGCGTGCAGATAGCCCTCAAGCGGGGCCTGCGCGACAAGCGCGGCCCGGGTCACAAGCGGGATCGGCTGGCGCAATTGTCCGTTCCATGGGCGGAAGGACAGCGGGCGGCCTTTGAACCCGGCCAGTTCGAACGCATCGGAAAGCAGGAAGGCGCGCAGCGTGTCTGCATCGCCCGCATTGGTGCGGGTCACGGCCTCGCCCAAGGCGCGGATCGCGGCCCATGCGGCATAGTCATGTGGGGTCATGTCGCGCCCGGCCAGATCGTGAAACCGGCTGTGAAGCTGTGCCGCGCCCCATTGTTCGACCACCGGGGCCCATGCCACGGGCATCAGCCCTTCAGAGCCCGCGACCGGGCGTGGCTCCCATGTATTATAGGCGATGTAGCGGGCGAAATCGTTTGCCACGTCCGAGATCAGCAGCAGATCGTGCTTTGGCAGATCCTGCGTGAACAGCGGCACCTCCTGCGCGGCGTTGCGGCGCATGTCGGCATCGAACAGCCATTGCTTTTCCCCCTTGAGCGACATGCCGAACTTGGCCGCGCTGGCCCGCAGCGCCTGCGACCACGCGGCGTCCTGCGGCGCGGCGCCTTCGATTAGGGCAAGGTTTTCCCAGCGTTTCTTGCGCGCGAACTGCATCAGCGCGTCCGCCTTCATCGCATCGCTGGGCATGGTGTGCAGCAGGTTGGCGCGGCAACTGTCAGCGCGCAGCGCCGTATCGCCGGAACTGGCATTGAACAGGATCGCGCCCTGCGCCTCTGCCAAATCGGCGATGGACAGTTGCGACGCGGTGGGCGCGTCCAGAACAAGATAGGGCGATTGCGCCAGCGCGGCACGGGCGGCGGGCAGCAGGTCATCGTCCGGGGCGACCTCGACCACGGTCAATTCATAGGTCTGGCCCAGAAAGCGCCCGGTGGTCTGGTTGTCGCGCAGTGCCAGTTCCGCCCCGGCCCGGCCCCGGTCCTGCGGAATCGGATCAAGGTTCGACAAGACCGGGCGTGGGGCTTCGGCGTGGCGCAGCCACGTCACGCTGACCGCGACATCCGCCCAAACCGCGACTGGCGGCAGAGTGACGCCCATTATAACGGCCGCAAAACAGCGCGCAGCAATGCGTCGAAACATGGTGTCTTCGTCCTCCCTGCTGTCACGCTACACATCGCAGTTCCGATTGCGATACGACCTTTGTCGGACAGGTTTGCTGCCCTTGCGGCACCAAGGTCGAATTGGAGCGGCGGCGCGCGGCGCGATACAAGCAACGAAACCGACCCGAGGAGGACCGTGTCGATGATCCGCACCACATTTACTGCCCTGCCCATCCTGTTTGCCGCCGGTCTTGCGCTGGCACATGGCGACGTGGCGCCGCAGCCCGTAGACACCGCCGCCCTGCCCGATGTGGGCGAGGAATGGCTGATCGAGAATCCCTACCGCGAAGAGGCCGTGGGCCACGACGTCTGGACCAAGGCGATCGAGATCGGAAGCTCCGGTTACAACCAGAATTGCGCGCGCTGCCACGGGCTTGAGGTGATCTCGGGCGGGTTGGCCCCCGATCTGCGTTTTCTGGAGGCCGAGGAATATGGCGACGAATGGTATATGGAACGCTTCATCCACGGTTACACGCAGAACGGCATCACCAAGATGCCTGCCTTTGGCGAGCTTCTGGGGCAGAAAGCCGCCTGGGCGATCCGCACCTATATCGAGACGCGCCCGGATCAGGACATGGTCGATGAGTTCGGCGACGAATTGAAAGCGATGCGCGATCAGTTCTCGGCCTGGTCCGAGGATGCCAGCGGCGCGGATGCCGATGCGGTGATCGCGCGGCTCAGCGAAATCGCAGGCGAGATCGAAACGCTGTCCGGTGCGCCGGTGGCCGATAGTATCGCCCTGCGCGCGTCCAAGGTGATCGACGGCACGCCCGCGGCCTATGGGCGGGCGGCGGAAATCCTGACCGTCGGGTTGTCTGCTGCGCATTGATCCGACAGGCTGCCCGAATGATCAGGACGTTCTGCGCACATCTGGCCGTGATTCTGGGCACCCTGTCGGGCGTGGCCCTGGGCGTGTCGGGCACCGGCGCGCTGGCTTCGGACCCGTGCGCCGATTACGTGCCGCAGGCCAAGCCTCAGAACACTGGCCGCGATATCGTCGGCAAGGATCTGGACCAGATCATCGATCAGGGCTCGATGCTTTTTGCGGTCTATGCGGACAACCCGCCCTATAGCTGGCAAGATGGCGCGGTGCCGCGCGGGGTCGATGTGGACATCGCGCGGATCATCGCCGCCGATATCGGGGTCGAGCCGCGCTTCAACTTCGTGGGCGCGGGCGAAAACCTTGAGGCGGATCTGCGCAACAACCTGTGGAAAGGCGCGCTGATCGGCGGTCGAATCGCCAATGTGATGATGCGCGTGCCGTATGATTCCGCCTTCAAGTGCCGGGTCGAACAGGTCGTGTTCACCGGGCAATATGCGCGCGAGACCATCGCCATCGCCTATGACAGGGACGCTTATCCCGACGACCCGCCGGTTCCGGCCTATTTCCGGTTCGATACCGTCGCGGTGGAGAACGACTCGATCGCCGATTTCTACCTGACGCAACTGGTCGGGCCCACGCATATTCAGCGCTATCCCACGGCGGCGGCGGCGATGGCGGCGCTGCGCGCGGATAAGACAATGGCCGCGATGGGGCCTTTGGCGCAGCTTGAACATGGCGCGGATGAGGGAATCGCAATCCACCAGCCGCCCCTGCCCGGCTTTACCGTGGGCACCTGGACGCTGGGTGTGGGGGTGAATTTCCGGTATCGGCCGCTCGCCTATGCTGTCGATGACGCCATTCGTTATGCAATTGAGGACGGCAGGATCGAAAAGATCCATGCCGACTATGGCTTGACCTTTCAGCCGCCGATACGCTGAACTCATATCACGCGGCCACCGCGCACTTATCCATTGGTCTAATATCCGGCGCAAAGCTCTGCGCTTAGGCTTCGAAGAAATCTGGAAGAGGGAATGAGCTTATGAAAATGTCGGGATCCATCCTGATCGACGCTGACCGCGAGACCGTTTGGGCGGCGCTTCTGGATGCCGAGGTTCTCAAGCAATGCGTGCCGGGCTGTCAGGAGATGGAAGGTTCCCCCGAAGAGGGGTTTCAAGCCACCGTCGTGCAGAAGGTCGGGCCGGTAAAGGCCACCTTCAAGGGCGCGGTGACGCTCAGCGATATGGACGCGCCCAACAGCCTGACCCTGAGCGGTGAAGGCAAGGGCGGCGCTGCGGGCTTTGCCAAGGG
Organism: Aliishimia ponticola; assembly: GCF_004803475.1. Taxonomy (GTDB): domain Bacteria; phylum Pseudomonadota; class Alphaproteobacteria; order Rhodobacterales; family Rhodobacteraceae; genus Aliishimia; species Aliishimia ponticola. The sequence goes on from NZ_SRKY01000003.1 coordinate 287,767, forward strand.
CGGCGCGGACGTGCGTCTTGAGGACGAAGAAGGCGGCACCCGCCTGCATTACGACGTCGAGGCCAAGGTGGGCGGCAAGCTGGCACAGCTGGGCAGTCGCATCATCGACGGCTTCGCCAAGAAGATGGCCGATCAGTTCTTTGAGAGCTTTCAAACGGCTGTTGCCGGACCGGCAGCGCCCGAAGAGGGCGCCGAGGACGGGGCCGAGGTCGCCGATGCGGATGCGGATGGCAATCCGAAAGAGAAACGCGGCTGGTTCAAGCGACTTGTATCCAGCGACGAAAAACAGGGCTAAGGGAGAGATGTGAATGCCTGATATCAAGATGAAAGTGAACGGGGTCGAACGATCCGGTTCGGTGGAGGGCCGCGATCTGCTGTCCTCTTTCCTGCGTGACGATCTGGGGCTGACCGGCACCCATGTCGGCTGCGACACGTCGCAATGCGGGGCATGTGTGGTGCATGTGGACGGCGAAGCGGTGAAATCCTGCACCATGCTGGCGGCAGAGGCCGATGGCGCAGAGATCGTCACCATCGAAGGCATGGCCGCGCCCGATGGCACGCTCAACACCATTCAGCAGGCGTTTCAGGACCACCACGGCCTGCAATGCGGCTTCTGCACGCCCGGCATGGTGATGTCCGCATCGGCGCTGCTGAAAGAGAACCCGAAGCCGACCGAGGCCGAAATTCGCGCCTATCTCGAAGGCAATATCTGCCGCTGCACCGGCTATCACAACATCGTCAAAGCGATCATGGCCGCATCCGGTCAGGACGTGGGGGCGATTGCAGCGGAATAAACGGACGCAGGCGCCGCGCCCGGTCCGGGCGCAACGCAGCAACGACATGTAGGGTGCGCTTCAGCGCACCACCGTTTCAAGGGAGGAACAGATGCCCAAGGATCATGGCATTGGGGCCGCGCAGACGCGGCGGGAAGACGTCCGGTTTTTGACCGGTCAGGGAAACTACACAGACGACATCAACCTCAAGGGCCAGGCCTATGTGCATTTCCTGCGCTCGGATGTGGCACATGGCAAGATCGCCAAGCTCGACACATCCGCTGCGGCGGCGATGCCGGGCGTGGTGCGGATTTTCACCTCTGCCGATTTTGAAGGCGTGGGCGGCCTGCCCTGCGGCTGGCAGGTGACGGACAAGCATGGCGAGCCGATGCAGGAACCGGCCCATCCGATCATTGCCTCCGGCAAGGTGCGCCATGTGGGCGAGATCGTCGCCGCGGTCGTGGCCGAAAGCCTGCCGCAAGCACGCGACGCGGCCGAGGCGATCGAACTCGACATCGAAGAACTGCCCCCCGTCGTGGACATGAAAGCCGCGCTTGAGGCAGGCTCGGCCAAGGTGCATGACGATCTGACCTCGAACCTGTGCTATGACTGGGGCTTTGTGGAAGAGAACAAGGGCGCGGTCGAAGAGGCGTTTGGCAAGGCGGCCCATGTCACCACGCTGGAACTGGTCAACAACCGCCTTATCGCCAACCCGATGGAACCGCGTGTGGCCGTGGGTGATTACACCCGCCACAGCGACGAGAGCACGCTGTATACCACCTCGCAGAACCCGCATGTGATCCGCCTGCTGATGGGCGCGTTCGTTCTGGGCATCCCCGAGCATAAACTGCGCGTGGTGGCCCCGGATGTGGGCGGTGGGTTTGGCACCAAGATCTTCCACTATGCCGAAGAAGCGTTCTGCACTTTCGCCGCCAAGGCGTGCAACCGCGCGGTCAAGTGGACATCGACCCGGTCCGAGGCGTTCATGTCCGACGCCCATGGCCGCGACCACGTCACCACGATCCAGCTGGCGCTGGATGAAAACAACAACTTCACCGCGCTGCGCACCGATACGCTGGCGAATATGGGCGCTTACCTGTCCACCTTCGCCCCGTCCGTGCCCACATGGCTGCACGGCACGTTGATGGCGGGCAATTACAAGACTCCGCTGATCTATGTGAATGTGAAGGCGGTCTTCACCAACACGGTGCCGGTCGATGCCTATCGCGGCGCGGGTCGCCCGGAAGCGACCTATCAGCTGGAGCGTGTGATCGACAAAGCCGCGCGCGAGCTTGGCGTCGATCCCATCGCGCTGCGCCGTCAGAACTTCGTGACCGAGTTCCCCTATGCCACGCCTGTGGCCGTCGAATACGACACGGGCGATTATCACGGCACCATGGACGCGCTGGAGCGGATGGCGGATTTCGCCGGGTTCGAAGCGCGCCGCAAGGAAAGCGAAGCGAAGGGCAAGCTGCGCGGTCTGGGCGTCAACTGCTATATCGAGGCCTGCGGCATCGCCCCGTCCAACCTTGTGGGCCAGCTTGGCGCACGGGCGGGTCTGTATGAAAGCGCCACGGTGCGGGTGAATGCGACGGGCGGCCTTGTGGTCATGACTGGCTCGCACAGCCACGGCCAGGGGCACGAGACGACCTTCCCGCAGGTGATCGCGGAGATGATCGGCATCGACGAAAGCATGGTCGAGATCGTTCATGGCGATACCTCCAAGGTGCCGATGGGCATGGGCACATATGGGTCCCGGTCCCTTGCTGTTGGCGGCTCTGCCATGGTGCGGGCGGCCGAGAAGATCATCAACAAGACCAAGAAGATCGCGGCGCATCTGATGGAGGCCAGCGAGGCCGATATCGAACTGAAGGATGGCGCGTTCAGCGTGGCGGGCACGGATAAATCGGTGGCGTGGGGCGATGTCTGCCTTGCCGCCTATGTGCCGCATAACTACCCGCTGGAAGATATCGAACCGGGGCTGGAGGAAACGGCGTTCTATGACCCGTCCAACTTCACCTATCCGTCGGGCGCCTATGCCTGCGAGGTCGAGGTCGATCCGGAAACCGGCAAGGTCACGATCGAGCGTTTCGCCGCTGCCGATGATTTCGGCAATGTGGTCAATCCGATGATCGTCGAAGGCCAGGTTCATGGCGGGATCGCGCAAGGGGTCGGTCAGGCGCTGCTGGAAGGTTGCGTTTACGACGAGAATGGTCAGCTTCTGAGCGCGTCTTACATGGATTACGCCATGCCGCGCGCCGATGATCTGCCCTTCTACAGCGTCGATCATTCCTCGGCCACGCCCTGCACCCACAACCCGCTTGGGGTGAAGGGCTGCGGTGAGGCCGGTGCGATCGGCTCGCCCCCGTCCGTGGTGAACGCGGTCGTGGATGCGCTGCAATCGGCGGGCAAGAACGTGACCCATATCGACATGCCGTTGACGCCCGCGCGCGTCTGGGCGGCGATGCAGTGAGATAACGTCCGGACCCGGGGGGCCAGCCCCCCGGACCCCCCGGAGTATTTCGCGGAACAATGAAGAGGGGCGGTGGCCTCTCATGGGAGAAACAGGATGTATAATTTTGATTTCGAGAAGCCCTCGACCGTGGCGGATGCCGTCGCGGCTTTGGGGCAGGAAGATGCGCAGGCGCTGGGCGGTGGTCAGACGCTGATCCCGACGCTGAAGCAGCGGTTGGCGAGCCCGTCGAAGCTGGTCAGTCTGAAGGGGATTCCCGAGATGGTCGGGATTTGTCGTGGTGATGACGGCGCGCTGTGCATCGGTGGTGCGACGCCCCATGTGCAGGTTGCGGCGGAAGCGGGCGATTATCCGGCGCTGGCGGCACTCGCCTCGCATATCGGGGATCCTGCGGTGCGCAACCGTGGCACGATTGGCGGCTCGCTTGCCAATAACGATCCGGCGGCCTGCTATCCGGCGGCTGCCTTGGCGAGCGGCGCGACGATCAAGACCAATTCCCGCGAGATCGCGGCGGATGACTATTTTCAGGGCATGTTCACCACGGCGCTGGAAGAGGGCGAGATCATCACAGAGGTGCGTTTCCCGGTGCCGGAGAAAGCCAATTACCAGAAGTTCGTGCAACCGGCGTCGCGCTTTGCGTTGACCGGTGTGTTCGTCGCGAAATACGCGGACGGTGTGCGCGTGGCGGTGACGGGGGCATCCGAGGAAGGTGTGTTCCGCTGGACCGAGGCGGAAGCGGCCCTGTCGTCCAACTTCTCGGCCGATGCAGTGCCAAGCGCGCCCTCTGCCGATGGGATGATTGGCGACATTCACGGCACGCCGGAATATCGTGCGCATCTGATCGCGGTTCTGACCAAGCGCGCGGTGGCTGCCGCAGCCTGATCGGCGCGAACTTGGCAAGCGTTAGAGGGGTCGCCTTTCGGGGCGGCCCTTTTTCGTCAAAGGGTGATCAGGTCACCCGCGGTATCGGCCAGAAGGATACGGTGAATACCCGGCGCTGCGCGCAGGCGCCGGGCGAGAGGCAGGTCCGCGAGGCAGAGCGCGGTCGAGAGGCCATCGGCCAGCGTCGCAGTTTCGGCCACGACGGAGACTGTCCCCCAGCGCGGCGTGCCGCCATGGGGCGCGAGGATGTGGAAGCCTTTGGCCAGCCGCATCGCGCCGGGGCTGGAGGTCGCGATCGCCGCATCCTGTAGCGTGACATGGCCGAGCAGTTCGGCCCCGTCTTCGCCCTGCCCTGCCAGACCGAGCCGCCTTGCCGGGCCAAGGACGCGGTGTTCGCCGATATTCACGTGGACATCCTGCAGCCCGTGGGCGCGCAGCCGATCGGTGACCGCATCGGTGGCGAAGCCCTGGGCGATTCCGTTAAAGGTCAGGGCCTGACCCGGAGCAAGCGTGATCCGCGCGGCGCTGGCATGAACACGGGACCAACCCAGCGCGGCGATGGCCTGCGCCGGGTCGCCGCCGCGCGCATGGGCCTGCCAAAGCGGCTGCACGGTGGGATCGAAGAGCCCCTCTGTCAGCCGGTGGATATCGCCTACGTGGCGGAACAGGCGCAGCATCTCGGGCGCGGGATTTGCCAGATATCCATCGCGGTTGAGGCGCGACAGCGCCGAGGTGGGAGCAAAGAGGCTGAAGAGCGATTCAACCTCGCGGATCTGGTCGATGGCCGCCTTCAAGGCGGGCTGGGTGCGCGCCGCCGGGCCATGCAGGGTCAGGCTGGCTTCGGCGCCAAGCGCGCGTCCGGTCCAGCGCGCGGTTGCTGCCCGCGCGGGACCAGCCAGGGTCGTTGCGGCGACGGCGGCGGTGATCGTCAGAAAGCGGCGGCGGGTGGTCATTTGGCGGCCATCCTCATCCGGGTGTCTTTGCGGTCCGCGATGATCAGGGGCACGCATTGGCTGCGGTCGTCATGGATGGTCACGCAGTCAAGGCATTGGAAGCACTCGGAATAATCCACCTGCCCTTGCGGCTTGATCGAGCCGTAGCGGCAGCGCACCCGGCACAATTGGCACGGCGTGCCGCATTCCTCGCGCCGGGGCACCCAGCGGCGCAGGCGCAGCGCCCCGCCAATCGCCATCAGCGCGCCCAGCGGGCAGACATAGCGGCAGAACCCCTTGAACAGCATCATCGACAGCAGCAACCAGAACAGCGCGTAGGCGACGTAGTACCATTCGCGCATGAAGAAGGTGGTGATGGCAGTCTTGAAGGGTTCGACCTCGGCCGCTTTGTCGGTGTAATCGGGCGCGACGAACACCACCCCGACAAGCGCGGCCAGCACCACGTATTTCAGCCATTTCAGCCGTTTGTCCCAATGGGCGGGCATGTCGATCTGCGGCAGGCGCAGCAGGCGGCCCAGATGGCTGGCAAATTCCTGCAGCGCGCCGAAGGGACACAGCCAGCCGCAGAACAGGCCCCGCCCCCAAAGGAAAAAGCCAAGGATCGCGGCGGTCCAGATCACCAGCGAGAAGGAGTCATAGATCAGGAATGCGTAAGAGCCGCCCTCCAGCGCCGCGCGCAGCGTCGCCAGCGGCGTCACGATGGACAACTGCCCCTGCCCCCAGAAGCCGACAAAGCCGGTCACGGCGGCAAGGATGCCCAGCCGGATCGGGGTAAAGGCCCGCAGCCCGGCCAGCCAGCTTTGCCGCCCCCAGAGCAGTGCAATCAGCAGCGTCAGACCGACCCCGGCGATGGCCATGTCCACGGCCCGGCCGCGCAGCGCCTCCAGCCATGGCGGGACGGGCCTGGGCAGTTCGGGGCGGGTGAAAAAGCGTGCGTCGGTCTCGTGGGTCAGGTCCAGCGATTGCGACCCGATCTCGGGCTGGAACATGCCGTGTTCGCGCACCGCCTGCATGGACAGCGTCCAGGGCGCGCTGGGATCGAAGCCCAGCCGCCGGTCCGTGCGCAGGATCAGGCCGGACCCGAAATCGACAGCCTCGTGCAGCGCGTCCGGCACGTCGTCATGCAGTTCGATCAACAGGTCCGCATCGCGCAAGGCAATGGGAAAGCCGCCCTGCTCTGCCGAGATCCAATCGGGCGAGGTGTTTCGCACGAACGCATCCGACACCAGCCCGTGACGCGCGGTTTCGACGACCAGGATCGGCTCGTCAGTGGTGGAAATCTCAAGAAAGTTCTGAAGCTGGGCAAAGCCGTCATCGGACAGGACCGCGCGGGCGATGCTGGGCGGGCCAAGATCGACGACCCACAGATCGAGATAGGCCGCTTCGGGGGCCTCTTTCGCCTCTGGGTCGTCATCTTCCCAGAGGGTGCCTGCGAACATCTCGTCGATCTGGGCATTGGTGACGACAAGGCGCTGGGCCAGCCCTTGCGCGACGAGGTCGTCCCACGTCAGTGCTTCGTCCACGGCCGGGTCGGGATAGGCGGGCGGACCAGAGGCGATGCCACCCATCTTTTCGCGTGCTACCTGAAGCGCGGCGGCCAGCACGCTTTCATGGGCGATGCGCACACTGGCGGTGCCCTTCGTCACCCCGTCGAGATAGACCAGAGAGGAGCCTTCGGACGCGCCGCCATAGGGCGAGCCGACCACCAGCGTGTCGGAGATGGAATGCCCGCGATACTGATCGAAGAATTCGTAGAACAGCCGTTCAGGCAGGCCCGAGACGAAGATCGGTTCGTTATGCGACAGCAATTGCACGTCAAGGAACCGCCCATCGAGGTCCAGCGTCACCAGCAGGTTGATCGGCGCACCGGAAAAGCCGGGCAGCGGGGCCATCGGTTCGGTTTCGAAGACATAGCCGGCCTCTGCCCCGCCGGAATTGAGCAATTGGTAGACGCCCTTGTCGTTCAGGACCGCGCCCAGCGACATGGGCGGTTTGACGAGCGGTTCCAGCACCTCACGCGGGAGCGGCTCTGCCAATGCGGCAGCGGCCTGCACCAATGCGCAGAGGAACAGCAGAACCCGGATCATGCGGCAGAGATTGGCACCCCGGAGGCGACGCATGAAATTGGACTTTGGTCTATACGGTCTGCGCCGGGAACGCTGTACCCATGGGACATGAAAAAACCGGCCCAAACGGGGCCGGTTCCAATGGTCCACGCAGGCTATAGGGAGGATCAGCCCCGACGCTTGCGGCGCAGCGCGCCCAGCCCACCGACACCGGCAAGCAACATCCAGCCCGCAGCAGGCAGCGGCACGGCAGAGACTGGCGGCGTCGACGACGCGGCCGACAGAACCCCGGTATTGACGCCTGTCGGGTCACCAAGATTGAAGACGCCAACATTCTCATACCCGTTGAAGATAGCTTCAGCGGTCAGGGACGTTTCAACGGTGAAGCTTTCGCCATCCAGAATGCCGTCAATCGCGACCGCGCCAATGATGTCGTCGAGGATCACATTGACGCCGCTGATGCCTCCGAACCCGTTCGAGATACCAAAAATGGATGCAGACGCGTTCTGGGCATTGTCGAGAACGTATGTCTGGCTGCCGCCATAGGCGTCTATCCCGGCTGAGAAAACATTCGTGCCGTTCACGAACACATTATAATCGAAACGCACACCGACGGATTCGACGTCTGCGGGCAGAATTTCAAACGGATTGGCACCGAAACTGGCGCCGCCAAAATCACCGTTGAGATAGAAGGACATATTCGTCAGCGAATAGTCCAGCACGTAATCCATCGTCGCGCCGGTGGTATTCGTTTCGGTAATCGTCTGAAGGGCGGCCCCAAGGTAATATCCGGGTTCTTCCCCGTACGCCAATGCGCCCCCACCGACAATAACAGAAGTGCCGTCTGTATTCTGCGTGGCTGTCACGGAGTCAGGCCCAATACCGAAATCGGGTTCGCTGCCAGCTCCGGTGACCGTGACCGTCGCAGATGACGTCGAATTATCGAAATCTACTGCGTGGTTTGCGCCGGAGTATTCGATGGCCGCGAGCACAGCGGCGTCGACCGTGGCTGCATAGGCCGTTCCTGACATCAAAGTCGAAGACACGGCCAAAGCCGCTAAAAGGTTCTTTTTCATGATATTTCACCCAGTTTAAAAAAATGTACGTAACGTCAATCACGCTAGCACCTGGCCACCATTCTACAAATGGTTGGGGTTCGGTGTATGGCGGTTTTCCCTACCGGGTTCGTGCTTTAAGGAACGCTGGCGGACGAAATATAGGTTCACGCCGCAAAATCGCACACAGCAGGTTGTATTCTGTCGCCAGCGAAACCCGGCGCCGAAATTTTCCATCGTTTTTCAGTGACTTGCATCACAGCCTGACCAGTGACCTCGATCACATGATTCGGGTTGCTCGATCAGATCTGCGCGAATAGCCCCGCATGTTCGGCCCGCAGCGCCGCCTTTTGCACTTTGCCCATCGTGTTGCGCGGCAGGGCATCGACCACGATCAGCTTGCGCGGCAGCTTGAACGCCGCCAGCTTTTCACGCGCCGCCTTCAGGATGGCATCGGTGTCGATTTCCTGTCCGGGTTTTCTGGCCAGAACGCCGACGGGGCTTTCCCCGAAATCGGGATGCGGCACACCGATCACCGCGCTTTCCAGCACGCCGGGCATCTCGTCGAGGATCAGTTCGACCTCTTTGGGATAAATGTTGTAGCCGCCGGAAATGATCAGATCCTTGCCACGACCGACGATGTGGACATAGCCATCGGCGTCGATCCGGCCCAGATCGCCCGTGATGAAGAACCCGTCGCTGCGCAATTCGGCGGCGGTCTTTTCCGGCATCTGCCAATAGCCCTTGAAGACATTGCGCCCGCGCACTTCGATCATGCCGATCTCGCCCTCGGGCAAGGATGCGCCGGTTTCCGGGTCGGTGATCTTCAGCTCCACCCCCGGCAACGGGAACCCCACGGTGCCTGCGCGGCGTTCGCCGTCATAGGGGTTGGAGGTGTTCATGTTGGTTTCGGTCATGCCGTAGCGTTCAAGGATGCGGTGGCCTGTGCGCGCCTCGAACCGGGTATGTGTTTCTTCCAGCAGCGGCGCAGAGCCAGAGATGAACAGCCGCATATGCGCCGCCAGATCGCGGGTGAAACGCGCGTCGCCCAGCAGGCGGGTGTAGAAGGTCGGCACGCCCATCATCGCAGTTGCATGTGGCAGGTTTTCGATCATGCGGTCCAGATCGAAGCCGGGCAGAAAGATCATCGACCCGCCGGTGAGCAGCGTGATGTTGGTGGCGACGAACAGGCCATGGGTGTGAAAGATCGGCAGCGCGTGCAGCAGCACATCGTCCGCCGCGAAGCGCCAGTAGTCTTGCAGCGTTTGCGCGTTGGACAGCAGGTTGTCATGGCTGAGCATCGCGCCCTTGGAGCGCCCGGTGGTGCCAGAGGTATAGAGGATCGCGGCGGTGTCATCGGCGCTGCGCGGCACCGTGTCGAACCGGGCGGGCTGTGCTGCCACGGCATCGGCGAAACTGCCCGTGCCAGCGGCGCCAAGGGTCATCAGTGCCACCCCCAGCTTTTGTGCGACAGGGGCGAGACGCTCTTGCCCCGCACTGTCGCAGATCATCAGCTTTGCGCCACTGTCAGAGAGGAAATAGGCGACCTCCTCCGCCGTATAGGCGGTGTTGAGCGGCAGATAGACCAACCCGGCCTGCACACAGCCGCCATAGATCGCCAGCGCCAGTTCCGATTTGGGGATTTGCGCCACGACGCGGTCGCCCGGCGTCAGTCCCGCCTGTGTCAGGGCATGGGCGCAGCGTGCGACCTCGGCCACGAAATCCCGATATGGCAGCGCAGTTCCCTGCGTGGGCGCTTGCGTGAACGGCGCGGCGCTTTGGGCATGGGGCGCAAAGAGCGCGTCATAAAGCGGGTTGGTCATGGCATGGCCCTTCGGTCGATCGTCCCGCCGTACATGGCGCGAGATTTCGAGAAGGTCAAAGGGCCATGTCAGCCAGTGGTGATTTCAAAGGGCGCGATCCGGTCCCAATCGAATGTGACCCCGGTTCCGGGTGTGTCCGGCGCGATGGCGCGGCCCTGTTCGATCACCAGCGGGCGCGTGGTGTAGCGGTCGATGGGGAAGGAATGCACTTCGAGCCAGCCATCGCTGCCCAGCCCGGACAGAAGCGAGACATGCAGTTCCTGCATCCCGTGGCTACAGACCGGCACGCCATGGTCCACCGCGCGCTCCGCCACTTGCAGAAAGCCGGTGATGCCGCCGCAATTGGACGCATCGGGCTGGATGAAGGCCAGCCCGCCCTGCGCCAGCGCCATTTCGAATTCATGGATCGTGTGCAGGTTTTCGCCCTGCGAGACAGGCACGCCGGTGGCATCCGCGATGATCTTGTAGCCGGGGTAGTCGTCGGGGATGATCGGTTCCTCGAACCACATCAGGTTCTGATCCTTGACCGCACCGGCCAGCGCAATCGCGGCTTCGCGGGTCAGGCTGTAATTGGCGTCGATGGCGAAACCGGCCTCTGGCCCTATACGGCTGCGTACGGCGCGGATGCGTTCGATATCGGTCGCCGGGTCGGGTTGGCCGACCTTGATCTTCACCGCGTTCAGCTTGGCAGAAAGATAGCCCGACACATGGTCCAGCAGCTTGGGCAAGGGAAAGGCCAGATCGATGCCGCCGCCATAGGCGTTGCAGGACCGCGCCTTGCCGCCCACCAACTGCGCCAGCGATTGCCCGCGCCCCTGCCCGCGCAGATCCCAAAGCGCGATATCGACGGCGCTGATCGCAAAGCTGAGGATCCCGCCGCGCCCGACATAATGCATATGCCACTGCATCGCGTCATTCAGCGCCTCGACCTCTTCCGCGTCCTGGCCGATCAGGAAGGGCGCAAGGTCGTGGCGGATCATCGCCGCCGTGGCATGGCCGCCGCGCCCGCCATTATAGGTATAGCCGGTGCCGCTGCGGCCATCCTCCAGCGTGACGGTGGCGGTGATCAGGTGGAAATGCGAATGATCCCCGTGCTTTGCATCCACCAGAACCTCGTCCAGAGGCACGGCGAACAGCCGCGCCTCCACCGAGGTGATCCGGGTCATTGGCATTCCGGCACAGGTGTTTTCACCGTGCCGTTTTCCAGATGTTGCAGCAGGTTATCCACGGTCAGCCCGCCCATTGCGGCGCGGGTTTCCACGGTCGCGGACCCCACATGCGGCAGCAGCACGACGTTCTTCATCGCCTTCAGCGCATCCGGGATATGCGGCTCTGCCTCGAAGACATCCAGCCCGGCCCAACCAAGCTTGCCGCTGCCCAGCGCATCGATCAACGCGGCCTCGTCCACGACGCTGCCACGCGCGACATTGACCAGCGTGCCTTGCGGGCCAAGCGCCTCCATCACCTCGGCATTCACGAGATGTTTGGTCGACGGGCCGCCCGGCGTGATCACGATCAGCAGATCAGAGCGCCGCGCCATCTCCACAAGGTTTGGCACATGCTCATAGGGGGACTCCTTGGGGCTGCGCGTGTGATAGAGGATCGTCGGCTCCCATGGTTGCAGCTTGCGGGCGATTTCCTGCCCGATCCGCCCCAGCCCCAGAATGCCGACCGTCTGCCCTTCCATGGACCGGGTCAAAGGCGCGCCGCCCCTGGTTTCCCAATCGCCCGAGCGCGCCCACGCATCGTCGCGCAGCAATTCGCGGTAACAAGCCAGCGCCAGCAGAACGGCGGTGGTCGCGACCTCGGCGTTCAGCACGTCGGGGGTATGCGTCACCATGATCCCGCGGCGCACGGCCTCTGCCACGTCGATGGCATCATAGCCGACCCCATAGCAGGAGATCAGTTCAAGGTTCGGCAACCCGGCCATGACTTCCTTTGGCACGCCGTCATGGCCATTGGTCGCCACATGGGTGATCCGGTGGCCATTGCGCTTGAGCCAATCCATATCGAAATCGGCCCAGCGATGGACGGTGAAACTGGGCGTCAAACGGCCCAGCATTTCATCCGTCATGCCGCCGATAAGCAGAAGATCAGGCATCTTGTCCTACCTTCTGGCGCTGACGGCCCAGCCCTTCGATCTCAAGCTCCATCACGTCGCCCGATTTGAGGTAGACTGGGGGTTTCATGCCCATGCCCACGCCCGGAGGCGTACCGGTGGTGATCACGTCGCCCGGATGCAGGGTGAACAGGCCGCTGAGATGTTCGATGATCTCGGCCACGGTGAAGATCATGGTGCTGGTGGTGCCGGTCTGCATACGCTTGCCGTTCACATCCAGCGACATCGCCAGCGCCTGCGGGTCCGGCACCTCGTCGCGGGTCACAAGCCATGGGCCGGTCGGGCCGAACGTGTCGCAGGATTTGCCCTTGGTCCACTGGCCGGTCAGCTGCGTCTGAAAATGCCGTTCGGACACGTCATTGACCACGCAATAGCCCGCCACATAGTCCAGCGCGTCCTCTTTCGAGACATATTTCGCCTCGCGCCCGATGACGACGCCCAGTTCGACCTCCCAGTCGGTATGGGTCGATCCGCGCGGCATCATCACATCGTCATTGGGACCGACAACGGCGGAGTTCGCCTTGAAGAACAGGATCGGATGCTCTGGAATATCCGCGCCGGTTTCGGCGGCGTGGTCGGAATAGTTGAGCCCGATGCACAGGAATTTCCCGATATTGCCGACGCACGCCCCGATCCGCGGGGCGCCTTCGACAACCGGCAGGCTTGCGGGATCAAGCGCGCGCAGCCGGTCCAGCGTCGCGTCGTCCAGAACCGCGCCGGTAATGTCATCCACATGGGCGGACAGATCACGCAGCGTGTCGCCATCCATCAAGCCCGGCTTTTCCGCGCCCATCGCGCCATAACGTACCAGTTTCATTGTCGTCTCCTGTCAGTGTCCTTGGGTGGGACGCCGCCCACCATCGTTCAACGGGTGCGCCAGGGGTAGGCTGAAGCCTACCCTACGGGCTGGCCCCTAGTGGTTGTCTCTTGGTGTGAACTTGCGGGCGATATCGCGGTATTTCGGCGCGCCCTCCAATGTCATGCCCTCGTCAAAGCGGCCGACTTTCTCGCGGAAGAACTCCTGCCACGGCGACTGGCTTTCGGGATAGACATAGCCGCCCGCCGCTTCGAGTTGCCGCGCCCGCTCCGCCAGATCTTCGGGATCGACCAGCATATCCGCCGTGCATTTACGCAGATCGATCCGCACCATGTCGCCGGTCCTGAGCAGCGCAAGCCCGCCCCCGGTCGCAGCTTCGGGCGAGGCATTCAGGATCGACGGGCTTCCAGAAGTGCCCGATTGCCGACCATCGCCAATGCAGGGCAGCGCCTCCACCCCGCGCTTGAGCAGATAGGACGGCGCACGCATATTCACCACTTCCGAGCCGCCGGGATAGCCGACAGGGCCGGTCCCCCGCATGAACAGAATGCAGTTTTCGTCAATGTTTTCCGCCGGATCGTCGATGCGGTGATGGTAATCCTCCGGCCCGTCAAACACGATCGCCCGGCCCACGAAAGCCTCCGGGTCATCCGGGTTGGACAGATACGTCTTGCGGAACGCGTCAGAAATGACCGAGGTCTTCATGATCGCGCTGTCGAACAGATTGCCCTTCAGGTTGATGAACCCCGCCGCCGCCACAAGCGGATCGGAAACCGGGCGGATCACATCGGTATTGACCGACCGCACCGCGCCGCAATTGTCGCCCATACTGCGCCCATTGGCCGTGACCGCGCCCGGATGCGGCAACAACCCGGCCGCCAGCAATTCGCCCACAACCGCCGGAACGCCGCCCGCGCGCTGGTAATCTTCGCCAAGATAAGCGCCCGCAGGTTGCAGATTGACCAAAAGCGGCACCTCATGGCCGATCTTCTGCCAATCGTCATTGTCCAGATCGACCCCCAAATGCCGTGCAATCCCGTTCAAATGGATCGGCGCATTGGTCGACCCCCCAATTGCCGAGTTGATCACGATCGCATTCTCGAACGCTTCGCGGGTCATGATGTCGGAAGGGCGCAAATCCTCGAACACCATCTCGACCGCGCGTTTGCCGGTCTCATAGGCCATCTGCCCGCGCTCGCGGTAAGGCGCCGGAATGGCGGCAGACCCGGGAAGCTGCATCCCCAAAGCCTCGGCCAGCGAATTCATCGTCGTCGCCGTGCCCATCGTGTTGCAGTACCCGACCGACGGGGCAGAGGCCGCGGCGATCTCCATGAAATCGTCATTGGTGATCTCACCGGCCGCCAATTGCTCACGCGCCTTCCAGATCACCGTCCCGGACCCGGCCCGCTTGCCATCATACCAACCGTTCAACATCGGCCCCACCGACAAGGCAATCGCCGGGATATTCACCGTCGCCGCCGCCATCAACAGCGCCGGCGTGGTCTTGTCACAGCCGATATTCAGCACCACCCCATCCAGCGGATAGCCGAACAGCGTCTCCACCAGGCTCAAATAGGCAAGGTTGCGATCCAGCATCGCCGTGGGCCGCTTGCCGGTCTCCTGGATCGGATGCACCGGAACCTCGATACAGGTGCCCCCCGCCGCGATGATGCCGTCGCGCACGCGCTTGGACAGCTCGATATGATGCCGGTTGCAGGGCGACAGATCGCTGCCCGTCTGCGCAATGGCAATGATCGGCTTGCCCGACTGCAACTCCTCGCGCGTCAAACCGTAATTCAGATACCGCTCAAGATAGAGCGCGGTCATCTCCGGATTGTCCGGATTGTTGAACCATTTCTGCGAGCGGAGTTCAGGTTTCTTCGCCATCATGCACCTTCATTGTTCCAAAAATACTCATCGGCCCGGCCTCAGCCGCTCCAACCGCCGTCGATCACGTGGGGCTGACCGGTGGTAAAGCCGCTCTCGTCGCTCGCCAGATAAACGACCAGCGCCGCGATCTCCTCGGCGCGGGCCACACGGCCCATCGGCTGGCGCGACACGAAAGCCTCCAGCGCCGCCTCATAGCTGCCCATCTCTTCGCCCAGCGCCTTTACGCGCTCGTGCCAACTGGGGCTTTCGACCGTTCCGGGGCAAATGCAGTTGCAGCGCACGCCCTGCCTGATGAAATCCACCGCGACCGATTTGGTCATCCCGATCACGGCGGCCTTGGTGGTGCCATAGATGAATCGATTGGGTGCGCCGATCACGCTGGAACAGGCCGAAGACATGTTCACGATAGAGCCGCCGCCGCGCTCCACCATGCCCGGGATGGCCGCGCGCATGGTCCGCCACATGGACCGCACGTTCAGCGAAAAGGCGAAATCCCAATCCGCGTCACTGGCCTCCAGAACCGATCCGTGATGCACGAAACCGGCGCAATTGAACAGAACGTCCGGCGCGGCGCGGGCGACGCCTTCGCGGATCGACGCGTCGTCCATTGCGTCCAGTTCAAAGACTTCGATCTGTCCCTGATTCGCATCTGCCAGATCCGCCAGTGCGGCGGCGTTCACATCGGTCGCGAAGACCTGTGCGCCCTCTGCCGCCATGGCAAGCGCACTGGCCCGCCCGATCCCCTGACCCGCCGCTGTCACCAGCGCGCGCTTTCCTGCAAGCCTTTGACCAGACATGCTTTCCTCCCTCTTTTCCACCGATGCGGCCCGCGCCGCTATCCCTGTTTTTTACGACTCGACTGTGCGGGATCCTCCCCCCGCGCCATCGGCTCGACCTGTTTGCAACTGGACCCCGCCCGGTGTTCGGTTAGCGTAAGCGGACGGGTGTGAATTGACCATGCCCCGCAACGATCAGGGAGGGCCAGATAATGGCAGCACAACGGATTCTCATCCTCGGAGGCGGCGGCATGGTCGGCCAGAAACTGGCGGCGCGACTGGCCTCCGACGGGCTGAATGGACGCCCGGCAGGAGAGGTCACGTTGTTCGATCTGGGCTTTCCGGAAAACGGCGCGCCCGCGGCGCAGCGCCTGACCGGCAATGTGACGGATACGGCGCGCATGGCAGAACTGGCGGCGCAGCGCTTTGACGTGATCTTCCATCTCGCCTCGATCGTGTCGGGCGAGGCAGAGGCCGATTTCGCCAAGGGATGGCACACCAACATGCTGCCCATGTGGCATTTTCTCGAAGCGCTGCGGGCCGAGCATGAGGCCACCGGCGGGGCCTATGTGCCGCGCCTTGTCTTCACCTCGTCCATCGCGGTGTTCGGCGGCCCGTTTCCCGACCGGATCGGCGACGACTTCCTGTCCGCGCCGCTGACCTCTTATGGTGCGCAGAAAGCCTGCTGCGAGCTGATGCTCACCGATTTCTCGCGCAAGGGCATCCTTGACGGGGTGTCGATCCGCCTGCCCACGATCTGCGTGCGTCCGGGCAAGCCGAACAAGGCGGCGTCTGGCTTTTTCTCGGGCATCATCCGCGAGCCGCTGAACGGCCTGCCCGCGACCCTGCCCGTGCCGGACAGCGTGCGCCACTGGGTTGCTTCGCCCCGCGCGGCGGCCAAGATGCTGACCCATGCGGCGGAGTTCGACACCGCCAAGCTGGCAGAGCGCCGCGCGCTCAACATGCCCGGATTTTCCTGCACCATCGCCGAACAGATCGAAGCGCTGCGCCGCGCCGCCGGGCAATCGGCTGTCGATCTGATCCGGCGCGAACCGGACGAGACCATCATGAAGATCGTCCAAGGCTGGCCGCGCGATTTCCAGACGGACCGCGCCCGCGCCCTTGGCTTCGAGGCCGAAACCAATTTCGACGAGATCATTGCGATCTACATGGAAGACGACCTGCCCCACGCGTCAGCCCGCCAGTGACACAAGCGTCGTGGTCTGGGCGGACTCGCCCAGCACCAGATGCCGTTTGAAATGTTCGTAGATGCGCCGCCGCATCAGGTCTTCGTCGCCGGTCAGCGCCGCGTCGAGGATGTTTTTGTGTTCCTCGATATTCTCCGCAAGGTCGGTCAGCGCGCGGTCCGCTTCGATATTCACCTGCCGGTAGCGGTAATAGACGATCAGGTGCAGTTCCATCAGCAGCGGCGAGCCGCAGGCCGACAGCAGCGTCTGGTGAAATTCAAGCTCTGCCGCGCTCCATAGGCGGAGCAGTTCTTCGGTCATGCCGCGCGCGCTCATGCGGGATTCGATATGGGACAGCTTGTGATGCGCCGCGCTCAGCTGCGCCTCCCATTCGACCCCGCCCTGCCGCATCGCCCGGCAGGCCGCTTCGCTTTCCAGCATGATTCGCGTGGCCGTGATGTCGTGCTGACGTTCGGGCGCGTATTCCGGCATCCGAAAGCCGCGTTGTTCCTGGAAATCGACCAGCCCCAATTCGGACAGGCGCAGCAAATTCTCGCGGACAGTGCTGGCGGCGCAGTCGTAATCCTTGCGCAGTGCCTCGGCCCGCAACTTGGTCCCGTAGGCGAATTCACCGCTACACAAGCGGCGCCGCAGATCATGAAAGACGTCGATTTCCTCACGCATCGCGCCAGCCCCCTCATTTTCGAGATTTATGGTAAATCACGAAATTATAAGAAATCCAACTTTTTTGTTGATAGCTCGCAAATTTTTCGCCTAACCTTGCGCTAGCGTGAAAATAAGAGCGACCGGAGGAGGTCGCGCGAAAACATACGCTACCAACGTCTTGGGAGGAGACACATGACACTATTCAAGAAGGCGGCCAGCATGGCAGCCGCAACGGCCCTTGCCATCACAGCAGGCGGCGCGCTCGCTCAGCAGACCAATCTGCGGATTCAAACGCACTACACGCCCGAAAACAACTCGGGCAAACTGATCCAGACTTTCATCGACAACGTGCAGACCATGTCGAACGGCGAAATCTCCATCGAGATGTTCTGGGCCTCGTCCGTCGTCAAATCGGTGGAAGGTTTCGACGCGGCGGCGACCGGCATTCTGGACTGCGAGATGCATGGCGGCGGCTATCAGATCGGCAAGAACCCGGCATTCCAGTTCGTCGGCGACATCATGGGCGGCTATGACACGCCTTATCAGCAGTTGTCCTGGCTGTACTACGCGGGCGGCATGGACGCCGCGCAGGAGCTGTACAACAAGTACGACATGCAGCTGATCGGCTGGTGGGTTTATGGGCAGGAAAGCTTTGCCTCCACCCGTCCGATTGCCTCCACCGAAGACCTGAAGGGTTGGAAGTTCCGCTCCCCGCCGGGCATGGAGACGATGATCTTCGAACGTTTGGGCGCAAACCCGGTCGTGATGGACTTCACCGAAATCTTCACCGCGCTGGAAACCGGCATCATTGACGGTGCGGATGCGTCGGGCCTTGCGAATAACAAGGGTCTGGGCCTTTACGACATCGCCAAGCATGCGAACTACCCCGGCTTCCATTCGATGCCGTCGGATCACCTGACCTGCAACAAGGCCGTGTTCGACGCGATGCCCCCGCATCATCAGCGTATCCTGATGGTGGGCATGGAAAGCCTTGCCCTGCGCACCGCGCTGCAGACGGAGATCGCCAACACCGAAGCGCTGGCGGCGCTGAAGGCAGAAGGCGTGACGATCCACACATGGTCGCCCGAAGAACTCAAGAAGTTCCGCAACGCGGCCCAGGCGGCATGGGGCGACTACGCCACCACGCCCGAGGCGAAAGCCCTGGTGGAAAGCCACTCCAACTACCTGCGCAAGCTCGGCTTGGTGGACTGACGCGACCGCACGGACGGTAAGGTGACGCGACAGGCCTCGCCGCGCGCAAGCGGCGGGGCCTTTTTCTCTAAAGGCGGCTTGCGATGTGCCGCACCTCAGAGGGAGTGACGGGGTGGACGAGAATAAGACAGGAAGTCCGATCGAGTGGCTGATGCCCTTGGCTTTCGTGATGTGCTGCGGCTGGCTGACATGGCATATGCCCGCCTTCATTCTGGACTGGAACCCGCCGGAGGGGTCCGATTTCGACAAGCTGGCCGCGCAGTTCCAGCGCATGGACGTGACGCCGGGCATGGCTGGCCTGTTTGGCGGATTTGCCGATCTGGTCGACTGGGCCGCGCTGGCCGGGATCGTGGCAACGCTGGCCTTTGGCATGATGACGGTGCGCCGCGCGCCGATGGAATTCGAAAGCTGGCGCGTGATCGACCGCGCCGCCGTCTTTCTGGGCCGGGTGGCGATGATGCTGATCGTGCTGCTTTGCTGCGTGATGCTGTACGAGGTATTCGTGCGCTACGTGCTGAACGAGGGCACCTATTGGGCGAACGAGATGTCGCTGTGGCTGGCCGGGTATGTGTTCCTGCTGGCCGGGCTTTACGCGATGCAGCAGCGCAGCCATATCCGCATCTTCCTGCTTTATGATATCTGTCCGCGCCCGGTGCAGCGGCTGTTCGACATGATCTCCACCCTGCTGATCCTGACCTTCGCGTTCTTCCTGTTTTACGGCGCCTATGGTGAGGCATTTGCGAAATTCTACCGCTGGGAACTGTTCGGCACGGCCTTTGACCCGCCGATCCCGGCGACGCTCAAGATGATGGTGCTTCTGGTGATCCCGCTGGTGGCGATTCAGGCTGTGATCAACCTGATTTCGGACTGGAACGCAGAGCCGGTGTTCCACACCGCCGCCGATGATTTTGACGAAGACGAATTGCAGCGCCTGCGGGCGGCTGTGGGGCAGGATGGCGTGGGCGAACTCGACGTGACGCGCACCGCACATCAGAAGGGAGACAACTAAGATGGATATCGGGACGATCTCCCTCGTATTGATGCTGGGCCTCGTGGTCCTGCTGGCTATCGGGATGCCGCTTGGGCTGGCTTCCGCCGTGTTGGCGGTGCTGGTCCTTGTGATGAAATTCGAACCGGGTCTGTTGATGAACCCGCTCAGCTTCGGTGACGGGATACTGACCGGAAGGCCGGGGAGCGGGCCGCTCAACATCCTTGCGCAGAAGATATACGGGTTGCTTACGGATTATGTGCTCATATCCATCCCGCTCTTTATCTTCATGGCCGCCCTGTTGGAGCGGTCGGGCATCGCCAAGGACATGTATTCCTCGCTCAATGTCTGGCTGAGCCGGACGCGCGGGGGCATTGCCATCGTGACCTCGATCATGGCGGTGATCATGGCGGCGATGTCCGGCATCATCGGGGGCGAGGTTGTGCTGCTGGGCCTGATCGCGCTGCCGCAGATGCTGCGGCTGGGCTATGACCAGAATCTGGCGATCGGCACCATCTGTGCAAGCGGCAGCCTGGGCACGATGATCCCGCCGTCGATCGTGTTGATCATCTACGGGCTGATTACGGAAACCTCGATCAAGGCGCTGTTCACCGCGTCCTTCATTCCGGGTTTCATGCTGGCCTCGTTCTTCATCCTTTATATCGTGATCCGCACCCAGTTGAATCCGTCGCTCGCCCCCCTGCCCGAACCGGAGCCAGGAGAGCCGCAAGGCGCGGAGAAAGGCGCCCTGTTCGGCGCATTCATGAACATTCTGGTTGCTGGCTTTTCGGCTGTGCTGGCGCTGCGGGCCGCGTTCTTTACCGTGACGGGGCAGAACGCGCTGGTCGAAGGTGTCGAGCCCATTGCGCTGGGGATGCCAAATCATGCGGTGATCTTCGGTGTCATCTTCGCGGTGAGCGTCGCGCTGGCGCTGTTTGTCTTCGGGCGCGAGCGCAGCGCCACGGGCTGGAACATGGGCAAGGGTCTGGTCGCCCCCATCGTGGTGATCGGCGTTGTCATGGGGTCCATCTATGGTGGGATCACGGGCATCACCGAGGCCGCGGGCATGGGCGCTTTCGCGGTGCTGGTGCTGGCGATCTTCCGCGGCGAGTTCTCTCTTGATCTGCTGTGGGACAGCCTGATGCGGACGCTGAAATCCACCGGCACGATCATCTGGGTGACCATTGGCGCGGCGGCGCTGGCCGGGGCCTATACCATCGCGGGCGGGCCGACCTATGTGGCCAATGCCATCGTGGGGTCCGATCTGCCGACGATGGGCGTGCTGCTGCTGATGATGCTGATCCTGCTGTTCATGGGCGCGTTCATGGATTGGGTCGGGATCGTTCTGCTGATCATCCCGGTATTCCTGCCCATCGTGCAGCGCCTTCCCATCGAGGAGATCGGCGTCTTCGGCACGCTTGAGCCGAAATACCTGACGGTGTGGTTTGGCGTTCTGTTCTGTATGAACATGCAGGTGAGCTTCCTGTCGCCGCCCTTTGGTCCGGCCGCGTTCTATCTGAAATCCGTGGCCCCGCCGCATATTTCGCTGACAGATATCTTCCGCGGCTTCCTGCCTTTCATCGGCATTCAGCTTATCGCGCTGTCGGTGCTGCTGCTGTGGCCGCCCATCATCGAAATCCTGCTACCGTAGTAACGTAGGGTGCGCTTCAGCGCACCCTGCCGGGGGACAACCTATGAAGCAGACGATCCGTCTTGATCCATCCGACAATGTCGTCACCGCAACCCGGCCGCTTGAGGCCGGCGCGCAGGTGGAGACCGTGACCACCACCGGGTTGATCCCGTCCGGTCACAAGATCGCCACCGCCGCCATCGCCGAAGGTGCGCCGATACGCAAATACGCGCAACTGATCGGCTATGCCGCCCAGCCCATCGCGGCGGGGGATCATGTGCATACCCACAATGTCGCCTTCCGCAACACGGATGAGGAGTATGCCTACAGCACCGATCTGCGCCCGGCCGCACCGGCGGCGCAGTCGGACAGTTTCATGGGCTATCGGCGGGCCAATGGTACGGTGGGCACGCGCAACTATATCGCCATCGTGACCTCGGTGAACTGTTCGGCCACGGCGGCCCGCCAGATCGCCGCGCATTTCACCCCGGACCGGCTGGCCGCTTATCCCAATGTGGATGGGGTCTGCGCCTTCGTGCATGGCACGGGCTGCGGCATGGCGGGCGATGGTGAGGGGTTCGAGGCGCTCCAGCGCGTCATGTGGGGCTATGCGCGTCATCCCAACCATGCCGGAGTTCTGATGGTCGGGCTTGGCTGCGAGATGAACCAGATCGATTGGCTGCTGGAGGCATACGGGTTGGAACAGGGCCCCCTGTTCCAGACCATGAATATCCAGAATGTCGCCGGGCTGCGCCGCACGGTGGAGGCCGGGATCGCCAAGATCGAAGCGATGCTGCCGCTTGCCAACGCCCAGACGCGCACGCCCTGCCCTGCATCGGACCTGAAGGTGGCGCTGCAATGTGGCGGCTCTGACGCGTGGTCCGGCATCACCGCCAATCCGGCGCTGGGTCATGCCTGCGACCTGCTGGTCGCGCAGGGCGGCACTGGCGTTCTGGCCGAGACGCCGGAAATCTATGGGGCGGAACATCTTCTGACCCGGCGCGCCATTGACCGGGCCACGGGCGACAAACTGATCGGGCTGATCCGCTGGTGGGAGGATTATACCGCCCGCAATCGCGGCTCGATGGACAACAACCCGTCCCCCGGCAACAAGAAGGGCGGGCTGACGACGATCCTGGAAAAGTCGTTGGGCGCGGCGGCGAAGGGCGGCACGACGCCGCTGACCGGGGTCTATAAATACGCCGAACCGGTGACGGCGCGCGGCTTCACCTTCATGGACAGTCCCGGCTATGACCCGGCCAGCGTCACCGGCCAGATCGCGGGCGGCTGCAACCTTGTGTGCTTTACCACCGGGCGCGGATCGGCCTTCGGATCGAAACCCGCCCCCACCATCAAGGTGGCCACCAATTCCGAGATGTATGGCCGCATGATCGACGACATGGATGTGAACGCGGGCACGATCCTGACCGATGGCATCAGTGTCGAGGAAAAAGGCCGCGAGATTTACGAGCTGTTCCTGCGCATCGCCTCTGGCACCGCCAGCAAGTCCGAGGCGCAGGGTCTGGGCGATTACGAATTCGTCCCATGGCAAATCGGAGCCGTGATGTGACCCGAATCCTGGTCCTTGGTGGCGGCCTGATCGGCAAACGGCATGTGGCGCGTGTGATCGCGCATCCGCGTGCCGTTCTTGCCGGGCTGGTCGATCCCGACCCCGCCACCGGGGCTGATTTCGCGGATATGTCAGATGTTTCTGGCCCGGTGGATGGCGTCATCATCGCCACACCGACGCCGCTGCACGGGGCCCATGGGCGCGCCGCCGCCGCGCGGGGCTGGCCGATGCTGATCGAAAAGCCCGTCGCTGCGACACTGGCCGATGTGGATGGGCTGGAAGGCGCCGCGCTGCTGGTCGGCCATCACCGGCGGCATCATCCGCGGGTCACTGCCCTGGCCGATCTTCTGGCCGCGGGTACCATTGGCCGCCCGGTCACAGCGACGCTGCTATGGGCGATGAAGAAGCCCGACAGCTATTTCGCGGGCAATTGGCGCAGCGCCGGCGGCTCGCCGGTGATGATCAACCTGGTGCATGAGTTCGACTTGCTGCGCTTCTGGTTCGGAGAGATCACCGCCATCGCCGCCCTGCCCGGCACCAGCCTGCGCGCGGCCCGTGGGGCTGCGCCGCGCCACGAAAGCGGGGCGATTGCACTGCGGTTCGAGGGCGGGCTGGCGGCAACGGTCAGCTTTTCGGATAACGCGCCCAGCCCATGGGGGTTCGAGGCCGCGACAGGCGAAAACCCGCATATCGGCCAGACCGGGCAGGACATGATGTGGGTGACAGGTACGGCGGGCGCGGTCAGTTTCCCGTCGCTTACCGTCTGGCAGGGCACCGATTGGTCCCGTCCCGCCATCGCCCGCGCCCCAGCCACGGTAGACGGGCCAGCGCCGCTGGATGCGCAACTGGACCATTTCCTGGAGGTGATCGCGGGCCGGGCCGCCCCGATCTGCACGCTGGCGGATGGCCGCGCGGCCCTTGCCGCCGCGCTGGAGGTCGAGGCGCAACTGGACCGGAGGGCGGCGTGATGCCCGTCCTGAAGGCCGGATTGATCGGCGCGCATATCTCGCGCACGCGGCTGCCTGCCGCGCTGGATCTGCTTTGTGCCGAACACGGCTGGAGCCTGGATTTCAAGCTGATCGACACTGCCGACCTGCCGCAATTCGATTTCGACGCGCAGATGCACACCGCCCAAGACGAGGGCTGGTCCGGCATGACCGTGACCCACCCCTGGAAGACCGACGCGCGCCGCTTCGTCGGAGAGGCGATGGGCGCCGAAGCCGTGCATCTGGGCGCGTGCAACACGGTGACGTTCGCGCCTGATCTGCGCGGCCATAACACCGATTACACTGGCTTTCTTGCCGCGTTCCGCGCCTTTGACCATGTGCCCGGGCGCGTGGTTCTCATGGGGGCGGGCGGCGTGGCCGAAGCGCTGGCCCCCGCCCTGATGGCGCTTGGCGCGGATGATGTGGCGATTTGCGACATCAACGCCCCGCGTGCAGCGGCGCTGGCGCAAAGCTGCGGGGGCCGGGTGATCGCGCCGGACGCGGCAGAGGATACCCTGCGCGCGGCCAATGGGCTGGTCAATGCCACCCCGCTGGGCATGGCCGAATATCCCGGCACCGCCTTCGATCCGGCCCTTCTGGGGCCGCAGGGCTGGGCCTTTGACGCGGTTTATACCCCGACCCGCACGATGTTCCTGCGCGACGCGGCGGCGGCGGGTCTGGCCTGCCTGAGCGGGTTCGCCCTGTTTCGCGCAATGGCGGTGCGCAGCTTTGCGGCCTACACCGGGATCGACCCGGACGAAGAGGCCATGCGCCCGCTTCTCGATACACTTCATCCTGACTGACTGAACGGAGAGTTTCATGACCAAACCTACGATTGGATTTATCGGCCTTGGCCTGATGGGCGGCGCCATGGTGGGGCGTCTGCAAGACAAGGGCTACACGCTGCACGTTCTGGGCAACCGGGACCGCACCTATATCGACCCCGCCATCGAACGCGGCGCGACAGAGGCGTCGTCCGCGCGCGAGCTTGCCGCCGCCTCGGACATCATCATGCTGTGCATGGGCACCTCGGATCAGGTCGAAGGCCGGATGCGCGGCGAGGATGGCGTGATCGCCGGGCTCAAGCGCGGCGCGATCGTGATCGATTTCGGCACCTCGCTGCCCGGCTCTACCCGGATGCTGGGCGAAGAGGTCGCGGCGGCGGGCGGCACCTATCTGGACGCGCCTCTGGGCCGGACGCCGGCCCATGCCAAGGACGGGCTGCTCAACATCATGGCTGCCGGGGACAAGGCCGCCTTTGACACGGCCAAGCCGGTGCTGGACGATCTGGGCGAGAACGTCTTTCACCTTGGCGCGCTGGGGTCGGGGCACACGATCAAGCTGATCAACAATTTCTTCGGCATGACCGTCGCAAATGCCATGTGCGAAGCCTTTGCCATGGCCGATGTGGCCGGGATCGGGCGGCAGGATCTGTATGACGTGATGTCGGCGGGGCCGCTGAAATCCGGCATGATGGATTTCGTCAAGGGCTATGCCGTGGATGGCGACGCGACCAAGCTGGAATTCGCGGTCAAGAACGCGGCCAAGGATGTCGGCTATTACCGCCGCATGGTCGAAGACGCGGGCGCGGCAAGCACCATGTCGCCGGGCGCGCTGAACGGCATGACCCGCGCGATAGAGGCAGGCATGGGCGACGCGATGGTATCGCAGATGGTCGATTTCTACGCCAAGCAGATGAAGGGCTAGGACCGTGGCCCACGTGATCCCCGGCATCGAGGACAAGGCCCGCAAGGGAATTGCCCTGATGCTTGTCACGTGGCTGACCTTCGCGGTTCTGGACACAAGCGCGAAATGGGCGGCGGTCGCCGGACTGCCCGCTGCCCAGATCGCCTTTTTCCGATATATCGGGCATTTCGGTATCTCGGCGGCGCTGACGATGCGTGACCCGGACAACCGCCGCCTGCCCCCGCAATTCGGCCTGCTGACCCTGCGCGGTTTGCTGGTGGCCGGGGCGACTTTGTCGAATTTCTGGATTCTGACGGTGCTGCCATTGACGGTGACTTCGGCCATCATGTTCTCGTCGCCGGTGATCGTGTGCTTTTTGTCCGTCACCATCCTGCGCGAAAATGTCGGGCTGTGGCGCTGGGGCGCGATCCTGCTGGGCTTTGCCGGCGTGCTGATCGTGATCCGCCCCTTTGGCGCGGCGTTCCATCCGATGATGCTGCTGGCGCTGATGAACGCGGTGTTCATCGCCGTCTATTCGCTGATCACACGGGCGATGGCGGGCAAGGTGTCGACCGATGTGATGCAGTTCTGGATGGGCTTCTGGGGCACGGCGGTGACACTGCCGCTGGCGCTGTGGCATTGGCAGGCCCCGCAGGACACGACCTTATGGATCATCCTGGGCGCGGTCGGCGTTCTGGGCTGGTTCGGGCATCAGTGCATGACGGCCGCGCATCGCTTTGCGACGGCGAACACCTTGATGCCATTCACTTATTCCTTTTTGCTCTACCTCACGGTGTTGAGCTATGTCGTCTTCGGGCATGTCCCGAACTTTTGGACGATTTTGGGGGCCCTCGTCATCATGGGGTCCGGTCTGATCATCTGGTATCGGGAGGGGCAGAAATGACCCGCGTAGCATGTCTTGGCGAAGCTATGGTCGAGCTTTCCATGAGCGGCGAAAACAATGCGACGGTCGGCGTCGCGGGCGATACGCTCAATACGGCGATCTACCTCAAACGCGCCGCGCCGGAGATAGAGGTAGATTACATCACCCGGCTGGGCACCTGCCCCTTTTCCGAACGTATCCGCGGCTTCATCGCGAGCGAGGATATCGGCACCGCGCGCATTACCTCGGACCCGTCGCGCACACCGGGCCTGTATGCGATCACGGTCGATGACACGGGCGAGCGGACCTTTACCTATTGGCGCAGTGCCGCTGCCGCGCGCGACATGTTCGCCGATCACGATTTCGCGGCGCTGGACGGGTACGACCTGATCTACTTGTCGGGAATTTCGCTGGCGATCCTGCCCGGCCCCGTCCGCATGGCGCTGCTGGATTATCTGCGAGGCAGCGGCGCGCGGCTGGCTTTCGACGGCAATTATCGCCCGCGCCTGTGGGAAGATGCGGATACCGCGCGCCGCGTGTCCACCGCCTATGGCGAGGCCGCGCATATCCTGCTGCCCTCCATCGACGATGAAATGGCGCTGTACGAGGAAACCGCCGCGCAGGTTCAAGACCGGCTGATGGCCCTGGGCGCGGGCGGCGCGTTGAAGCGATCCTCTGCCGGACCGCTCTCTCTGAGTGGGCCGGTGACGCAGGACTACCCCGCGGCGCGCAAGGTGGTCGATACCACGGCGGCGGGCGACAGCTTCAACGGCGGCTATCTGGCGGCGCTGCTTTCCGGCGCGGATCAGGCGGCGGCGCTGATGGCGGGGCACCGGCTTGCGGCCGAGGTCGTGCAGCATCGCGGCGCGATCATCCCGGCCAGTGCGACCCGCGCGCTTTATGAAGGTGCCGTCGATGCGTCCTGACCTGACGTGTGCCCTAATCGGGCTGGGCATGGTGGCCGATACCCATGTGGCCGCGCTGCGCGACGCGGCGGGCGTGCGTTTGGGCGGCGTCATGGGGCGCGACCCGGCAAAAGCGCGCGCCTTCGCGGACCGCCATGGGGTGCCCCATGTGTTCGACGATATCGGCCAAGTCGCGGCTTCGGACATGGATTTCGTAATCCTCGCCACCCCGCCCGATGCGCGGCACGATCTGGTGGCGGCACTGGCGCAGGCGGGCAAGCCGATCCTGATGGAAAAACCGATTGAGCGTGATCTGCCCGCCTCTCGCGCGATTGTCGATCTGTGCGCGGCGGCGGATGTGCCCTTGGGCATGGTGTTCCAGCACCGTACCCGCCGGGCCAGCCGCGCGCTGAAGGCGCGGATCGAAACCGGGGCCATGGGCGATCTGGTGCATGCCGAATTGCGGGTGCCGTGGTGGCGACCCCAATCCTATTATGACGCGCCGGGGCGTGGCACCTATGCGCGCGATGGCGGCGGGGTGATGCTGACGCAGGCGATCCATACGCTTGATCTGGCGCTGTGGCTGATGGGCCCTGTGGCACGGCTTCAGGCGATCATGCACCGCACGCCGCTGCACAGGCTGGAGGCCGAAGACTGGGCAGGCGCGTTGCTGCGGTTCGAAAGCGGCGCGGTTGGCACGTTGACGGCGACCACGGCGGCCTATCCGGGCGGGTCGGAAAGCGTGACGATCCAAGGCACCAAGGCGGCGGCACATCTGGCCGAGGGGACGCTGCGGCTGACCCATATGGATGGGTGCGAGGAGACCCTTGGCAGCGCGGCGCAAACCGGCGGCGGGGCCGATCCGATGGCCTTCACCCATGCCTGGCACCAGCGCATCATCGAAGATTTCGCCGAGGCCTTGCGCGATGGACGCCCGCCGCTGGCCACCGGACAGCAGGCCCTGCACGCCCATGCGGTCATCGCCGCCATGGAAGAGGCCAGCCGCAGCGGAGCGGAGGTCAAGCTATGACGCTGACCTGTGTCGCGCTGGGGCTGGACCACCGGCATATCTATGGCATGACCGCGCAGATGCAGGCTGTCGGCGCGCGCTGCCTTGGTTTCTGGACCGAAGGCGACCCCGGCACCCTGCCCGGCTTCACGCGCCGCTTCCCCGACCTGCCGCGCCTGAACAGCCCTGAGGACGCGCTGAGCAGCGGCGCGCAGCTTGCGCTGATCTCTGCCATTCCGGGGGACCGGGCCGCACTGGCGATAAAGGCCATGCGGGCGGGCATGGATGTGATGACTGACAAGCCGGGCTGCGTAACGCTGGAGGAACTGGCCCAGATCCGCGCCTGCGTCGCCGAAACCGGGCGCATCTGGTCGGTCAATTTCTCGGAACGGTTTGAAACGCCCTGTTCGACCCTGGCCTCGCAACTGGTGGCAGAAGGGGCGATCGGCAAGGTGGTGCAGACCGTGGGACTTGGCCCGCACCGCCTGAACCGCGCGACCCGGCCCGGCTGGTTCTTCGAGCGGGCCCGTTTCGGCGGGATCCTGACCGACATTGCCGCGCATCAGATCGACCAGTTCTTGCATTACACCGGTTCTGACAGCGCCGAGATCACCCTGGCCCATGTCGCCAATCACGCCAATCCCGACGATCCCGAGTTGCAGGATTTCGGGGAAATCGGCCTGCGCTCTGCCCATGCGTCGGGGTATATCCGCGTCGATTGGTACACGCCGGATGCGCTGCCCACATGGGGCGACGGACGGCTGACCATCCTTGGGACCGAAGGCTATATCGAGCTGCGCAAATATGTGGATGTGGGGCAGGACGGGACCGATCATCTGATCCTTGCCAATGGCACACGCTGCGAACGGATCGACGCCTCTGGCGCGGGATTGCCTTATTTCCAAAGGCTTGCCAATGACATCCGTGACAGGACCGACAGCGCGATGCGGCAAGATCACTGTTTCACGGTGATGGATCTGGCCCTGCGCGCGCAAGCGATGGCAGAGCGCGAATGATCGGTGTCGCGATCCTTGGCGCCGGGATTGGCGCGCAGCATCTGGCGGGGTTTCGGGCCTTGCCCGGCCAATGGGACGTACGCATGGTCGTGGACCGCGACGCGGCGCGGGCGCAGGCTTTGGGCGCGCCGGTCGAGACGGATATCGACGCGGCGCTGACCGATCCGGCGGTGGAGGTCGTCGATATCTGCCTGCCGCCGCATCTGCATGTACCGGTCGCGCTGAAGGCGCTGGCTGCGGGCAAACATGTCATCTGCGAAAAGCCTATCGCGACCTCGCTTGCGGATGTGGACCGGTTGCGCGTGGCCCAAGGCGCGGCGCAGTTCTTTCCGGTGTTTCAGTATCGCTTTGGTCCCGGTTTTGCGGCCTTGCGGGCCTTGCGCGCGGCGGGGCTGACCGGCCGTCCGCTGGTCGCCGCGCTGGAGACGCACTGGGCGCGCGGCCCTGACTATTACGCGGTTCCATGGCGCGGCACATGGGAGGGGGAGCAAGGCGGCGCTGTTCTGGGGCACGCGATCCACGCCCATGACCTGCTGCGCGAACATATGGGCGCGGTGCGTGCCGTTATGGGGGCCGTGACCACACGGGCCAACCCGATCGAGACCGAGGATTGCGCCGCGCTGAGCTTTGAACTCGAAGGTGGGGCGCTGGCGACTTCCTCCATCACGCTGGGCGCGGCCGTGGACGAGACCCGGCTGCGCTTTGTCTATGACAAGCTGACGACAACTTCCGGCACCCTGCCCTATGCGCCCGCCGACGGGCCGTGGCGGTTCGAGGCCAGAGCCGCCGCCGATCAGGCTGCCATCGACGATGTGCTTGGCGGTCTGCCGCCTGTCGCCTCCGGTTTTGCCGGTGCGTTTGCTGAAATCGCCAAGCAACTGTCCGGCGGCGCAAGCGATGCGGTTCTGTTCGAGGATGGCGCGGCCTCCATCGAATTGGTGACGGCGATCTATGATGCGGCGCGGCGCGGTGGGCGGGTCAGCCTGCCGATCCACCCGGATCATCCGCTTTATTCCGGGTGGCGCGCGTGACCGCCCCCCGTCCCGCACGCTTTGCCGCTGGCCCTGAGCCGGCAAATCGGATAGCACATATGTTAGCGCCCAAACACCGAATTAGGAGCCTGCCATGACCCCTGCCCGCCCCTTGCTGACTGGCACGAATGTCATTCCCGTTCTCGCCTTTTCCGAAGTCGCGCCGACGCTCAAGATGATCGAACGCATGATCGGCGCAGGGCTGAAGGTGATCGAATTGACCCGGCGGTCGGACGTCGCACGCGAAACGCTGCGCGAGGCGAAAGCGGCGTTTGGCAAGGACGCGCTGATCGGCATGGGCACGATCCTGTCGCCGCAGCAGCTTGACGAAAGCATCGATGACGGCGCGGATTTCGGGGTGTCGCCGGGGCTAACGCCGACGCTGATGGACGCGATTGCCAAGACCGATTTCCCCTTTCTGCCCGGCACATCCACCGTGGCAGAGGCGATGCGGGCGCGCGAAGCCGGGTTCGATGTGCTGAAATTCTTCCCCGCCGAACAAGCGGGCGGTGCAGGGTATCTCAAGGCGATGGGGGCCGTACTGCCCGACGTCGTCTTTTGCCCCACTGGCGGCGTGTCGGAAAAGAACGCGCACCAATATCTGGCCCTGCCCAATGTGATCTGCGTGGGGGCAAGCGCGCTGTCCGGGCCAGCCAGCGCCGACCCGTTCGACGCTGCCGGGTTTGCTGAATTAATAGGCAAGTTTTCCCCGCCGAGCTAACCGGATCGGGCTACACTCTGGCAAATCCGCCTGCGCCATGGTGGTTTGGCCATCTGCGCAGGAGGACAGGACGATCGACGGAACCACCGCAGCCCATGACGCGACCGGGACGATGCCGCCCCGTGCGATTGGCCGGGCGCATGTGGCCGTGCGTTTGCGCGATGCAGACGCAGCAGGCCAGAGCCCTTCTGTTCTGTCGGACCTGCACCAATCTGGGTCGATGCGCGTGCTGTTCCCGCGCCCTGCCGCCCCGCCGACGGCGATGCTTCTCAATACGGCGGGGGGGATCACTGGCGGGGACCGGTTCGATATTTCGCTTGAGGTGGGCAAAGGCGCGCACCTAACCGTGACCACGCAGGCAGCAGAACGCGCCTATGCGGCGATGCCGGGGCCTGCGGGGCGGTTATCCACAGCCATCTCCGTTGCTGAGGGCGGCGCGGTTCGCTGGCTGCCACAGGAAACGATCCTGTTTGATAACAGCGACTTGAACCGCCGCCTTGATGTGGAACTTGATGGGGATAACAGCAGCGCGCTGATTGTGGAGCCGTTGGTCTTTGGCCGTCACGCCCATGGCGAAATTCTGACCGACGCGCGCCTGCGCGACCGCATTCGGATCAACCGAAATGGCCGGGCCATTTTCGCCGACGGGATCGACCTTGCCGGGAACGTCACCGAACAATTGCGCCACCCTGCCCGCGGCGGCGGCGCGGGTGCCATGGCAACCGTGGTTCTGGCCCACCCGAGCGCCGAAGCGCAGCTGACTCCGCTGCGTTTGCTTGGCGATGAAATATTAGGCAGCGGCGCACAAATCCGCGTCGGCACCAGTCTTTTGGCCCCGGATTTGCTTGTCCTGCGCTGCCTCGCCGATGATAGTTTTAACCTGCGCCGCGTGCTCCTGCCTGTGCTGGATCATCTGACGAACGGCGCGCTGCCGATCTGCTGGAGACTATGACCCGATGCAACTGACGCCCCGCGAAAAGGATAAGCTGCTGGTGGCGATGGCCGCCGAGGTCGCCCGCAAGAGGCTGGCCCGCGGCGTAAAGCTGAACCATCCCGAAGCGATTGCGCTGATTACCGATGCGGTGGTCGAAGGCGCGCGCGATGGGCGCAGCGTCGCTGATATGATGCAAGCGGGCGCCGAAGTCGTGACACGCGCGCAATGTATGGAGGGCGTGGCCGAGATGATCCACGAAGTGCAGGTCGAGGCGACTTTCCCGGACGGCACCAAGCTTGTCACCGTCCACAACCCAATTCGTTAAGCGGGCCAATTCGCTAAGCGGGCCCATTCGTTATGGCGGCCCGCGCCCGACCAACACGCCGACCGAGAAGACAGATCAAGACCATAAAGGACCGCCCCATGAAGACGATTTTGCCGCTTTCCTCCCTGATTGCCGTATTGGCCCCTGCCGCTGCGATGGCGCATGGCGGCGCGCATCTGCATCCACATGGGGTCGAAGGCTGGGTCGTGGGGCTGGGCATCGTGGCGATGATCGCAGGCGGCGCGGTGAGCGTGCGCGTTGCACGGCGCGGGCAGGATCGCAAATGATCCCCGGCGAGATCATTACCGAAGGGACGCTGACGCTGAATGCCGGGCGTGAGGCGATCACCGTCATGGTCGCCAATACCGGCGATCGTCCAGTTCAGGTCGGCAGCCATTACCACTTTGCGGAAACCAACCCCGCTTTGGATTTCGACCGGGGCGCGGCGCGGGGTATGCGCCTTGATATCGCGGCGGGCACGGCGGTGCGTTTTGAACCCGGCCAGCGGCGCGAGGTGCAATTGATCCCCATCGGTGGAAAGCGCGAGATTTACGGCTTTAACCAAGCTATCATGGGTCCGATCTGAGATTGGATCGCGTAACAAGGAACGCGCGTATGTTGAGAAAATCCGACCCCTACACCTTATGGCATACGGGGCTTCATACTTGGCAGTTGATGCTGGATGCGCAGATGGTGATGACCATGCGCATGATGGGCATGGCGGGGCTTTGGTCCGTCACCCCGGCGGAACAGTCGCGCATGGTGTCCGAAAAGACCGAAGCCTTCACCGATGCGGCCGCGGCCTCGGCCCGGGCGATGGCGCGCGGCGGCTCGCCCGCCGATATCGCGGCGGCGGCGTTGAAACCGGTGCGCCGCAAGGCCCGCAGCAACGCAAAGCGGCTGGCCAAGCGCGGCCCCAATACGCGGGCAAAGCACTGATGCGACAGGCTGCGGCAGCGACGGTGGTTTTGGGCTTCTGGGCCAGTATGGGCCACGCGGCCTGCCCCGGCGCGTCGCAGGCTGAAATGAACGAATGCGCGGCCGCCGAGTATCAGCGGGCCGATGCGGAACTGAATGCTCTGTGGAGCTATGCAAAACCCAGCGCCGATCAGATGGGCGTTGGCGCGCAGCTTCTGGACGCGCAGCGCAAGTGGATCGCCTATCGCGACGCGGCCTGCACGGCCGAGGCGGAGATGTTCCGGGGCGGGTCGATCCAGCCCTTGGTCTGGTTCCAATGCATGACCCGTCTGACAGCCCAGCGCAGCGGCGATCTGCGCAACTTCAGCAACTAAGATGCAGGCTTTGGCGGCATATCCCGCGCCACGCCGCGCCGTTCCGGGCCGGGGCCAAGCCTACCCGGCCTCAGATAATCCCCGCGCCATGCCCGCAACCGCGCGCGCGCCGACAAGACCCGCTAGAACGACCCGCTAGAAGGACAGGACCATGCCCACGACAATCTCTCGTGCTGATTACGCCGCCATGTTCGGCCCCACCACCGGCGACAAGGTGCGGCTGGCCGATACGGAGCTGTTCATCGAAGTGGAGCGGGATCTGACCGCTGAAGCCGTGGGCGCGGCCATGTCCGGCGGCTCTGGCGGGAATGCGGCGATTTATGGCGAAGAGGTCAAGTTCGGTGGCGGCAAGGTGATCCGCGACGGGATGGGCCAAAGCCAGGTCACACGCGCGGGCGGTGCGGTCGATACGGTCATTACCAACGCGCTGATCCTCGATCACACGGGGATCTACAAGGCGGATATCGGGCTGAAGGACGGGCGTATCGCGGGCATCGGCAAGGCGGGCAACCCGGACACGCAGCCCGGCGTCGATATCATCGTCGGTCCCGGCACCGAGGCCATCGCGGGCGAAGGCCGGATCATCACGGCTGGCGGTTTTGACAGCCATATCCACTTCATTTGCCCACAACAGATCGAAGACGCGCTGCATTCTGGCCTGACGACAATGCTGGGCGGCGGCACCGGCCCGGCGCATGGAACGCTGGCCACCACCTGCACCCCCGGCCCCTGGCATATCGGGCGGATGATGCAGGCGGCTGACGCCTTTCCGATGAACCTGGCCTTTGCGGGCAAGGGCAATGCCTCGCTCCCTGCCGCGCTGGAAGAGCAGATCAAGGCCGGGGCCTGCGCGCTGAAACTGCACGAGGACTGGGGCACCACGCCCGGCGCGATTGATTGCTGCCTCTCGGTCGCGGACGCGATGGATGTTCAGGTGATGATCCACACCGATACGCTGAACGAATCCGGCTTTGTCGAGAATACAGTGAAGGCGATGAAGGGCCGCACCATCCATGCCTTCCACACCGAAGGCGCGGGCGGCGGGCACGCCCCGGACATCATCAAGATCTGCGGCGAAGAGCATGTGCTGCCGTCATCGACCAATCCGACCCGGCCCTTCACCGTGAACACGCTGGAAGAGCATCTCGACATGCTGATGGTCTGTCACCACCTTGATAAATCCATCCCCGAGGACGTCGCCTTTGCCGAAAGCCGTATCCGGCGCGAGACTATCGCAGCCGAGGATATCCTGCACGACATGGGCGCGTTTTCGATCATCGCTTCGGACAGTCAGGCCATGGGCCGCGTGGGCGAGGTGATCATCCGCACCTGGCAGACCGCCGACAAGATGAAGAAGCAGCGCGGACGGCTGGCGGATGAAACCGGCGAGAACGACAACATGCGCGCGCGCCGCTATGTGGCCAAATACACGATCAACCCGGCGATTGCGCATGGGCTGTCCCACGAGATCGGGTCCATCGAACTGGGCAAGCGGGCGGATATCGTGATCTGGTCCCCTGCCTTCTTTGGCGTGAAGCCCGAAATGGTGCTGCTGGGCGGCACGATCGCTTGTGCGCAGATGGGCGATCCCAATGCCTCCATCCCGACGCCGCAGCCGGTCTATACACGGCCAATGTTCGGGGCCTATGGGCGGTCGGTCGAACGCTCTGCCGTGACATTCGTGTCCGAAGCCGCGCAGGCGGAGGGGATCGGGAACACGCTGGGGCTGGCCAAGGATACGCTGGCGGTGCGCAACACGCGCGGGATCGGCAAGAAAGACCTGAAGCTGAACACCGCAACGCCCGAGGTCGAGGTCAACCCGGAAACCTACGAAGTGCGCGCGGATGGTGAATTGCTGACCTGCCAACCTGCAAGCGAGCTGCCCATGGCGCAGCGCTATTTCCTGTTCTAAGCGCGCACGCCATGTCCCTGACCGCCGCCAAAACGCAACGCTTAACACCTAGTTTACCGGACCTGTTGCCGTGTTTACTGGATTCTAACGGTCATTTGAGAGATACTTGTCCGCAAGGGAGGAAGCCTCGTACGCAGTTTGCAAGGGTTTCCAATGTCTCAGATAATCATCCACAAGGGGATCAGGCCAACCAACGCCGTCACGGCGATGGTCGATCAGTATTTTGCCGGAATGGGTCAGGGCGTGAACGCCTATCTTCTGACCCGGTCGCGCTACAACCAGATTGCCCGGCTGAACGCCAAGTCCGATACGGAACTGGCTGCACTGAACCTGACGCGCGAAAATATCGTGCCGCATGTGTTCGGCGACCTGTTCGGCGCCTGACCGAACGCCGCACGCGCGGCCCGGAAGGGGCCGCATCTCTTACGCGCAATTTGCCTGCGCCGCGCCGTGCTGATGGGCCCAGCACGGCCGTTTTGCCATGTGCGGCCCCCTGCCCGTTTGAAAACTCATTAAAATCGAAAGGGTTGCGCCTCATGCAAGGCGGCTATTCCACATTGGCACTTCTTTTGTCAGCATCACTGACCTATTTTGGATGCAAGGGAGGGAACCAAAGCAATCGCATAGAGGTTTCCAATGGCAGACTTTACAGCAAACCACGCACCAGCAACCACATTCGGCAATCCGATCAGCCGCTTTTTCAGCAGCATCTGGCACGGCCTGATCTTTCTGGCAGAGCAAAACAGCCGCGTCAAAGCGCTGAACGAACTGGCAGAAACAACCGACGCAGAACTGGCGTCCAAGGGCCTGACACGCGAACAAGCCGCGCGCCGCATCACGTCGGACATGCTTTACATCTAATGCACCCATGGGGGCGGGCATGAGCACCGCCCCTCTTGCACAACCGCGGGTGGCCCGGTCTTACCACGGCCACGCACATGACGCGCCGATCGACGAGCTACGTCTTGACTACGACGCGCGTTTCCTGCGCCGCAAGATGCTGATAACGGTGTCCGGCGCACAGGTTCTCGTCGATCTTCCGCAAACCACCTCTCTTGACCATAACGGCGTGCTGATCCTTGAAGGCGGCGGAGAAATCCTTGTGACCGCCGCGCCCGAAGCCTTGCTGGACGTGCGGGGGCCCGCCCTTCACCGGCTGGCATGGCATATCGGCAACCGCCACACCCCCTGCCAAATCGAAGACGACCGCCTGCTGATCCAGCGCGATCACGTAATCCGCGACATGCTGACCTTGCTGGGCGCGGAACTGCGCGAAGTGACGGAGCCCTTCGTGCCCGAAGGTGGCGCTTATGGCATGGGGCGGACGCACAGCCACGCGCACGGCCATTCCCACACGCATGAACATGGGCATGACCACGCGCAAAATCACGGGCACGGGCATTCCCATGATCACGAACAGGCAGGAACCGGCCATGACTCCGGGAACTGACCCTGCCCTTGTCCTGGCGCAATGGTTCTCTCCCGGTTTTCCCATCGGCGCTTTCGCCTATTCCCACGGGCTGGAATGGCTGATCGAAAGCGGTGATCTTGCGACGGCGCAAGACCTGCAAGACTGGATCGAGGTGCTGTTGCGCGACGGAACCGGGAAGAATGACGCGATTTTCGTGGCTTCGGCCTATGACGCCGAGACGGAAGACCAGATGCAGATGCTTGACGATCTGTGCCGCGCGTATTGCTCCGGCCTTGGGCGGCGGGTCGAAACGGTGGAACAGGGCGGCGCATTTGCGCGGACCCTGCGGGATATGGGCGCGGCGGAGGTGCCGGATATGTGCTATCCGGTGGCTGTGGGCCGGGCGGCGCGCTTGGCGGGTTTGCCGCTGGGGCTGACGATCCGGTTCTATCTGCACGCCTTCGCGGCGAACCTGATCTCCGCCGCGGTGCGACGGGTGCCGCTGGGGCAGGTGGAAGGCCAGCGCGTTTTGGCCGCTTTGGCCCCGGTGATCGAAGGGCTGTCCCGCGCGGTGCCGGACCTTGACCTGCCCGACCTTGGCACCACAAGTTTTGCAGCGGAAATCGCGGGCATGGCCCATGAGACGCTCTATTCGAAAACATTCCGCACGTAAGAGCGGGAAACGAGGAAGGTACATCCATGCACTCCCCCAACGGTCCCTTGCGCATCGGTATCGGCGGCCCGGTTGGCGCTGGCAAGACAACGCTGACCGCACGCCTTGCCGAAGCATTGAAGGCGCGCCACTCCGTCGGTGTGATCACCAACGATATTTACACGCAGGAAGACGCCGAGGCGCTGATGCGTATGCAGGTCCTGCCCGATGACCGGGTGATCGGGGTGGAAACCGGCGGCTGCCCGCATACCGCGATCCGCGAGGACGCGTCGATCAACCTTGCCGCCGTGGCCCGCCTGTCCGAACGGCATCCCGATCTGGAGGTCGTTCTGATCGAAAGCGGAGGAGACAACCTGTCGGCGACGTTTTCGCCGGAACTGGCGGATGTTACGCTTTATGTGATCGATGTCGCGGCGGGCGAAGAAATCCCGCGCAAGGGTGGCCCGGCGATTACCCGCTCTGACATCCTGATCATCAACAAGACGGATTTGGCCCCGCATGTGGGTGCATCGCTTGAAGTGATGGATCGCGACGCGGCGCGGATGCGGCAAGGGCGTCCGTTCTTCTTTGCCCAGCTGAAACACGGAACCGGGGTCGAGGAAATCGTATCAGCGATCCGCGATGTGTCCGGGCTGGGGATCGAAGCGGCGCTGAGCTAACCCCTTGACCCAGCCTTGCGTGCGCGACTGGTTGTGCGCGGGACGATCGGGGCGCGCTGCCCCGCCGCGCGGCACAAGCCCGCGCAGAAGCCGTCGCGGCCGGTCAGGCGACGCGGCGTGAATCCTGGGCAGGCATGTCGGCTTTGTCCCCATGGTTGAAGTGATCGACGAGGCGACGCAGCTCGCGCGCCTGATTGGCAAGGTTGGTCGCCGCGGCCGAGTTTTCTTCGGACGTAGCGGCGGCCGTTTGCAGCACGCTGGCGAAATCGTTGACGGATTTCGTAATCTCTTTCACCCCGGTCGCCTGCTCATTCCCCGCGATGGAAATGTCGCTGATGCCGTTCACGACTTCGGCCACCGCGTTCAGAATACTGTCAAGGGAGCCGCCGCTTTTCTCGACGATCTGGGCGCCGCGCATGACCTGTTGGTGGCTGGTTTCAATGAGGCCCTTGATCTCTGTCGCGGCATCGGCGGATCGTTGCGCCAGCGCCCGCACTTCGGAAGCGACCACCGCAAAGCCCCGGCCCGCCTCCCCTGCCCGCGCGGCTTCGACACCGGCGTTCAGCGCAAGCAGATTGGTCTGGAACGAAATCGCATCGATCAGTTCGACGATCTTGCTGATCGCGTCAGAGCTGGCCTTGATCTCATCCATCGCCGCAATCGCGTGAGAAATGTCGGTCTTGCCTTCCTCGGCCACGATCTGCGCGCTATTCGCGGCGCTGGAGGCTTCCTTCGAGTTTTCCGCGGTGCGAATGACCGTCGCTGACATCTGTTCCATCGCGGCAGAGGTTTCTTCGATCGTCGCCGCTTGGCGTTCCCATTGGCGGGATTGGCTGGCCACGTTGGAATCGATGGAGGCGCTTTCCTCAGCGATCGTGGCCGACAAGGACAGAATTTCATGCACCATGTTGTCGAGCGTCTCGACGGTGGTGTTGAACTTGGTCTTCAGCGCCTGGAAATCCTCTGTCATCTCTTGCGTGATACGGTAATTGAGATCCCCCGCTTCCAACGCATCAAGCCCGGCGGCGATTGCATGCGTCGCTTTGATCCGACCGGTCACATCGGATGCAAATTTCACAACCTTGTAGGGCTTCCCGTAGGATGAGAAAATCGGGTTGTAGGACGCTTGAATCCAGACTTCTCGACTGCCCTTGGCAAAGCGCCGATATTCGCCCGATTGAAACTCCCCATTTCGCAAGTCTTCCCAAAACGCATTGTATTCGGGCGACTTCGCCTCATCCGGGTGCATGAAGATGCGGTGATGGGCGCCTTTCACCTCGTCCAGGCTGTACCCCATCGCTTCCAGGAACGCGTTATTTGCCGTTCGAATGGTTCCATCCATGTTGAACTCGATCACGCCGAGTGAGCGGTTCAGAGCGGTGATCTGAGACGACTTGTCCATGGATTCGCGCTTTGTTGACGTAATATCATTGGCAAATTTTACGATCTTGTAGACTTCACCGGATGTGTTGCGGATGGGCGTGTAGTTGGCTTGCAGCCAGACTTCACGTTGCAGTTTCGAAAAGCGGCGGAACTCCCCCTGGATTGCCTGGCCAGACGCCAACGTTTTCCAGAACTCCTGATACTCGTCATGCGCCGGGTCGCCGGGTACCAGAAACATCCGGTGCTTTTGCCCCACGATTTCTTCAAGTGTGTAATGCACTGTATCGAGGAAGTTTTTGTTCGCGGTGATGATTGTTCCATCCGGTTCGAATTCGATCACGGCCTGCGACTGGTCGATGGCATCGATTCTCGCCTGCGTCTCAACGTCATGTGCCTTGCGCGCCGTGATATCCGCAGCGACCTTCACAATCTTTACCGGTTTCCCATCCTCGTCCAGAACCGGCGCATAGATTGCCTGCAACCACACATCCTCGCCGGTCTTGGCAATACGGCGGTATTGGTCGGAATATGTTTCCCCTGCCGCCAGACCTTGCCAAAACGCTTTGTATTCAGATGTTTCGGCATCGGCCTTGGGCAGGAATATGCTGTGGTGTTGACCAACAACCTCCTCAAGTCGGTATCCCACAGCCGCTAAGAAAACGGCATTTGCATCAAGGATCGTGCCATCCAAGTCGAACCAGATCACGGCGCGGGTGCGACTGATAACGTTTGCAAGAGTTTCGGCCTCGTTGCTTGGGGCGTCATCCCGACGCGGACGTTTGAAAAACACTATAATTCCTCCGGAACGGCGAGCGTCAGGTTTCGCGGCGAAATTAGGCCGATGGAGTTAAAGTAGCGTTATAGGTTCCACGAAAATCACCCCGCATCCTGCCGCGGCGCGCCGTCGAACGGTTTGCGGGCAATCGCAGCGAATAACCTGCATTTTTTCGGGCAATCGCCGGCCTGTCCCGGTGGTCCCCTTGCACAACGGCTGATTCACCTGTTTAGTCGGCACAAATTCGCAGCCATAGCGAAGATCACACACGGGGAGCCAGATTTGGCAGACGGATCACTCAGCGACGCATTTGTCGAGTTTGAACGCGTGCAAAAGAGCTATGACGGGGAAACGCTCGTCGTCAAAGATCTCAACCTTGCGATGCCGAAAGGCGAATTTCTGACCATGCTCGGCCCGTCGGGGTCCGGGAAAACCACCTGCCTGATGATGCTGGCCGGGTTTGAAACCGCGACCCATGGCGACATCCGGCTGGGCGGGGTGTCGATCAACAATATCCCACCGCATAAGCGCGGTATCGGGATGGTGTTCCAGAATTACGCCCTGTTCCCGCATATGACGATCGCGGAAAACCTCTCCTTCCCGCTGGAAGTGCGCAAAATGGGCAAGTCCGAGCGAGAGGACAAGGTCAAGCACGCGCTGGATATGGTGGAGATGGGGGCGTTCGGCGGCCGGCGACCCAGCCAGCTTTCGGGCGGACAGCAGCAACGTGTGGCATTGGCCCGCGCGCTGGTCTTCGAACCTGAACTGGTGCTGATGGACGAGCCGCTTGGCGCGCTCGACAAGCAGCTGCGCGAGAAGATGCAGTTCGAGATCACCGATCTGGCGCACCGCCTTGGTATCACCGTGGTGTATGTGACCCATGACCAGACCGAGGCGCTGACCATGTCGGACCGCGTCGCGGTCTTTGACGATGGCCGCATTCAGCAGCTTGCGCCGCCCGATACGCTGTATGAAGAGCCAGAGAACAGCTTCGTCGCTCAGTTCATCGGCGAGAACAACACGCTGGAAGGCGTCATCAAGGAAATCCGCGGCGGCACCTGTCTGGTGCAGCTTGACGATGGTGACCTGATCGACGCCAAGCCGGTCAATGTCACTGCCGTGGGCGAGCGGACGCGGGTTTCGATCCGGCCCGAACGGGTGGAATTCAACAAGGACCGGCTGAGCCCCGATGCGCATCTGCTGAAGGCGACGGTCAAGGAATTCATCTATATGGGTGACATTTTCCGCACGCGCCTGTCGGTCGCGGGCAATGACGATTTCATTATCAAGACGCGCAACGCCCCAGACCAGGTCCGGCTGAAACCCGGCCAGGAGATCGAGATCGGGTGGCTGGCGGAGGATTGCCGTGCTCTTGACGCCTGAGGCGCGGTGCACGGGACATCGGTTGCCCATACGGGCACGATGAACATGGGACCGGCGAGAATAAGCCCGTCGCTTCGGTCCCTTTCGTTTAGACGGGCGCAACGGGAGAATAACATGAATCTCACGAAAATGATGCTGACGACGACGGCGCTGACGGTTGCGGCCGCCAATGCCTTTGCCGACGGTCACATGGCCGACACCATGACCGCCGTGTCCTGGGGTGGCGCGTATCAGACATCGCAGCAGCGGGCTTATACCGAGCCCTATATGGAAATGAACGAAGGGCTGGATGTCGTCTGGGACGAAAGCTCTGCCGAAGCCGTGGCCAAGCTGCGCGCAATGGACGAAGCGGGCAATGTGACCTGGGACATCGTCGATGTCGTGGCGGCGGACGCGATGCGTCTGTGCGACGAAGGTCTGGCGATGGAGATCGATTTCGACACCGTGCTGGCGGCAGCCCCCGATGGCACGTCGGCAACCGAAGATTTCGGCGAGCTGATCGTGTCCGACTGCTTTATCCCGCAGATCGTATACTCGACGACGTTCGGCTATCGCACCGATCTGGTCGGTGACACGCCGCCGACATCGGTTTGCGCCGTGTTCGACACCGAAGCCTATCCGGGCAAACGGTCGCTGGAAAAGCGTCCGATCGCGAACATGGAATGGGCGCTGATCTGTGACGGCGTCGGCATCGACGAAGTCTATGACCTGCTGGCAACCACAGAAGGTCAGGACCGCGCGCTGGCAAAGCTCGACACCATCAAGGACGACGTGATCTGGTGGTCCGCCGGTGCTGACACGCCGCAATATCTGGCCGATGGCGAAGTCATCATGGGGTCCACGTATAACGGTCGTCTGTTCTCGGTCATCGAAGAGCAGAAGCAACCGGTCGCGATGCTGTGGGACTGGCAGATGTTCGACCTTGATGGCTGGATCATCCCGGCAAACCTGCCCGAAGATCGTCTGGCGCGTGTGATGGACTTCGTAAAGTTCGCGACGGACACGCAGCGTCTGGCCGATCAGGCGAAATACATCTCCTACGGCCCGGCACGTGCATCTTCCGCGCCGCTGGTTGGCCAACATGCCGATCTGGGCATCGAGATGGCGCCGCATATGCCGACCGATCCCGAGAACTCCAAGAACACCTTCCTGTTCAACTATGAGTTCTGGGCTGACTACCGCGACGATATCGACGCGAAGTTTCAGGCGTGGCTCGCGCAGTAATGCGCCCACGGGGGTAGGCTGAAGCCTACCTACGAGATCTGGCCGCCGGGCTGCCATGTTCAGTCCGGCGGTATCAACCACATGTAGGGTGCGCTTCAGCGCACCATCGAAGACCAGGAGAACACGCGATGCCCAAAGGTTACATCATCGGCCATATCACCGTGAATGACCCCGAAGCGTACAAAGAATACGTTGAGAAGGACACGCCGATCCTACTTGGCCTTGGTGCCCGCCCGATTGTCCGCGGCGGCGCCGGCCAGACGATGGAGGGCGAGGACTTCTCGCGCCATGTCATCTTTGAATTCGACAGCTACGAGGCTGCGCAGGCCGCGTATAACAACCCCGAATACCAAGAGGTGATGAAGATCCGCCACCGTTCCGCGACCTCCATGATCGTCGTGGCA
Source organism: Aliishimia ponticola (assembly GCF_004803475.1). Taxonomy (GTDB): domain Bacteria; phylum Pseudomonadota; class Alphaproteobacteria; order Rhodobacterales; family Rhodobacteraceae; genus Aliishimia; species Aliishimia ponticola. The sequence goes on from NZ_SRKY01000003.1 coordinate 331,259, forward strand.
GAAGGCGTCTGACATGAGCGATGCGACCGCCCCTGATGGATCCGTGCTTGCCGCGGATGGCACACCGCTCAAGCGTAGCTTGGCCCGGTCGCTTCGCCTTCAGAAGACCCGCGCACTGCTTCTCGTCGCGCCGCTGCTGATCTTCGTCCTTGTCTCTTTCATCATTCCCATTGGCGCGATGCTGTTCCGCTCTGTCGAGAACTCGCAAGTCGCCGATACGCTGCCCCTGACGGTCGCGGCCCTTCAGGACTGGTCGCCCGAGGCAGGCACCCTGCCCGAAGAACCGGTCTATGCCGCCTTCGTGACCGATATGATCGCTGCGGTGGAGGCGAAGGAACATACCAAGCTTGGCACCCGGCTGAACTATGAACAAACCGGCATGTCCTCGCTCTTTCGGAAATCCGGTCGCCGGATCAAGCGGCTGGACACCGAAAGCGGTGCCCCGCTCAAGGACCAGCTGATCGCCGTCGACAAGAAATGGGGCGATGTCGAAACCTGGGCCACGATCAAGACCCATTCGGTCCGATACACCAACGGCTATTTCCTCAACGCCATCGATATGCAGCGCACGCCCGAAGGGGCCGCCGTGCAGCCGGAGGACAAGCGCATCCTGCTCAAACTCTTTGGCCGGACGCTGTGGATGTCGCTGGCGATCACCTGCTCTTGCATCCTGCTGGGCTACCCGATTGCGTGGCTGCTGGCGAACCTGCCCGCGCGCAAGGCGAACCTGCTGCTGATCCTCGTGCTGCTGCCCTTCTGGACCTCGCTTCTGGTGCGGACCTCGGCATGGAAAGTGTTGCTGCAACAACAGGGGGTGATCAACGACATCCTCGTCTGGCTGGGCATGTTGTCCGATGATGGCCGCCTGATCATGATCAACAACCAGACCGGCACGATCATTGCGATGACCCATATCCTGCTGCCATTCATGATCCTGCCGATGTATTCCGTGATGCAGACCATCGCGCCCAGCTATCTGCGCGCGGCGAAATCCATGGGGGCGACGAACTGGACCGCATTCTGGCGCGTCTATTTCCCGCAATCGGTGCCGGGGATCGGTGCGGGTAGCATCCTCGTCTTCATCCTTGCGATCGGCTATTACATCACGCCCGAAATCGTCGGCGGCACCAAGGGGGTCTTTATCTCCAACCGGATCGCCTATCACATCTCGTCCTCGCTGAACTGGGGGCTGGCGGCGGCGCTTGGCGCAATCCTGCTGGCAGTCGTGCTGATCCTCTACTGGGCCTATGACAAGATCGTGGGCATCGACAACGTGAAGCTGGGGTGACGCAATGGCTGCTTTGACACCGATTTCCCGCAAACCCCTTGGCTTCGTCCTTCCGGTCGTGGCGGCGGCGGGTGGCCTTCTGGGGCTGTTCGTCGGCACGGCGAACGGGTCCGGCTTGGCTGGCATCTTGATCGGCGCGGCGCTGGTCGCGGCGATGGCCGCGTTCTTCATCCTCGTGCTCAAGAACGAAGGGCTGGCCCGCTGGATCGCCATTGGCGGCATCGCCCTTCTGGGACTGCTCTTTGCGGGTGTGCCGGGGCTGGTGCTGGGGGCCGTTTTCGGGCTGTTCTTCTGGTGGCTGACCTATTGGCTGTACGAAGGGCGCTACCGCGCGCGGCTGTTGCCTTATCTGACGCCGATGCAGGTGCTCTGGCACTATACGTTCCGCATCATCTGCGGGCTGATCTTCTTCTTCCTCGTTGCCCCGCTGGTGCCGGTGGTCTGGCTGTCCTTCAACGCGCAGGACTTCTTCACCTTCACGCCGGAGATGCTGCGGTTCGACCCGGAGGGCTATTCGCTCAAGCATTACCGCGACTTCTTCACCAATGATGCATGGCAGCGCAGCTTCAAGAACTCGCTGATCATCGCGCCCATCGCCACGGTGATCTCGGTCACGCTGGGCACGCTGGCCGCCATTGGCCTGTCGCAAAGCCATGTGCCCGGCCGCCGGGCGATCATGGCGATCCTGATCTCGCCGATGATCGTGCCGCTGATCATCTCGGCCACGGGCATGTTCTTCTTCTATAGCGATATCGGCAATTTCCTCGAGAACCAGCTTGGGCTCGACAAGTCCTTCGTGGGCTATGTCAAAGTGATCCTTGCCCATGCGGTGCTGGGCATTCCCTTTGTCATCATCACCGTCACCGCGACGCTGGTGGGCTTTGACCATTCGCTGACCCGCGCGGCGGCGAATATGGGCGCGGGGCCAGTCACGACCTTCTTCCGGGTGCAGATGCCGCTGATCTTGCCCGGGGTAATTTCGGGCGGGCTTTTCGCCTTTATCACCTCCTTTGACGAGGTCGTGGTGGTGCTGTTCGTCGGCTCTGCGCAGCAAAAGACCCTGCCATGGCAGATGTTCACCGGCCTGCGCGAGCAGATTTCCCCCACGATCCTTGCGGTGGCGACGATCCTTGTGGCGATCTCCATCGTGCTGCTGACGGTTGTCGAATTGCTGCGGCGCCGGTCCGAACGGCTGCGCGGCATGAGCCCCGGCTGACGCGGAACGCGGAACCGAAACAGACCGACGCGACAGAAGGACATCCCCTTTGCAAAGCTATGCCGGGCTGCTGGCGCTTGTCTTTACCGCTGTGTCGCTGGTGGTGGTCGGGGATACGTTCGGCAAGCTGCTGACCACCTCCGGGATCAGCCCGTTCTTTGTCGCATGGAGCCGGTTTGCGCTGGCGGCGCTGGTGTTGCTGCCGATGAGCGGCCTGCGCCGGGCGGAACTTACCCACCTGCGCGCACCCCGCGTCCTGCTGCGCGGCGCGCTGATCGCAGGCGGGATCTGTTGCATTCTGACAGCCCTGCGCAGCGAACCCATCGCGAATGTCTTTGGCGCGTTCTTCATCGGCCCGCTGGTGTCGTTCCTCTTGGCCCGCATCCTGATGGGCGAACGCCCCACCCCGCTGCGCGCGGCGCTGCTGGGGCTGGGCTTTGTCGGCGTGCTTCTGGTGGTCAAGCCCGGCTTCGGGGTCACGCCGGGGATGATCCTCGCGCTTTGTGCGGGCGTTTGCTATGGCGGGTATCTGGCCACGACGCGGCTGCTGGCGGGCGCATATCGGCCAAGGTTCCTGCTGATTTCGCAGCTGTTGATCGGCACGGTGCTGCTGGCCCCGCTGGCCGCCTCTGCCGGGCTGCCGGAATTGACACCGCGCATGTGGGTCTGGCTGGCGGGCAGCGCATTGGGATCGGCGGTGGGTAATTACCTGCTGGTCATCGCGAACCGCCGGGCCGAGGCGACGCTGATCGCGCCACTGGTCTATACGCAACTGATCACAGCAACGCTGATGGGGATCGCTGTCTTTGGCGAGTGGCCGGACGCTGTCGCGTTGAGCGGTCTGGTGCTGATCCTTGCCTCTGGGCTGGGCGCGCTTGTTGCCCAGCGCCGCGTCCGGGTTTAGCGCAGGCGCGCTTCGGTCTTGGCGTCAAACAGCATCGCGCGCGCCGGATCGAAACGGACAGCGACCCGGTCACCCACGCGCGTACGGTGATCGCCGCGTTCCTCGACGATCATCTTCTCACCGCCCGCGCAGACCAGATGCGCATAGCTCACCCCGCCAAGCGCTTCGGTCAACTCGACCACGGCATCGCTGCCGCTTTGGTCCAGTTCCAGATGCTCTGGCCGCAGCCCCACCGTCACCGCACCGGTGCCCGAGCACAGGCTGGCCGGGACAGAGATGGACCGCGACAGCGCAGGCACGGCGACCTTCCCCTCCCCTTCGATCTGGCCGTCCAGAAAGTTCATGGAAGGCGATCCAATGAACCCGGCGACGAACTTGTTGTCCGGGTCGCGGTAAAGATCGAGCGGCGCGCCAACCTGTTCGATCCGCCCGGCCCGCAGTACGACGATCTTGTCGGCGAGGGTCATTGCCTCCACCTGATCGTGGGTCACATAGATCATCGTCGCGCCAATTTCCTGATGCAGCCGGGCGATTTCGACGCGCATCTCCACCCGCAGTTCCGCATCGAGATTGGACAGCGGCTCGTCGAACAGGAAGACCTCTGGCCCGCGGACGATTGCCCGTCCGATGGCCACGCGCTGACGCTGCCCGCCTGACAGCGCCTTGGGCTTGCGGCTGAGATATTCGTCCAGCTTCAGGATGCGTGCCGCTTCGCTGACCTTTTGCTTGATCTCGGCACGGGGCACACCGTTCATCTTCAGACCGAAGCCCATGTTTTCGGCCACGGTCATATGCGGATAAAGCGCATAGGTCTGGAACACCATGGATACGCCCCGCTCTGCCGGGTCAAGCTGCGTGACGTCGCGCGCGCCGATATGAATCGTGCCATCGCTGGTTTCCTCCAGCCCAGCGATCATCCGCAACAGCGTGGACTTGCCGCAGCCGGACGGGCCGACGAAGACGCAAAATTCGCCATGGTCGATGGTCAGGTCGATCCCATGGATGACCTGCACTTCGCCGTAACGCTTGATCGCGCCGTTCAGAATGAGCCCTGTCATGATCCGGTCCTTTTCTGCGTTTCGGGGAAACGCCATGTCTGTGCCTCGCGGGCGATGAATGCGGCAGTGTCCTTTAGCTGCGGGGCCAGCTTGGTCAGGTCGTCCAGCGTCATGCGCGTGGTCGGCCCCGTGACCGACATCGCGCCCAGCATTCGGCCGCTTTCTGCAAGTATCGGCACGGCAATGCAGATGATGCCCGGCTCGTGTTCCTCGCGGTCGAAGGCGTGGCCTTCGGCGCGGATGGTGGCCAATTCCCCCCGCAGCGCATCCGCGCTGGTCAGTGTCGTGTCCGTGAAACGGTGATAGCTTTGCTGCGCAAGTGCCGCTTCCAGTTGGACGGGATCGAGAAAGGCCAGCATCGCCTTGCCGACGCCGGTGCAATAGGCCGGTCCGACCTTGCCGGCGCCGGAAAACATCTGGACCGGCTGCGCCGCGTTGCGTTTGTCGACATAGAGCACCTGCGCGTTATCAAGCTGCGCCAGATGGACGGTTTCGCCGATGCGCGCGCTCAGATCATCCAGCGACGGACGCGCGATCGGGGCCAAGGAGCTTTGCTGCCACGCCGCATGGGCCAGCCGCACCAGTCGCACCCCAAGGCTGTAGGTCTGGCTGTCCGGGTCATAGGCCAGCATGGACTGCTGCACCAATGTCTGCACCAAGCGATACAGCGTCGCCTTGGGCAGATCGCTTTGCGCCTGCAAATCGCCAAATCGGACCGGGCGGCCAAATCCTGCCACCTGATCCAATACGGCCAAGGCCTTGCCGACTGTACCGCCTTCGGACATGCGTTCCTCCCCTTTGGGCGCCGCGACGTCGCGGGCATCCCACCTGTTGACAACAATAGGTGAGTCGGGCTCTAATTTTCAATATGCAAAACTAGGTTTCACATAGTGGAACTAAAATTCTGCGAAGCCGATCCTAGGGAGGACACCATGACCAAGACGCTCCGCGGCGCATTCGCCGCGCTTGCCTGCTCGACTCTGCTCGCCAGCCCCGCGCTGGCGGAGTTGACGGGTGACCTGAAGATTTTCCTTGATACGTCCAATCCGGCGCCGCGCGCGACGATGGAGAAAATGATCGCCGATTTCCAAGAGGCGCATCCCGATCTCAACATCGAAACCACCGTGATCGACCGCGAGGCGTACAAGACGCAGATCCGCAACTTCCTGACAGCCAACGCGCCCGACGTCGCAAACTGGTACGCGGCGAACCGGATGAAGCCCTTTGTCGATGCGGGCCTGTTCGAAGACGTGTCCGACCTGTGGGCCGAGGCAGAGATCGCCGATAACCTTGCATCCACCAAGGGCGCGATGACCATCGATGGCAAGCAGTGGGGCGTGCCCTATACCTATTACCAGTGGGGCGTCTATTACCGCAAAGACATCTATGACGATCTGGGGTTGAGCGAGCCAACCGACTGGGACAGCTTCAAGGCCAATTGTCAGGCCATCGTCGATAGCGGCAAGGCGTGCTTTACCATCGGCACGAAATATCTTTGGACCGCAGGCGGCTGGTTCGACTATCTCAACATGCGCACAAACGGCTTCGACTTCCACATGGCGCTTGCCGCGGGTGAGGTCAGCTGGGAAGACGAGCGGGTCAAGCAGACCTTCGCCAATTGGCGCGAGCTGATCGACATGGGCGCGTTCATCGACAACCACCAGACCTATAGCTGGCAAGAAGCGCTGCCCTTCATGGTGCAGGGCGATGCGGCGGGCTATTTGATGGGCAACTTCGCCGTGGCCCCGCTGCGCGAAGCAGGCCTGACCGACGATCAGCTGGACTTCTACCAGTTCCCGGCGATCAACCCGGACGTGGAACTGGCCGAGGACGCGCCGACCGACACGTTCCACATCCCGGCCAATGCGACCAACAAGGAAGCGGCGCGCGAATTCCTGCGCTTCGTTGTCTCTGCCGATGTGCAGACAGAGATCAACAACGGCAAGAATCTTGGGCAGTTGCCGGTCAACGCGGCCTCCATGGTGGATGACGACAAATTCCTGAACGAAGGCTTCAAGATGCTGTCGTCCAACAGCCCCGGCGGCGTGGCGCAGTTCTGGGACCGCGATGCCCCGGCAGAAATGGCGAAGGTGTCGATGGAAGGCTTCCAGGAATTCATGGTCAAGCCGGACAATCTGGACCGGATCCTTGCCAAGCTCGAACGGGCACGGCAGCGGATCTACAAGTAAGCCGGGATGGGCGCGTTTCGGCGCGCCCCGCCCCACCATCGTCACCGCGGGGTGCGCCTTGGTGCGCCCTGCCCTTGGATCGGACCGGTACAGGTGCAAACACTTCCAAAACGTGGTTTCTGGGCCCGCAATCAGCGGCGGCTTGCGCCGTGGCTGTTCCTTGCGCCCGGCATCGCGTTTTTCCTGGTTTACGTCATTCTGCCGGTCTTTCAGTCCTTCAACCTGTCGCTTTACGAATGGGACGGGCTGGGGGCCAAAGAATATTTGGGCCTGCGCAATTACGAAGACCTGTACTGGGAATTCGTTGACCGTGACGCTTTCTTCATCTCTCTCAAGAACAACCTGATCTGGCTGTTCCTGTACCTGCTGGCCATTCCGGGCGGGCTGTTCATTGCCCTGTTCCTGAACCAGAACGTCTGGGGCATCCGCCTTTACAAGTCGCTGTTCTTCTTCCCCTTCGTGATCAGTCAGGTCGTGGTCGGCCTTGTCTTTGCGTGGTTCTACGATCCGGCTTTCGGGCTGTTGAACGTGGCGCTGGGATGGATCGGGCTGGGTCCGATCAACGTGCTGGGGGATGAGAACCTTGTCACCTATGGCATCATCGCGGCGGGGCTTTGGCCGCAGACCGCCTATTGCATGATCCTGTACCTGACCGGCCTGAATGCCGTCGACCCCGAACAGATCGAAGCCGGGCGTCTTGACGGGGCCAAGGGGCTGCGGATGCTCTGGCATATTATCCTGCCGCAACTGCGCCCGGCGACTTTCATCGCCTTCGTGGTCACGATCATCGGCGCGCTGCGCTCTTTCGATCTGATCTCCATCATGACGCAGGGCGGCCCGTTCGGATCGTCGCGCGTGCTGGCCTTCTACATGTTCGAGGTCGCCCTGTCGGAATATGGGTTCCGCATGGGGTATGGCGCGGCGATTGCCGTGGTGCTGTTCCTGATCATGCTGTGCTTCATCGCCTATTTCCTGTGGTCGATGTGGCGCGAAGAAAAGGGGCATTAAGATGTTCCCACGCCCTATCGAGAAAAGCACCCCCGCCGCACGCGTCGCTTACAAGACGCTGCTGCCGGTCGCGCTGCTGTTCTGGCTGCTGCCGCTGCTGGCCGTTGCGGTGTTTTCCGTCAAACCCGACGCGGATTTCACCTCGGGCAATTACTGGGGCTGGCCCTCCTCCTTCGAGGCGCTGAACAATTACGGCAAGGTGTTCTTCGCCTCTGACATGCCGCGCTATCTGCTCAATTCCGTGCTGATCACAGTGCCGACCGTGATCGGCGCAGTGGCCCTGTCGACGATGACCGGCTTCGCGCTTGGCATCTACAAGTTCCGGGGCAACCTGCTGATCTTCTTCATGTTCATCGCGGGCAATTTCGTGCCGTTCCAGATCCTGATGGTGCCGGTGCGCGACCTGACGCTGGAGATGGGCCTTTACAACACCAAGACGGGGCTGGTTCTCTTTCACATCGCGTTTCAGACGGGGTTCTGCACGCTGTTCATGCGCAACTTTATCCGCGCCCTGCCCTTTGAACTGATCGAAGCCGCCCGCGTCGAAGGCGTGTCCGAAATCCGCATCTTCCGCTATGTGGTCCTGCCGCTGATGCGCCCGGCCATCGCGGCGCTGTCGGTGTTGATCTTCACCTTCATCTGGAACGATTATTTCTGGGCCGTGGTGCTGACCCAAGGCGCGGAAAGCCAGCCGGTGACCGCGGGCATCACCTCGTTCAATGCGCAATACCGCGCGGCCTATCACCTGATGAGCGCAGGCAGCATCGTCGCCGCCCTGCCGCCCGTCCTGATGTTCTTCCTCATGCAGCGACACTTCATCGCTGGTCTCACCCTCGGAGCGGTCAAATGAAAATCGCCTTTATCGGAGCAGGCTCAACCATCTTCATGCGCAACATCGTGGGCGATTGCCTGCTGACACCGGCCTTGGCCGAAGCAGAGTTCGCGCTGATGGATATCGATCCGAAGCGGCTGAGCGAGTCGGAACAGGTCGCGCGGTCGATGATCGCACAGACCGGCGCGGGCGCGCGCGTCACCGCAACGCAGGATCGGCGCGCGGCGCTGGATGGGGCAGATTTCGTCGTCACCGCCTTTCAGGTCGGCGGCTACAAGCCCTGCACGGTGACCGATTTCGAAATCCCCAAGCAATACGGCCTGCGCCAGACCATCGGCGACACGCTCGGTGTAGGCGGCATCATGCGCGGGCTGCGCACGGTGCCGGTGCTGTGGGACGTGGCCGCCGACATGATGCAGCTTTGCCCCGACGCGCTGTTGCTGCAATACGTGAACCCGATGGCGATCAACACATGGGCACTGGCCGAAGCCTTTCCCAAACTGCGCCATGTGGGCCTGTGCCACTCGGTGCAGAACACGGTCGAAGAAATCGCCCATGATCTGGACCTGCCCAAGGAGGACATCCGCTACCGCGTCGCCGGCGTGAACCACGTCGCCTTCTTCCTGCGGCTCGACCATAATGGCCAGTCGCTCTACCCCGCCCTGCGCGAGGGCTACCGCACAGGCCGCCTGCCCAAACCGCCCCTCCTGATGCCGCGCTGCGCCAACAAGGTGCGCTATGAAGTGATGGAGCAGCTTGGCTATTTCTGCACGGAAAGCTCTGAACACCTGGCCGAATACGTGCCTTGGTTCATCAAGGCCGGGCGCGATGACCTGATCCGGGACTTCTCGATCCCGCTCGATGAATACCCGAAACGCTGCGAAGAGCAGATCGCCGAATGGGATTCGCAGAAACAAACCACGACAAAGGTCTGTCGCTCCCATGAATTCGCTGCCGACCTGATGAATGCCGTGGTCACCAACCAGCCCTACACGGTCTATGGCAACTTGCCCAATACCGGCCAGATCCCGCAACTGCCGCTGGGCGCCGCGGTGGAAACCCCCTGCCTCGTCGATGCAAATGGCCTTCAACCCACCACCGTGCCGGACATCCCGCCGCAACTCGTTGCCCTGATGCGGACCCAGATCAACGTGCAGGAACTGACCGTGCGCGCGCTGGTGGACCAAGCCCCCGAACACATCTACCACGCCGCGATGATGGATCCGCACACAGCCGCCGAACTGGACCTGCGCCAAATCCGCAACCTCGTCGACGACCTGCTTGCCGCCCATCAGGACTGGCTGCCCGACTGGTGCCGCCCCGCCCGCGCGGCCTGACCCTTCATTGTTCCCCAAATACTCCCGCCGGAGGCGCCCTTGACCCATCCCATCTTTCCCGACCTCAAAGATCGAAGCATCTACATCACCGGCGGCGGCTCCGGGATCGGGGCGGCGCTGACCGACGGCTTTCTCACTCAGGGGGCCAAGGTCGCATTCATCGGACGCTCCGACGCCACCGCCTTCTGCGACGCGATGGAAGAAAAGCACGGGCGGCGGCCACTTTTCCTGCAAGGCGACGTGACCGACACCGCCCGGTTGCAAGCCACCATCGCCGAGGCCGCAGAGGCGCATGGCCCGCTGAAGGCGCTGATTTCCAATGCGGCCAATGACCAACGCCAAAAGCTCGAGGATTACAGCCCCGAAGACTGGGACGCCAATCAGGCGATCAACCTCAAGGCCTATTACTTCGCCACGCAGGCCGCCGCGCCGCTGATGCGGGCCGCCGGGGGCGGATCGATCATCAACTTTTCGTCGATCAGCTATATGATGGGGAACGCAGGATATTCCGCCTATGTCGCTGCCAATGCAGGGATCACGGGCATGACCCGCGCCCATGCACGCGAACTTGGCCCCGACAATATCCGCGTGAACGCCGTCGCACCGGGCTGGGTGCTGACCGAGAAACAGCTTGAACTCTGGGCCACGCCCGAGGATCTGTCGGCGCATCTGCAACGCCAATGCCTGCCCCGTCACCTCACGCCGGAAGACATCGTCAACCCTGTGCTGTTCCTCGCCTCCGACGCTTCTGCCATGATGACGGCGCAATGCATCGTCGTCGATGGTGGCGTGGCTTATACGGGGTAACGGAATGTCCAAGGAATGGATCGCAGTCGACTGGGGCACGACCCATCTGCGCGTATGGCGGATGGCCGGGCGCGAGATCATGGCAAAGGCCGCCTCGGACAAGGGGATGAACACTCTTGCAGCGGACGGGTTCGAACCGGCTCTGCTGGAACTGGTGGAACCGTGGCTGACCGAGACACCGACGCGCGTGTTGTGCTGCGGTATGGTCGGCTCGCGGCAAGGCTGGATCGAAGCACCCTATCGCCCGGTGCCCTGCGCGCCGCTGGCCGAAACCCTGGTGCGTGCGCCGACCAGGGATCCACGGCTGGACGTGCGCATCGTTCCCGGCCTCAGCCAATCCAGCCCGCCCGATGTAATGCGCGGCGAAGAGACCCAGATCGCGGGGTTCCTCGCGCTCAAAGACGGTTGGGACGGGGTGATCTGCCTGCCCGGCACCCACACCAAATGGGTGCATCTAAGCGCGGGCGAAGTCGTCAGCTTTCAGACCTTCATGACCGGCGAGCTTTTCGCGCTTTTGGCCGGGCAGTCGGTGCTGCGCCACTCGGTCGATACGTCCGGTTGGGACGCTGCCGCCTTTGCAGAGGCCGCGTCCGAGGCGATGTCGCGCCCCGAAGCGCTGGCGGCGCGCCTGTTCCGTCTGCGCGCGGCGCATCTGCTGGAGGGGCCGCAACCCGCCCGCGCCTGCGCCGAACTCTCCGGCCTGCTGATCGGGGCGGAACTCGCCGCCGCGCGGCCCTATTGGCTGGGCCAGAATATCGCGGTGATCGGCGCAGATGCGGTGGCCCGCGCCTATGTCGAGGCGCTCAGCCTGCAAGGAAATTCGGCAACCTTTGCCAAGTCCGACGCCATGACGCAGGCCGGACTGGTCAAGGCCAGCCGGGACACGGAGTAAACTGGATGACCCTCCCCCTGATCGCGATTTTGCGCGGTATCACCCCGCCCGAAGCGCCCGAGATCGCCGCCGCCCTTGTCGCCGCCGGGATCACGACGATCGAAGTGCCGCTGAACTCGCCCGACCCGCTGGCAAGCATTCACGCCATGGCGCAAACCGTCGGCACGCAGGCGGTTATCGGTGCGGGTACCGTGCTGACCCCGGACGAGGTCGACGCGGTGGCAGATGCCGGCGGGCATATCGTCGTGTCGCCCAATTGCAATCCGGCCGTCATCGCACGGACCAAGGCGCTGGGGCTGCAAAGCTGGCCGGGCATCTTCACACCGACCGAAGCCTTCACCGCGCTGGGTGCCGGGGCCGATGGGCTCAAACTGTTCCCCGGCTCCATGGCCGGGCCAAGCGGTTTGCAGGCGCTGCGCGCGGTTCTGCCCGAAGGCACCAAGGTCTATGCCGTTGGCGGCGCAGGTCCGGATAATTTCGCCGATTGGCAACGCGCGGGTGCAGATGGCTTTGGCATCGGCTCTGCGCTTTATCGCCCCGGCCTGTCCGCCGACACGGTCGCCGCGCGCGCGCGCGCCATTGTCGCCGCCTTCAAGGATCCGAATTATGAACGCCGCACGTCACGATGACCGCATCTGCAAGCTTGGCGAGGGACCATTGTGGCACCCCGCGCGCAAGCAACTTTTCTGGTTCGACATTCTGGGCTGCCGGCTGCTGTCGCAACAGGGCGGCGCGCCCGTCGAATGGCAGTTCGAGGAAAACGTCTCTGCCGCCGGGTGGCTGGACCACGACACTCTGCTGATCGCTTCGGAAACGGCGCTGTTCCGCTTTGATCTGACCCAAGGCACGCGCGAAGTCGTCTTCCCGCTTGAGGCAGACCTGCCCGCCACACGTTCCAACGATGGGCGCGCGGACCCGTGGGGCGGGTTCTGGATCGGGACGATGGGCAAACATGCCGAACCGGGCGCGGGATCGATCTATCGCTTTTATGGCGGGGAATTGCGCCGCATCGCGGGCGAAATCAGCGTATCGAACGCGATCTGCTTCGCCCCGGACAGCTCTGCCGCCTATTACACGGACACCCATAGCCGTCAGGTGATGCGCGTCCCGCTGGAGCCGCAGACCGGCTGGCCTGCGGGATCTGCGCAGGTGTTGATCGATCTCACCGCTGACGGTCTGAACCCTGATGGCGCTGTGACCGATGCGGATGGCAATATCTGGATCGCTCAATGGGGCGCGGCGCGGGTGGCACAATACAGCCCGCAAGGCACGTTTCTAAGCGCCCTTGCGGTGCCCGCCCTGCAAGCCTCTTGCCCGGCCTTTGGCGGCGCGGGGCTGCGTGACCTTTACGTGACATCGGCCAGCGTCGGACTGGACGCCGCCGAGAAAACCGCCCGCCCGCATAATGGCAAGACCTTCGTGATTGCGAATGCGGGCCAAGGGCTGCCTGAACCGAAAGTGATCCTCTGATGCCCAGTATCGGCGTTTGTTATTACCCGGAACACTGGGCCGAAGAGACGTGGCCGCGTGATGCCAGGCGGATGGTCGATACGGGCATTACCCATGTGCGCATCGGGGAATTTGCGTGGTCGCGGATCGAGCCCCGCCCCGGCGTATTCGACTGGGACTGGCTGGACCGGGCGATTGATGTGCTGGCCTCTGCCGGACTGAAGATCGTTCTGGGCACGCCGTCAGCCACGCCGCCGCGCTGGATGCTGGACCGCTTTCCCGACATGCTGGCCGTCGATGCGGCTGGAGCGCCGCGCAAATTCGGATCGCGCCGGCACTATTGTCACGCGCATGATGGCTATCGTGACGCCGCTGCCGATATGTGCCGTGTGCTGGGCGAACGCTATGGCCGCGATGCGCGGATCGCCGCGTGGCAGATCGACAACGAGTATGGCTGCCACGATACCGTGCTCAGCTATTCGGACGCCGCAAGGCACGCGTTTCGGGACTGGCTCGCCCGCAAGTACCAATCGCCCGAGGCGTTGAACCGCGCGTGGGGCAATGTGTTCTGGTCGATGGAATATGCCGATTGGACCGATGTCGATTTGCCCAACCTGACGGTGACGCAGCCGAACCCCGCGCATGAGCTGGATTACCGCCGCTTTGTGTCGGACATGGTGGCGCAGTGGAATGCGCGGCAGGTCGCGGCGCTGCGTCCGCTGACCGACGCGCCGCTTTTGCACAATTACATGGGCCGGGTGCTGGAGTTCGATCACTTCGATGTGGGCGCTGATCTGGATATCGCCAGTTGGGACAGCTATCCGATTGGCTTTCTATCCGACCGACTGGAGGCGGCGCCCGCCCACAAGGCGCGCTTCATGCGGCAGGGAGACCCGGATTTCCAGGCCTTTCACCACGATCTTTACCGCGCGGTCGGCAAGGGGCGCTGGTGGGTGATGGAACAACAGCCCGGCCCGGTGAACTGGGCCCCGTCGAACCCGGCCCCGGCCCCCGGAATGGTGCGTCTGTGGGCGATTGAGGCCGTTGCGCACGGGGCCGAGGTCGTCAGTTACTTCCGCTGGCGGCAGGCCCCTTTCGCGCAGGAACAGCTACATGCGGGGCTGATGTATCCCGATGACACCCCCGCCCCCGGCCTGACCGAGGCCAAGCGTGCCGCCGATGACCTTGCCGCCTTGCCCGCGCAGTTGACTCCCAGTGCGCGGGTGGCGCTGATCTTCGATTACCAATCGGATTGGGCATGGAAAACGCTGCCTCAGGGCGCGGGGTTCGACTATTTCGATCTGGCGTTCTCGGCGTATCGGGCGCTGCGGCGGGCGGGTATGTCCATCGACATTCTGCCGCTGGAGACCGCGCGCGATTACGGCGGCTATGACCTGATCGTGGCACCGGGGTTGATGACGCTAAATGCGGCAGAGATGCAGGCGCTCACGGCGTCCGGCGCGACACTGCTGATGGGCCCGCGTAGCAATTTGCAGACGCCTGATTTCCAGATTCCCAATCCGCCCGGACCCGCGATTCCCGGTCTGGACCTTCAGATCATGCAGGTCGAAAGCTATCCGCAGGGTTACGCGCCGCACGTCAGGGATGACCGGCATATCGGTATCTGGCAGGAACATGGGCGTGGCACGGCCGAGGTGGCGCTGCGCCGCCGCGACGGCATTCCGATCCTCTACCGGGCGGGCAAGATCCACTATCTTGCCGCATGGCCGGACGACGCGCTTTGGGGGGATATCGTGCAGGACTTGACGGGGGCCCCGTCACTTCTGCCGCCGGGTCTGCGCATCCGCGACACCGAAAGCCACCGCTTCGTGATCAACTACGATCTGGACCCGGTGGACTGGGACGGCCACACCGTCCCCGGCTGCGACGCGCTCATCCTGCCGCGCAGTTGACGCGATTGCGAGAACGCCCGCCACGCGCCCCCTAAAGGGCGTGCGGCCCGCAAGGGACGCTCCGCTATGTCAGAGGCGTTACTTCGAGGCGGCTTCCAGCGCGTCGAGCCGCGCCTTCAGCGCTTCGTTCTCTTCGCGCGCCTTTTGCGCCATCGCCCGCACCGCGTCGAATTCTTCGCGCGTTACGAAATCGCGATCGGCCAGCCAGCGATCCACGATGGACTTCATCGCGGTTTCGGCTTCGTCCTTCGCGCCTTGCGCGACGCCCATCGCGTTGGTCATCAATTGCGACATATCGTCGAAAAACTTGGAACGGGTCTGCATTCTGCCCTCCATCATGCGTTCGTGTTCCATATGGTTCGTGATGGGCGCATGCGCAAGGTTGACTTCGCCCCGCGCCGTCGCCATTCGATCCCCATGACCGGAGCGATCCCCTTTCCCGACATCTCACCCGAGATCTTTTCGATCTCGTTTTTCGGCATGGATTTTGCCCTGCGTTGGTACGCGCTGGCCTATATCGTGGGCATCGTGATCGGCTGGCGGCTTGTGGTCATGGCCGCGCGCCGCCCGCATCTTTGGCCCGCCGGCACGCCCGCGATGACCCCCAAACAGATCGAAGACCTGCTGACATGGATCATCCTTGGCGTGATCCTTGGGGGGCGGCTGGGCTATGTGCTGTTCTACCAGCCGGAATTCTACCTCGCCAATCCGGGGCAAATCCTGATGGTCTGGCAAGGCGGCATGGCCTTTCATGGTGGATTGATCGGCGTGATCCTCGCCAGTTGGGTATATACCCGCAATCAGGGCATTCCGCGTCTGTCGGCGGCCGATGCGATTGCGATCGGTGTGCCGCCGGGGCTTTTGCTGGGCCGGATCGCGAATTTCATCAATGCCGAGCTTTGGGGCCGCGCGACCGATATGCCTTGGGGCGTGGCCTTTCCGGGTGACGCGGCGCAAGCCTGCGGGCAGCTTTCGGGGCTGTGTACGCGCCACCCATCGCAGCTTTACGAGGCGGCTTTGGAAGGTCTGCTTCTGGGCGCTGTATTGCTGTGGCTGGTCTGGCGGCGCGGCGCGCTCAAGACCCCCGGCCTTGTCTGCGGCACCTTCTTTGCGGGCTATGGCATCGCGCGCTTTGCGGTGGAATTCGTGCGCCAGCCCGATGCGCAGTTCATCGCGCCGGGCAATCCGCTTGGTCTGGCGTGGCATGTCGGGGGCTATGGCCTGACGATGGGGCAAATCCTGTCGCTGCCGATGATCCTGCTGGGCGTCGTCCTGATCCTGCGTGCCCGCCGCCGCGCGCCGCAAACCGCATGACCCTCAAGCGAGAACTGTTGCACCGCATCGCATCAGACGGGCCGCTGAGCCTTGCCGAGTATATGCGCGAGGCGCTGCTGCATCCGCAGTTCGGTTATTACAGCACGCGCGATCCGTTCGGCGTGGCGGGGGATTTCACCACTGCGCCGGAAATCTCGCAGATGTTCGGCGAATTGCTCGGGCTCAGCCTCGCGCAGGCATGGATGGATCAGGGTGCCCCGCCGCAGATCACGCTGGCGGAACTGGGACCGGGTCGCGGCACCTGCATGCGCGATGTGTTGCGCGCGGTCCGGGGCGTGCCAGGGTTCCAGCCGGACGTGGTGTTGATCGACGCCTCGGAAAAGATGCGGGACGTACAGCGCGGCACCCTAGCGGGCCACGATGTCCGCTGGGCCGACCGAGTGGAGGATCTGCCCGATCAGCCGCTCTTCCTGATAGCCAACGAATTCTTCGACGCCCTGCCGATCCGACAGTTTCGCCGCGATGCCACCGGCTGGCGTGAAATCCGGGTCGGGGCCGATGGCGACGATCTGGTCTTTGGCGCGGGGCCGGATCAGGCGGAGCCCATGCTGGCGCACCGGCTGGAGGACACCGCGCCAGGCGATATCGTGGAAACCTGCCCGGAGGCGGCACGAATCGCGGGGCAGATCGGCGCAAAGATTGCCCAGTTTGGCGGCGCTGCACTTTTGATCGATTACGGCGACTGGCGATCCCTGGGCGATACGCTGCAAGCGCTGCACCAACATCAACCGGTCCATCCGCTGGCCGATCCGGGCCATGCGGACCTGACGGCGCATGTGGATTTCGAAGCGATTGCAAATGCCTGCGCCCCGGCGCGGTATTCGCGCGTGACACCGCAGGGGATCTTTCTGGAGCGGCTGGGCATCACCGCACGGGCGCAAGCGCTGGCGCGCAACCTGACGGGCGCTGCGCTGGATGCGCATATTGCCGCGCATCGGCGGTTGACCCACCCCGATGAAATGGGAAACCTGTTCAAGGTGATCGGGCTTTATCCCGACACTGCGCATCCACCTCCCGGCCTGGACCCATGACACTCGAAGCACTGACCTCCGATCACCTTGCCCCGCTGCGCCACGGTTTCTTTACACGTCGCGGCGGTGCGTCTTCGGGCGTGTTCGAGGGGCTCAATTGCGGGGCGGGCAGTTCCGACCAGACAGAAGCGGTCAAGATCAACCGGGGCCGCGTGGCAGAGGCGATGGGCGTCGCGCCCGATCACCTTGTGGGCGTGCATCAGGTGCATTCCGCCGATGTGGTGACCGTCCTGTCGCCCAGCG
This sequence comes from Aliishimia ponticola, assembly GCF_004803475.1. Classification (GTDB taxonomy): domain Bacteria; phylum Pseudomonadota; class Alphaproteobacteria; order Rhodobacterales; family Rhodobacteraceae; genus Aliishimia; species Aliishimia ponticola. Next base: position 348,761 of record NZ_SRKY01000003.1, read on the forward strand.
ACGCGCGCCCGAAAGCGGATGCGCTGGTGACAAACGTGCCGGGCCTTGCACTGTCCATCCTGACCGCCGACTGCCAGCCGGTTCTGTTCGCCGACCATGAGGCCGGCGTTATCGGCGCGGCCCATGCGGGGTGGCGCGGCGCGCTTGACGGGGTGCTCGAAGCGACGGTGGACGCGATGGAGGCACTGGGCGCCGCCCGCGCCCGGACCGTCGCCATCATCGGCCCCTCGATCAGCCAGCGCGCCTATGAGGTCGGGCCGGAATTCGTCGAGCTGTTCGCCGACATGGATATGGACAACATGCGCTTCTTCGCCTCCGGCAATGGAGACCGCGCGCATTTCGACCTGCCCGCCTTCGGTCTGTCCCGGCTGCGCGAGGCCGGGCTGGGCCATTGCGAATGGATTCGGCACTGCACCTATTCCGATCCGAAGCTGTTCTACAGCTACCGGCGGTCCGTACATGCGCAAGAAGCAGACTATGGCCGACTGATTTCGACCATCGTTTTGTAAAATTGGCCTCATTTGGGCATGTTTGGCCACTGCGGCGCCACGATCTGACGTGAACAATCCCGACAAACTTCACAGCATTGTTGCGCTTCCTCCCGTAAGCCAATGAATTTACACAGTTTCAGAAAGCGGCGCATTCGCGACAAACTTGCCCTGCCAGAAACACAGATGTCGTTTCATTTTTCTGAACAATTGCCAAAATCTGGTCAGATTGACCCGGCATCTTGTGGTTAATCAAAACGACGCGCCACAGGCAGGAGCATACAGACATGAAATCTAACGAGCGGCACATCAAGTCTGTCATCAAGGCAGCCAAGGAATGCGACACAGTTCTCCCCTGGAGCCGGGGCGCGCGACGTGACGCGTTCATCGCGAAAAGAAATTCGAAGGCGCTGCTCAAGAAAAGCGCCTGACCTCCAAAGCAGTATTCCCCCCACTGGTCCCCGCTCCCTCAGGCGGGGATTTTTTTTGCCGCAAAGAATCAAAATGTGGCAAGACTGTCTTGCGCAGCGGAAACATTTTTCGCCCTGTGAGCCGCTTTGTTCCGGCGCGCGGATACAATCATCCCTGAAATTTGACGAAAGCCGTGCGGCTGATCACATTAATCCTCGTTAAAGAACAAACGTCCGTCTGACGTTGCTGGTGGGGGCCAGCTTCGGATGTGACCAACCAGTTAATGGGTGATCACATGGTTATGCCCCCGTCTTTCCCAGGCGCGTCCCCTCTTGCGGGCCGTGCGCCAACCGAACCGCGGCTCCCCTCCTCGACCGACCTCTCTCGGTCGCCGCAGCCCGGCTTTCGTGTTTTGGAAACAGCGGTCGCCCGCGCGGACGGCACAACCCATGTTTCGCAGATGAAAGTGCCCGCGCTGCCCCTGTTCGAGGCGGCGTTCTCAGCCTTTGCGCGTGGCACGGTTCTGCAATCGGACTTCGGCGACATTGCGATCGAAGACCTGCAACCGGGGGACAAGCTGGCCACGACCTCTGGCAAAAGTGCGCGCGTGCTGTGGATCGGGTCGGCCAGTTTTGCCCCGATCGACGCCAATGGGCGGCGCACGCCGCTGACGCGCGTCATGGCGGACAGTTTCGGGCAAGGCCGCCCGGACAGCTTCCTGACACTTGGCCCCAGCGCCCGCATCCTGCAAACGCCGCCGCATCTGCGCGGACAGGTCGGAGCCGGAACGGTGCTGAGCCCGGTGCATCATTTCGTCGACAGTGTGAACGTGATCGAAGTGACACCGCCGACTCCGGTGACGCTGTTCCATATCGTTTTGGAACGTCACGCGGCGGTCTATGCCGGCGGTCTGGAATGTGAAACCTATCACCCCGGCGCGAATGCAACGCGGACCGTGTCGCACACATTGCGCGACCTGTACCTGTCCATGTTCCCGCATATCCACCACGTCAGCGATTTCGGCCCGTTGGCGCATCCGCGCGCCCCGGAGATCGACCAGATGCTCGCGACGGCGGCCTACTGATGGGTGCGCCGGAATGGGTCGCTATGCTGTTGGCGATGTGGGCTTTTCTGCCGGGTCACGCGGTTTTCTGCAGCCGCGCTTCGAGAACGTCGAACGGCACGCCGGGCACGTCTTTCGCCTCTTGGATGACCAGTGACGTCTTGACGCTTTCCACATTGGCGGTGGTCAGCAATTCGTCCGTCAAGAAGGTCTGAAAGCTGGACAGGTCCGGCGCGGTGCATTTCAGCAGGAAGTCCACTTCGCCGTTCAGCATGTGACATTCGCGGACCAGCGGCCAGGACCGGCACTGATCTTCGAATGCGGTCAGGTCGTCCTTGGCCTGGCTGTGCAGCCCGACCATTACAAAGACCTGGACCTCGAACCCAAGAGAGCGGGCATCGACATCGGCATGGTAGCCTTTGATGAACCCCTGCTCTTCCAGTGTGCGCACCCGGCGCAGGCAGGGCGGAGCGGATATTCCGACGCGCTTGGCCAGTTCCACATTCGTCATTCGACCATCTGCCTGCAATTCGGCGAGAATCTTGCGGTCAATCGGGTCGAGACCATTGCTCGGCATACGCATCCTCCTGATTTGCGATTGTTATAGCAGCGCGGATTGCACACGCAATATTGTTTCACTGAACGGTAATAAAATGGCACGGCACCTACCGCATTTGTGAGAGTCGCCGCGCAAACTGGGGGCTTTAAGCCGCTGCGGCGCGGGTCTATATCCATGCGGCAACATCTGAGGGGAAGTTCGACATGGCCGAGACACGCCGCACCAAGGTTCTTATCATCGGCTCCGGCCCGGCGGGTTACACGGCTGGCGTGTATGCGTCGCGCGCGATGCTGGAGCCGATTCTGGTTCAAGGGATCGAGCCCGGCGGGCAGTTGACCACGACCACAGAGGTCGAGAACTGGCCCGGCGATACCGAAGTGCAAGGCCCCGACCTGATGGTTCGGATGGAGGCGCATGCCAAGGCGATGGGCTGCGAGATCATCGGCGACATCATTTCGTCCATCGATTTCGACAAGCGCCCCTTCGTGTGCCAGTCCGACAGTGGCACCGAATATGTGGCGGACGCGATCATTCTGGCCACCGGCGCGCGCGCCAAATGGCTGGGCCTGCCGTCGGAAGAGAAATTCAAGGGCTTTGGCGTGTCGGCCTGCGCCACCTGTGACGGGTTCTTCTATCGCGGCCAAGAGATCGTCGTGATCGGCGGCGGCAATACGGCCGTGGAAGAAGCGCTGTTCCTGACGAATTTTGCCTCCAAGGTCACATTGATCCACCGTCGGGACGAATTGCGTGCCGAACGCATCCTGCAAGACCGCCTGATGAAAAACCCCAAGATCGAACCGCTTTGGTTCCACGAGCTGGACGAAGTCATCGGCACCGAAGATCCGCTTGGCGTGGAAGCCGTGCGGGTCAAGAACGTCAAGACCGGCGAGATGACCGAGATCGCGTGCAAGGGCGTCTTCGTCGCCATCGGCCACGCCCCGGCCAATGAACTGGTGAAGGACGTGCTTGAGACTCATATGGGCGGTTATGTCCTGACCAAGCCGGACAGCACCGAAACCTCCATCCCCGGTATCTTCGCGGCGGGCGATCTGACCGATCACAAATACCGACAGGCGGTGACGAGCGCGGGAATGGGCTGCATGGCCGCGCTGGAAGCCGAACGCTGGCTGGCCGAACATGGCATGGAAGCCCCGATCGCAGCGCAGTAACACCGCCTGTGCCGGAAAATCCCGGCAGCGTTAATGTTTCGCTTAGACGGCCCCGATATACCTACGGCGTACCCACGTCGTAGGTTTTTTATTTGTGCCGTCCCATCAGATGCAGCCCGAAAACGAACTGACGCTGCCGCTTGGCTTCGTCATCGAGTTGACGGAATCCCACGACAAAGAGGACGTGATCCAAGCCTATGCCCGCTGGGTCAGCGTGATCTTTTCCTGTAGCCGGACCGATGTGGCGCTGCTGGACCCGCAAGAGGAGTTGATCGTTTACGCAATCGAGGACGGCGACATCAAAGTCGATGGGGAGCCGCATCGCATCCGCGACACGATACTCGGCCATGTCAGCCAGACCCAAATGGCTTTGGTGCAACGGGATGTAACCCGGACTTCGGAATTTCCAGATGTGGCGCGCCTTGCATCGCGGGGTATCACCAGCGTGGCGGTGGTGCCGCTGATTTTCGCGGGGAAAGCCCTTGGCGCCTTGGGTCTTGCCTTCAGGGCGACGGAAACCTTTGACGACGGCAAGATGATCCTGCTTGAGACGGTGGCGCGCTGCCTTGCCTCTTACCTGCTGCTGCATGACCAGCTTCGGCAGTTGAACGATCTTTCGATCACCGACCCGTTGACGGGCAGTTTCAATCGCCGCCACTTTCAGGACGTGACACGCGCCGCACAAGACGCCTGGGTGCAGGCCGGAACGCCGTTGTCCATCGCGATCCTCGATCTGGATCACTTCAAGGCGATCAACGATACCCATGGGCATGATTTCGGCGATGACGTGCTGCGCGAGGTGGCTGCAGTGTCGCAAGACTTCGCCACCGGGCAGGAGACGTTTGTGCGATTGGGCGGGGAAGAATTCTGCCTTGTGATGCAGGGCACGCCCTTGCCGTCCGCGCTTGCCCGGGCCGACGACCTGCGCCAGCGGATCGCGTCGATGCCGATGGACTGCGCCGGGGTTCCGGTGCCCGTCACGGCCAGTTTCGGCGTCGCGGCCCTGGGCCCCGGCGTTCCGGATGTCGCGGCGATGATGCGCCGCGCGGATGAGGCGCTCTATGCCGCGAAACATGCCGGGCGCAACCGCGTGATGCCCATGACCGCGCAGGTGCAGACCGCCTCCGCTTGACCGCTGGGTGATCGGGCCGCAGGATCACAGCATTGGCGGCGGGGACAAGATGGCGGGATTATGGGGCGGCACATGGACGACGCGGACGCGGATTGCGACCGGGCTTGTCCTGTTCACCTATGTCGGCCTGCATTTCCTGAACATTGCGAGCGTTCTGATTTCCCCGCAATTCGCCGATCGGATGATGGCCATCATGACCACGATTGTCCGCTCTTTGCCCGGCACCCTGCTGCTGTATGGCGCGCTTGGCCTGCATGCGGCGCTGGCGCTGGGAAAGGTCGCGTTCAGCAAGAGGCTGCAGCTGTCTGCCACCGACATGATACAGGTCGGCTTTGGCGTCACGATCCCGCTGATCCTTGCCAGCCATGTGACCTTCACACGGCTGAGTTACGAGCAATACGCAACGAATGTCACGGTAAGCTATATCGCCGGGCTGATCTGGGACACCCGCGACGGCTGGCTTCAGGCGATCTTGCTGCTGCTGACATGGCTGCACGGGTGTCTTGGGGTGCATATGTGGCTGCGGCAATTGCCGTGGTGGCGCCGGTATCTGAGCGGGTTTGCCATTGTGGCCGCGCTGGTTCCGGCCTTTGCGCTCAGCGGTCTTATCAGCGAAGGTCGGCGTGCCAGCGCGCTGTGGCGCGGCGCGGAGGCGGCGCAGCGCGACGCGTTCTTCGAGGCGACCAATTGGCCCGCCCGCGAACAGTTCAGCGCCATGCTGACCCAGTCCCGCATTCTGTTTTGGACCGTGGCGGCACTGATTTGCCTGACCGCTGTGATCTATGTGGTGCGCCAGATCCTCAGCCCGCGCCGTTCGCTGCGCATTTCCTATGTGAACGGCCCGACCATCAGCACCGCCCCCGGCCCGACGCTGCTTGAGATGAGCCAGATCGCCGGGGTGCCGCATACCAGCCTGTGCGGCGGTAAGGGCCGCTGTACCACCTGCCGGGTAATCTTGCAGGATGGGCGCGAACACGTCGCGCCGCCCTCTGCTGCCGAAACCGCCGCGCTGCGCGCTGTCGATGCGCCGGAACATGCGCGGCTGGCCTGCCAGATCCGACCGACCGGGCCATGCACCGTCTACCGCATGTTCGAACCCGAAGCCCGCCGGCGACAGGCGCGCACATCGCAGGGCAAGGAGGCGCGTCTGGCGATCCTGTTTCTGGATATGCGCGGCTTCACCGCCCGCACCACCGGGCATCTGCCCTATGACGTGGTCTTTCTGCTCAACCGGTTTTTTGACGCCATCGTGCCAGAGATCATCGCGGCGGGCGGGACGGTGGACAAATATCTGGGCGACGGCCTTCTGGCGGTGTTCGAACTTCCGGCCTCTGAAGCCTCTGCGCAGGCGGGGGTGAAGGCCGCGCGCGGGATCGGCGTTGCGCTGGAACGCTTCAACGCGCAGCTGCGCGCAGAAGGGTCAGAGCCGGTGCGGATCGGGCTGTCGCTGCATCTTGGCACGCTGGTTCTGGGGGAAATCGGCGCGGCCGGGTTGGCCCCGCGCACGCTGATCGGCGACACGGTGAATGCGGCCAGCCGACTTGAAGCGGAAACCAAACAATTGGGCGTCGAGGGGCTGATATCGCTTCCCGTTCTCGAAGCGGCGGGGATTCCAGCAGACCCTGACACGCTGATTGACCTTGCGTTGCGCGGCGTGGCCGAGCCTGTGACAGCGCTGAAAGTGCCTGTGTTGGCGGGCTTGCCGGAGCTTTAGCCAAATGTGCGTACGCTTGTTTACCATTTTCTTGAGCGGGGCCTGAAAGAACAGGATCGGATGTTCTCACACGATAAGGACCTCGATCATGTCGCGTCTTACCGCCCCGTCGCCTGCCGATCTGGCCCATATTCCGCATCTTCCTGCCCTGCCCTTTGTCGGCCATACCTTGGCGTTGCTGCGCGACCCTTACGGGCTGCACCGGCGCTGCGCCGAGAAACTGGGCCCGATCTACAAGCTGCGGATGCTGGGCCAATGGCGGGTCGCGCTTGCGGGGCGCGAGGCGTGCGAGTTGATCCTGGACGACAAGGAGAAGCAGTTCTCGGCCCATCACGGCTGGGACATGATCCAGCCGATTTTCGGTGGCGGCCTGATGCTGCGCGATTTCGACGATCACCGCCGCCACCGCCGGATCATGCAATCGGCCTTTCGCAAGCCGGTCATGGACGGGTATCGCAGCCAGATGGATGCGCTGATGCCGGTCCTGATCGACGCATGGCCGGTGGCGCAGAAGTTCCGCTTTTATCCCGCGATCAAGGATCTCAGCCTGCGGATCGGCACGTCGATCTTCATGGGGCTGTCCCCGGATGATCCGCGTGTGGCAACCATCAACGCGGCGTTCATGGATGAGGTGAATGCAGGCGTGGGCGTGATCCGCAAACCGCTGCCCTTCACGGCGCTGCGCCGCGGATTGAAGGCCCGCGCTGTGCTGCTGGACACGTTCCGAGCCCTGATCCCGGAACGTCGTCTTGCACCCGGTAATGACTTCTTCAGCCAGATGTGCGTGGCGCAGGATGAAAGTGGCGGCGGCTGGACCGAGGCAGAGATCCTCGACCATTTCAACTTTCACATGATGGCCGCGCACGACACCACGGCCTCTACGATCGCGGCGATGGTCGGCGCGCTTGCATCACATCCCGAATGGCAGACCCGCCTGATCGGAGAGATCGATTCTTTGCCCGCCGGCGCTATCGACGACGCTGGCCTTGCGGCGATGACCCTGACGGACCGCGTCTTCAGGGAAGCGTTGCGGATGATGCCGCCCGTTCCCTTCATCCCGCGCCGTGCAACGCAGGATTTCGTCTGGAAGGGCACCCACATCCCGGCGGGCACCTGGGTCAGCTGTCTGCCCGCCACCGTCATGATGTCGCCCGAGCATTACAGCGACCCGGAAGTCTTCGACCCGGATCGGTTCTCTCCTAACCGCGCCGAGCATCATGGCGCACGGCATGTCTGGGCCCCGTTTGGCGGCGGTGCGCATAAGTGTATTGGGATGCATTTCGCCAATCTGGAGGTGAAGATCTTCTTCCGTCACCTGTTGGCCCGTTACCGGATCGAAGCGGTGGGAAAGCGGCCCGTGAAGTGGCGTCGCCTGCCGGTGCCGCGCCCGGTCGGGGAACTGCCCATCCGGCTGATCCCGCGCAGCTGACAGCCTTCAGGCCTGTTTACGCCGAATCCACAGCATTGCTGGACTTTTGCCACAAACGCGGTGTATCGGACCCGCGAACCGGGAATGACCCGGCGTATCGACGCAAACCTGAACGAAAGTCCTTTACCGATGTTGGCGAATTTGGCTCCGATCCCGGAACTGTATGTTTCCTATGAAAGCGCGCAAAAACTCAAGTCGGAGGCAGCCGATCTGGTCAGCCATGACCTGACCCCTCGGCAGATCTGCGATCTGGAATTACTGATGAATGGCGGGTTCAACCCGCTCAAGGGCTTTCTGAGCGAAGAGGATTACAACGGCGTCGTCGAGAACATGCGTCTGGCCGATGGCACATTGTGGCCGATGCCGATCACGCTGGACGTGTCGGAAGCCTTTGCCGAAGGTCTGGAACTGGGTCAGGACATCGCGCTGCGCGACCAAGAGGGCGTGATCCTCGCCACCATGACCGTGACCGACCGCTGGGAGCCGAACAAGGCGCGCGAGGCCGAGAAGGTCTTTGGCGCCGATGACGATGCGCACCCGGCGGTGAACTACCTGCACAACACGGCGGGCAAGATCTATCTGGGTGGCCCGGTGACTGGTATCCAGCAGCCGGTGCATTACGATTTCCGCGGCCGCCGCGACAGCCCGAACGAGCTGCGCGCCTATTTCCGCAAGCTCGGCTGGCGCAAGATCGTCGCCTTCCAGACCCGTAACCCGCTGCACCGCGCGCATCAGGAACTGACCTTCCGCGCCGCGAAAGAGGCCGAAGCCAACCTGCTGATCCACCCGGTCGTCGGCATGACCAAGCCCGGCGATGTGGATCACTTCACCCGCGTGCGTTGCTATGAGGCGGTTCTGGACAAATATCCCCAGTCCACCACCACAATGTCGCTGCTGAACCTAGCCATGCGTATGGCGGGCCCGCGCGAAGCAGTCTGGCACGGCCTGATCCGCGCCAATCACGGCTGCACCCATTTCATCGTGGGCCGCGACCATGCTGGCCCGGGCAAGAACTCCGCCGGGGAAGATTTCTACGGCCCCTACGATGCGCAGGACCTTTACCGCGCGCACCAGTCCGAGATCGGCTGCGAAATGGTCGACTTCAAGCACATGGTCTATGTGCAGGAACGCGCCCAGTACGAGCCCGCCGACGAGATTGCCGACAAGGATGATGTGACCATCCTGAACATCTCTGGCACCGAACTGCGCCGCCGTCTGGCCGAAGGTCTGGAAATCCCCGAATGGTTCTCCTTCCCCGAAGTGGTGAAGGAACTGCGCCGCACCAAGCCGCCGCGCTCCAAGCAGGGCTTTACCGTGTTCTTCACCGGTTTCTCCGGTTCGGGCAAATCCACCATCGCCAACGCGCTGATGGTCAAGCTGATGGAAATGGGCGGCCGCCCGGTGACGCTGCTGGATGGCGACATCGTGCGCAAGAACCTGTCGAGCGAGCTGGGCTTTTCGAAAGAGCACCGCGACCTGAACATCCGCCGCATCGGCTATGTCGCGTCCGAGATCACCAAGAACGGCGGCATCGCCATCTGTGCGCCCATCGCGCCTTATGCCACCACCCGCCGCGCGGTGCGCGAGGATATCGAACAGTTCGGTGCCTTTGTCGAAGTTCACGTCGCGACCACCATCGAGGAATGCGAACGCCGTGACCGCAAAGGCCTGTACAAGCTGGCGCGCGAGGGCAAGATCAAGGAGTTCACCGGCATCTCCGACCCCTACGATGTACCCGAGAACCCCGAGCTGCGCGTCGAGACGGAAAATGTCGAAGTCGACAACTGCGCGCATCAGGTGCTGCTTAAACTGGAAAGCATGGGCCTGATCTAAAGGCGGCTCAGTTGCGATCTGGATGACGGTTCAAGGCCCTGCGGAAACGCAGGGCCTTTTTTCTTGCGGCAACAGGCTGCGCCGGGGCCGCCCAAACTTTCATCGCATTCAACGGAAGTTTAACGTCACCATTCTATCCTCTTGGTTCCACAAGAGGTGATGACATGGCCGACGCCGTTCACTGGGCCTGGTTGCAACCCACGTCTTTGGCGGGGTTCGATCCGACCGACGATAACAATCTGGATGCCAGCCTGAACGGGATGGCCGTTTCGACCGCGACCTATTTGGAATACGGTCTGCGGGATCTCGACGGCGATGGCATCGTCTATGATCTGGATGCCGATGACGGGACCACCACCGCCGCGGGCGAAGGGATGGTCTATAACGGCGCGGTCTATGCCCCGCAAGAAGTCGCAATCTACGACGGTTCCACCGTTATCGCCAATGGCGTGGAATATACTCTCCCACTGGTGGTTATTCTGTCGGAAACCGGAAATTACGGCGTGCGCATTCTTGACGGGTATTTTCCGGCGGACACCTATCCCAGCGATTTCACATCTGCCACGCTTGGGACGCTGCGCGCGGTCGAGTATACGGGGGCAACCATCGACGCGCTGGATGACATGCTGTGCTTCGCCGATGACGTGCCAATCCGCACCCCGCATGGCTGGCGCGCCGCCGGCGAATTGCGCGAAGGCGATCTGGTCACGACCCTGCGGGGGGAGAAACCGCTTGTCTGGACGGTCCGGTTCACCGCAACCCAGCCCCCCGTGGTGATCCCGCAGGGCGCGTTCGGGGCGCAACTGCCGATCCGGCTGTCACGGGCGCATAATCTTCTGATGTCTTCGCCGCTGGCCGATCTGATGTTTGGCAGCGCGGATGTGTTGATCGCCGCCGGGGCGCTTGTCGGGCGGGCGGGCGTGCATATCGCCCAGCGCCCGCCAGCCAATTATGTCCACCTGATGTGCGCCGACCACGAGGTATTGGAAGTGCCGGGTCTGTATTGCGAAAGCTATCATCCCGGCCCTTGGGGGCTGCGGAACCTGCCATCTTGCGCACAGGCCGGCCTGACCAAAGCCACATGTGGCCGGTTCCCGGCAGCGCGGTATCCGATCCTGAAACGCAAAGAGGCAGAGTTGCTGCTGAATGCGATGGGTGCGGACGACGACAACGCCGCCCGGCTGATCAGCCCACCGCGCGGCGACGCGCAGGCAAATCCCGCCTTCTGCTGAACTGCTTGCCCAGCCAACGCCGCCTTGGCGCGTTGTTCAGACGCCGAGGCACCAGCGCATGACGGCCTTTTGCGCGTGCAGGCGGTTCTCTGCCTCGTCGAACACGACGGAGTTCGGACCATCCATGACAGAAGAGGTCACCTCCTCTTCCCTATGCGCGGGCAGACAATGCATGAACAATGCGTCGGGCTTTGCCTTGGCCATAAGCGCGTCATTCACCTGATAGGGGCGCAGCATGTTGTGGCGGCGTTCGCGCGCCGATTGTGCGTCATGCATCGACACCCAGGTATCGGCAAAGATCAGGTCCGCGCCCTCGACGGCTTTCTCTGCATCCCGTTCGACCTTGAAACTTTGGCCGCTGTCGCGCACCAGCTTTTGCCATTCAGCTTCCGGGTCCAGTTGCATCGGGCCGGTGAACGTGATGTCGAACCCGAACTGGGCGGCGGCATGCATCACGCTGGCGCAGACATTGTTGCCATCGCCGCACCACGTCGCCTTGATCCCGGCAATCGGTCCGCGATGTTCCTCATAGGTCATCACATCGGCCATGATCTGGCAGGGATGGGTCCGGTCGGTCAGCCCATTGATCACCGGCACATCGGCATATTCCGCCATCTCTTGCAGGACGCTTTCATCGAAGGTCCGGATCATGATCATATCGACATAGCGTGACAGCACGCGGGCGGTGTCGGCGATTGTCTCGCCATGGCCAAGCTGCATTTCGCTGCCCGACAGCACCATGGTCTGCCCGCCCATCTGGCGCACACCGACATCAAACGATACCCGTGTCCGCGTCGACGGCTTTTCAAAGATCAGCGCGACCATCCGCCCGTCCAGCGCGCGGTCGTCATCCGGCACGCCCTTGGGGCGGCCCGCCCGCGCGTCCTTCATGGCGCGAGCATGGTCTATCATCGCGCGCAGGTCGGCTTTGTCGGTCGTGTGAATATCAAGAAAGTGGTTCATAAATCCGTTCGCTTTTTCGGCGCGGCGAAGCAATCCAGCCCCGCCGCTATCTTATGTCAAAGTCAGGCAGACAGGCGGGTGGCCGCACGATCAAGCCGGTTGACCGCTTCGCCGATTTCTTCGTCGGTGATGGTCAGGGCCGGCAACAGGCGCACCACGTTATCGGCCGCTGGAACGGTGAGGACGTCTTCCTCGTAGCCCGCCGCGACCAGATCGGTATTGGGTGCCTTGCATTTCAGCCCCAGCATCAGGCCAGATCCGCGCACGCTGTCGAACACATCCGGATGCGCGGCGACAAGCCCTTCGAGGCGCTGGCGCATCAGGCCCGCCTTGCGGTTCACTTCGGCCAGAAAGGCAGGATCGGCGACGATACCCAGCACCGCATTGCCCACCGCGCAGCCCAGAGGGTTGCCGCCATAGGTGGACCCGTGGGTGCCTGCCGTCATGCCCGAAGCGGCGTTTTCCGTCGCCAGAACAGCGCCCAATGGGAACCCGCCGCCAATGCCCTTGGCAACCATCATGATATCCGGAGTGATCCCCGCCCATTCATGCGCAAAAAGCTTGCCGGTCCGGCCCACGCCGCATTGCACCTCGTCAAGGATGAGAAGCGTGCCGGTTTCGTCGCACAGCGCCCGCATGGCGCGCAGGTCTTCGTCGGGCATTGGCACGATGCCGCCTTCGCCCTGCACCGGTTCGATCAGGATGGCGGCGGTCTTGTCCGACACCGCCGCTTTGAGTGCCGCGTGATCGCCCCATGGCAGGTGCGTGAACCCGGGCAGCAGCGGGCCGAAGCCCTTGGTCATTTTCTCGGACCCGGCAGCCGCGATCCCGGCCGAGGACCGGCCATGAAACGAGCCAGAGAACGCGATGATCTCGGTCCGTTCCGGTTGGCCTTTGTCATACCAGTATTTGCGCGCCATCTTCACCGCCAATTCGCAGGCCTCGGTGCCGGAATTGCAGAAGAAAACGGTGTCGGCGAAGGTTTCGTCCACCAGCTTGTCGGCCAGCTTTTCCTGCTGCGGCACGCGGTAGAGGTTCGACGTATGCCAAAGCTGCCCCGCCTGTTCGGTCAGCGCCGCCACCAGCGCCGGATGCGCATGGCCCAGTGCGTTGACCGCGATCCCCGCGCCCAGATCAAGGTATCGGCGCCCCGACCCGTCGATAAGCCAAACACCCTCGCCTTTTTCAAAGGCCATGGGCGCTCTGTTATAGGTCGGCAAAACGGAAGAAATCATGGGACTGATCCTTGGAAAATACCCGCAAGCGGAGTGAAACTCATGCAACAGGCGCTGCGGCGGGTCAAGTTGTAGGGGAGAAGGACGCAGGCGCATCCTGAAAGCAACACGAAAAGCGCGGGGTCAGCCGCGCGCGCTACGTCGAAGATTGTGAGCGTTCATGTTCATGCCCGCAGCGGTGCCGTAAATTTTGCCGCGATGCAAGCATATTCGGCGCTTGAAACCGCCCGCGCGGCCCGCCAGACATCTATCATGTTCGAGCCGCGCGCCCCTGCCCCCCTTTTGGCCGCCGCACTGATTTTGTGCGCCACCGCCTTTATCGCCCTGACGACCTTGCTCGCCAAGGCTTTGGGGACGGACACGTTTGGCCCGCCCCTGCCCGCCTTGCAAATCAGCCACGGGCGGTTTCTCTTTGCCTTTCTCGCCATTGCCAGCGTTGCTGCCGCGCGCGGGCTGCGTCCTTCGGGGGTGCATTGGCGTTTGCATGTGGCGCGCACCAGTCTGGGCTGGGCGGGCGTTAGCCTGATGTTCGCCTCGGTCGCGTTCATTCCGCTGGCGGACGCGACGGCGATCTCGTTTCTGAACCCGGTGTTCTGCATGATCCTAGCCATCCCCTTGCTGGGCGAAAAGGTCGGTCCAGTGCGGTGGGGCGCCGCCGGGGTCGCGCTGATTGGCGCGCTGGTGCTGCTGCGCCCGACGCCGGACAGCTTTCAGCCCGCCGCGCTGCTGGCGCTTGGGGCGGCGGTGGTCATGGGGCTGGAGCTGATCTTTATCCGCAAGCTGTCGACCCGCGAGCCGCCTTTGCAGATCCTGCTGATCAACAACGCGATCGGTCTGTGCATCGCCACCGCCGCCGTGCTGCCTGTTTGGCAGGCACCCACGGGCGCGCAATGGCTGGCTCTTGCCGGGGTCGGCATCGCCATGGCCGCGGCGCAGGCCTGTTTCGTCAACGGCATGGCGCGCGGTGACGCCAGTTTCGTCGCGCCCTTCAGCTATGCCACATTGATTTTCGCCGCCCTTTGGGACGGTCTGGCATTTGCCGTCTGGCCCGACGCGATCACGGTGCTGGGCGCGGGCATCATTCTTGGCGGCGCGGTGCTTCTGGCGTGGCGCGAAGCACAACTGGCCCGAAAGACACGCCGCACGGGTATGACGCCTTGATCCTGCCTTCCCGGCGTTTTAAATGAGACGCTGACACGGCGAGACGCGCCAAGAACAAGGAAACCGTATGTCCTGGACTGATGACCGCGTAGAAAAGCTCAAGAAAATGTGGGGCGAAGGACAATCCGCCAGCCAGATTGCCAAGGAACTTGGCGGCGTGACGCGGAATGCGGTTATCGGTAAGGTGCACCGGCTGGGTCTGTCCAACCGCACCGGCGGCGCGACCAGCCAGCCCAAGGCGGAAGCCAAGGCCAAGCCCGCGCCCAAGGCCGAACCCAAGCCACGCGCCAAGGCCAAACCGGCAGAGCCGGTCGAAGCCGCGCCGGTGCCCGAAACACGCCCGGCCACGACCCCGGCGCGCAAGCAGATCATTCCGGCAGGCCAACCGCTGCCGCCGCAGCCTTCCGCGAACGAAATCAGCCCCGAGGCGCTTGCCAAGGTGAGCGAGGTCGAAAAGAAGGCCAAGAAGCTGACGCTGATGGAACTGACCGAGCGGACCTGCAAATGGCCGGTGGGCGACCCGGCGACGGATGATTTCTGGTTCTGCGGCCTTCCGGTGCAGCAGGGCAAACCCTATTGCGAAGCGCATGTGGGCGTTGCCTTCCAGCCGATGAGTTCGCGCCGCGACCGCCGTCGCTAAGCTGAAACAATCCCGCACATATCTGTCACTTGCATGTGGCGCGCTGCCGTGGAACCTGCGGGAGCATGACTGACACGATCCGCGCCGCCGATGCCCTTGCCCGCCGCCTTCATGCCGCGGGCTGCCGCTTTGCCTTTGGGATGCCCGGAGGCGAGGTTCTCACCATTGTCGATGCTTTGGAGCGGGCGGGAATCCGGTTCGTCCTTGCCAAGCACGAAAACGCCGCCGCCTTCATGGCCGAGGCCGCGTGGCACCGATCCGGTGCGCCCGGCATCCTTGTGGCCACTGTTGGGCCGGGATTGCTGAACGGCGTGAACGCCATTGCCAATGCCCATCAGGACCGGGTGCCGCTGATCGTCTTGGCGGGCAGCATCGACAGCGATGAGGCCGAAACCTACACCCATCAGGTGCTGGATCAGCGGGCGGTTCTGGCCCCGATCACCAAGGCGACCTTCGGCATGACCGCAGGGGCGGCGCATGTGCAGGCCGACAAGGCCGTCAGCCTCGCGCTGGAGGGGCGGATGGGTCCGGTATATGTCGATGTGCCGATCTCTGTCGCGGATGCGAAGCTGCCCGCCGCCGCGCCTGCTGCCCGTGTCGCCGCGGCGCAGACCGGCCTCAGCGGTGATGATCTGGCGCTTGCGACCGGCTGGCTGACCGAAGCGCGTCGTCCGCTGATGATCGCGGGCGTCGATGCGATGAACCAAGGCGCGGAACCGGCCATTGCGGCGTTCTGCGAACGCTACGGGATTGCGCTGATCACAAGCTACAAGGCCAAGGGCACCTTGCCCGAAGACCATCCGCTGTGTCTTGGCGGGGCCGGGCTATCGCCGCTGGCGGATCGCCACTTGCTGCCGCTGGTGCAAAGCGCGGACCTGATCCTTTGCGCGGGCTACGACCCGATTGAGATGCGTCCAGGCTGGCGCGATCCGTGGGATCCGGCGCAGCAGCGGGTGATCGATATCGCGCCCGTACCCAACGACCATTACATGCATCAGGCCACGCTGAACGTGATCGGACCGGTTGCCCCAACCCTGCACGCATTGTCCAGCGCCTCGCCGCAAGACACATGGCCCGGCGGCGAAGTGGCCGCCTGCAAGACCGCTTTAGCAGAGGCCTTCCCGGCGGATGCGGAGTGGGGGCCGAATGCGATCGTGGATGTGTGCCGCAGCACGCTGCCGCAGGATACGCTTGCCACCGCCGATAGCGGCGCGCATCGCATCCTGCTGTCGCAGCAATGGACCTGCTATGAGCCGCGCGGGCTGATGCAGTCGTCGGGCCTGTGCACGATGGGCTGCGCCCTGCCCCTTGCCATCGGCGCCGCCTTGATGGAGCCGGACCGCCCTGTGATCTCTTTCTCGGGCGATGCGGGCTTTCTGATGATCGCGGGCGAATTGGCAACCGCCGCCGAACTGAAGCTGAAACCGATCTTTCTGGTCTTCGTGGACGGCGCGCTTGCCCTGATCGAGAAGAAGCAGCGCGAACGTCAGCTTGCCAATGCGGGCGTGGATTTCGCGGTGCATGACTTCGCCGCGATGGGCCGGGCCTTTGGCGGCGCGGGCGTGGATGTGCGCGACCGTGACAGCCTGCGCACCGCGTTGACAGATGCCATGACGGCCCCGACCTTCACGGTCATCGCCGCACATATCGATAAAGGAGCCTATGATGGCCGAATCTAAAGGCGCGCTTGACGGGCTGGTTGTTCTGGACCTGTCCCGTATCCTCGCAGGGCCGACCGCCACCCAGCTTTTGGGCGATTTCGGCGCGAGGGTCATCAAGGTGGAGAACCCGAAGACCGGCGGCGATGATACCCGCAGCTGGGGCCCGAACTATGCGCTGAACCCCGATGGGACTCGTTCTGACCTGTCGGCATATTTCATGGCGGCCAATCGCAACAAGCAATCCATCGCAGTGGACCTGTCCACCCCAGAGGGTCAGGACACGATCCGAAAGCTGGCGGCGCGGGCCGATGTGGTGATCGAGAATTACAAACCCGGCGGGCTCAAGAAATACGGGCTGGATCACGAGACGATGCTCGCCGCGCATCCCGGGCTCGTCTATTGCTCTATCTCCGGCTACGGGCAGACCGGGCCGAACCGGAGCCAGCCGGGCTATGACCTGATGGCGCAGGGCTTTGGCGGCATCATGTCGCTGACGGGCGACCCGGATGGCGCACCGATGAAGGTGGGCGTTGGCATCGCGGATGTAATGTGCGGGATGTATGCCTGCATCGGTATTCTCGCCGCGCTCCGGCACCGGGATGCGACGGGCGAAGGTCAGCATATCGACTTGGCGCTGGTCGATGCTCAGATGGCCTGGCTGATCAACGAAGGCACGAATTTCCTGACCTCTGGCAAGGAACCGGTGCGGCGCGGCAATGCGCATCCCAATATCGTGCCCTACGAAGCGTTCGAGACCGCCGATGGCTGGTTCCTGCTTGCGGTTGGCAATGACGGGCAGTTTGCCCGGTTCTGCGATGCCTTCGGATTGCAGTCCTTGGCGGAGGATGACGCCTATCGCACCAACCTTGCCCGGATCGAAAACCGCGAGGTGCTGATACCGCAGATCGCGGCGACCCTTGCGAAATTGCCAAAGGCCGAAGTGCTGCGCCGGTGCCAAGACGCGCTGGTGCCCGCCGGGCCGATCAATACGGTGAAAGAGGCGCTGACCTCGGATCAGGCGGTTGCGCGCGAAACCGTGCGCGAGGTGCCCGCCGCTGTGAAAGGCGGCCATGTCAAACTGCTCGCCAACCCGCTGAAGCTGTCGCGCACCCCTGTCAGGTACGATCTTGCGCCGCCGCGGTTCGGGCAGGACAGTGACGCGGTTCTCAAGATGCTGGGCGAGGACGATTAAGGCCGACAAGGACCGGCGTCCTGCGCCAGATCACGGCCCCCCTGCGCCCTTTCGGCGCGGGGCGTTCCCTTTTCGCGTGTATCAATTTCGTTGACCTGTCACCATACGCTGAAATAACCTTAAGATGTTGAGACAACAATAAACTGGTTGACGGGAAATATTTTGGCCTCACCTAAGAGACCGACAAGAAGACAGGCTTTCACTACGCCGCACCAGCCGATAGGCGTCATCGCCCACGCGCCGTACTGCCCTTACACTGATCGGTACGGATAACGCCCATGATGTTTCAGCTTCTCCAAAGCTTGATTGAGCTGTGTCTGGCCGGGTTGTTCTGCTACGTGATGTTCACCTCGCCGCGTCTGCAGAAAAGTCATGCGAGGCGGAGCGCGATCATTGGAATCGTTTTCGGAATGCTCGCGATTTTGTTGGGCGCGAATTCCTTTCGGATACCTGAAGTTCAAGTGCCGCTTGATGGCCGCCCCGGGCTGCTTCTGTTTGCGGGCTATCTTGGTGGCCCGCTGGGCGCGGCCATCGCGGGCGGTCTGGCGGCCTCGTCCCTCGTCGTGGAAGGCGGGCCCACGGTCATCGTATTTGCCGGAATATGTGTCATGCTGGCCATCGCGTTTTCCGGCGCGGGGTTGGCACGCCTTCTGCCGCCCACGCCCTGGCCCCAAGTGCATTGGCGGGCCGTGGTCGGGATGATCGTGTGCTACATCGCCATCCACTACACCGTGGCCGTCCTGCTTTGGTATGGCGGCGCCCCGTTGGTCGATATCAACCGGGTCATCCGAATGTCGCCGATCGTGATCGGAGTTGGCGCCTTGTCCGTGTTGATCGTCTGGCTGACCGTGATGCAAGCGGACCGGGCGGCGCAACACACCTTCGACAAGCAGCGCCTGAAAATAAACTTGGACCTCGCCCAGACGGCGGCAAATTACGGTGTGTTCTCCGGCGCGCTTGGCACAGATCATCGAGAGTTCGATCTCAAGGCGTTGCAGTTGCTGGGATTGGGGCATCTGACACCGGGTCCGCACAAGCTGGAAACCGTGCTGCACCGGGTCCACCCCGACGATGTGCCGGACCTGATTGCGGCAGATCAGCGGCTGACCGTCGGCGAAGACGTCGACCCGGACATCCCCTTCCGCATCATCATCCCAGAAACCGGCGAAATCCGCCACTTGCGGGTGATGTGGAGCATCTGGAAAGAACCGTCCCCCGAACAACACCGGATCACGGCCTTGCTGATCGACGAGACGGATCGGCGCAAACGGGAAAATGCCCGGCTTGAGGCGCTGGAACGGATTGCCCAGGTCGCGCGGTCTTTCCCCGGAGTGATTTTCCAGCTTGTGCTGCATGCTGAGGGCGGCGGGCGGCACTTCACCTTTGCCAGCGATAACGTGCAGGAAGTCTGGGGCTTCACACCCGCCGAGTTGATGGAAGATTCGATGGCGTTTTATCCGAACCAGGACCCGGATGATGTGGCCGCCGTCAGATCCGCGATCGCGCAATGTGCCGCAACCGGAGAACGGGGATATGTGCGCACGCGCGCCGTGCATACGGATGGGTCGGTGCGCTGGGTCGATCTGCATATCACACCCAAGAGCCTTGAAAATGGCGAAACCCAGATCACCGGCGTCATTGTCGATGTGACACGTGAAGTGGATGCGATGCGAGAGGCCGAGCGGCAGGGTCAGCTTGCGATGCAGGCCCAGAAAATGGAAAGCATCGGCCGTTTGACCGCAGGTGTTGCGCATGATTTCAACAACTTGCTTGCGGTCATCATGGGCAATCTCGAACTCTTGCAGAGCGAACCGCAAATGGTCACCATCGAGGGGGCGAACGACAAGATCATCGCAGGGCTGGAAGCCACGCAGCGCGGTGCCAACCTGACGCGCAGCATGCTGTCCTTCGCGCGGCAGGCGCGGCTGGCACCAGAGATCGTCGATATCAATGACATCGTGCGTCACGCCAAGATCTGGATGCACCGCGCCATGCCTTCGACCATCGATGTTGAGCTTTCGCTGCTGGCCGGGTTGTGGAAGGCGCGGCTGGACAAGACCTCGCTTGAGAACGCGATCCTGAACCTGCTGCTCAATGCCCGTGACGCGATGGATGCCACTGGCAGGCTGACGATCGAAACCGCGAATGTGCGCATCGACCAGACCTATATCGATCAACGCGGTGAACAGCTTGAACCGGGGCGTTACGTGATGCTGGCCGTCAGCGACACGGGCGTCGGCATGGACGCGGATACATTGGCCCATGTGTTCGAGCCGTTCTTCACGACCAAGGGCGCGGCCAAGGGGTCGGGCATCGGCCTGTCGATGGTCGAAGGTTTCGTCAAACAGTCCGGTGGAACGGTGCAGGTCTATACCGAAGTGGGCGCGGGCACGACCTTCAAGCTGTATTTCCCGGCGACAAGCGCCCCCAGCGCCGTGCCATCCCCGGAGGTTGAGGAAGACGCCGTAAACACATTGGCGCGCCAGCATATTCTGCTGGTGGAGGACGAACCGGCGGTGCGCGATGTCCTGACGGAGGTCCTGCGATCCGCCGGCTATCAGGTCACGACCGCAGAAACCGGCGATCGAGCGAAGGAGCTGTTCGAGAGCACCCCGGGCATTGAGCTTCTGGTGACGGATATCGTGATGCCCGGCACCTTGCAGGGCACCCATCTGGCGCGGGCGCTGCGCGATCAGGTGCCGACGCTGCCGGTCGTGTTCATGTCTGGCTATGCATCAGAGGCGACGGTACATGGCAACGGCCTCAAGCCGGAGGATATCCGCCTGATGAAGCCGGTCCCCCGTGACGAGTTGATCCGCGCGGTTGTCAGCGCCTTGCATAATGCGTCTCGGAACGAGGACGCGGAGCCGCCGACTGCGTAACCCGCGCCGGTTTTTCCGAAGAAGGGATGGGGCTTCCGCCCGAGGGAATTGCGCCCGCAAGAACCGGCAGGTCAGCCGCCGAACAGCGTCGCCATATCGTCGAAGACGTTGTGCCGGGTTTGCGGCGTTTCCATCATCACTTCATGTTCGCCGCCGGGCACCATTTCCAGTCGTCCGCCCGGCCAACGGGCCATGCGTTCATGAATCCGGTCGGTCAGCACGATCCGTTCGTTGTCGCCCAAAAACGTGACGCAGGGCAATTTGGGCGAGGCCATCGCGGCCAGACGCGCGCATTCGGTCAACGCCTCGCGCAGCCAGACGTAGCTTGGCCCGCCCAAGGCCAGCGCCTCGTGCGTCGTGACCTGCTTGCGCATCATCTCGAACATCTCGGGATCGGTGGTCAGTGTGTTATCGGCAAACGGCTCGGTCGCCACATAGGGCTTGCGGTTGGTGCCGGGCGGGCACTGATTGCCAAGCCCCAGCATCGGCATGACATGGGCCAACGTCCATGCCACCGGAATGATCGGCGGGGAGACGCGGATGCCCCACATCGGCCCGGTGAAAGCCGCCGCATTGACCGGCAGCCCTTCGATCAGGGCACGCAGCCCGATGCAGCCGCCCATCGAATGGGCCACAAGGTTCCACGGCTTGGGCAGGTCCAGCGCATGGGCCAGCCGCAGCACCGCGCCGACGTCTTTCTGGTAATCGGGGAAATTGACCACATGCCCCAGCAGCGGATCATCGGCCAGCCGGTCGGCCAGCCCCTGCCCGCGCCAGTCCACCGCCAGCGTGGCAAAGCCGCGCGCCGCCAGTTCCCCGGCGGCCGGCGCATATTTTTCGACATACTCGGTGCGGCCCGGAAACAGCAGCACTGTTCCTTTCTGCGCCTTCCTGCCCCACACGCCAACACGCAGACGGACACCGTCATCGGCGTTCACCCACCATGCCGCGCCATCCTCTGGCCCCGGGTTGATATCCGTGAAAAGCGGCGCGGCTGTGTGTGTCATATGGGGCAGTCTTGTCTTGAAGGGTCAGGCCAGAACGGCGGCGAGTTGCATCGCTTTGCCCATGTCGCCATCGACTTTGAGCTTGCCGGTCATGAAGGCGGATGTCGGATTCACATCGCCGGTCATCATGCCTTGGAAGGTTTCGACGTCAGCGGTCAGCGTCACGTCGGCCGGTTCGTCGGAAACACGTGCGGACGCGCCATCGATGACAACGGCCCCGGTGCCTTCGATATCGAACTTGGCAGTGCCCGAAAAATCGCTTCCGGCCAGCTTTTCGTTCAGCGCCGCGACGGCCTGATCCAGAACTTCACTCATCCTTGATGCCCTTTCTGTTGGCGGTGTGCCGAGAATTCATGGAATTATCAGCGTTCGGTGTTACATTTCGGTTATGGGCATCTTACGCACTCTTCGCCACCTTATCGTCGCGGCACTTCCTGTCTTAGTCGGGTATTCCTTACCTTTGCACGCTCAATCAGAGGTGCCGTCCCTTCTCGAATCACTTCGCGACGCGACCCCGGAAGAGGCGCGGATGCTGGATCGGCAGTTGAACGCGGCGTGGTCACGTTCTGGTTCGGCATCGATGGATTTGCTTCTGCGGCGCGGTCAGAAGGCGCTGGAAGAGGGGCAGACCGAAGCCGCGATCGAACATTTCACCGCCCTCACCGATCATGCCCCCGAATTCGCCGAAGGCTGGCACGGGCTTGCCCGCGCCTATTTCGCCGCCGATCTTTACGGCCCGACGCTGGATGCGCTGGGGCATGTGCTGGCGCTGAACCCCGATCACTACCCCGCCATGTTCGGACTTGGCGTTCTTCTGGTCGAGTTTGAGGATTACGCCCGCGCGGAAGAGACGTTCATGAAGGTTCTGAACTTGAATCCTCACTACGAAGAGGCCAAGGAAGCCCTCGACAGGCTGAAGCGCGTGGGCGTGGGCCGGACACTTTAAGGAATGACCGGTGAGCCAGACGCGCCGGGTCGTTGCCGTACTCGGCCCGACCAATACAGGTAAGACGACTTACGCGATCGAACGGATGCTGGGCCACCGAACAGGTGTGATCGGCCTGCCGCTGCGCCTGCTTGCCCGCGAAGTCTATGACCGGATCGTGGAATTGCGCGGCCCGTCGGTGGTGGCGCTGGTAACAGGCGAGGAACGGATCGTCCCGCCGCGCACGCAATATTGGGTCTGCACGGTCGAGGCGATGCCCGACGGTATGGGCTGCGATTTTCTGGCGGTCGATGAAATCCAGCTTTGCGCCGATCCGGAGCGCGGGCATGTCTTTACCGACCGGCTGCTTCATGCGCGCGGCCTGCACGAAACGCTGTTTCTTGGCGCCGACACGATGCGCGGGCCGATTTCCGAACTCGTGCCCGAAGCGCATTTCATCCGCCGCGAGCGCCTGTCTACATTGCTGTATTCCGGCGCGCGCAAGACGGCGAAAATGCCGCGCCGCTCTGCGATCGTGGGGTTTTCCGTCGATAGCGTCTATGCGCTGGCTGAGTTGCTCAAGCGCCAGAAAGGCGGCGCCGCCGTGGTGATGGGCGCGCTGTCACCGCGCACGCGCAATGCGCAGGTGGCGATGTATCAGCAGGGTGAGGTCGACTACCTTGTCGCGACGGACGCGATCGGGATGGGGCTGAACCTTGATGTGCATCACGTCGCCTTTTCGTCGCTGACCAAGTTCGACGGGCGTCGGATGCGGGCGCTGCAACCCAATGAACTGGCACAGATCGCCGGGCGCGCGGGCCGTGGCCACCGGGACGGCACCTTTGGCGTGACGGGCGACGCGCCGCCGCTGGACGATGGTGTTGCCGGGGCGATCATGAACCACCGGTTCCGCCCCTTGCAAAAGCTGATCTGGCGCAACAGCGCGCTTGAATTCGGGTCGATCCACCGGCTGATCACCTCGCTCGAACGGGGGCCGGAGCATGAAATGCTGGCTCGCGCCCGCGATGCGGACGACCTGCTGGCGCTTAAATCACTGTCGGAATCGGCGCAGGTCGTGGCACGTGCCACCGATGGCCGATCGGTCAAACTGCTGTGGGATGTGTGCCGGATTCCCGATTTCCGCGGTATCAGCCACGCAGAACATTCGTCGCTGCTGGAGGCGATTTTCGGCCACCTGCATGAGCGCGGCGAGATCCCGAATGACTTCATCGCACGGGCAGTTAAACGGATCGACAAGCCCGCCGGAGATATTGACGCCATCGCGAAACGGCTCGCTTTCATCCGCACCTGGACTTATGTGGCGCAGCGAAACGGGTGGACGCAGGATGATTCTCATTGGCGTCAGGAGACACGCGCGGTAGAAGACAGGTTGTCGGATGCGCTACATTCGGCATTGATGCAAAGATTTGTGGACCGGCGGACCAGTGTACTGCTTCGCCGGCTGGGCCAGAAGGAGGCCATGGTGGCCGAAGTAAGTGATAGCGGCGATGTGACCGTCGAGGGCGAATTCGTAGGCAAGCTGGAAGGGTTCCGGTTTGCGCAGGATAAAAGTGCCGAGGGGGCAGAAGCAAAGACGATCAAGACGGCGGCGCTTCAGGCGCTGGCGCCGCATTTCCATTTGCGCGCGGACCGGTTCTACAATGCCCCCGATACGGAAATCGACTTCACCGAGCAAGGTGGTTTGATGTGGGGATCGGCGGCCATCGGCAAGCTGGTCGCGGGCAATGAGCCTCTCAAACCGCGTGTCGAGGTATTCGTCGACGATGTCGCTGGTGCGGATGTGGCCGAAAAGGTCCAACGCCGCCTGCAACATTTCATCGACCGCAAGGTGGCCGCGCTGTTCGAGCCGATGATCGCCATGCAGAACGATGAGGCGCTGACCGGTCTGGCCAAGGGATTCGCGTTCCAGATGGTCGAGGCCTTTGGCATATTGCCCCGCAGCGCGGCGGCGGACGACGTCAAGGCGCTGGATCAGGATGCGCGCGGGCTGCTGCGCAAACACGGTGTACGCTTCGGCCAGTTCACCATCTTCATGCCGCTGCTTCTTAAACCTGCGCCGACCCGCTTGCGGTTGGTGCTGTGGAGCCTTGCGCAAAACCTGTCGGAATTTCCCGAAGCGCCGCCTCCGGGCTTGGTGACGATCCCCTCTGACGATGGGGCGCCGGAAGGTGCGGACACGATGGCGGGCTATCGCAAGGCCGGTCAACGGGCGATCCGCATTGATATGCTGGAACGTCTGGCCGATCTGCTGCGCGCGCAGGACAGCCGCGCCGGGTTCGAAGCAACGCCGGACATGCTGTCGATCACCGGCATGACGCTGGAGCAATTCGCAGACCTGATGCAGGGCCTCGGCTATAACGGTGAGCGCGGCGAACGTGCCAAGGTGAAGCCGGTCGATGCGGTTGTCAGCGAAGAGACACCCGCGACGCCGCCCGCCGAAGGCCCGGACATGACCGAAACCGCCGCAGAGGCCGTCGAATCGATTCCCGATGAGGGGATCGCCCCGATTGCCGAAACCGCGCCGGAACAAACAGATATACCTGCCGCCATCCCGGAAATGAGCGAAGGCGAAACAGCCCCCGGCACTGTGCCGGATGCGGTCGAAGACCCCGAGATCGAGGTGTTCTACACCTTCACCTGGGGTGGGCGCGGCAACAACCGCCAGCGCGGCGGTGGACGCCGTCCGCAGGGTCAGGAAAACAGCGGCAAGCCGCGCGGCGGCAAGAAACCGCCCCGCAAGGCTGGTGGCAAGCCCGGTGGCCGCGACGGTGGCAAGGGCAAGCCGCAAGGGGGCCGCAGCTTCGAGGCGCGTCCGCCGAAGAAAGACAAGCCTATCGATCCTGACAATCCCTTTGCCGCGCTCGCCGCGTTGAAGCAGGACAAGTAAGGATTGACCGCGCCGCCCGAAAAGCTGCGCATAGACAAGTGGTTGTGGCAGGCGCGGTTCTTCAAGACCCGCTCTGTCGCGGCCGCGCAGGTGTCTGCCGGGCATGTTCGGGTCAACGCCACCAAAATCCACAAACCCGCGCAGAATGTCGCTCCGGGCGATGTTCTGACCTTTCCACAGGGGCGCACGGTGCGTGTGATCCGGGTTGAGGCCATCGGCCAGCGCCGCGGCCCTGCCCCCGAAGCGCAGGCGCTTTACACCGATCTTGACCCGCCCCAGCCGCGCAAGAAAACGGATATGCCTGAAAACCCCTCATATGAGGGAAAAGGTCGCCCAACGGGGCGCGATCGCCGCAGGTTGGACCTTTCCCGCAGTGGCAACCTTGAATGATCCGCATCGCTGGTCTAACTGCCACTTGATCAACAGCCCAACCGGACGACCATGACCTATATCGTCAACGACAATTGTATCGCCTGCAAATACACCGACTGCGTCGAAGTCTGCCCCGTAGATTGCTTCTACGAGGGGGAGAACATGCTGGTGATTCATCCGGATGAATGCATCGATTGCGGCGTGTGCGAACCTGAATGCCCCGCCGACGCGATCCGCCCGGACACCGAACCGGATATGGAAAAATGGGTCGAGTTCAACCGCAAGTATTCCGAATTGTGGCCGGTGATCATCACCAAGAAAGACCCGCTGCCCGAAGCGGAAGAGCGTGACGGCGAAGCTGGCAAGCTCGAAAAGTACTTCTCGGAGGCGCCGGGCGAAGGCGGCTAAGACGCCGCGCCCCTGCCCGGGACGTCAATTTTGCCGCCATAACAGGCGTTTAACTGGTGCGCGCTTTGAGAATCAGCTCAAACGTGATATATTGCCGTTACAAATGAGCCTGATCGCACCCATTTCACGGCGTAGGACTGCTGTCCTGAACGCAAGGCATCGCTGAAAATTCAGTACGTTGACGAGGACTTGCGCCTCGGCACGGCTGGCTTTTTCGCGTTGTACCACCGGGCGCGCCGCGGCGTCAAAAAAGGAAAAAGAATACATGCCAAAGTCGAAAAACCTCGACTTCCGTCCAAACGAGTATGTCGTTTACCCCGCGCATGGGGTCGGACAGATCGTCTCCATCGAAGAACAGGATGTGGCGGGATTCAAGCTGGAGGTCTTCGTGGTCTCCTTCGAGAAAGACAAGATGAAGCTGTCGGTGCCGACCAACAAGGCGACCGAAGTGGGAATGCGTGCATTGTCCAGCCCTGATGTCATCAATCAGGCACTCAAGACCCTGAAGGGCAAGGCGAAGGTCAAGCGGGCCATGTGGTCGCGTCGCGCGCAGGAATATGAGCAAAAGATCAATTCCGGCGACCTGATCGCGATTGCAGAGGTCGTTCGCGACCTGCACCGCAATGACGATCAGCGCGAGCAAAGCTATTCCGAGCGTCAGCTTTACGAAGCCGCGCTGGAACGTTTGACCCGCGAAGTTGCTGCGGTCGATGGCCGGGACGAACTGGAAGCTGCCCGCCAGGTGGACGAGGTGCTGACCAGCCGCGCGGCCTAAGCCGACCTGATCGCGTCTGGAACGAACGCTTAAGGGCCTTGCCGGTGATCGTATCGGCAGGGCCCTTTTTCGTTTGCCCGCCAGTCCTGTCCGCCAGTCCTGTCCGCCAGTCCTGTCCGCCAGTCCTGCGCCGCAAACGGGGCTGCCCCGTTACCCCTTGGACAAGCTGTCCCGCGCGGCCAGAAGTTGGTCAAGGGCGGCCGCGATATGCGGCTCTTCGATGGCGCGGGCCCCTTCTGCCACCCGAATGCGGTGGGCGGCGATCATCACGTCCGCGACCCGGTGACCTTCGGGCAAGGTGAACTTGTAGCAGGCCAGTTCAATCGTCAGCCCCAGCGGATCCTTGAAATAGATCGATTCCATGAAGCCGCGATCCTTCGGCCCGGCAAAACCGAACCCGCGGTCCTTCAGCCGTGTTATCGCCTGATTGAAGCTGGCGCGCGGCACGTCGAACGCGATATGGTGGACGCTGCCGGGAAAGGGGTCGATCCTGGCCCGGCGCGGCTTTCGCGTTTCATTCGTGAAAACAGTGATCAAACGGCCATCGCCGGGGTCGAAATAAAGGTGCCCTTCTTCCGGGTCGTCCAGATTCGGCTGTTCGAAAATGAACGGCATCCCCAGCACACCTTCCCAGAAATCGATGGTGCTTTGCCGGTCTGCGCCGACCAATGTGATGTGATGCACGCCTTGTGTGGCGATGGGCGGGGTCGTCCCGGTCATGTGGCGCTCCTCCTTGTTTCAGTCAGTCGCAAGTTTCCGCCGGAAACCTAGCGCGGTGCGCGGATTCTTACAGATTGCCCGGCCCTCTGGGTGCGCAATTGCGGCATCGGTGTCAGTTTGTGTGTCATCTGCTCACGAAAGCAGAGATCGGCTTCACGTTGGCGTGTTATCACGCTCCGGGCCATAGGGACGGGCCGCCAGTTAGGTTTAGATCGGTACAAACAATTAGTGCAGGTCCACCCATGTCCCATGATATTTGCCAGTCTCCCGTTTCGCTTACGACCCCCGGCGCCTTGTCGGAATGGAACAAAATGATCTGTGGTTTTCTGGCGCATACCGCCAGCACACCGACCCATCTGGGCGCGGTACTGGAGGCAGAGAGCGACTTTGCCATGGGCCATGCGGCCAAGGGCCTGTTCAGCCTGATGTTGGGGCGGCACGAGATGCGCGGCGCGGCGGAAGATGCCTATCGCATGGCGCGCACCGGGCGGGCCACACATGCGCGCGAACGCGGCTGGATCGACGCGCTTGGCTTCTGGCTCGCCGGGCGTCCGTCCCGCGCGGTCGCGGCGATGGAAGACGTGCTGCGCGCCCACCCCGAAGACACGCTGTCCGCCAAGGTCAGCCATGCCATCCGCTTCATGTTGGGCGACGCCGCGGGAATGCGCCGATCGGTCGAGGCCGTTCTGCCCGCCCATGAGGCGCATCCGCTGCGCGGCTATCTCTTGGGGTGCCACGCCTTTACGCTGGAAGAAACCGGTGACTATGCCGCCGCCGAACGCGCCGGGATTACCGGGCTGGAACTGGCGCCGGACGATGCGTGGGGGCTTCATGCCGTGGCGCATGTATATGACATGACCGCCCAGCCGGACCGGGGGATTGCCCTGATTGAAGACAATTGCGCGGCATGGGATCACTGCAACAATTTCCGGTATCACGTGTGGTGGCACAAGGCGCTGCTGCATCTGGACCGGAACGAGACCGCGCTGGCCGTCGCCCTTTACGATCAGCAGATCCGCGCGGACAAGACCGACGATTACCGCGACATCGCCAATGCGTCCTCGCTGTTGATGCGGCTGGAGCTTGAAGGCGTCGATGTCGCTGACCGCTGGGATGAACTGGCAGATCTGTCAGAGCAACGCACCGCCGATGGCAGTCTTGTTTTCGCCGATCTGCACTACATGCTGGCCTTGGGCGCGGCAGGGCGGTTCGAAGCCGCCAGCGAGATGGCCCTGCGCTTTACCCGCGATGCCCGCGATCCGGGCGATATGGCGCTGCGCGTGGCCGATCCGGGGCTGGCGGCGATGGCGGGGCTGCATTCCTTTGCCGAAGCGCGTTGGGATACCGCGTTCCTCAACCTGTCCGCCGCGCGCACCCAGATGCAAACCGTGGGTGGCAGCCACGCCCAGCGCGATGTGTTCGAACGTATGACCATCGACGCTGGTCTGCGTGCCGGGTTCTACGACGAGGTCAGCACGATTCTGGACCAGCGCCGAACCCTGCGGGGCGGCCATGACGATCGGTTCAACGCCACGCGGCAGGACATGCTGACCCACGCCCGGCGCATTCCCGCTCAGTAACGGGGTGGCCCCGTTCGTGGCCGCTTGACTTCCCTCGTGCACGGACCAAAGAGCTAATGACTTTCGCTGATCCAAGCCAGGCTTCCTCGATGCCCGATTCTGCTGCCTCTCCCAGTGCCGCACCAGCACGTGTGCGCGACCTCCGGTTGGATTTCTTCCGGGGGCTGGCGATGTTCATCATCCTGATCGCCCATACACCGGGCAACTTCCTCACCCTGTGGATTCCCGCGCGCTGGGGCTTTTCCGACGCGACAGAGATTTTCGTCTTCTGCTCCGGCATGGCGTCGGCGATTGCCTTCGGATCGACCTTTGACCGGGCCGGGTTCGCCCTTGGCACCGCGCGTGTCGCGTACCGGGTCTGGCAGGTCTATTGGGCGCATGTGGGGCTATTCTTTGCCACGCTGGCGCTGGCCGTTTTCCTTACCGATCTGGAGATCACCGGCCGCAATTACTGGGGCCAGTTGAACCTGTGGATGATCTTTGTCGAAAGCGACAAATGGGAAAACCCGAACATGCTGCTGTCTTTCATGACGCTGCGCTGGGTGCCCAATTATTTCGACATCCTGCCGATGTATATGATCGTGCTGATGATGATGCCGGTCGTGATGGCGCTGTCACGCGTCGATCTGCGTCTGGTTGCCGCCTTTGTCGTGGCGGTCTGGGTCCTGGGCCAGGAAACCGTGACGCGCGCCTTGGGCCTGCCCTATCTCGCCTTCCCGGCCGAGCCGTGGTCGGACCGGTCGTGGTTCTTCAACCCGTTCGGCTGGCAGCTGATCTTCTTCACCGGCTTTGCCTTCATGCGCGGCTGGTTGCCCAAACCACCGGTTTCCGCGCTGCTGATCGGTCTGGCGCTGTTCCTTGTCATCGCCAATATCCCGCTATCCAATATCGGTGTGCGCGTGCTTGGGCTGGAATGGGCGCGCGATTGGCGCGAGGCAATGGCCCCGCTGATCGACAAATCCGGGTTCGGCCTGCTGCGCTATACACATTTCCTTGCGCTCGCCTATCTGTGCTGGGTGGCGGCAGGAGATAAGGGGAGCCGTCTTTTGAGCCGGGGCGCAGGCGCGCTGGCACGGCTCTGGGACGGCGTTCTGGCGATCATCCTGAAGGTGGGGCAGCAATCTTTGGCCGTCTTTGTTGTGTCGATGTTTACTGCCCGGCTGATGGGGTTCGGCATGGATGTGATGGGCCGCGATGTTCTGACCACACTGGCCGTCAACCTTGCGGGTTTCGGCGTTCTGATCGCCACCGCATATGTTGCCGGCTGGTTCAAAACCCAACCTTGGCGCGTTCGGAGGACTGCATAATGCTGCGACGTGAATTTCTGATGGCGCTGGCCGCCTTGGCCGCCTCGCCGGGTCTTGCACAAGAGAATGAGCCGGGCTTGCAGGCCGGCGCATCCACGCCATTTTCGCGCGACGATCTGATGGAGCGCGCGCGGCAGATGGCCCAATCCGAATACACCCCGCGCGGCGAGGTGCCCGAAGATTGGCGCAACCTGACCTATGACCAGTATCGCCAGATCTGGTTCGACAGCCGCAATGCGCTGTGGGAAGGCACCGCGCTGCCGCAACGGCTGGATGTGTTTCCGCCGGGCCTGTATTTCCCGCGCCCGGTCGAGGTCCATGTGGTCGAGGGCGGCGAACAACGCCCGCTGCGTTTCGACATGGGCGTGTTCGACACGACCGACCAGTTCCCGGACCTGACGATCGATGACAGTCTTGGCTATTCCGGCCTGCGCCTGCGTGCCGATCTTCTGGGCGATGGCAACCATACCGAATATGCGGTGTTTCAGGGGGCCAGCTATTTCCGGGGCATCGGCACCGGCGAAAATTACGGGCTGTCGGCGCGGGGTTTGGCCCTGCGCACCGGTGATCCACAGGGCGAGGAGTTCCCCGACTTCGTCGCCTTCTGGATAGAGACCCCGGCCAAGGGCGCGCCCAGTGTGACGCTCCATGCGCTGCTGGACAGCCCATCCTGCACGGGGCTTTACACCTTTGTCATCCGCTATGGCGAAACCCTGATGATGGACATCACCGCCAGCCTGTTCGCGCGGGTGGACCTGACACATGTGGGTATCGCGCCGCTGACCTCGATGTTCCTGTTCGATCAGACCAACCGCGACCGCTTTTCCGATTTTCGGCCTGCGGTGCATGACAGCGACGGGCTGCTGATCCACAATGGCGATGGCGAGGTCATCTGGCGGCCCCTGGCCAATCCCGAAACGCTGCAAATCAGCGCCTTCGGTGACAATGGCCCGCGCGGTTTCGGGCTGATGCAGCGGGCGCGCCGGTTCTCTGACTTCAACGATCTTGAAGCACATTACCACAACCGCCCCGGCGTCTGGATCACCCCCGGCGAGGATTGGGGCCAAGGCTCCGTCGCGCTGGTCGAAATCCCGGCGGACAAGGAAATCTACGACAATATCGTTGCCTATTGGCGGCCCGCCGGGACCATCCCGGCAGGGGCGCGCCACGATATGAGCTACCGGCTGGATTGGGGCGACGATCCGGCCCCGCGCAAGGCCATGCCGCTGCGGGTCACGAATACCTCTGCCGGGGGCAGCGCCTTTCACAAGGGGCTGATCTTCGTCATCGACTTCCAGGCGTCGGAGGCCGTGCCAGAGGATCTGTCCAAGCTGATGCGGATCATTCGCACCACGGCAGGCACCGTGTCCGAGGGCGTTCTGCAGCGCAATCCCGAAACCGGCGGCCCAAGGCTGGCCTTTGAATTCGACCCGCAAGGAACCCCGCTGGCAGAGTTCCGCGTGCAGCTGCGCGCCGAAGACGGCACCCCACTTTCCGAGGTTTGGCTTTATCGCTGGACCCAGGACACACGCATGGCGGAAACCCGCTGATGCGCTCATGCAACCATCTTCCACCTTTGGCGTTACGTCATCATGGATAACACCCCTCACCTTGACTCACACATGCCCGCTCCAGCCCCGCTGGAAATCGTCCCGCAGCGT
Organism: Aliishimia ponticola; assembly: GCF_004803475.1. GTDB lineage: Bacteria > Pseudomonadota > Alphaproteobacteria > Rhodobacterales > Rhodobacteraceae > Aliishimia > Aliishimia ponticola. The sequence continues at coordinate 381,188 of NZ_SRKY01000003.1, forward strand.
TTCGACCGCGCGCCACAGGCGGCGGTAAATGCAGGTGGGTCAAAGGGCGATCTGGCACAGGCCCGCGCCTTCCCGTGGCGGCTGGCCCTTTTCGCCCCGGCCCTTGCTGGCACCGCCGCGCTGGTGGCGGGAATGCACGCATGGCTGAACATGGGCGGCATGACCTGGCTGGAATGGGCGCTGCTCAGCCTGATTGGCTTCAGCTTCGTATGGGTGGCGCTGTCGGTTGCCACCGTCATCGTGGCGCTGGCGGGCCTTGCGCTGCGCCGGGCCGAAACCGTGACCGATGCCGCGCCGCTGGATGTGGCCCTGCTGGTCCCGGTCTATAACGAGAACCCCAGCGATGTCTTTGGCAATGCGCAGGCGATGCTGGACGATCTGGCCCGCCAGAACGCGGCGCATCGCTTTACCCTGTTCGTTCTGTCCGACACGCGCGATCCCAAGATCGCCGCCGACGAGGTCTCTGCCTTGCGCGCGCTGCGCCGCGATGCGCCCGCCGGGATGGACGTCTATTACCGCCGCCGGGCCGAAAATACCGACAAGAAGATCGGCAATCTGCATGACTGGATCACCGGTTGGGGCGCGGCGTATGACGCGATGCTGGTGCTGGATGCCGACAGCCTGATGGCCGGGCGCAGCATCATTGCGCTGGCCGACGCGCTGGCCGCCGATCCCAAGGCCGGGCTGATGCAAAGCTTCCCGACGCTAATCGGGGCAGAGACCGTCTTTGCCCGTATTCAGCAGTTTTCCAACATCGCCTATGGCTGGCTTCTGGCCGAGGGGCTGGCGCTCTGGTCCCAGTCGGAAGGCAACTATTGGGGCCACAACGCGATCATGCGCACCCGCGCCTTTGCCGAAGCGGCAGGCCTGCCCCGTTTGCGCGGCGACCGGCTGATCCTGAGCCATGACTTCGTCGAGGCCGGCTTGCTGCGCCGCGCGGGTTGGCGCGTGCGGTTCTTGCCGCGCATCGCCGGATCGTATGAGGAAACGCCCGCGACCCTGATCGATTACGTGTTGCGCGACCGGCGCTGGTGCCGGGGCAATCTGCAACACCTGCGCCTTCTGGGCGCGCGGGGGCTGCACCCGGTCTCACGGTTCCACCTGTTCCAAGGCGCGGTCAGCTATCTGCTAAGCCCCGCATGGTTCCTCCTGCTGTTGGCATGGGCGCTTTTGGGCAAGAACGAAACGACCAATGTCATCAGCTATTTCCGCGAGGATAACCCGCTTTATCCCGATTGGCCGGTGATGACAGAGATCAACGCGGCGCTGTTTCTCGTCATCATGTACGCGGTGCTGCTGACGCCCAAGCTGATGGGGGCGGGCATCATCGCGCTGCATCCCAAGGCGCAGCGCATTTTCGGCGGTCGCCGGAACTTCCTGACCGCCTTCCTCGTGGAGATTACGCTGTCGGTTCTCTATGCGCCTGTGCTGATGATCCAGCAATGCCGCGCCGTGCTGCGCGCCGCGCTGACCATGTCTGAACCGTGGTCGCCGCAAAGCCGGACCGCGCGTGGGCACGACCTTGGCACATTGCTGCGCTTCCACTGGCTGGAAACGGTTCTGGGCCTGATCCTTGCGGTTGGCCTTGTATCGGGCCTTGTGTCCATGTGGCTGCTGCCGATCGTGATCTCGCTGGTCATGGCGGTGCCGCTTTCGGCGCTGGGGTCGTTCAACCTTGCCCGCCATGCCCCCCCAGCGCTGCGGCTCGACAGCCCCAACACCCTGCGCGAGCCTGCAATCGTCACCCGTGCCCGGATCGAACGGGACCGGATGCGCGCGCATCTGGCAGGTCAGATCGAAACACCGGCAGAATAACCCTTGGCGCGTGTCGCGCGGCCCTCAAGCCGCGCGGCAGCGTCAGTTGAGCGCGGTCTGCGCCTCGAACCACTCCAGCGCCATTTCCGCCCAGCCATTTGGCACGGCATGCCCGCCCGGATGCATCACGAAGCTCAACGATGAGCCCGGCGCGCAGTTTTCCGACCAGTCACGCCGCCACAGGAGGCCGTCGGCGCTGCGTGCGTCCGGGTCATGGGTGCGGCAGTCATTCGTCTCGCGCCACAGCGCGATGGAGTGGAACACATCGCCCTGCACAAAGGCGTCCGGCGCATAGGCATCTGCACCCCGCACCGTCCGTCCTTCCAGCGGCACGACCCCGTCATTCCAGCCGTGGGTATGCATCAGGCGCACCGGTCCGGCGCAATCCTGCGGTTGCGGACGCCACATTCCGCCCGCCACCGGGGCGTAAGCGGCGAACAAATCGGGCTGGAAACAGGCCACGTAGGACACCATCGAGCCGCCGATGGAAAAGCCCGACAGCATCACCGTATCCGGGTCAAAACCGAACCGCGTGGCAGCGTCCTTCTTCACGCTTGCAAGAAACGGCAATTCGTCGCGCGCGGCGGGCCGATCCGGGTGGAAAGACCATGTGCGCCCGTTGCGCCCTTCGCGCGGGGTGCCATTTGGCGCGATGACCGCCAGCCCGGCCTCGGTGAAGGTGCGGACCATGCCCGACATGCTCAGGCTGCCCGCGCCGGAGGATCCAAACCCGTGCAGGAACATGACCGCGCCTTTGGGCGGCCCGTCCGGCAGGGCCGCGAAATAGCTGCCCGTGGGCACCTCGCAAGCGTTGTCCGGCGCGGCGCAGTCCTGCGCGTTGGCACTTGTGGCGACGCCGAAAGCGATGGCGGCACTCAGGGCAATGGCCTTGGCGGTAAATCTTTGTTTCATAGGCGCACCACCGGCAAGCCCTTGCGCAGCCAGCCCTGCCCCGCACCCGATCCAAGCATCCCTTCCGGCACGTCCAGAACCCGGGTGAACCCGGCCTCTGCCATGCGCTGCGCAAGTCGCCGGGACCGCACGCCGCGCGCGCAGATCACTGCAATCGGGGCGTGCGCGTCACCGCCCACAAGCGTCAGCACCGCGCCCGCGAAATCCGCCCGGCGCATATCGATGGGATGCGCCCCCGCGCCGATACCGGTGCGCGCCCATTCATCGGGTCGGCGAATGTCGATCAGCGTGATGTCGCGGCGGGTTGCCATAGCATGGGCGTCCTCGACGCTCAGCCCGGCTTGGGTGACGCTTGCGCCGATATTGAACCAGCGCGCGCCCAGCACCCCGACGCCCACGGCCGCCACGGCGCCCAGCGCCAGAATGCGGCGGCGCGAGGGGGGCTTGGGATTATGAGGGGAGCCATCCGGCCCGGCGGACGTGGGATTTTGTGTCATTGGCGCTTCGCTTCCAAACCAGCCCTTTGGTAACTTCCGCGCCCCTGTCGATCAAAAGCTAATTGTCCGGCTCGCGCCGATGTGACCGGTGCTAGCGCAGCTTGGGCGGCTTGTCCGGGTCCATGCCCGGCGCGGCCGGCGTGGCGGCTTTCGGATCTGGCGCGGCGGGGATGTCGAACCGCATCCCCACGCGAGTGAGTTTTTCTGCCAAGGGGGCCTGCGGCGCGACGAAAACCACGTCGAGTTGTCCCGCATCGAGGCCGGAGAATGTCAGCGCCTCGGACACCATCCGGGCCAGCGCCGGTTCGGCCCGCGCCTCTGCCCCGATGATCGCCAGCAAATGCCCCTGCCCGCCATCGGCGTAATCCGCCCGCGCAAGGCACGCGGCCTCGGCCAGACCAGCGGCGCGCGCCAAGCGGATCGACAGCGCCTCCAGCAGCGCTTCGGGCACCTGTCCGGGCGAAGCCACGCCCTTGATCCGCGCCTCCGCCGCATCGGGCGCGTCTTGGCCCAGCGTTTGCACCAGCCATGTCAGCGCATCGGGCGGCAGGACAATCGCGGACGGGGCCGTGTCCAGGTTCAGACCCAGCAGGATGCCCTGCCCGTCCAACATCTGCGCCACGATCCGTCCCGGCAACGCCACATAGGGCGCAGGACCGTCGGAAAACTCCGCCAGTCGCAATTCGGTGTCAAAGGCCAGAACCATGGGGCCATCGCCGGTTTCGATCAGGCGCGGCGTGATGTCGTCGCCGTCAGGCTCGCTCTCCAGCAGCAGGCACAGTTCGGTATCGGCCAGCGTCGCGAAGTAGTTCAGCCGCGCGGCGTCGGAGCTGTCCATCAGCGCATGGGCCTGATCGAGCGGGGTTGGTTCTGTCATTGCAATGCCTCTTTGACCGCAAGGCGCAGGGCGGGCACCACCTCGGCCTCGAAAAAGGGGTTTCGTTTCAGCCAGGCGGTATTGCGCCAGCTTGGATGCGGCAACACGAAGGTGGCCGGGGCGTGATCGCGCCAGTTGCGCACCGCGTCATCCACGCGGCCCTTCCAGCCCAGATGCCAGCGCATGGCATAGGCCCCCACAAGGATGCGCAACCGCACTTGGCCAAGCGCGTCCATCATCTTGCCACGCCATGTGCGCGCGCAGACCGGCGGCGGCGGCAGGTCACTGCCCTTGGCGTTATAGCCGGGAAAGCAGAACGCCATCGGCACTATTGCAAGCCTGTCGCGGTCATAGAAGGTCTGATCGTCGATCCCCATCCAGTCGCGCAGCCGGTCGCCGGAAGGATCGGTGAAGGGGCGGCCGCTTTCATGCACCCGGGCCCCGGGCGCTTGTCCCGCCACCAAAATCCGCGCCCCCGGACGCGCCCAGACGACCGGGCGCGGCGCATGGCCGGTGGCGGTTTGCGTAAAGCGATCCGCACAGATGCGGCAGGCGCGGATATCTTGGGTCAGACGCTCCATCCTGCCCGGATGTGCGCGTTTTCCGGGCGAGAGGCAAGCGCCCCTGCGCGGAACTCTGAGGCCGCAACCTTGGATCGGCCCGGCCTTCTGATCGTCCGGCGTTCTCATCAGCCTGCCTTCATTTCGATATTTGTCGAAATATTTCTTGCCGCGCCCCGCTCATTTCGATAATCCTAGAAATATGAAACACGACTCGACAGACAACCTCGACCTTGCCCGCGCAGCCTCGACCTTTGCCGCGCTGGGATCGGAGCAACGGCTGGCAGTTCTGCGAAGCCTTGTGCGCGCCGGACCCAACGGGCTGAGCATCGGAGAATTGGGAGAGCGATGCGGCGTGACCGGATCGACCCTGACCCACCACATGAAAATCCTTGCCCAATCCGGGCTGGTGACACAGGCCCGCAAGGGGCGGAGCATTATCTGCGCCGCGGTCGCCTATGATGAGGTGAAGGCCTTGTCGAACTTCCTGCTGAAGGAATGCTGCACGGATTGCGCGCCCCCTGCGGATGGAGACATTGATCATGGCTGATACGGCCCACACCCCGCCCTCTTCGCTTTACGAACGCTGGCGGCGCATCGACAAGGCGTGGCTGACTGTCGGGCTGATCCCGCTGGCCGTGCTGGTTCTGGACAGCGCGCAATTCTGGCCGGTCGTGACCACCGCCCTGCGCGCCTTTGCCGGGACCGCGCCCCTGATCGTCTTTGCCATCACCGCTGTCGCCTATGTCAAAGCCAGCGGGGCCGAAACGCTGATCGCGCGCGCCTTCGAGGGCAACGCCGCGCGCATGATCTTTCTGGCAGCGCTTCTGGGGGGATTGTCGCCGTTCTGTTCCTGCGAGGTCATCCCCTTCATCGCCGCCCTGCTTGCCGTGGGTGCGCCGCTGAGTGCCGTCATGGCGTTCTGGCTGGCCTCGCCGCTGATGGACCCCCCGATGTTCTTCGTCACCGCCGGAGAGTTGGGCCTGCCCTTCGCCATCGGCAAGACGGCGGCGGCGGTCTCGCTGGGGCTGTTTGGCGGCTTTGCCACGATGCTTCTGGCGCGCTCACCGATCTTTTCCGACCCGCTGCGCGAAAAGCCGCAAATCGGTGGCTGCTGCGGCGTCCAGAAACCGTTTCAGGGCCAGCCGGTCTGGAAGTTCTGGACAGAAGCCCCGCGCCGCACCGCCTTTCGCGACAGCTGGATCGAAAACGCGCTGTTTCTCGTGAAGTGGTTGCTGATCGCGTATCTCTTCGAGGCGCTGATGATCGAATACGGCACCACGCAATATGTCGCGCAGTTCTTGGGCGGTGACGGGCTGCTGACCGTTGCACTGGCCGCGCTGGTCGGAATGCCCGCCTATCTCAACGGCTATATGGCGGTGGGGCTGATGGGCGGCCTTGTGGAACATGGCATGTCTCCGGGCGCCGCGATGAGCTTTGTGATCGCGGGCGGTGTGTCCTCCATTCCCGCCGCGATTGCGGTCTGGGCCTTGGTCAAACCGCGCGTTTTCGCCGCCTATCTGGGCTTTGCGCTGATCGGGGCCATACTCGCCGGGGTGGCGTGGCAGGCCGTCGCCTGACCCTCCCCCGGCCGTCGAATGGCCCGTCCGTCCGCATCTGATCGGTGCGGGCGGATTTCTGCTTTTGACCATGAGGAAAGCGAACAGTTCCCGCGTAAGCGGTGGATTTGTTGCCCCATCGGACATAATATAGCCTGAATCCGGGAATAACTCGGTAAGAAACTCCTGTTAGGGAGGCTGGAAGAGCCCTCGTACCGGGGGTGGAGCAGGCAATGTTGGAATTCTTGGATGTCTCCAAGTCCTTTTGGACAGGGCAGCAGCGCAAGGTGATCCTTGACCGCGTGTCTTTTCGCGTGGAACTGGGCCGCTCGCTTGGCATTCTTGCGCCCAACGGCACCGGCAAGACGACGCTGATCAACATGATGGCGGGCCTGGAAAAACCGGATGAGGGCGTGATCAACCGGGGATGCAATATCTCCTTTCCGCTTGGCTTCATGGGCGGCGTGGTCACGAAAATCTCTGCGCTCGAAAATTCCCGCTATATTGCAAGGCTTTACGGACTGGACCCCGATTATGTCGAAAGCTTCTGCCGCTGGCTCTGTGGGCTGGGCGAGTATTTCGATCAGCCCATCGGCACCTATAGTCAGGGGATGCGCGCGCGGTTCTCCTTTGCGTTGATGCTGGCGCTCGATTTTGACATGTATCTCATCGACGAGGGGATGCCGGGGACCACGGATGTGGAATTCAACCGCAAGGCGGGGGATATTCTGCGCGAACGACTGGCGACGACAACGATCATCATCGTATCGCACCAACCGCAAACACTTGAGAAATTCGCGCGTTCGGCGGCGGTACTCCTGAACGGCAAACTTCACATGTTCGACACCTTGGAAGAGGCAAGACAGCTTTATGACTACGAAACCCAAGGCTAGAAAATTCCGCATCCGGCGGTCCATGCCGCGCAGCAGAGCCGAAAGTGCGGGCGTTGACGGGTCTGCTGTGCGGGCGCAACCGGTGCCCGATCCGGCCCCACACGCCGCGGAACCGCCCGAAGCGCCGCGCGTGCAGCAAACTGGTGCAAAGCCGGCTGCGGCACAACCACAGCAACCACCGCAGGCCAACCAACAGGCGGCCCCGTCCGCCTCTGCCCAGGCCACCGGCGCGCCCAGCACCGATCTGGACGCGATCCGGCGCGAAGGGCTGACGGGCCGCCAACTGCGCATGGCGCGGCGCGTGGCGCAAAAGCACGGGCTGGCCCCGACCTCTGATTTCGACGCGGTAAGACTGCTGCGCGACAAGGGGATCGATCCGTTCCAGCGGTCCAATATGCTGGAATTGGTGGCCCCCAAGCCGGACGATGACGGCGCGCAAGACGGCAGCGATCAGACGCGCCGCACGCAATTGCCGCAAACCGTGCCTGCGGGCGGAGGCAACCTGCCCTCCACCGAAACCATCAGCCCGGCGCAGCGGCGTGAACGCGAGATTTCCGACATTCAGCGCGACATCGCCCGCCGCCGCCGCCGCAAGATGGCGCTTTTGGTGACGCGGCTGCTGTTCTTCGTCTTCCTGCCGACCTTCTTTACCGGGTGGTATTTCTACAAGATCGCCACACCGATGTACGCCACCCACAGCGAATTTCTGATCATCCAGAACGAAGGGTCGGGCGGCGGCGGCGCGCTTGGGGGCTTGCTGCCCACGCAATTCGCCACCTCGCAGGATAGTATCGCGGTGCAGTCCTATCTGACGTCCAAAGACGCGATGCTGCGGCTTGACCGGGATGAGGGGTTCCGCGCCCATTTCGCGGACACGTCAATCGACCCGATCCAGCGCCTGTCCGAAGAACCGTCCACCGAAGAAGCGCACCGGGCTTACAAGAAGAACGTCAAGATCGGCTTCGATCCGACCGAAGGCGTGATCCGTATGGAGGTGGTCGCTGCCGATCCGGCGGTCAGCCAGTCCTTTTCCGAGGCGCTGATTTCCTACGCCGAAGAACGGGTGAACCAGCTTTCGGCGCAAAAGCGCGAGGATCAGATGCGCGACGCGCTGGAGGCGCTTGCCAAGGCGGAGGAGGATCGTCGCGAGGCGCAGGGCGAGCTGGTCGCGCTTCAGATCGAAGGCGCGACGCTGGATCCAGAGGCCGTGATCGCGGCCTTGCGGACCCAGATTTCCGAGATCAACGGGCTGATCACCGAAAAGGAGATCGAGCTTGATACCCTTCTCAACAACACGCGCCCGAACCAAGCCAAGGTGGATGGTGCGCGCAGCACGCTGAACATCCTGCGCAATCGCCGGAGCGTGCTGGAAGCCGAGATGACGGATATGAGCCAGGGCGAAAACAGTCTGGCGCAGCTGTCGATCAACATCCAGATGGCGCAGGCAGACCTCGCCACGCGCGACATGATGCTGCAATCGGCGCTGCAGCAGATGGAACAGGCCCGGACCGAAGCGAACCGCCAGGTGCGTTATTTGACAGTGGCCGTGCGCCCCGTCGCCCCGGATGAGGCGACTTATCCCCGCGCATTCGAGAACACGATCTTGGCTTTCATGGTTTTTGCAGGCATCTACCTGATGATCTCGCTGACTGGAGCGATCTTGAAAGAACAGGTGTCTTCCTGATGAAAACAATCGATGTCGCCGGGCTGAAGATCGGCAACGCCTGCCCGCTTACCGTGATCGCAGGCCCGTGCCAGCTTGAAAGCGCCGATCATGCGCAGATGATCGCGGGCACCATGAAAGAGGCCTGTGCCGCTGCCGGAGCGCAATATGTGTTCAAGGCCAGCTACGACAAGGCCAACCGCACCTCGCTGTCGGGCAAGCGCGGCCTTGGCATCGATGCCGGGCTGAAAGTGCTGGACGACCTGCGCAAGGCGCTGGATGTGCCGGTGCTGACCGATATCCACTCCGAAGCGCAGTGCAAGCCCGCCGCAGATGCGGTCGACATTCTGCAAATCCCCGCCTTCCTGTGCCGCCAGACCGATCTGCTGATCGCGGCGGGCGAAACCGGTGCGGCGGTGAATGTCAAAAAGGGGCAGTTCCTTGCCCCATGGGACATGCCGAACGTGATTTCAAAGATTGAAAGCACCGGTAATACTCGCATCCTGCTGACCGAGCGCGGCACCTCTTTCGGCTACAACACGCTTGTGGCCGATATGCGCGCCCTGCCCCAGATGGCCGCGACAGGCTATCCGGTGGTCATGGACGCGACCCATTCGGTGCAGCAACCGGGCGGCAAGGGCGGCTCTTCCGGGGGGCAGCGCGAATTCGCCCCCGTGATGGCCCGCGCGGCGGTCAGCCTTGGTGTCGCCTCGGTGTTCATCGAAACGCATGAAGACCCGGACAATGCGCCCTCCGACGGGCCAAACATGATCCCGCTTTCGCAAATGGCTCATCTTGTTGACACAATGATGCAGTTTGATGCGCTGGCCAAAGCAAATCCTATCGTGATCTGACAGAGTACCTACATTCCATGACAAAACCACTTTCCGACGTGACCCCAAACACTTGGGCCTTTTTGCGCGATGCGATGATCCGCCCCACGGGCTTCCGTGAGTATGACGCACGCTGGCAATATCCCGAAGAAATCAACCTCCCCGGCATGACCGCGCTGGGGATGGGGCTGGGCACGCAGATGCACAAGCGCGGGATCGCCCCCGTAATAGCCGTCGGGAACGATTACCGGGACTATTCGCTGTCGATCAAGAATGCGCTGATCCTCGGGCTGATGCAGGCCGGTATTCACGTCAAGGACATTGGCCCGGCGCTGTCGCCGATGGCCTATTTCAGCCAGTTCCATCTGGACGTGCCCGCCGTGGCGATGGTGACGGCCTCGCACAACCCCAACGGTTGGACCGGTGTGAAGATGGGCTTTGATCGCCCGCTGACCCATGGCCCGGACGAAATGGCAGAGTTGCGCGATATCGTTCTGAACGGCGAAGCCGTGGCGCGCGAGGGCGGCAAGTATGAGTTCGTGGATGGCGTGAGAGAAGCCTATCTTGACGATCTGGTGGGCGATTTCAAAATGTCCCGCCCGCTGAAAGTCGTCTGCGCGACAGGCAACGGCACGGCCTCCGCCTTTGCGCCGGAGCTGTTCGAGCGGCTGGGCGTCGAAGTGGTCGAAAGCCACAACGCGCTTGATTACACGTTCCCGCATTACAACCCGAACCCCGAAGCGATGGAAATGCTGCATGATATGTCGGCGTCCGTGAAAAACTCCGGCGCGGATTTCGCGCTTGGGTTCGATGGGGATGGCGACCGCTGCGGCGTTGTCGATGACGAGGGTGAGGAAATATTTGCCGATAAGGTCGGCGTGATCATGGCCCGCGATCTGGCAAAGATTTACCCGAATTCGACCTTCGTGGCCGATGTGAAATCGACCGGCCTCTTCGCCTCCGACCCAGAGCTTCAGGCCCATGGCGTCAAGGCGGATTACTGGAAAACCGGCCACAGCCACATGAAGCGCCGGGTGAAGGAAATCGGTGCCTTGGCGGGATTTGAGAAATCCGGCCACTATTTTTTGGCAGAGCCGATCGGGCGCGGATATGACTGCGGCATGCGCGTCGCGGTGGAAATCTGCAAGCTGATGGACCGCAACCCCGATATGAAAATGTCGGACCTGCGCAAGGCCCTGCCCCAGACCTATTCCAGCCCGACGATGTCCCCCTATTGCGCCGATACCGAAAAATACGACGTGCTGGCGCGGCTGGTGGACAAGCTGGTGGCCAAGCATGAGGCCGGGGAAACCGTTGGCGGGCGCGCCATCAAAGAGGTCGTGACCGTCAATGGCGCGCGCGTGATCCTCGACAATGGCGGTTGGGGGCTGGTGCGCGCATCGTCCAATACGCCAAACCTCGTCGTGGTTTGCGAAAGCCCCGAGAGCGAGGATGAACTGCGCGCGATCTTCGCCGATATCGATGCGGTCATCCGCACCGAAAGCGCCGTGGGCGATTACGACCAGACGATCTGATCCGCGCCGGATACGGGACGGTGGGCGGGGCGAGTTGGCCGATCAGGCCAAGAGCGCCGTTCCCGCCGGACCGGGCCAGCGCCGCTGTCAGTCGAACAATTTGCGAAGCTGCCGCCCCAGTTCTTCTTTCGCGGCATCTTCCAGTGACTGACCCTCTTTCTGGGTCACGCCCAGCTCCTTCTTGACCTTGTCTTCGACCTTCTCGCGCACTTGGCTTTCAAGCTGCTTGCGTTCTTCGACAAGGTTCTGCTCCACCGCCGCTTTCAGGTCGGGCAGAATTTTCGGCCCACTCCATGCGCCGCGCACCCGCACGGGGATCGACACGTCCTTGCCGTCCCGCGCATTCAGTGCGACCGGCGTGAAGAGATAATCGATATCCTGTGCGCCAAGGCCCACGCGCCCCGCCCCGCGCACTTCGAACCGCGCCAGTTTCATCAGCAGGTCCTTGTTCTCCAGATTGCCCCCCGCCATCGTGAAACTGCCTGTCAGGCTGTCAAAGACGGTCGTGCCACCCGCGCCAGAGCCGCTGCGCATCAACTGATCCAGATCGATCCCTTCGATCGTGCCGCGCCCCAGGGCGAGGCGTCCGCCACCGCTAAGGCTGCGCATGATGGCATCGACACTTTGCCCGACGCCCAGGAAGTTCAATTCGGCCTCTGCCGCGCCGGTCAGCCGGGTCAGGCCTGCCAGATCGCTAAGCAAGCCTTGCAGTTGCAGGCCGCTTCCGGTCAGTTTGCCGCCCACGCTGAGCCCGTTGCGGTTGTTCATCACGAATTCACCGCGCAGCGCGCCGCCATAGGCCGCGACATCCTGCAATGCGAAAACCATACGCGAATTGTCGTTGCGCAGCTCGGTGCGCGTTGCGCCAAGTTTCAGCGATCCAAGATCGATACTGTCGGCACGCAGGGCGATGGTTCCATTGAACGCCGCAAGGCCAGAGGCATCGATCGGTGCGCGGGACCAGCCTTGCGCCGCGCCCGATGACGACCCGCCCCCCGCATCGGCAGAGCTGCCGCCCAGCGCCGCGCGCAGATCCAGCGGTCCGGCATCTAGATTGGCCTTCACATTGGGCGTGCCGTTCAGCGACACCTCTGCCGTGCCTGCGATACGGTTACCGCCAAGATCGGCGCTCAAATCGGTCAGTGACAGAAAGCGGTCCCCGCTCAGCGCCAGTTCCGCGCTCATATCCACGGACCGCCCCAGCCCTTGCGGCAGGTCGGCGCCGGGCAGCCCCAATGCGCGCAGGAACCCATCCGTGTTGCCGCTGCGCAGCGTCAGCTTGCCCGCCACATCGCCGGAAATCGCCGCCAGCCCCTTGAGCGTGGCCGCCCCCGCGTCCGAGGTCAGCGCCACATCGACGGCCTCGACCCCGCCTGCGATGAACCTGTCGAAACGCGCGATATTGGCGGAAATCGTTACCGGCGTATTCGTGGGCCGCACCACGGCGTCAATCCGGGCGGGGCCTTCACGTTCCGGCCAGTCCAGGGTCAGGTCCACCCCGGAGTAAGAGACAAGGTCCGCCCCTTCCGCGTCGTAGATCAGCGTCGCATCGGTGATGTCGAGCCTTTCGATGGACACTGCGCGCGGCGCGCTATCGGGGGAGGTCGTGGTTTCGATCTGCGCCGCACCGCCGCCATCGGTGAATAGCCAGCTTGCGCGCCCATCATTGCGGCTTTCCAGCCGGATCGTGGGCGATTGCGCCTCGATATTGGTGATGCGGATTTCGCCGCGCAGCAAGGCTGCGGCATCCACGCCCAGCGCCGCGTTCTGCGCTGTCAGCATCGGCCCCTGTTCGGACCATTCGGCATTGCCGACCTCAAGCGCGCCGACCCGTGCGCCCACGACGGGCCAGAAGGTCATTGCCACATCGCCGGTGATCGACACGTCGCGCCCGGTCGCGGCGCGGATCTGATCGGCGGCCAGTTGCGCGACCTTGTCCGCCGGCATCAGCAGCACCGCCCCGACGGCCAGCACCACCAACATCACGACAATTCCGATGATCCGTGCAATCCAGCGCAGCATGGTCAGGCCCCTTCGATACGTCCTTGATCCCTGCCTTGGTGTTAGGCCCGCAGCCGCGTTGATGCAATCAAAGCCTTGGCGCAGCCGCGCGCGCAGGCTATAGGCCCGGCACATGAGCCAGAACCCGCCGAACCTGCGCCCCGACCTCGCGCCCAAGCCCCGCCTGACAGACACAGCCCGCCCCGGACAACCAACCGTGGGGATGGTGTCCTTGGGATGTCCAAAGGCCTTGGTGGACAGCGAACGCATCCTGACGCGCCTGCGCGCTGAAGGCTATGCGATCTCGCCCGATTACAGCGGGGCCGATGCGGTGATCGTGAACACCTGTGGCTTTCTCGACAGTGCAAAGGCCGAAAGCCTTGATGCGATTGGCGAGGCGCTGACCGAAAATGGCCGCGTCATCGTCACCGGCTGTCTGGGCGCCAATCCCGAATATATCACCGGCGCGCATCCCAAGGTTCTCGCCGTCACTGGCCCGCATCAATATGAGCAGGTGCTGGATGCGGTTCATGCCGCGGTGCCGCCTGCGCCCGATCCGTTCGTCGATCTGCTGCCTGCCTCCGGCGTGTCGCTGACCCCGCGCCATTTCAGCTATCTGAAGATTTCCGAAGGCTGCAATCACGCCTGCAAGTTCTGCATCATCCCCGATATGCGCGGCAAGCTGACATCGCGCCCCCATGCTGCAGTGCTGCGCGAGGCGGAAAAGCTGGTAACCGCGGGCGTGCGCGAGCTTTTGGTGATTTCGCAGGACACCTCGGCCTATGGCACCGATTGGGACCGTGAGATTCGGCGCGGCCTGACCGAACAGCCGATCACCACACTGGCGCGCGATCTGGGCCAGCTTGGCGCGTGGGTGCGCCTGCATTACGTCTATCCCTATCCGCATGTGGCAGAGATGATCCCGCTGATGGCCGAAGGTCTGGTGCTGCCCTATCTTGACGTGCCGTTCCAGCACGCCCATCCCGATACGCTGCGGCGCATGGCGCGGCCGGCGGCGGCGGAACGGACGCTGGACCGTATCGCGGAATGGCGCGGGATCTGCCCGGAAATCACGCTGCGCTCTACCTTCATCGTCGGCTATCCCGGCGAGACGGAAGAAGAGTTCCAAACGCTTCTGGACTGGATGGAGGAAGCGCAGCTCGACCGTGTCGGGTGCTTCCAATACGAGAATGTCGAGGGCGCGCGCTCAAACGCGCTGCCGGATCACGTGCCCGCCGAAGTCAAACAGGACCGCTGGGACCGCTTCATGCAGACTGCGCAGGCGATTTCCGAGGCGAAGCTGGCGGCAAAGGTCGGCAAGCGCATGGATGTGATCGTCGATCTGGTCGAAGAAGATGCCGCCACCTGCCGGACAAAGGCGGATGCCCCGGAAATCGACGGCAACCTCTTTATCGACGAGGGGCATGAGGCGCTTTCCCCCGGTGATATCGTCACGGTCGAGGTCGACGAGGCCGGCGAATACGATCTGTGGGGGCGGCTGGTCTAAGGGCTGAAAAGCGCTGGACCTTCCCGCGCCGCTGCCGCAACCTGCGCGCACAGACAGGAGAACCAGATGGCGACCGGCACGAATATCCGCACCTATTTCAACGGCCAATGGCATGACGGCGATGTGCCGATCATGCATGCGGGCGATCATGGGGCGTGGCTGGGGTCTTCGGTTTTTGATGGCGCGCGCTTCGTCAACGGGCTGACCCCCGATCTGGAGGCGCATTGCGCACGGGTTGGCCGCTCTGCCGAGGCGCTGATGCTGACCCCGACGGTCAGCACCGAAGACATGGTGCAGATCGCCCGCGAGGGGCTGGCGATGTATCCCAAGGACGCGGCGGTTTACATCCGGCCGATGTATTGGGGCATCCATGGCGACGCGACGGCCATCGTTCCGCAAGCGGAAGAGACCGGCTTTGCCTTGTGCCTTGAGGAAATTCCGATGGCCGCGCCCGAGGCGGCTGTGACGCTTTGCCGGACGCGGTTCCGCCGCCCGGTGATGGACGACGCGGTGGTGAATGCCAAGGCTGGCTGCCTGTATCCCAACAACGCGCGGATGCTGGTCGAAGCCCGCGCCAAGGGGTTCAGCAACGCGCTGGTTGCGGATGCGATGGGCAATGTCGCGGAAACCGCGACCGCCAACATCTTCATGGTGCGCGATGGTGAAGTGTTCACCCCGATTCCGAATGGCACTTTCCTTGCGGGTATCACCCGCGCGCGGCATATCGCCAATCTGCGCGCCGATGGCGTGACGGTGCATGAAACGGTTCTGGGCTTTCAGGATTTCGACGCCGCCGACGAAGTCTTCATGTCCGGCAACATGAACAAGGTCACGCCGGTCAAGGCGTTCGAGGATCGCCAGTACCAGATCGGGCCGATCACACGCCGGGCGCGTGAGCTGTATTGGGACTGGGCGGCAAGCTAGGCTTGCAACACGGATACACGCGACCGTTGCGCCTTGCCAGCAGTTGCGCCATGATCCGCAGGAAACACTCCGGAAGGCCACATGCGCAAGTTCCTCGTCGTCCTTGACGATTCCCGAGAATGCCTCAACGCAATGAGATTTGCCGCCATGCGCGCCTCCAAGACGGGCGGCGGCGTGCAGATTCTATCGGTGATCCCACCCGATGAATTCAATCATTGGATCGGTGTCGGTGACATCATGCGCGAAGAGGCCCGCGAACGGATCGAGGTGCATTACGAGGTCTTCGCCAAGTGGATGCGCGACCGTCAGAATGTCGATCCGGAACTTGTGATCCGCGAAGGGCGGCCTGTTGACGAGATCATCGCGCAAATTCGTGACGATCCGGATATCGGCGTGCTGGTGCTGGGTGCGGGCGTCGACAAGAAAGGCCCCGGACCGCTTGTCACGCAATTGACCAAGACCGCTGGCGCGCTGCCGGTGCCGATCACCATCGTTCCAGGCGATTTGAGTAAGGATCGGCTCGAAGCGATTACCTGAGCGTTCTTTGCCGGGGACAATCATGCGGCCCGAGCAATGATCCCTGCGCGGTGATGTCTGAATTAGAATTATTCTAATCTCTTGACACCCTCCCGGCGCGGTCGCATATCTGGTGCAAAGCGCGCGGAGGGCTACAGCATGTTTATCCAGACCGAATCCACACCGAACCCGGCGACCCTGAAGTTTCTGCCCGGCCAAGCCGTGTTGGAGACCGGGACCGCTGACTTCCCCGCCGCCGAGGCTGCCGATAGCTCGCCCTTGGCGCAGCGCCTGTTTGCCGTGAGCGGTGTGACGGGCGTGTTCTTCGGGACCGATTTCATTACCGTCACCAAGGATGACGGGCAGGAATGGGATCACCTGAAACCGGCCCTTCTGGGCGCGATCATGGAACATTTCCAGTCCGGCCAACCGGTGATGGCAAGCGGCTCTGACACGTCGGGCGGCCACGCGGAACATTCCGGCGAAGACGGCCATATCGTTGGTCAGATCAAGGAGTTGCTGGACAGCCGCGTGCGTCCGGCGGTGGCGCAGGATGGTGGCGACATCACCTTCCACGGTTTTGATCGCGGCGTTGTCTATCTGCATATGCAGGGTGCCTGCGCCGGGTGCCCGTCCTCGACCCTGACGCTGAAAATGGGGATCGAGAACCTGCTGCGGCACTACATCCCGGAAGTGACCGAGGTCCGCCCGGTTGCGGTCTGACGCGAAAATACTCGCCTTCGACACATCGGCCGCGCATTGCGCGGCCGCATTGCTTTGCGGTGACGAGATACTTGATCAACGCTGCGAAGAGATGACGCGCGGCCAAGCCGAACGCCTCATGCCTTTGCTGGACTCGCTGCTGCAGGCCCAGGGCATCGGCTGGCGCGATCTGGACCGGATCGGCGTCGGCATCGGTCCCGGCAATTTCACCGGCATCCGCATTTCGGTCGCGGCCGCGCGCGGGCTGGCGCTGGGGCTGGGCATTCCGGCCATTGGCGTGTCGATGTTCCAGACGACGCAAAAGCTGGCCGACAGCGCGCAAACCGCCATCCCCGCCCCGCGCGAGCAGGCTTATGCGCTGGATACCGACACAATGACCGCCCCGATCATGGCGGCGCAGGCTGATCTCGCTGGTTTTACGCTGTCCACCGCTTTCACTGCCACGGACCATGTTGCGACCATCGCGCGGATCGCCCGCGATGCGCCCGATCAGGCAACCCCGCCTGCCCCGCTTTACATCCGCCCCGCCGATGCGGCCCCGCCGCGCGATCCAGCCCCGGTGATCCTTGATGACGCCTGAAGAGATGGCGGAACTTCACGCGACCTGCTTTCCCGATCGGCCATGGTCGGCGAAAGAGTTCAGCGATCTGATGCGCCAGAACGGGGTCGTCGTGATCACTGCGCCGTCGGATGCGGGGATGCTGGTTGCCCGCTCCATTCCGCCCGAAGCAGAGGTTCTGACCATCGCGGTCCACCCCGATGCACGGGGGAACGGGCTTGGCTTCGGGTTGATGCAACGGCTGCTCGATACGCTGCCATCGGTCAATGCGAACGAGTTATTTCTGGAAGTGGCCGAGGATAACGCTGCGGCAATCAGCCTGTACGAGAAGCACCGTTTTGTCGTGACGGGACGCCGGAAGAACTATTATCGTCAAAAGGATGGCAGGACTTGCGACGCTTTGCTTATGCGGCGGGCGGTTGCAAATGGTCCGGTGAATTGACGCCAAGAATCGGTTGACCCTCCCGGCGCTTCACGCCCTTAATGTCAGATGTTCAACGAAGATCGGCGAGCATGGGCTCAGCCGACATGAATGGGAGACATTCTATGACCCTGATGAAGACATTCCTCGGCGCTGCCGCCGCGATGGCCGTAACGGCTGGCGCTGCGCTGGCAGACCCGGCAATCATCTTTGACCTTGGCGGCAAGTTCGACAAGTCGTTCAACGAAGCCGCCTTCAATGGTGCGAAACGCTGGGCAGACGAAACCGGCGGCAGCTTCCGCGAGATCGAGCTTCAGTCCGAAGCCCAGCGCGAACAGGCGCTGCGCCGCTTTGCCGAAGCCGGTTCCAACCCTGTGATCACCATGGGCTTTGCCATGGCCGACCCGCTGTCCGCGGTTGCCGCCGATTACCCGGACACCAAATTCGTGGCCGTGGATGTGACATGGCTGGACGCGCCGAATGTGCGCCAGATCGGCTTTGCCGAGCATGAAGGATCCTACCTCGTGGGGATGCTGGCGGCGATGGCGTCCAAATCGGGCACGGTCGGTTTCATCGGCGGCATGGACATTCCGCTGATCCGTCACTTTGGCTGCGGCTATGCGCAAGGTGCGAAGGCTGTGAACCCTGACGTGAAGATCGTCGCCAACATGACCGGCACGACCCCGGCAGCATGGAACGACCCGGTGAAAGGGTCCGAACTGACCAAGGCCCAGATGAGCCAAGGCGCTGACGTGGTTTATGCCGCGGCCGGCGGTACGGGCGTGGGCGTTCTGCAAACGGCTGCGGATGAAGGCATCCTGTCCATCGGCGTCGACAGCAACCAGAACCACCTGCATCCAGGCAAAGTCCTGACCTCCATGCTCAAGCGCGTGGATGTTGCGGTTTATGACGCGATGAAGGCGGGCGAGAACGTCGAAACCGGTGTCTTCACACTGGGTCTGGCCGAAGAAGGCGTGGGCTATGCGCTGGATGAAAACAACGCCGAGCTGATCACAGACGAGATGAAAGCCGCCGTGGATGCCGCGCGCGAGAAGATCATCGGCGGCGAGATCGAAGTCGAAGCCTATTACACCAACGACAGCTGCTCCGCTCTGGACTTCTGATCGACTGGATTGACTGAAACACGAAGGCCGCGCTGAGAGATCGGCGCGGCCTTCTTCAGACAGGGGACGGGCATGGCGAACGAAGCGCCGGCAATTGAACTCAAAGGCATATCGAAGGCTTTCGGGCCGGTGCAGGCCAACAAGGACATTTCGATCCGCGTGATGCCGGGGACGATCCATGGCATCATTGGCGAGAACGGCGCGGGCAAGTCCACGCTGATGTCCATTCTCTACGGTTTCTACAAGGCCGATGCGGGTGAGATTTTCATCTCCGGCCAGAAGACCACGATCCCGGACAGTCAGGCGGCGATTGCTGCGGGCATCGGGATGGTGTTCCAGCATTTCAAGCTGGTGGAAAATTTCACGGTTCTCGAGAATATCGTGCTTGGCGCAGAGGATGGCGGCTTGCTGCGCCCCTCGCTGGCCAAAGCGCGCAAGACGCTTGAGGAACTGGAACAGGAATACGACCTGAAGGTCGATCCCGACGCGATCATCGAACAGATAGGCGTAGGTGCCCAGCAGCGGGTCGAAATTCTCAAAGCCTTGTACCGGCAGGCAAATATCCTGATCCTCGATGAGCCGACAGGGGTTCTGACCCCGGCAGAGGCGGACCAGTTGTTCCGTATCCTCGGGCGGCTGCGCGAGGAAGGAAAGACCATCATCCTGATCACCCACAAGCTGCGCGAGATCATGGAAATCACCGACACGGTCAGCGTCATGCGGCGCGGCGAGATGACGGCGACGGTCAAGACCTCGGAGACCAGCCCGGAGGAATTGGCGGAACTGATGGTGGGCCGCAAGGTTCTGCTTCAGGTGGACAAGACCCCGGCGCAACCGGGCGATGTTATCCTGGATGTGAAGAACCTGCGGGTTGTCGATGAGATGGGCGTGGAACGGCTGCGCAGCATCGATTTGCAGGTGCGCGCGGGCGAAATTCTTGGGATTGCGGGCGTGGCCGGGAATGGCCAGTCGGAACTGCTTGAGGTTCTGGGCGGCTATATGGACGCCACTGGCGAAGTGCGGGTCAATGGCACCCTGATGCCGCTGACCGGCGCGGGTGCAGATGGCCGATCCCGCCGGGAAAGCGGCGTCAGCCATGTGCCCGAAGACCGCCAGCGCGAAGGGCTGATCATGGATTTCGCCGCGTGGGAAAACGTCGCCTTCGGGTATCACGACGACGCCGCCTATAATCGCGGGGTTCTGATGGATAACAGCGCGGTGCGGGCCGATACCGAGGCCAAGATGGAACGCTTCGACGTGCGCCCACCCAACCCGGCGCTTGCGGCCAAGAATTTCTCGGGCGGGAACCAGCAGAAAATCGTTCTGGCCCGCGAGATCGAACGCAATCCGGACCTTCTGCTGATCGGCCAGCCGACGCGGGGTGTGGATATTGGCGCGATTGAATTCATCCACCAGCAAATCGTGGCGCTGCGGGATCAGGGGAAAGCGATCCTGCTGGTATCGGTCGAGTTGGAGGAAATCCTGTCCTTGTCCGATCGTGTTGCGGTCATGTTCGATGGACAGATCATGGGCGAACGTCTACCAAGCCAGACCGACGAAAAAGAACTGGGCCTTCTGATGGCCGGCGTAAGCGGGGAGGCAGCCTGATGGACGTGGTACCCAAGTGGGCGGAAGTGACGCTCATTCCGATTATCTCGTTGCTGCTGGCGGCGATCTTCTCTGCGATTGTCATCATCGCCATCGGCGAAGACCCTCTCAATGCGCTCAAGATCATGGTTCAAGGCGCGTTCGGCTCCACCTATGGCTGGGGCTATACGCTGTATTACGCGACCAATTTCATGTTCACCGGGCTGGCCTTTGCGGTCGCCTTCCATGCGTCGCTGTTCAATATCGGCGGCGAAGGTCAGGCGCTGCTGGGCGGTTTGGGCGTGGCGCTTGTGTGTCTGCTGGTGCCGTGGCCGCATTGGACCATTGCCCTGCTTTTCGCAATGATCGGCGGCGCGGCATTCGGGGCGCTTTGGGCCGCGATTCCGGCTTGGCTTCAGGCCAAGCGGGGCAGCCATATCGTGATCACGACGATCATGTTCAACTTCATCGGTGCCGCGGTGCTGAACTATATGCTGGTCAATGTCCTCAAGCCCAAAGGCTCGCAGGATCCGGCCACTGCCCGCTTTGCCGAGGCTGTCCATCTGCCCACCTTGCATGACATCCTTGCGCCTTTCGGAATTGCGTTTTCCAAATCCACACCGGCCAATGTCTCTTTGTTCATCGCGTTGGCCGCCTGCGTCCTTGTCTGGCTGCTGATCTGGCGCACCCGTCTTGGGTTTGAAATCCGCGCTTTCGGCAAGTCGCAATCGGCGGCGCGCTATGCGGGCATCAGCGGTGTGCGGATCACGATGATCGCCATGCTGATTTCCGGCGGTCTGGCCGGGCTGATGGCAATCAACAACGTCATGGGCGAGGCCGAACGCCTGGTACTGAACCCGACCGAGGGCGCGGGCTTTCTGGGTATTGCCGTGGCGCTGATGGGACGCTCGCACCCGTTTGGTGTGTTCCTTGCCGCGATCCTCTTCGGGTTTCTCTATCAGGGCGGCGCAGAGCTTGCCTTTTTCACCTCGATCCCGCGAGAGATGATCATCGTCATTCAGGCGCTTGTGATCATGTTCACCGGGGCGCTCGACAATATGGTCCGTATGCCGCTGGAGCGGATTTTCCTCGCCCTGCGCGGCAAGGAGGTGCGCTGATGGATTTCCTGACGATCATCCAGATCCTCGATTCGACGATCCGTCTGGCCACGCCGCTGCTGCTGGCCTGTCTTGCCGGGTTCTTTTCCGAACGCGCCGGGATTTTCGATATCGGGCTTGAAGGCAAAATGCTGATCGCAGCGATGTTTTCTGCGGCTGTGGCCTATGTCACCGGGTCGGTCTGGCTGGGCCTGTTGGCCGGGGCCGCATCGTCAGTGGCGCTGGCGGCGCTGCATGGGCTGGCCTCCATCACCTTCCGAGGCAATCAGCTGATTTCCGGCGTGGCGATCAACTTTCTCGCGGCAGGCATGACCGTGGTGATCGCGCAGGACTGGTTCCAGCTTGGCGGGCGGACACCCTCCCTGTTCGGCGGCGCCCGGTTCGAGCCGATCATCCTGCCCTTCGCCGAGGCGGTGGCCGATGTACCGTTCCTTGGGCCGATCTATGCCGAGTTGCTGTCGGGCCATTCGATCCTCGTTTACGTGACCTTCCTGCTGGTGCCCGGAACATGGTGGGTGATCTATCGCACCCGCTTTGGCCTGCGCCTGCGCGCCGTGGGCGAGAACCCGGCAGCGGTGGATACGGCAGGCGTGTCGGTCGTTGGCCTGCGCTATGCAGCCGTGGCGATTTGCGGTGTGCTGTGCGGCATTGCCGGGGCGTATCTTGCCACTGCGCTGCAAGCAGGCTTTGTGAAGGACATGACCGCGGGGCGCGGGTTCATCGCGCTGGCGGCGCTGATCTTTGCCAAATGGCGCCCTTGGCCCGCGATGTGGTCGTGCCTGCTGTTCGGGCTGCTTCAAGCCATCGCCCTGCGTTATCAGAATCTTGATCTTGGCGTGTTTACTGTACCGGTGCAGGCCATGGACGTGCTGCCCTATGTGCTGACGGTGATCATTCTTGCCGGGTTTGTCGGCAAGGCGATCCCGCCCCGTGCAGGCGGCGTGCCTTATGTGAAGGAACGATAGGATACGAAGTGCGCGCGCGGCGGAAAGTTCATTCTGCCCCGCGGCATGGGAGTTGATTTGCCCGATGGTTAAGCGCTAACAGAGCATATGCAGATATACCTCCCCATCGCCGAAGTTTCGGTCAACGCATTCCTGCTTTTGGGACTGGGGGGGCTTGTCGGGGTTTTGTCTGGCATGTTCGGCGTGGGCGGCGGCTTCTTGATGACGCCGCTGCTGTTTTTTATCGGCATTCCCCCGGCTGTGGCCGTCGCGACAGAGGCGAACCAGATCGTCGCGTCCTCCTTTTCCGGCGTGCTGGCGCATCTCAGGCGAAAGACCGTCGATCTGAAAATGGGGACGGTGCTGCTGATTGGCGGCCTTGTCGGGGCTGCGCTTGGCGTTGTGCTGTTCAACTATCTGAAATCGCTGGGCCAGGTCGATCTGCTCGTCCGGCTTTGCTATGTGGTGTTTCTTGGGATTATCGGTGGGCTGATGTTCATCGAAAGCCTGAATGCGATCCGCAAGACGCGTAAAGGGGCCACGGCACCGACCAAACGCAAGCACGGGCTTGTGCACAAGCTGCCCTTCAAGATGCGTTTCCGGGTGTCCGGGCTTTATATCTCGGTGATCCCGCCACTTCTTGTCGGGCTGCTGGTGGGTATCTTGTCGGCGATCATGGGCGTCGGCGGCGGCTTCATCATGGTGCCTGCGATGATCTACCTGCTGGGGATGCCCACGAAGGTCGTGGTTGGCACATCGCTGTTCCAGATCATCTTCGTCACCGGCTTCACCACCCTGCTTCATGCGACGACGAACTACACGGTGGATATCGTGCTGGCGGTGCTGCTGCTGGTGGGCGGCGTGATCGGGGCGCAGATCGGCACACGGATCGGCGTTCACCTGAAGGCTGAACAGTTGCGGATCCTGCTGGCGCTGATGGTTCTGGTGGTCTGCGGCAAGCTCGCGCTGGACCTGCTTTTGCAACCGTCAGAGCTTTACACCCTTGGCGCAAGCGGGGGGCACTGAGATGCTGCGGCTTTGCCTCCTGCTGCTTTGGCTCGCCCTGCCCGCCACGGCGGAGAACGTCGTGCTGGGCCTGTCGCAGGACCGCGTGGCCATCACCACCAGCTTTGACGGGTCGGAAATCCTGATCTTCGGCGCGGTCAAGCGAGAGGTTCCGATCCCCGACACATCACAGCTTGAGGTGATCGTCACCGTTGCCGGGCCGTCGCAAGCCGTTTTGGTCCGCCGCAAGGCGAAACGCTATGGCATCTGGGTCAATACCGACGCGGTGGAAGTCGATGCGGCCCCGGCCTTCTATGCGGTGGCAACAAGCGGCCCGCTGCGCGAGGTTCTGTCGGACGTGGAAGACCTGCGCCACCGCATTTCGATCCCCCGCGCGATCCGGTCCGTCGGCGCGCCGCAGAACATACTGGATTCGCGCAATTTCACACGGGCGCTGATCCGCATCCGGGAAGATAGCGGCCAGTACCAGCTTCTTGAAAACAAAGTCGCGGTCGATGAGCAGACCCTGTTCCGCACGCGCATCCAACTGCCCGCCGCCTTGGTCGAAGGCGAATACGCGACGCGCATTTTCCTTGCGCGCGAAGGGCAGATCGTATCCGATTTTGAAACCACCATCACCGTCGACAAGGTCGGGCTGGAGCGGTGGCTGTTCGACATGTCACGGCAACAACCGCTGCTTTACGGCATCATGTCACTTGCGATCGCGATTGCCGCCGGGTGGACGGCAAGCGCTGCGTTCTCGCTGCTCCGGAACTAGCCGCGCCCGACATAGGGCATCTTGTTGGCCATGATCGTCATCGTCAGCACGTTGGTATCAAGCGGCAGTGACGCCATGTGCAAAAGCGAGCGTGAGACATCCTCCACCGACATGGTCGGCAGGTCCGGCACCTTCGCCTTCATCGCTGCGACCATCTCGCTTTCCGCGTTGCCGATATCGATTTGCCCGCAGCAGATGTTCAGATCCCGCCCATCAAGGCTGAGCTGTTTGGTCAGTCCCGTCACCGCGTGTTTTGTCGTGGTGTAGGTCACGGCGTTCTCGCGCGGCACATGGGCAGAGACGGACCCGTTATTGATGATCCGGCCCCCACCCTGCTTGCGCATCTGGGCAAAGGCCGCGCGGGCGCACAGGAACATGCCAGTCAGATTGACGGCGAGCGCCTGATCCCAGTCTTCCACCGGGGTTTCATCGATCGGCGCGGCGGGTTTGAAAATGCCGGCATTGTTGAAAAGCACATCGATCCCCCCGGCCCTTTGGGCAAAATCGGCAAAGCATTTTTCAACCTCGGCCGGTTTCGTGACATCGCCCGGCAGTACGATGGCCGCTTCGCGCCCGGCCGCGACCTCTTCAAGCGCAGCCGCGCGGCGCGCCATCAAACCAACTGTCCAGCCCGCTTGCAGAAAGGTCTCCGCAGCCGATTTCCCGACGCCGGAGCTTGCCCCTGTGATCAAGATCGTTTTCATTCTGTCTCCTCCGTGGTTTCCAGCGCCAGCGGCGTTCGCGGGACGCTGCGCAGATCGTCCGTCCTGAGCGGTCCGTTGGGTTTCGACAGCCGTGCGCGCACCACCCAATGCAGACGTTCGGACGCGCGGGTGATCGCCACATAGGCCAGACGTTTCCACAGCGGTTGACCGGCCTCCATCCGGCCCACCCGCGCCGCCGCGTAAAGATCGGGCGCAAAAACCTGCACCGTATCCCATTGCGAGCCCTGCGCCTTGTGGATCGTCACCGCCGCACCGTGCAGGAAGGTCGCGCCCATATTGGCCGCGAAGGGGATGAAGGGTTCTTCTTCATCCGGTTTTTCAATTTTTACGATGGACGCGGCAGAGACCTGCGGCTGCTCTGCGCCAACGACGTGGAGACGCGAAAAACCGGGGCGCTTCCCTTCGCTCAGATAGATCACCTGCGCGCCTTTGATCAGGCCGCGCGCCTCAAGGTCGAGCCGTTTCTTGCGGTGTTTCAAAGGCAGTTCGATCCCGTCGCAGATCAAGGGCTCACCCGGCATCAGCGCATCTTCCGGCGCGCCGTGGACCTGGCGGAACGCATTGATAAGCCGAATACGCGTCGCGTTGCGCCACACCAATACCGGGGATCGCGCCATCAGATCGACCTCGACCCGCTGCGCCATCACCACGCGGTCGTCTTGGCGGGCAGCTTCTTCGATCATCTGTTCAAAGCTGTGGAATTCAAGCTGCGGGTCGGCAAGGGCATGTGCCAGATCAAGGATCGGGTTGTCCGCGTCCTGCCGGTGGACCCGCGCAAGGTTCAGGCGGCGTTCCTCTGGCAGGCGGTCAAAGACCATCTCGCCCGATTGCTGCACCGGCGCAAGCTGCGCGGGATCGCCGAACAGAAGCAGCGTCGGAAAGATTTCCTTCAAGTCCTCGAACTGCCGATTGTCGAGCATGGAGGATTCGTCGATGAACCCGATATCCAGCGGCTCTTCCCGGCGTTTCCAGCCGGTGATGAAATCAGATCCGCGTAGCCCGGCCGCAGCCAAAGCGCCGGGAATCGACTTGTTGGTCTGATAAAAGTTCCACGCACGGTCCAGCGCCTGTTCGGTCAACGCCTCGATCTGGGGCTTTTCGCCATTGCCCATGAGCCATTCGGCGATCCGCTCGTATTC
This sequence comes from Aliishimia ponticola, assembly GCF_004803475.1. Lineage (GTDB taxonomy): Bacteria > Pseudomonadota > Alphaproteobacteria > Rhodobacterales > Rhodobacteraceae > Aliishimia > Aliishimia ponticola. The sequence continues at coordinate 407,403 of NZ_SRKY01000003.1, forward strand.
GGGATCGTAAACAGGCGTATAAAGGATGCGGTGAATGGTTGTGGCCGGGACGCCGCGCAGGCGCAGCACGCTGGCCGCCTTGTTCGTGGGCGCGAGGATCGCAAGGGTACGTTTGTCCTTGGACTTTCGGCTTTCGTAATCGCCAGAGATAACCTCGACCCCGGCGTCTTGCAGCGCTTTGGCGAGCTCGGCCAGCAGCAGCGTCTTGCCGGACCCTGCTTTGCCCGTCACGGCGGCGATGGAACTGATCCCCTCGCGCCGGGGCATGAGGACGCCATCATCAAGATCGACGCCCATCGTGCGCAGCATCTCGGAGATGCTGTCATGGGCGGCGGCCTGGTCTTCGGAAAACGATACTGCCGGGGCGGTCATGGGCGGACCCTAACCGCCCCGGCAGGGGGCTACCAGATCAAAGCGTCAGGCGAGCGCCCGCACAGCCCAATTCGTGTCGCTTGGCTGCACGGCGCGCCCGAAGGAGTTTTCGAACCACATACGGGACTGTTCCGCTGTCAGACCCGCGCGCGCGGCGACTTTCGCCTTGGCTTCGGTCGTGAAATCCCAAAGCCCGACACTGATCTGGTCACGCCCCTCCCCAATCGAGCCAAGCACATCCGGCGAGGACCCGATCATGCGATAGATGCGCACCATGCGGGCGTCGAATACGCCGACGAAGTTGACGATGCCGAAGCCTTCCATGATTTCGCCGCCCCCCAGCATCAATGCTGCTGCCACATGCGCCGGGGCGCCGCGCTTCAGGCAGAATCGTGTGCATTCCCAGACCAGCGGGCTTTCGACCGTTCCGCCGCCCATGATGTGGCTGAAATGTTCATTGATCATGGTCCGCCCCGTCGTCGGAAGGAACCGCATCGATCCGCCATGCGTGCCGTCGGGCATTTCCCAGATGACATAAAGCGGGTTCAGCGCATCATACTGGTCGGTTTCGAACCCGTTTTCATCAACATTGACTTCCCACCCAAGGCGCGCGCTGAACTGATCGGCGCGGTCGCGGAACATGGTGTCACGCAGTTTCGGGAAACGGTGGAGGTCTTCGGCATAGACATAGCGGAGCATGTGATCGTTCCTTTATTGGAATTGGGGACTGATCACAGGGATAAGCTATGAGGTTTTAAGAGCCTATTGCCGCCACGCGCGTTATTTTAACCCCACCGTGCGGATGCGGTAAGGCTGCATTAAGTTTGCGCACACGCGCAGCTTGTAGGCATCACACGACGATCAAACCCCGGCTCAGGGCGCGGGCGACCGCGTGTGTGGTGTTCAGCGCGCCCAGCTTGAACCGTGCGCTTTCGATATAAACCCGCAAGGTATGTTCAGAAATGGACAGCGTGTCAGCGACCTGCGCGCGGGAGTAACCCATTGCCAACAAGGTCATCGCATCCACTTCCCGCGGCGACAGGTTTTGCGCCGCTTCCGGGGCGCGGTCCGGTTCCAATTCCAGCGCCTTTTCGTTGAAGTAATGCGCGATCAGTACCAGCATGCGCCGGTGTTCTTCGATGAAGGCGCTCCATTCTTCATCCGAGCATGTGTGGTTTGCGGTAAACAGTGCAAATTGCCCGTTCGGACCGCGGATCGGGACGGAGTAACCCTGATTGCCGACCTCATATTCGGTTGCCACGCGAAGAAAGTGGCGAGCGGCCTTTGTCGACCAATCCAGTTGTTTCCAATCGACCGGATGGAACCGCTGGTAGCAGCCAAGAATGACCGGATCGACCCTGTGAAATTGCTGCTGTTCATACTTTTGCCGCCATTCAAGACTGTAGGTGCCGACGCCGGAATGTGCCCCCAGCGAGTCCACCCAGTGATAGACCAGATGGTCGATCGCAAACTCGTCCCGGAGGCTGACGATCGACGACTGAAGCCCTTCAAGCCCGTCGGCCTTCTCCAGCCTCTCCAATATTTCTTCCAGCCGAGAGTTCGTCACCATTGGCAGTACTTGCCTTCATTTCAACGGACGCCAGCTCCACCGCTGCCAAGTCCGCCGTGTCGGCCAGCTGCTCTGCGAGGGACGGCAGGCCATTGGCACGTGCGAAGTTCTTGAGGTCAGTGAGGACGTCTAGGATCCACTCGTTTGTCATAAGAAAGTCGCCCTTTTTTGGTTAACGATGAGTTAACATAAGACTACCATGGGTTAAGAGGCGGCGATATTCGCGAATTTTCACTCCCCAGAAATGGTGAGGTATCGGGCACGATGGCGGATATTCCGGGGGCATTGCAACCCTTAATAGAAAAAGGCCCGCGAAACAATCTTGATTCGCGAGCCCATTCATTTCCAACTTACGATTGAAGGCGTGTCAGCCTTTCGCGTCAAGCACCTCTTCCAGCGTTCTCAGGCCGGTTTTCGGCGCTTGCACCAGCACGGACATGTTGCCGGGCTTATGCTCGTTCCGGAGCATTTTCATGTGCGCCTGCGGCAGGTCCGCCCAGGTAAAGACCTCGGACATGCACGGATCAAGACGGCGTTCGATCATCAGCTTGTTGGCCGAGGACGCTTGCTTGAGATGCGCGAAGTGCGACCCCTGCACACGCTTCTGGTGCATCCACAGATAACGGACGTCAAAGGTGCAGTTGAAACCGGTCGTACCGGCACAAATCACGACCATGCCGCCCTTCTTCACAACGAAGGTGGATACGGGGAAGGTTGCCTCGCCGGGGTGTTCGAACACCATATCGACGTTGTTGCCCTTGCCGGTGATATCCCAGATCGCCTTGCCAAATTTGCGCGCTTCCTTGAACCACTCCGCATATTCGGGCGTGTTGACCGTTGGAAGCTGGCCCCAACAGTTGAAATCCTTGCGGTTCAGAACGCCCTTGGCGCCCAGCCCCATCACGAAGTCACGCTTGTCCTCGTCAGAGATCACGCCAATCGCGTTCGCGCCCGCCGTATTGATCAACTGGATCGCGTAGGAGCCAAGGCCCCCCGACGCCCCCCAGACCAGCACGTTCTGACCCGGTTTTAGGTCATGCGGCTCGTGCCCGAACAGCATCCGATAGGCAGTCGCCAGTGTCAGCGTGTAGCAGGCGCTTTCTTCCCAAGTCAGGTGCTTGGGACGCGGCATAAGCTGCTGTGCCTGCACATTGGTGAACTGCGCGAAAGACCCATCGGGTGTTTCATAGCCCCAAATCCGCTGCGAGGGCGAATACATCGGATCGCCACCGTTGCATTCCTCGTCGTCACCATCGTCCTGATTGCAGTGGATCACGACCTCATCGCCGACTTTCCAGCGCTTCACCTTGTCACCCACGGCCCAAACGATCCCAGAGGCATCGGAACCCGCGATATGATAGGGCGCGCCATGGCCGTCAAAGGGAGAGATCGGCTGACCGAGCGCGGCCCAGACACCGTTATAATTGACGCCAGCCGCCATCACGAGGACGAGCACCTCGTGGCTGTCCAGCTGGGGCACGTCCACGACCTCGACCTGCATGGCCGTATCGGGTTCGCCATGGCGTTCCTTGCGGATCGTCCACGCGTACATCTGCTTGGGCACATAGCCCATTGGGGGAATTTCGCCCAATTCATAGAGGTCTTTCTCGGGCGCCTCATAAGTAATCGAACCGTCGGTATCCAAAGCCATCCAAGCCTCCGTATCAACAAGTGCTGCGCCGCAGAATCGCGGTGCGTTTGAGCAGGAATATGGATGCGCGCGAAATAAAGCAATAGATGAATTGCCTGTTTGGGTAATTTTGTGACCCAGCAGGCGCAGAATATTACTTTGCGGCCGCAGAATAAGTGCGTTCGCTCTGCTCTGTTGAGTTGGCATAGAAGCGCAGCGCGTCGCGTTCGCCCTCGCAGATCGTGACCCGGTCCGCATCCACGGTGACAAATCCCCGCGCGATCATCTGATCCAGCGCCGCGTCCAAGACCTGCATTGGGTTTTCGCTAGGATTCAACAGGTAGCGCTCCGGGGCGGCCTCCATGTCCTGCGCCGCTTGCATCATCAAGGCTGTGCGACTGGTCGGCGCGCCCTGTTCCAACAGGCGTTTTGACAACAGTGGAACCGCAAGGCGCGGCATGGCCGCTTCGATACGGGTCATCAAGTCTTGCGCCAAGGCCTCTACCGGGGCGTCCGCATCGAATGACTGCAAAGACAGCGGCTCGCCAAACACGACCGCAGCCGAACCAAAGCGCAGGAACTTGCCGCGCACCCGCAGCCATAGCTTTTGCAGAATGAACCCAACCACGACGCTGATCCGCGCGCCAAAACGGCGATCGCCACGCTGATGCGCCGCCATCAACACCCTGTCTTCCAATATGCGGTCGTAATTGATTGCCACCGGCACAAAGACCACGTCGCGATCACTCTCTCGCCCGGCCTCTACCACGTAAGACAGTAGCCCCAGTTTCGGCGGCGCGAGGTTCCCATCAAGGCTCAGCCCGCCTTCGGGAAAGATTGCCTGTGTCACGCCGCCTTCGGTCGCCATCTGCACATAGCGGGCCAGCACCTTGCGATAAAGCTGCCCGCGCGATTTGCGCCGAATGAAATGCGCCCCCATGGATTTGATAAGCCGCGACAACGGCCAGACCCGCGCCCACTCCCCCACGGCATAGGACAGCGCAGAGGCGCGCCCGGCCAGATACGTGACCAGCACGTAATCCATGTTGGAGCGATGATTCATTATGAACACCGCCGTGGCGTCGGTCGGAATATTCGCGATGATGTCATCATTTCGCGGCCCGCAGCGCACTGTGTAGAGCGCATTGGCCAGCCACCGGGCCAAGCGGATGCCCAACCCGAAATAGGCAAAGGCGGAAAAGCTTGGGACGATCTCGCGCGCGTAGCTACGCGCCTTTTCAAAGGCCACGTCTTCACGCACGGATGATTTGCGCGCGTATTCGACAATCGCGCGGGTCACTTCCGGGTCATAGATCAGCCGCTGAATCATGTCGTGACGCGCCACCAGCTTGAACGGTTCAATCGGCCGGGTCAGGCGCTGGTTCAGCCGCGCCACGGCGCGTTCCAGACGTCGCCGTAAAAACCAGCGGACCGAGGGGAACAGAAAATGCGACGCGAAAGTGACCGCGGCGAACACCACGATCAGGACAAAAAGCCAGATGGGCAATTCAACCGTTTGCGACATGGCGCAGACCGTGGCAGGTCATCGCCGGAGCGGCAAGCGCACAAATTCAAGGCAATCGCAATTAGGCAGAAACGTCCGGGCAGTGTGGCTTTGGCGCTTTGGAAAGGGCCTATGTCGGGGGCCATTAATAACCTTGCGTATCGCCGCGATGCAGCGAATTGACATTGGCACAATCTTCCAAGTATCACATCCCTGACGAAATAAAATTACCCATTTGTGATTCCGAGAGGTGCCCATGTCGCAACCGCAGAAAGACCGCCCCTGGCTGATCCGGACCTATGCCGGACATTCCACTGCCGCTGCGTCCAATGCGCTGTATCGCAAGAACCTCGAAAAGGGTCAGACCGGCCTTTCCGTGGCTTTCGATCTGCCGACGCAGACCGGCTATGACAGCGATCACGTGTTGAGCCGTGGCGAAGTGGGCAAGGTCGGCGTGCCGGTTTCGCATCTGGGCGATATGCGCACGCTGTTCGATCAGATCCCGCTGGAACAGATGAACACCTCCATGACGATCAACGCGACCGCGCCCTGGCTGCTATCGCTTTATATCGCCGTGGCCGAGGAACAAGGCGCGGATGTCGCCAAGTTGCAGGGCACGGTTCAGAACGATCTGATCAAGGAATACCTGTCGCGCGGCACATATATCTGCCCGCCCAAACCATCGCTGAAGATGATCGCGGACGTGGCCGAGTATTGCTATACCAACGTGCCCAAATGGAACCCGATGAACGTGTGTTCCTATCACCTGCAAGAAGCCGGGGCGACGCCGGAACAAGAGCTGGCCTTTGCGCTGGCCACGGCGCAGGCGGTTCTGGACGAATTGAAACCGCGTATCCCGGCCGAGGATTTCCCAACCGTCGTTGGCCGTATTTCGTTCTTCGTGAATGCCGGCATCCGTTTCGTGACCGAGATGTGCAAGATGCGGGCCTTCGTCGATCTGTGGGATGAAATCTGCCGCGACCGCTACGGGGTCGAGGACGCGAAGATGCGGCGCTTCCGCTATGGCGTGCAGGTCAACTCTCTTGGGCTGACAGAGCAACAGCCGGAAAACAACGTCTACCGTATCCTGATCGAGATGCTGGCCGTCACCTTGTCGAAAAAGGCACGGGCACGGGCGGTGCAGCTACCGGCATGGAACGAAGCGCTTGGCCTGCCCCGCCCCTGGGATCAGCAATGGTCGATGCGGATGCAGCAAATCCTAGCCTATGAAACCGATCTGCTGGAATTCGATGATCTGTTCGATGGCAACCCGTCGGTAGATGCCAAGGTCGAAGCGTTGAAAGAAGGCGCGCGGCATGAGCTGGCGACGCTGGAAAGCATGGACGGCGCAATCGGCGCGATCGACTACATGAAATCGCGTTTGGTCGAAAGCAACTCCGAACGGCTCAACCGGATCGAAGCTGGCGAGACGATCGTGGTCGGCGTCAACCGCTGGCAGAAAGGCGAGGCATCGCCGCTAATGACGGGCGATGGCGGCATCATGGTTGTCGACCCGGCAGTGGAGCAAGAGCAGATCGACCGCCTGAATGCGTGGCGGTCGGAACGCGATGACACCGCGGTAAAGAACGCATTGGCCGGACTGCGCGCCGCCGCAGCGGCGGGGGACAATATCATGCCCGCCTCTATTCTTTGTGCGCGTGTTGGCGTGACGACCGGCGAATGGGCCGCGCAAATGCGGTCCGTGCACGGAGAGTATCGCGGCCCGACGGGTGTCGCCTCTGGCCGCTCCAACAAGACCGAAGGGCTGGAAGATATCATCGCTTCCGTTGATGCGGTCAGTGACCGTTTGGGCCGCCGTTTGAAATTCCTTGTCGGCAAGCCGGGGCTTGATGGCCACTCCAACGGGGCGGAGCAAATTGCAGTGCGCGCGCGCGATTGCGGAATGGATATTTCCTATGAGGGTATTCGACTGACGCCCGAGGAAATTGTGAATGCCGCGAAAAACGACGACGCGCATGTGGTCGGACTTTCCATTCTTTCGGGCAGCCATTTGCCGCTGGTGGAAGACGTTTTGACCCGTCTTAAAAATGAAGGGCTAAGCCATATTCCCGTGATCGTGGGCGGCATTATTCCCGACGAGGACGCCGACAAACTTCGCGCTATGGGTGTGGCACGTGTTTATACGCCGAAAGATTTCGAGTTGAATACGATCATGACCGATATCGTGACACTTGCCGACCCACAGGCTGTTGCCGCCGAATAGGCGGAAAAAAGCTGACACAAACCACCTATTTTCGGGGAATTGCTTTGATAAGAGCAGTTCCCTAATGTCCTTCGCGTGAATGCCCGCAGGAATTCTCGGAGGAATAGAATATGGCAGTAGACCTGACAACTATGAACAAAAAGCAGCTCGAAAAGCTGTTAAAGGACGTTCAAGCTGAATTGAAAATCGTCGCCGTGCGTGAGCGCCGCGAAGCAAAAAAGGCAGCGGAAAAGGCCGCAGCGAAGTTCGGCTTTTCGCTTTCGGAACTGACCGGTGGCGCGTCCGCGCGTGGCCGGAAGAAAGGCGGGGTCAGCCCCAGCGGCGACCCGAAATATGTGAACCCATCCGACCCGGACCAGACCTGGACTGGTAAAGGCCGCCAGCCGCGTTGGTTCAAGGATGCCGTCGCAGCAGGCACCGATCCGTCGACGATGGAACTCTGACCACATGACAATTCATATCGGCGCAAAGCCGGGTCAGATCGCCGAGACCGTATTGATGCCCGGCGATCCTTACCGTGCGAAATGGGCTGCGCAGACATTTCTTGATAATGCGGAATGTGTGAACGAAGTCCGTGGGATGCTTGGCTTTACCGGGACGTGGAAAGGGAACCGGGTCACGATCCAGGGGAGTGGAATGGGCATGCCGTCCTTTTCCATTTACGCCAATGAATTGATCCGGGACTACGGCGCGAAAACACTGATCCGGATCGGGTCTTGTGGTGGAATGCAGCCGCATGTGGGCATTCGTGATGTTATCATTGCGATGACCGCAAGCTCTGTCAGCACACCTTCGTCCGCAATTCTCAAGGAGTTCAATCTGGCTCCCTGTGCGGATTGGGATCTGTTGTCGGCTGCTGTTTCCGCAGCCGCGACGCGCGATGTGAAAACCCATGTGGGGGGGATTTATTCCTCTGACGTGTTTTATGCCGAGCGGCCTGACCTGGACGAACAAATGGTCCGCCACGGTATTCTTGGTGTCGAAATGGAAGCGGCGGAACTTTACATCCTTGCCGCGCGCCATGGATGCCGTGCATTGGCCGTGCTTACGGTTTCGGACCATTTGCAAACCGGAGAGGCATTGCCTTCCGATCAAAGAGAACGCTCTTTCGGCGACATGGTCGAGATTGCCTTGGAAGCGGCCTTCGCCTGAGGGACGCCGCGTTACCCGTGGCTGCGATCGTAGCCGCTTTTTGACGCCTCCTGCCAACCGCGCAGACTTTCCTGTTGCGGTTGGTAGATCTCCACTTTCAACGGAAAGCATGCAGCAACGTCCGACGAATGGGACGCGGAACAATCCCCTCCCGGACAGGCGGACAGGTTTCCCAGCAGATCCGTTTCAGCCAGAAATTCAATGTAATCGCCTGGACGCACAGGGCTGGCCTTCATGAAATACTGCCCCGTATCACGGGTAAAGCCGGTGCACATGAAAACATTCAGAACGTCGTGAACCAGCAATTCCGCTTCTTTGCGCGGAACTTGCATGTAGTCTGCCAAAGCGCGTGTCAGGTTGGAATGACAGCAATGGTGGTATTGCCCGCCTGTCAGCGCGTGGTGCGTATAGGGATCGCAGCGCGTGCCGATCACATCATGGACAGACCCGCCATGGGGGTCGATGCCGTACCAATCCAGACTGTCCTCTGTCACGGTGGCAAGCGGTCGAAGATGCGGCAAAGTCGACCAAAGCCGATCCCCTGTGCTGACATGCGTACCATGCAGCGCCCGCGTTTTGCCCGAGAAGAACCGTTCCGACAGGTCATGCAGGCTGTGCAGATTAAGATCGCCGACCTGCGGCCCCTCTACCGACGTGATCCGAAAGAAATGCCCTGCGGGGACTTCGAACACACGGGCCTCGCGCGGGGGCACGATGACCTCTGACAGTTTGGTCGCACCCGCACGTGCCTGCGCGTAAAGCGCAAGGTCGGGCGCGGGCAGCGTTTCGGGCGGGTAGCAGATCACGGGGGGCAAGGCGCGTTGGCGGTCGGCGAAATCTTGGGTCATCAGTGGCGTCTTTCTTTTCGCGCCACGCTACCAAGACAATCCGTTCGCGCAATGGGGTTGTTGCCCCTGCCCCGGCAATGCCGGTCACAGTTTGGGTTGATCCACGAGGCATTTGTTCGGCGGACCCGGCTGTGCGGTAAACGCCTCTTGCCCGCAAGAGGCGCAGCGGTACTTGCGCAAGGCTCCGCGATCACCGGATTTTTCGGCACGCCAACGGCATGTGCGCGTTGTCTTGCGCCGTGATGCGACCACGATCAAGACAACGAAAACGATCAGCAATCCAATGATAAACGGCATGTCGGTTTCTTGGCGCCCTTCCCCGGTCCGAGGACCCGGAATTTTCAACAGTGGACAGATCGGGCCTTAACACCGCGATTTCAAGAACTGCAGGCGAAACACCGGGGGCGTGCGCGCTAAATGCCGCGTGATGCGGTGCGGATTGGGGTGGGCGATACGTTCCGGCACCGCAACACGGAGGGTGCCGGAAACAGGATTGACAGGACGAGCCTCAGACGGCCCGTTCGACCATCATCTTCTTGATCTCTGCGATTGCCTTGGCCGGGTTCAACCCTTTGGGGCAAGTCTTGGCGCAGTTCATGATCGTGTGGCAGCGATAAAGCTTGAACGGATCTTCCAGTTCGTCAAGACGCTCGCCCGTGGCTTCATCGCGGCTGTCGATGATCCAGCGATAGGCATGCAACAGCGCCGCCGGTCCAAGGTAGCGGTCGCCGTTCCACCAATAGCTTGGGCAGGATGTCGAGCAGGACGCGCACATCACGCATTCATACAACCCGTCAAGCTTTTTGCGGTCGTCGATGGATTGCCGCCACTCTTTCGCCGGGCGGTTGGTCTTGGTTTCAAGCCACGGCATGATCGAAGCATGCTGCGCGTAGAAATGCGTCAGGTCGGGGATCAAATCCTTTACCACCGGCATGTGCGGTAGCGGATAGATTTTCACATCGCCGGTCACTTCATCCATGCCATAGATACAGGCCAACGTATTGATCCCGTCGATATTCATCGCGCAGGAACCACAGATCCCCTCGCGGCAGGACCGGCGGAAGGTCAGGGTCGGGTCGATCTCGTTCTTGATCTTGATCAGCGCGTCCAGGATCATCGGACCGCATGTGTCCATGTCCACGAAATAGGTATCGACCCGCGGGTTCTGGCCGTCATCCGGGTTCCAGCGGTAAATCTTGAACGTGCGCAGGTTGGTCGCGCCGTCCGGCTTTGGCCATGTCTTGCCGGTGGTGATCCGGGAATTCTTGGGGAGCGTGAACTGTACCATGGAGTTCTCCTCTTACGCGGCCAAGGCAGTGATGCCGGCGCGGGTCAGGCATTGCGTCGTTTCGGGACGGCGCAGGATGGACTGGATCAGGGCAACGGTGGTTTCGGATACCCCGACCACCGCATCCTTTGCGAATTCTCCGATCTCGCGCGCGGACGCGTTGTCGATCACGCAATCGGTAAAGGGCGTCACCGCAAGCGACGGGACGTTGGGAAAGCGGGTCACAAGCGCCTCATTCACCGCAGCTTTGGCGCTGCGGCGGGCCACACCGTCGACGGCGTCCTGTGTCTGCGCGCAGGCAGCCAGCAGGAGAAACCCGGCAATCATCAGCGGCTTCGGCAATAGTTGCTTCCCCGGATCAAGGGCGACGAGTTGCGGCGGCAGCCATAGACCAGACCACCCGTATCGGCGTAAATCTCGTCTGACACGCAGCTTGTGAACACTCGGCGCAAACCTTTGCATTCCTTGGCGCTGGGGGCGCTTTCCGCACCACCATAGGCCGCGGCACCATATTGCACCTGATAGATGTCCCGCAGGCAATCGTTGACATTCGCCGCGCCGCGGATCGTGCCGCCAAAGGCGGGCTGAACACTTGGCACTGTCGCGCTGCTGCGGATCACTTCGTAGCTGCCCGGTGCGTGCACGCGCGCAGTGCAATTGAGCACCTGGCCCTGCACCGCCTGGTCAGCCAGCGCCGCCCCGCCCAGGGTGGCAGCCCCGAGCACAGCAGACAGAAACATGGATTTCATCAATACACCCTCGCTTTTGGCGCGATCTTTTTCAGATCGATCCCCCCGTCATTATGGCTTGTCAGCGGCTGTGTGATCACACCACGATAGCCGAGCGAAGCCTCATTGCCCTTGAACCAGACGAGGCTGTGCTTGCGCCAGTTCTCATCATCGCGGTCAGGGTAATCTTCATGCGCATGCGCGCCGCGGCTTTCCTTGCGCGCGGCGGCGGCGGTAACGGTGGCAACGGCGTTTGGAATGAGGTTGGTCAGTTCCAGCGTTTCCATCAGGTCGGAGTTCCAGACAAGCGAGGTATCTGTGACTTTGACATCACTGATCTTGCCTGCCACGGCTTCCATTTTCTTCTGCCCTTCGGCCAGCGTCTTGTCGGTACGGAAGACAGCCGCATCGGCCTGCATCGTCTTTTGCATTTCCAGGCGCAGGTCGGATGTCGGCACATGCCCCTTGGCATAGCGCAGCCCATCGAACCGGCTGAAGGCCGCTTCGACCGACCGTGAGTTCGGTGTCGGCACCGGCGTTTTGGGATCGACCGTCTGGCCAGCACGGATCGCCGCGGCACGGCCGAATACGACGAGGTCGATCAGCGAGTTGGACCCAAGACGGTTGGCCCCGTGCACAGAGGCGCAGCCCGCTTCGCCCACAGCCATCAGCCCCGGTGCAATCGCTTCGGAATCGTCCTTGGTCGGCGCAAGCACTTCGCCCCAGTAATTGGTCGGAATGCCGCCCATATTATAGTGAACCGTCGGCAGAACCGGAATCGGCTCTTTCGTGAGGTCCACGCCTGCGAAAATCCGCGCCGATTCCGAGATGCCCGGCAGACGCTCTGCCAGAGTTTCGGGCGGCAAGTGGTTGAGGTGCAGGTGAATGTGGTCGCCATCCGCACCAACGCCGCGCCCTTCGCGGATTTCCAGCGTCATGCAGCGCGAAACCACGTCGCGGCTGGCAAGGTCCTTATACGTCGGCGCGTAGCGTTCCATGAACCGCTCGCCTTCGGAATTGGTGAGGTAACCACCCTCCCCCCGTGCGCCCTCGGTGATCAGGCAGCCAGAGCCGTAGATCCCTGTCGGGTGAAACTGGACGAATTCCATATCCTGCAGGGGCAGCCCGGCCCGTGCCGTCATACCGCCACCATCGCCGGTGCAGGTATGCGCCGACGTGGCCGAGAAATAGGCGCGGCCATAGCCGCCGGTCGCCAGAACGACCATCTTGGCCGCGAAGAGGTGCATGGTCCCGTCATCAAGCTTCCAGCACAGAACGCCTTGGCAGACGCCGTCTTCGGACATGATCAGGTCGATCGCGAAATACTCGATATAGAATTCCGCGTTGTTCTTGAGCGACTGACCATAAAGCGTGTGCAGAATGGCGTGGCCGGTCCGGTCGGCTGCGGCACAGGTCCGCTGCACCGGGGGGCCTTCGCCGAATTCGGTCGTGTGCCCACCGAAGGGCCGCTGGTAAATCTTGCCTTCCTCGGTCCGGCTGAAGGGAACGCCGTAATGTTCCAGTTCGTAAACCGCCTTGGGCGCCTCACGTGCGAGGTATTCCATCGCATCCGTGTCGCCCAACCAGTCGGAGCCTTTGACGGTGTCATACATGTGCCATTGCCAGCTGTCGGGGCCCATATTGCCCAGCGACGCGGCGATGCCGCCTTGTGCCGCCACGGTGTGCGACCGGGTCGGGAACACCTTGGAGATACAAGCGGTTCTCAGCCCCTGCTCCGCCATGCCAAGCGTGGCGCGCAGCCCGGCGCCGCCGGCACCGACGACCACGACGTCATATTCATGCGTCTCGTATTCGTATGCTGCAGTCATTTTCGGTTTCTTTCCTAGCGCGCGTTATTCAAAGGGCGAGTTTGACAAGGGCGAACAGCCCGGCTGCCATCAGCGTGTAAGATACCGCGCTGGCGGCCACGATCAGCAGCTTGCCAGCCACGCCGTGCACATAGTCTTCGATCGCTTCAGTGACTTCCTGAAGGATGTGATACAGCCCGACGATCAGCATCAGAGCCGTCACGATTGCCGGGAAGGGCCGCGAGAAATAGGCCAGCACTTCTTCATAGCTGCCGCCATAGCCCAGCCCGAAAGTGAATACGAAGATCGGCACCAGCACGGCCAACGCCGCCGAGCTGACAAGCATCTGCCAGTGGTGGTGAGTTCCGCTACGGCCAGAACCAAGGCCCTGCGCGCGCTTGCGATCAGTCAGATAACGCATCGAATTGCCCCTTACACTACAATCGCGGTCAGGATCGTCAGCACGGTCGCGCCGATGAACATGGCCCAGCCCAGATGTTCGGAAATCTCGACCTCGACCCAGTAGCCCAGATCCCAAACGACGTGCCGCAGACGTCCCAGCATGTGATACCAGATCGCCCATGTCAGCACGAACATCAGAAGATCGCCGATGAAGCTGCGCATCAGCCCGTCCACGACGCTGAATGCGCTTTCGGACGTGGCGGCGGTCAGTAGCCACAAAACGATCAGGAATGCTGTTCCAAGCGAAACGATTCCGGTGATCCGCACCATGATAGACGAGATAGAGGTCATCTGCGGGCGGTAATACTGCCCGATCATGAAGGGAGATAGCGGGCGGTTGCCCCGATTCACATCGGCCATGGCGACTCCGTTTTTCTAGGTTCCCTGCTGGTTAGATAGCAGAAAAGTTCACAAGTCACGTACGAAGATCACAATAACGCTGAGTTTCTTGCTGGCAACTCGCGGACGTGATCACACGTTGTTTGCACGTGATCACATTATTCGAAACTTGTTGGAATGGGACGCATTGGCGCAGTGTTTTGCGCCGTGGCTTTGCGGGTTTCGCGTTGCAGTTTGCGGCGGATCGCTTCTGGATAATCCTCGAATCCGGTTGCGGTTTCGACGAATGCCCCGTCGCCGGTGATGACGTTCTCGAAAAAGTAGGCCGTGAGGTCGGTCTCGTCCGTCTCAATGGCCAAGGCATTCGCGGTGATGCCGTCCGCGTTCAGGGCCGAATGCACCCGCGGCGGTTCGGTTCCTTCGTTGGAAACCCCGTCCCCGGACAGATCGATCACCCGCCGCTTGCAATGCGCCATATCGGCCAAAAGCGTGCGGCCCACGGTCAACGCCTCGCCAATTGCTGTGGAATAGTTGCGCCAGACCCGCGCATCCTGCGCAATCTGCGCGGCAAAGCTGTCCACCGCTGCAAAGTTGGACATGCGCGCCCATGGCAATGTCTGCTGCTGCCGCGACGACCCGGTCCACTGGACCAGCGTGACCATCGCCTGCGCATCCACAAGGGCTTCGGCCACGATGCCATCCCGCAATCCTGCGGCCAGCCCGTCCATCTGAATCCGATATTCGTCCCGATCGACAGAGCCGGAGACATCGACCGCCAGCACCAGCGCAAGATCGCAGGCCCGTGCCTTGCCGCCCATTATTGCCCAGAACATCACATTTCGCGCCCACATAGGCGCACCCTAACCACATGGCCGCGCATCACGCAGGAAAAACTGGCCGTTGCCGCGACACTCGGCGCAATTGTGAACGCGCGTCGTTAAGGTTACTATTCCGTTAATGGATTTTGCGGATCGTCTTTACCCAGTGCGCCGCGTAACGATTGCCCATCCGCCGGGTCCGGGACATTTGGACAAGGAGGATAAAGATGACGAACAAATCTACGAAAACCAAATCGCAAACCCTGCAAGGCGACGGGATGGCCGCCGCAATGGCCCTGTTCAACCCGGCTTTGGCAACCGCATGGGTCGAGATGATGACCGAAAGCGCGCGGTTTGTATCGGACCGGTTGCAGCAGGACATGGAAACCCAGCGGGCATTGCTGAATTGCAAGACCCCGGCAGAGCTTTTGCAGGTGCAGACCGAGTTCTATCAAAACGCGATGGAACAGTACGCCGCCGAAGCGAACAAGCTGATGGAGATGATGACTCAGGCCGCAGCCTCGCATAAGCGCGGCTATGACGACGTTCCATTGTAACGCGAGTGCAAGCTGTCCCGATTGGGCGGGGGGGATGCTGGGCAACCTCGCGGCTTGCGGCGGGTGGCGATTGAACGCCGCCCGCAACCGTTTTCAGATCGGAGCCTACGGATCGGCCGCTATCAGATTGGACAAAGCGCCCAGTAATCGAGGTCCAGCAGCACTTCGGGCAGATATTTTCCGTCCTCGCCCCGCAGTTCGAAAGGCGCACCGCCCTTGGTTGCGACCAGCCGCAGACGCAGCGCCCCCACACCCGGCACAGAGGTTTCGGCTTTGTCCAGCACCTCGGTCCAGGCACGGATGGTGTCGCCGGACAGGCACGGGTTCGCATGTGCGCCCGCATTCAGACCGACGATCATTTGCGCATTGGCCAGCCCGTTGAAAGACAGCGCACGCGCCATCGAAATCACGTGTCCGCCATAGATCAGCCGTGAACCATCCGGCCGCGCGGATGTGTCGAAATGCACCTTGGCGGTGTTCTGCCAAAGGCGCGTCGCCATCATATGCTCGGCCTCTTCGACAGTGACGCCGTCGACGTGGTCGATTTGCTCGCCCACCTCGTAGTCGCCCCAGCGATGCGGCTCGCCCGCCAAATCGTAGTCGTAGCCGTCGAATGTCAGCCCCTCGGGGATCACCAGATCCTCGACCGCGACGGTCTTGGCAAGTTCAGGCACAACGGCTTCGGGCGCAGGCGCGTCCGCATCCCGCTTACGCACCATCACCCAGCGAACATAGGTCAGAACCGCCTCGTCCTTCTCGTTGAACCCGGTGGTGCGCACATAGACCACCCCCGTCCGCCCGTTGGAGTTCTGCTTCAGCCCGATCACCTCGGACACTGACCGCAACGTATCGCCCGGCCAGACCGGCTTCAGCCAGCGCCCTTCGGCATAGCCCAGATTGGCGACGGCGTTCAGCGATACATCCGGCACGGTTTTGCCAAAGACCACGTGAAAGGCCGCAAGATCATCAAGCGGCGCCGCGTCCAAGCCGCAGGCCTGCGCAAACGCGTCCGAGGAATAGATCGCGTGCCGCGCGGGATAAAGCGCGTGGTAGAGTGCCCGTTCTCCCGCGCCTACGGTGCGCGGCACCGCATGCTGGATCGTCTGCCCGATGCTGTAATCTTCGAAAAATCGGCCCGGATTGGTTTTGGCCATGTCTTACTGTTCTCCCAGTTTCAGATCGGGGTGATAGTCCCCCTCCACGTCCTTCGTGACCGCCTGCCCGCAGCGCATGATCCCGCGCTTCGCGTCGAAGGCGTAGGTTGGATCGCCATACAATACCCAGCCTTTCGACAGGGCTGCGGTCACCTTGTGACAAAAGGCGGATGTGTCGTCTTCGCTGAGAAATCGATAGAGTTTCATGTCATGTCCAAAGATCTGGGTTTATCCGAAGGTCGGGTAGCCGAGCCATGTGTGAATGCCGCCAATCACCAGCAACAACACCACGCTTGCGCCTGCAAACATCGCGTCCTTGGCGATGGACCCCTTCGGCGGCGGCGTCCAGTTGGGTTCGGCCCGGTTGATGACGATCATTTCGGCAATCGCCCAGATCCCCAGCCCGCCAAACAGTACGAAGGACGGCACATCGCCGTTCACCAGCAAGTGTGCCAACGCCCACAGCAGAAAGCCCGTCAGCATCGGGTGCCGCATCTTGTAGAACAGCGCGCCTTTGCTTGGCCCCGGCGAGGTCAGATACAACGCGAACAGCATCATCAGATTGTTGATGCCAACCGTCGCCGGATGCCGCCCCCAGAAAAACGCCCCATCCGCGGCGCGATAGCCGAAGATCATCAAGATGACGGACAGGACAAGCGCCAACGCGACGATCCCCTTGCCGCGTTCGCCCATGCGCGCACGCATATCGGGCGCCGCGCGCTTGAAGAAATGTGCTGCCACCCAAATGGCCAATCCGAGAATCAGTAGGGTCATATCGCGCTCCTGCCTATGTGAATCGGCGCCAGCGTCCCCTTATCCGGCCATCGCTGCAATGGCTTGTGCCTTCGCGATGGTCTTTTTCGCGGTCTCCACATGCAGGTTCTCGACAATTTTGCCATCCACGACGGCAACGCCCTGCCCCGAGGCAACGACCTCTTCGAAGGCGGCAATCTGACGACGGGCCAGTTCGATTTCTTCATCAGAGGGCGCAAAGGCCGTGTTGGTGACATCCACCTGTGCCGGGTGGATCAGCGTCTTGCCATCAAACCCCATGTCGCGGCCCTGATCGCATTCGGCGCGCAGCCCTTCATCATCCTTGAACGCGTTGTAGACGCCATCGACGATGATGCGGCCATGCGCCTTTGCGGCCAGAACACAATGCCCAAGCCCGGCCATCAGCGGCAGACGGTCCGCCCGGAACCGGGTCTGAAGCTCTTTGGCCAGATCATTTGTGCCCATGACCATCCCGGCCAGCTTGGGGTGTCCTGCAATTGCATCGGCATTCAACATGCCTCGCGGGGTTTCCATCATGGCCCAAAGCGGCACGTCACCGGTGATCGCAGCCAATTGATCAAGGTCTTCTGGCCCGGCGACCTTGGGAAGCAGCACCGCATCCACATCCATAGCAGCCACGGCCTGTGCGTCTTTCGCCCCCCATTCGGTGTCAAAGCCGTTGATCCGCACGATCTTGACCCGCGCCCCATAGCCGCCTTCGGCAATCGCAGCGGCCAGCGTGTCGCGCGCGCTGTCCTTTTCCTCTGCCGACACGGCATCTTCCAGATCGAAGATGATCGCATCCACGGGCAGATTGCGCGCCTTGTCCAGCGCGCGCGGCTTCGACCCGGGAATATACAATACGGAACGATATGGGCGCTCATCTGACATCTGAAACTCCTCCTGCGGGTTCGCCGTGAAATATTGTTGCGCGTTGGGTCGCTGTTTTTTACAGAATGATCAACCCCCTTGCCGCCGCGACGCAGCGAAAACCTGAAAAATTTTACGGAGCGCGCCGGGGATTAACCAATGCTTCAGTGTGGTGTGCGCATATTGTTCTCATTCGCACACCGGCGGGAGGGCCGCATCGGTTGGGCCACCGACAACACCTTGGCTCTGGTGTGCACAGGACAGAAACCGGGGCCGACCCGTCATCGCCGGAGATATTCCGGTTTGGGCCAGATGAGCGTGTCGCTGCCTTGACCAAAGGACGGCAACGCTATGAAGACGACTTTCAAGACTTTCGCAATCGGCTTCGGCCTGATCGCACTGACGGCTGGCACAGCCATGGCACAGAATGCGCGCAACTGCGCCCCGCGTGAGGCGGTGATCGATCGCCTCGCCTCAGGTTATGGGGAATCGCGCCAATCCATGGGGCTGGGTACCAATAATCAGGTGGTTGAGGTATTCGCCTCTGACGAAACCGGGACATGGACGATCACGGTGACAATGCCGAACGGCCTGACATGCCTCGTCGCATCTGGGCAAGCCTTCGAAGAGCTGGTCGAAGCACTCCCCGAAGACGGCAACGACGCCTAAGCTGATTAAAAGACTATCGAGCAGAGGAGCGGTCGCTTAAGGCGGCCGCTTCCTTGTCGGCGCCACCCAAACCTTTGGCCAAGCTTGAAGTCACCAGCCCCTGACCATCGGACTGAACCTTGCCGGGCATCTGCCGTCCACCGGCAAGGTTCTGGTCCCACCGGTTCCGGGGTAATGCCGACCCGCCCTTTCGGCAGCCCAGCCCAAGGGCCATGCTTCAGCCCGCTCGGCGGCGTCAGGTCAGGCCATCCCAGATCAGTTTGGTCCCCGTCGCCAAAAGCAACACATAAGTCAGCCCGAAAAAGAGCCGCTCCGGCACGATCCTATGCAGCTTTACCCCGGCCCAGGCGCCGGCCAGCGCAAATGGCGCCAAGACAAGATTGGCGCGCGCCGTTTCCCATGTGAACATGCCCAGATAGGCGTAAGGAACGAATTTCAGGATATTGATCACCCAAAAGATCAGGACCGTACTGGCTTGATATTGCGTCTTGGTCAGGTTCTTGCTGAGCAGATAGACTGCGGCGGGCGGCCCTCCGGCATGGCTGACAAAGCTGGTAAAGCCCGCAACCAACCCGGCCAGTGCGCCGATCCAGTCGGGCAAAATCCTTTGCGCCCCCCTGCCCTGCTGCTGCGCCGCGTTTGCGGATTTAAGCAGTTGCCACGCGACGAATGCGATGGAAATCGCGCCGATCAGTACGCGGAACACATCCGCATCGACCACTGCGTAAAGCCACGCGCCCAGTGCAACGCCCGGAATACCGCCCGCGATCAACAAAACCGCGCCGCGCGTGTCCCATTTCTTCCAATATGGTCCCAGCGTCGCGACGTCGATCAGCATCAAAAGCGGCAGCATGACACCAAGCGCCAGACCCGGCTCGACAACCAGTGCCAGAATCGACGCGGCAGCGAATGCGGCCCCGGACCCGAAGCCCCCCTTGGAAATACCCGCAAACATCGCGGCTGGCCCGGCAATTGCGTAGAACCAGACATCGGTCAGCATCATGGTGTGATCTCCGGTTTTCCACTTCTTTGCCAATGACTTACGATACGTGACCCAAAGGCGCCAGATGCAAAGGCGCGCATCGCCCTCTTGCACAGACGCCCGGTTCGCACTACGCACCGCGCAAGTCACAATCACATCAGAGGACTTCTCTTATGGCCAGACCCAAGATCGCGCTCATCGGCGCAGGTCAGATCGGGGGCACGCTTGCCCACCTCGTTGCACTCAAGGAACTGGGCGACGTCGTCTTGTTCGACATCGCGGAGGGCACCCCAGAGGGCAAAGCGCTCGACATCGCGGAATCAGGCCCGTCCGAAGGGTTCGACGCGGCGCTGAAAGGCACGCAGGATTACGCCGACATCGCGGGCGCCGACGTGTGCATCGTGACGGCGGGCGTGCCGCGCAAGCCGGGCATGAGCCGCGACGACCTTCTGGGCATCAACCTGAAAGTCATGAAGTCCGTGGGTGAAGGCATCCGCGACAACGCGCCGAACGCGTTCGTGATCTGCATCACCAACCCGCTTGATGCGATGGTTTGGGCGCTGCGCGAATTCTCCGGCCTGCCGCATGAGAAAGTCTGCGGCATGGCAGGCGTTCTGGACAGCGCACGGTTCCGCCACTTCCTGAGCCTTGAATTCAACGTCTCCATGAAAGACGTGACAGCCTTCGTTCTGGGCGGACACGGCGACACGATGGTGCCGCTGACGCGCTATTCGACCGTTGCAGGCATCCCGCTGCCCGATCTGGTAGAGATGGGTTGGACCACGCAACAGAAACTGGACAGCATCGTTCAGCGTACGCGCGACGGCGGTGCGGAGATCGTTGGCCTGCTCAAGACCGGCTCTGCGTTCTATGCGCCTGCGACCTCGGCGATCGAGATGGCAGAAGCCTATCTCAAAGACCAAAAGCGCGTTCTGCCTTCCGCGGCATATGTCGACAACGCCTATGGCCTGAAAGGCTTCTATGTGGGCGTCCCGACAGTGATCGGCGCCGGCGGCATCGAGAAAGTCGTCGAAATCAAGCTGAACAAAGACGAGCAGGCGATGTTCGAAAACTCCGTGAATGCGGTGAAGGGCCTCGTCGAAGCCTGCAAGGGGATCGACAGCTCTCTGGCGTAAGCCTGATTTGCAGCGTAGTCTTAAGGCCGGGCGAGCGATTGCCCGGCCTTTTCTGTTTCATCGTTTTCAACCGAGATCATGACCCAAGCCCCCGCGATTCAGCGTAAACTGACCACGATCCTCGCGGCGGATGCTGCCAATTTTTCGGGCCGGATGGCCACGGATGAGGTCGCGACGATCCAGGCGCTGCGCCGCTCACGCTCTGTCATTGAAGGCTGCATCGCCATTCGGGGCGGCCGCGTTGCCAATACTGCCGGCGACGGGTTGATTGCGGAATTCCCCTCGGTTGTTGAGGCGGTTGCGGCGGCGGTGACGATCCAGCGCAGCATCGCGGATGCCCCCGATTTGCTGGCGTTTCGCATCGGTCTGCATCTGGGCGACGTGATTGTCGAAGGCGACGATTTGCTCGGCGATGGCGTCAATCTGGCGGCGCGGCTTGAACAGATGGCCCCCGAGGGCGGCATCCTCGTGTCCCGGCAGGTGGTGGATCAGGCGCGCGGACGCCTTGACGCGGACTTCCGACCGCTGGCGCCGGTGACGCCCAAGCATATGCGGGACGAGATCGAGGTGTATGGCGTGATCGCAGACGGCGTGAAAGAGCCGGGCAACCTTGCCCCCGTCCTGCACCGCACGGAACCACCTGCCGACAAGGCCGCACCGGCCAAAAGCAAAAAGCCTCAAACCCGCTATGTCGCGCTCACCGGTTTTGTGCTGGTCGTGGACCTGCTCACCGATGGCGCGATTTCGTGGTCGTTGCTGCCCGCCGCGTTCTTCGGCTATCGCCTGTTTCGGGCGCGGCAGACCCCTAGTTGAAGCGGTAAGTCACGCCGAAGTTGATCGCATGTGTGTCGACTTCGAAGTCGATGCTGCCGCCACCGTCCAGATCCGCGTCGATCCAGCTATAGGTTCCTTTGTATTCGCCAAAGATCGCCCAGCGATCGTTGACGGCATACTGGATGCCCGCATTCCACGCGACGCTTGGGCCCGCGACCTGGTAGCCAAGCGTTTCGGGCGCGGCTGCCGCGGTCTGAACTTCCACATGCGGAATCACGATCCCCGCCCCGACACCTGCATAGGGCGTCCAGCGTCCGTCAGCCGTCGGCCAGCGCCAGACCGGACCGACAGTCAGGTTGTTGAGGCCGTCGGTAAATTCCAGTGTGGAGAACCCGGAGCTCGCCAGCGTCGAATCCGATCCGTAAATCTTGGTGTGGTTGAAATCGACGGCCCAGCCAAAGCGTTCCGTCTGCCACCATGTCGCGCGGATACCGTAATGCGGCGGTGCCTCAAAGCTTTTGCCGTCCCAGCTGGCCGGGAACGAAAATGCGCCGACACCGGCCGGGTCGTTGCCGTTGATGTCGCTGTTGCCCGCTTGCTGAAAGCCGAGATATACGCTGATATCCGGCGCGGCCAGGGCTTGCGTCGCCCCGAAAATTGCGGTCACGGTGATTGCGGACACGAAGGAAAAACGTGCAAGACGGGTCGTCATTTTCGAGGCTCCAGAGCAAGGACCGCAGGCGTCCAGCGGCTTTGCCCTAAACTGGCGCGATCATCGGGCAAGTTCAAGTCACCGCGAACGCAGTGTGGCCCGCAATCAACAAACTGCGTCTTCGCGGCAGAATCTTCGACCTTCCCCCCGGATTCGTTGGGGAATCCTGTTATTCCGCACGCGCGCCACGTTTTGTGATCACACTTTTTTGGCCGTGATCACAAAATTGGCTTTTTTCCGCACAAGTTTGGTTGAAACGACTTTTCAGGTTTACCGAGCCTTCATCATTGGTCGTATAGGCGACAAGCGAAGTCTAGCGCGAGGAAGATCTCTCCCATGAATATCCACGAATACCAGGCCAAGGCCTTGTTGCGCAGCTACGGGGCCCCGGTCTCCGATGGTCGTGCGGTTCTCAAAGCCGAAGATGCGAAAACCGCAGCAGGCGAAATGGACGGGCCGCTTTGGGTCGTCAAGGCGCAGATTCACGCCGGTGGCCGCGGCAAAGGTTCCTTCAAGGAAGCCGAGGCAGGCGAAAAGGGCGGCGTACGTCTGGCCAAGTCGGTCGAAGAAGCGGCCGAAGAAGCCAAGAAGATGCTGGGCAAGACCCTCGTGACGCATCAGACCGGTCCGGCGGGCAAGCAAGTCAACCGCATCTACATCGAAGACGGGTCCGACATTGAACGCGAACTCTATCTGGCGCTGCTGGTGGATCGTGTGACGTCGCGCGTGTCTTTCGTCTGCTCCACCGAGGGCGGCATGGACATCGAAGAAGTCGCGGCAAGCACGCCCGAGAAAATCCTGTCCTTCTCTGTCGATCCGGCCACGGGCTACATGCCGTTCCACGGTCGCCGCGTCGCGTTCGCCCTTGGGCTGGAAGGCGCGCAGGTCAAGGAATGCGTGAAACTGATGGGTATTCTCTACAAAGCCTTCATCGAGAAGGACATGGAGATGCTTGAGATCAACCCGCTGATCGTCATGACTGACGGCAAGCTGAAAGTGCTGGACGCCAAGCTGGGCTTCGACGGCAACGCGATCTACCGCCAGCCCGATATTGCCGAACTGCGCGACGAGACCGAGGAAGACCCCAAGGAACTCGCCGCCTCCAAGCATGACCTGAACTACATCGCTCTGGATGGCGAAATCGGCTGCATGGTGAACGGCGCGGGCCTGGCCATGGCGACGATGGACATCATCAAGCTCTATGGTGCGGAGCCTGCCAACTTCCTCGACGTGGGCGGCGGCGCGACCAAGGAAAAGGTGACCGAAGCGTTCAAGATCATCACCTCTGACCCGAACGTCAAAGGTATTCTGGTGAACATCTTCGGCGGCATCATGCGCTGCGATGTGATCGCGGAAGGCGTGATCGCGGCGGTGAAGGAAGTCGGTCTCAAGGTTCCGCTCGTTGTCCGCCTTGAGGGCACCAACGTTGAAAAAGGCAAGGAGATCATCAACACCTCCGGCCTTGATGTGATCGCGGCGGACAACCTGTCCGACGGCGCAGAGAAGATCGTGAAAGCGGTGAAAGGCTGAACTGATGGCAATCCTCGTAGACGAAAACACCAAAGTCATCTGTCAGGGCTTGACCGGGTCGCAGGGTACTTTCCACTCTGAACAGGCCATCGCCTATGGCACCAAGATGGTCGGCGGCGTGACGCCGGGCAAAGGCGGTCAGGAACATCTGGGTCTGCCCGTGTTCGACAGCGTGCACGAAGCCAAGGCCAAGACCGAAGCGAACGCATCGGTGATCTATGTCCCGCCACCCTTCGCGGCGGACTCGATCCTCGAAGCGATCGACGCGGAAATGGAACTGATTGTCTGCATCACCGAAGGCATTCCGGTGCTGGACATGATGAAGGTCAAGCGCGCGCTGGAAAACAGCGCCAGCCGCCTGATCGGCCCCAACTGCCCCGGTGTCATCACGCCGGACGCCTGCAAGATCGGCATCATGCCCGGCCACATCCACAAGCGTGGCTCGGTCGGCGTTGTGTCGCGCTCCGGCACGCTGACCTATGAGGCCGTGAAACAGACCGCGGATATCGGTCTGGGCCAATCCACGGCTGTGGGCATCGGCGGCGACCCGATCAAGGGCACCGAGCACCTTGAGGTGCTGGACATGTTCCTGTCGGATGACGAAACACAGTCGATCATCATGATCGGCGAGATCGGTGGCTCTGCCGAAGAAGAAGCGGCTGAGTTCCTCGCGAACGAACGCAAGAAAGGCCGTTGGAAGCCCACGGCTGGCTTCATCGCGGGCCGCACGGCACCTCCGGGCCGCCGTATGGGTCACGCGGGCGCGATTGTCGCCGGTGGTAAAGGCGGCGCGGAAGACAAGATCGCAGCCATGCAAGAGGCTGGCATCATTGTCGCTGACAGCCCCGCAACACTGGGCGAAGCCGTGATGGAAGCCATCAACAAGGGATAAACTGGCGCGGACCCCGCGTCCGCCCTAGCTCATCCTTTGACACATGAAACGGTTGGCCGGGGCAGTCCCGGCCCGCCGCACGCAGAAGCTTCTCGCAAAGGCCCGCACGGGCCTTTTCGCGAAACTTCATTCAACCAAGGCCCAACCCCGAGGTGCCAAAATGACCGAACAAAGTCCCAACGACCAGTTTCATGCTTCCAGCTTCATGCAGGGGCATAACGCCGAATATCTGGAACAGATGTATGCCCGCTATGCGTCCGATCCGAACGCGGTAGACGAAAGTTGGCAGGCGTTTTTCAAGGCGCTTGGGGATGACGAGATTTCCGTCAAGCGCGAGGCCGAGGGCCCCTCTTGGGCGCGGGGCGACTGGCCTCCCGCCCCCAATGACGATCTGACCGCCGCACTGACCGGCGAATGGCCCGCCCCGGCAGAGGGCAAGGCCGCTGGCTCCAAGATCAAGGAGAAAGCCGCCGAAAAAGGCATCGAGATCACCGATGATCAGGTCAAACGCGCCGTGCTGGATTCGATCCGCGCGCTGATGCTGATCCGGGCCTACCGTATTCGCGGCCACCTTGCCGCCGATCTTGACCCGCTGGGCATCCGCGCAGAAGAGCCCCACCCGGAGCTTGATCCCAAATCCTACGGCTTTACCGAAAGCGACATGGACCGCCCGATCTTTATCGACAAGGTTCTGGGGCTTGAAATCGCCTCCATGCGGCAAATCGTGGACATCGTGAAACGGACCTATTGTGGCACTTTCGCGCTGCAATACATGCATATTTCCGATCCCGAACAGTCCAGCTGGCTGAAAGAGCGGATCGAAGGATATGGCAAGGAAATCCAGTTCACCCGCGAGGGGCGCAAGGCGATCCTGAACAAGCTGGTAGAAGCCGAAGGTTTCGAAAAGTTCCTGCACGTCAAATACATGGGCACCAAGCGGTTCGGTCTGGACGGCGGCGAAAGCCTGATCCCCGCGATGGAACAAATCATCAAGCGTGGCGGTTCCCTGGGCCTGAAGGAAATCGTGATCGGGATGCCGCACCGGGGCCGTCTTTCGGTGCTGGCCAATGTGATGGGCAAACCCTATCGCGCGATTTTCAACGAATTTCAGGGCGGCAGCTTCAAACCCGAAGATGTCGATGGCTCTGGCGATGTGAAGTATCACTTGGGCGCGTCCTCTGACCGGGAATTCGATGGCAATTCCGTCCACCTGTCGCTGACCGCCAACCCCTCGCACCTGGAGGCGGTGAACCCGGTTGTTCTGGGCAAGGTTCGCGCCAAGCAGGACCAACTCAACGATACGGACCGCACGCAGGTCTGTTCGATCCTGTTGCACGGGGATGCGGCCTTTGCCGGTCAGGGCGTCGTGGCCGAATGCTTTGCCCTGTCGGGTGTGCGCGGCCACCGCACCGGCGGCACGATCCATATCGTCGTGAACAACCAGATCGGCTTTACCACGGCGCCGCATTTCTCGCGCTCGTCGCCCTACCCCACCGACAACGCGCTGGTGGTCGAAGCGCCGATTTTCCACGTGAATGGCGACGATCCCGAAGCCGTGGTCCACGCGGCCAAGGTCGCGACCGAGTTCCGCCAGAAGTTCCACAAGGACGTGGTGATCGATATCTTCTGCTACCGCCGGTTTGGTCACAACGAAGGCGATGAGCCGATGTTCACCAACCCGCTGATGTACAAGAAGATCAAGGGCCACAAGACGACCCTGTCGCTGTATACCGACCGGCTGGTCAAAGACGGCCTGATCCCCGAGGGCGAGATCGAGGATATGAAAGCCGCGTTCCAGTCTTTCCTCAATGACGAATTCGAGGCGGGCAAGGAATACAAGCCGAACAAGGCCGATTGGCTGGATGGCCGGTGGTCGCATCTGGACCGCAACACCGAAGACTACGTGCGCGGCCAGACGGCGATCAAGCCGGAAACCATGGAAGAGGTCGGCAAGGCGCTTGTCTCGGTCCCCGAAGGCTATCCGATCCACAAGACGGTCGCCCGCCTGCTGGATACCCGCAAGAAGATGTTCGACACGGGCGAGGGTTTCGACTGGGCCACGGGCGAGGCATTGGCCTTTGGCTCTTTGCTGACAGAAGGGTATCCGGTGCGCCTGTCGGGGCAGGATTCCACCCGCGGCACGTTCTCGCAGCGCCATTCGGGCATTGTCGATCAGGAAACCGAAGAACGGTACTATTCGCTCAACCACATTCGCGCTGGCCAGTCCCGCTATGAGGTGATCGATTCCGCGCTGTCGGAATATGCGGTGCTTGGCTTTGAATATGGCTACTCGATGGCGGAGCCCAACGCCCTGACCATGTGGGAAGCGCAGTTCGGCGACTTTGCCAATGGCGCGCAGATCATGTTCGACCAGTTCGTGTCGTCAGGCGAATCCAAATGGCTGCGGATGTCCGGGCTGGTCTGCCTGCTGCCCCACGGGTTCGAAGGTCAAGGGCCGGAACACTCCTCTGCACGGCTTGAGCGGTTCTTGCAGATGTGCGGTCAGGACAACTGGATCGTTGCCAACTGCTCGACCCCTGCGAACTATTTCCACATCCTGCGCCGCCAGTTGCACCGCGATTTCCGCAAGCCGCTGATCCTGATGACGCCGAAATCGCTGTTGCGGCACAAACTGGCGGTCAGCCGGGCCGAGGATTTCACCACGGGCTCCAGCTTCCACCGCGTTCTTTGGGACGATGCGCAGCATGGCAATTCGGACACCAAGCTTGTGGCCGATGACAAGATCAAGCGGGTCGTCATGTGTTCGGGCAAGGTCTATTACGACCTGCTCGAAGAACGCGACGCGCGCGGCATCGACGACATCTATTTGCTGCGGATCGAACAGTTCTATCCGTTCCCGGCGCAATCGGTCGTGCATGAACTGGAACGGTTCAAGCAGGCCGACATGGTCTGGTGTCAGGAAGAACCCAAGAACCAGGGGGCCTGGACCTTTATCGAGCCGAACCTCGAATGGGTTCTGAACCGTATCAAAGCGGATCACCTGCGCCCGACTTATGTGGGTCGCGCCACCTCCGCCTCGCCCGCGACGGGCCTGGCCAGCCAACACAAAGCTCAACAGCAGGCGCTCGTGAACGACGCGCTGACGATCGAAGGATAAGACCTCATGACGACTGAAGTCCGCGTTCCCACGCTTGGCGAATCCGTGACCGAGGCCACTGTGGCCACATGGTTCAAGAAACCCGGTGACAGTGTCGCCGTTGACGAGATGCTGTGCGAGCTTGAAACCGACAAGGTGACGGTCGAAGTGCCCTCCCCCGCGGCGGGCACCTTGGGCGAAATCGTCGCGGCCGAGGGCGAGACCGTTGGTGTTGACGCGCTGTTGGCCACGATCACCGAGGCGGGCGCAGGCGATGCCCCCGCTGCCAAGCCTGCTGCGAAGGAAGACGCCGCATCCGAGGCCCCTGCGCAAGGCGGCGGCGATACGGTCGATGTGATGGTTCCGACGCTGGGCGAATCCGTGACCGAAGCGACCGTGTCCTCCTGGTTCAAGGCGGTTGGCGACAGCGTATCGCGCGACGAGATGCTGTGCGAACTGGAAACCGACAAGGTATCCGTCGAAGTGCCCGCCCCCGCTGACGGGGTGCTGGCGGAAATCGTGGCGCCCGAAGGCACGACTGTCGATGCCTCGGCAAAACTGGCGGTGATCTCCAGCTCTGGCGCGGCGCCGGCTGCGGGCAAAACCGACACGGCCCCGGCGGATGGCAAGCAATATTCCCTGCCCGAAGCAGGCACGCCCAACCTCAGCAAGGACGTCAAGGATGGCCCGGCGGCTGAAAAAGCGATGACCGAAGCCGGTCTGAGCCGCGATCAGGTGCAAGGCACCGGCCGCGATGGTCGCGCCACCAAGGAAGATGTCGCCAAGGCGGCTGCCGCTGCGGCGTCTGCCACCTCTGCGGCACCGGCCCCTGCCGCCGCGCCGCGTGGCCCTGTCGCCGCCGAAGATGAGGCCCGCGAAGAACGCGTGAAGATGACGCGCCTGCGTCAGACCATCGCGCGCCGCCTCAAGGACAGCCAGAACACCGCCGCGATGCTGACCACCTATAACGAGGTCGACATGACCGAGGTCATGGCGCTGCGGAACGAATACAAGGATCTGTTCCTGAAGAAACACGGTGTGAAGCTGGGCTTCATGTCCTTCTTCACCAAGGCGTGCTGCCACGCGCTCAAGGAAGTGCCGGAAGTCAACGCCGAGATCGACGGCACCGATATCGTCTACAAGAATTTCGTGCATATGGGCATCGCTGCCGGTACGCCGACCGGTCTTGTGGTGCCGGTGATCCGGGATGCGGACAACCTGTCCTTCGCCGATATCGAAAAGCAGATCGCTGAAAAAGGCGCCCGCGCCCGCGACGGCAAGCTGTCCATGGCGGAAATGCAGGGCGGCACCTTCACGATCTCGAACGGTGGCGTCTATGGCTCGCTCATGTCCTCGCCGATCCTGAACCCGCCGCAATCCGGTATCCTCGGCATGCACAAGATTCAGGACCGCCCGATGGTCATCAATGGCGAGATCAAGATCCGCCCGATGATGTATCTGGCCCTGTCCTACGATCACCGGATCGTGGACGGCAAAGGCGCGGTCACCTTCCTTGTGCGCGTCAAGGAAGCGCTGGAAGATCCGCGCCGCCTGCTGATGGATCTGTAACAAACTCTCGGCGGCTGCGTTTTCGCCCTTTACGGAAATGCAGTCGCCGCATCAGGTAATGACCTCTCAAACGCCCCCTCCCCCCCTGCGTACCGGACGCCTGTTCCGGCACCCGCCCCTGCGGCGCGCGGGGCGTGAACGGGCAGCACAAGCCTATTGGGCGGCCTATCAGGACCGGTTCGAGAAACACGCCGACATGGTCGCGTGGCTGGATGCGATCACGATGCCCGCGTCCGGCAATTGGGTCTATGGCCGAATTCCAAAGACCGGCACGAATTCCGTGCTTGCCGCGCTGCATCAGCTTGAATTCGGCGCGCCGATTTCCACCTCGATCTCGGAAGAGAACAACACATCACCCGACACGGCGCCGCACCATCTGGACGAGGCCGGGGTGTTCATGTCCACCCTGCAAACCCAGCATACGCCGGCCGTTCTGGAAAACGCCTTTCGCTTTACCGTCCTGCGCGACCCGGTCAAACGCGCGCTGTCCAGCTTTCTTTACTTGGGCCGCTCCCACGTGCTTGCCACGCGCCAGCTTGCCCCTGTCCGGCTGAGGATGAGCGCGGAAACCGGCTTTGACTGGAACAAGGATGCCCACACGCGCAAGGGCTTTGAAATGATGCTGGATTTCATCGAATCCATGCAATCCATCAGCCGCCTTCGGCTGGATCGCCACATCGCGCCGCAGACGGCCTCGATGGACCCGTCGATCTTTCGTCCGCACCTGACAGGGCGCACCGAGGAGATGGGCAGTTTCCTTGCGCAATTGTCAGACCACTTTGGGGCGGAACTGCCGCAGAAAATCGCCAAGTCCAAGCGCAATCAAACGCCAAAGCCGGAAACGGCCATCCGGCTTACGAAGGCAATCCGCAGCCGGGTAGAGACCATTTTCGCGGCGGACATGGAATGGTATGACAGCCTATGACCCGCGCCAGATCATACGCCAATGCGATTTCCGCGCGCCGCCGCTTTGCGCTGCCGGATTATCCGACGCTGGCCGACAAGGGGTTCGACGGCGACTATGTCTCGCCGATCCAGATGACCTCTGGTGCGCTCGATGGTCCGTTGCTGATCTCGAAGGATTGGCTCGACGCACCGTCCGTGGACCGGCACCGCGCAGAGTTGCAGCAGCAGGGGTATCTTCGCGGCAATCCATTCAACCGCGTGATCGACCTGACGCTTGGGCTTCTTGGATTGCGCCGCGCACAAATCTACATCACGCCGGTGTTTCACCTGCTGACCCCGCGCCGCTCCAGCCAGATTCCGGCCGCCCATGCGCGCGCCAGTTTCGAAGCGGTGGGACAGTATGAATTGATGGGCCGCCGGCCTGTCGCTCTTGGCACCGACAGCGCGCGCGTGCTGCGCTTTTTCGGGATCGACCACGTGACCGCGCCGCACCCGTCCGCCCGGATCGGCAGCTATGCTGCGCGCGCCGAACAAATTGCATCGGCAGTGGAGGCCGCATCATGACCCCCGAATTGACCGTTCTGACGCTGGCAGGATTGCTGCAAGTGCTGCAGTTCATCCTGTATTCCGCAACCGCGCAACGCGCAGTCGGCAAGACCTATGCCCTGTCTCCGCGCGACACGCCGCGCGAGCTTTCGGGAACGGCGGGCCGCGCGCAGCGGGCGATGAACAACCACTACGAGGCGTTGATCCTGTTCGGCATCGCCGCGCTGGTCATCGGCGTATCCGGCCAATCCACCGGCTTCACCGCCACCTGCGCATGGGTCTACCTGATCGCGCGCGTGCTCTACGTGCCGGCCTATCTTCTGGGCTGGGTGCCGTGGCGTAGCCTGATCTGGATGGTCGGCCTTGGCGCGACAATCCTTATGCTGATCGCGGCGCTGATATGAGCGCTGCACCCAATCGACATCCAAGCGGCGTCGAAGCGACGTCCAAATTTTAAGGAGATTTCCCTCATGGCATCCTATGATGTGATCGTCATCGGTTCCGGCCCCGGCGGCTATGTCAGCGCGATCCGTTGCGCGCAGCTGGGCCTCAAGACGGCCTGTGTCGAAGGGCGCGAGACGCTGGGCGGCACCTGCCTGAACGTGGGCTGCATCCCGTCCAAGGCGCTGCTGCATGCCTCGCATATGCTGCACGAGGCCGAGCATAACTTTGCCGCCATGGGTCTGAAGGGCAAGTCGCCTTCCGTCGATTGGAAGCAGATGCTGACCTACAAGGAAGAGACCATCGGTCAGAATACCAAGGGTGTCGAATTCCTGTTCAAGAAGAACAAGATCGACTGGCTGAAAGGCTGGGGATCGATCCCCGAGGCGGGCAAGGTCAAGGTCGGTGACGAAGTGCATGAGGCCAAGAACATCATCATCGCGACCGGGTCCGAGGCGTCCTCGCTCCCCGGTGTGGAGATTGACGAAAAGATCGTCGTGACCTCCACCGGTGCGCTGGAACTGCCGAAAGTGCCCAAGAAGATGGTCGTGATCGGTGCGGGCGTCATCGGGCTGGAACTGGGGTCTGTCTATTCCCGTCTGGGCGCGGAAGTGACCGTTGTCGAATACCTTGATGTGGTGACGCCGGGCATGGATGGCGAGGTGCAAAAGACCTTCCAGAGACTGCTCAAGAAGCAGGGGCTGGAATTCATCATGGGCGCTGCCGTGCAATCGGTCGAAACCATGAAGACCAAGGCAAAGGTCAACTACAAGCTGCGCAAGGATGACAGCGATCACACCATCGACGCGGATGTGGTTCTGGTCGCGACGGGCCGCAAACCTTACACCGACGGGCTGGGGCTTGAGGCGCTTGGCGTCGAATTGTCAGAGCGCGGTCAGGTCAAGGTGGGCAAGGACTGGCAGACCAATGTCAAAGGCATCTACGCCATCGGTGACTGCATCGACGGGCCGATGCTGGCCCACAAGGCCGAAGATGAAGGCATGGCCGCCGCCGAGCAGGTCGCGGGCAAGCATGGCCATGTCAACTATGGTGTCATTCCCGGCGTGATCTACACCCACCCCGAGGTCGCCAATGTCGGCGCGACGGAAGAGCAACTGAAAGAAGCGGGCACGCCCTACAAGGTCGGCAAGTTCTCCTTCATGGGCAATGGCCGTGCGCGGGCGAATTTCGCGGCCGAAGGCTTTGTGAAGATCATCGCGCATAAGGAAACCGACCGCATTCTTGGCGCGCATATTGTCGGCCCGGCGGCGGGTGATTTGATCCACGAGATTTGCGTGGGGATGGAATTCGGCGCGTCGGCCGAGGATATCGCACTGACCTGCCACGCGCACCCGACTTATTCCGAAGCGGTCCGCGAAGCGGCGCTGGCCTGCGGCGACGGGGCGATCCACGCCTAACTAAAGTTCTGCCGCGTCCGATCCCCATCGGGCGCGGCGCCTTTCGCCTACCACATGCGGGGTTTGGCGTTCTCGATATAGGTGCGATCATAATCCGGCCCGCCATGCGCGCCTTGCGACATATCGGCAAGGATTTCGCCGACTGTCGGCAGCCCCGCGCGATCATCCCGGTTCCACAAATCCGCCCGCAGCAATGCCTTGGCGCACTGGGTATAGACCTCGGCCACATTCAGGACGATCACCGTCGCGGGCAACTTGTCCCCCTTGGCAAAACGCGCGCGCATCTGCGCATCGTCGGTCAGCCAAGCACGGCCATTCACGCGAACCGTCGTCGTGCTGCCCGGCACCATGAACAACAGCGCCGCCCGACCATCCGCCACGATATCGCGCAGACAATCGAGCCGGTTATTCCCCCGCCAATCGGGCATCAGGATGCGTTCTGGCGTATCGATTTCGACCACAGGGCCATCATCACCGCGCGGGCTGCCATGGACACCGTCCGGCCCGCTGGTGGACAGGATACAAAACCGCGCCTGTTCGATCCACGCCGCATAAAGCGGTGTCAGCCGCGGCGCGACCTTGACCAGCGCCGCAGGAACCGCCGCGGGATACAGCGCCTCCAATTCCGCGATGTCGTCAATCTTGCGCATTGAACCCGGCCTCTTGCATCAAGGCATCGGTGCTGCTTTCGATCTCACGCTCCAGCGTCGCCATGAAAGCGCCGCGCTCCATGCCCGGTTCAATGGCCGGCAGGAATTCGACCACCGCAAGCCCCGGCTTGCGCAGGATGCCTTTCCGGGGCCAGAACAGCCCCACATTGGTCGCCGTGGGCACGCAGCGTTGGCCCAGCTGTTCGTACAGGATCGCGGTTCCGATCTTGTAGGGTTTCTTATCCCCCGGTGCGACCCGTGTGCCTTGCGGATAGATCACCAACTGGCCCGGCTCCGCCCGGCCTGCTTCCACATCGCGCACCATCTTGTCGATCGCCATGCCGCGCTTGCCCCGGTCGACGGGCACGCAGCCAAGCCGCTTGGCATAGACACCAATGACGGGGGTCCAGAGCAGCTCTCGTTTCATGATGAATTTCGCGGTGGGCAGCGCTTCGAACAACAGCAGGATATCGAAGAAGCTTTGATGTTTGGCCGCGATCAGAACCTCGTCCTGCGGGATCGGTCCGCGCACCTCGCCGCGCAAGCCGATCATCCAGCGCGCGGTCCAGAATGCCCAGTGGCAGAAGGTTTTACAGGCGGCGCGCGCCCCTTTGGGCGACAGGATTGCCCATGGCGCAAAGACGATGCCCAAGATCCCCATCACCAGATAAACCTGCACGATATAAATCAGCGAGCGGACCCATTGCAGCATCAGGTCAATCCTCCAAGCGTGCGGCGGGCCGAGGCGCGGGTCGCGATGAAGGCGACGAACGCGGCCAGAACCGGCACCAGCCAAGGCAAGAACCAATGCCATCCCGCGAACCCCAATCCGGTGAGAATTCCCGCCGAACTGCCGGCAGATGGCAAAAACAAAATCGCGGCCACGCCAAACAGCGTGCCGATCAACGCGCCCAACCCGGCGCGCAGCGTGAAACGGCGCACGAACGCGCGGGCGATATAGGCATCCGTGGCCCCGACAAGGCGCAGCACGGAAATCACCTGCGCGTTGGCGGCAAGCGCGACATTGGCAGCCAGCGTGATCATGGCGCCGGTCGTGGCAAGGATGAGCACCATCGCAATCCAGCCCAAGGACCGGAGACGCCCGGCAGCGCGGGTCAGCGGCTCGCGCCAGCGGCGGTGATCGTCCAGCACCGCACCGGGTGCCTCTGCCGCCAGCCGCAACCGCAGGCCCGCCGGGTCAAAGCTGCCATCGGCGGTTTCTTCGATTTCGATCAAGCGGGGCGCGGGCAATGTGGACAGGTCCAGCCCCTCGCCCAGCCACGGCGCCAAGAGCGCCTCGTGTTCTTCTGCGGTCAGCGCACGGGCCGAGGCCACACCCGCCGTCGTATCCAGCACGCGCAAAGCCGCCGCGACCTGCGCATCCTGCTGCCCCGCCGGTGTCACCACGCGGATGGTCGCCCCGGCGGCCAGATCGGCCTCCCAGCGGTCTGCAAGACGGCCCGACGCCAAAGACAAGGCAAGGGCGAAGACCGCCAGAAACGCCATGGCCGCAGAGGCGAACAAGGTCAGTTGCGCGGTAAAGCCGGACGGCGGCACCACCCGGTCGGATTGCGCTTCGGCGCCCGTCACGCGGCGCCAGATCGATTTGGGCAAGGACAGAAGCGCGCGCATCACAGGTCCGCCCCCGCCAATTGCACGCGCCGATTGCTGATGCGCAACACCCGCGCCTGAACTAGGGCTTTCGCCGCACGGATCAGGCCAAGATCGTGCGTCGCGACGACGATGGTCTTGCCCATCCGGTTGAGTTCAACAAGCAGGGTCAAAAGCCGCTGCGACATTTCCCAATCGATATTGCCCGTCGGCTCATCCGCCACGACCACGTCCGGCGACAGGATGATGGCGCGGGCTAATGCAGCGCGCTGACGTTCCCCGCCTGACAGTTCCGGCGGCAGGGCATGGCTGCGATGGGTCAGCCCGACCCAGTTCAAAAGCTCGTCCAGGTTCTGCGCATATGCCCCGACATCGCGTCCCGACACGATCAGCGGCAGCGCGACGTTTTCAGCCACATCGAGATGATCGAGGAACCGGCAATCCTGATGGACGACCCCCATTTGCCGCCGCAGCAAGGCAACATCGTTCCGATCCATCTCGGCCAGGGACCGCCCGAACAGACGAATATCGCCCGCTGTCGGCAAAAGATCGCCGTAACACAGCTTGAGCAGCGTCGTCTTGCCCGCCCCCGAAGGCCCGGTCAGAAAGTGGAAGGAGCCGGGCGCCAATTTCAGCGACACCGACGACAACAACTCACCGCCCCCATAATTATAGGCCACATTTTCCAGTTCGATCACGGCCCCGCCACGCTCTTTTCTTGCCCCAACCTGTTCCATTAGTGCCTCAGCGCCAAGGCGGTTACAATGCCAGCGCAGCGGCAGTTTGCAATTTGCACAACCTTCGGTACAAGATATTGCGAGGCAGTGTGTGCAACGGTCGAGACAAGACCGCGCGAACAGTGGGACCAGAGTGAATGCGGATTATTTGCCCGAATTGCGACGCGCAGTATGAAGTACCGGATGATATCATTCCGGAAGAAGGGCGCGACGTGCAATGTTCCAACTGCGGACAGACGTGGTTTCAGGAACACAAGGATGCCATTGCGGCCCGCACCGCATCTGAAGCGACCGAAGATGACGCGCTCGACCAACCGGATGTTCCGGCTGAGGACGAAGAGTATATCGAGACGCCCGTCGCCCCGGCGATGAGCGAGGCCAGCCGCAAGAAGCTGGACCCGGAGGTTGCGGACATCCTGCGCCAAGAGGGTGAGCGGGAAGCAGCGGCGCGCGCGGCAGACACCAGCGCCGGCGGCCTTGAGATGCAGCCCGACTTGGGCCTGCCCGACAGCGAAGACGAGGCAACGAAGCGGGCGCGTGAAGCGCGGGACCGCATGTCCAAGATCCGCGGCGAGAACCAGGAAGCACAGGCCGACCTGGCCGCGCAAGAAAGCCGCGCACCGCGCAACGCTGCGCGTGGCAGTGTTGGCGAGGCAGCCGCAACCGCTGCTGCACTGGATTCCCGGCGCGAGCTTTTGCCCGATATCGAAGAGATCAATTCTACGCTGCGCTCTACCGGCGACCGTGCTGTGGCCGGAGCCGATCTGGCACCCGACGCGCCGATCAAGGCGCGCAAGCGGCGCGGCTTCCGCCGTGGTTTCTTGATCGCGCTGGTTCTGTTCACGATTGCGGTGCTGATCTATGTCTTTGCGCCGCAAATCGCCGAAGCGTTTCCGCCTGCCAACCCTGCCCTGACTTCCTATGTCACGTGGGTGGATGGGCTGCGGTCGGGCCTTGATGCGCGCGTGCAGGAGATGCTGCAATGGCTGGATCGGGCCGCAGCGGAATCGTCGGCCAACTAAGCCACGGCTTCAAACTCAGAAACGGTCAAGCAGCCGCTTGAGGTAATCGCGCTCTTCTTCGGGGCGCTGCGTTTCTGCGGAACGGCGGCGGATTTCATCCAGAAGTTCCTGCGCCCGGCGACGTCCTTCTTCGCCTTGCAGCATGTTCTGGTCAGATCCGATGCCGCCTTCGCCACCGGAATCGCGCCCCAGCGGATCGCGGTTGTTGGTCTGCTGGTCGGTTTCGACCATGCCCTGACCTTGCTGACCATTCTGTTCCTGCTGCGCCATCATCTCACCAAGGTTGCGCATGGCGTCGCGCAGCGCATCCATGGCGCGGCTTTGGTTATCGATTGCTTCGGCATAGTCGCGCTGGCGCAGCGCATCTTCCGCACCGTCCATTGCGCGCCCGGCCCGCTCCAGCGCGTCGCGCGCCGCATCGCCTTCGGGAGAGCCCTGCCCCGGCAGGCTGCCCTGCTGGCGACGCAGCTCGTCGCGCAGCGCCTGTTGCCGGTCCGCAAGATCCTGCGCGAGCCCTTCGCCTTCATTGCCCTGCTGGCCCGGCTGGCCTTGTTGCCCGTTCTGGCCCTGGCCTTGCGCTTCGCCCTCGCCCTGACCGCCCTGCCCTTCGTGGCTTTGGCCGCGCCCCTGATTGCCATTGCGCCCTTCGTTCCCGGCCTGATCGCCAGCTTGCGCGTTGGGATTGAACTGTTCTTGCAGATCGCGGAATGCCTGATCGGACAGGCCTTGCTGTTCGCGCAAGGTATCGGCCAGACCGTCCATTGCCTCTTGCCCCGGATTTTGGCCCTGCCCTTGCTGGCCATTCTGCGACATACGCAGGTTTTCCAGAAGCTCCTGCAATTCCTGCAGCGCCTGCTCTGCCTCGGCCATGCGGCCCTGTTCCATCAATTCCTGAATACGGTCCATCATGCGCTGGATGTCATCCTGCGTCATGGTCATGGAATTTTCGTTCTGCTGTTGCTGCGCGCCGGTATCGCCGTTTTCTTCGGCGTCCAATTCCGCCTGCCGCCGCATCTGGTTGAGGTAATCTTCGGTCGCCTGCCGCAATTCGCGCATCAGTTCCGCGATTTCATCGGGCGAGGCGCCGTTACGCATCGCCTCTTCCAGCCGTTCGCGCGCACGCTCAAGCCGTTCCAGCGCATCGGCCAGATCGCCCTCTTCGATTGTCAGGGCAAGGCCCCAAAGTTCCTCGGCCAGTTCTTCCTGCATCTCGTCGGACAGGTTGAAACGGGCCAGCGTTTCCATCCGGCGGATCAGGCGGTTGACGCGCAACTGCGTGGTTTCCTTGCGGAACACATCGGCAGGGCGGTGCGCCGCGGCGCGCATGATCTGGGCCGCGCGGGCGGTGTTGTTCCGGTTCCATAGGATGTCACGGCGCATTTCGATCAAAGCGGAGGCCATCGGGTCAAAGAAGCGGCGGCCCGGCAGGACAAGCTGTTCGACCTCTGACAGACCGTTTTGTTCGGCAGAATCCAGAACGGAAAGTTGCAGCGTCACCGGCAGGTTCGCCCATGGATGCTTGGAGAAATCTTCGACCAACGCTTCTTGGAAATCGGCGCGGCTGCCCGCCAAAGGCACCGGCAGGCCCACAACCAATTGCGGGCGTTCTTCTGGCGCAAGGCTCAGCCCGTAGCGACGATCGACAGAGGCCACATCCAGCGCGATCCGGGCCTCGCCCGCTTCTACGCCGTAATCGTCTTGCGCGGTGAAGGGGATCGTCGCCTCACCCAGCGCGGCGGCTTCCACATCGCCGATCCGGGACACGGTGGGCGGCGCATCCGGCGTAACCGCGACCTCCCACGACCGGCCACCGGGGCCTGCGATCTCAATCTGGCCGGCCTGCCGGATGGTGAATTCCTGTACCGGGTCAGAGGCGGGCGGGACCTCCCCCACACGGGCCGATACCGTTTCCGCCACGGTAAGCGCGCCAAGTTCGCCATAAAGCCGCACGGTCACAAGCGTTCCTAGCGGAACCTCAAGCTGGCCAGGCTCAAGGTCGTTGAGATACAGCGCAGGCCGCCCCGTATAGCGTGGCGGTTCCACCCAGCCTTCCCAAATCGGCCCACCAGCGGCCGTTTCCACCGATCCGGGCGCAAGGTCTGCGACCGATCCGACGCGCCAGACAGAACCGAACAGCAGCGCGACCGCAAAAGCGACCATAGCCACAAAGCGCAACGCGTATGGATCGCGCGTTGCGGTGCGGATTTCCGGGGCGACGGGCTGCGCCCCTGCGGCACGGTCCGCCATGCGCGCCTGATGCGCGCGCCAGACAGCCGTGGACGCGGCATCGGTGTCGCCAATCGCCTGTTCGTCCATAAGTGCCCGAATCGGACGCCCTTTGAGCGACGCATCCAGCCGATCGATCGCTTCTTCACGGCTGGGCAGCCGGAATCGCCGCATCGCAAAGACCAGCGCGGCCAGCGCGCCAAGGGTCACAAGCACCACGCTCGCCCAGACGATTTCGATGGGAACGATGTCCTGAAGACCCAGCATCAGCGCCGCAAGTGCCAGCAGAACCACGCTGAACAGCGGCCAGAGCGCGTGTACCAGACGTTCGCCAATCATCCCGGCCCGCGTCCAGATCAAAGGCCATCGCAAGGCCTTCAGACTGCGGTGTTTGTCGTGCCGGGAGAAATTCGCCATAGGCCGCGCTCCTGTCGGGCTATTTCAAGGATAGTATCATAGCCATGAAGGAATGGTATCGCGATCAATCATTTCGTCAAAGGTCGGACGTGCGCGAATAACCGCAAATTGATCATCATGCACCAAAACCTCCGGGATCAGAGGCCGGGTGTTATATTCCGACGACATAACGGCGCCGTAAGCCCCGGCAGAGCGGAACGCGACCAGATCGCCCGCCCCCAGCGCTGGCATCATGCGCCCTTTGGCAAAGGTATCACCGCTTTCGCAGACCGGGCCCACAACGTCATATTGGGCAAGATCGCTGCCCGGCGCAGGTTCGACCACCGGGACGATATCGTGCCATGCGTCATACATCGCGGGGCGGATCAGGTCATTCATCGCCGCGTCGAGGATCAGGAAATTCCGGCCCTCGCCCGATTTCACATAGATCACCTTTGTCACCAAGATACCCGCATTGCCCGCGATCAGGCGGCCCGGCTCGATTTCGATTTCGCAGCCCAGATGCCCGACCGTGCGCT
The DNA here is from genome assembly GCF_004803475.1 of Aliishimia ponticola. Taxonomy (GTDB): domain Bacteria; phylum Pseudomonadota; class Alphaproteobacteria; order Rhodobacterales; family Rhodobacteraceae; genus Aliishimia; species Aliishimia ponticola. Next base: position 447,354 of record NZ_SRKY01000003.1, read on the forward strand.
GGATCACCGCCCCGTAATCGGTGGGCAGCGGCGGCGCTTCGTTGGAGCGCGCATAGGGAATGCCCAGCCCGCCACCAAGGTCGAGCCGCGTGATCTCGTGCCCATCCGCCCGCAGCGCCTCGGTAAGCTCGGCGACCTTGGTATAGGCCAGTTCGAACGGTTCGAGATCAGTCAGTTGCGATCCGATATGAACGTCGATCCCCACGACCTTCAGCCCCGGAAGGCGCGCGGCCTGGGCGTAAACGTCGCGCGCGCGGGAAATCGGGATGCCGAATTTATTCTCGGACTTGCCGGTCGCGATCTTGGCATGGGTCTTGGCGTCCACGTCGGGGTTGACCCGGATGGTGATGGGCGCGATCAGCCCAAGCTGCGTCGCCACGGCAGAGATCACTTCCATCTCCGGCTCTGATTCCACGTTGAACTGGCGGATACCGCCGGTCAGCGCGGTGCGGATCTCACCTTCGGTTTTGCCGACACCGGAAAACACGATCTTTTCGCCCGGCACGCCAGCGGCCTTGGCACGCCGGTATTCGCCTTCGGAAACGACATCCATGCCCGCGCCGGCCTCTGCCAGCGTTTTCAGGATTGCCTGGTTCGAGGCGGCTTTCATCGCGTAGCAGACCAGATGCGGCCCCCAATCCAGCGCTTCGTCGAAGAGCTTGAAATGGCGCAGAAGCGTCGCGGTGGAGTATACATAGAAGGGCGTGCCGACAGCCGAGGCGATTTCGGCTATGGGAACGTTTTCGGCATGGAGAGCGCCGTCGCGATAGAGAAAATGATCCATATCCGCCGATTACGCGGAATGCCCCCTTGGTGCAATCATCCGATTGTGCGGTGCGTGGCGCAAAGACAGGAGCGCCGCGACCAGATTGCCGGCTGCGCCGACGCCTTTTCTGGTTCATGAATGAGGGGCGTTGCCCCTCAAACTCCCCAAAGTATTTCGAAACAGGCGAAAGCGCGAATCAAGGCGGTGGCGGTGTTTGCGTTGGGGTTATGATTTCTTGGCCGCTTGGCGGGCATTGAAGACCTCGATCCTGCTGCTCAGGATGCGTTGGCTTTCAGCGGCGGCGGCTTCGAAACGTGGCAGGAAATCGGGATTTCGGATGCCACGGTCCGCAGCCAGTTGATAGAGCGCGTGGAATGGGTTGTCATTTGCCTCGATGATGATCGGGCCATCCTGGGCCATGCCGATATCCCAGCCGATCACGCCGAATTCGGGGAACAGGCCATGTGCCTTGACGGCAATGTCGTGCAGGCGCTGCCAGTGGGGGATTTGCAGGCCCTCGAAGGCGACGCCTGATGCGGGATGTTTTTCCACTTGCCCGTAATCTGGCCCGGCGCCCTGGGCGCAGCGGGTCACTTTTCCCTCTGCGTCGATCTGCGCGATCATCGAACCGTCTTGCCAGTAATTATCCGACATGGCGCGCGGCGAGGGGATTTTCCAGATCGTGTAGAGAGGCGCGATTCCGTCCGCGTCGCGCAGGGTCACGACGCGCAGGGTGCCCACAGCGGCGCCAGTCACATTCGCCAGTGTTTCATGTTGTTCGATCGCCGATTGCAGCAGGAACCCTTCGGGGTATTCCGAGATGACCTCTTGCGAGAACGCGCCCAGATCGACCCGTTTTCCATTGCCCAGATGCAGCAACCCGGCTTCTTGATCGACGGACATGATCAGGACCGAACCGACCGAACCAGACCCTTCGACAGGCTTGCCGAAAAGCGGATAGGTGGCGCGCGTGCGCAGGAAATCGGCCACGTCGCGCGGTTGCCGCAGCGCTGGAATATCGCCAAGGTGGCGTGCGCTGTGGATTACCGCCTGCGTTTCGGTTGCGGGCAGTCCAAGCGAGCGCAGCAATTGGGTATACAGCACCTTGTCGCGCACAAAGCCGCGCGAGACGGTCAGCTTCATCGGGCTGGCTGCGACGTTCAGGTCATAAGACCCTGTGCGCCCGACGAATTCGCGCTTTTGTTCGGTCGAGAAATCCGGGCGGAACGCCCCCGTGGACACATATTCATGCGCTGCCAGCTTGCCCGGACCATAGCGCAGGCCAAAAATCTCGCGCATTTGACGGAGCGGCGACACGCCATATTCCCGCGCGATGCGCACCATGGTTTCGGCGGCCGGCGGCTTGGGGGCTTTGGGTGCGGCCAACAGGGATTTGTCCAGAGTGGCAGAAGCGGTCACGGTCACGAACTCCTCGGGCGATTGCGGTCGAGGGCGTTGGTAGCGGGCGATAATGGTCAAATTGAGGCGCGATTGTTTCGGATTTTGGGGTTAATCGCGGGATCCGCCGGGATTGGAGCGGAGGAACAAATAGAGCGGCAGACCGCAGCTGACACCGATGCAGAAGGTTGCAGGGATCGCCAACAGCCGGGCCCATGCACGGGTTTGTGCGGTTTCGATGAGAACCCAGAGCGTGAGCGCAATCGCGGCAATCGTCAGATCCCAGACCAGCCCGGACGTGGCGTCATTGGCGTGCCATGCCTCGACCATCGCCATCAGCGACCAGCCATTGGCCTGAAACCAAGCGATGAAATAGGCCATCGGATGGATCGCGCCCCAGATCGCAAGCGCCAGCCAAAGCCAGCGGAGCATGTCAGAAAATCCGTCCCAGAGACAGGTTCCACGGCCCCTTGCGCACGCCCACGGACCCGCCGGCGTGAACGCCGCCCGTGGAAACGCCGACATTGAGATTGGCCGTGGGTTTCACCGGGTCGCCATCCGCGCCGCATGCGGCGATCAGGCTGACCGTGGCGAGGGCGAGGGCAAGGCGTGTCATCCAAGGGTCTCCTTCCAGCGGGCCACCTGTGCGTGCACGCAGGAAGGGGCCGTTCCCCCATAAGATATACGCGATGCCACCGAATTTTCCACGGTGAGGACATCGAACACATTCCCCGTGATGCCGTCATGGACGGATTTCATGTCCTCCAGCGAAAGGTCCGGCAGGTCACATCCCTTTTGCTCGGCCAAGGCGACGAGACTACCGGTGATATGGTGCGCCTCGCGGAACGGCAGGCCCAGAACGCGCACCAGCCAATCGGCAAGATCGGTCGCGGTCGAGAAACCCGACCCCGCCGCGGCGGCCAGTTGGTCCCGGTTGCCCGTCATATCGCGCACCATGCCTTCCATCGCGGCCAGCGCCAGCATCAGGTTGTCGGCGGCGTCGAAGGTCTGTTCCTTATCTTCCTGCATATCCTTGGAATAGGTCAGCGGCAGGCCCTTCATCACGATCAGCAGCGCGGTCTGCGCACCGAAAATCCTGGCGACCTTGGCGCGGATAAGTTCCGCCGCGTCCGGGTTCTTTTTCTGCGGCATGATCGACGAGCCGGTCGAAAAACTGTCCGACAGGGTCACGAACCGGAATTGCGCCGAGGACCAGATCACCAGTTCTTCGGCCAGACGGCTCAGGTGCATCGCACAGATCGACGCCGCGCCAAGAAATTCCAGCGCAAAGTCGCGGTCCGCAACGGCATCCAGCGAGTTCGCCATCGGGCGGTCGAACCGCAACGCCTGCGCGGTCATCTCGCGGTCGATCGGGAAGGAAGTCCCGGCGAGGGCCGCCGCACCAAGGGGCGATTCGTTCATGCGCACGCGCGCGTCGCGGAAACGGGCGGCGTCGCGACCCAGCATTTCAACATAGGCCATCATATGGTGGCCCCATGTGACAGGCTGCGCGGTTTGCAGATGGGTAAAACCCGGCATGACCCAATCGGCGCCGATCTCGGCCTGCGACAGCAGCGCGCGTTGCAATGCTTCGATGCCCGAGATCGCGGCGTCGGCCTGATCGCGCACCCACATCCGAAAGTCGAGCGCGACCTGATCGTTGCGCGACCGGGCGGTGTGCAGGCGACCTGCGGGTTCGCCAATCAGGTCTTTCAGGCGGGCTTCGACATTCATGTGAATATCTTCCAGCGCGGCAGAAAATTCGAACGCGCCGCCTTCGATCTCTGACAAGACCGTGAGCAGCCCTTCCCGAATGGCCTCAGCGTCGCTATCCGTAATGATGCCTGTGGCGGCCAACATGGCGGCATGGGCACGAGAGCCCTCGATGTCCTGCGCGGCGAGCCTCTGGTCGAAGGAAATGGAAGCGTTGATCGCCTCCATGATCGCATCGACCCCGGCGCTGAAACGTCCGCCCCACATCTGGTTTGCGCTCTTGTTGGTCATGGCCCCGTGCCCCCTGGAGGAAAGATGAAACGTCTTCTTGTCGCTGCTCTTTATCTGTCTATCGGAATGGGTGCCAGCCCCGCGCTTGCCGATCTGGAGGCCGCCGCCGCCGCCCGTGACGGCGACATGAAAAAGCTGGTGATCCATTCAGAGCCAAAGCCAGCCGGAACAGCGGCATTTCAGCTTGCGGACGGCGCGGGCGAAGGCACGCTGGAGGATTATCGCGGCAAGGTCGTTCTGCTGAACTTCTGGGCAACGTGGTGCGCGCCCTGCCGCAAGGAGATGCCCATGCTGTCAGAGCTGCAAAGCACGTTCGGCGGCGACGATTTCGAGGTCGTGACCATCGCCACCGGGCGCAATTCTCCGGCCGGGATCAAGAAATTCTTTGACGAAATCGGCGTGACCAACCTGCCCCGCCACCAGGACCCGCGCCAAAAGCTGGCCTCGCAGATGGCGATCCTTGGCCTGCCGATCACCGTGATCCTTGACCGCGACGGCAACGAGATCGCACGGCTGCGCGGTGACGCGGACTGGTCTTCGGACAGCGCCAAAGCGGTGCTGCGCGCGCTTCTTCCAGCAGAAAGCTGACGTAACGCCTGTCTTGACGAACGGCGCCTCACGACGCGCAATAGGTGGCACAGGAGGGAGATGTGCCGCTCGAATTGCTTTTGATCCTTGTCGTCGGCGGAATTGCCGCCGTGACGTTGGTGCTGCATCTGCTGGGACTGAGCGACGTGCCTGCGCTGGATGCGGCGCAGGCCAAGGCGGCATGGGACCGCGAATATCCCGCTGATCCCGCGATTCATTGCACCCCGACCCCCAATGCGCGTGCCGCGTTGATCCGCACCCAAAATGGCCAACGTGGCCTTGTGTGGCGGTTCGGGGCGGACACGGTTGCACATCCCCTTTCCCAATACCGGATCACCGAAACACCAACGGGCCTGACGGTGCGGTTTCGCGATTATGCCACGCCATCCGTGCATGTGCCGCTGCCAGCTCAGGTCCGCGCCGCCTGGAAACAAGAATTGGAACCTGCCGGATGACCGATCTGAGCTACCCCGACGTGGTGCAACTTGCCGTGCCGTTCTTTATCGCCGCCATTGCCATCGAACTGGCGTGGATCGTCATCAAGGGACGCGGCGGGCGCTATGAAACCCGCGATGCGGTCACTTCGCTGATCATGGGTGCGGGAAATGTGGCCTCGGGCCTCGTGCTCGGCTTTGTGGCTTATGGGTTCTTCATGGCGCTCTGGACGCTCACCCCGCTGGATCTTGGCACAGGCTGGTGGGCTTTGCTGCTGTGCTTCGTGCTGGATGATCTGCGCTATTACTGGGTCCACCGGTTTGGCCACCGCATCCGCTGGGTCTGGGCCTCGCACGTCAATCACCATTCCAGCCAACACTACAATCTGACCACGGCGCTGCGGCAGACATGGACGGGCACCTTCACCTTCATGATGGTCGTGCGCGCGCCGCTGATCTTGCTGGGGTTCCACCCCGCGATGGTGCTGTTCTGCGGCGGGCTGAACCTGATCTATCAGTTTTGGATTCACACCGAAGCCATTGGAAAGATGCCAAAATGGTTCGAGGCAGTGATGAACACCCCATCCCATCACAGGGTCCACCATGGACGCAATCCGCGTTACCTCGACAGCAATTACGCAGGCGTTTTCATCGTCTGGGACAAGCTTTTCGGAACTTTCGTGCCGGAACTCGACGAGGAAAAACCCGATTTCGGGCTTGTGCATAACATCGGCAGCTTCAACCCGATCCGTGTCGCGTTTCACGAATGGGTGGGCATTTTCCGCGACGTGACCCAGCGCGGAATTTCCATGCGCGACAGGCTGTTATATGCCGTTGCTCCACCGGGGTGGAGCCATGATGGCTCACGCGGGACATCGGAGGAAATCCAGGCCGATCACCTGCGCCGCCACCCGGAAGATCGCGGCACGCCCGGCTTCAAAGGCTAGGCCCATCTGCGTCTGTGGATATCCCGCACCGCAACCCAGAGTTATGCTAAATTGCAACAACCCTGCGCGGTGGCCCAAACAGACTTTTCCACATGACCCTCGTTTGGTAAGCTTCTGTTAATAATAATACGAAGGCAGACATACAGGCATGGTGACGGGCTATTCAGGCACGTTCGTCATTTCCTGGTCGCAGACAGAGGTAGACGGGCTCGACAACGCTCCGCAGACGGCACTGACCGTCGGGGCGGCTTGGTCCTGGCGTGGGGACGCGCTGCGGGTGGACGGACCGAATGATCTTCTGCGACTTGAGAATGCGAATGGTGGCGAGCAACTTCGCAAAAGCGCCGCAAAGATGGTGCAACGCCTCGTGGGGCGGGCGCTTGAGACAGAGCAGGCGAAGCCGCGCGAGCGCAGCGCCGATCTTGGCTCGGGCCTTTCGGACAACATCTTCACAGTGACCGATGGCGCGCGCAGCTATACCGTAACGCTGATTGACACGGGCAAGGCCACCAATCCCTTGCTGATGTTCGCGGGGCAGATGCCGCCGCGGGATACCGACCTGTGGGTGGTGGAGCATACACCTGCCGCCGCCCCTGCCCGCAGCGCCGCGCCTTCCGACGCGGGCGGTGTCATCTGCTTTACCCACGGCACACGTATCCTGACGCCGGACGGACCCAAGCTGATCGAAGAGCTGCAAGCCGGCGACTATGTGCAGACCAAGGACAACGGCCCGCAGGAAATCCAGTGGGTCGGCGCACGGCGTATGTCGGGTGCCCGGCTTTACGCGATGCCCACATTGCGTCCGGTGCGCATCCGCGCAGGCGCGCTTGGCATCGACCGGCCGGAAGAAGAGCTTCTTGTCTCTCCCGAACATCGGATGCTGATATCGGGCCGCGTGGCGCAGGACCTCTTCAACACGCCCGAAGTGCTTGTTGCCGCGCGCGATCTTGTGAACGGTGATACGATAGCCGTGGACCTGACGGTACGGCATGTGACCTATGTCCACCTGCTGCTAGAGCGCCACCAGGTGCTTTGGGCCAATGGCGTCGCGACAGAAAGCTTCCATCCCGCCAATGCAGCCTTTTCGACATTGGCGGATGATGACCGTAAACGGCTCACCAGCCTCTATCCCGACTTGTCCCTGGACCCGCACAGCTATGGCAGCTTCGCGCGGCGCAACCTGACCGCCTCTGAAGCGGCCCTTCTGACACACGCGGCCTGATGCGCCCAGGTCTGCGGGGGTCAGGTCTGCGGGGGCCAGAACAGGCCCCTGCGCAAGCCAGGCGGCGCGGGCGCAAAGGCGCTATGCGGTGCCAATAGTCCCATCCGCGCCACTGTCCAACGTGATTGTACCAACGCGCCCGTCCCCTGTCCCGAAGGCGAATGTCGTCAAGGCCGCGTCCGCGACAATCGCCGTGACCAAGGCACCGTTTCCGCTGCGGGCGATCTTGGCAGTGCCCTTGCGGGCTTCGCCGACCATCACGCTGCCATCCGTGTATCCGGCCACCATGCGATCCGGGCGCCCCGTTTCGGCGACCGCGCTGATGGTCTGGGAAAAGGCATATCCGATCTCAACCGGCGGAATGGCACCGGGGTCTCCCGCCAGCCCCCATGCTACAAGGACGTCCGCGCCCGAGGTATAGAGATATGTGCTGTCTTGCGTCCAACCAAAGGCCTTCACCTTGCGCTGGTAACCGCCCAAACGGAAGTCCCGGCCAGAAACCAGATCCCACACATGCAATTCGCGGTCCTGGGTTGCGGCAACGACGTATTGGTCATTGGGTGATACGCTCATCCCGGTAAGCGATCCGGCCCATTTCAGGTCTTCCGGCTTGCGCAGTTCCTCGACCGACCAAATCGAAACGCCATTGTACCGGCTGGCAGCCAAGCGCTTGCCATCGCTTAGAAAACGGACACCCGTCACGGTGGAGGGATGATCCACGAACCGGGCGATGATTTGATCCTCTTCCAACACGATCAGGCGCGGCCCCACGGCAATCACGAGGCGCTTTTGATCGGGCGACACGGCCAGCGCCGTAATCCACTCGCCAGACTGAAAGATCGGCTTCGCCGCCCCCCCTATCGTCGACGCATAAACCACGCCATCCTGCCCCGCCGAATAGACGACACCCCGCGTTGTCGACACGGCAGAGGTCACCGCCCCTTCATGACGGGCGAGCACGCTCATTCCGCCATTGTCCAGCGCGACGACCTCGCCGTTGCCCAGACCGGCAATGATCGTATCGCCCTGCCGTGCCAGACAGGTCACATTGGCATCAAGCTGCCTTTCGCTGGCTTCGATACCCGGAGCGATGGTTTTGATCCCGCGATCCAGATTTGGTTCCAACTGGATGTTCATGCCGCAACCTTCGCATAGCAGGTTTCGAACCCGCGCTTGATCTTTGCCTGATCAAGTCCGCGCCCGATGAAGACCAGTCGGCTTGTCCGGTCCTCGGCCGTTTTCCACGCCGCGCCCCATTGGCTGTCCATCACCATGTGGACGCCTTGGAAAATATAGCGCTTGTCGGCACCATCGAAGCTGAGAATACCCTTGGATCGGAAAATCCTGGTTCCCTCTTCCTTCACCAGACTGCGCATCCAAAGCGAAAAGCTTTTCGCATCAAGCGCATGTTCGGCGGTCAGAGAGAAGCTTGTCACCGTATCATCATGTTCGTGATCTTCCGGGTCTTCTTCCAGAATGCCCGGCTCTATCTCGAGAATGCGGCTCAGGTCGAACGCGCCGCGATCAAGCACCTCGCTGATGGCCACATTGGATTGCTGCGTTTCGATCAGACGCACCTGCCCGTTCAGCTCCAGCACCTTCTGGCGCACGGCGGCGAGTTCCTCGGGCGAGACAAGGTCGGTCTTGTTGAGCAGGACCAGATCGGCAAAGGCAACCTGCTCTTCGGCCTCGTGGCTTTCCTCGACCTTGCCGAGAAAATGCTTGCTGTCCACCAGCGTCACGACCTGATCCAGCGCGACGCGACCGCGCAGGTCATCATCGACGAAAAACGTCTGAATGACCGGTCCCGGGTCCGCCAGACCGGTGGTTTCGATTATGATGCCGTCGAAAGCCTCGGCACGATCCAACAGGCCGGAAATGATGCGGATCAAATCCCCGCGCACGGTACAGCAGATACAGCCATTGTTCATCTCAAAGACCTCTTCATCGGCACCGATGACAAGGTCGTTGTCGATCCCTTCCTCGCCGAACTCGTTGACGACGACGGCGTATTTCTTGCCATGCTCTTCGGTCAGAATGCGGTTGAGAAGCGTGGTCTTCCCGGCACCGAGGTAGCCGGTCAAAAGCGTAACGGGGGTCGCGGTGGTTTGATCTGTCATAAATCCCTCCAGGGCAGCGATGGAAGCCATGGGCGCGCCATCATCAGCGCGCCCGGTTTTGATCCGACGGGCTTGGTCAGACGGGCTGGGTCAGACGAGGCCAAGGGCGGCAAAGGCAGCGCCTTCGGCATTCTCAAGCGTCAGGAACAGGCCAATGCCGCCGATCACAGCGCCGGCAAGGCGGGCTTCGATGGCGGTGGCTTCGGTCGCTTTGACAACCTTTGTCATGACGATCCCGGCAAGGACCGCGATCAGATACTGCGTCAGGCCAAGGCCAAGCAGATACCCGAAGGCAACGCCAAGTCCGTAACCGGCTTCCTGGCCCACAATGCTTTCTCCGAAAGCGGTGCCGTGGAACAGACCAAAGGCACCAAAGGCCAGCAACACGGTTTGCAGGGACATCTGGCGACCCGACAGAACCACATAGCCCATGACCAGAAGCGACGCGCCGATGACGACTTCGGCAAATGGCAGCGTAACGCCGGCCATCATCAACAGACAGCCCAGCAGCATACCGGCAACATAGCCAAGCGGCGCCTTGAGCGACTGGCCGGTGAAGGCCGCGGCGATGCCGACCAGGACGACAAACGCAAGGTGATCGAAGCCCAAAATCGGGTGCCCAACACCCGAGAGCATGCCATGCGCCATCGTCTCCATCGGGGCACCGGCGAGCGGGTGGTGGGCCATGGCTGGCGCAGCGAGGGTTGCAAGACCAGCAACGGCGGCAGATTTAGCGAGCAGTTTCATTTTCTGTAGTCCTCTCTGTCAGGAAGTGGGACCGCTTGGCGCGGCGCTTAGAATGTTTTGTAGGGAAGGAATTTGCCGGTCATCTCGATCTTTACGCGGTCACCAGCGGGGTTTTCCTCGCGCTGGATGTCCATGGTGAAGTCGATGGCCGACATGATGCCGTCGCCGAATTCTTCTTCGATCAAGGCTTTCATGGTGGTGCCGTAGACAGCGACCACTTCGTACAGGCGGTAGATCAGCGGATCGGTCGGGACCGCCGTCGCGATCGAACCGCGATAGGGAACGGTCATCAGCAGCGCGAGCTCTTCATCCGAGAAGTTCAGCCCCATCGCATTGCCCGCGGCAATCGCCTGTTCCTTGGTCAGGGAAATCTGGCCCATCAGCGCGGCCGTTACCCATTCCTTTGATTGCCCCACCGCAGTCGCGACATCCTTCCACTTGATATCGTTGAAGGTCTTATGTGCGACGATTTTTTCCGTCAGTTCTGCACGTGTCATAAAGGCGTCTCCTTAACTTGCGACTTGATTCAGGGTGTCGCCATCAGCCGCTGGGCGGACGACTGGCGGGTTCTTGGGGTCGTAGCTGGCGCTGGCCAGTTCTTCCCGGAACGACTTTGATCGGTTCACGAGGAACTCGATCAGGTGATTTCGCATGGGGTAGTAATTCGGATGCGTGTGCATGTCCGAACGCGTGCGCTCTTTGGGAAGCGAGTTCTCGACGATCTCGCATACGCGCGCTTCCGGTCCGTTCGTCATCAACACGATGCGGTCCGAAAGCAGGATCGCCTCATCGATGTCATGGGTGATCATGAACGAGGTCTGGCCGCGCTGTGCGATGATGCCCAGCAATTCGTCCTGAAGCGAGCCGCGCGTCAGCGCATCCAACGCCGAAAACGGTTCGTCCATCAGCAGGACTTTCGGCTCGATCGCCAGCGCACGCGCGATCCCGACGCGCTGCTTCATGCCGCCCGACAATTGCGCGGGCTTCTTGTTCTCGGACCCGGTCAGATGCACCATGTCGATGAATTGCTGGCAGTGCGCGCGCCGCTTTTCCTTGTCCCAAGCGGGCCATCGGGACGAGACCGCGAAATCGATGTTCCCCATCACGGTCATCCACGGCATCAGCGCGTGACCCTGAAAGATCACGGCACGGTCAAGGCTTGGCTTTTCCACCGCGAAACCGTCGGCGATGACGTGACCCGATGTGGCTTGATCCAACCCCGCTAGGATATTGAGCAGGGTCGTCTTGCCGCACCCGGAATGGCCGATAAGGCAGACGAACTCGCCTTCTTTCACATCGAACCAGACATCCCCGAAGACCTGCGTTTCCCCCTTCCCTTCTGTCGATGGAAAGCTGCGCTCCAAGCCTTCAACCTTGATGATCTTGTTCGCTTTATTCATCGTCATCACTCCGCATAGGCGACAAGTTTGGCCGCTTGGCCGAGCATCAGATCGAGGATCATTCCGACCACACCGATAAAGAAAATCGCCGAGATCACGCCGGTGATCGAAAGGTTGTTCCATTCGTTCCAGACGAAGTAGCCAATGCCGGTGCCACCAACGAGCATCTCTGCCGCGACGATCACCAGCCATGCGATGCCGATGGAAATGCGCATTCCCGTCAGGATTGTCGGGGCCGCGGCAGGCAGGATCACCCGCCACGCGGTCCGCAGCGGCGGCACTTCAAGTGTTTTGGCCACGTTCAGCCAGTCTTTGCGCACGCTGGCGACGCCGAAGATCGTGTTCAGCAGCATTGGCCAGATTGAGCAGATGAAAATCACGAAGATCGACGAAATCTCGCTGTCCTTGATCGTGTAGAGCGCCAATGGCATCCACGCGAGCGGCGAGACAGGCTTGAGCAACTGGATGTAGGGGTTCAGCGCCTGCGCGGCGAGCTTGCTCATCCCGATCAGAAAGCCCAGCGGGATCGCGATCAGGGCCGCCAGCCCAAATCCGGTCAGCACCCGAAAGATCGAATATGCCAACTGAATGCCGACACCTTTGTCATTCGGTCCCGCATCGTAGAACGGGTTGGAAATGTGGCCCCAGATTTCCGAGCCGACATCGCCGGGTGTGGGAAGGGCGCTTTCGCCCTTCGCCTGAGGTCCAAGTAAAGCCGCAAGTTCCGGGTCCATGTCTGCGGCCGGTCCGCTTTGCGCCACGACAAAGGCATTCCACGCGGCAAGAAACACCACGAGAAAGCCAATTGAGGCGACCATCGCTTTCAGCCTGTCTTTGACGTCTTGAGACATGTCTGGTCTTGCTCCTTTTTCGGTCCGTTAGCCGCGCTTGATCGCGAAGCTGTCGACATATGCCTCGGGCATCGTGGGGTCGAAGGTCTTGCCCATGATCTCGTAGGATTCGTATGTCGTGGTGGGCGGGGTCATCCCCATGTCTTTCATCACCGCCGCCGCATCCGTGGCGAGGTAGACCTGTTCCGCCAGACCCGCGTAGTTCACATCGCCTTCGATGTAGCCCCAGCGTTTCATCTGGGTCAGAATCCAGACCGCAAACGAATGGTAGGGGAAAGGATCGAAATCGATCCGGTCAGGTTCGTTGCGGACATTGCCAAGACCATCGGCGAAGCGCCCCGTAAGGACCTGTTCAATCACCGTGGTTGGCTGGTTCAGGTAGTTCTTGGGCGAAATGGCGGCCGAGATTTCCGACCTGTTTTCCGCCGCCGAACTGAACGCTGTCGCATCCAGGATCGAACGGAACAGCGCGAGGAAGGTGTTCGGCGTTTCGTCGATGAACTTCTGGCTGGCCGCAAAGGCGCAGCAGGGGTGGCCGGGCCAGATTTCCTTGGTCAGCTTGTAGATGAAGCCGACCCCGTCATAAACCGCCCGCTGGTTGAACGGATCAGGCGAGAGATAGCCATCAAGGTTCCCCGCGCTCAGGTTCGCCACCATCTCGGGCGGTGGCACAACGCGGATCTGGATATCCTGATCGGGATCAAGCCCGGCTTCGGCCACGTAGTAACGCAGCAGGAAGTTGTGCATCGAATATTCGAACGGCACCCCAAAGGTGAAGCCCTTCCACTTCGTCGGATCCTGCTTATCAAGGTGCTTCGTCGCCAGAACGATTGCCTGCCCGTTGATGTTTTCAACGGCGGGCATGGTCCACGGTGTTGCGGCGGACCCTGCCCCGGCTGTAATCGCCAAGGGCATCGGCGTCAGCATATGCGCGGCGTCATATTCCCCGGACAACGACTTGTCGCGGCTGACGGCCCAACCGGCTGTCTTGATCACCTCAACATTCAGGCCGTATTTTTCGTAAAAGCCCATCGGCTTGGCCATGATGATCGGCGTCGCACAGGTGATCGGAACGAACCCCACATTCAGGTTGGTTTTCTCCAACGGCCCGTTCGCATCGAGGATATTCGCAATCGCCTTGTCGATCGGAATGACAGAGGCAATCGCTGCTGCCGCGGTCGTGCTTCCGACCGCACGCAGGAAGTTGCGGCGGTTCATGTCGGTGCCGAACAGCCCTTTCAACAGGGCGGATTTGGCGACATTGACCATGACCTCTTCCTGGTTGTCCCAAGAGGGGCCTTCGCTTTGCGATGCCGGGCTTTGCAAATCGCTGAGCGTTTCCAGCGCGGGCCCTTGATCGCGCGGCGCGGTGCCTTGCGTACTTTCGGCCGCGTAAAACCTGCTGCCTTCGGCGCCAGACAAGGCGGCCTGATGTTCATACATGGTCGCGTGCAATCCGCACGGGCACCCTTTCCAGAGAATTTCCTCTGGATCATAGACGTTGCTTAAAGCTCCCATGAGCTCACTTCCTTCTTCATTCGAAGGTTCGGCCCCCATCGGCCATTTGCCCCCTTCGCCGCCATCAGCGTCGGAAGGCCATTCAGGTGGTTCCGTATCCGCGCCCCCATTAGCGCCGGAACCGATGTGTGCCGGGCTACCGCCTCAACACAGCAAACTTTCCGCCTCGATGATCTGCCCGGCCATTTCGGCCAGAGGCAGATTGCGTTCCATCGACAATTGCTGGACCCGGCGGTGCGCCTCGACCTCATCGATGCCGTGCCGGGCGATCAGGATCATCTTGGCCCGCGCGACGCGCTTGGCGTCGTTCAAAGCCTCTTCGGCGCGGGTTTTGTCCAATTCCATCTGCCGGTGCTTGCGCGCCTGTGCCAGCGCAGAGACCGCCGCGATGTTGAAGCGATCCGATTGCAGCCCCAGCGGCAGGACGTGATCGGCCCCGGTCTCTAGCAGTGTTTCGATATCCGTGGCGTCCGCCTCTTCGATCAGTGCAAGCACCGCGCAGGTCTTGCAGCTGCGCAGGCGGGACAGATCGACCAGTTCAGACCGATCCATGCGCTCGAAATAGACAATCGCCAGCTCCGGTTCCGCCTGATCGGCGATGGCGCTGTCGATGCTGGTGTAGCATGTCTCAAGGCTGATATTGCGGCTGCCCAGCATCAGCTGAAACATCTCGCGCCGGGACTCGTTGCCGTCGATCAAAATGGCGCTTTGTTGCTTTGGCTCTTTCAGGGTCAGGAACATACCGCCGCCTCCTGCTGCAAGACGCTTGCAAGGAAATCGAGCCGGTCCTGCCCCCAGAACCGCTGCCCGTCGAACACGTAAGTCGGCGAGCCAAAGACTTCTGCGGCAATCGCGTCCTCGGTGATCTTCTGCACCTCGCCCGCGATGTCATCGGTCGCGGCAAGCGCCAGGACAGCCGCCGCATCGCATCCCGCCGCAGTCAGAATATCGGCCAAAGTCTCGGTCTGGGCGATATCGCGGTCTTCGGCCCAGACGGCCCTGAGACAGCCAAAGCTAAGCGCGTCCTGATCCAGCCCTAGTTTTCCGGCGGCAATAATCGCGCGGCAGGCTGGCCCCGGATCGGTGGGCCAGTGGGCGGGGGTGGGTGTCATGTCCAACCCTTTGTGCGCCGCCCAGCGCGCCTGATCTTCGATCCGGTAGGATTTGCGCGGCGCGCTTTGTGCAAAGGGCGGGGTTGTCTCGCTGGCGGCAAAGACCTTGGCGATCATCAGGGGGCGAAAATCGACCGTTGCA
Source organism: Aliishimia ponticola (assembly GCF_004803475.1). Classification (GTDB taxonomy): domain Bacteria; phylum Pseudomonadota; class Alphaproteobacteria; order Rhodobacterales; family Rhodobacteraceae; genus Aliishimia; species Aliishimia ponticola. The sequence continues at coordinate 462,603 of NZ_SRKY01000003.1, forward strand.
CCGTGCTGCCGCGCCAACGTCGTCAATGTCTGGTGCCCCAGATAGGCATAGCCAGAAATCGGCGCGAAATAGTATGTGATGACGCCCCCCATGGCCCCGATTACTCAGCCGCGAAGGGCAGACCGGCGTCGATGGGCAGGCTTTCGTCCCTGCTCCATTCGTTCCAGGACCCGAAATAGATGCGCACGTCTTTGACGCCTGCCTCCTTCAGGGCCAGGAAGCTATTCGATGCCCGCGCGCCCTTGAAGCAATAGATATAGACCGGCGTATTCGCTGTGATCCCGACAGTGGCGCATTCGGCCAGCACCTCTTCCTTGGACTTGATCATCGGCCCGTTTGGCGTCGGCTTCATCAGGCGATACCATTCGATCCAGACGGCCCCGGGGATGCGGCCTTTGCGCGGGCAGAAATCCTTGCCGTAGGGCGACGAGCTGTCCGCGATCCATTCATCCACATCGCGCACGTCCAGCAAGGCGATCCCCGGATCGCCAAGAGAGGCTTTCACATCGTCGACCGTCAGCATCAGCGCCGCGCCCGCCGGATCGACCGGGAATTCCGCCGGCGTGGGCGCGACAGTGTCAGTGGACAGTTCCATCCCTGCCGACAGCCATGCTTCGACCCCGCCATGCAGCACTTTGACATCCTTGTAGCCAAGGTAGGACAGCAGGAAATAGCCGCGGCAGGACTGGCCAAAACCGGAATTCATCGACTGTTCATAAAGTACGGCTGTCTTTTTCCCATCAAGGCCCGCAGCGCCGAATGTCGCCGCGAACTTGTCGGTCAGCTCTGCCATACCCTCCGGGGTCGATGTCGCCAGAAAGGTAAAGATATCGTGGATGTTCACGGCACCAGCGATATGCCCTTCGGCAAAGGCTTCGGGCGCGCGGGTGTCGATGATGACGACTTCATCGCGCGCCATCACAGAGAGTTCTTCGGGTGAGATAAGTACGGATGTCATTGGAAGGCTCCTCTTGGTTCAGACTTGCGGCAGGTCGTGCAGCATCTTGCGCAATTGCTTGGTTGCGGGCGTCACGATGCCAATGAAATACGCTTCACGAAGGCGGCGCTGCGCGGCCCCGCCAGACACATAGCCGCGCGCCCCCTGGTGCAGCATCGCGGCATGAGCGGCCTTCATCGCGGCTTCGCCCCCTTTGAGGCGCAGCGTCACGACACGCCGGAAATACGGGATGGAGGTGTCGTAAGGGGTCAGGGCCAGCGCGGCCAATTCGGCTTCGGCGTCGGCAAGGATCTTTTCGAAATCCTCCGGTTGCTCCTCAAGGTATTTGTTCACATGGCCCAGTTGACCATCGACCTGCCGCATCAACGCGATGGAGGACCGGATCATGCCAATCGCCATTCCGCATTGCATCAGAACGAAACCGGGCCGGATTTTTTGCAGGTATCCATCGATGGGATCAGCCAGGATCATCTCGTCCGGGATGAAGGCGTTGCGGAATTGGATGGACCGGGTGGCGGTGCCGCCCAAGGCCATGAAGTCGTGATCCAGAACGGTCTTGATGCCTTCTTGCGCACAGTCCGCCACGGCCATGATCCGTTTGGGTGCCTCGTCGGTGGTTTCAAAGACCATGCCGAAGAAGCCGTCCTCGCCGACATTCGACACCCATGGCAACGCGCCTTTGACAAGGTATCCGCCATCCACACGCGTGCCCTTCAGGCGCATCTTTTCGATGCCAAAAAAGGTTTTCATGGGGTTGGACAGGCCAGTGCCGCCCAGCACCTCGCCTGCCCCGACCTTGGCCCCCAAGGGCGCCAAGGCCTTGTTTTCCGACGACCCGATGTACCAGGCCAACGCGTTCTGGCACCACATGCAAAACGCGGTGGAGATGCAGTGTTCCGCGACGGTTGAAATCGCCTCGATCGTGTCGGTCAGGGTCACGGCATTGCCATCCACATACGCGGCGCCGAAAGCTCCGGTCGCCCCGAGCGCGCGCATGATGTCCTCCGGGTAGGCACCTTCATCGATCTCGCGCACGCGCGGACACAACTCCGTCGCGGCGATGGCGGCCACATCGGCAAGCATTGTCGACGGGTCTTCCAGAACAGCAGTGGCTGGCATTGCTTTCTCCTTAGATCGTCTCAGCGACCATGTTCACGGGGCGTGAGAAGGTGTTGAACACCGGCGAATACTTGATGACGTGGGCGACCAGTTCGTCGATCACGGATTTCGGCGTGCCTTCGCACTCCATATCGACCTTGATCCGCACATCCGTGAAACCGATGGGCTTCGACTCGCTCAGATCGCCCGTGCCCCAAACGGCGGTAATGTTCAGATCACCTTCCAGTTCAAGTTCCAGCTTGTTCACGGTCATCCCGCGATGCACGGCATTGGCGTGCAGTCCAACCGCAACGCAGGAACCAAGCGCGGCAAGCGATGCCTCGGATGGGTTGGGCGCGGTGTCGTCACCCAGCAGGCCCGGCGGCTCGTCCACGATGTAGGGTTCAAGATCGCGGATGAAGTTCGCATGGCGGAACTTGCCTTCTGCCACGGTCTTGCATTTCAGCGTCTTGATGACCTTTGGGTTGGCCTTGCCGTTTTCGATCAGGGTGTTCAGCCCCGTCTTGTCAATCGGGGCAAGACAGCCCGTCAATGCGGTTACCGGTTCAGACATTTAGTACCTCCTTCGTTTAACTTTCCCGCACCCAATTCAGGCGCTGGACTGCCTTCAAGCATATGTAATCCAATAAAAAACCGATGATCCCGATCACCACGACCGTGGCCGCAAGCCGGGAATAGTCGAGCGTGTCGCGCGCATCGTTGATCGCGTAGCCAAGCCCGGATGTGACGCCGAGATATTCGGCAGGCACCAGCACGATCCATGCAACGCCCAGCGCCAGACGGATGCCGGTCAGGATGTCGGTCGCAATGGCCGGCAGAATGACGGTCGTCAGCTGGTGCAACGGCGATGCGCCAAGGTTGCGGGCGACTTTCAGCCATGCCGGATCAAGACGGCGCAAACCGGCCGCGGTCGCGAACATGATCGGCCAGACCGCAGCGACCGCGATCAAGAAGATGATCGCCGCGTCCCATGTGGCAAAGGCCATCACGGCGATTGGCATCCACGACAGGGGTGAGATCATGCGCAGGAATTGGAACGGGATGTTCGTGACTTCGCGCAGCACTACCATGCGGCCAATCGCGATCCCGACGGGCACGCCGATACCGATGGCAAAGACCAGCCCCAACCCCACACGGTAAAGCGAGGGGATCGACATTTCCCACACTTCGCCGGACAGCAGCATGTCCCACAGGCGCGAGAGCGCCGGTTCGGGCGCAAACATGGAAAAAGCGAACATGCCGGGGGAATTGGCGACCCAGCGACCGCCGAGCCACCAGATGAACAACAGCCCCAAGATACCAATGATCCCACTGACCACCCCGCGGTAACGACCAAGGGATGGCCAGCGTACCGGCGCGTTTATGACCGGCGTGTCGCTCACAGTTTCAGGATCTCTTCGCGATTGAACGGATCGCCCGGATTGACGGACGGATCGTTGACCCAGGACGGGTTCGCATCCAGCGCGTTCTTCACGAATTCGTAGTTCACAAGGTCGTTCGCCACGAACTCCGGATCGAGATCCTTCAAGAAAGTCGTATCCCCGGACACGACCGTATCCCCCATCGCTTCGACGATCAGCTTGGTTGCCGATGGATAGGGCCATGGCTGAAAATCAATGCGCCCGTTTTGCCATTCGGCTTGGTGATGGATCACGCCGCCATCCTGATACACGCTGTCGTCCTGATAAACGGTCATGGCGCGCTGCACGACGGGCGCTGGCGCAGGCAGATAGCCTTCGCCGTCCTTGGACAGCAGCGTTGCGACTTCCATCTTGTTCTCGGACGCATAGATCGCGCCCCGCACCACGGCGTTCATGACCTTCTGGGTCCATGCTGCCTTCTTTGTCGTCGCTTCTTCATGCATGCAGACAACGCAGCAGGGGTGGTTCTTCCAGATGTCACCGGTAAAACGCAGCATCCGCGCACCTGCCATCAACTCACCAAGCGCGTTGAACGGCTCTGCCACGATGTAGGCGTCCAGCTTTTTCGCCGCGAGCGCCGGTGGCATTTCCGGCGGCGGCATCACCTGAAGGTTGCATTCATTCGGCGCCAACGGTTCGCCCTGGGCCTTGATCACCGGCGTTACGCCACTTTGGCGCAGGGCATATTGCAGCACGATGTTATGCATCGAATACCAGAACGGCACAGCGACCTGCTTGCCACCAAGCTGGCTGAAATCGGTGATGTCCGTATGGCCACCCACCACCAGGCCCGACCCATTGGTATGGGCCCAGGACATGATCTTGACCGGGAAGTTGTTGTTGTAGCGCATCCAAACCGGGATCGGCTTGAGGAAATGCACAAGGTTGAACTTGTTGGACACGAAGCCTTCGATCAGGGGCGACCAACCGCGGATCAATGTCGGGCGCTCGGCCTCCAGCCCTTCGTCCTCGAAATACCCCTTGGCATGGGCAACCAGCAGCGCGGTCGCGTCCGTGATCGGCAAGTATCCAATGCGGACAACTTCGTCTTCCTGTGCATAGGCTTGCTGCGGCAGGCCCGCCATCATGGCACCGAGCGAGGCGAAAAGTCCGCCGCTTGCCAACATGTCCAGCGTTTGACGGCGCGTGAAGTCGGACGAGAAATACTCCTCGTCGTCCCATTCCTGCATCGTGTCTTTTGATCGATCTTTCATAGTAACCCCCTGTTCTGCGGCTCAGCCCAGCCCCGCAATTTCGGTGTAGAGCGTGCGAAGGCGCGTTGTTTCCATTTGGAATTTCTTGGATTGAGAGACCCGGTCCGCTTCGGAAACGTTGATCTCTGTATCGCCAGCGATCCGGCCCGGACCGCTGGACAACAAGACAGCTCTGTCTGCCATTTGGACCGCTTCATTGACGTCATGCGTCACCAGAACGACGGTCAGCCCAAGGCGCTTGGCGATCTCACGAACATCATTCTGAAGGGCGCGCCGCGTGAAGATGTCCAGCGCCGAAAACGGCTCATCCAGCAGCAAAAGTTCAGGTTCCGGCGCGATGGACCGGGCAAAAGCGGCCCGCTGCTGCTGCCCTCCGGACAGGTCTTGCACGTTGCGATCCGCGAACTCGGCAAGGTCCACAAGCGACAGAACCTCTTTCACCCGCGCATCGACGCCTTCGGTCTTCTTGGCGTATTTCAGCCCCAGCCCCGCATTCTGCGCGACCGTCATCCAAGGATAAAGCGAGGGGGCTTGAAACATCATAACCCAACGCGGAGACGGCTTTTCGACACGCTGCCCATCGATACGCACAGCGCCGTCAGATGGCTTCATGAGGCCAGAAATGATGTGCAGCAGGGTCGATTTACCACTGCCGGAACGACCGATCAGCGCAACGATTTCCCCGGCAGAGATCTTGAGGTCGATAGACCGAAGCACGGTGGGTCCATTGCGGGAATAAGAATGCCCTACTCCAGACACTTCTACATACCGCCGATCCGCCTCGTCACGCGGTGCGACGGGTGAAGTGCCGGTATCGGCCGAGGGAGCAACGGCTCTCAAATTCTCTGGCTTGGACTTCAACTGCACCATCATCCCCACGACGAAATCAAACAGGTCTGTATGGTTAAGCGTCAGTTGCGAAGTCGATTCGTGTCAAACGGCCGTCTGGCCTGCCGCTCGTTGCATGGTCAATTTATTCTGAATGCTCAAATTTTCTTGCGAAACCGAATGGCTTAGATGAATTTGTAGGCGCTCGCGAATCCTTTCGGGGCATCGGAGGAGATTCGAACAGATCAGTATCGAACCATCCGAAGGCCCTTCTTAGGTCGTCGGTGGTAATCATCGATATTGGTCCGTAAGGAGTGATCCGTGCACTTAGTCCGTAGGCAGAAACCAGTATGACCATCGAATTGAACAGTGACGCATTCGAAACCGCCCCCGCTTGGACCTGCATTGGTCGCAAGGCGGCCAACCCGAAGGACCGCGTCTTGAACGCGGCGACGGAACTATTTTGCCATCACGGCTTCGCGGCCACAGGGGTCGATACGATCGCCAGCCGCGCCGGTACGGCGAAGTCGACCCTCTATGCTCACTTCAAATCGAAAGAAAAGCTGATCGATGCCGTGCTGGAGAGAGAAGGCAAAGCATGGCGCGATTGGTTCTTTGGACGTCTGGGCAAGATCAAAGGCACCCCCAAGGACAAGCTCTGCGCGGTTTTCGACATCCTGGCCGAATGGTTCAGTGACCCTGAGTTTTACGGCTGCCCTTTTATCAACGCGATTGGAGAGGCGACATCGGAAAACGAAACCCTCCGAAACGCGGCCAAGGTTCACAAATCACATGTGAACCTGTGGATTCAGGCGCAGGCGATGGAACTTGGCATGGAACGGCCCGATGATCTCGTCAGGGAAATGACCGTTCTGGTCGATGGGGCGATCGTGGCTGCACAAGTGTCGCGGGACTCTGATTTCGCACAGGTCGCCAAATCACTGATCGCGAGACGGCTGGGGGATTAGGCGCTACCTACAACCAACGTGGTAAGGCGCAGCCTAAAAAGACCCCGCCACGCTGCCCTACCCGCACTTGCTGTGGCCGCATGCCGCGCAGGTCATACATCCTTCGATCATCCGCATTTCATACTGGCCGCAAGACGGGCACGCTTTGCCGCGCCCTCCATCAAGGTTCACAACCTGCGCATGCGGGTCGGACTTGAGGCCTAGCCCCTCGCCCTCGATGAAGCCGATGCGGATCATGTGCTGCTCGATCACCCCCCCGATCGCCGCCAGGATCGACGGGATATACTTGCCCTGCATCCACGCGCCACCGCGCGGATCGAACACCGCCTTAAGCTCCTCCACCACAAACGACACATCCCCGCCGCGCCGGAACACCGCCGAAATCATCCGCGTGAGCGCCACAGTCCACGCGAAATGCTCCATGTTCTTGGAGTTGATGAACACCTCAAAGGGGCGCCGCTTTCCGGCCTGCATGATGTCGTTGATCGTAATGTACAGAGCATGCTCGCTATCGGGCCACTTCACCTTGTAGGTATGCCCCTCCAGCGCCGCCGGACGATCCAACGGCTCGGCCATGTAGATGACATCCCCATGCGGCTGCATTGGCGCGGCGCTGCCTTCCGCCACCACAGCGGGCGCGTCCTCCACTTCCCCGAAAAGCAGCCAGCCAGCAGGCACGTCGAATGCGTGCGACGCAAGAATAGCGTCTTCCTTTGATATTTCGTTCCCGCTGTTTGCAACCCAGCGAGAGTAGCTTGCGCGCTTTACACCCATCGCGTCTGCGGCAGCCTGTGGCGTCTCATAGCCCGCCGCCTCTGCAGCCCACTTCAATCGCTCCGCCGACGTCGCCAATTCCGGGAGCTCCGCTTTCCCTTCATTGTTCCCGGAAATACTCAATACACTTCCGGTCACATCATTGGGCCGGTAGGTGGTGCAGCCCTTGCAGCCGGTTTCATAGGCCTGCAGATACACATCCTTGAACGCGTCGAAATCGATATCTTCGGGGCAGTTGATGGTCTTGGAGATACTCGAATCCACCCATTTCTGCGCAGCCGCCTGCATTTTCACATGGTCGAGCGGCGCCAGAGTCTGGGCGTTGACGAAATAGTCGGGCAGTTCCGCATCCCCGAATTTGTCGCGCCACATCTGCACCGCGTAGTCGACGACCTCTTCTTCGGTGCGGGTGCCATCCTTCTGCAGCACTTTGCGGGTATAGGCGTATGCAAAGACCGGCTCGATGCCCGAGGATACATTCCCGGCATACAGGGAAATCGTGCCCGTCGGCGCGATGGAAGTCAGCAGCGCATTGCGAATGCCATGTTCCGCGATCGCGGCGCGCACGTCTTCGTCCATCGCGGTCATCGTGCCAGAGGCGAGGTATTTCTCCGCCTCGAACAGGGGGAAGGCCCCCTTCTCTTTCGCCAATTCGACGGATGCCAGATATGCGGCGCGCGCGATGGCCTTCAGCCATGCCTCGGTCTGTGCCGCCGCCGCGTCCGACCCATAGCGCAGCCCGACCATCAGCAGGGCATCCGCCAGCCCGGTGACACCAAGCCCGATCCGGCGTTTGGCCGCCGCTTCCTGCGCTTGCGCCTCCAGCGGAAAGCGTGAGGCATCCACCGTGTTGTCCATCATTCGGATCGCAGTGGCGACAAGCTCTGTCAGTGCCGCTTCGTCCAGCTGTGCAGCGTCCTCGAAGGGCGCGTCGACCAAGCGGGCGAGGTTGATCGATCCAAGCAGGCAAGCGCCATAGGGCGGCAGGGGTTGCTCGCCGCAAGGGTTGGTCGCCGCGATGGTTTCGCAATAGGACAGGTTGTTGGCCGCGTTGATGCGATCGATGAAGATCACGCCCGGTTCGGCATAATCATAGGTCGCCTGCATGATCCGGTTCCACAAGTCGCGCGCTTCGACCGTATGATACACCATGCCGTCGAACTGCAGATCCCAAGAGGCATCGGCCTTGACCGCATCCATGAAATCATCGGTGATCAGCACCGACATGTTGAACATGCGCAGCCGCGCCGGGTCGGATTTGGCCACGATGAAATCCTCGATATCCGGGTGATCGCAGCGCATCGTCGCCATCATCGCCCCGCGCCGCGAACCTGCCGACATGATCGTCCGGCACATCGCGTCCCACACATCCATGAAGCTCAGCGGTCCAGACGCATCCGCAGCCACGCCCGCCACACCCGCGCCCTTGGGACGGATGGTCGAGAAGTCATAGCCGATGCCGCCGCCCTGCTGCATGGTCAGCGCAGCCTCTTTGAGCATTTCGAAGATGCCGCCCATGCTGTCGGGGATCGTGCCCATCACAAAGCAGTTGAACAGGGTGACGGAACGCGCCGTCCCCGCCCCCGCCGTGATCCGGCCCGCAGGCAGGAATTTGAAATCCTCCAGCGCCGCGTAGAAGCGGTCTTCCCAGACATCCGGCGTCGCCTCGACCTTGGCCAGATCGCGCGCAATACGCCGCCAGGTGTCCTCAACCGTCAGATCAATCGGTGTGCCATCCGCCTCCTTGAAGCGGTATTTCATGTCCCAGATCTGTTCCGCGATCGGTGCCGCAAAGCGCGTCATGTCGATTCCTCGATAGGGCTGGTCAGGGCCTTGAGCCTACCATTTGCACCCTGTTCCGAAAAGGCTACAATATGCAGTGTAGTGGGGACGACTCTGTGGATAACATGATAAATCTGGTGAAACTCTGCGTCGGTGCCTCAGAAGTTCAGGACCTGATCGACTGGCAGGCGACCCGCCGCGCCCAGTCCGAGGACGGGTTCGCGCGCCACGTCACCCGCATGTGGCCCAAGCGCGAGGCAGAGCTGCTGAATGGCGGCTCGCTCTATTGGGTGTTCAAAGGCGAAATCCTGTGCCGCCAGCGCATTTTGCGACTGGACGAAGTAACCCGCCATGACGGTGTGCGCATGTGCGGCATCGTTCTGGATGCCGAAATCATCCGCACCGCACCAGCGCCCAAGCGGCCGTTTCAGGGCTGGCGTTATCTGCAATCCTCGGATGCGCCGCCCGATCTGCGCAAAGGGCGCGAGGCCGAACCGACATTGCCAACGGAACTTGATCGGGCACTTGCAGAAATCGGTGTTCTGTAGAGATGCCCCGGGCGAAGGCACCCGCTCTGGACGCATGCCTGCCATCTGACACCACCCCCACGACTGCGCTTGAAATCGCTGCATTCCTGCTTGGATCGACCCGGCACGCCTATGTGGTGAATGATTTCGACCTGTTCGCGAGCTATTTCGACCTGCCGCACAAGGTCGCAACCTTCGAAGAAGCGCGCGTCGTCGCAACGCGAGACGACCTGCGGGCTATCTTTACCGAGCTGCGCGCGCATATGACGCTGGTCGGCGCGCTCGACATCAAGTGGCGCGTGGTGTCAGCGCGTTGGGTCACGGACCGGCGGATTACGTATACCTTCACATGGCAATACGTGCTGCCGGGCTATGCCTTGTCGGATGAGGTCGTCGGAAACTTCAACGCCCATTATGCGGATGCGAAATGGCGGATCGGTGATGGCAATTACGCCACGACAATCGAACCGGTCGCCCGCGCCTTCAAAGCGGCCGCATCCTGAAACGCGCCGCGCGGGCTTAGCCGAGCCTCTTCAGGATCGTCGCGAGGCTGGCATCTTCGGCCCTGCCCCATTCCGCCTTGCGAGAGCGCCACAGCGTTGCCTCCGACCGCAGGATCAGCCCATCGGACAGGATCTTGAGGTGGTTGGCGCGCAAGGTCTCCCCCGACGATGTGATATCCGCAATCGCTTCGGCGGTTTCATTCGCGACCGTGCCTTCCGTGGCACCCTGGCTATCCACCAATGCGTAATCGGCCACGCCCGCATCGCGCAGCGCTTCGCGCACAAGCCGATGGTATTTCGTGGCAATCCGCAGCCGGTGGCCGTGATGCGCGCGGAACTGCGCCGCGACGGAATCCAGATCGCCCAGCGTGTCCACATCGACCCAGGCATTGGGCACTGCGATGACCAGATCGGCATGGCCGAAACCCATCGCCTCGACCTCTTCGACCTGATGTTCCCAGATCGGCAGGCGTTCATGCACCAGGTCGGTCCCGGTCACCCCCATATGCAGACGCCCGGCCGCCAATTCGCGCGGAATTTCCCCCGCTGACAGCAATACGAGCGCAACGCCCTCGATCCCTTCGACCGCGCCGGCATATTCCCGGTCAGACCCTGTCCGCGTCAGGGTGATGCCCCGCGCCGCGAACCAGTCGAAGGTCTTTTCCATCAGCCGCCCTTTGGACGGCACGCCCAGTTTCAGGGTCATTGCGCGTGCTCCAGTTCCAGCAGAAGACCGGGCCGAATGACCCCGCCAACCGCCGGGATTTCCTGACCATTGCCAAGGCGCCGCGTCAGTGCGTCATACCGCCCGCCGGACGCCACAGGAGGCAGGTCGGGCCGCCGCTCGGCATAAAAGCCAAAGACAAAGCCGTCATAGTATTCGAGCGAGGTGCGCCCATAGCTTGCTTCGAAGTCGAGCCGGTCCACATCCACACCGCGTTCCACCATCGCATCGGCGCGGTCCGCCAGACGGTCAACCGCAGGCGCGATGGCGGGCAGGTCCACAGCAACGTCACGCAGTTGTTCCAACGCGAACGGCACGGTTTCCCGGATGCCCAGAAGCGCTTCGAGCAGTTCAATCTCGCCAGAGGAAATCGGCGGCGCGGCCGCGTCGTTATGCAGCGCCGTGATCCGTTCGCCAATCTCGCCCAGGGTCCGTTTACCGATCAAGGGCACCGCCCGGCGCAGCGGGTCGGCATCGGCCAGCAAATCCTTGCGCGTCACCGGCGTCGGCGTTTTGCCGGAATAGCGGTCAAGCAATTGCCGGAACTTGCGCGGACGCCAGATATGCCGGGTCAGCGCGGCCTTGCGTTCGTCCGTCGTCTTCAACCCGGCCACTGCAGCGACCAGAATGCCGATATCCCCTGTTGCCGCCCGCAGCTTGGCATGGGCCAGCATGTTGGAGATCAGCGCAAAGACTTCGGCCTCCGCCGCAGCGGGGTTTTCCCGGTCAAAGACCTCGTAGCCGACCTGCACGTATTCGCTTGGGCGGTCTGGGTTGTCCTCCTGGCGGCGAAAGACCTCGCCCGCGTAGGTATATCGCGCAGGTTCCGCCCCGTGGGCCATGTGCATTTGCACCACCGGCACGGTGAAGTCGGGGCGCAGCATCTGTTCGCCGCGCAGCGCGTCGGACGTGATATAGGCGCGCCCGCGCACATCCTCTCCATAAAGGTCCAGCAGCGTTTCCGCCGGTTGCAGCAGCGGCGGGTCCACGACCTCTGCCCCGGCGGTCTCGAAGACCTCGCGAAGCCCCATGGCGCGCGCATTCGTGTCACGGCGGGACAGCATGTTCAGCACCCGCATCCCGGACCATGGACGTGATGCCCGTCACCGCCATCATCCTGTTGCTGGCTGCGCAGAATGTCGCGGACCTTCGCCACCAGACGTTCGCGCGGAACCTCGAACTGGCTGGGCAGGTCTTTCCATTCCTCAAGGCTGGCGGTTTCGGCGATTTTCGCGCCAAGGATCAAGTCCTTGATCTGCACCACGCCTTTGTCCTTTTCATCGCCGCCTTCGATCACGGCGACCGGGCTGCCGCGCTTATCCGCGTATTTCAACTGGTTGCCGAAATTCTTCGGGTTGCCCAGATAAACCTCGGCCCGGATACCAGCGCCACGCAGTTCGGCCACCATCGCCTGATAATCGGCCATGCGGTCGCGGTCCATCACGGTCACGACGACCGGCCCTTGGGCCTGCGCCTGTGCCCCGCGTTGCATCCGCAGGGCCGCCAGAAGCCGGTCCACGCCGATGGAGACACCGGTTGCGGGCACTTCCTGTCCGGTAAAGCGCTTGACCAGATCGTCATAGCGACCGCCCCCGGCGACCGACCCGAATTGGCGCGGGCGGCCCTTTTCATCCTTGATCTCGAAGGTCAGTTCCGCCTCGTAGACCGGCCCGGTGTAGTATCCGAGGCCGCGCACGACCGAAGGGTCGATCACGATACGGTCCGGGCCATAGCCCGCCGCGTCCAGCAATGCGGCGATCTCGGACAGCTCGTCGACGCCCTTCGCGCCAATCTCGCTGTTGCCAATTGCGCTGCGCAGGTTCGCGAGGGTCGCGGATGTGTCATCGGCGCGCGAGGTCAGGAAGGCGATCACCGGCTCCGCCTGCGCATCCTCCAGCCCGACGCCGTCGATATAGGCACCCGAGGCGTCCAGCCGCCCCTTGCCCAGCAATTCACGCACGCCGCTTTCACCGACCTTGTCGAACTTGTCGATGGTACGCAGCACATCCGCGCGCTGACCTTCATCGGAAAGGCCCATCGTTTCCAGGACACCGTTCAGCACCTTGCGGTTGTTGATCCGCACCACGTAATCGCCGCGCTGGATGCCGACCTCTTCAAGCGCATCGGCCAGCATCGCGCAGATTTCCGCATCAGCGGCCATGGAGGCGGTGCCCACAGTGTCTGCGTCGCACTGATAGAACTGGCGGAACCGCCCCGGACCGGGCTTTTCGTTGCGCCAGACCGGGCCGAAAGTGTAGCGCCGGTAAGGGCTTGGCAGGTCGTTGCGGTGCTGTGCATAGACGCGGGCCAGCGGCGCGGTCATGTCATAGCGCAGCGCCATCCACGCCTCGTCCTCGTCCTGCCAGGCAAAGACACCTTCGTTCGGGCGATCCACGTCGGGCAGGAACTTGCCCAGCGCCTCGACGGTCTCGACCGCCGAAGTCTCCAGCGCATCGAACCCGTAGCGATGATAGACCCCGGCGATCTTGCCGAGCATATCGGCGCGTTCGGTGACATCGGCACCGAAATAGTCACGGAAGCCCTTCGGCGTTTCTGCCTTGGGACGCGGGGTTTTCTTCTGCTTGGCCATGAACGGACCCCCAGTAGTCAGGTTGCGCGCGGCATAGACGAAACCCGGTAGAGGGACAAGGCGAGAGCGGCCCTGCGGCGCAGATGATGGGGGATTGGCGGGCGCGCCGGCGGCTTGGGCGCGACTTGGCCACATCCCGTAGGGTAGGCTTCAGCCTACCCCCGCGCCGCCACGGCCCGCGCCTGCGGCAAATCGGCTGGCGCCCGCAACGCCTTCGGCCCGGACCATGGCCGCGCTTTTCCATTCGCGCATCAGCGCCGCGGCAAGGTCTTCGGGCGACATCCGGGCAGAGTCGTGATCCGCCATCATGCAGCCTTGCGGAAACTCCAAAAGAGATGTTGCCAGCGCCAGGGCGGCCTCTTTCGCGGTGCCCGTTTCGACGACCCGGTCGGCCAGCCCCATAGTCTGCGCCTCGCCCGCCCAGACCCTTCGGCCCGTCAGGATCATATCATTGGCCCGGCCTTGTCCGACGATGCGCGGCAGCCGTACGGTCCCGCCATCGATCAGGGGTACGCCCCAGCGGCGGCAGAACACTCCGAAATAGGCCGACTTCGCCACCACGCGCATGTCGCACCAAGCGGCAAGCTCCAACCCGCCTGCCACGGCCGGGCCTTCAACCGCCGCGATCACGGGCTTGCTCAGCCGCAAGCGTGTTGGCCCCATCGGCCCCGGCATCGGCTGGCGCGCCGGATGCCAGCCGTCGGGAATATCCAGCGCCTCGATCCACTCTGCGCCCTCACCGCCTGCTGCCGCTTTCAGATCGAACCCCGCGCAAAAGGTGCCCCCCGCGCCGGTCAGGATCGCCACATCGCTATCGTCATCGGCCTCGAAATCGGTGAAGGCGTCGAACAGCGCCCGCGCCATACCCGGATGCACCGCGTTGCGCGCGTGCGGCCTGTTCAGCGTCACGATGCGCACCCGCCCCGATTGTTCGATGGTGATATCCATACTTGCCTCCTTGCCGGCAATCCTCCACATCTGCCACAGAACCCTGCCGGAGACCGCCATGCAAGCCATCGAGGAAAAACTCGCCCATCTGACGCGGATCGTCGACGATCTGTCTGATGTGGTCGCGCGTCAGGACAAGGAAATCGACCGCCTGCGGACCAAGGTCGAACGGCTGATCCTGCGCGAGGCCGAACGGGAATCCGAAGCGCCGGGGGGGGTGGTTCTGGGCGATGAACGCCCGCCCCACTATTAAGCTCAGGGCGCCTTGAAGGCCGCGGCGACCACTGCGCCGTCATGCAGCAGGATATCCGACCAGCGGCCATTGTCGGTGAACCGTTCATAGGCGGTAATGAACACGGTGTCGCGTTCCAGCTGTTCGATCTTTGCGCCGCAGGGCGCGCTGCGTTTCACCTTGCAGACCGAGGATTTCACCTTTTCATAGGCTTCATCCGTGCCGCTATAGGGGTACGTCTTGGACGGTCGGCCATAGCGCAGTTTTTCATGCATGCTGGGCGCGCCGAACATCGCCAGTGCGGCGGTGAACTGGCGCGGGCAGCCATCCGCGAAACCGGTCACGTAGAAACTGCGCGGGCCAGTGCTTTCCGGGGCGCTGTCGATCAGCGTGTAGGCACCCAGCCTTCCGGCCTTGGCGATCTCTCGGCCCATTGGTTTGTGCCGCGCTTCGCAGGCGCGGGCGACACGGCCAAACGGCAAAGTTTCGCCGTAGCGGACCTCTGGCAGTTCGATTTCATGGCGCTGCGCCCGTGTGGTGCGGTCCCCGGCGAGCAAACCACCAAGGAATCCGCCGGAGCGTTGGGGCCCATCTGTTTGCGCGTCTGTTTGCGGCTGGGCCGTGACCGGTTCGGAAGGCGCCGCGTCTGTGGCGACGTCGCCTTGCAGGCTGGCCAGTTCGGTGTCGGGTGCCGGGTCCGGCGTCACGTCGTCAGGGACGGAACCGCCCGTGGCGCGGCGCACGAGCCAACCCGCCACACCCCGCGTGGCGGAGCGTTCCGGGACAGCCTCCGCGCCGTTATGCGTGGCAAGAATGGCGGTGGATTCCCCTGACGTGTCAGTGGCTTGCGGTGCGGTGTTCACCTCCGCTTCGTCCGCGCGGGCCGTTGCCTCTGCCGGGCGCCCCGGGATCAGACGGCGCAGCAGACCGCCTTCGGCTTGGACATCATCGGCAGAGGCCAGCGCACCGCGCACGGGCTGATCCTCGGCCAGCTTCACGTCAGACAGTTTCTCAACCCGCGCCAGCGGGTCAGCACATCCGGCGAGAACGGCGAGGCCCACCGTCAGAAGCACAGCATTTTTCAATGAACCCAAGTCCCTGCGTCTTTTTGTTGAAGAACCTTAACAAAAAGTAAACGACAGGTCTACGCCCCGGCGCGCAGGCGGGACGCTGCGTCAGGATACGGCGCTTATATGTCTTGCACGTCCACCACGCCGTTCAGCGATTTGATCGCGCCCTTGATTTGCGGTGTCACCGGAAATTCTTCGCCCAAGGTCATTTCGACCTCGCCCAGATCCCCGGCCATGACGCAGAACTGCACAGGGCCCTTCGCGGCGCGGGCGACGGCTTCGCGCGCACCGGCCAGCACCGATTGGACAGACGCGACCGCGCGGGCTTCGTCGATGAAAACCTTCAGCCCCATTCCGCCGACATCGGCCACCACCCCGTCAATCGGCGCGACGGAACGGCCCAGCAGTTTCAACTGATCGGATTCCATTGTCGCCTCGACCGTGACGACGACTTGCGCGCCGGTGGTCAGGTGATCCTGCGCGGCCTCCAACGTGTCAGAGAACAGCGTGACCTCATAGGCCCCCGACGGGTCCGACAACTGGCAGAAGGCAAAACGGTTGCCGCGCGCGGATTTGCGGATTTGCAGGCCGGACACGACGCCGGCGATCTTGGCCACCAGCGGACTGCGTTCGGCTTTCTGGTGGATTTCCTCCAGCGTTTTGACGTCCTTGCGGCGCAACGCTGCCATGTAATCGTCCAGCGGGTGCCCCGACAGGTAAAAGCCAACCGCCTTGAATTCTTCGGACAGGCGTTCAGCGGGCAGCCAATCCTGCACTGGCGACAAGCGCGGCTCTGGCAGGTCGTCGCCCGCATCGCCGAACAGCGATACCTGATTGGAGTTCTTCTGGTCGTGGATCGCTGCCGAATAGGCCACCAGCGGATCAAGGCTGTCAAAGACACGTCGCCGGTTCGGGTCGAGCACGTCAAACGCCCCGGCGCGCGCCAGCATCTCCAGCGGGCGTTTGCCCACGCGCTTGAGGTCCACGCGCCGAGCCACGTCAAAGAGATTGACGAAAGGCTTGTCCCCGCGTCCTTCGGTGATCAGCTTCATTGCCTCCACACCGACATTCTTCAAAGCGCCCAGCCCATAGATCAGAACGCCGTCCTGCACGTCGAACACGGCTTCGGACCGGTTCACGCAAGGTGGCGCCCAAGGCAGTTTCAGCCCCTTCTTCACCTCTTCGAAGTAAACGCCCAGCTTGTCCGTCAGGTGGATATCGCAGTTCATGACCCCGGCCATGAATTCCACCGGGTGGTTCGCCTTGAGCCACCCTGTCTGGTAGCTCACCACCGCGTAGGCGGCCGCGTGCGATTTGTTGAAGCCGTAATTGGCGAATTTCTCAAGCAGGTCAAAAACTTCGGAGGCTTTCTTCGCGTCGACCCCGTTTTCCGCCGCACCCTTTTCGAATTTGGGGCGTTCGGCGTCCATCGCCTCTTTGATCTTTTTACCCATCGCGCGGCGCAGCAGGTCCGCGCCGCCAAGGCTGTAACCCGCCATGACCTGCGCGATCTGCATCACCTGTTCCTGATAAACGATGATGCCTTGGGTTTCTTCAAGGATGTGGTCGATCAGCGGGTGAACCGACGTGATCTCGCGCTGGCCGTTCTTGACCTCGCAATAGGTCGGGATGTTTTCCATCGGACCGGGACGATACAGCGCCACAAGCGCCACGATGTCCTCGATACAGGTCGGCTTCATCCGCTTGAGCGCGTCGATCATGCCAGAGCTTTCCACCTGGAACACGGCGACGGTCTTGCCCGCGGCGTAAAGCTTATAGGTCGCCTCGTCATCCAGCGGGATTGCGTTGATCTGGTTTTCCGCCCCGTCGGCGGGTTCGTAAAGCTGCGTGCCATCGGCAGCGATGTGAAGCTGCCGCCCGCCCTTCAGGATCAGGTCGACCGCGTTCTGGATCACCGTCAGGGTCTTGAGGCCAAGGAAGTCGAACTTCACAAGCCCGGCCTGTTCGACCCATTTCATGTTGAACTGGGTGGCGGGCATGTCGGATCGCGGATCCTGGTACAGCGGCACCAGCGCGTCCAGCGGCCGGTCGCCGATCACGACACCCGCCGCGTGGGTCGAGGCGTTGCGCAACAGCCCTTCGACCTGCTGGCCATAGGTCAGAAGCCGGTCCACGACCTCTTCGTTGCGGGCCTCTTCGCGCAGGCGCGGTTCATCCTGCAACGCCTTGTGGATGGAGACAGGCTTCACCCCCTCCACCGGGATCAGCTTCGACAGACGGTCGACCTGACCATAAGGCATTTGCAGAACGCGCCCGATATCGCGCACCGCCGCTTTCGACAAAAGCGCACCGAAGGTGATGATCTGCCCCACCTTGTCGCGTCCGTATTTCTGCTGAACATAGCGGATCACTTCCTCGCGGCGGTCCATGCAGAAGTCGATATCGAAGTCGGGCATGGACACCCGTTCGGGGTTCAGGAACCGTTCGAACAGCAGCGCATAGCGGAGCGGATCAAGGTCGGTGATCGTCAAGGCATACGCCACAAGGCTGCCCGCACCAGACCCCCGCCCCGGCCCGACCGGGATATTGTGATCCTTGGCCCATTGGATGAAGTCGGCAACGATCAGGAAGTAGCCCGGAAACCCCATCCCTTCGATGATGCCCAGTTCGAAATCGAGCCGTTCCTGGTATTCTTCCACGCTGACCGCATGGGGGATCACGGCCAGCCGGGCCTGTAGCCCTTCATTCGCCATGCGGCGCAGTTCGGCGACCTCGTCATCGGCGAATTTGGGCAGGATCGGATCGCGGCGATAGGTCATGAAGGCGCAGCGCTGCGCAATCTCAACCGTGTTCTCGATCGCTTCGGGCAGATCCGCGAACAGGGTAATCATCTCTGCCGGGGTCTTGAAATAGTGCTGGTTGGTCAGGCGGCGGCGCGGCTCTTGCTGGTCGACATAAGCCCCTTCCGAGATACAGATCAGCGCGTCATGCGCCTCGTACATCTTGGCGTCCGGGAAATAGACGTCATTGGTCGCGACCAGCGGCAGGTTCATCGCATAAGCGATCTCCACATGGCCGCGTTCGGTCAGTTTCTCGGCCTCGGGCTGGCCGTTTTCGCCCGGATGGCGCTGAAGCTCGATATAAAGCCGGTCTGGGAAGGCCGCGCCAAGCCGCGTCACAAGCGCCTCGGCCTTGGCGCGTTGCCCGGCTTGCAGCCATTGCCCGACCGGACCTTCGGGGCCACCTGTCAGGCAGATGATGCCGCCTGAATATTGCTCCAACTCCTCCAGCGTGACCTGTGGCAACTGCCCGCCCTTGTCGACATAGAGACAGGAGTTGAGCTTCATCAGGTTTTCATACCCGGCCTCGGACTGCGCCAGCAGAACCACCGCCGCCGGGTCGCGCTGTTTCTCGCCCGGTTCCGGCTGGTGATAGGCCAGATCGACCTGACAGCCGATGATCGGCTGGATGCCCGCGCCCGACAGCGTGACAGAATATTCCAGCGCGGCGAACATGTTGTTCGTATCGGTCAGCGCCAAAGCGGGCATCCCCATCTGGCGGCACAGGTCGGGCAGCTTTTTCAGCCGCAGCGCGCCTTCCAGCAGGGAGTATTCGGTATGGGTGCGAAGATGGATGAATCGGGCAGCACTGGTCATGCCGGGACCATAGCTGCGGCAGGGCGTCCATACCAGCCCGCGCATGTTGCCCAAGGCGGCGCAGCGGTCTAATCTGCGCCCCGGCTTGAGGGAGGCATACAGCATGGAAAAAGTGGGCGAGTTCTGGGTTCCGTCCAAAGATGTGCGCGGCACACGGAACCGCAACAAGGTGGCGCGTGATTTCGCCGATGGCAGAGGCCGCGTCGGCCCCATCGAAAGCGCGATCGAAACCATCAAGAAAACTGCGCCGGAGCTGGACCTTGCCAATATGTCCGCCTTCGATGGCGGGGCGAATGTCGGTTCCTATACGCGCGTGATGGCCGCGCATTTCGGCACCGTCATCAGCTTGGAACCTGCGCCCGACACCTTTGCCTGCCTTGAAGCGAATGTGCATGACTGGGGTCTGTTGCCGCGGGTCATTCCCTATATGGCAGCCGTGGGCGACCAACGCGACTATATCAGCATGGGCCGGGCATGGGGGCGGCGGTCGATTACCAGCAAGATCAACGGCAAGGGCAATATTCCCGCCGTCCCGCTTGATGCGTTCGGGCGCAGCGATGTCGCGCTGATCAAACTGGATATCGAAGGGTATGAGGAAAAAGCCCTGATCGGCGCGCAGCAGACCATCGAAACATGCCGTCCCTTCATCATGATGGAGGTGAAAGAGGACGAGCCGGGAGACCCCCTTGCGGCGCATCGTCGTCTCTTGTCGATGGGCTACAAGGACATCCATCACGACGGGATCAACTGGCTGTATCAACCCGAGGGCTAAATGCGCCGCACGGCGATGGGTCGCAGCGCGGATTCACTTAGCACATCAGCTAAGTGTCTTGACAATGCGCCCTCACGCGCCGAAACTTAGCTTCATGGCTAACCAACTCGATTCCATATTCTCCGCACTCTCTGACCCGACGCGGCGCGCCGTGGTCGAGGCCCTGACCAAAGGCCCCGCGACGGTCGGTGATCTGCACGCAGCCCATGACATCGCCCTGCCGACCTTCATGCGCCATCTGGGCGTGCTGGAGCGCAGCGGGCTTGTCCAATCCGAAAAGAAAGGCCGCGTGCGCGTCGTCCATATCGAAGCCGCTCCGCTTGCGGTCATCGAAGACTGGCTGACCCGGCACAAGGCGATGTGGGAAGCACGGCTTGACCGGTTGGAGCAGCTTGCCACGCAGCTTGAGGCCTCGGGCGACCCGCCCCCCCCCGAAAAAGGAACGGACACATGACCACCGACACCCACCAATTCGATCTGCACCGCAGCCTGCCCGTCCCGCCGGAACGGCTATGGCAATTGCTGACGGACGCCAAACTGCGCGAGCAGTGGGGCGCGCCCAGCGAAGGCACGGTGTTGACCGTCATTACCAGCGATCTGCGCGTCGGCGCAGAGGAACGCCATCGATGCGGCCCCGCCGATGCCCCGGAATTCGAGGTCACGACGCGCTGGTATCGGCTGGATGCGCCGCACGATGCGGTCTTTACCGAAACCGTACATGTCGCCGGGGAAACCATCGCCACAAGCCTTGTGACCTACCGGGTTTCGCCCGAAGCGGGCGGCGCACGGCTATCGGTTACCGTGGCGGTGTCCTCTTTCGTCGGACCGGAGGCCGGGGCCGAGTTCCACAGCGGATGGGAGGCGGGCCTGAACAATCTGGCGGCGCTTGCTGCCCGCGCGCCCGCGTGACGCGACTGACCCCCTTGCCAACCCCGCCCCTCGCCCGCTAGCTTTCGGAAGTTCTACCGCCCGCGCCCTGTCTACGCCGCATCGGCAAGGCGCTTTTCCCTTCGGGCATCGGTAACGCGGCGAGGCGCGACATGAATATCAGGTTTCTTCTCAATGGAGAGACCGTGGAGACCACAGTGACCGACCCAACGGTCACTTTGCTTGACTGGCTCCGCGAGACACGTGGCCTCACCGGCACCAAGGAAGGCTGCAACGAAGGCGATTGCGGCGCGTGTTCGGTGATGGTGACATCTGAAGACGGCGCAGAGCCGCTGAACGCATGTATTCTGTTCCTGCCGCAACTGAACGGCAAAGCTGTGCGCACGGTCGAGGGGATCGCCGCACCCGGCGGCGCATTGCATCCAGTTCAGCAGGCGATGATCGACCATCACGGTTCGCAATGCGGCTTTTGCACGCCCGGCTTTATCACCACGATGGCCTGCAACCACCTGAATGGCGGCACCGACCATGCAGTTGCGCTGGCGGGCAATTTGTGTCGCTGCACCGGCTATGCCCCGATCCTGCGCGCCGCCCGCGCGGCGGAGGGCGCCGTTGTGCCGGAGCATATGCGTGACACGCCGCCCGCGCCGATCACGGGCCAAGACGCAGGCACCGGTGCTGGCCCGGCTGCCGTTCAGCCGCAAAGCGCGGCGGAACTTGCAGCATGGTATCTGGACCATCCGGAGGCCACGCTGATCGCCGGGGCGACGGATGTCGGGCTTTGGGTGACCAAGCAACACCGCGATCTTGGCCAGATCGCGTTTCTGAACCGCTGCGCCGATCTCAAAGGCATCCGCGAAGAGCAAAACAGTATCCATATCGGGGCGATGACCACGCTGGCCGATCTGGAGCCGGTGATGGAGGCGCATCACCCCTCTTTCGCGGCCATGATCCGACGCTACGGGTCTGCGCAGGTGCGCGCCGCCGCGACAATCGGCGGCAATATCGCCAACGGATCACCCATCGGGGATGGCCCGCCCGCGCTGATGGCGCTGGACGCGATTTTGCACTTGCGACGCGGCGACACGCGGCGGCACCTGCCGCTGGCCTCGTTCTTTCTGGACTACGCCAAACAGGACCGCGCGCCCGGCGAATTTGTCGAGGCGGTGAGCATCCCCAAGACCGGCGCTGACCGGCTGAAATGCTATAAACTGTCAAAGCGCTTCGATCAGGATATCTCGGCCGTGTGTGGCTGCATTTGGATCGAAACCGTGGGGGGCAAGATCACCGTTGCGCGGCTGGCCTTTGGCGGGCTGGCCGGAATTCCGGCGCGCGCCGCTGCGGCGGAGGACACGCTGGTGGAGGCCGATTGGTCCGAGGCAACGATACGCCGCGCGATGGATGCGCTGCAAAACGATTTCACGCCGCTATCGGACATGCGCGCCTCGGCGGCCTATCGGCTGTCGAGCGCGCAGAACATGCTGTGGCGCTATTGGCTGGAAGATCAGGGGCAAGACGTGCAGGTGCGGGCATGACCGTTGGAACCTCCCGCCCGCATGATTCCGCCCGGCTGCATGTCACCGGGGAGGCACGCTATGTCGATGATATCCCAACGCCCGCCGGAACGCTGCACCTTGCCTTCGGCCTGTCGCAAACCGCCGCCGGGCAGCTTGAAGGGCTGGACCTTGACGCCGTGCGGGCTGCGCCCGGTGTAGTCGCGGTGCTGACCCATGCCGATCTCAAACGTCCTGCCGATTGCAGCCCCTCTGCCCATGATGAGCCGCTGCTATGTGACGGCGCGGTTCATTACCTTGGCCAGCCGCTGTTTCTTGTGATCGCGGACACGCATGTGAACGCGCGCCGGGCTGCACGTCTGGGCAAGGCGCAGATCGCGGAAACCACGCCGATCCTGACCATCGACGAGGCACTGGCGCAGGGCAGCCGGTTCGAAGAAGGCCCGCGCATCTATCAAACCGGCGATGCCGGCACCGCGATCGCGGCCGCGCCGCACCGGCTCGAGGCCAGCTTCGATATTGGCGGGCAAGAGCATTTCTATCTTGAAGGGCAAGCCGCTCTGGTCCTGCCGACGGAAGATGGCGGCGCGCAGGTCCATTCCTCGACCCAGCATCCGACAGAAATTCAGCACAAGGTGGCCGACGCGCTTGGGGTGCCGATGCATGCGGTACGCGTCGAAACGCGCCGCATGGGTGGCGGGTTCGGCGGCAAGGAAAGTCAGGGCAACCATCTGGCCATTGCCTGCGCCGTTGCGGCAGAGGCGACGGGCCGCCCCTGCAAGATGCGCTATGACCGGGACGATGATTTCCTGATCACCGGCAAACGGCATGATTTCCGCATCGACTATACCTGCGGCTTTGACGAGACCGGGCGCATCCTTGGCCTGGACTTCGTGCAATATACCCGCTGCGGCTGGTCGATGGACCTGTCCCTGCCGGTGGCCGACCGGGCCATGCTCCATGCGGGCAATGCCTATCACCTTGAAAACATGCGCGTCGAATCGCACCGGCTGCGCACCAACACGCAAAGCGCCACCGCCTTTCGCGGCTTTGGCGGCCCGCAAGGCGTCATTGGCATGGAACGTGTCATCGATCACGTCGCCCATCATCTTGGCCTTGATCCTATAGAAGTCCGGCGGCGGAATTTCTATGCCCCGGACGGGGAAAACGGCGCAGCGGACCAGACAACGCATTACGGCCAACCCGTGCAGGGTTTCTTGCTGCATGAGATGACCGATCAATTGCTGGCCAGCGCCGATTATGCCCAGCGCCGCGAAGACGTGCGCCAGTTCAACGACATAAGCCCCGTGCTGAAACGCGGTCTGGCCTATGCGCCCGTGATGTTCGGTATTTCCTTCACGCTGACGCATCTCAATCAGGCGGGCGCGTTGGTGCATGTTTATATGGATGGCTCTGTCCATCTGAACCATGGCGGCACCGAGATGGGACAGGGGCTGAACCAGAAGGTCGCGCAAGTCGCCGCCGCCCGGTTCGGCATCCCGCTGGAGTCGGTGAAAATCACCGCGACCGATACCGGCAAGGTGCCCAACACATCCGCCACAGCGGCGTCCTCCGGTTCGGATCTGAATGGCATGGCGGTGCAGGTCGCCTGCGACGAAATCCGCGACCGGCTCAGCCGCCTGCTTGCCGAAAAGCACCAATGCACCCCGGCGCAGGTCACCTTTGCCGGTGGCAAAGTCACCACGCCCGGCGCTGAATACAGCTTTGCCGAGGTGGCCCATCTGGCCTGGACCGAACGGGTCAGCCTTTCTGCGACCGGCTTTTACAAGACGCCCGACATCAAATGGGATCGGATCAAGGGGCAAGGCCACCCGTTCTTCTACTACGCCTATGGCTGTGCCCTGTCCGAAGTGCTGCTTGATACGCTGACGGGCGAATACCGCCTGACCCGCGTCGACATCCTGCATGATGCGGGCGCGTCGCTGAACCCGGCGCTGGATATCGGCCAGATCGAAGGCGGATATGTACAGGGGGCCGGGTGGCTGACGACCGAGGAACTGGTTTGGGACGCACGCGGCGCTTTGCGCACCCATGCCCCATCCACCTACAAGATCCCCGGCTTTGGCGACCAGCCCGATATCTTCAACGTGGCGCTGTTCGATGCAGGCAACCGGGCGGACACGGTCTATCGCTCCAAGGCGGTGGGCGAGCCGCCATTGATGCTGGGCATTTCCGCCTTTCTTGCGTTGTCCGATGCGGCGGCAAGCTGCGGCGCGCGCTATCCACGCCTCAGCGCCCCGGCGACTCCAGAAGAGCTGTGCCGCGCCATCGCCCGGACCCGCGCGTGAGCGCCCTAATCACCGTCACGATCACTGAAACGCGCGGCTCCACCCCG
The DNA here is from genome assembly GCF_004803475.1 of Aliishimia ponticola. GTDB lineage: Bacteria > Pseudomonadota > Alphaproteobacteria > Rhodobacterales > Rhodobacteraceae > Aliishimia > Aliishimia ponticola. The sequence continues at coordinate 487,408 of NZ_SRKY01000003.1, forward strand.
CGTGAGGTCGGCACATCCATGTCTGTCGGGTGCGCGGCCCAAAGCGGCACGATAGGCGGCGGCGCGCTGGAATGGGAGGCGACCCGCATCGCCCGCGAGATGCTGGCGGACGGCCAAACCCATGCCATCCGGACCTTTCCGCTGGGCCCCGATCTGGGCCAATGCTGCGGCGGTGTCGTGACGCTGGAATTCCGCGCCGAAGCGGCCCCAGCCCAGCCCCCCGGCGCACCGCTATGGATCTGGGGCGCGGGCCATGTGGGGCGCGCCGTGCTGGGGGTTCTTGCCCCCCTGCCCGATTTCGCGATCACGCTGGTGGATACTGCGCCCGGACGCTTGCCCGATGATCTGCCGCAGACCGCGGCCCCGCTGGTCGCCGTCGATCCCCCCGCCGCCGTGCCCCATGCACCGAAGGCCGCGCACCACATCATCGTGACCTACAGCCATGATATCGACCTCAAACTCTGCGACGCCCTGCTGCGGCATGTATTTGCTTCTGCGGGTCTGATCGGCTCCGCCAGCAAATGGGCCCGCTTCCGCAGGCGGCTTGGCGCGCTCGGTCATTCAGACGCCGAAATCAGCCGCATAACCTGCCCAATCGGCGATCCGAGCCTTGGCAAACACCCGCAAGCCATTGCCCTTGGTGTCGCGGCTTCGCTACTAAAGACGCGAACAGCAGGGAACGGCACCGCATGACCACACCGCTCATCCGACTTGACGGTCTGACCAAAGCCTATCCGGGTGTGCGTGCCAATGACGACGTTTCACTGGAAATCGCCCCGTCGGAAATCCACGCGCTTCTAGGCGAAAACGGCGCGGGCAAGTCGACGCTGGTCAAGATGATCTACGGGCTGGTCAAACCCGATTCCGGCAACATGACGCTCGCCGGGGCCGCCTATGACCCGCAAGAGCCGCGCGCCGCACGCGCCGCCGGGGTCGCCATGGTGTTCCAGCATTTTTCGCTCTTCGACGCGCTCAGCGTGGCGGAAAACGTTGCCTTGGGTATGGAAGACCCGCCAGCGATGCGCGATCTGTCCCAGCGCATCAAGGACGTGTCGGAAACCTACGGTCTGCCGCTCAACCCGTCGCGGCGAGTGGGCGATCTGTCCGCCGGGGAACGTCAACGTGTCGAAATCATCCGCTGCCTGCTACAAGACCCCAAACTGCTGATCATGGACGAGCCGACCTCGGTCCTGACGCCGCAAGAGGTTGAAATCCTGTTCCAGACCCTGCGCAAACTCAGCGCCGAAGGGACAGCGATCCTTTATATTTCCCACAAGCTCGAAGAAATCCGCACGCTGTGCAACAGCGCGACGATCCTGCGCGGCGGCAAGGTGGTGGGCAAGTGTAACCCACGCGACGCCACGGCGCGTGAAATGGCCGAACTGATGGTGGGCAAAGGCCTCTCCGTCCCCGCGCGGTCGGGCAAAAGCCACGGGCTGGTCGCCCTGGAGCTGGAACGGCTGTCGATGCCCGCCCCATCGAATTTCGGCATGCCCCTGCGCGACATCTCCCTGCAAGTGCGCAGCGGCGAGGTCATGGGCATCGGCGGCGTCGCGGGCAACGGACAAGACGAATTACTGCAGGCCCTGTCCGGTGAAACCCGTGCGCCCGGCAAACGGATCTGGCTCTTTGGCGAAGACATCGGCGCGCGCGGTCCCCGGTCGCGGCGGGCCAAAGGCCTGCTTTGCGCTCCCGAAGAACGGCTGGGGCATGCGGCCGCGCCAAACATGACCCTGACGGAAAACGCGATGCTCACCGGCTCGCTCAGACGGGGGCTCGAACGCAACGGCTTTCTCGACTGGCGCGCGGCCCGCAACTTCGCGGAAGAGATCATCGCCCGCTTCGATGTGCGCACCCCCGGCCCCAACAACGCCGCACGTGCCCTGTCCGGCGGCAACCTGCAAAAATTCGTGGTGGGGCGCGAAGTCCTGCAAGACCCGAAAGTGCTCGTCGTCAACCAACCTACATGGGGCGTCGACGCCGCAGCCGCAGCCGCCATCCGCCAGGCACTGCTGGACCTCGCAGCCGCTGGCGGCACGGTCATCGTCATCAGCCAGGATCTGGATGAACTCATGGAAATCTCCGACCGGTTTGCCGCACTGAACGAAGGCCGGCTGTCCGATCCGCGCGACACCGCTGGCCTGACGATCGAAGAAATCGGCCTGATGCTCGGCGGTGCCCACGGAATGGAGGTCGCGCATGTCTGACACATCCCAAATCGCCGCCGCCTGCGAAAAGCCACCATTCCGGTCTTCGCCTGTTTCCAAATACTTTCGGGGAGAGTTTGAGAGGGGCAGACAGCCCCTCTCATCACGCGGCCCGAAGGGGCGCAAAACCATCGCGTGCGACCCGCAGGGGCGCGCCGCTATGCAGGAGGCCGCATGATCCGGCTTGTCAAACGCCCCCAGCCCTCCGCCGCGTGGTCCTACGGTGCTCCGCTTCTGGCGGTACTGGCCACCATTCTGGCGGGCGGGCTTCTGTTCTTCTTTCTGGGCAAGAACCCAGGCGAGGCGATCGCCACGATCTTCTGGGAACCTCTGTTTGGCGAATTCGCCTTTTTCTATCGCCCGCAACTGCTGATCAAGGGCGCGCCGCTGGTGCTGATCGCCATCGGCCTGTCGCTTGGGTTCAAGGCCGGCATCTGGAATATCGGGGCCGAGGGCCAGTATATCATCGGCGCGCTGTGCGGCGCCGGGGTGGCGCTGGCGATGTACCCGCTGAACGTCTTCTGGCTCTTCCCGGCGATGGTGCTGGCGGGCGCGCTGGGTGGCTGGGCGTGGGCGATGATCCCGGCCCTGCTCAAGACGCGGTTCGGCACGAATGAAATCCTGGTGTCCCTGATGCTGGTCTATGTGGCGGAGCAATTCCTTGCCTCCATGAGCCTTGGCCTGATGAAGAACCCCGAAGGCTTCGGCTTTCCCGGCTCGCGCAACCTGCAACAGTATCCCGCCGCCCATAATGCCGAGATTATCGCCAATACCGGTCTGCATTGGGGCGTGCTTGCCGCGCTCATTTCGGTGATTTTCGCCTATGTCCTGCTGACCCGTCATCGTCTGGGCTTTTCGATCCGCGTCACTGGCGACGCCCCGCGCGCGGCCACGTTCTCGGGCGTGTCGCCCAAGCGGTTGGTGATCTTCTGCCTTGGCACCTCGGGGGCGCTGGCCGGGCTGGCGGGCCTGTTCGAAGTCGCCGGACCCGCCGGGCAGGTGACGATTGATTTCAACGTGGGCTACGGCTTTACCGCGATCATTGTCGCCTTTCTCGGACGGCTGCACCCCGTGGGCATCCTGCTGGCGGGAGGGCTGATGGCGCTGACCTATATCGGCGGCGACATTGCGCAAAGCCAGCTTGGCCTGCCCGCCGCCGCGATCCAGATCTTTCAGGGCATGCTGCTGTTCTTCCTGCTCGCGATTGACGTGTTTACAAATTACCGGCTTCAGATCGGCCGACAGGAGGCCGCGTAATGGACCTGAGCGCAATCAACCCGGTCTTGCTGCTGGCCGCACTGCTGGCGGCGGCGACGCCGATCCTGCTGGCCGCTACCGGGGAACTCATCGCCGAGAAGGCCGGCGTGCTGAACCTTGGCGTCGAAGGGATGATGATCACCGGCGCGATCTGCGGTTTTGCCACAGCGGTCGAAACGGGCTCCCCCCTGCTGGGCTTCGCGGCGGCGGCGGTGGGCGGGGCGGCATTGTCGCTGCTTTTCGCCTTTCTCACGCAGGTGGCGTTGGCCAACCAAGTGGCGTCCGGGCTTGCGCTGACACTCTTTGGTCTGGGCCTCTCTGCGCTGCTTGGGCAATCTTACGTGGGGGTCAAACCACCCCGGATGGAGGATGTGAATTTCGGCCCCCTTGCGGACATTCCGCTGATCGGTCGGATCTTCTTCCAACACGATCTTGTCCTCTATCTGGGTGTCGTTCTGGTCGCGTCTGTCTGGGCGTTTTTGAAATACACGCGCTCTGGCCTGATCCTGAAAGCGGTGGGCGAAAACCACGATGCGGCCCATGCGCTTGGCTACAAGGTCGTGCGCATCCGCACGCTGGCGATCATGTTTGGCGGGGCCTGCGCCGGTGCGGGCGGGGCCTATATCTCGCTCGTTCGGGTGCCGCAGTGGACCGAGGGCATGACCGCCGGGGTTGGCTGGATCGCACTCGCCCTTGTGGTGTTCGCCAGTTGGAAACCGTGGCGGGTTTTGCTAGGTGCCTATTTGTTCGGCGGCATCACCCAGTTGCAGCTAAATCTGCAAGGCGCAGGCGTTGCTATTCCGGTCGAGTATCTGGCAATGTCGCCCTACATCATCACCATCGTGGTGCTGGTCCTTCTTTCCGCGGACAAGGCGCAGGCGCCTGCCTCTCTTGGCCGCACGTTCCATGCCTCACAGTAGAGGCCAATAACCGGGGGGTAATTCCACTCATGAAAATCACGCAACTTCTTGCTACGGCTGCCGTGGCTCTGGGCCTTGCGAGCACCGCAATGGCACAGGACAAGACCAAGGTCGGCTTCGTCTATGTCGGCCCTGTGGGCGATGGCGGCTGGACCTATGAACACGATCAGGGCCGCCTTGCAGTGGTCGAGCATTTCGGCGACGCGGTCGAAACCGTCTTTGTCGAGAACGTCGCCGAAGGCCCGGACAGCGAACGAGTGATGACGCAGATGGCGCTGGACGGTGCCGACCTGATCTTCACCACATCCTTCGGCTACATGGACCCGACGATCAACGTGGCCGCCAAGTTCCCGAATGTGAAATTTGAACATGCGACCGGCTACAAGCGCGCCGACAACGTGTCGACCTATTCCGCCCGCTTCTACGAAGGCCGTGCGGTTCAGGGCCATATCGCGGGCAAGATGACCGAAAGCAACATCATCGGTTATATCGGCTCCTACCCGATCCCCGAAGTGATCCGCGGCATCAACTCGGCCTATATCCACGCCAAGAAGGTGAACCCGGATGTCGAGTTCAAGATCGTCTGGGCCTACACATGGTTCGATCCGGCGAAAGAAGCGGACGCGGCCAAGGTGCTGATCGATCAGGGCGCGGACGTGGTTCTGCAACACACCGACTCCACCGCGCCGCAAGCGGCCGCACAGGAAGCGGGCAACGTCATCACCTTCGGTCAGGCCTCTGACATGGCGGAATACGCACCCAAGCCGCGCGTGTCCTCCATCATCGACAACTGGGCGCCCTACTACATCGCCCGGACCCAGGCCGTGATCGATGGCACCTGGGAAAGCATGGACACATGGGACGGGATCGGCCCGGGCATGGTCGGCATCGGCGAGATCACGGACGCGGTTCCCGCTGACGTGAAGGCCGAAGCGATCGCCCTGCGTGACGCCATCGCTTCTGGTGAGTACCACCCCTTCACCGGCCCGCTGAAAAAGCAGGATGGCTCCGACTGGCTGGCAGAAGGCGAAGTGGCCGATGACGGCACGCTGGCAGGCATGAACTTCTATGTCGAAGGTCTGGACGGCGAAATCCCGCAATAAGCCCTGACCCGGCAACAGATCAGGAGGCCCCGGCGATTGTTCGGGGCCTTTTCTTTTGCGCCTATGCGCCCTGCCAGCGGCGCGGCACCAATCAGGCCGCGACCGGTGCGCCCATTGCCGGTGCCCAACCGCGACGCAGCCCTGCCGGAATATCGGCATGGGACAGAACGCCCACGACTTTCCGCCCCATATCCAGCACCGGCAAATGGCTGAAGCCACCCGCCTGCATCCGTTCGGACGCCTCTGCAATCGACCCGTTGGTCTGAATATAGACCACCTGCCGCGTCATCACCTGTGCGACCTTTGCCGTGCCGAACCCACCGCGTTGCGACGCGTGCCTCAGGATGTCCCGCTCGGTGATGATGCCGTGCAAGTCACCGTCTTCCAGCACGACAAGCGCACCGGTGCGGTGGACCGAAATATGGTCGCAAGCATCTTCCAAAGTCGCGGCTGGCGGCACCCAGTAAAGCGGGCGTGCGCCGAGTATCCCCTTGATTGTCTGAATGACCAAAGCAATGCCCTCCGTTTCAATACAATCAAAATAGGTACGGACCGGGCATTTTTGAAGTCAGGAAACCCTGACCTTTTGGGGGCAGCGAGTGGGTCGCCGCCATGTCGCTTCGCCGTTGCCGTTGCGGCCGGGTCATGTCATCCCTTGCTGCATGACACAGCTGACGACACTTTCCGGCGATGCGCTGGCCCCGATCGCCTTTGGCGCAATGCAGTTTGGCGGCAAGGCCGATGAGACCGCCGCGCGCGCCATGTTCGACGCTTGCCGCGCCGCTGGAATCAGGCATTTCGACACGGCGTGGGGCTATACCGAAGGCAGATCCGAAGAGATGCTTGGCCGCCTGATTGACGATCGAGACTCTCTCTTTATCGCGAGCAAGGTTGCCTATACCGGCGGCGCGGACCGTGCCAACATCACTGCGCAGCTGGACACAAGCCGCCGGCGGCTTGGGCTGGACTGTATCGACCTGCTGTATCTTCACCGCTTTGACGCTGACACGCCGCTGGAAGAAACCATCGAGACCATGGCAGGCTTTCAGTCTGCCGGGCTGATCCGCCTTATCGGCCTGTCGAACTATGCCGCGTGGCAGGTGATGAAAGCGCAGGGGATCGCCCAGCAGCTTGGCACCCGCATCGACGTGATCCAGCCAATGTACAACCTTGTCAAACGGCAGGCAGAGGTGGAGCTTTTGCCCATGTGCGCCGATCAGGGGATCGTCGCCTGCACCTATTCGCCGCTTGGGGGCGGGCTGTTGTCCGGCAAGTATCAATGGGGCGGAACGGGCCGGTTGACCGAAGACGCCCGCTACAACGCCCGCTATGCGGTGCCGCAGATGCACGACGCCTCCGAGGGGCTGACCCAGATCGCCGTGCGCGAGGGGGTGCATCCCGCGACGCTGGCGGTGGCATGGGTCATGGGCTCTGGCTTTGGGGCGCAGCCGATTCTGTCGGCCAGTCATCCGGAGCAACTCAAGCCGTCGCTGGAGGCGCTCACCTTCAATCTGCGCCCGGATCTACATGCAGAGCTGACCGCTTTGATGCCCGCCCCGCCCCCCGCAACCGACAGGATCGAAGAAGCATGATCGACTTTCTGGTAATTGGCGGCGGCATCGCTGGCCTGTCTGCTGGCGCGCGGCTTTCGGCCCATGGCACCGTCTGCGTGCTGGAGGCGGAAGAGGCGCTTGGCTATCACGCGTCGGGCCGCTCTGCCGCGCTGTTCGAACCCAACTACGGCAACGCGGCCGTCAAGGCGCTGAACCACGCCGGAGAAACCTTTTTCCGCGACGGCAACTATCTGACACCGCGCGGTTTTCTGCTCTTGGGCTCTGCCGGTGGGGATGCCCTGTTCGAGCAGGATTTGCACGACATGGCATGCCCGGAGATCACCGTGGATGCGGCGATTGACATGGTGCCGATCCTGCGCCGTGACGCGATTGCCCGCGCGGCCTTCAATACCTCTGCCGAGGATATCGACACCGATCTGCTGCTTCAGGATTTCGCACGAACGATCCGTCAGAACGGGGGCCGTGTCGTCACCGGCGCACGGGTTACGCAGATGCGCCAAATTGCAGGCGGCTGGGCTGTCAGCGCGCAGGACACGCTGGAGGCCCGCGTGCTGGTCAATGCCGCCGGACCCTGGGCGGACGAGATCGCGCAGATGGCCGGGATCGCGCCGTTGGGCCTGGTGCCTTACCGTCGGTCGATGGCGCGTATCGCCGCGCCGGGCGGCCATGACGTATCGGGCTGGCCGATGTTCTTCGGCGCGGGCGAAACATGGTATGCCAAGCCCGATGCCGGTCAGCTGATCGTATCGCCCGCCGATGCAGAACCCTCGGTGCCGATGGATGCCTGGCCTGACGATATGGTGCTGGCAGAAGGGCTGGCGCGGTATCAGGACCACGTAACCGAAGAGGTCACGCGGCCCACCGCCACATGGGCCGGGCTGCGTACATTTGCGCCCGATCACGCGCTGGTGCTGGGACCAGAGCCGGGGCGCGATGATTTCATCTGGTCTGCCGGGCAAGGCGGCTATGGGTTTCAGACCGCGCCCGCCGCGTCGGCGCTGGTCGCGGCCCTTGCGACGGGCGGCACGACCGACCATCCGGCCGATCTGGTCGCGGCACTGTCCCCGGCGCGGTTCCGCTGACGCAGGCGTTTGCCCCAAGCGCCGGTTTGACGGTGTAATCTGCGCCGAAGACGCTAGACTGCGGCACCACCGACCCGAGGAGAGTTCCCATATGCGCCGCGCCTTCCTGCTGATCTGCTTGCTGATCCTCTCCGCTTGTGGGGCGCCCTCGTCTGATCCGGGCGGGCGCACCACGATTGGCGACCGCGATCCGGTGAATTTCCGGGGCCGCGCGCCCTCCAGCTTTGCGGTGCGTGGGATCGACGTGGCGCGATTCCAGAAAAAGGTCGATTGGGCGCGGGCGCGCAAGGCAGGGGTCGAATTCGCCTTCATCAAAGCGACCGAAGGCGGCGATCTGCGCGATCCAATGTTCCGCACCCATTGGCGCGGTGCGCAGCGCGCGGGTGTGCGCCGCGGCGCCTATCACTTCTATTACTTCTGTACCCCGCCAGAGGTGCAGGCCCGCTGGTTCATCCGTACCGTGCCCAAAACTGCTGGCGCCCTGCCCCCGGTGCTGGACATGGAATGGAACCCGTTTTCGCCGACCTGCCAGCGCCGTCCCACCGGCCAGATCGTGCGCGGCGAAATGCGGGTGTTCCTTGAGATGGTCGAACGACATTACGGCCAGAAACCGATCATCTACACCACCCCGGGATTTTATGACGATGCGGGGCTTGGCGCCTTCAGCGACTATGAGTTCTGGCTGCGTACCACCGCGAAAACGCCGCGCGAAGCCTATCCGGGGCAAAGCTGGCGGTTCTGGCAATATACAGCCACAGGAATTCTGCCCGGCACACCGGGCGACGTCGATATCAACGTCTTTAACGGCAGTCGCGATTTCTGGGAATCATGGCTTTCGCAGCGTGCTCGTTAACCTAGAAATCCAGTTGCCGAACACGACACAATCCGCAAGCCCTGACCGCATTGATGTGTAGGTCAGGGCTGCTGACAAATTCGCTGATCGTTTCCCCTAAAACTTGACACATTTCGGCCCGATATCGTGGTTAACCGACGCCATAGTCACGTGAAAGGTATCGAAATATGCGAACTATACTTACAGCACTTGCTTTGTCGCTCACTGCAGGCGCGGTTTCGGCTGCCACGATTGAAAACGGCAGTTTCGAAGATCTTGGCAGCAACTCCCTCGGCGGATCGAGCTGGAAAATCTTCAGCGACCTTCCCGGCTGGACAGGCGTGCCGAACCTTGAGCTTCAGACGAATGCCACGCTGAGCAGCATCGACGCGCAGGACGGCTCGAACTATGTGGAACTCGCGTCCAACCAGAATGCGGCGATCGAACAGTCCGTGTCGCTGACCGCTGGTACATACGCGCTGAGCTTCTGGTACAGCCCGCGCATCAATGGCGCGAACACGTCCACCAACGACATGAGCTATGTTGCGACCAGCCGTGCCGGCGACATCTTTTCCGGGGTGATCAACGGCGCGCCGGATCCGCTGTTCCCGCATGGCGTTTGGACGCAGGTGACAGAGACGTTCACCCTGGCGGATGATGCGCTTGTCACATTCACCTTCGCCGCGACCGGTGTCGGTGGAAGCAACCAAACAGGCGCGTTGATCGACAACGTGTCGCTGGCCGCTGTGCCGCTGCCTGCCTCGGGCGCGCTGCTGCTGGGCGGTGTGGCCGCGATGGGCGCTGTGCGTCGCCGCGCGCGCCGCGCATAAGACTACAACAAACCTCACCGCGCGGGGGTGCCCCTGCGCGGTGGGCCTTTTCGGCGACCTGCGCCCGGTGATCATCGCCAAGGCGATAGTGGTGCCCCATCGGATTGGCACGCAGCCACCACGAAGTCGCGCATCACAGCCCCGCTGTCACCGCCGATCATTCTGATCCCGGCGCCAAACCAGCCGCCAAAAGAAAAATGCCCCGACTGCACAAGCCGGAGCACTCAATCTTTTCAATACCATCAGCCGATTGAACAGGCCGCCCTGGCGGTCAGGCGTCCTTGCGGATCACCTCGTTCTTCGGATCGTAGGGGCTATCCTCGACAATCTCGGCGTCCCAAAGTTCGTTCAGCATCCGTACCTTCAGCTTGGTACCCGGCACCGCCAGAACGGGCGAGACATAGCCCATCCCGATGGACTTGCCAAAATGGACGGAGTAACCGCCCGAGGTCAGACGCCCGACCTTCGTGTCCCCGTCATACAGCGCCTCGCGCCCCCACGGGTCGGCATCTTGCGGCCCATCGATCAGCAGCGTCACGCATTTGCTGCGCACGCCGGTCGCCTCAAGCGCGGCTTTGCCGTGGAACTCTTTGGACAGGTCGATGAAGCGCGGCAGGTCCGCCTCAAGCGGGGTCGCGTCGCGCCCAAGTTCGTTGCCGAACGCGCGATAGGATTTTTCCTGCCGCAGCCAGTTTTGCGCGCGCGCGCCGACCAGCTTCATGCCGTGCTTTTCGCCGGCCTCCAGCAACAGATCCCAAAGATAGGTCTGCATCTCGATCGGGTGGTGAAGTTCCCAGCCAAGCTCGCCAGTATAGGCCACGCGGATGGCACGGACCGGGCACATGCCCAGTTCGATGTCGCGCATCGACAGCCACGGGAAGCGCTTGTTGCCCAGAACCGTCGCCGGGTCGGCATCCTTGACGATCTCGCGAAGCACATCGCGCGATTTCGGCCCGGCAATGGCAAAGACACCCCATTGCGTCGTCACATCGTGAATGTCGACATAGCCACCGCCCGCGCCCATGAAATCCTCGGCCGATTTCATCAGGTAATCCGCGTCGTAAGCTGTCCACGCACCGGCGGAGACCAGGTAATATTCATCCTCGCCCAAACGCACGATGGTATATTCGGTCCGCGTCGTACCGGCATCGGTCAGCGCGTAGGTCAGGTTGATCCGGCCGACTTTCGGCAGCTTGTTGCAGGTGAACTTGTCAAGGAACCCCGTCGCGCCGGGGCCGCGCACCAGATGTTTGGTGAAGGCGGTCGCGTCGATCAGGCCCACATCCTTGCGGATCGCTTCGGCTTCGGCCTTGGCATATTGCCACCAGTCGCCCCGCCGGAAAGAGCGCGCATCATGGTCGAAGCTGTCCGGTGCATCCAGCGGGCCGTAATAGTTGGGCCGTTCAAACGCGTTGACGCAGCCGAACTGCGCGCCAAGCGCCTTCTGGCGGTCATAGACCGGGCCGGTACGCAGCGGGCGGCAGGCTTCGCGTTCCTCATCGGGGTGGTGCAGGACGAAGACATGTTCGTAACATTCCTCGTTCTTGCGCGCGGCATATTCGGTCGTCATCCACGCGCCATAGCGCTTGGGATCAAGGCTGGCCATGTCGATCTCGGCCTCGCCTTCGACCATCATCTGCGCAAGGTAATACCCCGTGCCGCCTGCCGCCGTGATCCCGAAAGAGAACCCTTCGGCCAGCCACATGTTGCGCAGTCCCGGCGCGGGGCCAACCAGCGGGTTGCCGTCCGGCGTATAGCAGATCGGGCCGTTATAATCGTCTTTCAGGCCGACGGTCTCCGACGAAGGGAGGCGGTGGATCATCGACATATATTCCTCTTCGATCCGCTCCAGATCGAGCGGGAAGAGATCGGCGCGGAAGCTTTCCGGCACGTCATAGAGGAACCGCGCCGGGGCGCCGCGCTCATACGGGCCCAAAATCCAGCCCCCGCGTTCTTCGCGGACATACCACTTGGCGTCGGCGTCGCGCAGCACGGGGTGTTCCGGGTGATCCTTGCGCCACTCGACAAGCGCCGGATCGGGTTCGGTCACGATATATTGGTGTTCGACGGGGATCGCGGGGATCTTGATACCCAGCAGCTTGGCCGTGCGCTGCGCGTGGTTGCCCGTGGCGGTGACGACATGTTCCGCATGGATCACGGTCTGCTCGTCCGAGGGGACAAGGTTGCCGCCCTTTTCGACCATCTTGGTCACGGTCACATCCCAATGATCGCCGGTCCAGTGGTAGCCATCGACCTGCCACTTGCGTTCGATCAGGACGCCGCGCTGCCGTGCGCCTTTGGCCATTGCCATGGTGACGTCCGCCGGGTTGATATAGCCATCGGTCGGGTGGAAGATCGCACCTTTCAGATCTTCGGTCCGAACCAGCGGCCAACGGTCCTTGATCTCGGCGGAGGTGAGCCACTCATAGGGGATCCCGACCGTCTCGGCCGTGGAAGCATAGAGGCGGTATTCATCCATGCGGGCGTCAGTCTGCGCCATGCGCAGGTTGCCCACCACCGAGAAACCCGCATTCAGCCCGGTTTCCTCTTCCAGCGTCTTGTAGAACTTCACGGAGTAGTCGTGGATGTGGCTGGTCGCATAAGACATGTTGAAGAGCGGCAGCAAACCGGCAGCGTGCCAGGTGGAGCCGGAGGTCAATTCGTCCCGCTCCAGCAGCATGACGTCGCTCCAGCCGGCGCGCGCCAGGTGATACGCAATGCCCGTCCCGACTGCGCCGCCACCGACGACCAGAGCTTTGACATGGGTTTTCATCGAACCGACTCCTTCGTGAACTCTGGAGCCGTTTTTAAGTCAATTCGCAGCCGCGCGCGGAAATGTTCCGACCCTATCCGGATAAAAACGACAGCCCACACCGGGCGGGCGGAAACCGACCCGGTTTCCGGCCCGTTTTCCGTATCGGAAAACGGCGCGGGTGGGGATCAGGACGCGATGACCTTACCGGGGTTCAGGATGTTATCCGGGTCCAGCGCGGCCTTGATCGCCGCCATCACGTCGACGGCATCCCCCAGTTCCTTGCGCAGATAGGGCATCTTGCCCTGGCCGATGCCATGTTCCCCCGTGCAGGTACCGTCCATCGAAATCGCCAATTCGTTGAGCCAGCTGACGAAGGCCTCGGCCTTGGCGACTTCTTCGGGGTTATCCATATCCAGCAGCACGACCGAGTGGAAATTACCGTCACCCACGTGCCCCAAGACCATGGGAACGAAACCGTCCGCTTTCATCCGCTCCTGTGTCGCGACGACGCATTCGGCAAGGCGCGAGATCGGCACACAGACATCGGTGGAAATCCCCTTGGCACCGGGGCGCACCTGCAAAGTCGCCCAATAAAGGTCATGCCGCGCCTTCCAGAGCCGGTTGCGTTCTTCCGTGCTTGCCGTCGCCTCGTAGCCGATGGCCCCGTTGTCCTTGGCGATCTGACCGAAAAGCTCGGCCTGTTCGACCACCGACGCCTCGGAACCGTGGAATTCCATCAGCAGCAGCGGTTGCTCGGGCAGGTCCAGCTTGGAATAGGCGTTGACCGCCGCCACGGAATGTTCGTCCAGCAGTTCGATGCGGGCCACCGGGATACCGTATTGGATCACCTGCATCACCGCTTCGCAGGCCGTGCCCACCGAGGTGAACGAACACCGCGCGGCAGACATCGCCTCTGGAATGCCCTGAAGGCGCAGCGTGATTTCGGTCACGATGCCCAGTGTGCCTTCCGATCCGACGATCAGTCGCGTGAGGTCATATCCGGCAGAAGTTTTCTTTGCCCGCGATGCGGTGCGGATCACGCGGCCATCGGCGGTGACGACTTCCAGCGAGATGACATTGTCCTTCATCGTGCCATAGCGCACCGCATTGGTCCCCGACGCACCCGTGGCGACCATACCGCCCAGCGAGGCATTCGCGCCCGGATCGATTGGGAAAAACAGCCCCTGGTCGCGCAAATGCGTGTTTAGGTCTTCGCGTGTGACGCCCGGCTGGATCACGCAGTTGAGGTCTTCGGCATGAACCTCCAGCACCTTGTTCATCTGCATCAGGTCGACGCACACACCGCCAGCGGGCGCGTTGACATGCCCTTCCAGCGATGTGCCCGTGCCGAAGGGGATGACCGGAACGCTGTATTTCGCGCAGGTTTTGACGATATCGGCGACCTCTTCGGTCGAGGTCGGGAAAATCACCGCATCAGGGGGTTGCGGAGTGAGCCATGTAGTCGTGTGTGCGTGCTGGTCGCGCAGGGATTGCCCGGTTTGCAGCGCGTCGCCGTATTTCTGTTTGAGCACGCCGATTGCAGCGGCAATCCCGTCCTCGTTGCGCGGCATGGCTGTCACCTGACCCATGGCGTTCCTCCCTTAAACTTGTGGCCAGCCTTATTGGCCCAGCGCGATCCCTTCGCGGCGCGGATCGGCACCGCCCTGCAAATTTGCCCCGATGGAGATCGCGTGCAAGCCCGAATTGAGATCCCGCACCCCGGTCGTGAATCCCATGGCCTCAAGCTCCGGTGCCATGGCCTCCATTTTCGTGCCTTCCTCCAGATCATACGTGCCGAACCGGTTCACCGCATGGGGCAAGGCGACGGCCTGCTGGACGTTCATCCCCCAGTCGATATGTGCGATGATCGCGCTGGCCACGTAGGGGATGATGCGGCTCCCGCCCGGCGATCCAATGGCCAGCACCGGTCTGCCATCGCGCAGGACAATGGTCGGCGCCATGGACGATCGTGGGCGTTTGCCCGGTTCCACCCGGTTGGCGATGGGCACGCCATCGCGGTGAGAGCGGAACGAGAAATCCGTCAATTCGTTATTGAGCAGAAAACCGTTCGTCATAAGGCGCGAGCCGAACGCATTTTCGATCGTCGTCGTCATGGAGGCGACATTGCCGAAGCTGTCGACGATGGAGATATGCGAAGTCGAGGGCAGTTCCAGCGCCTCGTCATCGGCCCATAGCAGCGCGTGTTCGAATTCCGGCGCGCCCGGCGAGACGCTTTCCAGCGCGCCATCGCCAAAGAGCAGCGCCGCCCGGCCTGCGAGATACGCGGGATCGACCATGCCCTGCACCGGCACTGGCACAAAGTCAGTATCCGCGACGTAACGGCCACGATCCGCGAAGGCGAGCCGCGACGCATCGCCGATCAACCGCCATGATTGAGGGTCGTCCGGGCCAAGAGTTGCAAGATCGAATTGGTTCAGAATGCCCAGCGTCTGGCCGACCGCCAGCGCCCCCGAAGAGGGCGGACCCATGCCGCAGACGTCATGGTCGCGATAGCTTGCGCAGACGGCCGGGCGTTCGATGACCTGATAAAGGGCAAGATCCCATTCGCTCAGAACGCCCGGATTGCCCGGCGCATTCTGGACGGTCGCAACGATATCGGAGCCGATGGCGCCCTCGCCCCGCGCGTAGAAAACCCGCGCGCCGTCCGAAGCCATCTTGCGCAAGGTCGCGGCATAGGCGGGATTGGTCAGCGTCGTGCCCGCTTGCAGCGGTGCGCCTTCGGGCAGGAAATACGCGGCCGTTTCCGCAAAGCGGGACAGCCGGTCGGCATCGCGCTCCACCAATCCGGCAAGTCTGGGCGACACGGCGAAACCGCCCTCGGCCAGCGTGATCGCCGGTTGCAGCAAGGACGGCCACTCCAGACGCCCCCATTTTTCATGCAGGGTTTCCAGCAGCGCGGGCGTGCCGGGCACCCCGACCGACCGCCCCCCGACAACGGCATCGAAGAACTTCAACGGCGCGCCATCTTCGTCCTGAAACAGGCGCGGCGTGGCGGCAAGGGGCGCGGCCTCGCGTGCGTCCAACGTCGTGACGTTGCCGGACGCAGCATCGTACCAGACCAGAAACGCCCCGCCACCCAGGCCGGAGGATTGCGGCTCCACCAAGCCCAGAACCGTCTGCACGGCCACCAAGGCATCGGCTGCGGTGCCGCCGGCGCGCAGGACATCGGCCCCGGCTTGTACCGCATGGGGATTGGCGGCTGCGACCATCCACTCTTGCGCGGCCACGGGTCGCCCGGCGGCCTTGGCGGACAGCGCCTTGCCAACCTCGGGAGAGATCGCCTCAAACTGGCCCTGCGTCGCAGCTTCCGGCGCGACCGCATCTGCGGCATCCTGTGCCGTGGCCGGAAGCGCCAACAGCGCAGCAACAACACAAGATATAAAGCGCATCGTCTTTCTCCTCTCGGGTCACCGGAAACCGACACGGTTTCCGGTCCGTTTTCCGGGGCGGAAAACGGCTACAGCATCGACGGAATCACCAGATCGGGGGGCCGGTGCCCGTCATCGAAGGTCTTGATGTTGATGATGACTTTCTCGCCCATCTCCATCCGCCCTTCGCGCGTGGCCGAGCCCATATGTGGCAACAGCACCACGTTATCCAGCTCTCGCAGACGCGGATTGGACACATCGCCCTCATAGACATCCAGCCCGGCACCGGCGATTTCGCCCGCGCGCAGCATCCGGGTCAGCGCGTTCTCGTCGATGACATCCCCGCGCGCTGTATTCACGACAACAGCGTCAGGTTTCAGCAGTTTCAGCCGGCGCGCGTTCAAAAGATGGAAGGTGGACGGGGTCGATGGGCAATTGATGGAGATCACATCCATGCGCGCCACCATCTGGTCGAGGCTTTCCCAATACCGTGCGCCCAGCGCGTCCTCGACGCCAGCGTGCAGCCTGCGGCGGTTGTGGTAATGCACCTGCATCCCGAATGCCGCCGCCCGCTTGGCCACCGCCTGCCCGATATGGCCCATCCCGATGATACCAAGCCGCCGTCCGCCGACACGGCCGCCCAGCAACCCGCGCGGCGACCAGCCTTCCCAGTCGCCCTTCTGCATGATGGCCAGCCCCTCGGGGATTCGCCGCGTGACCGCGAGAATCAGCGCCATCACCATATCGGCGGTATCGTCTGTCAGAACGCCGGGCGTGTTGGACACCAGAATACCGCGCTGCCGCGCCGTGGCCACATCGATATGGTCCACACCGGCCCCGTAATTCGCGATCAGCTTGAGCCGCTCGCCCGCCTGCGCAATCAACCCCGCATCGATCACATCGGTGATGGTCGGCACCAGAATATCGGCGTGCTTCATCGCATCGGCCAACTGGGTTCGCGTCATCGGGCTGTCGCTGTCGCGCAGGGTCACGTCGAACAATTCGCCCATCCGGGCTTCTACCTGCTCCGGCAACCGTCGCGTGACGACAACACTCAGACGCGGTTTTGACATCTATGATTCCCTCGGACTTTCGCGGATCTCTGTGCTATGGCATCGTGGCGGAAAGGCAGGAGCGGCACAAGAACCCCTCCGCCTCAATTGAGTAACAGGCACCCGGATAGGCATCGGACACATGGTCGCAAAACCCAGTGCGCTTGGCGCTGCGCTTATTCTGACCCTCTTGGCAAATTTTAGCGCCGCAACGGAACGGGGGCCGGTTACGAACCTGCCGATCCCGCGTTTTGTCTCGTTGAAGGCGTCCGAGGGCAATGTTCGGCGCGGCCCTTCGCTGTCTCATCGCATCGACTGGGTCTTCAAGCGGCGCAATATGCCCCTGCGCATCACGGCAGAGCATGGCCACTGGCGCCGGGTCGAAGACAAGGAAGGTTTCGGCGGCTGGGTGCATTATTCGCTGCTTTCCGGCAATCGGACGGTTGTGATCGAACAGGATTTGCTGCCGTTGCACACACGCCCCGATGAAACAACGCCGGTCGTCGCCGCGTTGGAGGCAGGCGTGATCGCGGAACTCGGCAAGTGTGAGCCCGACTGGTGCCGCCTGCAATCGGGCGGATATCGCGGCTGGGCGCAAAAATCGGCCCTTTGGGGCGTCACCTCCGAAGAGCTGCGCGACTGACACTGCGCGGGCCTCGCCCTGGCCTGGCGATCCGACCGCCCACGCCTACCCCCGTGCGATGAAGTCGCATGTCAGCCGCGCCAATTCCGGGCCGACATCTTCCTGTAGAAAGTGACCGGCCTTAGGCAGCACCGTATGCTGCTGCCCTGCCGCGCCCGGCATCGTCTTTTGGAACACCGCATCGGCGCCGGCCATGATCTTGTCTTCCGCCCCGAAGGCGGTCAGCACGGGCGTGCCCAGGCCGCGCAAGATCTTCCATGCCTCGCGGTTGGCCTGCGATTCCGGATTGTCCGGCGTTGCGGGCACCAGCATCGGAAACTCCCGCGCCCCGGCCTGATACCGCGCGTCCGGGTATGGCGCATCATAAGCCGCCTGCTCGGCCGCGGTCAGTTTGGACACCGTACCCCCATAGACAATGCGCCCCGCCTCGAACGGATCGACCTCTTGCGAGAACGCGCGCCAGCTTTCAAAGGCCGGGGGCATCGGATGATCGCCCGTGGGCAGCGTTGTGTTGGCGACGACAACGCGGGCGAACCGCTCTGGCATCGCGGCGAGCAGGCGCAAGCCGATCAGCCCGCCCCAATCCTGTATCACCAACGTGATCCCATTAAGGTCGCGCGCTTTCACGAAATCGGTCATCCATGCCACATGCCGCGCATAGGTGTAATCCGACCGCTCTGCCGGCTTGTCGGATTTGCCGAAGCCGATCAGATCGGGCGCGACAACGCGGTGCCCTGCGGCCGTGAAGACAGGGATCATATGGCGGTAAAGGTATGACCAAGTCGGCTCGCCATGCAGGCACAGCACCGGCGCGGCCCCAGACGGCCCCTCATCGACATAGTGTATCCGCAATGTCCCGCCCTGTGTATCGTCCACCTCTTGGTAGTGGGGTGCAAAGGGGTAGTCCGGCAGGCCGGTGAACCGATCCTCGGGTGTGCGCAAAATGTCCATGCTGTCCTCCTCCAGCTTGTGCCCGGTCAGAGGGCACGGCCCCGCCCTGCCGGTCAAGCCCGTCACCAGTGTGACGCTGCGCCCTTGCCGCCGTGACGGGTTCACGACACTCTGGACCTCGCATCATCAGGAAACGCCGCACATGCTTCGAATTATCCTTCTGGCCGTCGCCCTTTGCCTTGGCCCCATCGCGGGCGCTGCGCAGCAGACGGTCGACCAACCCTCGTCCACCATCGCGGTCGAGGACAGCGCCGAAAGAGACGCCGCCATCGCCGTGCGTATCCGCAACATTCTGGCAGAGCTGGAAGGCTATGAGGATGTGACCGTCGCCGTGACCTCCGGCATCGTCACGTTGCGCGGTACCACCGTCGATCAGGCGTTGGCAGAGCGTTTGACCGGGCTTGTCGCGCGGGTCGAAAATGTCGTCGCCATCGAAAACGAAGTGCGCCAGACCACCGATGTGGTCGAACAGCTTGACCCGGCTGTGGAGAGGTTCCTTGACCGGTTCCGCCAATTCGTCACCTATCTGCCGCTGGCGCTTGTGGCGCTGACGGCCTTTGTTCTTGTTGTATCGCTTGGGTTTGTGATCGCGCGGATGAAGCGGCCCTGGGACCGGCTGGCGCCCAACCCGTTCATTGCAGACCTCTACCGGCAGGTCGTGCGGCTGGCCTTTGTCATTGCCGGGCTGGTGGTCGCGCTGGATATCCTTAATGCCTCGGCGCTGCTGTCTACGATCCTTGGGGCGGCGGGGATTGTCGGCCTCGCTATCGGTTTTGCCGTGCGCGACACGGTCGAGAACTTCATCGCGTCGATCATGCTGTCGATCCGCCAGCCTTTCCGGCCCAATGACACGGTTGAGATCGAAGGCGATATCGGCAAGGTCATCCGGCTGACATCGCGTGCGACGATCTTGCTGAGCTTTGACGGCAATCACATCCGTATCCCCAATGCTACCGTGTTCAAAAGCCGCATCGTGAACTATTCGCGTAATGACGAACGGCGTTTCGTGGTCGATCTGGGCGTCGCCTATGACACCGATCTGGTCGAAGCGCAGGCGCTCGCGCTTGAGACGGTGCGCAATCTGCCCTTCGTGCTGAAGGCCCCGGCCCCGTCAGTCTGGATCGAAGCGCTGGGGGACAGCGCGGTGACGCTGCGAGTCGCGGCGTGGATTGCCCAGCGCGAGACGAGCCACCCAGCCGCGCGCGGCGAAGCTTACCGGCTTTGCCTTGCTGCGATGAACGCCGCAGGGATAGAAATGCCCGGCCCGACCTATACCATCATCGGGGCTCCTGCCAGCGCACCGCAACAGGCGGCCAGCCCCGCCCCTGCCCCGCGGCAGCCTGCGAAAGCGCCTCAAAATCAAGACCTTGAGGCGCAGGACGTCGGCGTTCAGGCCGAGGATGAACTGGATGAGATGATCTCGCAGGAGCGTCAGGAACAGGCGGATCACGACCTTCTGAGCAGCGCCGCGCCCGAAGAGTAACCCGCCATAAATGATTTTGTCGCAAATGGGGCTTGCACGTCTTTGCGACGCGGACTAATTAGCGCCGCACGTTGGGAAGTAGCTCAATTGGTAGAGCACCGGTTTTTGGTACCGTAGGTTGCAGGTTCGAGTCCTGCCTTCCCAGCCACATCCTTTACAGAACAGTCTTTCATCTGCGCAGCGCGACCGGACGTTACCGGCATTCTTGCTTTACCGCGGCCTTCGCCTAAGTCGTGAACGTATGTCCGGTGTCATATGGGGGCCGAATCCCATCCGTTTGCGGGCACGGGGGCGCCGCCCCTAGACCATTGCGATGCTTTTTCGGGCAACGCCCCACCCGTCAAAGTTGCATTTACGGATCATGAAGGGCTTTGGCGCTAAAAACCTCTCAAATACGGTCAGAGCGGGGTTGCAAACCTTCGGCACAAATATATTTCGCGAAACGAACCTTTTGACGCCAGGAGTATGTCGTGGATTCGGCAGGAACAGAAAGCATGAGCGGATTTCCGGCCGACCTGCCCCCAGAGCTGAAGGTTCTGATGGGGGTGTACTACCTGTATTGGAAGGTCGATGAGTTGATCGCCGCAAGTGACAAAAAGCACGTCTTGGCGAAGAACGAATTGCAGATGCTGATCTCGCTCGAACAGTCGAAACGCATGGGTGAAATCGCCGAAAACATGCAGGTGTTGCCCTCGACCGTGACCAACATCGCCGACACGCTGGAAAGCCAGGGGTTCATCACGCGCCAGCGCGACCCCGATGACCGCCGTGCATGGCGGCTGAGCCTGACGGATGAGGGCAGGCAATTGCGGGCCGAATACATCGACTACGTGTCTACCCTGTTCCATGACGTGTCTGGGCTGTCCCAGGCAGAAACCAAAACAATCGCGGACCTGATGCTGAAGGTTGCCAGCCACATCAAGGCGGGCGGCCTGCCCGAAGGAGTAATTGAATGTTTATGAAACGTATCTTGGCGCTGTCGCTGCTGACCGCATCCGCGCTGTCGCAGCCTGTTGTGGCGCAGGAGCCTTTGAAGCCGGTCAAGCTTGTCACCGCAGTCGATGGCAGCACCGCCGTCAAACGGCACTTCTTTGGCCATGTGGTCGCGCGGCAGACTGTCGATCTGGCGTTTCAGGTCGATGGGCAACTGGTCGAATTCCCCGTCATCGAAGGCGCGGTCGTGCCCAAGGGCAATCTGATCGCGCAGCTTGATCTGGAACCGTTCGAGTTGTCGCTGGAACAGGCGCGGCTGCAACGCGATCAGGCGCAGCGGACGGCGACCCGGTTGGACCGGCTCTCCAGCAATACCGCAAGCCAAGTGGCGATTGATGACGCGGCGACCGCGCTGGCCCTGGCCGATGTGGCGGTGCGCAACGCGGAATACGCGCTGGATCACGCGACATTGCACGCCCCGTTCGATGCTTTGGTTGCCACGCGCAACGTCGCCAATTTCACGACCATCGGTGCGGGCACGCCCGTTGTCCGGCTGCACGACATGTCCGAGGTTCGGATCGAAGTCGACATTCCCGAAGTCCTGTTCCTGCGCGCCAACAAATCGCCGGATCTGGAAATCGTGGCGCGCTTCCCCGCCTCTGACCGGTTGTTCCCCGCTGTCGTGCGTGAGTTCAACGCAGAAACATCGGAGGTCGCCCAATCCTTCCGCGTCACTCTCGGGATCGTGCCGGAGGAAGGCATGAACGTGCTGCCCGGCGCGTCGGCCACGATCATCGCGTCCATCCCCGGCGAGGCCGATGCCGGGATCGACGTGCCGCATACCGCCGTGTTCGTGGGCGATGATGGCAAGACCTATGTGATGGTCTTCACCCCCAAGGGCGCGCAGGAAGGCCAACTGACGCGCACCGAAGTCGTCGTGGAACCCACGCTGAATGGCGGCCTGCGCATCGTATCCGGGCTGGAACCGGGCGAAGAAGTCGTCGCCGCGGGCGGGTCCGCTCTCAAAGATGGACAAACCGTCCGCCGTTTTGCCGGCTTCGGAAACTGAGGATTAAGTTATGAACATCGCTCGATCCTCGATCGAACGGCCACTTATGACGTGGCTGGTCATCCTTGGCGCCTTGCTTGGCGGTCTTTGGGGCTTTGCTTCGCTTGGCCGTCTCGAAGACCCGGCATTCACCATCAAACAGGTGGTGATTGTCACCGAATATCCCGGCGCCTCCGCAGAACAGGTGGCGACCGAAGTCTCTGAACCGCTGGAATCGGCCATCCAGAAGATGGGCGAAGTGGACGAGATCACCTCGATCAACCAACCGGGGCACTCAATCATCACGGTCGAAGTCTATTCGACTTTCGGCGGCGAGGAACTGCCGCCCATCTGGACCAAGTTGCGCAACCGCGTGTCCGATGCAGCGCGCGCCCTGCCCTCTGGCGTGAGCGAGCCTTACGTGAATGACAGTTTCGGCGATGTGTACGGGATTTATTACGCGGTGACGGCGGATGGGTTCTCGGATGCGGAAAAACACCGCCTCGCAACCTATCTGCGGCGTGAACTTCTGACCGTGGAAGGGGTCGCCGATGTGGAGGTCATGGGCCTTCCCGAAGAGGCGATCTATGTCGAGCCGGACATGGCGCAGGCCGTGAACCAGGGGATGCCGCCCAATGCGATCATCTCGGCGCTGGCGAATGCGACGTCTGTGTCCGATGCCGGGTCGGTCACAAGTGACGATGGCACCCGCACGATCATTCAGGCCCCCGAAGGGTCCGACACCGTCAGCGCGATTGCCTCGCTGACCATCGGGTCGGGCGGTGAAGTCATCAACCTGTTCGACATTGCCGATGTCCACCGGGAGCGGGTCGAAAACCCCGACCTGATGGTGCGGTTCAACGGTGATGATGCGTTCACCCTTGGCATTGCGGGTCTGTCGACGGAAAACATCGTGGAAGTCGGTCGGCGCGCGGATGCCCGTCTGGCCGAGATCGATGGGAACATTCCCTATGGCGTATCGCTGCATCCGATTTACCAGCAACATATCGTGGTCGATGAGGCCTCCAGCGCGTTTCTGGTGAACCTTGCCATGTCCGTTGCGATCGTTGTGGTCGTGCTTGCACTGTTCATGGGCTGGCGCGCCGCGATCGTGGTTGGGGCGACATTGCTGCTGACAGTTGTGGGCACGTTGTTCTTCATGAACCTCTTCTCGATCGAGATGGAGCGTATTTCCCTTGGGGCGCTGATCATCGCGATGGGGATGCTGGTCGACAACGCCATCGTTGTGGCCGAGGGGATGCAGGTGTCCATGGCGCGCGGCAAGGACAGCAGGACCGCCGCCGATGATGCCGCGTCCAAGACGCAAATTCCGCTTTTGGGGGCGACGATCATCGGGATCATGGCCTTTGCCGGGATTGGTTTGTCCAACGATGCGACGGGCGAATTCCTGTTCTCTCTTTTTGCGGTCATCGCGATTTCGCTGCTGCTGTCGTGGATTCTTGCGCTGACGGTAACGCCGCTTTTGGGGCATTACTTCTTCAAGCAGGGCACCGGCGACATGGATGACGCGTATAGCGGTTGGATGTTCCGCAGCTATGCCTGGACGCTGAAAATGGCGCTGCGCCTGCGCTGGCTAGTCGTCATCGCATTGGTGGCGATCACGGTGGCCTGCTTTGCGGGCTTCGGCATGTTGAAACAGTCCTTCTTCCCGGACAGCAACACGCCGATGTTCTTCGTCCACTACAAGCTGCCGCAGGGCACAGATATCAACCGCACGTCCGATGACATGCGGATCATGGAAGCATGGCTGGCCGAACGGGACGAGGTCACATCTGTCGCGACATTCGTCGGTCAGGGCGCGTCGCGCTTCATGCTGACCTATGAGGCGGAGAAGGCCAATCCAAGCTATGGGCACCTGATCATCCAGACCGA
Organism: Aliishimia ponticola; assembly: GCF_004803475.1. Lineage (GTDB taxonomy): Bacteria > Pseudomonadota > Alphaproteobacteria > Rhodobacterales > Rhodobacteraceae > Aliishimia > Aliishimia ponticola. The sequence continues at coordinate 511,360 of NZ_SRKY01000003.1, forward strand.
AACGCTGGACCAGATTCCGCCGCTTCAGGCCGCGTTGCAGGAAATGGCGCTGGAGACCTTCCCAGACGGCGAATTCCGCACCAAGCGGCTGGTCTTCGGCCCCGGCGGCGGCGCGCCTATTCAGGTGCGACTGTCCGGCCAGGACCCCGATATGCTGCGGGCCTTGTCGGTACAGGTGCGCGAGACATTGGAAGCCAGTTCCGACAATGTGCGGGATGTGCGGACCGATTGGCGCGAGCAGGAATTGGTGCTCAAACCGATCTATGCCACTGAGCGCGCACAGACGAGCGGTATCAGCCGGGACGATGTGGCCGATGTGCTGCTGATGGCGACCGATGGCGTGACCAGCGGTGTCTTCCGCGAAGGGGACCGGCAAATTCCGATCATCACGCGGATGCCGCCCGATAGCGGTGTTGGCCTGAACGATCAGCTTGCGATCTCCAGCTCGACCGGGCAGGCGCTTGCCATCGAACAGTTGATCGAAGGCATGGATCTGGACGCACAGAACACGCTTGTGCATCGTCGCAACCGGGTGCTGACCCTGACTGTCGAAGCAGACATCCCGCCGGGCTTCACGGCGGCACAGGTGCAGGCCGAAGTACAAGAGGCGGTCGATGCTTTGGAGATGCCCGTCGGCTTTACGTTGGAATGGGGCGGCGAGTATGAAAGCTCGCGCGAGGCGCAGGCGGCGCTTGGGGCGGCGATCCCTGTCTCGGTGCTGATCATGGTGCTGATCTCCATCCTGCTCTTCAACGCGCTGCGCCAGCCGTTGATCATCTGGCTTCTGGTGCCGATGTCGGTCAACGGGGTCGTTGTCGGACTGTTGAGCACCGATGTCCCGTTCTCCTTCACCGCCCTTCTGGGCCTGCTGTCCCTGTCCGGGATGCTGATCAAGAACGGTATCGTTCTGGTGGAAGAGATCGATCTTGTGCGGGCCGAAGGCAAGGCGCTGCGCGAGGCGATTATCGAAGCGTCGACCTCGCGTCTGCGGCCCGTCATGCTGGCGGCGATCACCACCATTCTGGGGATGGCACCGCTGTTGTCGGATGCGTTCTTCGTGTCGATGGCGATCACGATTATGGGCGGGCTCGCCTTCGCCTCGGTACTAACGCTGGTGGCCGCGCCGGTCTTTTATGACCTGTTCTTCTCGCGCGAAGAACGGCGCGCGCAAGCCGCCGCGTGATCCAAACGCCTGCGGGTCCGGTTCACACCGGGCCTGCAATCACCATCAAACGGGCAGCTCATGCGTGCGCGGCGGGTTTGCCCCCGCGCGCGAGACGGTGACGGCAGCCGCCCGCGCCCCCAGGTCAATCAGGCTGCGCATCTGTTCCGGCGTCCAGCCATCGATCCCCGACTTGTCCAGAAGATCAAGCTGCGCCGCGCGTGCCAGCACCCCGGCGTTAAAGGTATCGCCCGCACCGACTGTATCGACGACGTCGACCTTTTGGCCAGGGACCCGCGCGGTCGTCCCGTTCACATGAATCGCCCGCGCGCCATCGCCCCCCAAGGTCAGCAAAAGCAGCTTGGGACCGGCGGCCAGCACCTTCGCCACGGCATCCTCCAACGAGACATCCGGGTGCAGCAGACCAAGATCGTCATCCGACATCTTCACGATGTCCGACACCTGCATCATCCGGTGCAGGCGGTCGAAATAGCCCGCCGGATCATTGGCGAAACCGGGCCGCAGGTTCGGGTCCAGAAAGGTCAGGTACGAGGCCGCGTGGCGTGTGGCATATTCCGCAAAGGCATCGGCGACCGGCGGATTGCACAAGGAAATACCGCCGAAGAACAGCGCTTGGGTGCCGGGCGTGGGTGCAGGCAGGTCGGCGAAGGTCAGATCGCGCAACGCCGACCCCTCATCGCGAAATTCGTACCGCGCCTGCCCATCGTTCAGCTCCACAATGGCCAAGGTCGTCGGACGATCCGAGCGGACAGCCTGCGTCGTGGTAACGCCGCTTTCGATCATCGCCTCTTCGATCAGGCGGCCATATTCATCCGACGACAGCCCGGTCAGGAGCGCCACATCCTGGTCCAGCCGGCCCAGCGCCCGCGCCGTATTCAGCACAGCGCCGCCCACATGTGGCTGCGGCGTGCCCTGCCGGTCGGGTATCATGTCGATCAACGCTTCGCCTACACACAGGATCATCGCAATATTTCCGTTTCACATCTCAGCCGTTTGTCCAGAACACGTCTGGCATTGGGCAGATCATTTTCCTCCGCGCGCCGGGTTGCGGTCTGCATCGTCTCCCCCTGCGCGCGCCACCGTTCCAGCAGCCTGTCCCGCAATACATCCATCGCCACATCTAGAAAAGTGCAGCCGTCCCAATTGCACGCAAGTTCCCGCCATCCGGGTTCGTCGAACATCAGATAGTTGCCTTCGATGATCACCGTCCGGGTGGTTACATCGATCTCGCCCGCGCCGGCCTCGGCCAGATCGCGGCGGCGGTCGAATATCGGGTAGTACAGCACAGGTTCACTGCGCAGTGCCCCGATCAAACGGTGCAATCCCGGCAGATCGAAGGTTTCGGGGGCGCCTTTGCGTGCGCGCAGCCCTTTCGCCTCCAACACCGTGTTCGACAGGTGAAACCCATCCATCGGCACCAGCCGGGCGGTTGTCCCAAGTTCTTGCGTCAGCGCCGCTGCAAAGGTGGATTTTCCGCTGGCGGGCGGACCTGCCACGGCAAAGAGCCGCCGCCCGCGATAGCCCAGCGCGTTGATCCGGCGTGCCAGCGTCGCAGGTGTCCATGCCGCATCGGTCATGCCCTGTGTCCCACCATGTCACGGCCCATCGATCCGGGCCGCCTCGCGCTTGGCAATCGCGCCCTGAATGGCCGACAGCAGGGCAGCTTTACGCACTGGCTTCATCAGACGAATGTCGGACGGGTGCAAACCGTTGCCATGCACCGTTGCCTCCGACGCATAACCGCTCATGAATACCACCGGAAGGTCCGGCGCGATATGGCGCAGTTCTTTCGCCAGGTGCGTGCCCTGAAGCGTGCCGGGCATGACGATATCCGTCACTAGAATGTCAAAGCGCTGATCCTGGCGGAAGATCCTGAGCGCCTCATCCCCGCTTTTGGCCGGAACCACGGCGAAACCTGACATTTCCAGCATTTGCACCAGCACCTTGCGCACGGCCATATCGTCTTCGGCCAGCAGGATGCGCGCACCGAAAATACCGTCATCCCCATCCACAGGGACATGGCGCAGATTGACCGGTTCCTCGTCAGAGGATGCCGCAGGGAAATACAGCTTGAAGGTCGTACCAACCCCCGGTTCGGAATAGACAAGGACCGTCCCGCCCGATTGCCGGACAAAGCCCTGCACCATCGACAGGCCCATACCGGAGCCTTCCCCAAGCTCCTTCGTGGAAAAGAACGGTTCGAACACGTGGTCCATCACATCTTCGGTGATGCCACAACCCGTGTCGCTGACCGCCAGCATGGCGTAGCGCCCCGGCGCGATCTCTTCGCCGCGCGTGTCGATATAGGCGCTGTCGAGCCGGATATTCGCGGTCTCGATCGTCAGCTTGCCACGCCCATTCATCGCGTCACGCGCGTTCAGGATCAGGTTCAGCAGCGCACTTTCGAGCGAGGCCGGGTCCGCCTCGATCCGCCATAGCCCCGCCAGCAAAGAGGTCTCCACCTCGATCGTTTCGGGCAAGGCACGGCGCATCCAGTTCTTCGACTGGCGCGCGACCTGATTGAGGTCCAGCACTTCCGGCTCCAGCCGTGCCTTGCGTGCAAAGGCCAGCATCGCGCGGGTCAGATCGGCACCCCGGCCACTGGCATTGATCGCCTCGTCAATCAGCGTTTGCCGGTCCGGGGTGTCGGGGTCTTCGCGCAGCAGTTCGAGATTTCCCAGGATCACCGCAAGCAGGTTATTGAAGTCATGCGCCACGCCGCCGGTAAGCTGGCCGATGCTGTCATTCTTCTGGACCTGAAACGCCACATCACGTTGGCGTTCGACCTCTCTCAACGCCTCAACCTCCTGCGTCACGTCGATGAAGACGGCATAGACCCGCAATTCGCCCGCCACATCTGTCGGTGTCGCTTGCGCGAAAATATCCGCCCAACGCATGGTCCCGTCCAAGTGATGGATCGGCACCCGCGCGCGAACTGGCAGACCGGTCTTGGCCGCGTGCGCGAGCAAGGCAATCGTTTCCTTCACCTTGTCTTTCGGTTGAAGCTCAACCAGCACCTCGGGGCGCGCGTAGAACTCTTCTGGCGTGTACCCCCACAATTCCTTGGACTGGGCGCTGATATTCAAGATCTCCTTCGGGCCATCCTCTGTCGTAATGGCCTGCATCAGAACGCCGGGAACCCGCTCGTCGAAGCGCTTGAAATTCTCAATCGCCTCTTCGCGCTCTTTCACCAAATTGTAGAATTCGGTCAGGTCCGAATGCATCCCGATGATATTGCGCACTGCCCCGGCCCGCGTTCGTTCGATGCTCCAGACGATGCGGATGTTCATGTAATCGCCCCCCACCTTGCGCACGCGCGCTTCAAGTTGGGTGCGTTCCATATTCGCAGACAAAGCGTCCACAATTGCACGACATGCCTTTTCGCGATCATCCGGGTGAACCAAGTCCACCCAGACGTCGATGTCGTGCGGCCCCGGAGCGAAGGGGAAACCGTAAAGGTCGAGAAGGCTTTGATCAAAAACGAACTGCTGTGCAATCGGGTCATAGCTGAACGACCCGTGCTTGCCGTTCGCATAAACCAGTTGGACGGTACTGCTATATATCTTGTTCTGGGTCAAAAGACCTTCCAACTGCGCCGCCCGATTGGCGACGTACCAGATCAGGACGATCACGATCACGCTGGCCCCGAAAGAGATGGCAATCGCGGGCAATGCCGCGCCCACATCCGGTATTTTCCCCATCATCCCCGCCATCAGAAGGCCCGGAGCCTGACAGGCAAGAAAGCCGGGAATCGCCAGCCCAAGAAACGCGCGCGGCGTTTCGGGCCATCTGGGCGCGGGCACGAATTGACGGATGAAGAGCCCCAGCAAGACATATAGCGTTTCGGCGACCACGCCGACTACGGAGAGTTCCCCGCCCAGCAGCATCCGCCCGGCTGCCGCGAACAGCAGTGCCAACAACCCTGCCGAGACGCCGCCGATATAGCTGCCAAGGATCAGCGCGCCCGCGACGGCATAGATGGCGCCACCACTATCGGGCAGCACGAAGCCTCCGACGACAAGGGCCAGCGCGCTTAGCCCAAAGACGGTGCCGATGCTAAGCTCGGTGCGCACCGTCCCGTATTCGAACCCGGGCCGCGTATAGACAACCAGCAGCAACGGCGCGACCAGCAGGACGGCAAGCAGGCTGTACAATACCGATTGAAAAATCATTCAGGGCCGCGCTCAATTGACAACTCAACGTTCACCATAGGCGGATTTGCGGTGGTGTCGCGGAGAACTTCACATCTGCCCGGCAAAAAGGGCTCCGCTTGTGCGCAAGAGCGGGTGCTCGGGAGTGAATATCGGTTTTTTACAGGCTGAACGGTTCCACGGGCGCGATATCCGCGCGATTCGGTGTGCGTGAGCGCATATCTCGCCACCTGCGCACCAGCGCCACGGGTGGTCTAGCGCTAACAACGCGAAGTTGTGGCCCGCCCCCGGAAAGGATCGCACGCCACGTACGGCAGGTGCGGACCGCCCAAATCCCTAAAAATCGGTTAAAATGGCATGACCTGTAAACAAAGTTACACAGCAAACCGGGCAAGTTTTAAGAATATTTACAAAGCCTGAGCAAGTTCCGCAGAAGCTGTCCCGCCGCGCCGCGCCCGCATGTTATGACCTTAAGCGCAACAATTGAGCATCCGCTTAGGGAGCGGGCGCAAGTTGCCGGAGGAAAGCGAAAACGCAACGGGGGTGAAGGTCGCGCACCGGTCCGCATTGGGATCGTGAAGCAGCGGCGCCCCCGCGTCTTGGAGGATGCGATGGACGGTGGAAAAATCTCTCAAATGGGTGTGAGCCTTGTTCTTCTGGGACCGCCGGGCGCGGGCAAGGGAACGCAGGCGCGCAAGCTGGAAACGGCGTTTGGCCTTGTTCAACTGTCGACAGGCGATCTGTTGCGTGCGGCGGTTGCCGCCGGAACCGATGCGGGACGCGCCGCGCAAGAGGTGATGGCGCGCGGTGACCTTGTTTCGGACGACATCGTGATTGCCATATTGCGGGACCGGCTGGCGCAGGACGATTGCGCCAAGGGCGTTATCTTCGACGGCTTTCCGCGCACCCGCGTTCAGGCGGCGGCGCTGGATGAGCTGATGGCAGAGACCGGGAACGAGATCACGGCCGCCATCAATCTTCAGGTCGATGACGCGGCGATGGTTCAGCGGATTTCGGGCCGCTACACCTGCGGCGCGTGCGGCGAAGGTTATCACGACCGCTTCAAGGTGCCCGCCGCCAAGGGCGTTTGCGACAATTGCGGCGGCACCGAATTCAAGCGCCGCGCCGACGACAACGCGGCCACCGTGGCACAGCGCCTGCGCGCCTATCACGCCGATACCGCGCCGCTGATCGAACACTATGGGGCACAATCCGTGCTGCGCAGCGTCGATGCCATGCAATCGATCGACAAGGTCGAAGCGGATCTCAACGCCATCGTCAACGCGGCGCTGGCATGAAACTCCGGCGTTCCGAAAGGAGCGTCGCCCCTTGAAACGCATCTCATAACTGGAGGCAATCAAATGTCGGATGACAACGACAACGCTTATTGGTCCGCAAACCTGCGGATCATCGCCTGGAGCCTGGTGATCTGGGCCTTGGTATCCTTCGGGTTCGGCATCCTGCTGCGCCCGCTTCTGGCGGGAATCCCCGTCGGCGGGACCGATCTGGGCTTCTGGTTCGCCCAGCAAGGGTCGATCCTCGTCTTCCTCGCGCTGATCTTCAACTACGCCTGGCGGATGAACAAGCTCGACCGCGAACACGGCGTCGACGAACAATAAGGGACACAGGAACGATGGATCAGTTTGTAATCAACCTGCTGTTTGTGGGCGCGTCCTTCGCGCTCTATATCGGCATCGCGATTTGGGCCCGTGCCGGGTCCACGTCGGAATTCTACGCCGCCGGACGCGGCGTTCACCCGGTCACCAACGGCATGGCGACAGCGGCGGACTGGATGTCTGCGGCTTCGTTCATTTCGATGGCAGGCCTTATTGCCTTTGTCGGCTATGACAACTCCTCCTTCCTGATGGGTTGGACGGGCGGCTATGTGCTGCTGGCGCTGCTGCTGGCCCCTTACCTGCGCAAGTTCGGCAAGTTCACGGTGTCCGAGTTCATCGGCGACCGCTTCTACAGCCCGACCGCGCGCCTTGTGGCGGTGGTCTGCTTGATCGTAGCCTCGACCACCTATGTGATCGGTCAGATGACCGGCGTGGGCGTGGCTTTTGGCCGCTTCCTGGAAGTGTCCAACACCGCGGGTCTGCTGATCGGTGCCTGTGTCGTCTTCGCCTATGCGGTGTTCGGCGGCATGAAAGGCGTGACCTATACGCAGGTGGCGCAATATGTCGTGCTGATCCTCGCCTATACCATCCCGGCGATCTTCATCTCGTTGCAACTGACCGGCAATCCCATTCCGGGCCTCGGCCTGTTTGGCGATCACGCCGCCTCCGGCGAGCCGCTTCTGGCCAAGCTGGACCAGATCGTGACCGACCTGGGCTTTGCCGAGTACACCGCGCATAACGCCGACACGCTGAACATGGTTCTGTTCACCCTGTCGCTGATGATCGGCACCGCGGGTCTGCCGCACGTGATCATGCGCTTCTTTACGGTGCCCAAAGTGTCTGACGCACGCTGGTCCGCCGGTTGGAGCCTCGTGTTCATCGCGCTGCTTTACCTGACGGCTCCTGCGGTCGGTGCGATGGCGCGCCTCAACATCACCGAAATGTTCTGGCCGAATGGTACGGAACAGGCGGCGGTGTCCGTGGAGACGATCGAAACCGATCCGCAATATGACTGGATGTTGACCTGGCAGAAAACCGGCCTTCTCGATTGGGAAGACAAGAACGGCGACGGCCTGATCCAGTACTATAACGATCAAAGCCCCGCGATGCAGGAAAAGGCTGAAGCCGCTGGTTGGACCGGTAACGAACTGACCAAGTTCAACCGCGACATCCTTGTGCTGGCCAACCCGGAAATCGCAAACCTGCCAAGCTGGGTCATCGGCCTTGTGGCGGCGGGCGGTCTTGCGGCGGCGCTGTCCACGGCGGCGGGTCTGCTGCTGGCGATCTCTTCGGCGGTTAGCCATGACCTGATCAAGGGCCAGCTCAACCCCGGCATTTCCGAAAAGGGAGAGCTTCTCTCCGCACGGATTGCCATGGCTGTGGCCATCGTGGTCGCGACCTATCTGGGTCTGAACCCGCCCGGCTTCGCGGCGCAGACGGTGGCGTTGGCCTTCGGTCTGGCGGCGGCGTCGATCTTCCCGGCACTGATGATGGGCATCTTCTCCAAGAAGGTGAACAACACCGGCGCGGTTGCGGGGATGTTGGCCGGTCTGATCGTGACGCTGCTGTATATCTTCATGCACAAGGGCTGGTTCTTCATCCCGGGCACGAACAGCTTCACTGACGCAGATCCGCTTCTGGGCACGGTCAAGTCGACCTCCTTCGGGGCGATTGGTGCGGCGATCAACTTTGCGGTGGCCTATACGGTCTCCAGCATGACGAAGCCGCTGCCGAAAGAGATCGTGGACCTCGTGGAAAGCGTGCGCATCCCGCGTGGTGCCGGCGCGGCCCAGGACGGCCACTAAACGATCCGGGAGCGCCCCAACGCGCGGGCGCTCCCTCCCCCCTTCCCACGTGTGATGTGCCATACGTGAACGACATGCCCGGTCCGGCATATTCTGTCTGGTAAAAGTGAAACCCTGAACCCAAGGTGTCACGCGATGCCCGAAGACCAGATCACCCCCATCGACCGTTTGGCCCAGCTTGCGCCCTTTGGCCGCCTGCCCGCCGAGGTTCTCAGCTTGCTTTCGGGCGAATTGCTGGAGAAATCCGCCGATGCGGATGAGGTGATCTTTACCGAAGGCGACGATCTTCCCGGCCTTTATGTCATCCTTGCGGGCAATGTCGAAATCCGCTCTGCCGAGGAGGCCGTGGTTTCCCATCGCGGGGCTGGCGATCTGATCGGCGACCGGGGTCTGCTGCGCGAAGGCATTGCGGTACTGACCGTGCGCGCGACCGAGCCGACGACAATGCTGGGCATTACCGCTGCCCGCTTTCACGAATTGATGCAGACGGTGCCGGACTTCGCGCTTTGGTTCGACAAGGCCCGCCCGTCGCAGACAAGCCCCGACAGCGATCCCGGTGGCTCTGGCCTGATGGCGGTGCATGTGGCCGACATGATGTCCCCCGATCCGATAACCTGCGCCCCGGAGACCACCGTTCAAGACGTCGCCCGGATGATGCGCGACCGTTCGATCAGTTCCGTTCTGGTGATGAAGGACGACTCGCTGGCGGGGATCGTCACGGTCCATGATCTGGTGAACAAAGTCCTTGCCGCAGGGCTTTTCGGCGATCTTGAGGTCGCCAGTGTGATGACCGACAGCCCGGTGACGATCCGCCCCGATGCGCTTGGCCTTGATGCGCTGATGATGATGGCGGAGCGTAAGATCAACCACTTGCCCGTTGCTGACCGGCGCGGCGCCCTGGTCGGAATGATCGGGCGTACGGATCTGATGCGACGTCAGGCGACAACGGCCAGCCATATGGCGTCCGAGCTGGTGGCCGCCTCCAGCGCGGCAGAGATGACCGGCGTGATGGCCCGCCTGCCCGATCTGCTGACCCATCTTACAAATGCCGGAACCCGCCCCGGCGCGATCTGCCGCCGGATCACCGATCTGACCGATGCCGCAACGCGCCGTCTTCTGGCCCTGGCAGAGGCGGAAATCGGCGCGCCGCCCGTGCCCTATCTTTGGGCCGCCTGCGGCAGTCAAGGCCGGCGCGAACAAACCGGCGTGTCAGATCAGGACAATTGCCTGATCCTTGACGATGCCGCCACACCCGAACACGACGCCTATTTCGCGCAGCTTGCGCAATTCGTGTCCGATGGTCTGAACGAGATCGGCTTTGTCTATTGCCCCGGCGACATGATGGCGACCAATCCCCGCTGGCGTCAGCCCATGCGCGTCTGGCGCGGCTATTTTGCGAACTGGATCGACCAACCGGACGAGATGGCGCAGATGCTGGCATCGGTGATGTTCGACCTGCGCCCCATTTCCGGCGCGGCGACACTGCTGGATGATTTGCAGCAGGACACGTTGGCGCGGGCGCAACGCAACACAATCTTCGTGCGGCAGATGATCGGCAATTCGCTGAAACACGCACCGCCGCTGGGGCTGTTCGGCGGAATATCCACCATCCGCCATGGCGACCACAAGAACACCGTCGATCTGAAACATGCCGGGGTCGTTCCCATCGTCGATCTGGCCCGCGTCTATGCCCTGCGCGGCGCGATAGCAGAGGTCGGCACCCACGAGCGGATCGTGGCGGCCGGCGCGGCCGGGGTCGTGTCTGCCACCGGCGCGCGCGACCTGCTGGATGCGTTCGACCTGATCGCGGAAACCCGGCTGCGCCATCAGGCCCGGCAGATCGCCAACGGCACGCTGCCTGACAATTTTCTCGCGCTGGCGGAACTCTCTGACCTTGAGAGGAACCACCTGCGTGATGCATTCCTTGTTGTGCGGACAATGCAATCCGCGCTGAGCATCTGAGGAGGGATCGCTCATGTTTTTCGAACTCATCGCCACGTTCGTCGCCGGTCTGGGCGGCGCTGGGCTGGTGCTTGCGCTCAATGCGATCACCGGCGGGCGATTGCCCAAGTGGTCGATGCCGGTGGCCGCGGGGCTTGCTATGCTGGCAATGACCATCGGATCGGAAATGACATGGGGCAGCCGGACTGCCGGCAACCTGCCGGAGGGTGTCAGCGTCGTCGAAGAGGTCACCGAAACCGCGTGGTGGCGGCCATGGACGTTCCTGTCGCCGCAGGTGGTCCGCCTGATCACCGTCGATGCGGGATCGGCGCAGACGAACCCGGCAGCCCCGGATATCCGGCTTGTCGACATGTATCTGTTTGCCCGCTGGCAACCGGCAGTGCGGATCGGGCAGCTTGTGCGCTGCGCCGGTGCGCCCGCACGCGCCGATGCCGATGCCGCCGCATTGAAAGACCCTGCCGCCGCCACATGGCACCCGGCCCCCCCGGCCCTCACCGCGCTTGTCTGCAAGGAGATACCGAATGCCTGATACGGACAAATCCATCCTGCTGGTGGAAGACGAGGACAACATCGCCCTCGCCCTCGAAGTCATCATCGGGCGACGCGGCTTTGACACGACACGGGTCGTCACCGGGCAAGAGGCGATCGACACGCTTGCCACCGACCGCCCTGACCTTGTCGTGCTGGATGTCATGCTGCCCGAACGATCCGGTTTCGAGGTCTGCCAGCATATCCGAGATACGGATCGGCTGAGCGGCGTGAAGGTGCTGATGATCTCGGCCACAGGCAGCGACATGACGCGGCGCAAGGGATTGGAACTGGGGGCGGATGCCTTTCTGACGAAGCCCTTCGACACGCGCGAATTGACCGACACGATCTGCGCGCTGTTGGCAGAACCCGAACCGCGCCATGCGTGAAAGGCTGGGGCTGCGACTGCGCTTTGCGCTGTTTTTCGCAGCGCTGGGACTTGGCGGCGCGGCGCTGACCGCGCTGGGGCTCTGGGTCGGCTGGTCGCGTATCGGCGGGCCGGTCGATGGCTATGTCATCGGGGGGCTGATTGGCGGGTTTGGCATCATAGGGCTGGCCGCATGGATCGGTCTTCTGTTCGATGAGAACGTGGCCAAGCCGATCCTCGCCCTTGCGGCCGATCTGCACACACGGGCGCAATCGGATGTGCAGGCGCAGATTGATGTTGCACCCGCGCGCTATCTTGGGGCCTTGGCCCCGGCGGCCCAAGCCATCCACACGGAACTTGAGGCCGCGCGGAAAAGTCAGGCGCAGGCCTTTGCCGACAAAACCGCACGGATGGCCCGAGACAAAGCCTTGCTTGAGGCACTGCTGCGCGATCTGTCGCATGGGGTCGTCGTGCTGTCGCCCTCGCGCCACATCCTGCTGTTCAACGCGGCAGCGGCGCAGATCTTGGGTAAGGTGGGCCTGAACCGCCCGGCGGGCAGTTTCCTGCGGATGGACCCGGTGGAGGATGCGATCCAACGGCGCGGCGCGGCCAAAGATGCCGATGCCGCACCGTTCCTGACCGTGACCGCGGATGGTGCGCGCATTCTGACGGGGGCGGTTTCCACCGTCATGGCGGGGGAAACACGGGTGGGCGACGTGGTGATGATCCACGATTCCACCGAAGCGCTGCGCACCCATGCCGAGATCGAAAGCCTGCTGCGCGACACCATCGAAGAAGCGCGCCGCCCCGCCATGGCGATGGGGGCGCTGCTTGACGTGATCGAGATGGACCCGGATTCCGCACCCGTGATGACCGGTGCGCTGCGCGAAGAGGCCGAAAGGCTTTCGGCGCATCTGGCGCGGGTCTCGACCCGGCGCGAGGCGCTCAATTCCGTACTTTGGCCGCTCAGCGATGTGGATGCGGGCGATATCATGGCTGCGGTCGCCGCGCGCCATCCCGGACTGACGGTCGAGGATTCGGATATGCGCCTGCATTGCGACGGCTTTGCGATCACGGCCATTCTGGACGCCGCCCTGCACCGGTTGGCGCAGACCCCCGAACGCGGCGACTTCACGCTGCGGGTTCGGGGGCGCGATGCCAGCAAGCGGTTCTGCCTTGGCTGGACCGGGCCCGGCCTGTCGCAGGGCGATCTGGAAAATTGGCTCGATGCGCCGATCTCGCCCGCTTATGGCCCCTACACCGCCCGCGACGCATTGGAGGCGCACCGCACCGACATGTGGGTCGGGCCGGGACAGGTGATCTTGCTGCCCATCCCGACCGGCACGGCAACGGCCCCCGGCGCCCCGACGCCGGATCGGGATTTCTACGATTTCGACCTGCCCGAAGGCGGCCGCGCTTTGGCGTGGCGCCCGCTTGGAGACCTTGCCTATGTGGTGTTTGACACAGAAACGACGGGGCTGGATACCGCGCGCGACGACGTGGTGCAGATCGCCGGGGTGCGCATGGTCGGACCGCGTATCCTGCAGGGCGAGGATTTCGATCAACTGGTCGATCCGGGCCGTCCGATCCCGCAAAGCTCCACCCAGATACACGGCATCACGCAAGAGATGGTCGCCGATGCGCCCCGGTTCGACACCGTGGCCGGAACCTTCAGCACCTATGCCGAGGACGCCGTGCTGGTCGCGCATAACGCCAAGTTCGACATGGCCTTTCTGAACCGGATCGGCGGGTTCGATCACCCTGTGCTGTGCACCGGGCAGCTTTCGGCAGCGCTGTTCGATCATACGGATGATCACACCCTTGATGCGCTGGCCGAACGGTTTGGGATCGAGATCGCTGAAGACATGCGCCACACCGCCCTTGGCGATGCGCTGGCGACGGCGGAAATCTTCAAGCGGATGCTGCCGATCCTCGCCGGTCGCGGCATCCGCACGCTGGAGGACGCGCTGCGCTTTCAGGGGCGTCTGGGGGGAAACGGGCGCGAAGCCGCCGGAGGACGGGCCTAAACCGCCGCGCCTGCGATCCGGCCCAACACCACGGCGCTGAGCAACCCGTTTCCGGACAAATATCCACTGTCGCCCGCGCCCGAGACACCGCAGGCCGCACCGCCCCCGGCAAACAGGTTCGGGATCGGCGTGCCATCCAACCCCAGCACCCGCGCGGTCTGATCGACCTCCAGCCCGCCTTGGGTGTGAAACAGTGCGCCGGTGACGCGCGCACCGCAGTAAGGCGAGGTCAGCGGCGGCGATCCGAAACGGCGGCCATATCCGTCGGTGCCGTCTTGCGGGATGTCGGCCAGGGTCTGGGCCAGCGCCTCTGCCGGCAGGTGCAACTGCGCGGCCAGATCTTCGATGCTGTCCGCTGTCTTGATCGCGCCTTGCGCCTCGGCCCGTTTGAAATCCTCAAACTGGCGGGCAATATCCGCGATGCGGCTATCGAAGATGGTGAACACCTCACCGCCCGGCTGGGCCAGCACCGCGCGCGCGGCTTCCGAATAGCCCTGCGCCTCGTTCCAGAAGCGCCGCCCGTCCCGGTTCACCTGCACGCCGCCTTCGGTAATGGTGGCCCATGTGATCAGTATGCCATGCGGATGCGCCACGTTGCCGTGCCCCTGAAACGCGCCCATGTGCCGTGTCTGCGCGCCGATCTGCGCGCCCCATTGCACCGCCTCGCCGCGATTGCCGTCATGGCCGAACCATAGCGCGTCCGCGATTTGGGGCATGTGCTGTGCAACCAGATCACGGTTTCCGCCAAACCCGTTGCAGGCAAGGATCAGCCGTGTGCAGCCGATCTGTTCCACCGCCCCGTCCGGACAGGCCAGCGCAACGCCGCAGACCTGCGACCGGTCTGGCGTGACATAAAGCTGCTCTGCCCGGCGTTCGCAAACGATGTCGATGCCTTCTGCCTCGCAAACCGCGCGCAAGGCGTCGATCAGTTCCGCGCCCGACCGGCTGGGCAGGCCATGCATCCGGCGGCGCGCATGGCCGGGATAGTCGAAATCGGTCACGACCGAAAAAGGCAGCCCGAACCGATCCGCCAGCCAGTCGATCACACCGCCCGCATTCCGCGCCAGCAGGTCCACCAAAGCCGGATCGTTCTGCCCCTGCGCCTTTGCCTGAATGTCGGCGGCGAACAATTCGGGCGTGTCCTCGATCCCGGCGGCGCGCTGCATCCGGGATCCGGCAGCGGGGATCAACCCCGCCGACAGCGCGGTCGACCCGGAGGGAACTGCATCGGCCTCGACGACCAGCACCTCGCGCCCGGATTCCCTGGCGGACAGCGCCGCGACAAGGCCGCAGGCCCCTGCCCCGATGATCAGGGTATCGATGTCCATGTCGAAATGCTCTGGCGGCGCGGTGACGCTATTTTTCCTTGCGGTCATAGCGCGCGCCCCGGTCCAGCATATCTTGCGTTCCGATCACCGAATTGAGCCCGGCAAAGTCGAACATCCGATCCGCGAAGGGCTTGTTGGAGCCATTCTCCGCGAGGCTTTGGTAATAATCCTGCGCTGTTCGCGCCAAGGCCCGCACAATGCCGCCGGGAAAGATCACGACGGAAAAGCCCAAATGCTCCAGATCGCCCGCGCCGGTGATCGGCGTTGCGCCCCCTTCGACCATATTGGCCAGAAGCGGAACGCGGCCCGCAAAGGTCTTTGCCACATCCTCAAGCTGCGCACGGTCCTGCGGCGCCTCGACGAACAGCACATCGGCCCCCGCTTCCAGATAGGCCCCCGCCCGGTCAATCGCGGCGGTGAACCCTTCGACGGCGATGGCGTCGGTCCGGGCGACGATCAGCGTTTCGTCACTGGCGCGCGCATCGGCCATCGCACTGATCTTGCCGACCATTTCGGTCGCCGGGATCAGGGACTTGTCCGCCAGATGGCCGCAGCGCTTGGGATAGGTCTGGTCCTCTATCTGAAGGGCGGATGCGCCGGCGCGTTCATATTGGCGCATTGTGCGCTGCGCGTTCAGCGCGTTGCCAAAGCCGGTATCGGCGTCGATGATGACTGGCAGCGCTGTGCGATCCGCGATCAGGGCCATCGTGTCGGCCATTTCCGACGCCGTGGTCAGCCCGATATCGGGACGGCCCAGCCGGGTATAGGCCACGGCGGCCCCGCTGAGATACAGCGCCTCGAAGCCTGCAGCCTCGGCCAGTGAGGCGGTCAACCCGTCATAGACGCCGGGCGCGACGACGATCTTATCGCCTTGCAATCGTGTTTTCAGGCTCATGCCGTTCCCTCAAGCCAGGCCAGCGTTTCGGCGCATGTCCGTTGCTGCGTTACCGTGCCAAGCGACAGGATCGTGGCATCATGCACATCGGCACGGAACGCGGCGCAGCCATCTGTCAGCATGACGGTCTCGATATTGCGCAGATGCGCGTCGCGCAAGGTCGAGGCGACACCGCCATTGGTGACGATCCCGCCGACGATCAGATGGTCAATGCCCACTGCACGCATCAGGTATTCAAGCCGGGTCTGATAGAAGGCGGAATAGGCGACCTTTTCCACCACGAAATCAGCCGGTTGCAGGATATCGACCAGAGTATGCCCGAACCCGCCCGGCGCGAAGTCGCCCTTGGTCAGAAAGGGGCGCAGCTGTTTCAGATGCGGCGCGATCAGCGGGGTGCCGTCCTTGTCGGGCACCAGCGTGAACTGGGCTGAGAAATAGCGTCCCCCCTTCGCCTGCAAGGCCCGCGCGATGGGTGCAATGCGCGCCGGCAGCGCCGCGATGCTGTCGGCCGATTGCCCGGCGCGGCCATATGCGCCGTCGGGGTGCAGGAAGTCGTTCTGCAGATCTATGGTCAGCAGCGCAGTGCGCGCCGGATCCCATGTGGCTGGATCGCTCATGTCGCCTCCTCCAAAGGTTCGATGATAGTGTTGCCGTAGCGGTCGACACGGCCTTGCAGATGCGGTTCGATCAACACGGTTGTATCGGGCTGCGTCAGGATCGCCGGGCCCTTGATCACCGTGCCCACGGGCAACGACAACCTGTCATAGATCGCAGTTTCAAACCACTGGTCGGCGAAATGCACCTGCCGTGTGGAGATCGGCGCAACCTTGGTGTCGCCTTGTGGGGCCAGTGTCGCAAGATCGAATTTGGGCCGCTTGCCTGTCACCGCGCTGCGCAGGTTCAAAAGCCGGCGCACGCCGCCCGGCAGCAGCCTGCCGAATGTCGCCTCATAGGCGGTATCGAACGCCGCTTCGATGTCCGCACGGGTCGGCTGCGCGACCTGTCCATCGGTGACCGTAACGCCAAGCGGGACAGACACCGTATGCGTCTGCCCGACATAGGCCATGTCGAGTTCGAATTGCAGCTCGCGCGCGTCGAACCGTGTCCGCGCCGCGTCCAGAAGGGCCATGCCCTGATCCGCATGAGACTGCATGAACCCCGCCAGCGCGGCCTCATCCAGTTGATCCACCAGCACATTGATCGTTTGCACGAAATCCTGCCGCATATCGGCAATCACGCAGCCCATGGCCGAGGTCACACCGGGGTAACGCGGGATGATCGCGCGAGCGATACCGGTTTCGGCCAGCATGGCCCCGGTATGCAGCGCACCGCCGCCCCCGAACGGCATGAAGGCGAAGTTCTTGGGATCGAAGCCGCGCTCGATACTCACCAGCCGGATCGCCCCGGCCATGCGCGAATTGGCGACACGCAGGATGGCTTCTGCGGCCTCCACCGTGCCAAGGCCAAGCGGCGCACCGATATGGGTGTCGATCGCGCGCGCGGCCGCGTCCACGTCCAACCGATCCAGCTTGCCGCCAATCGGGTTGTCGGCATCGATCCGGCCCAGCACGATATTCGCATCCGTCACCGTTGGCCGATCATTGCCCAGACCATAGGCCACAGGGCCGGGATTGCTGCCCGCGCTTTCCGGGCCGATATTCAGCAAGCCGCCCTTGTCGACCCACGCGATGGAACCGCCACCGGCACCGATTGTCGTGATCTCGATCATCGGGGTGCGCACGACCATCCCGAAATCGATGGAGGTCTGCGGCGACAGCATCGACTGCCCTTCGGAGATCAGCGAAACATCGAAACTGGTACCCCCCATATCGCCGGTGATGACATTGTCGAACCCTGCCGAGCCCGCGATATAGCCCGCCGCGATCACGCCTGCCGCCGGGCCGGACAGCGCGGTGCGCACCGGAAGTCGGCAGGCCGTGTCCACCGCCATCACGCCGCCATTGGACTGCACGATCATGAACTCGCCGTCGAAGCCGCCATTGCGCAGCGCGGTTTCCAGCCGCCCCAGATAGCCGGACACTTCAGGCTGGAGATAGGCGTTGAGCGCCGTGGTCGAGAAACGTTCGAATTCGCGAATTTCCGGCAGGATTTCGGAAGAGGCGGAGACATGTTCATTCGGCCAGATTTCCCGCAGGGCAGCGACCGCTGCGGCCTCGTTTTCCGGGTTCGCATAGGCGTTGGCGAAAAGGACGGCGACCGCTGCACAGCCCTGATCCAGAAGCTGCCGCGCCGCAGCGCGCACGGCGTCCAGATCGACCTGCGTGCGGATCGTGCCATCGGCCAGCGTGCGTTCGGGCACCTCCAGCCGGTCGCGGCGATCTGCCACCGGCTCAAAGTCGCCGCGCAGCCCCCATGTCCGGGGCCGGTCGCGGCGGCGCATTTCAAGCACGTCGCGCAGGCCTTGAGTACAGATCACGCCGGTTTTCGCGCCCTTGCGTTCCAGTAGCGCATTGGTGCCGGCGGTGGTGCCATGCACCACGACCGAGATTTCCGACATGTCCGCGACCTCGCGCCCGATCCCGTCCAGGAAGCCGCCCGATTGGTCCGGCCGCGTAGTTGGCACTTTCGCGACAGAGGCCGTCCCATCCGCTTCGTTCAGAACAAAGACATCCGTGAAAGTGCCGCCAACGTCCACTCCGATCATGCGATTGCTCATTGCGCGATCTCCCGCCATGCTGGCCCGTATGTTGAATCTGCGATCTCGGCGCTCACGACACCGCGTGCGACATCGCGGGCCACGGCTTCTGGCGCGCGCCCTTGCGCCGGGCCGTAGCCGCCCCCGCCCGGCGTTTCGAGCCGCACCGCCTGCCCCTGCGCCAGTTCGATCCCGCGCATCTTGGAGGCGAGCGGCGGCGTGTGCCAACCATCCGCCTGTTCATAAGAAAACGTGTTGAGCGCGGCATCCCCTCCCTCTGCAATCCCCTTTGGCGCAAATCGTCCCCGTTCCCCGAACAAGAAGGCCTCTGCACCGTTTTCTTCAAGGACTTCAATTTCATAGATCGCGCCAAGCCCGCCGCGATGCGTGCCGCTTCCGGCGCTGTCGGGGCGCAGCGCCCATTGCCGGAACATCACCGGATAGGCGGCTTCCAGGATCTCCATCGGGGGGATGGTCGCGGTCGAAATCGGCGCGTTGCCATGGTTCAGACCGTCACACTCAATGGATGCGCCATGGCCACCGCCATAGAAGCTGAACATCACCCAAGGCTGGCCGTTGCTGCGCTTGCCCGCGATAGAAAGCGCGTTGATCGTGCCATATGCGTTGGCCACCACGCGGTCGGGCACGGCCTGCGCGAAGGCTGAAAAGATCACGTCGATCATCCGCAAAATCGTTTCGGTGTAGCCGCCCGTAGGCGCGGGGAACGCGGCTGACAGCAGGCTGCCTTCGGGCACGATCACCTCGATCGGACGCATCACGCCTGCATTGGCGGGCAAGCTGGGAAAGACATGCTTGATCGCCACATAGGCTGTTGCCACCGTGGTCGGCAGGGCGATGTTGACGGGACCGGCGCATTGCGGCGCGGAGCCCGTGAAATCAAGCGTGATCGCATCGCCCTGAATTTCGAGAGCCAGATTGATCTTGAGCGGCGCATCGGTGATCCCGTCATTGTCGAGGAAATCATGCGCCTCCCACCGGCCATTGGGCAGGGCTTCGACCTCTGACCGCATCAGTGCTTCGGCCCGGTGTCCCAGCGCCTCAAGCGCGGCGGCAACAGTATCCGCACCGTAATCGTCCAGCAATTCGTCCATCCGCTTCACGCCCAGATCAAGCGCACCAAGCTGGCCGTTCAAATCGCCCATCGCCGATTGCGGCAGGCGCGTGTTGCGCATCAGAATGTCGATAATATCCTGATTTATGTGGCCTTTCCGCGCCAGCTTGACCGGCGGCAGGTTGAACGCCTCTTGGAACACATCCGTGGCGGCGGGATTGTAGTTGCCCGGCACCGCGCCGCCCACGTCATGCCAGTGCCCCACCGACGCGAGATAGCAGAACAAGGCGCCATCGCGGAAATACGGCCGTACCAGGCGCATATCCGACAGGTGCGTGCCGCCGATATGCGCGTCATTGAAGATGTAGATATCGCCATCCTCAAGATCGCCATCCTTGGCCGCTTTTTCGATCACGGCCTTCACCGCAAAGGACATCACGCCGACAAAGATCGGCAGACCGGACTTGCCCTGCACCAAGGTATCGCCGGTCGCAGCGTGATAAAGGCCATGGCTGGCATCATGCGCCTCGGCGATGATCGGGTTGAACGCCGCACGGAACAGCGTGGCGTCCATTTCATCTGCGATTTGCTCCATGCGCCCTGCCAAGACGGACAGGGTGATCGGGTCGATATCGCTCATACTGCGCCCTCTGCTGTGGTCATCCGTGTTTCTGCCATGTCGTTCCAGACGTCCTGTTTGGTGATTTTGCCATCGGTGATTTCGAAACGGTCGATGAAGCGGATACCTGCGAAAGCGCTGCCATCATGGTATTCGCCCTGAAGCGTGCCCCGGCAATAGACCACTGCCGCATCGCCTGCGCCCTGCATCGCGTCGAACCCCTCATAGGTCTTGGTCACGAATTTGTAGCGCGGCTTGGACCAGTCGATCAGCTCTTCCAGCGTGGTCATCGGGGCGGTCGCCGGGAACACCATGCGAAACCCTTCCCCCAGCATCCCACGCGCCTGATCGAGGTCCCGCGCTTCCATCGCTGCCAAAAATTTGCGCACAATCTCAGCCGGGTCCGGGCGCGCGGCCGCAGGCTGCCGCATAAGACCGCCCCTGTAGTAATCTTGTGCGGGCATGTCGTGGATCATCACGGTCACAAGCTCTGGCGCCGCCGGGACAACGAATCGCACCGCGCGCGTCACGGCATCCGCAAGCCGTTGTTTTTCATCCGGTTTATAGCCTTCCAGCACATGCAACTCGACAATGGGCATCCTGCGCTCTCCCTGCTGATTGGTATTATCTGTAATACAACTTTTGTATTTTTGAAGGTCATTTTTTGCGAAGTTACGAAATACTAAGGCTTGCTTTTGAAAAGCACATATTTACGGTTGGCCGAAATCAACGGGAGAATCACAGGTGCGGGCTGACGCTGTCACGAACTTGCCGGAAGGCGCCAAGGCGCAGCGCGTTTACCTGTCTTTGCGCGATCAGATTTCTGACGGGCGCCTGCGCGATGGCGAGGTCTTGCCGGGTGAGCAGAAGCTGGCGCAAACCTTTGGCGTTTCCCGCGTGACAGTGCGACGGGCGCTGGACGCGCTGTCGCAGGGCGGTCTGGTTGAACGGCGCGCGGGCAGCGGCACGCGTGTATGCGGTGTGAAGCAAAGCGGTCGCCGCGCGGCGATGGATTTCAACACGCTGATGCCGCAACTGGTGGAAATGGGCCAGAAGACGACGGCGCGGCTGCTATCCTTCGCCTATGACACCACCCCGGATTTCGTGGCCGATGCGATGGGCGTCAACACGGGCGAGACGATGCAGATCGCGACCCGCGTCCGGCTCGTGGATGATGTGCCGTTCTCGCACCTGACGACTTATGTCCCGGCGGAGATCGCGCGCAACTACTCCGAAAACGATCTGGCGACGACGCCCCTGTTCAAGCTGCTTGAACGCAGCGGCGTGCGGATCAGCCAAGCGCATCAAACGGTCAGCGCGACTTTGGCCGGCCCGGATGTGGCAGATGCGCTGGATGTTGCGGTCGGCTCTGCCCTGTTGTCGCTGCGCCGGGTGGTGCGCGACATCGACGGGAACGCGGTCGAATACCTTTCGGCGCTCTATCGCCCCGACATGTTCCGCCTTGAGATGCCCTTGGCACGGGTCGGCAGCGGCAACACCCGACACTGGGAACCAGCGATCGGAGAGTTGGGGGAAACATCATGACAGCCGCGCCCCGGACCCTGCTGGACAAGCTCTGGGCGGCGCATGAAATCCTGCGGCGCGAGGACGGGGTGTCGCTACTATGGGTGGATCGGCATCTGGTCCACGAAGGCTCGCACCACGCATTTGCCAAGCTCGCCGCGCGCGGATTGCCCGTGGCAGAGCCGGACCTGACCTTTGCTGTGGTCGACCATTACGCACCGACACGGGCGCGCGCACAGACCGCGGACCCGCAGGTGCGGCGCATGATCGAAACGCTGCGCCGCAACGCGCAGGACCATGGGCTACGCCTGTTTGACCTGATGGACCCCGGCCAAGGCATCGTGCATGTGATCGCCCCCGAACAAGGGCTGACATTGCCCGGCCTGCTGATCAATTGCGGTGACAGCCATACCTCGACACATGGGGCCTTCGGGGCGCTGGGTTTCGGCATCGGCGCGACGGAAGTGGCGCATGTTCTGGCCACGCAGACCGTCTGGCAGCGCAAACCCAAGGCGATGCGGATCACGGTCGAGGGCACGCTTGGCCCCAGCGTGACGGCCAAGGATATGGCGCTGCATTGGATTTCACAGCTTGGCACCGGTGGCGCGCAGGGCCACGCGGTCGAATATGCGGGCAGCGCCGTGCGCGGCCTGTCGATGGAAGGACGCATGACGCTGTGCAATCTGTCGATCGAAGGCGGCGCGCGGTTTGGCATGGTCGCCCCGGATGGGGTCACCTTCGACTATCTGGCGGGCCGTGCCCATGCCCCAAGCGGCGATGCTTGGGACCGCGCTTGCGAAGATTGGGCGAAACTCGCCAGTGATCCGCAAGCCAGCTTCGACAACGAAGTGGTTATCGACGCCGCTCAGATCGCACCTACTGTAACATGGGGCACCAGCCCAGATCAGGCGTTGCCTGTCTCCGCGCAGATCCCCGATCCGGGCCGCATCGACCCGGCCAAGGCAGATGCGGCGCGCGCCGCGCTCGACTACATGGGATTGAAGCCGGGGCAAGCGCTGCAAGGCACGCCCATCGATCAGGTCTTCATCGGCTCTTGCACCAATGGCCGGATCGAAGATTTGCGGGCTGCGGCGGCGGTTCTGGCCGGACGAAAGGCGCAGGTTCCGGGCATGGTTTCGCCCGGATCGGCGCAGGTCAAGTCACAGGCCGAGGCCGAAGGGCTGGACCGCATCTTTACCGAAGCGGGCCTGGACTGGGTCGAATCCGGCTGTTCGATGTGCGTTGGCATGAACGGCGATCTGGTCGCGCGGGACAAGCGCTGCGCCTCCTCCACCAACCGGAATTTCCGGGGCCGTCAGGGGCCGGGCGCGCGCACGCATTTGATGTCGCCCGCGATGGTCGCGGCAGCAGCGGTCACGGGCACGATCACCGATGTGCGCCCCTTGCTCAGCGGACGGCACCCTTGATGGCGGGCTGGACGGTTCATACCGGCACGGCGGTCGCGCTGCCCTTGGCCAATGTGGACACGGATCAGTTGATCCCTGCCCGGTTCATGTCAGCGCCCCGGTCCGAAGGCTATGGCAGCTTCCTGCTGCATGACACGCGCCGCGACGAAGATGGCGCATTGCGGCCCGACTTCCCGCTCAACCGCCACCCAGAGGCCAACATCATGATCACGCGCGAAAATTTCGGCAGTGGATCATCGCGTGAGGCCGCGGTTTATGCCTTGATCGATGCCGGGTTCCGCGCCGTGATCGCGCCCGCCTTCGGCGATATTTTCGCGTCCAATGCCGTGAATAACGGGTTGCTGCCTGCCCGATTGACGCCGGAAGCCTGCGCACAGATCGAACAGATGCTGGGCGACGGCACGGCGCAGGCCCGGATCGACCTTGACCAAAGCACGTTGACCATCGGCGCGCAGGATTTCGCCTTCGATCTGGATGCAAGCTGGCGCATCAAGCTGATCAACGGCTGGGACGATATCGACCTGACGCGCCAACACGCCGCACAGATCGCGCAATTTCGGAACAACCGCAGTCAAGCTGCCCCTTGGGCCTGGCCCGGGGAGGTGGATTGAACCTTGCTGCCCAAGGCAGCGCAATCAGCCCGGAAGAGGGCAAAACCAAAACGGGGCGATCACCTGAAACAGCCCCTCATCACGGAGGATGAAACCTATGAAGATGACTAAGCTGGGACACCTGATCGCGGGGGCGACGCTGATCGGCAGCGCCGCGACGGCCGAAGAAACGATTTCGGCAGTACACGCCTTTCCCGAAACGCTGATTTACACGCAAAGCTTCCTGAGCTTCGTGGACAAGGTGAACGAGGCCGGCAAGGGCGTGGTTCAGATCGATGTGCGCGGCGGGCCGGAAGCCATCGGCATGTTCCAACAGCCCGATGCGGTGCGCGACGGGATCGTGGACATGGTCTATACCCCCGGATCGTTCTATGGCGGCGCGCTTCCTGAAAAGGACGCGATGGTGGCCTCGAACCTCACGGCGGTCGAAACGCGCGAGAATGGCGGCATCGCCCTAATCGATGAAATCCATCAGGAAAAGATGGGCCTGAAATACCTGGGCTGGTTCGATAGCGGTGTGTGCTACAACCTGTGGACCCGCGAAGAGCCCACATTTGACGCTGATGGCAATCTGGAAGTCGAAGGGCTGAAGCTGCGCGGCAACAACGTCTACAACGCATTCTTCACCAACTATCTGGGCGCGCAGGTGATCGACCTGCCCACGGGCGAGGTCTATTCCGCCCTGCAACGCGGCGTGGTGGATGCGACGGGCTGGACGCAGATCGGCCTGATCGACCTGAAGTGGAACGAGTTCCTCAACTACCGGATCGAGCCGTGCTTCTTCTCCACCGATCTGGGCGTGATCGTGAATCTCGAAAAGTGGGACTCGCTGTCGGATGAGGCCAAGAAAATCGTGCAGGATGTCGCCATCCAGCATGAGAAAGACAGCGTAGACGCCCTGCGCACCAAGCGGGACGAGGATTTCGCGGCGCTGGAAGAGGCCGGGATGAAGGTTGTCAGCCTCGAAGGTGAGGCAAAGGCCAACTACCTTGCCGCTGCCCGCGAAAAGACGTGGGAGCGGATGAAAGAGGTCATGTCCGGTCAACCCGGCGGCACCGACAATTACGACCGCCTGATCGAACTGTTCTACGATCTCGACGCGGCAAACTAAGCCACGCGCGGCCCGCCCCCTGCATGTGGGGCGGGCCATACCGACACCCCCCGACCGCGGAGGCCGCGCATGCTGGCCAAGTTTTACAAGTTCATGCTGAACGGCATGGCAATCCTGTCCGGCCTGATGCTGGTCTGGCTGCTGATTTCGGTCACGACCTCTGTCGTGATGCGCAATCTGGGCCTGCAACCTTTTGCATGGCTCTTCACCTCTGCCGAATACGGCCTGTTGTATATGACCATGCTGGGCGCCCCGTGGCTGGTGCGTGAAAAGGGGCATGTCCATATCGAGCTGATCACCGCTGCCCTGCCCGAGACACCGCGCCGCCTGCTCAGCCGGGCTGTGGCGGTTGCCTGCGTGTTGGTGTGCGCCGTGCTGGCGTGGAAAGGGGCAGAACTGGTTCTGACCAATATCGAACGCGGCGATTTCGACACCCGCGCCTATTATTTCCCGCGCTGGCTGTTGACGATCACCTTCCCGCTCAGCTTCGGCTTCATGGCGGTGGAATTCTCGCGCTTTGCCTTCGGGACAGAGCTGATGCATAGCGGCGAAGCAGGGATAC
Source organism: Aliishimia ponticola (assembly GCF_004803475.1). Taxonomy (GTDB): domain Bacteria; phylum Pseudomonadota; class Alphaproteobacteria; order Rhodobacterales; family Rhodobacteraceae; genus Aliishimia; species Aliishimia ponticola. The sequence goes on from NZ_SRKY01000003.1 coordinate 536,804, forward strand.
ACGAATAATGGAATGGTTCGAAGCACTTGGCCTGCTGGTCGGTACGATCATGGTCCTGATGGCCGTGGGGATGCCGGTGGCGCTGGCGTTCCTTGCGGCCAATATCATCGGCGCCTGGGTCTTCATGGGCGGCGAGCGCGGCGTGACGCAACTGCTGAACAACGGGCTGGGGTCGCTGACGAAATACGCGCTGATGCCGATCCCGCTTTTCCTGCTGATGGGCGAGATTTTCTTTCACACCGGGCTGGGCGGGCGCATGTTCAGCGCCATCGACAAACTGCTGGGGCGGCTGCCGGGGCGGCTCAGCTATGTCACCGTTCTGGGCGGCACCGCCTTTTCGACGTTGTCGGGGTCTTCCATGGGCTCCACCGCGCTGCTGGGGTCCCTGATGGTGCCCGAGATGAGCCGCCGCGGCTACAAATCCCATATGAGCATCGGCCCGATCCTTGGCACTGGCGGGCTGGCGATCATCATCCCGCCCTCGGCGCTGGCGGTGCTGCTGGCAACATTGGCGCAGATCGATGTGGCCGCTCTGCTGATCGCGGGGGTGATCCCCGGTTTGATCCTCGCGGGGCTTTATATCGGGACGATCTGGCTTCAGACCCGGATCGACCCGTCTGCCGCCCCGGCCTATGACGTGGAGCCGCTGTCTTTCGGGCGCAAGCTGGCGCTGCTGCTGACAGAGGTGATCCCGATGGTCAGCGTGATGGCGATCATTATCGTTCTGATGATCCAAGGCTTTGTGACCCCATCGGAAGCCGCCGCCTTCGGCGCGCTGGGGGTGCTGATCCTTGCGGCGCTGTTTCGGTGCCTCACATGGGAGGCGATGAAGAAATCGGTGATCGGCGCGATGCGCGTGACCTTGATGGCCTATCTTATCGTGTTCGGATCGGCGACGTTCAGCCAGCTTCTGGCCTTTTCGGGGGCCTCGCGCGGGTTGGTGAACTGGGCGACCAGTTTTGACCTTGCCCCGCTGGCGATGCTGCTGGTGATGTTCGCCGTCTTGCTGCTGCTGGGCATGTTTATGGAACAGATTTCAATCATGCTGCTCACGGTGCCGATCTTCTTCCCGCTGGCGCAAAGCCTTGGGTTCGATCCGATCTGGTTCGCGCTGATCATGCTGCTGTCGCTTGAGATCAGTTTCACCACGCCACCATTCGGGCTGTTGCTTTTCGTGATGAAGGGCGTGGCCCCGGCGGGCACCACCATGCGCGAGATTTACACCTCGGCCTTTCCGTTCATCTTCTGCTCTCTCTTCATCGTGGCGCTGCTGATCGCGTTTCCGTCCCTGGCCCTGTGGCTGCCATCGCTTTGACGGCCCCAGCGGAAAGGTAAAAAGCGGGCCGCGCCGGTCATATCTGGCGCGGCCCGTATGTTGTCAGCCATAGACCAGACGTGGCAGCCACGTGATGATCTGTGGGAAGAACATGCACAGCACCAGCCCGACCACTTGCAGGAACAAGAACGGCAGGGCGGATTTGAAAATGTCGCTCATCGGGATTTCCGGCGGGGCCACGCCGCGCAGATAGAACAGCGCGTAGCCGAAGGGCGGCGACAGGAACGACATCTGCATGTTCACAAGGTACAGCACCCCGAACCACAGGACGAGATCCTCGGTGCTGTCCAATCCGAACGCCTGCGCGCCCAGCGCCTTGATGATGGGCACGAAGATCGGCACGCAAAGCAGCAGGATACCGACCCAGTCGAGGAACATGCCAAGGATCACCAGCAGCACCTGCATCAGGATCAGGATACCCCACGGCCCCAGCCCCGTCGCGGCGAGCGATTCCTGCACGAATTGCTGACCGCCTTCCAGCACGTAGAGCCCGACAAAGATCGTCGCACCGAACATGATCCAGATCACCATGGCCGACGCTTTGAGCGTGGTTGTGCAGGCCTCGCGCACCGTGGGCCAATCCAGCTTGCGGTGGATGGCCGCAACGATGAAGGCCCCGAACGTGCCGATGCCCGCCGCCTCTACCGGGGTCGCCACGCCAGAGAAGATGATCCCCAGCACGACGACGACCAGCACGATCGGCGCCGCCATCTTGCCGACAAGCCGCAGCTTTTCGGCGTTGGACACGCGTTCTTCCATCGGGATCGCCGGACCCAACACCGGATTGATATAACTGCGCGTGACCACATAGGCGATATACATGCCTGACAGCAGCAGGCCGGGAATGACCGCACCGATGAACAGCTCGCCCACCGATTGTTCGGCCACCACCGCATAGATGATCGCAAGGATCGACGGCGGGATCAGAATGCCAAGCGTGCCGCCCGCCATGATCGACCCCATCGCGATCTTCGGGTCGTAGTTCCGCTTGAGCATCGCGGGCAGCGCGATGATGCCCATGGTCACAACCGCCGCGCCGATCACCCCCACCATCGCCGCAAGGATGGTAGAGGCGATGATCGTCGCCGCCGCAAGCCCCCCCTTCAGCCCGCCCATGACCTTGTAGATCACGTCGAACATGTCGTTGATGATCCCCGCCCTTTCGAGCATCGCCGCCATGAAGATGAAAAGCGGGATCGCCGAAAGCTGATAATTGGTCATCAGCGGGAAAATCCGGCTGGGCACGATGTTGAGCGCGCGCGCGTCGCCAAGGACGAACAGGAACACACAGGCCAGACCGCCCGTCACGAAGGCCAGCGGCAGCCCCGCCATCAGCAGGGTCAGCAAGCTGCCAAACATGATCAGCGTGAGCCACGCGATATCGATTTCAATTCCCATGGCTCAGTTCCCCCGCGCGATTTCACGGATGTCTTTCGACACTTTCGAAATGCCTTGCAGGACAAGCAGCAGCCCGCCCATGACCATGACCCATTTCATCGGCCACAATGGCACCTCCCATTCGTTAAAGCTGATCTCGCCCCAGCGGATATTCGGATCAGTCCACTGGTTCAGGCCAAAGCTGCCCAGCATTTCACCCAGGCCGATCTGCCCGCGCGCCCAGTCCGACAGGACCGAGTTGCCCGACGGCACCGCAATCGCGTCCATCGCGAAAATCCACGACGTGACAAGCAGCGTGCCCGCGAAAATGAAAAAGAAGATGGAGGTCAGCAGATCGACCCATGCCTTCCTTGGCTTCGACAGCGGCGCATAGAAGATATCCACGCGCACATGGCTTTCGGTCAGCATCGCATAGGCTCCGGCAATCAGGTATTGCATGCCGAACATCAGATACATCGCCTCATGCGCCCAATTGGTCGGTGAGCCGAACACATAGCGGGCCAGCACCTCGTAGTAGTAGACAAAGACCGCAATCACGGCCCAGTAGGCGACGAACTCACCACAGAAAAGCGATAGCCGATCGATCCAGTTCTGCGCATAGTCGCGGTCCTCTTTCGGGCCGTCTTCGATCTCGGCGGCGGCAAGCGCCTTTTCGGCTTCGGACATTTCCTCATGCGCGGGCAGACCGGCATTGGCCTTGCGCACCAATCTGGGCAGCAACACGAGGTCCACCGCAAGCAGGGCAAGGATCAGATAGAACGCATAGCCAGCCGCATTGTCCCAAAAGGCGCGGGTATCTGCGGCCTTCTGCTGAATGGGCGTGATCTCTTCCAGCGTGCTGCGGGCATCGGTCAGACGTGCCTCGCCCTTGGTGATCGTGTCTTGCGCACGGGTCAGGCGCCGCTCTGCGGATTTGCGGGCGAAGCTGCCCTCCTCCGCCGCATCGACACCGGCCTGAAGCTCTGCCAGATTCGCACGGGCATCCCCGACCCTGCCTTCTTCGCGGTCCAGCGTGCGCTGCGCCACGCGCAATTCGTTGTCATAGCCGGACAACACCGTGCGCGCCTGCTGCGTTTGCGCATTGGCGAACAGCACGAACAGGAAGATCGGCAGAAACACCACCCCCCACATGCTTTTCAGATAAAACCGATGCAGCCCCAGAATGCCGCCGGTCACGGCGATCATATAGGCCAATGGCAGCGTATAGCGTTTCTGTTCCGGCTGCGGACGGCGCGACAGGATCATCGCGACGATGGGAAAGACGATCAGCCCCACCCAATAGAGCCAATGCGGCAGCGTAAAGCCGAGCCCCGGCATTGCAGTCCCCTTGATAGTTAAGCGAAAGATGATGGAACCCGCCCGGACCATGCGCGGCCCGGGCGGTGAAGATCATGCAAACCCGCAGGTCAGAGCTTGAGCTCCAACCCGGCGGTCAGCGCCGGATCGACATAGCCAAGCGAGCCGGACTGCATGTAATCAAGCTGAATCTTGAACACGCGCGCCGCTTGTGGATCGCGGTTCGCATAGTCGAACCAGATCGGCACCGCGACTTCGGTCATCAGTTCCACATCGTCTTGGCTCAGTCGCGTGACCTCGGTGCCGTCGGCTTCGAACTTGCCCCATGCCTCCTGATCCGCCTTCTGGATCGCGGCGTGGTGCATATCCGAATAGACATGCGTTTCCATTTCCACGAATTGCTGCATCTCGGGCGACAGCGCGTCCCACGCGGTCTTGCCGACGGTGATGTCCATGATGTCGACCGGCTGATAGAGCGACATGAAGCCCGGAGGACCCATGACGATGTAATCGGTCACCTGGCTGAAGCCGAGCGCGTAGTTCACCGCCGGACCCACATAATCGGCAACGTCGATCGTGCCCTTTTCCAGCGCCGGGAAGATTTCCGAGCCGGGCAGAACCGTCGTCTCTGCGCCGATGGCGTTGAAGATTTCCGCCACCATGCCGCCGGGCAAACGCATCTTGCGCCCCGCGAAATCGTCGATGGACCGGATCGGCACCTTGGAGTGGATGATGTTCGGCCCATGATGGACCGGACCCACGAAGTGCAGACCCTGCGCCGCGTAAAGCTCGCGCGCGATGTCGATACCCCCAAGCCCGTAGTAGAACACGTCGAACTCATGCGGATTGCGCAGGCCCAGCGGGATCGAGGTCAGAAAGGTCGCCGCCGGAATGATGCCTTGGGCATAGATGGTGAAGGGGTTCACCGCCTCCAGCACGCCGTTCTTCACCGCGTCGTAAAGTTGGAAGTCGCCGACGACATCATTCGCACCGAACGGGGTAAAGGACAGCTCACCGCCGGTCTTTTCTTCGATCGTGGCGCACCAGTCCTTGAAGATTTGCAGCCCCGCGCCGCCCGGCCAACTGGTCTGGATTTTCCAGTTCGTGCCATGCGCGGCAGCGGTGGCGATATGCGGCGCGGCAAGGCCAGCAGCCCCCACACCAGCGAAAGCACGCAGCGCCGAGCGCCGCGTCGTGATCTTGGTCATGATTTTCCTCCCATTTCCATGTCGGCGCTGCTCTGTCTCCCGCAAAGCGACACCGACACCCGGAAAGGTAGCGGCAATTCGGAAAATTGGTAAATACTTTTTACAGACCCCTTGAAATCGCGCCATTCTGACCGGTGCCGCAAAAAGGTACCGCGCAACCCTGCCCAAATTGTCCGTCAGCTTGGGGAATGCTCGTAATGCGTGCGGGCGCTAGACCTGGTCTTCCCCCATCAGCCACGACCGGAATGCCTGGATTTCGTCCCGGCCGCCCACGTCGTCACGGATGACGAAGTAATACGCCTCGCGGATCGGCAGAAGGTAATCGAAGGGGGACACAAGGTCGCCGCGCTCCAGAAATGGCTTGGTGAAGCTGTGATGGATCAGCGCAGTGCCAAAACCAGCGGTGATCGTCTGCAACGCAATGAGCGAGGAATCCGCCATCAGCCAGACCGGCGGTTCAGGACATTCAAGGCCAAACTGATCGGACAGGCGCCGCCATTCGATCTCGGACCCGAGGACAGGCACGGTGCCCGCTGCCAGAAGCTCCTGAACCTGCCCCGCGCCGTTGCAGGCTTTCAGATGATCGGGGTGACAGACAAGGCTCGCGACTTCATCGCCGAGCTTGTAGATTTCGGCCTCATTCCAATGGCCGGTGCCATAACGAATATCGACATCGATCGTCTCAAGGTCCATCCGATTGGACCAAACCGCCGTGGATAGGACGATTTCGATATCGGGGTGCAGGTCGTGAAACGCCTTCAGGCGCGGGGCCAGGATCAGCGTTGCATAGCTGATGGAGGCACGGATGCTGATCCGCCGCTTGCGCCGCACGGTGAACAGCCCCTCTGTCGCGTCGGTCATTTCCGCGAACGATTTGCGGATCGGCATGGCATAGGCCTGCCCCTTGTCCGTCAGAACCACCCCGCGCGGCAGGCGACGAAAAAGCTGGGTGCCAAGGTGCTGTTCCAGCAGCCTGATCTGTTGGCTGACAGCGGCGGGGGTCAGGTTCAATTCCACAGCGGCGTCGGAAAAACTGCTGTGGCGCGCGGCGGCCTCGAAGGCTCTGAGCCATGTTACGTGGGGCAATCGCATCGGGCACCGTCAGGTTCGGTCGGTAGAGTCGGGTCATAATGCACACCGCTTTGCGAAAGTGTAGAGAGCCACCCGCAAATTGAACCGCCCCAATGGCAAAAGATCGGTTGTTTGTCACCACTGCCTCGCAAAGAGCAAAACCATAAAGCGGCGCAAGAAATGGATGCGGTATGATGGAAGGCTCATATGACTACGTGGTCGTCGGCGCTGGGTCGGCTGGCTGCGCATTGGTCGAACGGTTGACACGGGATGGTCGGACGCGGGTTCTGTTGATCGAAGCGGGCGGATCGGACCGCGAGTTCTGGATCAAGGTGCCGCTTGGCTACGCAGTCAATTTCGCCAATCCCAAACTGAACTGGAACTATCACACCGAACCGGACGAAGCGCTGGACGGGCGCAGCATCTATTGGCCGCGCGGCCGGGTGATCGGCGGCTCCAGCTCCATCAACGCGATGGCCTATATGCGCGGCCTGCCCAACGATTTCGACGATTGGGCCGATAGCGGCGCGACCGGCTGGGCATGGCGCGATGTACGTCCCGCGTTCGAGCGGATGGAGCAGCATCTGGAACAGGATAGCGACGGCACCCGGCGCACGCGCGGCGAGGGCTTGCTGCCGATCAGCGATCTGCACGATCAGATGCACCCGTTCTCCCCCCGTTTTCTGCAAGCCGCCGAAGATTGTGGCTGGCCGCGCGGCGCAGATATCAGCACCGCCACCGGCGAAGTCGTCGGCTATTACCGTAGCACCGTGCGCAACGGGATGCGGTGTTCGGCAGCGGATGCGTTTCTTGCCCCGGCACGCAAACGCGGCAACCTTCGGCTGATGACCAATGCCGTGGTGGAACGGATCACCTTTGACGGCACCCGTGCGACCGGCCTGCATGTGCGCGTGGGCGACAAATCCTTTAACGTGACCGCAGGGCGCGAGGTGATCCTGTGCGCAGGGGCGGTCAATTCGCCCAAGCTGCTGCAACTGTCCGGCGTCGGTCCCGGCGAAGTGCTGCGCGATGTGGGCCTGTCCGTGCATCATGACCTGCCCGAGGTCGGGCGCGGGCTGCAAGATCACATCGCGATCTCTCATGTGTTCCGCGCGGTGACGCCGACACTGAACAATATCCTGGGGCGCCTGCCCCCGCGCATTCTGGCCGGGATGCAATATCTTGCGCAGCGGCGCGGCCCCTTGGGCGTGCCGGTCAATCAGGTCGGCGGCTATCTGTGCAGCGATCCCAAGCAGGCCGCGCCAGACATGCAGATCTATTGCAATCCGATGTCCTACTTTACTGCGCCGGACGGACGCACAGTGCTGGACAGGGAGCCGGGCTATCTGCTGTGCGCGCAGCTTTGCCGCCCCACCAGCCGGGGCGAGATCGCCATCCGCTCTGCCGATCCGGACGCCGCGCCGGTGATCCGGCCCAACTCGCTTGCCACGCAATATGACAAAGATGGCGCGCGCCGCGCGATCGAGATCATCGCCCGCCTTGCCGCAGCCCCCGCCCTGCGTGCCGTCACGCAAGAACGACTGATCCCCGCGCCAGAAGTGCAGGATGCTGACGCGCTGATGGATGACTTCCGGGCGCGTGCCTCCACCGTCTTTCACCCGACCTCCACATGCCGGATGGGGCGTGGGCCGCAGGAGTCCGTGCTGGACGCGCGCTGCCGTGTGCATGGTCTGTCGGGGTTGCGCGTTGTCGATAGCTCTGCCTTCCCGGCAGTCACCTCGGGCAACACCAACGCGCCGACCATGATGCTGGCCACCCGCGCCGCCGACATGATCCTGGAAGACGCCGCCACAGGCGACCATGAAAGGGTTCTGGCCTATGCGTCTTGAGAAGATAGAGACCTTCGTTTTCGGCAATCCGCCGCCGCGCCATGGCGGGCGGTACTTCATATTCGTCCGGCTGACCACGGCGTGCGGGATCACCGGCGTGGGCGAGATTTACAACGCCACATTCGGCCCCGATCTGGTGGCCGCCATGGCCGTGGACATGTTTGCCCGCCAGTTCGATGGGGCCGATCCGCACCATATCGAACGGCTTTGGCGGCGGGCCTATGGCGCGGGCTTCACGCAGCGCCCGGACGTCACTGTGATGGGCGTTCTCAGCGGCTTGGAAATGGCTTGCTGGGACATCATCGGCAAGGCCGCCGATCAGCCTGTCTATCAGTTGATGGGCGGCAAGGTGCATGAGCGGCTGCGCAGCTATACCTACCTTTATCCACCAGAGGGCGACGTCTATCCCGCACCCGGCGCGCCCAGCGTATATGACGACCCGGATCTTGCCGCAGAGGTTGCGGTGCAGATGGTCGACAAGGGGTTTACCGCCGTCAAGTTCGACCCGGCTGGCCCCTATTCCGTCTATGATGGGCACCAGCCGCGGATGGAGGATCTGAACCGGTCCGAGGCGTTCTGCAAGCGAATCCGCGAGGCCGTGGGCGACAGGGCCGATCTGCTTTTCGGCACCCATGGGCAGTTCACCGTCTCCGGCGCGAAACGCATGGCCCGGCGGCTTGAACCCTATGATCCGCTTTGGTTCGAAGAGCCGATCCCGCCCGAGAATCCCGCCGATATGGCCGAAGTCGCCCGCTATACCGCAATCCCCGTCGCAGCCGGAGAGCGGCTGTGCACCAAGCATGAATTCGCGCGGATGATCGAGGCGGGCGCAGCGTCGATCCTTCAGATGAACCTTGGCCGCGTGGGCGGTCTGCTTGAAGCGCGCAAGATCGCGGGCATGGCGGAAACCCGGTCGGTCCAGATCGCGCCGCATCTTTATTGCGGCCCCGTCGTGGCTGCGGCCAATATCCAGGTGGCCACCTGTAGCCCGAACTTCCTGATCCTTGAAAGCATCGGGACGTTCGATGGCCCCTATATGTCCTGCCTCAAGTCGGACATCGCATGGGAAGACGGCTATGTGATCCCGCCCAGCGCACCGGGCCTTGGCGTTGAACTGGACGACGCGGCCATCGCGGCCTCCCCCTATACCGGAACCGAGTTGCACCTGACCATGGACACGCAGCCCGTTACCCACTGACAGAATTAAGGAAGACGATGCACACGCTCGATAAATTCTACATCGACGGCACTTGGGTCAGCCCCGAAGGCACCGGCACGATGCCGATCAAGAACCCGGCCAGCAACACGCAGATCGGCACGCTCAGCATGGGCAGCGCGGCGGATGTGGACCACGCCGTGGCCGCCGCCAAATTCGCCTTTGACAGCTTTTCGATGACCACAAAGCCAGAGCGTCTGGCGCTGCTGCGCCAATTGCTGGACGTCACGCGCCGCCGCCAAGGCGATCTGGCCGCCGCCATGACTGCCGAGATGGGCGCGCCTGCCACCATGTCCTTTGACGTGCAGGCCGAAAGCGGGATCGGGCATTTGGTCGCCTTTATCGACGCGCTCGAAGCATTGGACGAAGAAGAAACCCTGCCCAACGGCGATATCCTCAGCCGCGAGCCGATCGGCGTCGTCGGTATGATCACCCCGTGGAACTGGCCGATCAACCAGATCGCGCTGAAGGTCATTCCCGCACTGGCGACCGGGGCGACCTGCGTTCTCAAACCGTCCGAGCACACGCCGCTTTCGGCCAATATCTATGCCGAAATCGTGGATGAGGCCGGCTACCCCGCCGGTGTCTTCAACCTTGTGCATGGCGATGGGCCAACCGTGGGCGCGGCGATCACCGCGCACCCGGATGTGGCGATGGTGTCCTTCACCGGTTCGACCCGCGCGGGCGTCGAGGTGTCGCGCGCAGCGGCCCCCGGCATCAAGCGTGTGACGCTGGAACTGGGCGGCAAATCGGCCAACCTCGTCTTTGCCGATTGCGATCTGGAAAAGCGCATCGCCGAGGGCGTGGCCGAGTGTTTCGACAATACCGGACAGTCCTGCAACGCACCGACGCGGATGCTGGTTGAACGCCCGGTCTATGAAAAGGCGCTGCGTCTGGCCGCCATGGCTGCCGAAGCGCAGAAGGTCGGTGATCCGGCAAAGCCCGGCGACCATATCGGCCCGCTGTTCGACGAAATCCAGTATGACCGTGTGCAGACGATGATCCGCAAGGGGCTGGACGAAGGCGCGACGCTGTTGGCCGGCGGGCTGGGCAAGCCAGAAGGGCTGGAACAGGGCTGGTTCGTGCGACCGACGATCTTTGCCGATGTGTCCAACGACATGGCCATCGCGCGCGAGGAAATCTTTGGCCCGGTTCTGGTCATGATCCCCTTCGATACCGAAGACGAGGCGATCGCCATCGCCAATGACACCGAATACGGGCTGGCCGCCTATGTCCAAACCGGAAGCGCCGAGCGCGCCGCCCGTGTGAGCCGCCGGCTGCGGGCCGGTGTCGTCGCCATCAACGGGCGTGGGTCCGATTATGGCTCGCCCTTTGGTGGCTACAAGAAATCGGGCATCGGGCGCGAGGGCGGTATCTTCGGGCTGGAAGACTATCTGGAGCTGAAAGTGCGTCCGCCGTTTCAAGCGTAACGCACCCGGCGGCGGTCGGGCGTGACTGCGATGCGGACCACGACCACCGTTCACCGGGCAGCCATTCAACCCAGAGTGGCGGCAATTTCTTCAACGATGCCCATGATCCGCTTGAGGCGCGCGCTGGGTGCGCGTCCGCGGCGGGTGATGGCCCAAAGCTCATGGTATCGGGGTTCCGGCAGGCTGGCGGTCTTGACGCGCGCGGCTTGAGGGAACGCCGCAAGGCCGCTGCGCGGGAGCAGCGTGTAGCCTACCCCTTCGGCGACCGGAGCGGGGATCTGACTGATCTGGTTCACATATGTGCGCAGCTTCAACCTGTCTGCGCCGGTAAACTCCTCCGGGAAATTCAGTGAAAACAGGTCGTCGGCATAGGTCGCGACATCCGGGTGGGCGACCAGACCAAGCATTTCGAGCGTATCGAAACTGACCGGGTCTTTGACGCCTTCGGGAAGCAGCAGGCACAGCTCCTCCCGCCCGAATTGCCGCGCATCGATACGGGGATGACGCGGATCATGCGCAACGATGCCAAGGTCGAAACGCCCCTCCAATACGCCGTCCAGAACACGGGATTGGGGCGTGGCCTCAACATGCATCGCCAAATCCGGCGCGCCCCGCATCAGCGCGATGGCACGCGGGTAGAACAGCATCGCGAAACTGCCCGAGCACGCGATCCGCAGTTCCCCCGCATCGGGGTCGTCCCGCGCAATCACGTCCCGCAACGCCCGTTCCTGAGCACGGCGCGACAGGCCAAGATCGCGCAGCTTTTCACCTGCTTCCGTCAAGGTAAACCTCTTGCCGTCTTTCGTGATCAACGGGTGTCCAAGCTGATGTTCCAACTTGCGCAAATGCTGGGAGACACCCGGCTGCGTCATGTTCAACCGGGCCGCAGCGCGGGTGAAATGCCCTTCTTCGGCGAGGACGGTAAAGGTTTCGAGCCAGGTGGAGTTGAGCATACAATCATAACCCATTGTTCGCAAAATCATTAAATATGATAATTTCATATTTTGAAAGCGCCCCCCTACATCTCCTTCAATTGAAGTGAAAGGAGATCAACATGATTTCGCCCCCCCGCACGTTCTCGCATATCGGTCTTTCCGTCCCGGACCTTGACGCCGCCGTGAAGTTCTATTCCGAGGTCATGGGGTTCTATGTCCTCATGCAGCCTAGCAAGATCGTCGAGGACGACAGCGCAATCGGTGTGATGTGTACCGACGTCTTCGGGCCGGGCTGGCAGCACTTGCGGATTGCCCATCTTTCCACGGGTGACGGTATCGGCATCGAGCTTTTCGAGTTCGCGGGAAACTATAGCCCGGACGAAAATTTCGCCTTCCGCCGCCATGGGACATTCCATTTCGCGGTTCAGGATCCGGACCTTGAAGGGTTGCTGGCAAAGATCGTCGCGGCAGGCGGCAAGCAGCGGATGCCGGTTCGAGAATACTTCCCCGGCGAAAAGCCCTATCGCATGGTTTACGTCGAAGACCCGTTTGGGAACATCTTCGAACTTTACAGCCACAGCTATGAACTGACCTATTCTGCGGGCGCATATGCATGATTGGGTCCGGGAACAGCCTGCCTGCTTCGGGCTGTTCCCCCCCTGCCGTTGCCGCCAGCCGCAGTGTTGTTACGTGCCCCCGGTTCACGGCTTGCCACCAAGGCAGCGCTTTAAAATAAGTTAACGCGCGCTAAGTTTCGTCCCAATCGGAACTGCAGAAGGACGACGTAGCCATGTTAGCACGGTGGAATAGCTTTACTGGGGGCGCTCTTGCAGCGCTGTTGGCGACATCCGCGTTTGCACAGCAGGATCACGGCGGTCCGCCGCCCATGTCGGAAGAAGATCAGGCGCTCAGCGCGGCCCTGCAAGAACGGATGGGCGACACCAGCACCCTGATGGGCAGCCAACCGATGCCGGAAGACGTGGCGCAATGCGGCGAGAGCCCGGGCATCGACCGGCTGGTCTGTCTGGCGGATCTGCTGAAGGCCGACGTCTCGGACGAGGTCATGGAGAACCTGCAACACGAGTATTCCGTCGAATTGGCCCAGAATTGGAGCAACCTGCCCGCAGGTGCCTTTCCCAAGCGTCCGGGCGTTTTGTTGGGCGAGCTGACCACCCGGCAACGCGGCATCGTCAAGGCGATCATGATGGACGCCACCAGTGACCTGCCGAATGAAGGCTGGGACGAGATGGTGCAGACGCTGAACGCGGACGATTACATCAATACGGTCAGCACCGACTACAAGGCCGGGTATTCCTCCTACAACACCAAGATCGCCTTCCTTGGCACACCCGCCACGACGGGCACGTGGCAGCTGTATTATGGCGGGCACCACATGGCCTTCACCAATACCTATTCAGACGGGGCGCTGGTCGGGGCAACACCGTCCTTCCGCGGGGTGGAGCCGTTTCCCTATTTCGAGATGAACGGGCGCACCAATGTGCCGCTGACGCAGGAACGCGACGCCTTCGCCACGTTGCTTTCTTCCCTGTCGGACGACCAGAAAGCGGCGGCGCGGCTGGACGGAACCTACCGGGATATTCTGGCCGGGCCACAAGCCGATGACGCTATCCCGAACGAATTCGAAGGCTTGGCCGTTTCGGATTTGACCGACGATCAGACGGCACTGCTTGTGACGGCGATCCGGACATATGTGTTCGATATCTCCGAAGGCGATGCGACCACCTATATGGAGCGATATCTGGATGAGTTGCCGCAGACCTATCTAAGCTTTTCAGGCACGCCGCAGCTCAGCGCCGAAGATGACTATGTCCGCGTACACGGGCCGTCGCTTTGGATCGAGTTTTCGATGCAGTCGAACAAATCGACCGGCAAGGTCGGCAATCACCCACATTCGGTCTGGCGCGATCTTGCACACGATTACGGCGGGCAGACGGAATGATGTGGCGGCGCGCACTCACCGCGCTGGCGCTTGCCGGTGCGATGCTGGCCGGTGCCGGATCAGACACGGCCCGCGCCCATGGTCTGCCCGGCAGCGTTCTGACGCTGCAGCAGGCGGAGAACAGGTTGGAACTGGTGATTGAACTCCCGCTCGAAGACCTGATCATCGCGGAACAGAAGCTGGCCCCGCTGGCAGAGGCAGAGCCTGGCGCGCCCCTGCCCTCACAACAGGCCAGCGCAATCGCCGCCTATTTCGCGGATCATCTGGCACTGGGCCAGGATGCGTGCCCGGCGGCACTGACGCTGACGGAGGCGCGCCTGCGGGCGGCACAGGACCATCACCGCGGACGGTATATGCTGGTCATTGCCAGATTTGCGGTGGCCCCGGCGGATACCGCGCCGCTTTGGCCGCTGGAACTGCGCTATGACGCGGTGATGCATGAGGTGCGCAGCCACCGCGCCATGGTGTATTGGCGGGCATCAGATGGCGCAGCGCAAGGGCTGGCGGATTTCGGCTATCACACCGCCTTGCGCGGACCGCTCGTCCTGCAACGCGACTAGGTGCACAAGCGCCGCCGCTCCCGCGTCAGTCGATCAGCGCGTCGCTGCGTTGGCCTGCGCGCTCATGGTGGATCGGCAGGGTCCGACCGTAAAGCTGGCGCGTGCGTTCGACGCTGCCGACCATGTCCGGTGCCTCCACATAAGAAAAAATCGCGACATAGCGCGGCGTCGTTCCTTCAAGCGGTGCCACACGGTGCAGCGAGTACCGCCCCTTGAAGAGTTGCAGATCGCCCGGTTCCAGTTCCAGCGAAACGACCCTGTCGGATTGCCCTGCCAGCACTTTGGACACCTCTCCGAAATGCTCATCCACGCTGTCGCGGATCATCGGCGCGTATTCAAACGCCCCCCCGCCATCGGCATTTTGCAGCGCGAGCGTGACAGTGAAGTTGTTCGTATCGAAATGCCAGGGAAAGCCGTTCCCGGCCTCGGCCGCATTCACCATCATATCCGCCAGCGGGTCGGCATAGCGGAAGAAGCGGTCTTCCGGCTCTTGCAGGCACTCGCGAATGAACGTGTCGAACCCGTCGCTGTCATGAATGCGCCGTAGCGGCCCGTCCGGGGCGAAGTTATCTGCCGGGATAAACGCGTTGGAGCGGTCAAAGAACTGCCGCCTTGGGTCGTCCGGCGGCAGGCTGGTGTCTTCGGCGGTGAAATAGGCATTGGTGCGCGAATGGCTGCTGTGGCTTTTATCCGCGACGCTGTCCGCCTCTGCCACGGCTTCGGCGATGCCCTGCGGCGTCAGGAATCCCTTGAGAACCGCACAGCCCCGCTCTGCCAGCCCTGCCCGGACCTCTGCGAGAATTGCGTCGCGCGCAGGTCCGGGCGTGGCGATTGGGTAACGATCCAGATCGATCAAGTCACGTGCAAGCATTGGAATGCCTCCCCTACGAGTGGTCCCCGCCGGACCGCCCGGCGGGGCAGTTCCGTCGAAGCTTACGCGCTTTGCAGCTGCTCCGCTTCGGGTATCAATCCGGTATGGCCCTGCTTGGCGAGCACACGGTAGGTGCTGCGCAGCGCGCCCCGGTCGGTGTAGCAGCCACGCAGGTGGCGCATACCGCTATCGGCGACATAGCCTTCCCGGCCATGCACGATCCGGTGATTATCGAAGATCACGCAATTGCCCGCTTCGGACCGGAACCGCACGAGAAAGCGATCTTCCTGCATCATCTTCAGGAACTTGATGAAGGCCGGGTAATAGCTGTCGAGCAGGTCTTGCGGCAGGTCCATGATGTCTTGCAGGTGCTGCGAGATGGTCACGCCCGTCACGCGCCCTTCGGGATCGGTTTCGATGACACGCTGGTGCGCGCGGTAGTCCCAATTGTCGTGGCGATAGTAGAACGGGATCTTGTAATCGGCGAGCAGGCGGAAGGCTTCGGGATCTTCGGCCCGCAGCGCTTCGGCGACGGCAGCCCCGTCAAGGAACAGGGACAACCCGCCTTCGACAGTATTTTCGATGCAATGCAGGAATTGCACGCCGGGCGCGGCTTCTTCGCCGGGCAAGTCGGTATGCATCTCCAGCGGGCCTGCCGTGAAGGCCAGATTTGTTGGTTCGATTTCAACGCGCACGTCGAAGAACAGACCTTCGGCGGACGGGGTGATCGGCCCGACCGCGTTCACAAGACGCGGCAGGCTGTCATTATCCGCGTCCATGCCAGTGACGATGGCGATACCGTCCTCGATCAGCGCACGGGTCAGTTGCGCGCGCGCATCCGGGTCGGTCAGAACGGCGTTCTGCGGAACGCGGGTCAGGTTCGTGCCTTTGTCGGAATACCACAGCTTGCGCGGCAGATCGGCAGGATCTTCGGCCCGGCCCCGTGCGGCAAAGGTTTCAAGCACGCTCAGCGGGATGCGGCTGATCTGCGGTTCGGTCTGCCAGTCCACGACCAGTACATCACCGTCGATCTGGGCGGATTTGGCGCGCGGCAGATCGGGCAGCGAGGCCACGTCGAAAATGCGTTCGCGCGTTTGCGCATCAATGCAGCTTGGGCAGGCATCGCGCAGCCAGCAATAATTGAAATAGGCGGCGCCCGTTCGCAGGGGAACGGTCAGGCCGGAATCGTACAGGGTGATCTGGGTCATAGTGCGTATCTCGTGATCAGGTGGCGTAGTCGGCGGTTTCATGGTCAAGGATTTTGCGGATGGCGGTCAGATGCGCCTCTGCCTGCCCGGGGTAATCTTCGAGTTCCTGGGCAGTCTTTTCTGCAATGTCTTCGGGGATCAGGCGCAGCTTTTGCCCGGTCTGAAGCGCGCGGATATAGGTCTCTGCCGCGCGTTCAAAATAGTAGAGGCGGTTGAAGGCGTCGGCCACGTCGCGGCCCAGCACCAGCACGCCGTGATTGCCCATGACCATCACCTTTTTGGCGGGGTCGGTCAGCATCGCGGCGCAGCGCTCTCCCTCATCTTCGAAGGCCAGCCCGCCGAACTGTTCATCGATCACCACACGGTTGTAGAACGTCGCGGTGTTCTGATCGATCGGTGGCATCGTGCTGTCGGCAAGAGAGGCCAGAACCGTCGAAAAGATCGAATGGGCATGCATCACGCAGCGCGCATGGGGGCAGCGCCGGTGGATCGATCCGTGCAGGCCCCATGCGGTTGGGTCCGGCGCATCGGGGCGGTTCAGCGCATCGGGATCATTGGCGTCCAGAAGCAGCAATTCCGAGGCACGGATGCGCGAGAAATGCGCCTGATTGGGGTTGATCAGGAATTGCGTGCCTTCAGGATTGACGGCGAGGCTGAAGTGGTTGGCCACGGCCTCGTGCATGTTCAGGCGCGCAGTCCAGCGAAACGCAGCGGCAAGGTCGGTGCGTTCCTGCCAGTGGCTGATATTCGGCGCGGCGTCGAGGCTCATACCGCTTACTCCGCCGCCAAGGGGCGCGCACGACCCGGAGGAAAGACCTCATAGCCGCGTTCTTCGGGCTCATCGTCGATCAGCTCGGCCGGGAAGCCATCGGCAAGGATGGAAAGGCCGGTCGCCTCTTCCAGACGGCGGATGATGTCGTCGGTGTTTGCGCGTTCACCATAGCGGGTCTGGCCGTCACGCATGATGTCGATGACCATCGGCGACAATTCCAGCGGGACGTCATTGCGGTCTGCGATATTCTGGAACAGGCCCAGATCCTTCAGGATCAAATCCATGGTGAAGTTCACATCGCGCGAGCCGTTCAGGATCAACTGGCTTTCCGTTTCATGCACAAAGCTGGTGCCGGAGGAGATTTTCATCGCCTCGTAGGTGGTGGCCATATCCATGCCCGCGGCCTTCATCGTGACCAGTGCCTCGCAGCAGGTCAGCAGGTTCGCGGTGGCAAGGTAGTTGGTCATCACCTTCAGCGTCGACGCCGTGCCCAGCGGGCCGGTATGCAGCACGCGGCGGCCCAGATGCGTCAGCAGCGGCAGCACCTTTTCAAAGGTCTCGCGGTCACACCCGGCAAAGATCGAGATATTGCCCGTATCCGCCCGGTGACAGCCACCCGAGACGGGGCAATCGACCGGCGTGCCGCCCTTTTCTTCGACCAGCGCAGCAAGACGGCGAATTTCGGCATCATCGGTCGTCGACATTTCCATCCATGTCTTGCCGGGGCCGATTTCGGCAAGCATTTCGTCCATCACGGCAGCAGAGGCGGCAGGCGACGGCAGGCAGGTGATGACCACATCGCTATCGCGCATCAGGGCGGCAGGGCTTTGCGCCGTCCCTGCCCCGCGCGCGGCGAAATCCGCCATCAGGTCTTCCTTGCGGTCCAGTACCGTCAGGTCGATCCCGTTGCGCAACAGGCTGCCCGCCAGTTTGCCCCCCAGATTTCCCAGACCAATAAACCCGACTTTCATAATGTGCTCCGATGCGCCGATATCATTCGGGATACTGTGCCAAGTTTCTTGGGCGCTTAAAAACGATGGGATTGCACGCTGAGGCCAAAAATTATTTGAACCGGCACGGGTGCAAGCGCGCAGGATGTGCCGCGCCGCGCGCAGCTTTTGACACGCGATGACGGCGGCAAAGGTCGGTGTGGGATAGGCCGGAGGGCGCGGGCGGAGCGCGCCCGCGAGGTGCGCGTGTTCAGCCCTTGCGCCGGATGGTTCCGGTCAGCTCGATCACATCGCTTAGCGTGTTGGAAATCGTGCCATATTTGCGGATATTGCGGTGCAGCAGGTCGAGCCTTTGATCGCTCTCATCAGTGTCGACCACGATGTCATATTCGATACGCACCATCTTCGGCGGGCTGTCCTGCCGAACACCGTGCAGGGCGATCTCCATCCCGCGCAATTCAAAGCCCAGCATCGGCGCGACACGCTCCGCCCCTTTCAACATGCAGGCCGACAGACTCGCCAACAGCAGTTCGGCCGGATTGAACGCATCCTCGCGGCCCGCCAAATCGGTATCCAGAACGATCTTTGCGTCCTTGGCGTGGGCCTGCGCGCCGTGTTCGTCGATCCGGCGGGCCGTGACATTGTATTCAAGCATGGTTTTGCCTTCTGTCCTGATCCTGAGACGTCAGGCCGTCAACCATTGTTCCAGCTTGGCTTCGTCAGGAAGCCCGCCCGCGTGGACAAGCTTTCCGTCAATCGCGATGCCGGGCGTCGACATGACGCCTGCCATGGCCATGGATTTGGTGTCTGACACCTTTTCAATCGCGACGTCGATACCCAGTTTCGTGGCCGCATCGCGCACCATTTTCTCGGTCGTTTCACAGCGCTGGCAGCCGGGGCCGTAGACTTTGACGGTTTTCACGGGATGTCCTTTCAGGAAGGGTCATTCAGACCGGTTACAGAAGCAAGTTGAAGAGATAGCCGGTCGCCAAGATGCCCGAGGCGACGACGGCGATGAAAATCGCGATGAGCCGCAAGGTCAGCACCTGCTTGAGAATGATCATCTCTGGCAGCGACAGCGCGATCACCGACATCATGAAGGCCAGCGTCGTGCCCAGCGCCGCCCCTTTGCCAAGCAGCGCTTCGACGATGGGAATGACGCCCGCAGCATTGGTGTACATCGGCACGCCGACAACGACCGCCGCCGGCACCGACCACCACGCCTCGCCGCCCATTATTCTAAGCATCGTGGCTTCGGGAACATACCCATGGATCAGCGCGCCAATGCCGATGCCGACCAGGACCCAAATCCAGACCTTGCCCACGATCTCGCGCACCTGTTCGGCACCGATTTTCAACCGGTCGGTAAAGGTGAGTGTCTCTTCCGGCAAATCGTTCAGCGGGCCTGCGTTCAACTCGCGCACCCAGTCCTGAAGATAGCGTTCCAGCCCCATCTTCCCCATCACATAGCCCGCGATGGTGGCGATGGAGAACCCGAACACCAAATAGATCGTGGCGATCTTCCACCCCACCAGCGCGTAAAGCAGACCAAGGCCGACAGGCCCCACCATCGGGCCCGCGATCAGGAAGGAAAACGTCACGCCCAAGGGCACCCCGGCGGATACGAAGCCGATGAACAGCGGCACGGAAGAGCATGAACAGAACGGTGTCAGAACCCCCAGAAACGCCGCCAGCGGGTAGCCGAAAATCTCGCGCTTGCCGGCTAGAACCGCGCGTGTCTTTTCGGGGCTGAACCAACTGCGCAGCACCCCCGTTACAAAGACGATGCCGGTCAGAAGCAGCAGCACTTTGGGCACGTCATAGACGAAGAAGGCGATCGCTTCGCCGGTGTGACTGTCCCGCGCCACGGGAAACAGGCTGGTGACCCATTCGGAAAACGGGATCAACTGGCCATATGCCACCCAGCCCGCGACGGCGGCGGCAAGAACGCCCGCGTACCAAAGCCATTCCCGCGCTGCGGGCGGCGGAGAAATCTCGTGCGTTTCTGTGGTCATGCCATTTCCTGTTCGAACATCTTCTCGGCCCTCAAAACAGCCGTGATCACCGCCGCGATTTCACGCGGGATGTCTGGATTTTGCCGATACCTGACCCACTGGGCGTCGCGCCGATCCACAACCAAGCCCGCTTCGCGCAGAACTTTCATGTGGCGGGACATCCGGCTTTGACTCGCATCCAGCCGGTCCATCAATTCGCACACGCAGTGTTCCCCTCCATCCCAGATAATGGCGAGGGCAGCACGGCGGGTCGAATCGCCAAGGGCATCAAGTATCCGTTGCATGGGCTATGCGTATGCGCCGTGCCGCATATGCGCGTTGACATATGTCAATTCGCGCGCGGCCGCCGTGCAGGTTCAAGCGGGACGACATGGACCCGCGCTTGAAGCAACGCAAAACCGATGGCATCGAAACAAGCTACGCTGACCGGATGGCCGAATTGCGAAAGGCAGCGCCTCTCTCAGACAATCGCCAACGGGTTCAGACGCGGATTACCCGGCGCTTTCAGCGACGAGCGTCGGCCAATCGGGGTCTTCCACAAACGCTTCGAAGCGGTCAATCAGCCCCAGAAATGTGTCCAGATCGGCCTCTGAAAACGAATTGGCAAGGGCCGCCCGGCGCTGCGACATGGTCGCGGATGCCTTGTCAAAAACGGCCCGGCCCGCCGGGGTCAGGGCGACCAAAGACGTGCGGCGATCCCGCGTCCCTGTCGTCGTCGTGACATAGCCCTTTTTCATCATGGCCGGGATGGTCCGGCTGATCAGCGCGTGATCGGTTCTTTGGATGGAGGCCATTTCCGTCACCGTCAAAGGCCCCGCTTCGGCCAGATCCCACAAAACCCGCCATTCGGTGATCGACAGGTTCCCCGCAGATCGAAGCAAGCGTTGCGCCTGCGACCGCGAGGCCAGCGCCGCCGCCTGCAAGCGCCCGAAAAGGTTGCGCTCTTGTGTAAGGCACCGGGCTTTGAACCGATTTATGTGATCTTCCTGAGCTGTCGTCATGTGTCCTCCTGCCCCTATTAAGAGCAGCAATTTTTTTTCGTGACAAGTCACGTAGTTTTTGCAACCCTGAAAATCGGAGGCCCGTGATACACGGGGAATGAGTGCGCCGACGCGCGCCGCTAAGGGAGGAAATCATGATCCGGAAAACCATCGCCGGGGCGATGCTGGCATTGTTGCCGGCTGCCACTTTTGCACAAGCGACTTTGACAGCCGAGACCACATCGCCGGGGTCCACACCGCATTACATAGACACCACGCTCGCGGCCATTCTTGACGCGGATGGCGTGGCGACGATGCAGATTACCGAAGGCGCAACGCTGACGAACTCGGTTCAGGCTGTGGCCGAAGGTCAGCTGGATATGGCCCCCGCGCCGCTGATCCTGCCATTCCTGCTTTCGCGGGGAGTCGGCCCCTATTCCGGTGTCGGCCCGGAAAAAGGCGCCGAACTTGCCGGGAACCTGCGCGCGCTGTTCTTCTCGGCCCCGTCCGCGCAGCTTTTTGGGCATTACAACAGCGGTGCCATTCAGGGTCTTGAGGATATTGCAGGCAAGCGCATCTATAACGGCCCACCGCGCGGTGCTGCGCTGACGACGGGCCGGGCGGCGATCCAGCTTTTGACCGGCCTGAAAGATGGCGAAGGCTATGAAGGCATCCAAACGCCGTGGCCGGATACGGTTTCGACGATTACGGGCGGCGCAGTGGATGGCTGGACGCTTCCCGAAGGTCTGCCCTCGGGCCGCCAGATCGCGATTGCCGCCGCCGGTGGCACGACGATTTATGACATGCCGTCCGAATTGCTGAACAGCGAGTTCGGCCAGCAGATCCTCAAAGCGCCCGGCAACGCGCCCTACTCGATCCCGGTGGAGGAATACCGCGCGGCCTATGCAGGCAACGATATCACCATCGTGACCGATGATGACACATTCGATACCTTTGCCCTGGCCTTTGCGCAGATCGTTCCCGCGACGATGGACGAAGAACTCGCCTATCAGGTCACCAAATCCTACCTTGCCGGGAAGGAACGGTTTCTGACCGGATCGCCGCGCGGGCCGTACCTGTTCCTCAGCTTCGGCGACATCGACGGCACCAGTCAGGGCACCTGTGGAGCCGTGACGATGAAGCTGCATGCCGGGGCCGTGCGCGCTTATGAAGAAGCGGGTCACACCATTGCAGATTGTGTGAAACCCTAAGCTTTCGGGCACACTTCACCTCATGGTCCGGACATGAACGATACCACCAATATGAAACCGAAGGGGCAGCGCATTGCGCTGTTCCTGGCTTTTGCGCTGGTGCTGGTGGGGATGGTGAACACCCTGCCGGAAATTCCGGGGCTTCAGGCTTGGGCGCGCGAGATCACCGGCATACCGTTTCTGCGGATATCGGGATTTCCACAGGAGTTCTTCTTCCCGCCGCTATTCGTTCTGATGATGGTGATCGTCGCGTTGGATGCGAGCCTGCACCGTTCTTGGCGCGTATCCCGCCCCAAAAGGGCATGGCTTGGCGCGGCGTTGGATATCGGGCTTGTGGTCGCGGCCCTGCTGGGCGCGCTTGGGTTCTGGATCGAAATCGATTCCGTTTGCCTGATCGACCAGATCACTGGAGAGCGCGCAAGACTGATCGCAGATGCGCTGGAACGGTCCGAAGGGCTGATCCCCGGTATCACGCTTGAGGCCGAAGTGCCCGCCTGTCAGGCGCGGCTGGGTATCTGGGCTTTGCCGCTGCTGTTCACGATCATCCTTCTGTTTTTCCTTTATAACATACGGGTTTGGGGTCTGCCGCTGGTGATCGTGGCCAGCGTTGTCGTGCTTTATACCGTCGTCACGGCGCTGATCTGGGTATTCGGCCTGAGCGACAACAACTTTTTCCTGACCAAGCTAGGCGCGGATGGCGGCGATGCCATGGCGGCTGCGGTGCAAAAGGCGACCAACGTCTTCATCACGCCCGATGGTTTCATGGGCCGGTTCATGGAGATCATTATCAATCAGGTCTTCCCCTATGTGGTGCTGGGCGCGCTGTTCGGCTCCTCTGCGGGGGGGACGTCCTTGATCAAACTGGCGGTACGGGTGACGCGCAACCTGCGGGGCGGCCCTGCCCACGCGGCAATCGTGTCTTCCGCCATGTTTGGCACCATCACCGGGGGGCCGGTCACGAATGTCCTGTCCACCGGCAGGCTCACCATCCCGATGATGCGCCGCAACGGGTTTTCTCCGCAATTCGCGGGCGGGGTTGAGGCGGCGGCTTCGTCCGGCGGTCAGATCATGCCACCGGTCATGGGCATCGCGGCTTTTGTCCTCGTGGCGCTGACGGCCGTGCCCTACACAAAGGTCATCACAGCGGCCTTCATTCCCGCCATCGCGTTCTTCTTTTCGATCTTTCTGGCGGTCATGTTCCAAGCGCGGCGGGAAAAGGTCGAGCCGATGCGCGACATTCCCGACGACCTGATCATGGGGCGACAGGATTGGCGCAATCTTTGGATCATCTTCCTGCCCATTCTGGCGATCCTGTTTCTTTTGCTGGGCAACAAGGATGCCATCGGACAAAGCTGGCTTGCCGCCCTGCTGCCGCAGGTGCTTGTGCAAACCATCGTCAATGCCGCTGGGGATGCGGTCTCTGCAGGGTGGTGGGCCGTCGCGATCCTGCTTCCGCTGATGTTTCTTGACCCCGAAACGCGGGCAAAACCAAGCAAGGTTCTGGTGGCACTTGGCGAGGGCGGGATTCTTATCTCGCGCCTCTTCCTGCTGTTGTTCGCGGTGTCGATCATTGCAGCCTTCCTGAATGAAAGCGGCCTGACCGGCGAACTGACCCGCGCGGTCACGTCATGGCTGGCGCAGGTTTCCTCTGTGCATGTGTTCGGGTTCGAAATCCGAATTGTCGGCGGCGTCTACCTGATGGTGGCGCTGATCAGCGCAATGGTCTGCGCCATCCTTCTGGGCATGGGGATGCCCACGGTCCCGGCCTATGTGAACGTGGCGTTGCTGCTTGGCCCGCTGCTTGCGCAGCTGGGCGTCAGCTTCTTCACCGCGAACATGTTCGTGTTCTATTTCGCCGTGGCCTCGGCCATCACCCCGCCTGTCGCTGTGGCGGCCTTTGCGGCGGCCTCCATCACGCGGACCGAGCCGATGCGCACGGCGATTTCCGCCGTCCGGGTCGGCATCGTGATGTTTACGATCCCCTTCGTTTTCGCATGGTATCCGGAACTTCTGCTGATCCCCGAGGCGGTCACGATCACCGACGAAGCTGGACGGCGTGTGCTGATGGACGGGTATACTGGGCAGACCGATTACGGCGCGCTGGCCGTCTTGCTGTGCCGCCTGCTGATCGCGCTTTACCTGATCGCCTCGGCCTTGGCCCGCTTCGATCAGGCGACGCTCAAGCCTTGGGAAATCATGCTCCGCCTTCTTGCTGCCATTCTGGTGCTGTGGAAGGCCCCGCTTGTCTTCATCGCAGGCGGCGCGCTTGCCATCCTGCTGGTCGCGGCGCATGGCTTTCAGGCCTCCAGGGCGGGCAAGCAATTACCGTCGAGCGGCTGATGTGGCATCTATGACTTCGGGTAGTGACACGGGCGGGCCATAGCGCCCCAGCACCGATTTGCGCGCCGTGGATGATGGCCCGTCAGCCCAGATAGATTTGCCCGGCCGGGTATTTCACCTTTGGGACGCTGCGGGTGGCGAGGAAAAAGCCGATTGCCAGCGGCCCCACCCTGCCGACAAACATGATCGTCATGATGATGCCGCGCCCGATACCATCAAGATCGCCCGTCATCCCGCGCGACAGGCCCACTGTGCCGAAGGCCGATGTCACTTCGAACGCCAGATCGATGAACAGGCCATCGTGATTGATCGCCAACACGAAGATCCCGGTCAGGACGAGCAGCATGGAAATGGTGGTCAGCGCGAGCACCTTCATGACCTCATCCACGCCCAAGGACCGGCCAAAGGCGTGCAAGGTCGTCTGACGCCGAAAGAAGGCGACCGTTGCCAGCAGCAGGACGCATAGCGTGGTGACCTTGATCCCCCCGGCGGTCGAGGTGCTGCCACCGCCGACCAACATCAGCGTCATGGTCAACATCGACGTGCTGTCATGCATCCCACCGGTATTGATCGTGTTGAACCCGGCGGTGCGCGGCGTGGTGCCTTGGAACCAGCTGGCCCACAATTTCTCGACGGTGCTGAGAGGGCCCAGAGTCTCGGGGTTTTGCCATTCCAAAAGGCCGAACATCACGCTGCCCCACAGGATCAGAACGGCGGTCCCGGCCAGCATCAACTTGGAATGCAGGGTCAGTTTACGCCAGTTGCGCGTTTTGTAGACGTCGCCCACAACGATAAAGCCAAGCCCGCCCAGAATGAACAACGCCGGGATCACCAGATTGATGATCGGGTTCCCGACCCATTGGGACAGGCTGTCGGGATGCAGGGCAAATCCGGCATTGTTGAAGGCTGAAATCGAATGGAAGATCGCTTGCCACAGACCGGCCCAGCCGAATTCCGGAACGAAGACGAGGGCCAGCAGCGCAGCACCGACGGTTTCGCAGGCGACGGCGATAATCAGGATCATGCGCGCGATATAGGACAGGTTCGACAGGGAGGTCTGGTTCAGGTCTTCGCGCAGGACCAATCGCTGCGGCATTCCGACCGGGATGCCCAGCGCCCCCAGCAGCAGCACGGCAAACGTCATCAGGCCAAGCCCGCCAAGCTGAATCAGCGCCGCAATGACCCCTTGGCCAAAGCCGGTAAAGGCCGCCCCGGTATCGGCAAGCACCAGACCGGTGACGGTCACGGCGGATGTCGAGGTGAACAGCGCCTCCCCCAGACCGATATCACCGTGATGCGAAATCGGCAGCCACAGCAAAATCGCGCCCAGAATGATGAACGCCATGTAATACAGGGACAACAGCGCAGGCGGCGGCATCCGCAGGGTCTTTTTCCGCCTGAGGACTTTCCGGAATGGCGCCACCATGGTCAGAGGCTGGCCGCGAAGCTGTGCAAATCCTTGCGTTGACCCAGCAGCAGAAGCAGATCATCGCGCTGCAAACTGCACTCTGCCCCGTCTTGCCCGATGAATTCGGTGCCCCGCATGACGCCGATGCAACGAAGATTGTAGGACTTGCCATGCGGCAACTCGCTAAGACTGCGGCCTTCGAGGCTGTCGGGGATGCGGAAGTTCACAACGTGGTAGCCGTTGCCAAGGCTCACATAGTCCCGCATCAGCGGGTTGTTCAGGATCTGCGCAATATGCTGGCCGATCTCGACCTCGGGGTGGACGATCCTGTCCACGCCAAGTTTCTTCAAAATTCGGTGGTGGGTCTTGGTCGTGGCCTTGGCCCAAACGGTCTGCACGCCGACAAGCTTGAGGTTCATCGCCGACAGGATGCTGGCCTCAAGATCCGAACCCATCGCGACCACGGCGGTATCGCAGTCACCAAACCCAGCATCACGCAGCGCCGCATCGTCACGGGCGTCCACGATCATGGCTTGCGACAATGTATCTGCAAGAGCGGCGACGCGGGCTTCGGAGATATCGATGCCGATGACATGGTTGCCAAAACGCTGCAAATCCTTGGCAACAGAGCTGCCGAAATTGCCCAGACCAACAACGCCAAAGGTGCGTTTTTTGTTTTTCGACAAGTTATTGCCCGTCCACACTGACCATCGCAAACCATTGCCGCAACGCAGAACGATGTCAACATCAGCCAAAACCAGCCAGACAATCGCCAGATCACGGCATGGAGAGGCGCTGAAACGCTGTCCCAATTTAAAGGCGACGTCGAAGCACCACGTGCTCTCATGCAGACTTGAACGGTTGATAGTTGTGAAGACCGCTGACCGAAAGATTCTTTCTATTCGGGCTTCTCTGAATACCGCCCGATAAGGAAGACCTGAACAAAACGGGTCTTTCGCCCGTTCACACAGAAGATGTTGAATCAACTAATGCAGATGATACGCTCATCAATCTTGCATCTGAAATGGTCTGTCGATTTACTGCATGAATACGGATCAATTTCGCGAAACTTTGCATTAGAAATACAAAATCAAGTTGCAGAAAACCACAACAAAGTGTTTCATCACTGCAATTCCAAAAGCCATTTATACGAAAAAGACAGCAAAAATAAATTTCTAGCCGACCCGGGCAGCAAATCAAGACAGAGCGCAACATACAGCCACCCTGTTCTACCAACTCACTCGGCAGCCACACCCAGTCGGGAAGAATAGATATCGCCAATTTTCAAAGGAATATGATTCCATGTCTGAAAAGGTCACAATCTCAATTGCTTTATTTCTGGCGGGCGTCATCGTCGGTGCCTATGTTGTGGTCTTCGCTTTTCAAAGTCCCTGCTCGCTTCCGCTTTGACCCTGCGTTATAGCGAAATGAACAGCCCCAACCGGCCATTATCCGGTTGTAAGTCACTGTGACATGAACCACTGTCTCAGAAGGTCAAGAGTGGGGAACGTTATGCGCATTTCGAAGATACTCGGCTGGAGCTACGCCGCACTTCTATCAGCCGCTGCCAGCGCCGCCTTTGCCCAACAAGATGTCAAAGGCAGCAGCGATCACCCGCTTTTGACACGCTATCCCGGCTTCACGATCAGCAAATACGCATCCGTAGAATTCGACAAAGCGGAAATCATGGTTGGTCCGGCTTTTGTCGACGAAAACAACAAACGACAGCTTGATCTAATGAGCGTCGAGGGTGCCGTGACCAATATCAAGTATTCCTATGGCGGCGAAGATGTCTCCACCTATGCGCTTTTTGCAAATTACCGCAAAGCGTTGGAAGCTATGGACGCGGACATCATCTTTTCCTGCGAAGGCCCGGATGAATGCGGAATGCACGGTGTTTTCATCAACAATATGGTGAACGACAAACCCGCAGCCTATCGCGGGTTTCGGGTCAATATTCCCGAAGATTTTGCGATCCTCACTGGCACGGTCAGCAACAGCGAAACTTTTGCGCACATTATGATTGCCCTTGGCACGCATCCCGGCACCGGTCGCCGCTATGTCAATCAATCCATCATCACTTCTGCGGCGCTTGAGACTGACAAACTTGGCATTGGCAGCTTGGGCGACCTGACCAAGGGTTTGGAGGATACCGGATCGATTGTGCTGGATGGTGTTCTGTTTGACTTCGATACGGCCGATCTCAAATCGGAATCCGAACCGGTTCTGAGCGTTCTGCGGGAATTTCTTGTGACGTCCCCAGATGTCAGCGTCTTTATCGTCGGCCACAGCGACGACACTGGGGCGTATGAGTATAATGTTGAGCTTTCCCAAAGAAGAGCCTCTGCCGTAGTGGCCGATCTGGTCGCGCGCGGGATTCCCGAAGCGCGGATGAAAGCCATCGGAATTGGCCCTGTGTCCCCTGTTGCGAAAAACGATACGCCGGAAGGCCAGGCGCTGAACCGCCGTGTCGAGATGGTCGTGCAATAGAGCCTGCCAAGCTTAGACGCTTGCTGGCGGATAGGGTGCAGATGGCTCACCCCGGGTCCCCGCCCTCTGTCATAGCCTGCTTCCGGCCCAGAAACGCGCATGGACAGCGCCGCTGCCGCGCTGCCCTATGGGATAGGTTCGCGGCGCGGCCAAAGCGACCGGTCGGCTCAAGTTCCGCCGATGCGCCTATAGACCTCCAGCGCGGCGGCAAGATCCTGCACGATCAGCCCATGCGACTTATACGCTGTGATCTGCTCAGCCGAGCTGCGACCGGCCTTCGTTTCGTTCAGCACTTCTCCGATCTCGGTGATCGGGTAGTCATCGCCAATAACGCCGGCCTTTTTGGCATCGATGATCTCGCCTGACTCCCGGGCTGAGCTTTCGCGCGCATCGGTAAACATCGACACGCGCGCAACCGCAGTATCGTCAACCTCGCGGCTATCCGCCAGGCTGGCGCCGACAAGGTTGATGTGTTGCCCCGGCTGCAGCAAGTCCCCCGGCAAAAAGGCGGCTTTTGAAGCCGTCGTGGTGTGGATCACATCCGCACCGTCCAGCGCCGGCGCGATATCCCGAAAGACCGCGATCTGACTCTGGTATTGTCCGAAGGTGGCGCGCAGACTTTCCGCCGCCTCGGCCCGGCGGGCCCAGATACGCACCATCGCGTCCGGGAAACAGGCAAGTGACGCGCGCAAATGCCATTCGGCCTGCTCCCCTGCCCCGCAAATCGTGACCACCTTGGGGTCTGGCCGCGCCAGCGCTTGAGTGGCCAGCATGGACATAACCGCCGTGCGCATGGCGGTAATCATGTCCGCGTCGAAGCTCGCCAACGGTCGTCCATTGGTGCTGTCGAACAGCACAACGAAGCCTTGGTGGCTCGACAATCCCTGTGCGGGAGCACCGGGAAAAAGGCTCAGGATTTTTGCTCCGTGAATCGCGGGTTGCGTCAGCCCGCCATACATCACCCCCATGCGCCCTGCGCTGTTCACCGGCGCCGCGAAACGGGGGGGATGTGTTGCGCGGCCTTCGGATACGGAAATCATGGCCGATTTCAGCGGCGCAATCAGATCCGGCAAAGGAAGCGCCGCGCGGATGTCCGCCGCCGAAAAGAAAGATGGGTGGCTCATGAGGTTCGATCCCGTGACGTGAGGTCGGCAAGCGAATGCAGAATGATCACGCAGCAACAAAGCGGGACAACAAATCCCACCAGCGCCATGTTCACCCCAAGACCCGGCGAGGTGCGATTGCTGCTGCGCCATAGGAAGCCGCGTTCAAAGTTCATATCCGGGCCGAAGAACGCATAGTAGAGAACCGGGGCGAGAAATATCAGAACGGTCGCCAACCTCAGACCGGATGACAGAACGCGCCGCGGCTGGCTGGCGTCTTCCGCTACGGTGACGACGGTGGGATCAAGGCGTCGCTTGAAGGCGCAGGTCGCCCCCAGCAGCCCACCCCAGACCATCAGGTAGCGTGCCAGTTCTTCCGTCCAGGTGAAGGGGTGATCGAACCCGTACCGCGCCCAGATTTGCAGCAGCACGATCAGGACCATGCCCACAAGGGCCGATTTCGCGACGAAGAGGCAAACACGGTCCACGCCCGTGCTTGCCTTTGCAAGTGCTCTCACTGGCGCGTCGCCTCTGCCAAGGCGCGAAAGGCGTCGACGGCCTCCGGCGGCATCAGCACGTCCCACGCCGCCTCGCTGCGCGTTTTGAAATCCTCCAGCGCTGCGTCATCAAGCGAAGAGACCGTTACGCCGCTTTTCTTCAGCCCCGCGATTTCGTTTTCCGCAGCCTTGGCCGTCCAGACACGGTTGTTGGCGTTGGCCTTCGCAACGGCCGCATCCACGATCTTCTGCGTTGCATCGTCAAGGCCCGCGTACCAGTCGGCGGACATCAGCGCCGACCGAAACGGCGTGCCCGCGCCAAGATCGGTGTAGTGGGTCAGAAACTCGGTATGGCGGAAGATCAGCGCCACGACCGGCGGGTTGAAGTAGCCGTCCACGATACCTTGCTGCACCGCGCCTGCGAATTCCGGCATATCGACGACGACACCTTGCACGCCCCATTGCTGGAAAAGCTCGATCTGGCTGGCATCGATCGCCCGCAACCGCACCCCATCAAGGTCGGCAACACTTGTCACCGGCTTGGCGGAATTGAAGACGCCCATAGTGCCGCCCAGACCTGTCAGCGCCGCAATCCGGATGCCCTGCGCTTCCATTGAAGCACGGATGCCATTCATCAGCTCGCTTTCGGTGTCCTGCGTGGCGCGAAAGAAATGGTCCATGTCGTCAAACATGTAAGGCGCCACGAAACCCAGAACGGTTTCATCCACTTCCTTAATCATCACGAAATTGGTCAGCCCGAATTGCAGCAAACCCTGGCTGAGCTGGTCCACCACTTCGGGGTCTTTGCCCAATGCGCCGCCGGTAAAGACTGTGGCCTCTAGCCCCGCGTCGCGCAGGCTGGTGGCCAGGTCTTCGGCATAGACCCAGTCAGCGCAGGCATCCACCGGCGGGCAACCCACCGAAATCTTGATTTCCTCGGCCAGTGCGGGCGCTGCCGTCAGCAACGCTGCGGCCATGGTGATCAGTGTCTTTTTCATTGTCTTTCTCGCAGGTTGAAAAGGTTATCGGATAAGACCCAGCGCGCGCGGCAGGGCCAGGGTAATTTCGGGCAGCAGGATCAGCAGGATCAGCAGGACGAGTTGCACCATCAGGAAGGGCAGTATGGCGAGGCTCAGTCGCAGGTAGTTCACGCCGCTGGCGGTGGATATGACCATCAAGCACCCGCCAAATGGCGGTGAGATCAGGCCGAGCGTCAGGTTCAGACAACTGACAACGCCCACATGTACCGGATCGGCCCCGCCCGCGATGGCCGCCGGGATCAGCACAGGCACCAGCAACACAAGCGCCATGGAGACATCCATCACCATCCCCGCAAGGAACATGATGCCGCTGGCCAGCAGGAAATAGGAGGTGTTGTTCAGCCCCGCCGATTGCACCCAAGAGGCGATCTGTTCAGGCACCTGCAACAGACCCATCAGATAGCCGAACACAGCAGCCGCGAAGAGGATCATAAAGATCGACCCGGTCAGCATCACCGTCCGTTCCACGGATTCGGATGTCAGGCGTGTTGTCTTGCGCAGGGCAGTACCGACGCTGTTGCGATCCATCATCGCGTAGGCGAATACCAGAACCAGCGTGATCGCAACGGCGATGCCCGCCGCTTCGGTCGGTGTGACCAGACCAAAGACAATGCCCGCAACGATCGTGACCGGAATCAACAGCGCTGGCAGTGCGCGCAGAACAGTCGGCCCCACAGGCGGCAGGCTTTCACGGGTGCCGCCCGGATGATCGTCGCGCCGTGCGATCCAGAAGTTGTAGCCGCACAGAAACACCGCCATCAGCAATCCGGGCACGATCCCCCCCGCAAACAGCGCCGCCACCGAGACATTCATCAACGCCCCGTAAAAGATCATCACGATGCTGGGCGGAATGATGGGGCCGATGACGCAGCTGGCGGCGGTCAGGGCGGCGGCAAAGTCCTTCCGATACCCTTTTTCGGCCATTGCGGGCACCAGGGTATTGGTGGTCGCCGCCGCATCCGCAACGGCAGAGCCAGAGATACCGGCCAGAAAGACGCTTGAGGCAACGTTCACATAGCCCAGCCCGCCCTTCAGTCGCCCCACGATCAGCATGGCAAGGTCGATCAAAACCCGTGTCACGCCGCCTTTGGTCATGGTTTCGCCCGCCAGGATGAATAGCGGCATGGCCAGGAAGGTGAACACGTCAATCTGACTGAAGATACGCTGCGGCAGGATGCCCAGATAGGCGGCGTGATCGCTGATCACAAAGGCGAGCACCGCAGCCGCACCGGCGACATAGCTGATCGCGACGCCCGAAAGCACCGCAACCAACGCAAAGATGAAAAGCAAAAGCCAGACCATAGAAACTCCTTGAAGGAAGCATAGTTTTCCGATACGAAAAATGTCAACAAATTTTCTTATTGGAAAAATCAGGTAGCACTCCCATGGCCAGCAAGAACTCGGAAACATCTGCGCATGATCATCGGACCGCCTTCGGAGACCGGGTTCAACAGCTGCGAAAGTCGCAAAACCTGACGTTGCTGCAGGTATCGCAGGCAAGCGGGCTGGCTGTTTCCACGATCTCCAAGATCGAAAACTCGCATCTATCGCCCACCTATGACGTCATGCTCAAGCTGAGCGCCGGGCTCGGGACCGAGCTTGTTTCACTATTGGAAAATTCCCCGACGCTGGCACCGAAACCGGCAAGCTCCGGGCGATTGGCGGTGTCGCGCGCAGGTGAATTGTCAAAATTCGACGCCGGGCCCTACACCTACGAGCCGATCGCGACCCAACTCAAGAACACGCTGATCGACGCGACCTTTGTGACGGTAACGGCGCGGGATGTGACCGAATTCGAAGACCCCATTCGCCATGCGGGCGAGGAACTGGTGGTTGTCATTTCCGGCGCGGTTGAATTGCACAGCGACCTTTACGAACCCATCCGCCTGAACGCTGGAGATAGCGTCTATTACGACGCAGGCATGGCACATGCCTATATCTCGGTCAGCAAAGAGGACGCACGCATCCTCAACATCGTGTCGGGCGCCTCCATGAAAGGACTACTGAATGCTGAATAGGGAAGAATGGACCCGTCTGGACCTTGTCGGACTTGCAGAGCTTGCCCAGTCGGGCGCCGTTTCGCGCCGCGAGATCCTGCAAACCGCCATCAGGGAAATCGAACGCCTGAACCCCGCCTTGAACGCCGTGAACGTCACGCAGTTCGAACAGGCGCTGGATCGTGCGGATGACGCCCCGGATTCCGCACGCTTTGCCGGGCTGCCCTATCTGGTCAAAGACCTACACGCCCCGGTCAAGGGTCTGCCGCTGTCCAACGGCAGCGCGCGGTTCAAAGGGACGGTGTTCGATTTCGATTCAACCACGGTGTCGCGCCTGCGCGGTAGTGGCCTTCGGTTTCTGGGCCGCACGGCCTCGCCAGAGTTCGGCCTGTCGCTTGCCACGGAAAGCGAAGCGTGGGGCATCACCCGAAACCCGTGGAACCGTGATCGGGGTGCGGGAGGCTCAAGCGGCGGATCTGCTTCGGCTGTGGCGTCGGGGATGCTTCCTGCCGCCCATGCAACGGACAGCGCGGGATCGATCCGCATTCCGGCGGCTTTCAACGGGTTGGTCGGGTTCAAACCCACCCGCGCGCTGAACGCCTTCGGACCGCATCGCGGCGATCCGAATTTCGGGATGAGCCATGAGCACGCCGTGTCCCGTACCGTGCGCGATTCCGCGGCCCTGCTTGATATCACCGCAGGTCCGGATGCCGGATGCCCCTATTTCACCGCCAAGCCTGACCAGCCGTTTGAGACATTGATCCAGACGCCGCCCGGACAACTGAAGATCGGTTTCGTGACAACGCAGTTTCACGGCGATGCGGTCCATCCGGAAAGCCGGAAAGCCGTGGAAGCGACAGCCAAAACGCTGCAAGACCTTGGCCACATCGTGACACCTGCCATGCCGCAATTCAATAGCCTGCTGCTGACCAACACGATGATCCGGCTGCTGATGGGCTCACTCGCTGGTCTGTTCGTCGGCACCCCGATGGGACAGGACACAGAGCTTGAAGGTTTCCAAGAAATCACCAAGCAGGCGATCCGGTTTTCACAGGAAACAACGCTGGGCGAGCACCTGCAAAGAGCGGCGATCATCAATGAACAGGTCCGCGCCCTTGCGCAATATTTCAACACCTACGATGTGCTGCTGACCCCGGCCACAAATGGCCCCGCGCCGGAACATGGTGTTCTGCGGATGGACCAGGGCGCGTTGGATGATTTTCTGGACCGGCTGTTCGCGATCAGCCCTTTCAGCGCCACCTTTAACGCCTCTGGTCAGCCAGCGATCAGCTTGCCGGTACATCAAACCGCCGATCACATGCCGGTTGGGATTCAGTTTGTCGGCAGGTTTGCCGAGGATGCCACGCTTTTGCAGCTGTCAGCGCAACTTGAAGCCGCCAGCGATTGGAACACACTCGCGCCAGATCCGGACATGTCGGCGGCGTGAGGAAAAGCAGAGGCTATCAAAGCTAGAGCAATCCTGTTCACGCCGCCGCTGGCGCGCCCCCGGCGCGCATCCGATCAACTTGGCGATTGTCGAGGTCGAAGCGCTTGGCAAAGCCCGATAAGGAACAAGCCATCTGGTGTTCATCCGGATGGCCAAACTCTTTTCGATGGATGGGTCAGATGATCTTACGCAGGACCTTGCCAACCGTGTGTTGATAGTGACGCATGGGAAGATTGAACAAGAAGGATGCGTTCAGCTTCGGCTCGGCGTCTCTGACCAGTCCCTTTACCGCTGGCTGTCCGGCCCTTAACCATGGCGCCCTCGCGTGCGTTCCTTGCATCGGCCAATGAAACGGCGGGATACGCCTCGAAGGACAGCCGCTTTTCACGACCTTCAAACCGATACTTCAAACGCCAGAGTAGCGATCCTGTCTTTGTTACCTCGACATAAAGGCCACCAGAGTCGCTAACCTTGTAAGTCTTCTCCTTGGGCTTGAGGTTCCGAAGCTTCGCATCGCTCAAAGGTATTGGGTGCATCCTGAAATCAACCAATCCGACCATGCCCCCAATCCTGCCCCCAAAGTGGGGGCATTTGGCTGGACGCGGAAAACCTCCATCGGACAACCGGAAGCACAAAAGCCCTGTTTTTGTGGGCTTTATCATATGTAGCTGTTTGTCTTCGGATGTTGAAGTGGTGCCCGGGGGCGGAATCGAACCACCGACACGAGGATTTTCAATCCACTGCTCTACCCCTGAGCTACCCGGGCACGGGTGATCGAACACGATCAGGGTGGCGGCGTTCTAGGCGGTGACGGCGGGGGGTGCAAGCCTATTTTTGCCTCTATGTCAGTGTTTCCACTCTTGTGGGTCTTCGGGCGCAACTTGGTCCTCTGGCGGCTCCTCGGTTTCAACGCGGTAGGAGCCGGTCATCCAACGCCCCAGATCCAGATCAGCGCAGCGTTTGGAGCAAAAGGGGCGATAGGTCTGGTCGCTGTCTTTTTCGCAGATTGGGCAGGGCATTTCACGCACATCTCCTTGGTATCAATACACTTCCCTAGCAATTCCAAGTCCGACCTGCCAGTTGCGCGGGGCATTCAGGCCACTCCAGCGACGTGCAGCGCGCGCGGGACATCCTACTGCAGCCCACGGCGTTGGGTATGTCGATATCTATCTCGTGCACGGGGTGAAGCTATCTGCCAAGGCGCCCTGGATGGCTGCTCCCAAGGCCAGAGCAACACAGATATACCGGGGAACAAAACGCACGGCCAACCTCACAAATTCAGCGGCAGCCTTGCACGTTTGCGGTTCAGTTCGAAATGGCCCATCTGGGTCCATCCGACCAGCGCCGTTTCCACATCATCCCCGCGCAGCGCCGCGCGCAGAACGGATTCGAGCCCCTTGCGGTCTTTCTTTGGCATGGGTGCGAAATCCACCACGACCTGCCCACCCAGACCGCGCACCCGCAGCGCACGCGGCAAGGCGCGCGCGGCAGCGATATTGGCTTTTTGCCCGGCGGCCGGAGAGGTATCGCCGCCTGTGTTCACATCGACCGCAATAAAGGCGCGGGTCGGTTCCACCGCCATAGAGGCGCCACCGGACAAGCGAATATCCGTCTTGCGCGCTTGCGCCAGCCACTCGGACAAATCGCCTTCGCGGACCGTATCGCACTGCCAGTCCCGCCAGGCCAATTCCTGCGGACCAGTGCCTTCGGACAGCTTTTCAATTCCGGCGCCATCATCATTCAGCACCGCCTGCGCGAGTTCGACCATCGCATCCACGTCCTCTGCGATGTCATCGGGGTCCGCCCCTGAACAGGCGGAGCGCAGGATCACGCCGAAGCCGCTGGCTTCGGCCAATTCGGTTTCAGCCGCGGCGCGGATATTCAGACGCTCTTCCTCGTCCTTGATGCTGCGCGAGATATTCATGCCCGGCGCATCCGGCGTGACGATGGCATAGCGGCTTTTGAACAGCAGCTTCGCGGTCAGCGGAATGGCCTTGCCCTCATCGGCATAGCCGGACACTTGCACCAGCAGAAAATCACCCGGCGCAAACCCTTTGGCCCCGCGCAGGAATCCACTGCCATCAGGGGTGTCAAAGAACATGCCACCCTGCCCTTTCACCGGGCGCGTGGCCTTGGCGCGGTAAATGGTGCCTGGGCGTGGCGCGTCGCCATCCACCAGCAGATCGTCGAGCTCACCGTCCACGATCAGCGCCGCGGCGTCACGTCCATCGACCTGTCCCAGAATGACTTCACGACCCTTCATGCGATCCCTTTCAGGCCAGCTGCACGCAGCAGGTTGGCAGTCTCTGTCAGTGGTAGTCCAACGATTCCGGTGAATGAGCCGGAAATCCACGGGATAAACGCCCCCGCCGGCCCCTGAATGCCATAGCCGCCCGCCTTGCCGCGCCAGTCTTCGCTGGCGATATAGGCGTCACGTTCGCTGTGCGTCAGTTGTTTCACGCGCACCGTGCTGACCACGTCGCGTTGCCACAGCTTGTCACCCCGCCGTACGCAGACTGCGGTGATAACCCGGTGCCGACGGCCGGAAAGCAGATCCAGAAACGCCGCTGCTTCGGCGGCATCGGCGGGCTTGCCCAGAATGCGCCGCCCCAAGGCAACGGTCGTATCGGCGCATAGCACGATATCATCCGGCCCAGCGGTGACGGCCTGCACCTTTTCACGGGCAATCCGGCAGCAATAGGGACGCGGCAATTCGGCCTTGTGCGGGTCTTCGTCAATATCAGGCGGGCGCACGTCATCGGGCACAACACCAAGCTGCGCCAGCAGGTCCAGCCGCCTTGGGCTGCCAGAGCCGAGAATGAGTTTCGGGCTGTCTGTCATGCAATTGCCCCAACACACGTCATTTGGCAGACGGAGTCGGCTTTGGCGAAGGCTGCGCCCGGCGTGGGCAGAGCC
This sequence comes from Aliishimia ponticola, assembly GCF_004803475.1. Lineage (GTDB taxonomy): Bacteria > Pseudomonadota > Alphaproteobacteria > Rhodobacterales > Rhodobacteraceae > Aliishimia > Aliishimia ponticola. The sequence continues at coordinate 574,309 of NZ_SRKY01000003.1, forward strand.
TTCGACTTGAGCTTACTTGAAGCGGTAATTGATCCGACCCTTGGTCAGATCATAAGGCGTCATTTCGACTTGAACTTTGTCGCCTGCCAGAACCCGGATACGGTTCTTGCGCATCTTTCCTGCCGTGTGCGCGATGATTTCATGGCCGTTTTCCAGCTCGACCCTGAATGTCGCGTTCGGCAGGAGTTCCTTTACGACACCAGGAAATTCGAGCAGTTCTTCCTTGGCCATGGTCTCTCCTTCGTTGCACATCCACCCGATATGGCGGATGAAAGGGTAAATGCGCTCAAACCCCAAGGTTTTCAAGTATTATCTTGGAACGGATACGGAACCGCGACCTTTTAGGCAGGCACGCCTGCCTGCATCAGTGACACGCATGGCGCAAGCTCCGACCGTCCGTTCTGGCAGGCCCAGTCGCGCCGGTTCAGAACGCCGCCATCGGCGCGCACATCGGCCACCCGCGCCACGTCAACATCCGCATAGACCCAGCCCGGAACGCCCAAGTCGCCCACCGCGAAAATGCCGGTGTCAGGAAAGCCGCGATCGGGCGGGCCAAAGACACCCCCTGCGCCGATTGAGACATCTACCGCCTCGGACCAGTCCGCCTGCCCGACGACCGACGACATGACGGTGATACATTGCTGCTCAAGCGCGCGGGCCTGCGACCCGATCTGCACCCGCGAATAGCCTGTCAGCGCCTCGGTCACGGACGGGACCAGCAGGATTTCCGCCTCGCTCAGCGCGCGCGCCAGAAGGGGAAATTCGCTGTCATAACAGATGAGTATGCCGATCTTTCCCAGCGCGGTTTCAAAGACTTGCAGCGGATTACCCGGCACCACATCCCACGTTTCCGCTTCGAACCGGGTCATGATTTGCTTGTCCTGCACACCGACCCCACCACCGGGCGCGAAAAGCCGCGCGCGATTGACCGGGCGTCCCCGCTCTGCCGTTGGGGGCTGGCAGGCCGGACCGGAGGCGGCAAGGATATGCACACCGAACTGCGCCGACAGATGCCGGTGCAGCGCGTCGGCGTCGGGCAAGCGGTCCGACACGGCGTGCAGTGATTTCTCCAGATCGCCTGCCACATCGCGGCCCGCCAATGTCGCCAGTTCCATCGCGCCGTATTCGGGGAACACCAGCAATTCGGCCCCATGGCTCGCGGCTTCGTCCACCCATTTATGCAGCTTGTCTTCGTATTGCGCCCAACTGTCCAGGAATGACAGGGGATAGGAAGCGGTGGCGATCTTCATGGCATCAGGCTCCGACAGCGCGATCAATCGCCCCGATGCTAAACGCGTCCGTCACAAATGGCAAAGCAGCGCCGCACCGGCGCGGGCTGGTCATTCCCCGGCGATGGCGCGCGCCGCTTTCAGCTTTTCGATCCGCAAATCCGCCGTCAGGGCATGCCCTTCCATTCCCTCCAGCCGGGAAATGCGCGCTGTGGCCGACGCAACGGGCACAATCGCTTCGGGCTCCATCGTCTGCCACGTGGTGATCTTCAGGAACTTGTGGACACTAAGCCCCCCGGTATAGCGCGCCGCGCGCGATGTCGGCAGAACGTGGTTCGTGCCGCTAGCCTTGTCGCCAAAGGCCACGGTGGTGTTTTCCCCAAGGAACAGAGAGCCATAGCATTGCAGCTGCTCCAGCCACCATTCCAGATCAGACGCCTGCACCTGCAAATGCTCCGGTGCGTAGGTGTCAGCGATTCGGGCCATATCCTCGCGGGTGTCGCACAGGATGACCTCGCCCAACTGGTCCCAAGCGGCGCGAGCGGCGGCTGCGTTCAACTCAGGAAGGGACGCATAGAGGCGCGGGATGATCGCCAGAACGGCTTCGGCCAGAGGGCGATGGGTCGTGGCAAGCCAGACGGGCGAGTTCGCCCCATGCTCTGCCTGCCCGATCAAATCCCACGCTACGGTTTCGGCATCAGCGCTGGCATCGGCCAGAATCATACTGTCCGTCGGACCGGCGAACATGTCGATCCCAAGCGGGCCGAACATCTGGCGTTTGGCCTCTGCCACGAATTGGTTGCCGGGGCCGACAAGAATATCGGCGGGTGTACCACCGAAAAAGCCCATCGCCATCGCGCCAATGGCCTGCACGCCGCCCATGGCAAGAACGCGGTCCGCGCCGGCCAGATGCATCGCATAAAGCACGGCCGCAGGAATCGCCCCGTCGCGCGGCGGTGTCGCGGCAGTGATCTGACCGACGCCCGCCGCTTTGGCGGTCGCAATCGTCATCAGCGCAGAGGCAACATGTGCATAGCGCCCGCCGGGCACATAGCAGCCCGCCGATTGCACGGGGATCACGCGCTGCCCGGCGACAAGCCCCGGACGCAATTCGATTTCCGCTTCCGTAAGTGACGCGCGCTGCGCTTCGGCAAAGCGGCGGATATTGTGGTGGGCAAATTCGATGGCGCCCCGATCCGCGCTTGGAACCTCGTCGATCGCCGCTTCCAGCGTTTCGCGCGGGACCAGCACATCGCCTTCCCACCCATCGAGCGTCTTGGCGTAATCCAGCGCGGCACCCTCGCCCTCTGCCCGCATGCGCGCAAGCATATCCGCTACGATGCCGGTCACGTCTGCGCCCTCTGCCGCCTGTGCAACTGTCGCCTTCTTCAGGTAGGTCACGCCCATGATATGTTCCCACGATTAACCATGGCGACACTAGCACAGAGCCAGCAAGGAAGGGTGAAAACGCAAATTCGATTTTTTGAAATCTATTTGCGGTGAGCGCGACGGTTCCGCTTGACGACCCTGCGTCAAGTTTCCAGATTGCAAATACTCTTTGAAGGATAGCGAACATGCTGAGCAAGGGTGTCACCCTGCGCGGCCTTGAGGTCTTCGAGGCGATTTCCTCTACCGGAACCGTGGCGGGCGCGGCCAGCCTGACCGGGCTGTCACAGCCTGCTGTCAGCCAACAGTTGCGCAATCTGGAAACCGCGCTTGGCACCGATCTGATCGATCACGGCAAACGTCCCATGCGCCTGACCCCGGCCGGAGAAAGCTTTCGCCGCCGGGCCGAAGCGGCGTTGATGCAGTTGCGCCTGGCGCAGTCCGAACTGACGGTGATGGATCTGGCGCATCTCAGCTCGCTGTCGTTGGGGCTGATCGACGATTTCGACAATGACCTGACACCGCGGTTGGTGACGATCCTTGCCAAAAGCCTGACGAAATGCCGGTTCCGCCTTGTGACCGCCCCCAGCCACGAGATCACCCGCGCCATTGCGAACAAACAGTTGCACATGGCCGTGTCCGCCTCTGCCGGGCAGGTATTGCCGGGCGCCGTCGAATACCCGCTGGCGCGCGATCCGTTCATCCTTGTGGCCCCGCGCGGCACCTTGTCCGGCGTGCCAAAGGATTTCCGCGCGCTCGATGATCTGCCCTTTCTGCGCTATGACCGCGAACAGATGATCGGTCGCCAGATCGAAAGCCATCTTGCCCGCCTTCAGGTCGTCTTTCCCGACCGTTTCGAAGTCGGGTCGCATCTGGCCTTGATGGCAATGGTCGCGCATGGGCTTGGCTGGGCGATCACCACGCCGATGGGCTACATGCGCGCGGGCCGCTTTCACGAGGATGTGGAGGCGTTTGCCCTGCCCGGTCACAGGTTCTCGCGAACCATCGTTCTGTATGCCGGGGCGGATTGGGCGGGCACCGTGCCGATGGATATCGCACGCACCATGCGTCAGTTGATTCAGACCCAGATCATCGAACCCGGCCTCGTGCAATTGCCATGGCTGGCAGGGGATTTCCGGCTGCTCGACAGTTAGGCGCGCATCGCGATGGCAAGGCTGCGCACGGCACGGTCCACCAGATCCAGCACTTCTTCGAAATCGCGCGTGTAATACGGATCAGGCACATCCGTGAGGCCATCGCGCGCATAAGGCGCGAAAAGGCGGACGGGCGTAGTGTTCCCGGCAGGGCGCAGCGCCTCTATCTGCATAAGATTGTTTTCATCCATGGCGAAGATATGGGTGAAGCGGGTGAAATCATCGCGCGTGAATTGCCGGGCGCGCAGGTCTGACAGGTCAAGCCCCCGCGCCCGCGCCGCTGTTTGCATCGGGGCATAGGGCGGCTCGCCCACATGCCAATCCGACGTGCCGGCGCTGTCACAGGAAATGTCCGGGCATTGCTGGCGAAAGGCCGCTTCCGCCAGGGGGGAGCGGCAGATATTCCCGAGACAGACGAAAAGCACGTTCATAGCGCATCCTTGTCAAACCAAAGTCAGGCCAGTTTCCGCTCCGGTTTAGACCGGGGCGTTCCCCTTTGCCATTTCCCAATGCATCCAGATCGGCGGCATGAACAGCAAAAGCCAGCCAAACTGAAGATACATCACCAACATGGCCGGAACCCATGCCAGCGCGAAGAACAGGCCGATGACCCCGGCGATCCGCAGCGCGGCCATCTGCGGGACAAAGCGCAGCAGGCCAAGATGCAGCAAGCGCCCACCATCAAGGGGCTGCACGGGAATCAGGTTCAGGATGAAGAGAAACAGGTTGATATGGGCGAACATCGCCAGCTTGGAGTAGATTTCCAGCTTGAACTGCGCCGTTGCGAAATCCGCAGGAGAGAGTTGTTCGCTGAAATCGAACCCCTGCAATATCCACCACGCGCCCAGCGAGGACAGCGCCCAAAGGGCAAGGTTCACCAAAGGCCCCATTGCCACGATCAGTTCCGACTCGCGCGGGCCGGTGGCGGCGTGCTGGCAATATCCGCCGCCGCCATAGATCACCACCTTCTGGACAGGCACGCCCTGCACCCATGCGCCCCATGCGTGGCCGAATTCATGCAGGAAGATGGACAACACCACCATGCCGAACAGGATCAGACCATGGACAAAGGCATCGGGGCTGGCGACCCCGACGCCGATGAAGATCAGCGCAAGAAAGATGATGGAAGTCCCGAACTCGACCGGCACACCAAGCGGACCGTTGAAACGGAAAATCGGGGCTTCATTGCCGAACATGGGTTGCCTCTTTGAAACTGCTTCGCCTTGATTAGCGCGTATCGCAACAGAAACCAGCAAAACTATGACAGACATTGTGATTTTGACCGGGGCCGGGATTTCTGCCGAAAGTGGGCTTGGCACATTCCGGGATGAAGGCGGGCTATGGGCGCAGCACCGTATCGAAGACGTCGCCACGCCCGAAGGGTTCGCCCGCAATCCGCAGTTGGTCACTGAATTCTACAATGCGCGCCGGGCGCAGGCGGCAACGGCCAAGGCTAATGCGGCGCATGAGGCCTTGGCACGGTTGGAATCCGCGCTGGATGGCTCGGTGACGATCGTGACGCAGAATGTGGACGGGCTGCATGAACAGGCCGGTGCGCGCAATGTGCTGCATATGCACGGCCAGCTGGATCAAGCGCTGTGCGCCGTATGTGATCATCGCTGGGCGGCTCCGCTGGAGATGGTGCCCGGCATGGCCTGCCCTTCCTGCAGCGCACCGGCCGCCCGACCCGATATCGTGTGGTTCGGCGAAATCCCCTATCATATGGACGAAATCGAACAGGTGTTGTCACAGGCGGACATCTTCGTGTCGATCGGCACGTCGGGGAATGTCTACCCGGCGGCGGGCTTTGTGCAGGCGGCACGTGCCTATGGCGCGCATACGGTGGAACTGAACCTGGAGCCGTCCGAGGGGGCCAGCCTTTTTGCCGAGCAGCATGTCGGCCGCGCGACGCAGATCGTGCCCCAATGGGTAAACCGATTGCTGCGCGACGCCGCTTAGGACGCCGCGCAGCCGTCCAATCGGCCTTAGTCGGATTTGTGCCCGTGGCCGTGTTTCATGCCGTGGCCGCCTTTACGCTCATTATCCACCGGCAGTTCGACGACGATGTCACCGGCTTGTTCGAAGGTCAGCGTGATAGAGATTTTCGCCCCCTGCTCCAGCGGTGCGGGCAGGCCCATGAACATGACGTGATCGCCGCCACGGGCCAACGCATGTTCGCCCCTTGCCGGAACCGCGAAACCGTCTTCGACCTCGCGCATCTTCATCACGCCATTCGCGTCCTCGATATGCGTGTGCAACTCGACACGCGGCGCGACATCAGACGAAACCGCAACAAGCCGATCGTCGGACTCACTGTGATTCACGATGGTGAAAAAGGCCGCGCCGGTTTTGGCACCGCTGCGGGCATAGGGGTCGATGATCTCGATCTTGGCGTCATCTGCAAAGGCGGGGAGAGTCAGCAGGGCAACAGCGCCGCCTGCCAGAAATTTCGAAAAGGTCATATCGTTTCCTTGATGATGTAGGGTGTTATCTGGGGTCAGCCAAACACAGGCGGCGGTCCCCGTGCCTGCGGTGACGTTACATCAATGGAAACAACGGCCAGTCGGACCGGAATCGGATCGAATGCGACAATACCGGACGGTGCCTGCATGTCGGGCATCTGCACGCTGAGCGCGACGAAAAGCGCCTGGGCGGCATCAAAGCAAAGTTGTGGTGGGCTGGTCGGACGCCCATCGGCATCCACATAGATCACGGACGTCCCATGGCCGGTGCAAAGCACGATCTGCCCATCCGCAGGTGCGCTGACACGCGCAACCGCTGCGCCTTGCGCCGTCAGCACAAGGACAAAGCCAAACAGGATCGAAAGAACCGTTTTCATGGCACGGTTTTAACCATTTCTCGCCTTCGGGAGAAAGCGCCATAACGACACATGTCCCGGCCCATCGGGGTCACACTGGCGCGCAGTGCACAATGCGTATCCCCCGCCACCGCCGCAACAGAAAAGGCCCCGCACCGAAATGCGAGGCCCTTGAAAAGCAAGAAGGTCGGGATCAGGCCGCGGCTTGCGCCTTGACGATCTCTTTTTTGACCTTGAGTGCGTTCGCGCTCAGCTCAGTGTCTTTTGCCTTGAGCAGATACGCGTCCAGACCACCGCGGTGATCGACGGAACGCAGCGCGCTTGCGGAAATCCGCAGCTTGACACCACGGCCCAGAACTTCGGACTGCAGGGTCACATCATTCAGGTTCGGCAGAAAACGCCGACGGGTTTTGTTGTTGGCGTGGCTGACATTGTTGCCAGTCATCGGGCCTTTACCGGTCAATTCGCAAACACGCGACATGGGTCTATCCTCGTTTCTTCGGAGCAGGCCCGTCCGAACGCTCAAGCCTGCCAACGTCAAAGGGCGCTGGCCATGCAACGCCCCGGGGAATCTCGTTCGGTGTCATTAAGAGCCTCGGCAAGGCGCGTCAAGTGTTATGTGGCAGAGCCGTGCAACTGCGCCAGGACCAACTGCGCGGCGGCGGTGGGTGTGGTCTGTGCAGCGGCCACGCGCGCGCCCATTTCATCCAGCAATCTGCGTCCTTCGGGGCTGTCCAACGGGGCCAGAAGCCCCTGCCGCACATCCTCTGCCAGCCAATAGCGGGCCTGCGCGGCGCGCGCGTGGTCCCAGTGGCCTTCGGAGCGGCGCCACGCCACAAGGGTCTGCATTGCGTCCCACGCGGTCTCCAGCCCCGATTGATCCAGCGCCGACACCATCATCGCCTGCGGATAATCCTGCGGATCCTGTGGGCGCTTGCGCAGCAGACGAAGCGCCCCGGCGTAATCGGCGCAAGTCCGCATCGCGACGGGCTTAAGATCGCCATCCGCCTTATTCACCAAGATGAGGTCAGCCATCTCCATGATGCCGCGTTTGACCCCCTGCAACTCGTCGCCGCCCGCCGGGGCCAGCAGCAGCACGAAAACATCCGAAAGCTGGGCTGCCACAGTCTCCGACTGGCCGACGCCAACGGTCTCGATCAGGACCACGTCGAAACCGGCCGCTTCGCACAGGCTCACAGCTTCGCGGGTACGACGCCCGACCCCGCCAAGATGCGATTGGCTGGGCGACGGGCGGATAAAGGCGTTGGGATCACGCGCCAGGCGATCCATTCGGGTCTTGTCCCCAAGGATGGAGCCCCCCGTCCGGGCCGAGGACGGGTCGATTGCCAACACGGCGACGCGCAGCCCACGTTCCGTCAACATCGACCCGAAACTTTCAATGAAGGTCGATTTCCCGACACCCGGCGTCCCCGACAGGGCAATACGCACCGCCTGACGGTCTTTCGGCAAGGCTTCGAGCAGATCGAGCGCCTGCGCGCGGTGATCCGCGCGCCCGCTTTCCACCAAGGTGATCGCACGGGCCAGCGCACGGCGCTCGCCAGCGACAAGGCGGGACTTGAGGTCTTCCGTATTCATACGCCGTTGATGGCGCGGCACCGCGTCAAGAGCAAGCCGGAAACCGATGCCGGGCCGGACATCCAGCCACAGGCGACCGGAAACTGACACAGTTTCCGGTCCGTTTTCTGTGCCAGAAAACGGGCCCTACACATGCCGGGCGCACTTGGTTAGGAAACAGCATGGACTTGCCGATTTCCGACATTCTGGACGACATAACCGGGGCACTGGCCACGCATGGCCGGGCTGTGGTTCAGGCGCCGCCGGGCGCGGGCAAGACCACGATGGTGCCGCTGCACCTGTTACCGCATGTCGATGGGCGCATTCTTGTATTGGAACCGCGCCGCCTTGCCGCCCGCCACGCGGCAGAGCGTATGGCCACCCTGCACGGCACAGCTGTGGGCGACATCGTAGGCTACCGGATGCGCGGCGAGGCGAAAACTTCGCGCACCACCCGGATCGAGGTCGTGACCGAAGGCATCCTCACCCGGATGCTGCAATCGGAGCCGGACCTGCCCGGTGTCGGCCTTGTCATATTCGACGAATTCCACGAACGCTCGCTCAACGCCGATCTGGGACTGGCGCTTTGTCTTGAGGTCTGCGGCGCGCTGCGGGATGATCTAAAGCTGCTGGTCATGTCGGCCACGCTCGACGCGGCGCCCGTGGCCGAACTGATGCGCGCGCCGATCCTGACCTCGGAAGGGCGCAGCTTTCCCGTCGACATACGCCATCTTCCGCGCCCCCTGCCCCCCGGACGGTGGGAGCCCGCCTTTCACGACCTGCTGGCAGAGGCGATCTCGCAGACCAGCGGGGGCGTTCTGGCCTTCCTGCCGGGGGAGCCGGAAATCCGCCGCGCCCAGTCCGCGCTGACGCGCCGCCTGCCGCCCGATTGCGTGATACTACCGCTTTACGGGAACCTGCCCTTCAAGGATCAGCGCCGCGCCACCAGCCTCTTGGACACGGGGCGCAAGGTCGTGCTGGCCACCTCCATCGCGGAAACCTCGCTGACATTGCCCGATATTTCGGTCGTGGTCGATGCGGGCCGCGCACGGCGTGCCCGGTTCGATCCCGGCTCAGGCATGTCGCGGCTGGTCACCGAACGCGCCTCGCGGGCAGAGGCGACGCAGCGCGCCGGACGGGCGGGCCGCGTCGGACCGGGCATCTGCTTTCGGCTGTGGACCGCTGGCGAGGAAGGCGCGATGGCCGCCTTCGCCCCGGCAGAGATCGAGACCGCTGACCTTGCACCGCTGGCCTTGGAACTGGCCGCATGGGGCGACGCCCCCGATGCGCTGTCTTTCCTCACGCAGCCCCCCGCTGGCACCTATGCAGAGGCCCGCGCGCTGCTGCATATGCTGGGCGCTTTGGACGCAAGCGGCCGCATCACGCCGCACGGGCAGGCGCTGTCCGGATTTCCGCTGCACCCGCGCCTTGGTCACATGCTGCTGACCGCCGGACCGCAGGCGGCGCCCCTGGCCGCGCTGCTGTCGGATCGCGATCCGCTGCCAGAGGCCGGCGCGGATATCGGCGCCCGCCTCAAAGCGCTGTCCGAAGGTGCCAAATCGCCCGGCTTTGCCCGCATCCGAACGGAAGCGCGCCGCCTCGAAAAGATGGCCCCAAAGCACCAGACAGACCCGTTGGAGCCGGGCGAAATGGCCGCGCTGGCCTATCCCGACCGGGTCGGCCTGCGCCGCAAGGGCGATGCGCCGCGCTACCTTTTGTCGGGCGGCAAGGGCGCGCATTTCCGCGAGGGCGACGCCATGGGCACGCTGCGCCTGCTGGTCGCCACCGATATGGACGGCGCGCAACGAGAGGCGCGCATCCGGCAGGCGGCGCCGCTTACCGAAACCGGGCTGCGGGCGCTCTTTCCCGATCAGATCGGCTGGCAGAACGCCTGCGAATGGTCCCGGCGCGAGGGCCGCGTCACCGCGCGGCAGCAGGAGCGGTTCGGTGCGCTCGTACTACAGGACCGGGCGTGGAAAGACGTTGACCCGGACCTTGCCGCGCGTGCCTTTCTGGATGGCGTCCGGCAGCTTGGCATAACCGACAGCGCCGCCACTGCCCGGTTCCGGGCGCGTGTGCGGCTGGCCCGCGCAGCGGGGCATGATCTGCCGGATATGTCGGATGACGCCCTGTTGACCGGGTTGGAGGACTGGCTGCTGCCGCATGTGACCGGGATGCGTAGCGCCGAGGATTGGCGAGGCTTCAACCTCTTGCCCGCGCTGACCGCAATGCTGGACTGGCCACAGACGCAGTTGCTGGACCGGGTCGCGCCCGCGCAGGTGACCACGCCGCTGGGCCGGAATATCCCGGTCAATTACGCCGAAGAGACGCCAACCATCGAAGTTCGGCTGCAAGAGATGTTCGGCACCACGCGTCACCCGCAGGTCGCCGGGCAGCCGCTGCGTGTGACGCTGCTGTCTCCGGCGGGGCGGCCAGTGCAGACCACGATGGATATTCCGGGCTTCTGGGCCACAAGCTATGCCGATGTGCGCAAGGACATGCGCGGGCGCTACCCGAAACATCCGTGGCCCGAAGACCCGACAACCGCCGATCCGACCCTACGGGCCAAACGGCGCGGGACATAGCCCCCGCCGCGCGTCCGTTTAGCGATCCGCCCCGGACGGGGCAGGTGCGCCGCCACCGCCACCACCACCGCCGCCGAAGATGTCGTTCAGCACTTGGTTGAGGATATTCTGCGCCCCCCCTTGCCCGCTGATCGGCGGCGGACGCCCTTCGTCATACAACACTTCGCCCGACGGCCCGCTTGGCCCCATCATCGGCAATGGCTGCGGGGCCAGACCATCATGGACACCGATCATCACCTCGCGCCAGATTTCCGCCGGCAACCCGCCGCCGGTCACACCGGTCAGCGGCGTGTTGTCGTCATAGCCCATCCAGACCCCCGCCACGTAATCAGCGGTGAAACCTACGAACCACGCATCACGGGCAGCTTGTGTCGTTCCGGTCTTGCCTGCGATCTGCCAGCCGCCGAACTGCGCCCGCGCGCCGGTGCCCTCGGAAACGACTTTTTCCATCATCCAGACCAGTTGCTGTGCCGCCTGCTGCTGGATCACGCGTTCTTGGATGCCGCCTGTGGCCTCCATCAGCGGCGCGTCATCCCCGGCCATTCGCAGTTCCACCAGACCATAGGGCTTCACGGCGGAACCGCCGTTCAGGATACCCGCATAAGCGCCGGTCATATTAAGAAGTGTGCTTTCCGACGCGCCTAGCGCCAGCGCCGGGCCAGCGGCAAGGTCACTGTCCAGCCCGAACGCCGCCGCCACCTGCCGCACCAGATCGCGGCCCACCGCTTCGGAGATTTTCACCGCCGGGATATTGAGCGATTCCCTGAGCGCCTCGGCCACGGTCACAGGACCGGAGAACCGGTTGGTATAGTTGCGCGGGCACCATTCGCCCGATCCGGGGATATTCAGGCAATAAGGTTCATCCACCACGGTATCGAGAGGGCTGTAGCCCAGATCCAGCGCGGCAGCATAGACAAAGGGCTTGAACGCCGACCCGGTTTGCCGCTTGGCCTGCACAGCACGGTTGAACGCGCCGGACACCTTGGTCTTGCGCCCGCCGACCATGGCGCGCACCGCACCATCGGCGCTCATCACCACCACGGCAGCCTGCGCCTTGGAGCCGGGGCGAACTTTCTCGTCGAAGACCTTCTTCACCCCGGCTTCGGCGGCCTCTTGCAGGCGCTGATCCAAGGTCGTGCGGATCACCACATCCGCGGTGGTCGTGGTAAAGAACTCAGGCGCATCGGACATCACCCAATCGGCGAAATAGCCGCCCGCGCGCTTTTCAGCGGCTTCCGACAGGGTCGCGGGGTTGTCCTGAAAGGTCTGCTCCTGCGCGGCGCTGATATAGCCCTGTTCGCGCATCAGACGCAGTACAGTGGCCGCCCGCGCTTGCGACCGTTCGATATCAGAGGTCGGCGCCAAGGCAGACGGCGCTGTCAGCAGGCCCGCAAGCATTGCCGCCTCTGCCGGGTTGGCCGCGTTGGCCGGCTTCCCGAAATAGCGCTGCGTTGCGGCTTCGGCCCCATACGCGCCGCCCCCAAAGTAGGCGCGGTTCAGATAGATCGAGAGGATCTCGTTCTTGGAATACTTCAACTCCATCGCAAGCGCATAGATCGCCTCTTCCGCCTTGCGCTGAACGGACCCACGGCGGCAATCCGCGACGTATTCCTTTTCGCTTTTCCACTCGGCCGGGTCGAACTCCCGCCCAAGGCAAAGCAGTTTGGCCGTCTGCTGGGTGATGGTGGAACCGCCATGCCCGGAAAGCGGGCCGCGCCCCTCGCTCAGGTTGATGCGCACGGCGCTGGCGATGCCGCGCGGGCTGACACCGAAATGGCGGTAAAAGCGTTTGTCCTCGGTCGCGATGACCGCGTTCTTGAGATGGGGGCTGACACTATCGGCAGTGACCGCGCCGCCATATTGGTCGCCGCGCCACGCGAACACTGCGCCGTCCCGATCCAAAAGCGTCACCGATCCGCGCGCCCGCCCGTCCAGCAGCTTTTCGACAGGAGGCAGGGAAGTGTAGTTGTAGCCCACCAGCAGCCCAAGAACGATGGCGACCAGCACTCCGGTCCGCCAGACGATCTTCCAGATCAGTCGCAGAACCCAACCGATGACAAAACGGAAAAACCCGACAATGCCGCCACGGCGCGGCGTGCGCGTTGCTTTCCGGCGCTTTGTCTTGCCAGCCGGTTTCTTTTTCGCCGCCGCTTTCTTGGAATAGCGCCTGTCGGCCACGAGCGGCTTCTTGCCGCGCGATGAATCACTCATGAAAGACCCCTGCCCGGCCCGTTGTTTTGGGTAATATAGCCCGTGTTGGGCCGGATGTTGAGAGAGCGCGGCCCAAGATCACGTTTTCACACCGCCCAAAATTTGAGCACACGCCATATACAGCGTAAATTTTAGGCATATGCCTAGCAAATTTGCGGCAATTTACGCGACTGCACTCCCCCCTTCTTCGCCGTTTGGAGTTTTCTGCAACGGCCAAGGCGCAGCACGTGCTGCGAGAGATAGTTAACCAGAGGGGAACAGGGTGAAACTGATCATAGCGACAATCAAACCGTTCAAGCTGGAGGAAGTGCGCGAAGCACTGACCGAAGCCGGCGTGCGGGGCATGATGGTGACCGAAATCAAGGGCTTCGGCTCGCAGTCGGGGCATACGGAAATCTATCGCGGTGCCGAATACGCCGTGAACTTCGTGCCGAAAATCAAAATCGAAGTCGTGGTTCCCGCCACGATGGCAGACCAGATCGCTGAAACCATCACAAAGACGGCCCAGACCGGCAAGATCGGCGACGGCAAGATTTTTGTGCTCGACGTGGAACAAGCGATCCGCGTGCGTACGGGCGAAACAAACGAAGACGCGCTCTAAACCGCGCCTCACGGGACCAAGGGATGACCAAACAAATGAAATCTTTGAAAACGCTTACCGCTGCCGCAGCCTTGTCGGTGCTGCCTTTCGCAGCATTCGCTCAGGACGCGGCGCCTGGGTTCGACGAGATCGGACCCTATATCATGACGACCCTGCTGTTCTGCATGGCCGGCTTCCTCGTCTTCTTCATGGCTGCGGGCTTTGCCATGCTGGAAGGAGGTCTGGTGCGTTCCAAGAACGTGACCATGCAGATGACCAAGAACATCGCGCTCTTCTCCATCGCGGCGATCATGTACTGGCTCGTCGGCTTCAACCTGATGTATCCGGGCGACTTCAACGGCTATGTCGGCGGCTTCTTCAACATCACCGTGCTTGACCCGGTGGGTGTTGCGGCTGCGGATGCTGCGCTTGACTATGCGTCTGTCGGCTCCGACTTCTTCTTCCAGCTCGTGTTTGTTGCTGCGACGGCCTCCATCGTGTCCGGCGCACTGGCCGAGCGGATCAAACTGTGGCCCTTCCTCGTCTTCACTGTCATCCTGACAGGCTTCATGTACCCGATCTCCGGTTCGTGGAAATGGGGCGGCGGCTGGCTTGATGCGGCTGGTTTCCAGGACTTCGCGGGTTCCACAGTTGTGCACTCCGTAGGTGGCTGGGCCGCTCTGGCAGGTGCGATCGTTCTGGGTCCGCGTCTGGGCAAATACAAGGATGGCCGCGTCAATCCGATGCCGGGTTCCAACCTTGCGCTGGCAACACTGGGTACGTTCATCCTGTGGCTGGGCTGGTTCGGCTTCAATGGCGGCTCGCAGCTGGCAATGGGCACCGTGGGTGACGTTTCCGACGTGTCCCGCATCTTCGCCAACACCAACATGGCAGCTGCTGCCGGTGCCGTAACCGCGCTGATCCTGACGCAAGTCCTGTATCAGAAGCCTGACCTGACCATGGTGCTGAACGGCGCGCTGGCCGGTCTGGTGTCGATCACCGCTGAACCGCTGGCACCGTCGCTCTTCGGTGCGCTGTGGATCGGTGCAATCGGTGGTATCATCGTTGTTCTGACGGTTCCGATGCTCGACAAGCTGAAAATCGACGACGTTGTCGGTGCGATCCCGGTTCACCTGTTCGCAGGCATCTGGGGCACAATCGCCGTGATCTTCTACAACGGTGACGCAACCATCGCAGGCCAGCTGACAGGTATCGTCGCATACGGCGTGTTCACCTTCGTCGCATCGCTGATCGTGTGGTTCATCCTGAAAGCGACCATGGGCATCCGTGTGAGCGAAGAGGACGAGATCAACGGTCTCGACATGTCCGAACTGGGGATGGAAGCCTATCCCGAATTCACAAACGGCTGAGTCTCCTTCCTCTCGGCTATGACTGGCCCGGGCGTCTTCGCCCGGGCCTTTTTCTTTGCAAGAACGGTCTTGCGCCCGGTTAGCAGGACTGCATCAGCACGGCCTTGCCGGACAGGGCCGGATCGGTCACGGCCCGCGCCAAAAGCGCCGCCACGTCGCCGCGCGCAGCCTCCGCGCCCGGATCGACATCGTCGCCCAGCCGCACATCGCGCCGCCCGTCCCGTTCCGTCAGTGCGACGGGGCGCAGGATGGCATAGTCCAGCCCAGAACCCATCAGATACTCATCCGCGTCGTGCTTGGCTTGCAGGTAATGAGCCATATCCTCACCCGCTTGCTGCGGGTTGTCCGCACCGACGCTGCTGAGCATGACAAAGCGCTGGACGCCCGCCTGCTTGGCCACATCCACCAAATCTATCGCGCCGTCGCGGTCGATCTTGTCGGTCATCTCCGGCCCGGTGCTGCTGCCCGACCCGGCGGCAAAGATCACCGCATCGCAGCCGTCACAAGCGTCATCGGACAGGTTCGTCAAATCCTGGGTACGCTGTGCGACACCTCGCGGCAATTCACTGGTGTCAGAGCTTTCGCGCACCATCGCAATTGGCTCGTGGCCTTGTTCGGCCAGTTCACGCACGACCCGCAGGCCGGTTTTCCCGGTGGCTCCAGCAACGAGGACTTTCATGGCAATTCTCCCTTTCATCGGGTGACAAATTGGAAGCGGCGAAGGCTTAACCTCCGCCGCCGGTTCAATCTGCCAACGCCTCAGCGCCGGGAGCGTTCCATGAATTCGTGATCAGATACCGCAGTCGATGATCGCTTGCGCCAGAATCGGCACGGTTTGCTTGTTGAGGCCGGCGATGTTCATCCGGCTGTCGCCAACCATGTAGATGCCGTGATCCACACGCAGTTTTTCAACCAGCTCCGGCGTGGTGCCGAGCCGCGAGAACATCCCACGGTGTTGGGCCAGGAACCCGAACCGGTCAGAGCCCGAAAGCCGCCGCAGCTCATTCGCGAGCTCTTCGCGCAGGCCCAGCATGGACAGGCGCACGTCTTCCAGTTCGGCCTGCCAGTCGGCACGCAATTCGGCATCCGTCAGCACTGCCGTCACGATCCGCGCACCGTGATCGGGCGGGAAGGAATAATTCTGGCGGTTCAGGAAGGCCAATGTCCCTTGGTTAAGCGCCTTCGCGCCCGTGTCCTGCGCGATCAGCATCAGCAGGCCGGTACGTTCGCGGTAAACGCCGAAATTCTTGGAACAGCTTGCCGCGATCAGCAATTCGGGCAGCGCGGCGGCCAGTTTACGGGTTGCGGCCGCGTCTTCTTCCAGCCCGTCGCCAAAGCCTTGATACGCGATATCGACCATCGCGGTGGCGCCGCTGTTCTGCAAGGACGCGATGATCGCATCCCAATCGGCAGAGTTCGGGTTCGCCCCGGTCGGGTTGTGGCAGCAGCCATGCAGCAGCACGACATCGCCCGGCCCCGCTTTGCCGATGTCTTCCAGCATACCCGCAATGTCGACGCCGCGCGTTTCCCCATCGAAATAGCGATAGGGCACGACTTCCATCCCGAGGTATTTCAGGATCGACAGATGGTTGGGCCATGTGGGATCGGAAACGAAGACGCGTGCGCCCGGACGGGCCATCTTGATGGCTTCGAACGCCTGACGACACGCGCCAGTGCCGCCCGGTGTGGCCACGGCGGCAATCGTGTCGCGGGCAACCGCACCCGCAAGGATCAGGTCGATCATCGCGTCGGCAAAGGCCGGATCGCCTGCCAGCCCGGTATAGGACTTGGTGTCCTGCGTTTCCCAGACTTTCTTCTCGGCCGCTTTGACGGCGCGCATGATCGGCGTCTGCCCGTCCGCATTCTTGTAAACGCCAACGCCAAGGTCGATCTTCTGTTCGCGCGGGTCTTCGCGGAACATCTGCATCAACATCAGGATTTTGTCGGCAGGCTGGGCTTGAAGCGTTTCGAACATCATGCGTCTCCGGTGGCAACGGGAAGGGTCGGGAACTGGCCCCATTCGGACCAGGACCCGTCGTAAAGGGACCAATCTGACTTGCCCATCCGCTCCATCGCGAGGGCAAGGATCGCGGCGGTCACGCCGGACCCACAGGTCGTGATGGCGGGTTTGGACAAATCGACGCCAGCCGCTTCGAAGGCCGCGCGCAGATCGTCCGGGGACTTCATCGTCTGATCCGGGTTCAAAAGCACACCGAATGGCACGCTTTTGGAGCCAGGGATATGCCCACCGCGCAGACCGGGACGCGGTTCTGCCGCATCGCCGCGGAATCGTTCGGTGGAGCGCGCATCGACGATCTCTGCATCGCCCAGCTTGGAGGCCTGACTGACCTGCGTCACATCGCGCACAAGGTGGTTCTGGACCCGCACGACCATGTGGCGGTCGCGGATCACGGGATCGAGATCCTCCACCGGGTGCCCTTCGGCCTGCCATTTGGGCAAGCCACCATCCAGCACCGCAACATCGTCATGGCCCATAAGCTTGAACAGCCACCAGACCCGCGCCGCGGACATCAGCCCCGCGCCGTCATAAACCACGACCTGATGGCCGTCACCGACGCCCATTGCGCGCATCCGCGATGTGAACTTTTCTGGGCTTGGGGCCATATGCGGCAAATCCGACCGGAGATCCGAAATCTCGTCGATGTCAAAGAACCGCGCGTTGGGAATATGGGCCGCGTCATATTCGGCCTTGGGATCGCGTCCGGCATCGGGCAAATACCAAGACCCGTCCAGAATCCGCAGATCGGGGTTCTTCAGATGGGCCGCCAGCCATTCGGTCGAAACCAGTGTTTTCGGGTCGTCGGACATCTCTTCCCCCATACGAAAAGGCTCGTCCTGATTAAGCCTGACGAACCAAGGGTGCAAGAGCGGGCGACGCTGTAAAGACAGCACAGAGTTGGCGAAGCCGGAGCATCCCGGATCCGGCCTCGCCTACGATCAGGGCAACCACAACCAGATGGCGACCCGATCGTAAGTCGTTATTTGGCGATTGCGTTGCGCACAAGGCCGACAATGGCAAGCAAAGCGCCACCACCGGCACCGCCACCGACGACTTGGCCAAGGATGCCCGCAAGGTCGAGCCCACCGCCCGCCACGTCACCCATGCCCAGCGCACCAAGGATCGTACCGCCCAAGCCACCGCCGACAATGCCGGCGATCGAGTTGACCAGCGCGCCTTGGTTGATGCTTTTTGCAAGCCCCCCGGCGACATTCCCGCCCAAGGCCCCTGCGATCAGGCTGATAATCAATTCCATGAACCATTCCCCCGTAAATCGTTTTCATCACGCGCCGGATCGCTGGGCCGTCAAACCAGCCCCACCGCCACATGATCGATCTAAAGCGCGGCAAGACCCATCTAAACGGGAAAAAGCAGGGGGATTTCCCCCGGCATCGCGCGGGGCCAGCCCGCAGGGTATGGAATTCCCGCCCTTCCGCCTTGTGTACTTTTTTCCGGTTAAGAGGTAACATTCTCGCATAGCGAGTTTTATTTGAGCCGTTTTTTTCCACATCTCCGCGCCGCTGGATGTCCAGATTTTCTTTGGGGCGGACGACATTGCAGAAAGCGATCCGATGAGCAATTCAAGCGCACGCGATGGCGATATTTCCCGCCTTCATCCCGCGATCCGCGACAAGGTTCAGGCGATACGGGACAAGCTGAACGACGAAGGTATCCGGTTCGAGGTATTCGAAGCGTTTCGCAGCCCTGAGCGGCAAGAAATCCTGTTTGCCAAGGGCCGGAACAAGCCCGGTCCGAAAGTAACTTGGGTGCGGGGCTGGGGCTCCATCCATCAATACGGGCTGGCCGTGGATTTCGTGCTGAAGGACCGCAATGGCAGATGGAGCTGGAACGACACCGGCGCGAATGCGAAAAAGTGGACGCGGATGCACGAACTGGCCAAGGAACACGGGATGACCCCACTGTTCAACAAGGCGGGCAAGCTGATCGAAAAACCGCATATCCAGCTGATCGGCGTATCGGCGCGAGACTTGCGCAAGGGCAAGTACCCCGAGGGCGGTGATGGCGTCTGGGCGGAGTGTCTGGCCACGCTGATCGACAATTGGGAAGGCAGCGGCGCGCCGCCCAAGCCCGATGCCACGCCCGAACGTCCGGGTCTGGATGACGAACTTGTCGCGCAGATGGAGGCCGAAGCGGGCACGGTTCATATCTCGACCAGCGGGCCCGCGCTGGCGGTGGAAGGCGCACAGGACGACGCGCGGTTCCAAAAACTGCATGCGTTCATTCGCCAATGGGAAGGCGGCTTTGTCGACAACCCGCATGACGCGGGCGGGGCCACGAATATGGGGGTTACGCAGGCCACCTTGTCGGCGTGGCGCAAAACCGATGTCACGGTCGAGGATGTGCGCAACCTGACCCGCGCCGAAGCCGATGCGATCCTGCGGACCAATTACTATAACCTGTGCCGCTGCGGCGAGCTGCCGGATCGGTCCGCCATGGTGCTGTATAACGCGGCGGTTCTGCACGGGCCCAAGCGTGCCGTGATGATGCTGCAAGCGGCCTTCAACGATCTGGGCATGACCGCTGACGGTGAGCCGTTGGAAATCGACGGCATCCTTGGACGGATCACCGTGACCGCCATTCGCCAAACCGATGCGAGCGTTCTGGCCACGGCCTTCATGGACCTGCAAGACGCCTATTTCCGCGCGCATGAAGACTTCGAACATTTTGGCGCAGGCTGGCTGAACCGACTGACCGCCCTGCGCAGTTTTGTTGATACATTGCCACAAGGAGCGGGCCTGCGCCCGAAAACGGTCATGAAGATTTCCGACAGAAGGCTCGACATTGACGGCGACGATCTGCTGCGGATTGCGCTGGCCGGGGCAACCGGCGGCAAAAGCGCGGTGCTGGGCGCCGTGCTGGGCAAGGCGCTGAAGAAAGACGTCGCAGAAGGCGATTCGCAGCGCCGCTCCAAGGCAATGCTGCGCGCCCTGCTGGAGGACAAGCTGGACCTTGAACTGATCGACCCCGATACGATCGACCCGCGCGCGCAGGTCAAAAAGGTGCTGACCCCGGTCAACGCCGCATTGGGTCAGACCGTGGGGCGGCTGCTGGACGGCAAGAAGTCGGTGATCGGCATTGCCGGCCTGATCGCGGCGGCGGTCATCCCGGAACTGGGGCTGCAAGCGCCCGGCTCGCCGCAACTGACCGAACTGCTCGACGGGGACAGCCAAACGATCATCTTCACGCTGCTGACGATCTTTACCGGTTGGGGCTTTCTTGGAAAGGTCGACAAGGCGATCCGCGACGTACGCACTGGTCTGGCCTAACGCGGCAGATCGGCACCGGACTTATGGCGCGCGGTCTGGGCCACCACGCGCGCGAGGCCCCTGTCAGCTATGTTCCTTGAGGAGCCGCGACTTCTGGCGGTTCCAGTCCCGCTTTGCACTGGTCTCGCGCTTGTCATGCAGCTTCTTACCCTTGGCGATACCGATCTTCAGCTTCACCTTGCCGCGATGGTTGAAATACATGACCAGGGGCACGATGGTCATGCCCTTGCGCTGGGTCATGTTCCACAGATGCGCCAATTCCTTCCGGCTCACCAGCAGCTTGCGCTTGCGCCGCTCTTCATGACCGAAGGTCTTGGCCTGCTCATAAGGTGCGATATAGCTGTTGGTCAGCCACAACTCGCCATCCTCCACCATCGCATAGCTTTCGGCGATATTGGCAGAGTTGACACGCAGCGATTTCACCTCGGAGCCCTCAAGGACGATGCCGCACTCGATATCCTCTTCGATCGCATAATCGAAGCGGGCGCGGCGGTTTTCCGCGATAACCTTGTAATTCGGATCAGTCTTGGGTTTGGCCATGGGATGTGTACCTAAGCAGAGCCTTGCCAGCTTGCAAGCTCCGCCTTGCCCAGCGCCGCAGGTCACGGCAGGATAGCGGCAAACAGGGCAGGAACAAAATCCATGACGATTTCAAGACGCGGCTTTATCGCAGCGACAGGGGCATTGGCGATTGGCGGATGCGTACCGGGGGCACCAACGGGCGGCAGCGGCGGGCAAACCGCATGGCGCAAAGCGGCCAATCTCGGATTCGATGCATGGCTCAGCGGGTTCCGGGGCCGGGCTGCGGCGGCAGGCGTGTCCTCAAGCGCCATTTCGCAGGGGCTGCGCGGCGCGGGCTATCTGCCTGCCGTCATTGCGCGCGACCGCAATCAGACGGAATTCACCCGCACGCTGGAAGACTACCTGGCCATTGCCGCCTCCGATGCGCGGGTCTCCACCGGGAAAGCCAAGCTGCGCAGCCAGTCTGGCACCCTCTCCGCTATCGAAGCACGATACGGCGTCGAGGCACGCATCGTCTGCGCGATCTGGGGGCTCGAAAGCCGGTATGGCGAACGCAAAGGCGACGCGCCCGTGATCTCCGCGCTGGCCACGCTGGCCTATGATGGTCGGCGCGGGTCGTTCTTCGAAAAACAACTCATCGCAGCACTGAAAATCATCGAGGATGGCGATGTATCCGCCAGCCGCATGACCGGCAGCTGGGCCGGTGCGATGGGGCACACCCAGTTCATCCCAACCTCCTACCGGGCCTTCGCCGTGGATTTCAACGGCGACGGACGAAGCGACATCTGGGGCAATGACCCAACCGATGCACTCGCCTCCACCGCCGCCTACCTGCAACGCAACGGTTGGCGACGCGGACTGCCCTGGGGTGCAGAGGTCATTCTGCCCGCAAGCTATACCGGCCCATTTGGCCGCAACGCCCGGCAAAGCGCCGCGAGCCTGCAGGCCGCGGGCATTCGCCGCGCCGATGGCGGCTCAATGGCCGCACTCAGCTCCGCAGGTATCCTGATCCCGCAAGGCCGGACGGGCCCGGCTTTCGCCGTCACCCGCAATTTCGGCACCCTGCTCACCTACAACAATTCGGAAAACTACGCGCTGGGGATCGGACATCTCAGCGACCGGATCGCAGGCGGCGGACCGATTCAGGGCAACTTCCCGCCCGATGCCTACGGTCTCACCCTGTCCGATCGCAAAGCCCTGCAACGCGGCCTGACCCGCGCCGGTTTCGATGCGGGCGAGGCCGACGGCGTTCTGGGGTCGAAAACCGAAACCGCCATCCGCGCCTACCAACAGGCCAACGCACTGCCGGTGACAGGCAAACCGTCACCAGCCCTTCTTGCACGGCTGCGCTAACGCCACCCAGCGGTTTCATTGTTCTTGATATACTCCGGGGGCGCGGGGGCAGCGCCCCCGCCTTTGTCGGGTCGGCGCAGCCGATCCGAAATCAAGCCGCACAGCGGTCAATCACCAAGCTTGGCATGCACCTCGTCCAGATCGATCTCCCCGATCGGCATTTTGTTCGACGGGTCCGCGAAATCGTATTTGAACAGATCGAAATCGCGTTTGTAGATTTCATAGACCAGATGCATCGACAGATCGTCGAAATAATCCTCGACCGGGTGCGCGCGTTTCGGACCGTGCCCTTCGCTCTCGTTGAACCGGGGAATATTGTCCAGATCGACGGCAACAGGCGTCTCGACCGCGTCCAGCACCTGCGCCATTCCGTCATTGAACGCTTCGGTCCAGAAAATCTTGTCGTAGCGCCCGCCATTGACGATGAAGGTCGACACATGCCCCGACATCGCGGACCAGTGAATGTCCGGCTCCATCGGGCGGCGCCAACGGATTGAATCGCGGGCAAAAAGAAGGAACCGGCGGAAGCTGCGAATTTGGTCGAACTCTTCCTTGCCGTCCTCGCCGCCCACCTCGATCCCGTATTTCTGGATCAAAAGCGGCACAAGGTTCCCACGGTAACGCCGCCCGTTGCGCTGAATACCGCAAATCTTGTCGAAGAACGAACTCAGGATGCGGGTGTAGGGGTTACGCACGCAGGTGAAGGCATAGGACTTATGCGCCACCACATTGTCCGAAATCGGCTGCTGGCTCTCGTCCAGCGCCCATTTGTGCAGCCCCGACTGCGCGTCATGGATGTCGCCGTCGAAAAATTCGCCATGGTCGGAAAAATACATGATCTGTCCGATGGTCGAACACGCGCATTTCGGCACAACCCGGTAGACCATGCTTTCGCTGGTCGTCATCCACGTTCCTGGAAAACCCATACCCGATACCTTCTCAAATCAACGCCGTTCTTGCACGCGACGCGCCCTATATATCAAAAAAAGCAAATAAATCGTGTTTATTCAATCGCTCTTCATCATTACAGATTATGGTCAAGAGCAATGCGAGCAGCAAGTGGCCGTCCATGGCGAAAATCGCGTATATCCTGCTGTGTCATAAAGACCCCGATGCGATCATCAAGCAGGCGGAACGGCTAACTGCGGTCGGCGACTACATGGCGATCCATTTCGATGCTTCTGCGTCGCGGGCCGATTACACCCGGATTCGCGAAGCGTTGGCGGATAACCATCAGGTCGCGTTTTGCAGCAACCGCATCCGCTGCGGCTGGGGGGAGTGGAGCCTAGTCGAAGCCACCCTCGCCTGTGTGCAAACCGCGATGGATACCTTTCCGCGCGCCACCCATTTCTACATGCTCTCGGGCGACTGCATGGCGATCAAGACCGCCGAATATGTCCATCGCTTCCTTGACGAAAACGACGCCGACTTCATCGAAAGCTTCGACTATTTCGAAAGCGACTGGATCAAGACCGGATGGAAGGAAGAACGGCTGATCTATCGCCACTGGTTCAACGAACGCACGCAAAAGCGCGCGTTTTATGCCATGTTCGAGCTTCAGAAAAAGCTCGGCCTGACTCGGAAAATCCCTGACGATATCCAGGTCATGATCGGCAGCCAATGGTGGTGCCTGCGCCGCCGCACGGTGGAGGATGTGATCGCCTTCACCCGCAAACGCCGCGACGTGCTGCGCTTTTTCAAGACCACCTGGATTCCGGACGAGACATTCTTTCAAACCCTTGTGCGCCACCTCGTGCCAGAGACGGAAATTCGCGCCCGCACGCTCACCTTCCTGATGTTCTCCGACTACGGGATGCCGGTGTCGTTCTACAACGATCACTACGATCTGCTGGTCAGTCAGGATTACCTTTTTGCCCGCAAGGTCAGCCCAGAGGCGTATGATCTCAAACGACGGCTCGGCCTGCTTTATGCGGCGACTGGAATTGACTTCAAGATTTCGAATGAGGGGCGCAGCCTGTTCAAGTTCCTGACGGAACGCGGGCGTATCGGACGCCGGTTTGCCTCTCGCTTCTGGGAAACCGAAAGCTCTCTGGGACGGGATCGCGAGTTGATGATCCTCGTGTGCAAGAAGTGGCACGTGGCAAAGCGCCTGCTGGAACGGGTGCGGCAGGTCACGAACGTCCCCACGATCGAATACCTCTTCAACGAAGAAGACACCCAGTTGCCCGATCTCGGCGGTATTCAAAAGACGCTTGGCAAGCGCACCCGGCACCGACGGGCGCTGATGCGGATGCTCTTCGACTATTTTGAAACGGACCGGCTGATCGTGTGCATGGACCCTGCCAATCTCGATCTGCTTCAGGACTTCGCAACGGATCGATCCCGCACGAAATTCCTTGAGATCGAATGCAAGTTCTCCGACTCCTACCTGATCGGGCACGCCATGCGCGTTGGTCTGGCCGGGCAGCAAACCCAGCGCGAGACTCTGGAACGGCTGCTGCCAACGATCCGCGGTGATATCGAACATGAAAGCGATATGATCCGCGATGCCGGGTTCGATCACCACTACCACTTTAGGGAAGCGGCAGAGCCGGAGGAAAACACACTCGCCCTTTCCGAATTCCTGTCGATCGAACCCAACAAGGCGCGCGAGATCGCGCAATCCGATTACCTGTTCGCGGACTGATCGGAGCGGGCGCGCCCTCGACGCGCGCTGAATACCTTTGGGCGGGTCACGCCGCGCCGCTTACTTGCGCCGCCACGTATCCAGCCAACGGCGGAACCGGTTGCGACGATCTTCCATCGCCTCGCCCGCGGCTTCGAAATTGTCCTGCCACTCTTCCAGTGTCGGATCGATCCGCTTCATCCGGAACCTGCGCCAGCGCACCCAGATACCATATATGATCGCCGCAAAGATCGTCAGGATCACGATATTGACCCACGGGATCGGCTTGCGGCCATCCGGACCTTCGGGGAAGGGCTTCACGCTGATCGCGTTCGGAAAAATCGACAGGAACTCGTTGCGCCATCCGTAATGCGTGACCAGAACCCATTCAGGATCGTCCTTCGAAGACACCGCATCATTCGCTTCGGTATACAGATTCGCAGTATCGAATTTGAAATAGGGCGGCCAGCTCCAGCCCGTGTCCTCATTGCGGTACACGATCGGTCGGCCATTCGCGCGCACCCCTTGGATGAACTGCACGTCTCGGTTGGCCAGATCGACTGACTGATCCTCCGGCACAGACCAGAACATCCGCGTCCAGTCGCGCAGATCCTGCCGCTCCTCATAGGTGTTCACGATCCGCACCACATCTTTTTGCGGCAGCGTGTAGTGAAAGAAAGTCGCGACAGCCATCCAGAACACAAGGATGACGAACCATTTGACGTAGGACATGTGCCTCTCTCCCGATCAGGCGAAATTAGTCAGATAGATGATAAGCGCGACCACAAGGGTCGGCACGATATAAACACCAAGGATCAGCTTGCGACGCAGCGAACTGTCATACTCCTCCAGCCCCGCTTCGACGAACGCCTCGCGCGGGCCTTGCGGGTCTTCTTCCCATTCCTCGTTCAACTTGCGGCGGCGCACCGACCGGGAATAGAGCGAAAGAACGATATAGACGAGGGTCATCAGTACGAACCCCACAACCACCAGCCTCGCCAATGCAAACATACTACCGCCTCCTGATGGCGCCCCAAGGCCCCACTTGCGTCACCAAATCCTTGGGCGGCGGCGTATCGCCTTCCATCGCCGGCTCCCGGCCAAAGATCGCCGCCCGCGCCCCCGCTTTGTCCACCTGATACTCTCGTTCAAGATAATCCGCCACATAAGCCTTCTTGGCATCCGGCCAGGCGGCATAGGTCTGATAGAACAAGTCCTTGTGGCAAATGAACAATTGCCGGACATCCTTGGGGGACAATTCCGCCAGCGCCATGTTGATCAGGTCCGCATCCGGGTGGTCCGCAGCCCGCAACGTGTAGAAATAGGCCGGATGCTTCGATGTAATCCGCGGCCACGGCCCACCGTTTTCGGCCCAGTTGACCAGCGCGGCCAGCGCATGGAATTCCTCGGGCAACCGGTCCGCATAGGTGCGCGCAAGCCGCCGCATCTCGGCGCGGGACCGCAAATCAAGGTCGGTCGCCTCCCCCGCCACCGCATCGATCAGGATGAAATCCATCTTCTGGCGCAGGATCGCGGCCGCATCGACCCCTTGCGCCGCTACGATCGGCTCAACCAGCCCGTTCAAATCAAAGAACTTCGCAATCTCGTTGCGCTGGCTCATATGGAACACATAGGGCACCGGCACGCCCTCAAGGATACGCGGATCGCCCGCCGTCAGAATGGCCGGGTGCGTCACATCCTGAAATACGTAAAGCGGGCCGAAATGCGTGGTCCAGAAATTGCCCTGCTCGAACTCCATGTGCTTCAGCCGCACCGGATTGCGCGTCACATCCCCGGTCTTTTCGGCAAGCTGGATCATCTCGCCGATCAGCACATCGTCGAACCAGGCCTCCTCTTCCTTGAGAAACCGATCGACCTTGGCCCCCAATGTATGCGCATGGGTCACCGTCCCCTGCGTTGTATCGGCATCGATTGTGATCTTGCGGATATCGAACAATTTGCGCGGGCTGGTGATCGTATAGACGGAATTCACCAACTCCCCCGCCACCGCATCCCGCGCCGTCAAGGCAAAGAGCTCTGGCTCGTTCTCTTCAATGAAATGCCGCAAGATCGTGCGCGAGGTCGAGAATTTCGCATTGAGGAGCGGCGCTTTCTTTTGCTCCGTCGTGAGCAGAATGAACTGCCGGTTCACCCCCGCATGATTAAGATAAAGCTCATCCTCAAGCTCCAGCCCGATCTCCGGGGAAAACCCGGAAATATCGATGTAGAAATCCATCAGCGCCGTGCGCTTGCCGGTCAGATGCTCCAACGCGCGATTATACCGCTCCACCATCGCGGGGCTCGCCACATGGATCAGATTGCCGAACATCAGGCCTTTCTGGATAAGACGCTTCATCGCAGCGCTCCGCGCAGATCAGATGACCCGGCCGACCCGATCGAACCCAAACGTGGCAAAGCCCGCCGCGCCATGACCAAGTCCGCTTCATTGTTCCTCAAATACTCAAATCCGACCGCGCCAAATGCGCGTGCGCGCTTCATCCGCCGCCCTCCAGATACCGTTTCTTCGCCTCGGCAGAACGTTGCATGTCCCGCACCATCCCATCGATCGCGACCTCGTCAGACTTGTCAGCATACCGGAACTCACTATCGGCATAGCGGTTGATCTCCTGCACGACCATATCCACCGTGATCGGCTGACGCAGCTCCGCGATCATGCCCAGCTTTTCGTCATACGGCTTGAACAGGAACAGATCAGGCTCTTCCATCCAGTCATCGGGCAGCTCGAAATCCATCGCGCGGACCTTCACCGCATCGGTGATATTCTTGATCGCCCGCCCGGTGAACCGGGGGTCCGCCTCCTGAATGGCCTTGAGGTAGGCGCCCAGCTTGGCAATCGTGTCGAGCGCCCCAACCCGCGCTGCGACCTCATCGAACACCCTGACCAGCCCCTCTTCGTGAGGCCGCGCATGCCCGTCAAAGCTCTTGGCAACCGCGCGCTTGATCTCTTGCGCCGCGTAAAGCTCATGATCGCCCAACGGAATATCGTGGTTCTTGCCCATCAACAGCGCAAGGATATCGACATAATCCTCCCGCGTCTGCGGACCGTCCACAAGGAACCGCGCCCCCGCCCGCTGGCGCAACGCATCGTCCACATTCTCCGGATAGTTGGAGAACATCCCAAAAGTGCAATTGCCCCGCACCACGGTATTGGCACCGGCGAAACTCTCCATCAACACGGCGGTAATTTCCAACTGCCCCGAAGATGACTGCCGATCTCCGCGCTTGCCGGCCAACTGGTCAATATCGTCAATCGTGCCAAAACCAATGACCGACGGGTCCAGCACGTTGTTGATAAAGGCCTTGGCGTTCTGCCCCGATTTGCCCTGATAGCTGTCGATATTGTCCGTCGACAGGTTCTGATAGCGAAACGGATAGCCCGCATTCAAACAATACTCGTTGATCAGGCCTGCCATCATCTGGATCAGCGTGGTCTTGCCCGTCCCCGGCATACCATCCCCCATGAAGGTAAGGATGAACCCACCCAGCTCCACAAAGGGGTTCAGCCGCCGATCAAAATCATAGGCCATGATCATCTTGGCGAGCCGCATCGCCTGATACTTCGCGATGTGGTTGCCGACCACCTCGTTGGGCTTCTTGAAGGTCATCGTCAGCGTAGAGGATTTCGCCTTGGTCGCCGGGACGAACCCGGCAATCGGCAGATCATCTGCCTCCACCCGCCACCTTGCCGTCTCGAACGGACCCAGACGCTCTGCCGATTGGGCGCGCAGCGCAACCTTCTCCATGACCGTTTCCGCAAAGGCCGCGACCACCGCCACCAGTTGCGCATCCTCAGGCGCATGTGCCGCCACCGCCTGATCCAGCGCCCAAAGCGCGCCATGCAAAGCGGTTTGACCATTATCGGTCAACAGCTCATCGAACTCGCCTAGCTCAACCGTCACCTCGCTCAGATGCGGGGCGATCAGGAAGGCCGTCGCATTGGCAAAAACATGCAGCGTGACCAAAGCCTCCGCCGCCAGCAATTCGGTAAATTCGGTCCGCCGGTTCTGCGCCAGATGCCCTTCCAGATTGTCCCGTTTGAGATCGCCCAGCCCGGAAGTCTCCGCATAGGCCTCCGCCACCGCCAGAGAAATCGCCAAAGCGCGCCGCAATACGTTCAGCACCGTCGCCTGCAGGGGGGAGACAAGCGCGTCGTCCTCGTCGGCCCCCTCGATCCGGTTCACCAACTGCACCGCGCCAACGGGAACCGTGCGCCGCGTCACCAGACCCGGCGTCGTACTGCGAAACCTGCGCCGCGTGCCAATCCCGGCAGAGCGTTCCGGCTCCGGCACCGCAGCCACGGCCTTACCGATCCGCGGCGCATGGTCAAACCCCTGAAGCAAAGCCAGCGCCATCGGGTAATGCTTGACGATCTCCGCCTCGCGCAGTTCCATCTCATTCGCCGTTTCGGTCATTCCACCCTCATTGCCTTTGCAAGCCGGCCCATCGCCGCCACTCCGCTTGCATTCATTGTTCCCCAAATACTCCCGCCGGAGGCGTCAATACCGCAGCACACGCGATCCGCTCACCACATATTTGCGCACGGTATCGAAACCCGACGGGTTCAATTCACTAAGCACCTGAAACGGACGCGCGGGCAAAATGATCGATCGCTGCATGCGCGTCGTTCCCGTTTCCGCGCCGCGGCCAGAGAACGGATCCAGCGCGAAAATTTCGCGCTCCACTTTCGAAAACCAACCGGCACGTTCTTCGACGACGCGCTCGGACTGCAAATCCTCTTCGGTCCACACCAGCGCCCAATCTTGCCCAACAGGGGCCTTCGCCGCGCTCAGCACCTCGCCCAGTGGGCCGGATTGCGCCGTAAAGGCCGAGGAATACAGCGGACCGACATGAAGCCGTCGCAATCGCTTAGGATGCAAGTCGTCAAAATCCTCGTCGAACCCCTTGGCGATTGTAACCAGTTTGAGCGCACCAAGGCTTTGCGCCATCAAATGGGCTTGCGCCTCGGGCCAGCGGCGCTGGTCTTTGGGCAGCGGAGTGCGACCGGTGTCCTCGCATTCCATCAAATAGATGACCGGCAGATTCAACTGGCTGTCCCAGACCGCCCAGTGGATCAAAAACCTGCGCCGGTCCTCGCCCAGATTGCCCAACCATTGAAGGCTTGGATCATTGCGCGCCCAGAACAGTTGGCCCTTCTGCAACTCCTCATAATACAGCCGCTGCGACAGCGCGAATTGCAGCTTGGTCGGCACTTTGCGTTCACCGATGATGACATCGACCATCTGCCGTTTGAGATCGGCGACCGACGGCGCTCCGGCCAGATGCGTGTCGGCCTGAAGCGCATCATGTCCCATCGTCAGGATTTCCGTCGCCGTCGGGAAACCGCTTTCCGTCCTGTCGATGGCGAGCGAGCCGAAGAACCGTCCGGTATCCCGACCCACCAGCAGGTATTTGAGGCTGAGCGCCCGGAAGGTAAACGTCAGCGCCGTCGCATAGCGCACCAGCAGCTTGACCTCCTCCCGGCTCAGATCGCCTTCGGTCTCCATCACGCCGGCGACACGCGCCATGTGGCCCATCACCGTTTCGAACTTGCGGAAATAGCGGCGCGAAGCGAAGAGGTCGGTCAGGCCAGCGGAATTGGCGGGATCAGTCATCTGCGTTTTTCGTCCCAATCGAGATCGAATTCATAATTCGTTTCCTGCCTCGCATGCCACACCGCAAACCTGGGAAACCAGCGCCCCAAAACTCCGAATGCCGCGAAGGTGGAACGCGGGTACACAGCAAACATGATGAAAGGGATACCCAGAAAGCTCATCGTGATAGCCACAAGATTGGCAACCTGCGAACCGTTGAAAAGAAGCGCCATCCAGACCACTTGAGCAAACGCAAGCCCGGCCCAAGTGTACCGCCTTAATCGTACCCATCGCGGCTTAAAGTCAGCCCCCAACTCGTTCAGGCTTTTTACCCTCAACGGCTTTGGTCGTTCAAACAAGCTTTCTGGCTTCAAGCCCGGCCACCCTTCTTCGTCTTACCCAACAGAACCAGTCCAGTGGTCCCGGCGACGATCCACAGAACAGAAACGAAGATCAGAAGAGTTCCGATACTCATGTTTCATTCTTTCCTGCTTTCTCGTCTTTAGCGCTCCGCCCATCGTCGGCCTAAACGCACCTTTCAGAGCGCTCCTGGGACGCCGCTACCCTCCATACGCATTTGCGTCGTGCTTTTTCACGATATCTTCAAACCGGCGGGCAAAGCGTTCGTCGGCCTTGGCCTTGGCTTCCAGCACGTCACGGGCAAAGACCATCTGGTCCTCATGCGCTTCCATCATGTCGGCCATTTTCTGGTTGGTCGCAGCGCCGATCCCGGCCATGGCGGATTGCGCCTCTTGATCCGTCTTGACGCCGATCTCGTTGATCCGGTGCGCCACGTCCTGCTGCTGCGCCGTTTTCAAGGATTTCGTCAGCGCATCATAAAGCACGACCCGCTGCTGCGTGTCTGTTTGCAGCTTGTTGATCAGCACCATCTGCGTCGCCGCCTGGTTCTGCAAGCTGTCGACCCAAGTCTTGCCCTTTTCGATATAGCGCCCAAGCGTTTGCGATTTGGCCAGTTTGACCTGCTCTTGTTGCACCATCTCGTTATATTGCTTGTTCACATCCGCAAGCTGCGTCTCCAACGCGGTGCGCTTGGCCGCATCGGTTTCAGAGGCGATCTGGTTTTCCAGCGCAATGATCTTGGGATCCATCGCCTTGATCTGGTCCTGCAGATCCGCCAGCTCCTTGACCGTGAATTCGCGCTCATCCAGCGTTTCGGTCAGGTTGATGCCGACCTTGACCTTCTCGCCTTCCAGCACGTCAAGCTGACCTTGCAGCAGTTTCACAATCGTATCGGACTTGGCGATGAGATCTTGCAGCTTGTCATCGATGGAGGCAGTGCGAATACGTTCGGCCCGCATGGAATCCGACTTGGCCTTGGCGAAGATACCGACGAAGCTTTCCCAGCCGGTTTTCGTGCGCATCTCGTCGAAATCCTTGGAAAATCCCGCCGTCACATCATCAAGCCCCATGATAAGTTCGGCGATATTGGCGTTCATCACTTCGGTGTGGGCGTGCACGTCGTCCAAGGTGGCGTTCTCGATATCGAACTGGATATCGGCGCCTTCCTTCATTTTGGCCCGCGCTGTTTCGATCCGGCTTGTCAGCTCTGCGATCTTCGACTGTGCTTCCGCCACTTGCGCCTGCGAATCCCGAACCTGCGCGTCAAAATCAGCCATTAAATCGTCCCCTCTTTCCAAACATGTGCGACGGATATAGGGAATGTGAATGGCATTTACATCATCCGCGCCGTCGATTTTCCAACAATGTTCGCAAATTGGGCGACCCATGGGAAGAAAAACACGCAAAAGCGGGCGGCTCTTTCGCGGGCGTTGCGCGTCTGCTATGGCGAGGACGGGCCGCGGGCGATGGCGTCGCGGGAGAGGTACCTCTTGGCCCGCTTTTCGATCCTGTACGCCGGGACTTTCAATCGGGAGATTGGAGGCCCGCCCCTTCTCCCAAAGCCGGGAGACGCGCCATGTCGGATTGGTCGCCAGAAAAAACGCAAGTCAAAAGCTGGAATGAATGGGATAGGCTGCGCCACGTGATCGTGGGCCGCGCCGATGATTGTCATATCCCGCCCGAAGAACCCGCGCTGGACGCCAAGGTGCCCGAGGATTCCGACATGCGCGGCCAATGGGGCCGGCGCCCACAGGAAACCATTGATCGGGCCAACGAACTGCTGGACCAGTTCGCCAACCAACTGAAAGCACGCGGTATCCGGGTGGATCGCCCCGACAGCATTGATCATTCCAAACCCGTCACGACGCCCGATTTCCACACCGACAGTCAATTCGGCTGTATGCCGCCTCGCGACGTGCTGCTGACGGTGGGGCATGAGATCCTCGAAGCGACCATGTCCTACCGCTGCCGTTGGTTTGAATATCTGAACTATCGCCCGCTCATGCAGCGCTATTGGGACGAAGACCCGAATTTTCGTCATGAGGCCGCGCCCAAGCCGCGCCTGACGGATGCGGATTATCACCCCGACTATCTGTCCGAGAAAATTGGCGTGGAAAAGCGCCTGCAATGGGCGGCGGAGAAGTTCTTTGTCACGACCGAGGAAGAGCCGTTGTTCGACGCCGCCGATGTGCTGCGATTTGGGCGCGATCTGGTCGTGCAGCACGGCTTTACGACGAACCTCAAGGGGATCGAATGGCTGCGCCGCCACTTCCCGGATCACCGGGTGCATACGGTCAACTTCCCCGGTGATCCCTACCCGATCCACATTGATGCGACCTTCACGCCGCTGCGCCCCGGCCTGATCCTGAACAACCCGCAACGCCGTCTGCCGGAGGATCAGCGCGGCATATTCGAAAAGAATGGTTGGGAAATCGTCGATGCGGCGCAACCTGCACACAATGCCCCGCCGCCGCTGTGCTATTCCTCCACATGGCTCAGCATGAATGTGCTGGTGCTGGACCCGAAAACAGTCTGCGTCGAGAAGTCCGAGGTTTATCAGGCCGAACAGATGGACAAGCTGGGCATGGAGGTGGTCGAAGTCGACCTGCGTGATGCCTATGCCTTTGGCGGCGGGCTGCATTGTTGCACCGCTGATGTGTATCGCGATGGCGATTGCGAGGATTACTTCCCCAACCAGCCCTGACGCCGGACGGCCAATTCAAGGGCGCTGCGCGGCATCCAGTTGCCGGGTGAGATCGCGCAGCTGCTCTTGCAGGTCACGGATTTTGGCCGGGTCGAACTTCCCGGCCCTGGCCATGCAGCGCGGAACCTCTCGTGCCGCCTTTTGCGCTTCCACGCCCTTGTCCGTCAGACGCAGCAGCACCCGTCTTTCATCCTTGGTATCGCGCAGTCGCTGGATCAAACCTGCCTGCTCCATCCGCTTGAGCAGCGGCGTCAGCGTGTTGCTCGCCAAGCCGATTGCAGTGCCGACATCGCCCACAGACATCAGGCGCGCAGCGTCAAGCAGCAGGATCACCAGATATTGCGGGTATGTCAGCCCGATTGGCGTCAGAAACGGCTTATACAGCCGCCCGAACGCCTGATGCGCAGCGTAGACATCAAAGCACAGCAACGCGTCCAGCGCATCGCGATGGGTCTGGGTCGTGTCAGGATCATTCATACGACATGAAATAGTCGTGCGCGATTTTATCGCAAGCCCATCTTGACGATTGCCTCGGAAATGCCATTTATATCGCACACGATATAAACCTGCACGATGCAAAGGAAGTCACAATGCTCAGCAAGATCGTCTACTCCACCAGCGCCACTGCAACGGGCGGCGGTCGCGATGGCCACACCGCGCTTGACGATGGCAGCTATGGCACCGACCTGGCCGTTCCGAAAGAAATGGGCGGCCCCGGCGGTGATGCGCTGAACCCCGAAAAGCTGTTCTCGCTTGGCTATGCGGCGTGTTTCATGGGCGCGCTGCGGTTCTACGCGGGCCAGAAGAAGGTCGCGGTGCCCGAAGATACCAAGGTGACGGTCGAAACCGGCATCGGTCCGCGCGAAGACGGCGGGTTCGGGATCGACGTGAAAATCAAGGTGTCGCTGCCCGGGCTCGATGAAGAGACGGCCCAAGACCTGATCAAGGGCGGCCACCATGTCTGCCCCTATTCCGACGCGACGCGCGGCAGCCTGAGCATTTCGCCGGAACTGGTCTGACCTCAGGTCAGGCGCGCAACAAGATCGCTGGCCGGATAGGCCAGCGCATCGATCACGTCGAAATGGTGCTTGCCCGGCACTTCCACATGTTCGGCACCCCACGCTTGGGCCAACCAACGGGCCTGATCCAGAAAGGCTGGACGTTCCTGCCCGCCGACCCAGACGGATACGGGCACCGATGGCGCAGGTTGCAGAACCGGGCTTTCCGCCTCGGCCCCCGCAGGATCAAGCCCGAAATCTTCGTTCATCGATGTCTTAAGCAACGGTCGCAAGTCCGCCACGGGCGAGATCGGCACAACCCGCTTGATCCGGGCGACCACATTTTCCGGCAGCAGCCCCGGCGCCAGCATCCGCGCGACCAGATGACCGCCAGCGGAGTGACCGGTCAGGGTGATTGGCCCCTCGAAGCGCTCTGCCATGGCC
The DNA here is from genome assembly GCF_004803475.1 of Aliishimia ponticola. Taxonomy (GTDB): domain Bacteria; phylum Pseudomonadota; class Alphaproteobacteria; order Rhodobacterales; family Rhodobacteraceae; genus Aliishimia; species Aliishimia ponticola. The sequence continues at coordinate 609,143 of NZ_SRKY01000003.1, forward strand.
AGAACGGCGCACGCGATTTGCTGGGTAATCTCTGCAATCGGCACCTGCGGCGCGAGGTCGTAAGAGGGCATCACAACAGCCCAACCGCGCGCATTTGCCCCTGCCGCCAGATGGGACCAATAGGACCGGTCGAATTTCAGCCAATAGCCGCCATGCACGAACATGCAGACCCCGTCTGGCGCATCCTCTGGCAAAAACACGTCGAAGGCTTGCCGCTCTGACGGACCATAGCTGACGCCGAGCGTGGCGCGATCCGCCAACGCGGCGCGATACGCTTCGGCCGCCGCAGCCCAGCGCCCAGGATAGGCTTCCGCCCCGTCGATATAGGCGCTGTTTGCATAGGCATCATCCAGCTTGGCCATCTCGCTCTCCCTCTAGACAATCGGCACAAGACCCTATTTCAAAGAGACACGCAAACCGATGGGAGGAAGACCATGCTCGACGCCGCAACCGATCTGCGCAGCCTTCTCAAAGACCCCAGCCTGCTTGAGACGCGCGCCTATGTAAACGGGGCCTGGACCGATGGGGCAGATGGCACCTTCGATGTGATGAACCCGGCCCGTGGCGATGTGATCGCGCAAGTCGCCGATCTGAGCCGCGCACAAGTGGCCGAAGCCATCGCCGCCGCCGAAACGGCGCAGAAGGACTGGGCCAAGTGGACAGGCAAGGAACGCGCCGCCGTGCTGCGCAAGTGGTTCGATCTGATGATGGAACATCAGGATGACCTTGGAACGATCCTGACTGCCGAACAGGGCAAACCGCTGGCCGAAGCCAAGGGCGAGATCGCCTATGGCGCCAGCTTCATCGAGTTTTTCGGCGAAGAGGCCAAGCGCGTTTACGGCGAAACGATCCCCGGCCATCAGCGCGACAAGCGTATTCAGGTCTGGAAACAGCCCATCGGGGTTGCAGCCTCGATTACACCTTGGAACTTCCCCAATGCGATGATTACCCGCAAGGCGGGACCGGCGCTGGCTGCGGGCTGTGCCTTCGTGGCGCGCCCCGCTGCGGAAACGCCGCTCTCGGCCATTGTGATGGGTGTTCTGGCGGAACGGGCCGGGATACCGGCAGGCGTGTTCAATGTCGTCACGTCGTCTTCGTCCTCTGAAGTCGGCAAGGAATTCTGCGAAAACCCCGCGGTGCGCAAACTGACCTTCACCGGATCGACCGAAGTCGGGCGTATCTTGCTGAAGCAAGCTGCCGATCAGGTCATGAAATGTTCGATGGAACTGGGCGGCAATGCGCCCTTTATCGTCTTCGATGACGCCGATCTGGACGCCGCCGTCGAAGGCGCGATCCTGTGCAAGTTCCGCAATAACGGTCAGACCTGCGTCTGTGCCAACCGGATTTATGTGCAGGCGGGTGTCTATGATGCTTTCGCCGAAAAGCTGCACAAGCGCGTGAGCGAGATGAAAGTCGGGGATGGCCTTGAAGAAGGCACCGACCTTGGGCCGCTGATCAACAGCGCCGCTTCCGAGAAAGTGACCGAACATATCAAGGACGCCACCGACAAGGGCGCGAGCGTGCTTCTGGGATCGGCCGAGCAGAAGATGGACGGCAACTTCTTTGCCCCTGCGATCCTCACGGGCGTGACGCAAGATATGAAAGTCGCGAAGGAAGAAACCTTCGGCCCACTGGCACCGCTGTTCAAATTCGACACCGAAGACGACGTAATCGCGATGGCCAATGACACGATCTTTGGTCTGGCGAGCTATTTCTACGCCAAGGATCTTAGCCGCGTCTATAAAGTGGCCGAGGCGCTGGAATATGGCATCGTCGGGATCAATACCGGCATCATCTCGACTGAGGTCGGCCCCTTCGGCGGCGTGAAGCAATCCGGCCTTGGCCGCGAGGGATCGCATCACGGGATCGAAGACTACCTTGAGATGAAATACGTCTGTATGAGCGTCTGACACCAACGCACCCAAACTGATTAAACGCCCCGCCGGACTGCTCCGGCGGGGTTTCTTTTATTCCGAATCAATATCTTAGGCAATTTTCCTGAACGCTGTTCACGAATTTCATTGAAACAGTGCGGCACCCTCCCCACCTGAGATGAACAATGTTCAATAAGGAGGTTTCCATGCGTTTCATGAAAGCAATTGCTCTATCCATCGCCCTGCTCAGCCCCGTCGCGGCACTGGCTGGCCCCAGCGGACAACATAGCCAGCAAGCCAGCCAGCACTCCGGTGCAGCCGCCAGCCACAGCGCTGCAAGCGTTGCTACAGGCGCGTCAGTCGTCGTTGCGACGCCGCTCATCGTGACCGGTTCGGCATTGGTGGTGTCTGGCGCGGCGTTGGCCGAAAGTGGGCAAAGCATGGCGCGCAGCCTGCCGAAACCGACCGTCGCGCCGATGCCTGTGCCCACATTGGATTGAGGTGCGCCTTGAGACGTTTTTGGCTTCTTGTCGGGCTTTTGATCCTGACCGCTCTGCCGGGCATCCTTATGGCCGGCAGCAGCGAGGCGACCAAACCCGTGCTGCCACCTGCAAAGGTCGCGCGCTTTGCCGATCAGGTGCAGCAGGAACTGGCCCGGCGCGGGACGCAGGTGGCGATTGTCGCGCGCATGGGCCGCGACCCCAGCGTTTTGCCCAAGGGCGTGCGCTATACCCATGTGGCCTATTGGGTGTATTCCGACATACAGACCCAAGATGGGCAGCGCGGCAAAGGCTACCGGGTGTTCAACCTGTACCAGACGGCCGAAAACGCCGCGCGGAGCACCCTGGTACAGGACAGCCCGGCCGATTTCCTTGCGGGCGCAAAGCGGCTTGAGGCGGGGATCATCATTCCTGATCGGCGTTTGCAACGTAAGCTCGCGCAGACCATTGCCAGCCCCACCTATGCCGCGCTGCATAATCCCCGCTATTCGGTACTGGCGAACCCGGCATCCCGGCAGTTTCAGAACTGCACGGAACACACGCTTGATGTGCTCATGGCGGCGCTATACGGGGTGCGGGGCCCGGACCAGATCAAGGCCAATATCGCCGCGCATTTCACGCCGCAGCCGATCCCGCTGGGCGGTTTGAAACGGGGGTTTGCCAGCCTGACCTCCGCCGCGCTCACTACGCAGGATCACGGGGCCTCGGTAGCGACGGCAACCTTTGGCAGCATTGCCGGGTTCATGCAAAAGCACGATCTTGCGCAGTCCGTGTTCCGGCTGACACCTTAACGCCGGGCAGCGAAGGGCATCTTGCAGCCGCTCAAACGAAAAAGGCCCGGAGTTTCCTCCGGGCCTTTGCAGTCAGGATCGCGGGCTTAGTTGACCTGCGATTCAATTGCCTTCGTACCAGTCGCAATTTCGATGCGGCGCGGCTTGAGCGCTTCGGGCACTTCGCGCTTGAGGTCGATATGCAGCATCCCATCCTCGTGGGTGGCGCCGGTCACATGGACATGATCGGCAAGCTGGAAACGACGCTCAAAAGCGCGGGTCGCAATACCGCGATGCAGGTAGACACGTTCCTGCCCTTCATCGGCTTTGCGCGCAGCCACGATCAGCGCGTTTTCCTTGACCTCGACGGTCAGATCCGCGTCCGAAAACCCGGCAACAGCCACCGAGATACGGTAAGCGTCATCGCTGGTTTTCTCGATGTTATAAGGCGGATAGGTCGGTTGCGACACGTCGCTGGACAGCACGCGGTCCATCATGTCTGCGATTTGGTCAAAGCCAACACTGGCACGATACAGGGGAGCAAGATCAAAGCTTCGCATGAGGTTATCCTTTTCAAAGCGATACCAAGTCATGGGCTCTCCGATATGGACGAGCCCGGCGTTTAACGCCCGGAGCCCTGTTGCGGCGCTCCGAACACCTTCGATATGGGAAGGCCTTTCGCGGTTTCAAGAGCTTGCGCGGGTCAGTTGACCTTGACGAATTTCGCCCCGCTGGCGCGCTGCCCACCAATGCCGATCCGTTTGATCCGGGCGGCGGGGCCACGTTGCTGGCTGCGCAAATCACGCTTGAGGCGATCCACCAAGGGCGGAAGATGCGGGCCAAGCGCGACCTGCCCGCCATTCCAACGCCCCCCGCCAGAAATCACCGACAGGATGCGGCCGCGTCCGTTCAGATGGCTGAAAACAGGCGCGCCGGACGATCCGAACGTCACATCGCAATCGAACATCAGCACGTTTTGATGCCGGTCGAGCAGGTTACAGGCGTTCTGGCGCGATTGAATATCCTCGCGGCCACGACCATAGGACACAACGCTGACCTGCCCGTTCCTGACCGCCTCGCCATGCAGCACGAACGGGTCGATTTCGTGGGTTGGGATCGGCTCAGCCAGTTGCAGAAGCGCAAGATCATGGCGCACATTCTGCAAGGTCATGGTGGCATTGGGATCGTAATCGGGATGCGCGGCGATCTTTGCGACCGGGCGCGTTGCGGCGGCGGTGCCATTGCGCAGACCGGCGTTGAAGGTCATCTGCTCCGGCTTGCGAAGCTGGTTGGCCCGGTCATACACGCAATGCGCCGCCGACAAGACCAGATCGGGCGCGATCAAGGTGCCAGAGCAGAAGCCGCCATTCTGCATGTCGAGCCGTCCGACCGCCTCCCAGCCCTGGGCCTGGTAATCGCGGTCAAGCGAGCGCAGTTTGGACGTTTCCGCGCTGGCGAGCCCGGGGATTAACCATAATATCAGCAGCAACCACCGCATCACGGACGCACGAATTTCGCACCAGTATCGCGGCGCGGCTCGCCCACAAGGACGCGCGGGCGCGTCTGCCCGGTCGTCGGCAGGAAACCGGCCCCGGCTTCCATTTCCTCTTCGAGGTCGCGCAACTGCGTGGAAAGCGATGTGCCCAAAGACACTGGCTGTCCTTCGGCTTCAGCCTTTGCGGAAACAACAGACACGATATGCACCTGCCCGTCTTCAAAGGCGAAGATCGGCGCGCCAGAGCTGCCGAAATCCACGGTGCAGGTTGTGACCAGAACGCCCTCCTGCCGGGCCAGCACGGTGCAGACTTCTTGCAGGCTTGGCGCCTCGGACCGGTCCTTGGCATAGGACACGACCCCGACATTGTCGCCTTTCGTCGGGCTTGCGCCTGTCGCGAAGGGGCGGATCACCCCATTTCGGATCGGCCAGCGCAATTCCAGCAGGGCCAGATCGTTGCGCACCCGGTCCGGTGTCAAATCCGAGGAATAGTCATATTGCGGATGCACGACGGCGCGTCGCACCTCGCGCGTGGCAGAAGCACGGCCATTGCGCCAACCGGCGCGGAATTCGATTTTCTCATGGTCCAGCCGTACGCCGCTGGCCTTGTCAAACAGGCAATGCGCAGCGGTCAGCACCAGTTTCGGGCTGATAAGCGCGCCGGTGCAGAACCCGGTGCCGCCGATGTCCAGACGACCGACAGCCTCCCAGACGCGGCCTTCGTTCATCGTCTCCAAACGCCGCAACCGCGCGTCCTGCGCGAACGCAGCGCTGGTCACGACAAGGACCATGAACGAAATGGACATCCATCGACGCAAGAGTTTCATCTCCTATCCCCTGCCTCTGGTTAGCGTCGAGTTGAGGCGAAAATGGGGCATGGACAATGAAAATCAGCGAAGGCGCGGGATTTCAACCTCTGGTTTTACGTCCTCCTGCAAGGCAGGCGGCTTGGGTCCGCCGGTGGCCCAATCAAGCAGTTCGACCGTATGCACGATAGGCACCTGTGTGGCGGAGCCGATCTGCATCATACAGCCGATATTTCCCGCCGCGATGATGTCCGGGGATTTCGCCTCGAGCGTGCGGACCTTCCGCGCCTTCAGCTTGCCGGAAATTTCCGGCTGCATCATGTTGTAAGTGCCTGCCGACCCGCAACAAAGATGGCTGTCCGCAGGTTCGACCACGGTGAAACCCGCCTGTTTCAGCAGGTCTTTCGGGAAGGTCTTGATCTGCTGGCCGTGCTGCAAGGAGCAGGCGGCATGATAGGCGACTGTGATGCCCTTTTCCGCGCCATCCGGCAGATCCAGCCGCATAGCAAGCTCGCTCACATCCATCGCGATGGCAGAGACGCGCGCGGCATCGTCGGCAAGCGCCGTGCCGCGGAACATGTGGCCATAATCCTTGACCGTGGTGCCGCAGCCCGAGGTGTTGATCACGATGGCATCCAGCCCCGCGCCGTCCATCTCGGCCACCCAGGCACGGATGTTCTGTTCTGCCGCGCGGTGGCTTTCATCGGTCTTGCCCATGTGGTGGGTCAGCGCCCCGCAGCAGCCCGCACCTTGCGCCACCACGACCTCTGCCCCGAAGCGGGTCAGCAGACGGATCGTCGCATCGTTGATATCGGTGTTCAGCGCCTTTTGCGCGCAGCCCGTCATCAATGCCACGCGCATCTTGGGCGCAGGGGTTGAAAAGGTCTGGGGGTCATCATTGCGCGACACCGGCGGGATGTGCTTCGGGGCCATCGCCAGCATGGCCCGCAGTCGCGCGTCAGGAATGAGCGGCGCAAAAGGCTTGCCGATTTTCGCCAGCAACAGCGCCACGCGGAACCGCATCGGATAGGGCAGGATACGCGCCAGAACCCAGCGCAAGGCACGGTCGGTGAATGGCCGCTTGTAGCGCGCTTCGATATATTCGCGCGCGTGGTCGACCAGATGCATGTAATGCACGCCGGATGGGCAGGTCGTCATGCAGGCCAGACAGCTGAGGCAGCGATCCACATGCTGCACCGTTTTCGGGTCCGGGTCGCGGTCGTTCTCCAACATGTCCTTGATCAGGTAGATACGTCCGCGCGGGCTATCGAGTTCGTCGCCCAGCACCTGATAGGTCGGGCAAGTGGCCGTGCAAAATCCGCAGTGGACGCAGTTTCGCAAAATCTCGTTCGAGCGCGCGATCTGCGGGTCTTTCAACTGCGCGTCTGTAAATGTCGTCTGCATCAGCCCATCACCCCCGGATTGAGTATTCCCCTTGGGTCGAACTTCGCGCGCAACGCGGTGCTAAGCGCTGCAACCTCGGGCGGCTCTGGCTGGAACCGGGGGAAGCCGCGCCCGCGTACAAGCTGCGCATGGCCCGCAATGCCGGTCAATGCCGCGCGCAGATCTGTGCCTTCGGGAAGGCAAAGCCAGACCAGACCGCCGCCCCAGTCCAGCATCGCGGTGCCCTGCCCGGCCGCCGCGATGACAGCTGGCCCGTCCGATGGTTTGACGCTTACGCGCCACACGTCGCCTTGCATGTTTGCAAAGGCCTCAACGTCGCGAATTTCGGCCCATCTGGCGGCGCTGTCTTCGGCCTCCAGAAGCGTAATTTCCCCATAGGTCGCAAGTGCTTGGGTTAGACGCTCTGCCCGGTAGGCAAGGCTTGGGGCGAACCCTTCAAGCCGGATAGAAACAGCACCCTGCGCCCACGCCGCCCCCGTGACATCATAAGGCGATCCAAAGGCGGCCGACATTGCCGCCACGGCTGTTTCGGGCGATGCCACGGAAAGGGTCAGGGTCGCTTCGGTTTCCGGCACCGGCAAAACCTTCAGGCTGACTTCGCTAAGAACGCCCAGACTGCCCCACGAGCCGGACAGCAGCTTGACCAGATCATAGCCGGTCACGTTCTTCATCACCCGGCCACCATTCTTGATGACCTGCCCGGTTCCGTCCACATAACGCACGCCCAGCGCGAAATCCCGCGCTGCACCGACCTGCACCCGACGGGGGCCAGAGACATTTGCCGCGATTACACCGCCAATGGTCGGATCGCCCGTGGTTCCCAGCAGCGCGCGGTGATCCATCGGCTCGAAGGCCAGGCGCTGGCCTTCGCCTTCGAGGACACGCTCTATCTCAGCCACGGGGGTGCCGGCCTGCGCCACCAGCGTCAGTGCCCCCGGCTCATAAAGCGTGACGCCCGACAGCCCGGCAGTGCTGAGCGCGGCCCCGTCCAGGGCCACGCCGCGCGTGCCGCCCCCCTGTATCGCCAAAGGCCCCTCCGCCGCAGCGATCACTTCGGCCAACTCGGCCTCTGCTTCCGGTCTGATCATTCTCTTGTCTTCCGATAGGTTTCGCGGTCGCGCGATTATTCTGCGGCCATGCGTCGTGTGTCGCTGGCATCCAGCGGGAATACCTTGGCCGGGTTCAGCAGCCACGCCGGATCGAATACATCCTTCACCGCCATCTGCGCTTCCAGATCGGCCGGGGCGTATTGGTGGCTCATCAGGTCACGCTTTTCGATGCCGACACCGTGTTCCCCCGTCAGGCAACCGCCGACCTCGACACAAAGCTTGAGGATTTCCGCGCCCATTTCCTCGCAGATTTCCAGATCGCCCGGCTTGTTGGCATCATAGCAAATCAGCGGATGCATATTGCCGTCGCCCGCATGAAACACATTGCCCACCGCAAGCCCGTATTGCTTGGACATCTCGCCGATGCGGCGCAGCACGTAGGGAAGCTCACTCACCGGGATCGTCCCATCGAGACACATGTAGTCGTTGACCCGCCCGATCGCCGAGAACGCCGCCTTGCGCCCAGCCCAGATACGCGCCGCCTGATCGGCGCTTTCGGCTTCTTGCATAGCGACAGGGTCATGCCGCTCGGCGATCTTCTTGATCAGGGAAAGCTGATGCGCGATCTCGCTTGGTGCGCCTTCGACCTCAACGATCAACAGCGCCTCGCATTGCGGATAACCCGCCTTGGCGAAATCTTCGCAGACTTCGATCAACATGCGGTCCATGAATTCAATCGCAACCGGCAAGACACCGGCCTTGATGATGTCAGCGACACAGGCCCCCGCGACCTCGGCACTGTCAAACCCCATCAATACGGGCAAAGCGCCCTCTGGCTTGTGCAAGATGCGCAGCGTCGCTTCGGTCACGACGCCAAGCTGCCCCTCCGAGCCGCAGATAACCCCCAACAGATCGATCCCGCCCGCATCCAGATACGCGCCGCCCAGTTCCACGACGGTGCCATCCATCTGCACCATCGTCACACCCAGCAGGTTGTTCGTCGTGACCCCGTATTTCAGGCAATGCGCGCCACCCGAATTCATCGCCACATTACCCGCAATCGCACAGGCAAGCTGCGAGGACGGGTCCGGGGCGTAAAAAAAACCATCCGCCTCAACCGCGCCAGTCACGCTTAGGTTCGTGCGGCCAGTCTGCACCCGGATCACGCGGTTTGGATAGTCGACTTCCAACACCTCATTCATCCGCGCCACACCAAGAATTACGCAATCGGCCGTCGGCAAGGCCCCACCCGCAAGCGATGTGCCAGATCCGCGCGGCACCACGGGCACGCCCTCCTCATGGCAAATGCGCAGAACATCCGACACTTCCTGCGTGCTCGACGGCAGCACAGCGATCATCGGCGGGCAGCGATAGGCTGTCAGCGCATCGCACTCATAGGCGCGAGTCTCCGCCTCTTCCGAAATGACGGCGTCAGGCGGCAAAACCTCTTGCAAACGCGCAAGAACGCGCGGCTTGCGCGCGATGATTTCGGCGTCGGGCTGGGGCATCTGCATGTGGCAACCTCCCTGCTGGCTCCCTATTGGTAATTTTTCCTTACCAATTTTTCGCAAATGGAGCAAGTGCGACAGCAATGCCGCTTGCACCGCCGCCCCGGATCGTTCACCACTCGGCCATGGATTGGATCAAGGTTGTACATCTGCTGTGCGTCATGGGCTGGATGACCGGCATTTTCGCCGTGCCGCGCGCCGTGATCTTCTGGAAGCGTGAATACGCGCAAACCGGGCAGTTCGGGCCGACCGGCGACCTGACGATCCGCATCTACCGCTTCTCGCTCGGCCTTGGCGTGATCGCGATCGTGACCGGCCTCTGGCTTGCGCATCTGTGGGGCTGGCCCGCCTGGACCCATCTGAAAATCGCGCTCGTCGTCGCGCTGGCGGCGCATTACGGCTGGACAGGACGGCTGGTCCTGCGGGCCCGCAAAGGGGTGTTCACCGAAAGCGACCTGTTCCTGCGCATCTTCAATGAAGTAAGCGTGCTGGGCACGATCGCCATTCTGATCGTGGTGGTGTTCAAACCGTTCTGATCACGAATGCGTGGCCCCTCTCGCCTCCGCGAGGGCACCCGGCTAGCCTGCTGCCATGAAATATGTTGCCGCCTTCTGCCTGTTTCTTGGCCCCGCCTTCGCCGATGCCCCCGTGATCGAAAACGTCACCGCGACGAAAAACGGGGCGACGTGGCGGTTCGACGTGACCCTTTCCCATCCCGATACCGGCAGGGACCACTATGCTGACGGTTGGCGCGTGCTCGACATGCAGGGCAATGAACTGGGCTACCGTGAACTGTTCCACCCACACGTGAATGAACAGCCCTTCACCCGCTCCCTGTCCGGCATCACGATCCCGGATGGCACAGCGCAAGTCCTCATCGAAGCGCGCGACAACAAGGACGGCTGGTCAGGACAGAAAATCCCCTTCACCTTGCCCTGACAGCGCCTTTCGCCTGTTCCAAATACTTTGGGGGACTCCCGAAGGGAGGGGGGCAAAGCCCCCGCTGCCGCGCGGCCCCCGGCCGCGCCAGATTGACTTGCGGGCCAATCGGCCCGCACCGCTGGATCAGACCCGGTGGTAAGGACTGCCCGCCAGAATGCTGGCCGCACGGTAAAGCTGCTCTGACAGCATCACCCGCACCAGCATATGTGGCCAGACCATCTTTCCAAAACTCAGCGCGAAATCCGCGTCAGCGCGCAAGGCCGGGTCGATCCCGTCCGCACCGCCAATGATCAGCGCCAGATCGCGGACGCCATCATCGCGCCAGCGCGCCAGTCGGTTTGCAAAATCGGGGGACGTTTCGATGCGTCCGCGCTCATCAAGAATCGCCAGCCGCGCCCCGTCCGGGATGGCTTTGCGCAGCAATTCCGCTTCGGCCGCCATGCCGCCGCCCTTTCGGTCCTCGACCTCACGAAGCGCCACAGGCCCAAGGCCCAAAGCGCGTCCAGTCTTGTCGAACCGCGCGAGGTAATCCTCCACCAAATCGGCTTCGGGCCCCGCCTTCTGGCGGCCGACCGCAATCACGTGCAGGCGCATGGTTCAGATCAGTTGGCGGCTGCCGCAGGCTGCCACATCTTTTCCAACTGATAGAACTCCCGCACTTCGGGGCGGAAGACATGCACAATCACGTCGCCGGTATCGATCAGCACCCAATCGCCGGTTTCCTTGCCTTCGCTCCGGATGGAAATGCCGAACCGCGCCTTCAGGCGTTCCGACAGCTTGTCCGAGATCGCCGCGACCTGCCGCGAGGATCGCCCCGAGCAGATGACCATGTAATCGGCCATAGCCGTTTTGCCGCGCAGATCGATCTGCACGATATCTTCGGCCTTGTCGTCAGAAAGCGAGGAAAGAATGGCTTCCAGCAGGGACGTGGATGTCACCGTCTCAGGGGTGCCGTCTTGGGCCAGGGTGCCGCCCTTGGCCCGGTCTTCAGCGGCCATAACCGCATCAGTGTGAAATGACAGGACGAAGTCCTCCTTTTCAGATGCACCGACGCCCGGTGCCAGCATGATACAATGTTAACAACGCCAGCATGAAATTTCAATGAAACCGACGTTCTGCGCAGTCGCGCAGCACCGGGTGCACATAATGTAACAGGTTCGCCCTGCCAATCCCCATATGCTTGCGTTGCGCTGCTTCCTGATTCTACAGTCCGCCCGGACCTGGGAGAACCCGAATGGGACTGCAGCTACGCTGGCTGAGCCTGATGGCCTATCTTATCACCGGCCCCACCTTCGCAGAGGGTTGGGTGCGGGACGTATGGCACATCGTCAGCGATGACAGCCCCTTCTTCGCGCCGGACAGGCCCGACCAGAATGCGGCGGCGCTGCTGCAAAGCGATGGTCGATTTGCCCTGCTGGTGCTTGGAACGGACGCGCAGGGTGCGCTGGTATCTGTCAATTTGCCCGGCACCACAGCGGCAGAACGTCTGACATCAACGCTTGTGATCGCCAATGGCACGGTTCTGACCCGCGAAATTTCCGGCGACCAGCTTCTGGCGCAACCGATTCCCGATGGCGAGACTGTCACCTATTCCTTCCGCATCGCCCCCGGCGATCTGGAATCCTTCATGGCGGCCAGCGAATGGCGTCTAAATGCGGGCGGAACGGTCACGACGCTGACGCTGGACGGCAGCCGCAAGGCGGTCTCTGCCGCTATCGAGGCGCGCGATGACACCCGTCTTTATCCGTCGCGCCATGACGATTGACCTCAATCAACTGATGGTAGATTTACGCACCGCGAATGCTCGCAAACCGCGAATCATCTGCCTATGTGGAGTCCGTCTTGCCCATTGAGTTTTTCACATCCCTTGATCTCGATCTGGTGTTCGCCCGGTGGTGGGGGGTCGTCGATGACAGCGCCGTCCGTGTGAATTTCATGAACTATCTTGGCGATCCAAATTACCGCCCGGGGCGGCCAGAACTGATCGACCTGTCACAAATCAAGCGGTTCGATATCGATTTCGCCGCAACGCGCGGACTGATCCAGACCGTGAACCGGCAGGTTCCCGGTGAAATCGTCCATACGCCGACAATCGTCTGGGCGCCTAGCGACGGCTCTTACGGCATGGCCCGGATGTTCCAGCAGCTTGCAGAAATCACCGATGGTATCGTTGTGAAAATCTTCCGCGATGAACGCGCCGCGCTGGATGCGGCTGGCCAATCCCATGAAAGTATCGCCGACCTGTTGGCGCGCGGCAATTTCCTGGAAGGCGCCCGCAGTTAGTCGCCCACGAATTCAGCCCCAGATTCGGGGGTGGTTTTGCCCAGCATTCGCACTTCCCTCTGAGGGAAGGGAATGGAAATGCCGTTCTCTTGAAATGTGTCCCAAAGGGCCAGAAACACATTTCCGCGAATGTTGGTCAGGCCGCCGGTCGGGTCCGTGATCCAGAAACGCAGGATATAGTCGACGCTGCTATCGCCGAACCCCACGATATGACAGACGGGTGGACGGTGGGTCAGCACCCGGTCCACGCTTTGGGCTGCCTCGATGGCCAGTGCGCGTACCTTGTGCGGATCATCGCCATAAGACGTGCCGAAATGGATATCGAGCCGGACGAAATCGTTGGTATGTGACCAGTTGACCACCTGGCCCGTGATCAGATCTTCGTTCGGGATCAGGTACTCCTTGCCGTCGCGAGTCACGACAGAGGCATAGCGCGCACCCAAAGTCTGAATCCAGCCGAAGGTCTCGCCCAGACTAATCACGTCGCCCGGCTTGATCGACTTGTCCAGCAGGATGATCACGCCGGACACAAGGTTCGACACCACCTTTTGCAGGCCAAAGCCCAAGCCCACGCCGATCGCACCGGACAGGACCGCCAGCCCCGTCAGGTCGATCCCGATGGCGCGCACGCCGATGAAAAAGGCCAGCGCATAGAACACGACCTGCACGACCTTGACGATCAGCACCCGCATCGACGGGCTGATCTCTTCGTTGGCCTGCACCCGGCTGGATGTCGATTGCGTCACGAAACGCGCCAGCGCCAGCAGAGCACCGATAATGACAATCCCCTGCACCACCAGCAGCAATGACAGCCGGAACGACCCGATGGAGATCGCCGCCGCATCGAGGATGGAAATCGCCTCGTCCAGCAGCCCCAGCACATAAAGCGTCACATAGACCCACGCGGCATAGCGCACCGTCATGCGCAGCGCGCGTGACCGGATCAGCCGCGTCAGGAAGACGACCATCAGCCACGCTGTTGCAAGCGTCGCGATAACCCCGATCAGGTAAGACCGTGACGGCCATGTCAGCTCGCGCATGACCAGCAGGACGATCCAGATCATCAAGACGAAGAAGATCGGCATCAGCCGTTGATGGATGACAACCAGCACGCGCATGCGCCATGTGGGCCATCCCTCACGGCTGGCCATCCACGCGCGAATGCGCGGACCGAACGCGGCGCGCAGCAGGTGGGCCAGTACCCAGACACTGATGGCGATGAGGACCTGATAGCCATTCCAGGGGCGCAGGAAGGACGTCAGAAAGGCCTCTGCCTGACCGGCCAAAGATTGCCCGATATCCAGAATTTGCCCAGCCGTTTCCGAGACAGAAGGAACCTCCTGTTGCGCTGCCTCGTTCGCCTCGACGTGATTTGCCATTCGCGGTCTGCTCCCTTGCGGCAAGTGTTACACGCGGACGGGTACAGGGCAAGCTGGCGACGCGCGACGCTCCCTTGCAGCCTTGACGCAAAGTGAGTATCTGAACCGCATGGCGACACAGCTTAACATTTGCGATCACAACCGTCTGCGTGAACGGTTTTTCGGGGCCACCCATACGGTGCGCGCCCGCCTATCCCGTTCCTGACCGGACGCTTCGCACTTTGATACCGCAATGACCCACGGGAGAGGACCAATGTCCCCCAAAACGCTTTATGACAAAATCTGGGATGCCCATGTCGCCCACGAGGCCGAGGACGGCACCTGCCTGCTTTATATCGACCGGCATCTCGTGCACGAGGTGACAAGCCCGCAAGCCTTTGAAGGGCTGCGCATGGCGAACCGCCCGGTCCACGCGCCGGACAAGACCATCGCCGTGCCGGACCACAACGTGCCGACGACGATGGGCCGTGAGAACCCCGACCAGATGCCGGAAGACAGCCGCATTCAGGTTGCCGCGCTTGACAAGAACGCGAAGGATTTCGGCATCCACTACTATCCGGTCAGCGATATTCGTCAGGGTATCGTTCACATCGTTGGCCCGGAACAGGGCTGGACGTTGCCGGGCATGACGGTTGTGTGCGGCGATAGCCACACCGCGACCCACGGTGCGTTCGGCGCGCTGGCCCATGGCATCGGCACCTCCGAAGTGGAACACGTTCTGGCGACGCAAACGCTGATCCAGAAGAAATCCAAGAACATGAAGGTGGAGATCACCGGCAAGCTGCGTCCGGGCGTCACCGCCAAGGATGTCGTGCTGACCATCATCGGCGAAACCGGCACCGCCGGTGGCACCGGCTATGTCATCGAATATTGCGGCGAAGCGATCCGCGATCTGTCGATGGAAGGCCGTATGACCATCTGCAACATGGCCATCGAAGGCGGCGCGCGCGCTGGTCTGATCGCACCGGATGAGACAACCTTCGAATACGTCAAAGGCCGCCCGCACGCCCCGAAAGGCGCACAGTGGGAAGCCGCGCTGGCGTGGTGGAAGACACTTTATTCCGATGACGATGCGCATTGGGACAAGGTTCTGGTCATCAAGGGCGAAGACATTGCGCCCAGCGTGACATGGGGCACCTCGCCCGAGGATGTTCTGCCGATCACTGACGTTGTGCCCGAACCGTCCTCTTTTGAGGGCGGCAAGGTCGAAGCGGTCCAGCGCTCGCTGGATTACATGGGCCTGACCCCCGGCACCAAACTGTCGGATATCGCGATCGACACCGTCTTCATCGGATCGTGCACCAATGGCCGGATCGAAGACCTGCGTGCAGCGGCCGAGATCGTCAAAGGCAAGAAGATCAAGGACGGGATGCGCGCCATGGTCGTTCCGGGGTCCGGCCTTGTACGGGCGCAGGCCGAGGAAGAAGGCCTTGCCGATATCTTCAAGGAAGCCGGTTTCGAATGGCGCCTTGCGGGCTGTTCCATGTGCCTTGCTATGAACCCGGACCAGTTGAAACCGGGCGAGCGCTGTGCGGCGACGTCGAACCGGAACTTTGAAGGTCGTCAGGGCCGTGGTGGCCGGACGCACCTGATGAGCCCCGCGATGGCGGCGGCCGCAGCGGTCACAGGCAAGCTGACCGATGTACGGGAGCTGATGTAATTCAGCCCCGTTGAGTTTCGCGCGAGGCGTCTTTTTCAGGATGCCTTGCGCAGTTCGGAATGGGATTTCAACACTTCGTCCCCGTCCGATTGCTCGATCTTGTAGGCAGGCGAATCTTCCGACGCGTCGCGCGTCACTTCGCTGCCTTTGATCTTGAGCGTGATCTTCTGGGTATAGACTTTTGTGACCTCGCCCTGCGCGGTTCCGTTGCCCCAATCCCATTCGACTGTCGTTCCGGTGTCATAAGCCATTGCGCGTGATCCTTTGTGCTGTTCACCCAGTCAACGCCGCTAGCCACCGAAGGGTTCCCGGCCTTCATGATCCGTGCGGGCCGCCGGGCTTTGGCGGCAATCCTTGCGCCGGACCCGTTCGGATATCCGGGAAAACCTGCGCCCCTTTCCCCGCAAAACCTAGGCCTTCGTGCCTATCTGTTAGATATGACGACCAATCCCAAGGGGGCGATCATGCGACGACGCCAGTTTCTTTCGCTGCTTGGGGCCGCTGGAATGGCCCCGGCCCTGCCTATGCCCGCCGCCCGCGCGGCCGCCGTCGGCGCGGCTGGCTATAACCGCTACATGTACGGGCTGGCGGTGTTTCACGCCCATACCCGCGCCTCGATCAGCGCTGTCGATCTGGCGGGGAAGCTGAAGGTCAGCCTTGGCACCGCCGAAGCGATGCTGGGGGAGATGACGGCCAAGGGGGTGGTTGGTCCGATCCTGAATTCCTCGGCGATGCGGGCCATCAGCCGGACCTCGGTCGGCCCTCATGTGGTCAGCGTTCCCAAACCCTCAGACCTTGGCGCGGCGCCCAAAGACCTGCTGAACCGTGTTGCTGCCCAGCTGGAGAGCGATGCGGTCGCACCCGATGCAGACGATGATGTCCCGCCAGCGATATCACCGGACGCGGCCCCTGACGCGGACACGGTGCAAGACCGAAACGCAGCACCCTGAACCTGCGCCGCGTTGCCAAAAATAGAAAAGGCCGACCCCCTTCCCCGGTGCCGGCCTTTTCCCCATTTCGGCCGTGTCACTCAGCCGGAACGGGCGCTACCGCATCTTCGGATCGAAGATGTTTGGCGTTCAGTTTGAAGACCAGCCAGATCATCGCGACTTGCAAGGCAATCGCCACGGCGCTGATCAACAGATAAGCAACAGAGAATTTGGCAACGAGACCGACTGCGACCAGTCCCTTGTTCAGCCAAAACTGGGTCATCACCGACAGCGCCACCCCCGGACAGACCAGCGCATAAGAGCCGACGGAGCGGGCGGCGCCTGTGACATACTCCCCCAGATATCCAAAGCGGTTCAGGACGGTCAGCCCAAGGCCCGTAATGGCAAGCTGGATCATCAGCATGGTGGTCAGCAGGCTGAAGTTTTCACCGCCCCCGCCATGGACGCCGAACTGCGTGTGCAGCCCGTGTTGCTGGCGCAGCAGCGCGATGGAGATCACGGTCACCAGTGGCACGATCACCAGCAAGGTCGGCGCGCTTTCGGCATTTGCGCCATGCTCCATCATCGCGCGCATCCCCAGCACAAGGTTGACCACCGCCAGCAGAACCGCCGAAACGATGAAGAAGCTCGACAGGATGAAGGACACCCCAACCGTCAGCGGGACGGTGCTCATTGCGGCGGGCGCTGTCAGACCGACCCCGACCATCGCCATGGCGAACGCCGGCAAAACCTGCGCGAAGCTGTTGTTCTTGGAACAATCCAGCCCGCCATCCGTCATCACACGGCCATAGAAGTCAGCCATGATCCGCAAGGCGTAGTACCCGATCGCAGCAAAGGCGATCAGTGCCAATGGGAACAGGTATTCCACCACCGTCCACAGACCCGGCACGAAGACGAGGCCGACGATGAACGCGCCATTCACGCCCATGGCCAATGCCAGCGGCACCGCCATCAGCTGCGTTTCGGCGTTGGACTGGCGCAGTTGGGTATAGGCTTCGGTCGTGCGATAGGCCGAGAAGGCGCGCAGGTTCCAGATCAGCGTCCGAACCAGTAGATAGGCAAAGACGGCGATGCCAATCGCGGCCACCACAATCGCGGCCTGCAACGCCATGCCCCCGGCCATGAAAGCCGCGAGAATATCTTCGAAGATCGGCACCGGTTGATTGAGATGCGGCACCCAGAACATCAGATACATGAAGAACGTCACCATCAGCCCGCCAGCCCCAAGCGTGGCGAGGAAGTACAGCGGTGAATAGCGATCCTTGATCGCCTCGGCCGGAATCATGGACATGAGACCTTCCTCCTTTTTCCGAATTACACATTCGAATATGTATATTCGACGGAGAGTCGCCTTGATCCAGATCAATTGCATCTGCTTGGTCTTGGCACCGGCGCGTTTGGGGCGTAAACCACCTGCGTTATCAAGACGGGCCACGGCCCCAGCCAGAAGAGGGATGACAAATGGACAAGTTCGAGACTTTGACAGGGATCGCGGCCCCGATGCCGCTGGTCAACATCGATACCGACATGATTATCCCCAAACAGTTCCTCAAGACGATCAAGCGTTCCGGCCTTGGCGTGAACCTTTTCGACGAGATGCGGTATGACTCCGACGGCAACGAAATCCCCGATTTCGTGCTGAACAAGGATGCGTATCGCAACGCAGAGATCATCGTGGCGGGCGACAATTTCGGCTGCGGGTCTTCGCGTGAACACGCCCCTTGGGCGCTGAAGGATTTCGGCATCCGCGCGGTGATCTCCACCTCCTTTGCTGACATCTTCTACAACAACTGCTTCAAGAACGGCATCCTGCCCATCGTTCTGCCGAAAGAGGCCGTGGATGTTCTGATGAAAGATGCCGAGAAAGGCGCGAATGCCCGCCTGACCGTCGACCTGGAAGCACAGACGGTGACCTCGTCCGACGGGGATGTGTTCAGCTTCGAACTCGACAGCTTCAAGAAGCACTGCTTGCTCGAAGGGCTGGACGATATTGGCCTGACCATGGCGAAATCCGACAGCATCGCCTCCTTCGAGGCGCAAGCGGCGCAGTCCCGCCCCTGGGTCTGACCCGCAGCCTTTACAAAGCACGACAATGAAAAGCCGAGGATCTTCCCGGCTTTTTCCGTTTGTGGCAGCAATGGCCGTTAACTTGTTTGATCAAGAGCTGCCAAGGCCGAATACGCCTCTATAGTGGCGGGATTGGCAGCAAACACCACATCTGGGACAGCACCTCATTCTCGCCTTAAAATTGATGCAAGATGGCACCAGTTCCGTCGACAAACCACCCAACTTCCAGTGTTTCGTTAACCAAACAGCTTGAGTGCGAACCGGAAAGTAGGCAAAAATTGGGCGAGATTGAGGCACACCGTCATAATTGGCGGGATCAAGTTGGAATAAAGCGCGGACAACGAATTCGCGCAGGCCAGTTTGAAGGGACAAAGCAGTGATTGCACGTGTTGCAGGGGCGTTCACGCGCGCCATGTTAGTTGGTCTGTTGATCGCAACTCCGTATCTTATGATGCCCGGCAATGTTGCCGATGCACCGCAAATGGTGGTTCTGGCCGCGCTGCTTGCAGGGCTTCTGACCTTCAT
Organism: Aliishimia ponticola; assembly: GCF_004803475.1. Classification (GTDB taxonomy): domain Bacteria; phylum Pseudomonadota; class Alphaproteobacteria; order Rhodobacterales; family Rhodobacteraceae; genus Aliishimia; species Aliishimia ponticola. Next base: position 628,355 of record NZ_SRKY01000003.1, read on the forward strand.
CGAGTATAGCTCTCACTTCCCGTCCATCGTCGAGTTTCGCGATGCTCCGCCGTTCAACCGGCTGCGTTTCCTGATGCTCTTCACCACGATCTTCCTGCTGTCCGCCGTAAGCCGTGGTACGTCTGAACCGTCGGTTCTGACCGGGGCAATGACGTCGCTTGGCACGATCATCGGCAATGCCATCGATTTCCCGTTCTCGCCAGTGCGCCTTGTGGTGCTTATGCTGCCCGAAAATGCCAGCGCCGCTTTGGTGGCCTCGGTGCGGACTGCGGCGGGGATTTCCTACCTCGTGTCGCTGACGGCGATGGTGTGCTTCGTGTTCCTGATCCGCGTTCTGGGTTGGCCGACACGCAATCGCGTGTTCAATGTCTGGGTCAACCTGCCGCTCTTCGACCCCACGACAGGCGGCGATGTGCTGGACCGGCTTCAGCGCGACGCGCGCATCAACATCGCCCTCGGCTTCCTTCTGCCCTTCCTCATTCCGGCAGTGGTCAAGGCGGCCAGCTTTCTGGTAGACCCGATCACGCTTGCAAACCCGCATACGCTGATCTGGACGATGACCGCATGGGCTTTCCTGCCTGCCAGCATGATCATGCGCGGACTGGCCCTGCACCGGGTCGCCGATCTGATCGAAGAGAAACGCCGCCGGACCTATGCCGAAGCGGAAGAGGATGGCTTGCAGCCGGCCTGACCTGCCTTGCGCTGACGACAAGTCCGGCGCAAGCAGACCCGCTGCGCATCGCCTTTTTTCACACCGAACTCAGCCGGGACGGCCCCGGATTGCTGCTGCGCGATATTCAGCGCGGCAAGGACGCACAGGTGACGGCGGTTGTCGATGTCATCGCGCAGGCGTCCCCGGACATTCTGGTTCTGCGCGGGATCGATTGGGATCTGGAGGCGCGCGCCCTCGACGCGCTGGCAGAGGTGCTGATCACCGCAGGACACCCCCTGCCCCACCGATTTACGGCGCAGCCCAATCGCGGGATGCCCACCGGGTTCGATCTGAACGGCAATGGCCGCGCGGGCGATCCGGACGACATGCAGGGCTATGCGGAATTCACAGGGCAAAACGGGCTCGCGATCCTGTCGCGCTGGCCAATTGGCACTGTGACCGACGCGACGGACATGCTGTGGCGCGATCTGCCCAATGCGCTGGTGCCGTGGCCGGGCCAACCCGACGGCAGCCTTGATGTGCTGCGCCTGTCCTCTACCGCGCATTGGCTGGCCCCGATCGACGCGGGTGATTACGGCGAGGTGACGATTGGAACTTTCGCCGCCTCCACCCCCGTCTTTGATGGGGAGGAGGATCGCAACGGCCGGCGCAACCACGACGAAATCGCCTTTTGGGCGCAGCTTCTGGACGGCGCTTTGCCCTATGCCGCACCGGCCGATCTGATCATTGCCGGCCATGCCAATCTTGATCCCTTGCGCGGCGATGGGCGGCGGGAGGCGATCCGGGGGCTTCTGGATCATCCCGCGTTACAAGACCCGTTCCCGGCGGACATTCTGACCGTCGATTGGAAACGCGATGACCTTGAACCAATGCGGCTCAGCTATATCCTGCCCACGCAAAGTTGGGACATCGTTGCCAGCGGTGTGATCTGGCCAGAGCCGGGCGATCCTTGGCTTGAGACGGTGGAAACAGCCAGCCGCCACCGCCTGATATGGGTCGATCTGGAACGCCGCAGCCCATAGCGTCCTATGCCCGCGGCAATTGGCCCGCTTCCGGTCCGGGAACCGGTCCCAGATGTTGGATGGCCGCCGCCATGGCCGTATCGACGGGCGTCATCTGAAAGTCCGGCACCACCGCGCGGAGCAATTTTCCGTCCAACGCATGGCGCGTGTCCCACAAGTACCGCTGCGCGCGCAGGTGGCGCATCAGCGGCTTGATTGGGGACAACAGCGCCAGCGGCCACCACGCCATCTGCGTGACGCGCATGGGCCTGCCTGTCACACGTTCCAGCGCCTCGGCCATTTGCAGGGCTGTCAGCGTATAGCCGGGGAACGGGATGTCGGCATAGCAGGGAAGCTGCGCGCGCCTTTCGACCAGATGCACCGCCGCCCGCGCCACGTCGGGCAAATAGGCCCAGGCATGTGCGATATCGGCGCGGCCCGGATAGGTCAGCTTACCGCGCAGAACCTTTGGCGCCATGACAAGGTCAAACCATTGGCCCGAGGCGCAGGTATCCAGAAAATCCCCGCAGCGCAGCACGATGACCCGGAGGCCGGAGCGTTTGTATTCATCCTCGACCTGAACCCGCATCCGGCCCAGCGGCGTCGGGGCGGCATGCTTTGTCCGTTCTGACCATGGTGCGGGCGCAGTCGGCGCAAAGACATAGACATTGGCGGGCAGGATCACCGTCGCATCGCTGCCTTGCATCGCATCCATCAGGCGGCGGTGCATCGGCAACAAGTCCCGGTGCCACGTGGTATAATCGGGCGGGTTCCAGCCGTTCACCACCACCTGAACCCCATCCAGCGATTGCTTCAGATCATCCCGTGCCCGGTCGAATTTTCGAACGGTCCATCCGGCCTGCGCGAAGGCATTCGCAGCGTTGCGCCCAAAGCGGCCCGATGCACCGAGGATCAATACTGTACGTGACATCATGTTTCTCCTTGCTTGTGACCACGGAAAATTATCGCTCGGAAAGGACCAAAGAAATTACACGAAACCGAAGGTTTGCTATTCATAAATGAATGGCACCTGCGCTTTCCTCTCTTGACTGGACCTTGATCCAGAGCTTCCTCGCCGTGGCCGAGGCCGGCTCCATGTCGGCGGCGGCGCAGCAATTGGGGCAAAGCCAGCCCACGGTGGGACGCCATGTCAAAGCGCTGGAAACCGCGCTTGGGGTGGAGTTATTCCAGCGGCATTCGCGCGGGCTGCGGCTGACGGCAATGGGCGCGCAAGTCTTGCCCGCGGCAGAGGATATGCGCCGCGCCATGACGCAGATTGCCCTGGCAGCAGAGGCCGAGGCAGGCACGCTAGAGGGCGAGGTCCGCATCGCGTGCTCTGCCTATGCGGCGCATTACGTGCTGCCGCCGATCATCGCGGATATACGCGCAGCAGAACCCGCCATTTCGATCATCCTGCACGCCAGCGATGATACCAAGAACCTGACCTTCCGCGAGGCCGATATCGCGGTACGCATGTATCGCCCGACGCAGCTTGACCTTGTGGCGCGCCATATCGGGGAGCTGCCGATTGGTGTGTTCGCCGCGCGCAGCTATCTGGATCGGCGCGGTCGCCCCGGCAGCTTGGCAGAACTGATGACGCATGACCTTGTCGGCTTTGACCGGACCCGGTTGATCCTTGAGGGGATGAAGGCGGCGGGTCTTTCTGTGTCGCCATCAGATTTCGCGACGCGCTGCGACAATCAAAGCGCCTATTGGGCGCTGCTGCGGGCCGGTTGCGGCATTGGGTTCGGGCAAATGAATGTGGGCCGCTCCGATCCGCTGATCGAAGAGATCAAAATCGACGGCGTCGTACTTCCGGCCCTGCCGGTCTGGCTGACAGCGATGGAAACCGTGCGCCGCCTGCCGCGGGTGGACCGGGTGTGGCAGCTTCTCGTCGATGGTCTGGGTGCCGTAGTGGACCGCCCCGGCAGCTAAGCGCGGCTACCCGCACGCCGCTTGTGGGTGATCCGCGCCCCAGACCTTTCCCACATCCCGCGCGACCTGCGCCTTTTGCATCCGGTCAAGTTCGCGCAACGCCAGTTCAGAATCGCCCGTCCGCGCAAGCGCTTTGCGATAGGCCGTGCGGACGGACCCTGCCCGCCACGGCAACATGGCCCCTGCCACCCATTGCCGCAGTTCCGGCGGAAGTTGGTCATGCTCGCGCATCGGGTTCGTCGCCCGGCGTTTGCATTTCAGACTGGTTTTTCCGCGATTTGTGGGCATCCGCACCTCTTCATCATAGTCATCACGCTGCACCACATTTCCCAATACGCAGCGCCGTGATTCGTTATGTCATAACATAACATACCGCAAGCCCTTCCCTGCGCGCTTATTGACCCTTCCCGGCCAAGCAGGTACGCCGCCTGCAACGATTTCTTGGAGGAAATGTAAGATGTCCAACCCCTCGCTTTTGATCCTGCCCGGCGACGGTATCGGCCCCGAAGTCATGGCCGAGGTTCGCCGTATCATCGACTGGTTCGGCGCCAAGCGCGGGCTTGAGTTCGACGTAAGCGAGGATCTCGTGGGCGGCGCGGCATATGACAAGCACGGTGCGCCGCTGCACGACGACACGATGGCCAAGGCGCAAGAGGTGGACGCGGTTCTGCTGGGCGCTGTGGGCGGGCCGAAATACGACGATCTGGATTTCTCCGTTAAGCCTGAGCGTGGCCTGCTGCGCCTGCGCAAGGAAATGGACCTGTATTCCAACCTGCGCCCCGCGCAGTGCTTTGACGCGCTGGCGGATTTTTCGTCGCTCAAAAAGGACGTGGTCGCCGGTCTTGATATCATGATCGTGCGCGAGTTGACCTCCGGCGTCTATTTCGGGGAGCCGCGCGGCATCTTCGAAGAGGGCAATGAGCGCGTCGGCATCAACACCCAGCGCTATACTGAAAGCGAGATTGATCGCGTTGCGCGCTCTGCCTTTGAACTGGCGATGCGCCGGGGCAAGAAGCTGTGTTCGATGGAGAAGGCCAACGTGATGGAAAGCGGCATTCTCTGGCGCGAGGTCGTGACCCGTGTCGGCGCCGATTACCCCGAGGTCGAGTTGAGCCACATGTACGCGGATGCAGGCGCGATGCAATTGACCCGCTGGCCCAAGCAGTTCGACGTGATCGTGACCGACAACCTGTTCGGCGATCTGTTGTCCGACCTTGCCGCGATGCTGACCGGCTCGCTTGGGATGCTGCCCTCGGCCTCGCTTGGTGCGCCGATGGCCAATGGCCGGCCGAAAGCCCTGTACGAGCCGGTCCATGGCTCCGCGCCGGATATCGCTGGTCAGGGCAAGGCGAACCCGATTGCCTGTATTCTCAGCTTCGCGATGGCGCTGCGCTATTCCTTTGACGCGGGCGATGAAGCCGCGCGTCTGGAAGACGCCGTGAATGCGGTTCTGGCCGATGGCGTGCGCACAGCAGACCTGCTGGGCGAAGAAGGCGTGACGCCGGTCTCTACCTCGCAGATGGGCGACGCGATCTTGGCGAAACTGGACGCCAGCGTCTGATCGCAGCGCCGCACCTGCGGTTTCAAAACGATGGGATCGGCAGACCCGCGCTGCCCATCCCGCCCCTGCCCCGCGAAACGGCATTGACGCGGCGGCCCTGCCGCAGACCGGCAGTTGGGTAAAAAACGACCCGGTTCCGGGTTGACCGTCATGGCGCGAAAGACAATCCTGCACATGACCTCAGGATCGCGCGCACATGTCTTCCAGCCTCAAAGGCGTTCTTTTTGCACTTGCCGGATATGCTTCGTTCTCCGCCCATGACGCGGTGATCAAGTATTTGGGCGGGTCTTATGCCCCGGCGCAAATCCTGTTCTTTTCCGTCATTTTCAGCTTTCCCTTCGCCACAGTCATGATGATGGGCGACCGCAAGGCCGGCACGCTGCGCCCGGTCAATCCCGGCTGGGTCGCCGTGCGAACGATTGCCGTGACGGTGACGACCTTGTCGGCCTTCTACGCCTTCACGCAATTGCCGCTGGCGCAGGTCTATGCCTTCATCTTCGCCGCGCCGCTGCTGATCACCATCCTGTCGATCCCGATCTTGGGCGAACGGGTCGGCATCCACCGCTGGGTTGCGGTGATGATCGGCTTGGCCGGGGTCTTGATCGTTCTGCGCCCAGGGGCCGAAGCACTGACCGCCGGACATATCGCCGGATTGGTTGCGGCGGCGGGCAGCGCCACCGTGTCGGTCATCACCCGCAAGATCGGGCGGGAAGAGCGCGCCGCGGTCCTCATGCTTTATCCGATGGTGACGAACGTGATCCTGATGGGGGCCGTGCTGCCATTCGTGTACAACCCCGTGCCCTTGGGCGATCTGGCCCGGTTCGGAGTGATTGCGGCGCTCGGCTTTACGGGCGGGCTTTGCGTGATCGCTGCCTATCGCCATGCGGATGCGGCGCTGGTCGCGCCCATGCAGTACAGTCAGATCATCTGGGGCGCGGGCTTTGGCTTCCTGATCTTCAACGAGGTGCCAGACCGATATACCGGCCTCGGCGCGGCGGTGATCATCTTCTCTGGCCTCTATGTGGTGATCCGCGAAAGCCTTGGCGGCAAGTCCACCAACACGCCTGTGCTGCGGACCCGGACCCGGACCGGCGCGGCCAGTTCCCCCAATGTCGGTGCCTTTGTCAGGGGGCGCACATTCGGCGATATTACCGCTCAGAACCCCCTTGCAAATGCTGGCGAAGGGCAGTAATCCCGCTCCTTGTCGGAGTGTAGCTCAGCCTGGTAGAGCACTGTCTTCGGGAGGCAGGGGCCGGAGGTTCGAATCCTCTCACTCCGACCAAATAAACAACGCGCCTTCGTTGTTTGCATCATTTCGACCGCAACGATATTCGCAACGTTTCAAACGGCGAATGTACTTCGTTCGTTCGCAGCCGGCAGCAAGCTAGTGCTTCGGAACCACCTCATATCTTCCAATCCATGATCTCAGCAGCGTTCTTTAGCGCATCTGGGCTGTAAGACCGGTAGACGTTTTCCAAGGTCTCGCGCGAGGTCGCAAAATAGGCCGTGGCGTCCTCCAGTGTCATGCCGCGCATGAACGCCCAAGTAACCGCTGTATGCTTCAGTGTGTGCGGTGTCACATCCTCAAGACCGGCACGAGAAGCGGCAGCACGAAAGGCTTTGTCAATTCTATCTATCGGCGCGCCATTGAAGGACACCACGTGGCTCCCCTCCTGCGTCCAGGTCTTCATCTCCGCAAAGAGCGTTCTAGGCATCTTTACCATGCCCTTTCGCTTTTTTGTCTCGGCCTCAGCTTTTCCAAGGAAATGGATCACGCCGCTGTTAAGATCGACCCAGCCACTATCTATGGAGGGCATCCATTTCAGCCTTGTGATCGCTGTCTTCCGGCGCCCAGTGTAGAGCGCAATCTTTATGAAGCGTCGGACGTGAGGCGCAGAAACCTTCAACAGTCGCTGGGCCTCCGCCTCTGTCAACCAACGGTCGTTGGCGACGCCCTTCTCAGGCAGGGTTACGATCGGTGCGTGGCTAATCCTGCGCGTCGCCAAAGCGTATTTGACGGCGGCGTTCAGAGTGTTCATCTCACGCCGGACAGTCCATGCGGCGCGTTTTCTCCAAGCCGAGTAGCCCCGGCACTTGTCGATGTCGATTTCTGACAGCCTGAGATCACCCCAGTAGGGCGACAATGCCCTTATCGTGTAGAGAAGGCGATCCTTATCATGAACAGCCTTCACTTTTTCCTCGCCGTAATGAACCAAAATCTCGCCCACAGAGATCTCACTCGGCTCACGAACACGGTCATCCTGCCGTTTCTTGCCAGCGATGTATGTACTCAGGGCTTCTTCTGCTGCCTCATGAAATCCATCACCATAGCCTGTCCGGATTTGCCGCCCTTCGTCGAGAATGACCCAGGCGCCGTCGTCCTTGCGTTGGAACAGCCGGGCTGGTTTGCGTTTTCTTGGCATTGGGAAATGAACCTCCTCAGTTCGTCGCGCGTCATGTAATAGCGCTGCCCAATCTTTGTCGCGTTGATCTGGCCGAGGTGTATCATCGTCCTCACCGTTCTGGGCTTCACAGTGCTATGAAGAGCAGCCGCGAAGTCATCGATGGTCAAAAGTGCTTCTTCGCCGTTCATAGTTTGACCGCCGTGAGGCTTTCATCCGCCATCAGGTCTCCGCTGTGAAGGTTAATGTTCGACACCTCGGGCTTGCGTGTCGAATTCCTGTTCTGAGTGGACATGGTCGGGATCCTATTTCTTAAAAAGCTACTTACTCTATAGCAATTCCGAGCTCGCGTTCGCGCAGAATACTGAAGAAAATCATAACCCACTGAAATAATTAAAAAGATTGTTCGGGCCTGAACTGCCATCCGCCGGGTTTGACGACAAGTTCGATGGCACTCGGGATTCAGAAGGAAAACAAAGGTCTGTCTGTTAGCGTGTCCCCTCGAACTCCTCGGTGCCCTTGGCGAGACGTGAAGCGTCGCCTACTTGGGCACGTCGCTGTCCACACCTCGGATAATCCTTAAGTTCAGGACGGGAGAAAGACGAAGAGTGAGTGGCCTCCGGAGAGAACCACCCTCGAAGTTGCGAACCGGGTATTGGCCCAAAGCCGCCTTTCACGTCGACCGCGCCGAATGATTACAGTGCAGCCGTTAGCCGACATTGATACACTTGACCCAATGCTCCGAAGCGGCTCGTCAAACCGGACCTTCGCCGCGCTGACCTATTCCGAGCATTGTTGGTTGTCAGCTGAGCGGGACTTTTCTGCCGTTCGCCTGAGCTATGTATCGTCGTGCCAATCGACATTTGCCGGCCTCCGACCTGAAGTGACAAATTCGAGAAACGCATCAAAGACAATCTTGCGCTCCATGGTCCATGAGCTGGGGTAACTGTCGACTTGTCCATTCGACAGGACGAAAATTTCTTCCGGGCCTTCACTCTCTTCTTTCAATGGATTCCGCGAACTGAATCCGGCATCACCCTCAAATCGTAGAAACATCAGCCAACCACGGTGCCGGTTGAAAAGCGCACAAAGCGATGATCCGTCGCCTTCGGATGCCCAGATTTCCAGGTCATCAGTTTGCTCAATTTGAGCGAGAAGTCGTTCGGCTTCCTTGACTCCGGTAAGGCTGTGGGGTTCTCCGTTGATCGTGACTTGCATGCCAATACTGCCCTCTGAGAAGTCCACTCAAGACCATTGTGCCGATACGACAAGGGCAATTTGGGCTCAGAGCTGTCGATCGCTGCATTCAGTCTGGATGACCGCTCAGCGGACAAAGCCGACCTTGGATTCTAGGCCTTCGCTGACGCAGTATCCCTTCGCGCGTGCGGCGTACTTGTTGCTGCGGTGCAGTGCATGTCACTCAACCGGTCGTTCAAAGATATCGGATTTTCCCGTTCCGATACCGTGCTTTTGCCGCTGCTCATTCCGATCATCCAGATGCGGACTATGGGACTCAGTTCTGCCGCGGAGATACACCCTACCGATCGTATGAGGCAGCTCAGATCCGTCGAAACGATTTGATCTCGCGCAACGGGTCATCGCGACCTCCAAGTCGAGAGGCATCTCTGAAAGTTTGCGAGCAGAGCTATCAAGGTCGTAGCTAGTCAAGGTCAGTCGGGCTTGTCATTGGTCACAGCCAGTTCGCCAAGCGATATTTCTGGCTTCAGGATGTGCAGTTTGCCCATCTCGGCAGTCGAATGCTCCAAAGTCTCAAGGATCATCCTCGCCGCCAGTTTGCCGATCTTTTTGCGGGCTGTCCGAGACGTGGCTATCTTGCCGGGAAACCCTTCAATGATGCCCAAGCCGTTGAAACCAGCCAGTGCGACTTTGCGTGGAACGTCTATTCCTGCCGCAATGCAGTGACATAAACCACCAAATGCAAGGTCATCGTTTGAGAAATAGATACAATCAAGATCAGGCCTCCGATTCAGAATGTCTGCGGTCATCCGGCGACCGCATTCAACGGCAGAATGCGCCGTAGCATCGACGGCTAAATCTGATCCATCGATCACGTCGGCAAATGCGAGACCATGGTCGCGCAGTGCGCTTTGGAAACCTTGTTTCCGTTTCGCGGCCCTAAGGTCCTTATCGAGGTTACGCCCAACGTAGCCAAAGCGCCGTAAGCCTGTTTCAAACAGGGCGACAGCAATGTCATGGCCGGCTTCGCTATGCGAAAATCCGATACAGGCGTCTACAGGATGGCCGTCGATATCCATGATTTGTACAACCGGAACGCCTGCGTCTTTCAGCAGTTGGCGGGTTTCGGGTGGTTGGTCAATCCCGGTCACGATCAATCCGGCAGGGCGCCAAGACAACATGTTTCGCAAGGTTTCGTATTCCGTTTCGGGGTCATAGTCGGTGACCCCAAAAACCGGCTGTAGCAAGGTGCCTTTCAACGCATCGGTTACCCCGGACATGACTTGGGGAAACACGATGTTTGACAGGCTAGGCACCACGACGCCGATCAGGTCGGTGTGTTTGCTCGAGAGGGAGGAGGCAAACTGATTCCCGTAATAGCCTATCTCGCGCGCAGCCTGTTTTACCCGTTCAATGTTGGTCTGCGAGACGTCCTTGTCCCCACGAAGCGCACGTGACGCTGTCATTTTACTGACACCGGCAGCGGCGGCGACGTCGGCTAAAGTTTTTCTGCGTTTCATCGGCTTGCCTTCCTTCTGTCTGCCGGTAGGTGGCCCATCGCCAGCAAAATTCGAGCCTCTATTCACGCGTCTGTATCGCAAAGTCGACGTCGAAGCATTGACAGAATAGGTCGGATCGGGCACTGGTATCAATACCGGTATCGGTACCGGTTGCGATACCGGTGAGTAATCCGGGCATTACCGTGGCTTCGGAGGAGGCCACGATCAACTGAAAATTAGCGCTATTTCGGCGCTGTGGGAGGAACCATGACACACTACACTTTCAAATCGCTCGTCCTGAGTGGCATCGCTGCCGCATCAACTCTTTCAGCGAGCACGGCGCTGGCGCAAGATTACCAATGGACGTTCCAGACCTCCGCACAGGCCGGGGACAACTTTTTTCCGATTGAGGAAGCTTGGGCTGATCGCGTCAATGAACTGTCCGACGGCCGCATCGAAATCACCGTTGTGCCAGTGGGAACCGTGGTGGCCCACAATGAAACGCTCGACGCCGTAGGTGCGGGCATTCTGCAGGGCCATATCACGGACCCGTCATATTTCTCGGGTAAGGATCCGGCGTTTGCCATGTTGGGCAACCTTGTCGGCGCATGGTCCGCACCCGAGCAAATGTTCGACTACATGGAGAACGGTGGCGGCAAGGAGCTCTTCAACGAGCTGGTGAACCCATATGGTCTGCAGTTCCTCGGTGCATCTGCAACCGGTGTTGAAGCTTTTCTGTCAACGGTTCCGATTTACGGTGTTGATGACCTCCAGGGCATCAAGATGCGCGCGCCTGAAGGCATGGTGCAAGAGGTATTCGCCGCGGCGGGTGCATCGCCAGTGAACCTGCCCGGCTCCGAAGTCTATACGTCGCTGGAAAAGGGCGTCATTGACGCTGCGGATTATACCGTGTTCTCGACGAACCATGCGCAAGGCATGCATGAATTCGCTAGGTATCCGCTTTACCCCGGGTTCCATTCCATGCCTGTGATCGAAGTCTCGGTTAATAAGGAGATCTATGACGGCTTGCCCGAGGATCTTCAAACCATCCTGAACGAGTCTGTTTCCGTCTTTGCGCGCGATATGGTCAGCCAGCTGGACGAGCAGAACGAAATCGCCGTTGCAGAAGCGATGGCTGATCCAGACATCACCGTAATCAACTGGTCCGACGAAGAACGCGCGCGGTTCCGCGGTATCGCCAAGTCGCAGTGGGCCAATTGGGCAGAGCGTTCCGAGATGGCTGGCAAAGCCTATGATAGTGTCACGACTTACCTGACTGAGGCCGGGCTTCTGGTCGAATAACGCGGAACATTTGTAGTGATGCGAGGGGGCCGATATTGGCCCCCTCGGTCCAAAATATAGCTCACGTTCCGGGAGGGGACCATGGCACAGCATGAATCGGCGATGATCGAAGCCGAAGTTGAGGCGCAGCTCGAAGCACTAAAACGGGCCCACGAAGAAGACAGTGCCGGTCCACAGAACGCTTTGGATCGAGGCATAATTTCCGTAGGGACTGCCTTTAGTTTTCTGTTTGCAATCGCAACAGTGATTTCCCTCTACGAGATCGTTGCGCGGTATTTCTTCAATGCTCCGACGATCTGGGCGCATGAGACAGTGATCGCGCTGATCGCCGCATGCTACCTATACGGCGGTATGCAGTGTCTTGCAGCAGACAAGCATATACGCATCGGGTTGATCTATTTCGGCACAAGTGGCGGAACGCGGAGACTGTTGGATGTCGTAAACGGCCTACTTGCGTTGTTCTTTGCGGTAGCGATTGCCTACGCGGCCTACACGATGGTGGAAAAGTCGTGGTGGACGCCGCAGGGCGACATTCGCCTCGAACGTTCGGGCTCGGCTTGGAATCCAATTACGCCTGCCATCATCAAGATGATGCTTCTGATCACTGCAATCGTTTTGGCAATTCAGTCGGTGGGCCATATCTGGACCGCCTGGAAGGGCACCGGATATCGCCAAAGCGCCGGCGAGACACCAAGCAAATGGGCCATCATTGGCATTGGGGCCGTTTTCGCGATCCTCGCAATCGGCGGTTATTTGTTGTTTTCCGAAGGTCGGAACCTCGGCATTCAGACAGGGTCACTATTGCTTGTCGGCTCGATCATGGTGCTGATCCTGACCGGAATCCCATTGGCCTTCGTCACTGGATTGATTGCGATCCTATTCACAATTGCCTGGTTCGGAACGTCGGGCGTGCCCTTGGTGTCGAGCCGCATTTACTCTTTCGTCAATGAATACGTCCTCGTGGCCATTCCGATGTTCGTCTTGATGGCGTCTCTTCTTGACCGTTCGGGCATGGCGCGGGATCTTTACGATGCGATGCGCCTTGTCGCTGGTCGGATCAAAGGCGGTGTTGCTGTTCAAACACTGGTTGCAGCCGTGTTCCTTGCTTCCATCTCGGGTATCATCGGCGGCGAAATCGTTCTTCTGGGCCTGATTGCCCTGCCGCAAATGCTGCGGCTTGGCTATAACCGCGCCTTGGCCATTGGCACGGTCTGTGCAGGTGGCTCGCTTGGCACGATGATCCCGCCGTCGATTGTTCTGATCGTTTACGGGCTTACCGCCAGCGTTTCCATCGGTGATCTGTTCCTTGCAACAGTGACACCGGGTCTGATGCTGGCCTCGTTTTACATCATCTACATTCTTATCCGCTGTTACGCGAACCCCGAAATGGGCCCGCCGATTTCGGACGAAGAGCTCAACATCCCAATGTCCGAGAAATTGCGCAAGATGCGCGGTGTTATCTTGCCGGTTGGCGTGGCGGTGACCGTGTTGGGTTCGATCTACGGTGGCATTGCCTCTGTTACTGAAGCCGCCGCGATGGGTGTTGTCGGCGTCTTCCTTTCGGCGGCTATTCGGCGTGAAGTGACCTGGGTACTTATCCGCGATAGCCTGAAACAGACGCTTGAGACTTGCGGAATGATCATCTGGATCGGCCTGGGTGCGGCAGCTCTGGTGGGTGTCTACAACCTGATGGGCGGCAATCGGTTCATCGAAAGCACCATCCTCGATAGTGGTGCCTCACCGATTGTGATCGTGCTGATCATGATGGGCATCCTCGTGGTATTGGGCCTGTTTATGGATTGGATTGGCATCGCTTTGCTGACCATGCCAATCTTCGTGCCGATCATCATCAAGCTTGGCATGGACCCAGTATGGTTCGGCATTCTTTTTGCGATGAACATGCAGGTCAGCTACCTTTCTCCGCCTTTTGGTCCTGCTGCCTTCTACCTGAAGTCTGTGGCGCCCAAAGACATGAGCTTGTCAGAAATATTCCGCGCACTCATCCCCTTTATCTGCATTCAGGTCGTCGCACTTGCTATCGTCCTGTTCTTCCCAGACGTTGCCCTATGGCTGCCGAATTGGCTGAAAGGAAACTAAAATGACCACTAATCCCAAAAGCTCCCAAAATGTCGCTGTCATCGGCCTTGGTTCGATGGGGTATGGCATGGCCGCTTCGGCATTGCGTGGTGGGCACAACGTCTGGGGCGTCGATATCAATCCGGACCAGATCGCCAAGTTCAATGCTGAGGGGGGGCAAAAGAGTTCCCTTTCTGAGGCCGCAGACAAGCTCGATTCCATTGCGGTGGTGGTATTGAACGCGGCCCAAACCGAAAGCGTTCTGTTCGGAGAAGACGGCATCGTCGCGAAACTGAATCCCGGCGCGGTTGTGCTGGCTTGCGCGACCGTCCCTCCAGCCTTCGCCAAAAAAATGGCCGCAAGGTGCGGTGAACACGGCGTTCACTACCTCGATGCGCCGATTTCTGGTGGATCGATCAAAGCCGCCAGCGGTCAGCTTTCGATTATGGCGTCCGGCTCTGCGCAGGCATTCTCTTCCGCGCGCCCGCTGCTGGACAGTATCGCCGAAATGGTTTTCGAGCTTGGTGACGAAGTTGGGGCTGGCAGCGCGATGAAAGCAGTGAACCAGCTTTTGGCTGGCGTCCACATCGCCACCATGGCTGAGGCTCTGACCTTTGGCATGACTCAAGGCGTGGCTCCTGAGAAGTTTGTTGAAGTTATCAGTAAATGCGCCGGAACCAGTTGGATGCTGGAGAACCGCGCGCCCCATATCGTGGCGGGGGACTACACGCCGCATAGTTCGGTCAACATCTGGCCCAAGGACCTTGGCATCGTGCTCGATATCGCAAAATCAGCACAGTTCAGCGCACCCATTACTGCAGCGGCGCTACAGCAATTTATTGCAGCTGCCGGGATGGGACATGGGCAAGAAGACGACGCAGCCGTCGCTAAGGTTTATGCCCGCAACGCTGGATTGACCTTGCCAGGAGAGGACTCATGACCACCATCCTTGGCTGCATCGCCGATGACTTTACGGGCGCAACCGATCTTGCGGGCTTGCTCGCACGAAGTGGCGTACGCGTCTCCCTGCGCATCGGTGTTCCCGATAGCTCGCCTTCTGAAACTGCCGCATTCGAAGTCATCGCACTAAAGTCTCGTACTGCACCAGTTGATGAGGCGGTCACCGAGACCCGAGCCGCGTTGAAGTGGTTGCAGGCAGCAGGGGCGCAGAGGTTCTTCTGGAAATACTGCTCCACCTTCGACTCGACAGCGGAAGGCAACATTGGCCCCGTCGCAGAGGCGCTGATGGCCGACCTTGGCACTGACCAGACGATCTATTGCCCGGCTTTCCCCGAAAATGGGCGCGCCATCTTTATGGGCAATCTGTTTGTCGGACAGCAGCCTTTGGCAGAAAGCCCGATGAAGGATCACCCGCTGACCCCGATGCGTGACAGCAACCTGATGCGTCTTATACAGCCGCAGGTCACCCGCCCGGTCGGTCTGGCCGACCGGTTGACAGTGGCGCAAGGATCCGACGCCCTTCGAAATGAACTCGAGCAGCTGAAAGCCAAAGGCGTGGCGCATGTGGTCGTCGATGCCGTTGCCAATTCGGATCTGGAGATAATCGCCGAAGCCTGCCGTGATATGCCGCTGATGACGGGCGGAAGTGCCGTAGCAATGCCTCTTCCCGCCCTCTATTTGGCGGATGGCACCTTGTCGGCAGACGCCCCTAAGGCGCAGGCGCCGCAGCTTGGGGTGGCAACGATTGTGCTGTCCGGCAGTTGCTCCGCCATGACGAACAAACAGGTGGCCGACTACACAAGCCGCGGCATTCCGGCGTTCCAGTTGGACCCGCTGGCTTTGGCCGAGAACGGCCCGCAAAAAGCGCTTGATTGGTTGTCCAAGCAAGACCTCGACAAGGCTCCGATCATCTATGCAACAGCCAACCCGCAAAGCGTTCGCGCAGCGCAGGAAAAACTGGGAGTGGCCGGTGCCGGAGAGATTGTAGAGGCTACCCTTTCAGCCTGTGCTGTTGCCGCACGAGATAAAGGGGCGCGCCGGGTCATCGTTGCGGGCGGTGAGACGTCGGGGGCAGTGACCAAGGCGCTTGGTGTGACCCAACTTGATATCGGAACGGAAATCGCACCGGGTGTCCCTTGGACCTATTGCCAGTCAGGCGGGCATCAGATTGCCCTGACCCTCAAGTCCGGCAATTTCGGGACAGAAACCTTCTTTACCGACGCCCAAGAAAAGCTAAACGCAGTATGACAGGCGAAGCAAAACTGCGCGAGCAAATCTGCGTGCTGGCCAAATCGATGTTTGATCGCGGGCTAACCGGTGGCAGCACCGGCAACATCTCTGCCCAGACCGACGATGGCGGACTGTTGGTGTCTCCTACGGGGACAAGTTTTGGCAGGCTTGATCCGGGCAGACTCAGCCGCTTTGATGCATCCGGCACACATATCGACGGCGACAAGCCGACGAAGGAAATGCCGCTCCATACGGCATTCTACGAGACACGCAGCACGGCAGGCGCGGTGGTGCATCTGCATTCCTGTCACTCGGTCGCGCTGTCGCTGATGCCGGACGCCGACGAAGATAACTTTCTGCCACCGCTGACTCCTTACGGAATCATGAAGCTGGGGAAGGTCAAGTTGCTGCCGTTCTTCTTGCCCGGGGATCCGGCAATGGGGGAGGCTGTGCGTGGGCTTGCCGGTAAGCGTAGTGCGGTCATGCTGGCCAATCACGGGCCGGTTGTTGCAGGCAAAGATATCGAAGCCGCCTGCAACGCCATCGAAGAGCTCGAAGACACCGCGCGACTGGCCATGCTCACGCGTGGCATGAACCCGCGGATGCTTACGGGGGCTCAACAGCAGGCCTTGATTACAAAATTTGATGTGGAGTGGGACCAATGAGTTTTTCTGCGAACCTGGGGTTTCTGTGGGCGGACCGGCCTTTGCCCGAGGCGATCCGTGCGGCCAAAGCCGCAGGATTTGACGCCGTGGAGTGTCATTGGCCCTATGACGTGCCCACCGAGGCTGTAACAGCGGCCTTGCAAGAAACCGGCCTGCGCATGTTGGGGCTCAACACCCGGCGCGGGGATGTAGCGGGCGGCGAGAACGGATTGTCCGCGTTGCCCGGGCGCGAGGAAGACGCACGCGCCGCCATTGATGAGGCGATTGCCTATGCGGTCACGATCAACACGCCCAATATTCATGTCATGGCCGGGTTTACGGAGGGCCGCGATGCCCATGAAACCTTCGTCGAAAACCTGCGCTACGCTTGCGAAAAGGCGGCCCCCTACGGGATCACGATCCTGATCGAGCCGTTGAATAGATATGACGCGCCGGGCTATTTCCTGACCACGACCGATCAAGCGCTGGCCGTGATCGCCGACGTCGGGGCCTCGAACCTGAAACTCATGTTTGATTGCTACCACGTGCAGCTGATGGAGGGTGACCTGACCCACCGGATCGAAGCGCTCCTGCCCTCAATTGGTCATATCCAGTTCGCCTCTGTCCCCGATCGGGGGGCCCCGGACCACGGTGAGGTCAACTATACCCACATTTTCAGCATCATCGCACGGCTGGGATATGACGCGCCCCTGGGAGCCGAATACAAGCCCGGCGGTGATACGGATGCGACGCTGAGCTGGATGAACGACGCCTGACACTTGGGCGTCTGTGTCGCCCCTTCAAAGAAAAGGCCTGTGCCATGAGCGCTGATCAAATCACCTTTCGCGAATTTCTGTTGTCCCAACGAAGTCAGCACAAACTGGACAAGGATCTGATCTTCCTTATGGAAGACATTGCGACTTCTTGTCGGATCATCTCTCACCAAATTCGCGGCGGAGCGTTCGCTGGCAGGCTGGGAGCTACGACGTCGACCAATGTTCAGGGGGAGACGCAAAAGCAGCTCGATGTGATCGCCAACGATGTCTTTGTCCGACACTGTTCGAATTGCGGGCGCGTTGCTGCGCTGGTTTCGGAAGAGGTCGACGAGGTTTATTGGCTGAAAGACAAGCCTGAAGCCGGGGATTACCTCGTCTATTTCGACCCGCTTGATGGGTCTTCAAACCTCGACGTGAACCTTTCCGTCGGATCCATCTTCTCGATCTCGCAATTGCCCACAGCTATTGATGCCACTGACGACCGGTCCGTGCTGCGCGTGGGCGCTGAGCAGATCAGTGCCGGTTATTCGGTCTATGGCCCTTCGACCGCTCTCGTCATCACGACCGGCAATGGCGTGCATGGTTTTACGCATCAACAGGGCACCGGTGAATTCCGCTTGACCTTCCCCGATATGACGATCCTCGAGGCCACGAGCGAATTTGCAATCAATGCCTCTCGTTACACACTCTGGGATCAACCGGTGAAGCGCTATTTTGACGAATGCATCCGAGGCAAAGACGGCCCACGTGAAAAGACCTTCAACATGCGCTGGACTGCTTCGATGGTTGCTGAAGTCCACCGGATCCTGATCCGTGGTGGCGTGTTCCTCTATCCGCGTGACGCGGGCAATAATGCGGACGGCGGCAAGCTACGCTTGATGTATGAAGCCAATCCGATGGCGTTGATTGTCGAACAGGCAGGTGGTTTCGCGTCTACGGGAATCGAACGCATTCTGGATGTGCAACCCAACTCGCACCATCAACGTGTTCCCGTGATCCTCGGCTCGAAAGAGGAAGTCGCCGTTCTGGAGCGATATCACCGCGAGAGCTAAACACAGTCCCCTGAGCCGCTATCTTCAATTTTCCTGGTGCGTTGCGCCACAATGGAGCGCTTGAAATGCCACTGATTTCCCTTCGCCAACTTCTTGATCACGCCGCCGAGCATGACTACGGCCTCCCGGCGTTTAACGTCAATAATATGGAACAGATGCTAGCCATCATGAAAGCGGCCGACAAAGCGAACAGCCCGGTCATCATGCAGGCCAGCCGTGGGGCGCGGGCATTCGCCAACGACATCGTTCTCGCACACCTTATTCGTGCTGCGATTGAGATGTATCCGCATTTACCGATCTGCATGCACCAAGACCATGGAAATTCTCCGCAAACTTGCCTTTCGGCACTTGTGAACGGCTTTTCCTCGGTCATGATGGACGGGTCGTTGAGTGAGGATGGCACCACGCCTTCGGACTTCGAATACAACGCGAACGTTACAGCAAAGGTCAGCGAAATGGCCCACCTTGTCGGTGCTTCGGTAGAGGGCGAAATCGGGCATCTCGGCTCTCTGGAAACCGGCAAGGGTGAGGCCGAAGACGGTCATGGATTTGATGGGGAATTGAGTCGGGACCAGCTCGTGACGGATGCAGATGAGGCTGCGGAATTTGTTCGGCGCACCGAGGTCGACGCCCTCGCCGTCGCTATCGGAACCAGCCACGGAGCCTACAAGTTCACTCGCAAACCGGATGGCGATATCCTCGCCATGGACGCGCTCAAGTCGATCCACGCCAAACTGCCGGACACGCACCTTGTAATGCACGGCTCCTCCTCTATTCCGCAAGAACTGCAGGACATCATCAACGAACATGGGGGTGCCATCGCCCCAACCTGGGGCGTGCCCTTGGAAGAGATAGAACTGGGCATCAAGTATGGGGTGCGCAAGGTGAACATCGACACCGACCTGCGCATGGCCCTCACCGGTGCGATCCGTAAGGTGTTTGCCGAGGACAAGGGGCAATTCGATCCCCGCAAATATTTAGCACCGGGTGTGGACGCTATGTCGGCGGTCTGTTTCGACCGGTTTGAGCGGTTTGGTTGCGCCGGAATGGCGTCAAAAATCTCGTCCATTCCGCTCTCGGACATGGCCCAACGATACCAATCCGGAAGCATGAAACCCTCTTTAGGTCGCTGAGACCTCACCCTTTTGTTTTGATCTCCATTGCCTGTTTCTGGCGCGCAGCTACTGCAGGCACGCGACGAGACCATATAGTGCCGCCTTTTTTGTATCAGGGTATCCACTCCGTCTGCTTACAACTAATTCGGTATTGTAGGCTGTTTTCGCAGTGAGTTTCGGTTGTCCGCCCTATTTCTAAGTACTTTAGCCGCTGCAGCGATGACCAAGCAGGCGCGACGAACGGCAGATTGGTACGCGATTTGATCTTGGTCGTTTGATATTTACTGCGCCAAGCACGAACAACCGGTGTCCCCGCCGCTTCGCAGCAGAGGGATTTTTGCACGTGCGGAACCTTTCATGCCGCGATCGCATGCCGCAAGATGTCCATAGGTCTGGTATGGGCTCAGAATGATCTTGCGCCGCATAAAGGATGGACAACCGCTTCGAAATGGCGAACGGCGGAACCGTTCGCCAGGGTTTGTTAGATGTCGATGCGCTCGGCTATGCTCAAAGCATCTTCCAGTTCGACTCCAAGGTAACGCACCGTGCTGTCGACTTTGGTGTGACCAAGGAGCAGTTGCACCGCGCGAAGGTTGCCAGTCTTGCGATAGATCTCGGCAGCCTTTGTTCGGCGAAGCGAGTGTGTACCGTATCCACTCGGCTCCAAACCAATCGCCTTCACCCAGTCGCGGACAAGGCGACCGTACTGGCGCGTTGAGATATGTGGTCTGTCGTGAAACCGGCTCGGGAACATGAACGGGCAAGCAAGCATCTCCGGAGAACTGACCCAGTTCAGAACGGTTTCTCGGGTGTTTTCCGACAGTTCAAATTGAACAGGCCGCTTGGTTTTGCTCTGGATTACTGAGACACGTTCCCGGACGCGATCGTCTTTGACAAGATCAGTCACGGTTAGGCTGACCAGATCGCAGCCTCGAAGTTTGCTGTCGATAGCGACGTTGAACAAAGCCAGGTCGCGCAGGTTGCCTGCAAGTTCGAGCCGTGCACGGATCGCCCAAACTTGTTTTGGCAGCAATGGACGTTTCTGCCCGATAATCCGCCCTTTGTTCCAAGCCTTGCGTTTTGGGGTGACGGCGGGAAGTTGGACTCGTGGCATGATTTGCCCTCCGATCCTCCCTCCAAGCCCAATCATCAGCACCGCGCTGACCGGGTGAGTGTACTAGCAGAGCTGAAGGCTCGTTTTGGAAAGCCAAACAAACGGACATCTTCTGCGCGCGCATTCGGCCGCTTGGAGCCCAGAGTGTCGAATGCTGCGTAGCGCCGAGATGTCATCCCCGATGGAAAGCGGACGTTTTCTGCGGTGGCGAGATCACCATACAACCGACTACGATCTGTCGCTCCGTAAGTCTCGCGGCTACACGGTGCCGGCCAGCTCTGTCCACAGATCGGCATAAATCCTGAGCGAGTCCAAAGGCAAAGTTGTCTCAAATTGGTCAAGTTTAGGAGGAAACGCATCACCGCCGAGCAACATGGCTGCACCGATGCTCGTTCCTGTAACGGCTGCATTCGTTAGAACCGGGCGTGCCGTAACGGAATGCAGCATGGCGAGAAACTCGGGGTTTCTTGCGAACGGCCCTTCCACGATCGTGGGGCCAGCCCCACCGACGAGTTTCAGACAAGTGCCTGTCATCAAGGCAAGATAGAACGAAAGCGCGGCCGACCGTTGGCCCGTACCGACCTCTGGTTCATCGCCGCGCCATTGCATCTGGCTCCCCTGAAACGGGCCCGAACCAGTTTCGACGGATGGCAATAGCATGCGAGGTCCGTCCAACACTGCCGACACGTCTTGCTTCGTTGGTTCGACCCGTTGGCCCTGTTGGATCACTTCGAACTCACGTCCACCCATGAAGCGCGCGCTGGCCACAGCTTGTTCGTACGCGTTGACGTTGACGAGGGTATCGCGGGCCGGGTCGAGTGTGACCGCACCACCCGTTTTCATTGACATGACGATCACCCACGTTCCAGTTGAGACCACTGAGACTGGCCCGTCCTGCGACACAACGTGCGGATAGAGCGACGCGTTGGAGTCGTGGATGCCGACGCAAACTGACGTATCGGGCGCAAGACCGGTGGCCTTTGCTATCTTTGGCGAAATCGGTCCCAAGATGTCGCTTGGGCGGCGAACGGGTGCAATCTTGTCGCGAATGCCGAGCTTCTGCGGTAGATCAGAGAACGCCCCGTCGTAGGGGTTCCACAAGTCAGTATGGCAGCCGATGGATGTTACATCCGTCGCGGTCACGCCTGTCAGGCGGTGCCCCCAGTATTGCGGGTAGGTCACGATTTGCGCGGTGCGGCCTTTGAGGGTCGGATCGCTTGTAAAAAGCCAGTGCAGCTGTGCGCCAATGTTCAGACCGCCCGCGAGTTTGGGCGATCCGGTTTTTGAAAAATCGGGTTTGATCGCATCGTAGGCATTAACGGTCTCGGCGGGATAGGTGTGTTCGTAGTCAAGGATGGGCGCAGCGAGGGCGCCATTCGAGTCTAGCAGCGCTGCACACGCACCGTGGGTTGTTACGGAAATTGCGTCGACACGGTGATCTCGATGGAACGTCGCCAATGCATCCAGAAGAAACGCCCAGTGCCCATCGACATCATAATGTGGATATGGAGGGGCGGATCTTACGATGTTCGGGCGTGTGACGACGGCCATTTCTGTCAGGGTCGACAAATCGACCAGCGCGAGTTTTGCGTTGGTCTTGCCGATGTCGATGACTGCAATGTGGCGCGGCGCGGTCATGGCATATGAAACAGCGGCGTGAGGGGAACAGCGACGGGCGAGTTATCCTCGTTCGTTTCCATGATGTCCCCCATATGGATCCACCATTTCTGCATGACAGGATTGTCTGGCAAGGCCTCCATCCCGTGATTTTCCGTTCGCGTAAGAACGCCAATGAGGTGACCCGTCTCCTCGTCCAGATGAATCGAATAGTCGCTAACGCCGGCGTTGTGCAACAAGTCGACCAAACCGGGCCAGATGGCGTCGTGACGTCGTTTGTACTCTTCGGCCATTCCGTCGTTTAGCCGCATTCGAAAGACGTAACGCTCGCTCATGACTTGCGCCGCGCAGAAGCCATCGCCCAGAGGCGCGGCAGGGCAATCACCCCGATCAACAGCAGGCCAATGAAAATCGACATCACGATGCCGGGCACGTTCAACAGACCGAGACCAAAGGTGACCAAGCCCATCACGAAAGCCGCTATCACCACCCCGGGGATGGTGCCGGACCCGCCAAGGATATTGACGCCGCCAAGGACAACCATTGTCACCACCTCAAGCTCCATTCCTGTCGCGATGCTGGGTCGCGTCGATCCAAGACGCGATGTCAGGCATATTGCGGCGATGCCGGACATCAGGCCGGTCAAGAGGAACAGGACGAACTTGACGCGCTGCACACGAATGCCGCTAAACAATGCCCCCGTCGGGTTGTTGCCGATAGCATAGACAGCGCGGCCAAAGTTGGTCTTGTGCAGCAGGACACCGTAGATGATCGCAATGATCACGAAGAGCAGCATCTCAACTGTGAAGACCCAATAGATATAGCCCTGCCCGAACCACGAGAAGCTGGATGGATAACCCCGGAATGCATCGTCCCCAAGGATGATAAAGCTGATGCCGCGGAACAGGCTCATGGTGCCGATGGTCACCACAATCGACGGTAGGCCCAGCACCGTGACGAAGAACCCGTTGAAGGCACCGCAGAGCACACCAACCGTCAGGCCGATGATAACGAGCTCCGGCGTGCCAGCCCCGTATTGCAGGGCCAGACCCATCGCCGTGCTGGCCAGCGCGATGATGGAGGCGACGGACAAGTCAATTTCACCCGAGATGATCAGCAGCGCCATGGCAAAGGCGATCATCGCTTTTTCGGTGAAATTGAATGTCGCATCGCTGAGGTTCCATGCGCTCAGGAAATAGGGGGAAGCAAAGCTGTTGATCACGAAGATCGCGATGGCCACGGCCAACAACAAGGCCTCCCAGCTTTTGAAGATACGTGCAGCGCGGCTGTTCAGGCGGTCGGGGACATGGCGGGTTTGGGTTGCGTCCGTCATTGTGTGGCCTCCGCCTCTTTGAGAATAATTCGGCCCTTGGTGCGGCCTGCACGGGCGTTGAATGCGACGGCAATCAGGATCGCGCTGCCAGAGATGGCGAGTTGCCAGAAGGGGGAGATATTCACGACAGGAAGCGCGTTCTTGACGACGCCAAGGAAGATTGCCCCCAGCACCGCGCCGCCGACAGAGCCGACGCCGCCAGCGATCGAGATACCCCCGATGACGCAGGCTGCCACGACCTCAAGTTCGAACCCGCCTGCGATATCGACGTAAGCCACCGCAAATCGCGACACCCAAAGGTATCCCGTCAGGCCAGCCAACGCGCCGGACACAACGAAGGCCCAGAACTGGGTTCTGCCAACGTCGATACCGGTGTAAACGGCAGCATGTGGGTTGCCGCCCACCGCGAAAATGGACCGTCCAAATTGCGTGCGCGCCATCATGATTCCGAAAAGGATGATCGTGATGATCGCGGCCCATGACAACACGGGCAGTCCCAGCAGCACCATGCGTGGGAAGTCGGTGAAGGCCGGGGACATCTCGTGAGAGTTCACCCATTTCCCGTCTGAAATCAGGAAGATAATGCCTCGAAAGATGGTCATCGTGCCGAGGGTCACAACGATCGGTGGGATCGCCAATTTCCAGACCAGCACCCCGTTGATCGCACCCATGATCGCACCCAGCAGAACCGCAATCGCGATGATCACAGGAATCGGAAGGCCCGGCATAGCGACGTTGATCATTGCCACCGCCATGCCCGTCAAAGCAAGGTTCGCGGCCACCGACAGATCAATGCAACGGGTCAGGATCACGACCATCTGCCCAAGCGCGAGGATGATCAACGGGGCCGTATCGTTGAACACATTGGCCAGATTGGAGGGCGCGACAAAGCCTGCAAAGCGGGAAGAAATCAGAAGGAGGAGCACCAAGATGGCACCGCCCAAAATCGTTTCGCGTACGGGTATAAAACGGGTCATGCCGCTGCTCCATCAGGTGTGATGCCCGCTGCATGGCGCACAAGGGTCTCAGGGGACAATTCGTCTTTCGTCAGCTCGGTGGCGATACGTCCGTCACGCATGACGATCACACGATCTGACATGCCGATAATCTCCGGTATTTCCGAACTGACCATGATGACGGACAGGCCTTGTGCGGCCAACTCAGACATGAATTCATGCACGGCCGCCTTGGATCCGATGTCGATGCCCTTGGTGGGTTCGTCCAAGATAATCACCTGAGGCTGGGTCGCCAGCCATTTGGCGATGACGACCTTTTGCTGATTGCCGCCTGACAGATTGCCGACGTCCTGGTCAAGTGATGCCGCCCGGAGGTCCAGCCGCTGCGAATACTCGCGTGCAAGTTTGAATTCTTCGGCGAGCTTCAGAAACCCACGTCGGGACGTCTTGCTCAAGGACGGCAAAGTAATGTTCTGGAAGATGGGCAATCCGATGACCGCCCCCTGTTTGCCGCGATCCTCGGGGACATAGACGATCCCGTTGGACACGGCATCTGCCGGAGAGCGGATCACCTTGATGTCGCCATTGACCCGGCACACGCCCTTGGAGGGTTTCGTGATCCCGAACAGGGCCTGCATAAACTCGGATCGGCCAGCGCCAACGAGG
This sequence comes from Aliishimia ponticola, assembly GCF_004803475.1. GTDB lineage: Bacteria > Pseudomonadota > Alphaproteobacteria > Rhodobacterales > Rhodobacteraceae > Aliishimia > Aliishimia ponticola. The sequence continues at coordinate 653,464 of NZ_SRKY01000003.1, forward strand.
CCATAGAAGCCGAGGATTTCGCCCTTGTTGAGGCTGAAGTTGATGTCGGCGAATTCTGTCGGGTGTTCATATCCCACGACTTTCAGAACTTCATCGCCAATGTCATGGTCACTTTGCGGGAAAATCTGATCCACGGATCGCCCGACCATCATGGTTACAAGATCGCCTTCGGAAATGTCGTCGATCCTGCCATCGCCAACGAACGCGCCGTCGCGAAACACGGTGTAACGGTCGGCGATGCGGAAGATCTCGTCGAACTTGTGGCTGATGAACAGGATCGCTTTGCCCTGCGATTTCAGAGCTTCGACCAGTTCATACAGCTCTTCGATTTCTTTGTGTGACAGGGCCGCGGTCGGTTCGTCCATGATGACCACGCGCGCGTCAACGGACAGCGCGCGGGCAATCGCCACAAGATGTTTGTTGGCAATGCCAAGATCGCGCAATTGGGTGTGTGAACTGAAGGGCGCGCCAATGTCGGCCAGCAGCTTGGCGGCCGAGCGGTGCATTTGAGCGGTATCAATTAGGCCGAACCGCGTGCGGGGTGCGTGGCCGATGTAGATATTCTCTGCCACGGAAAGCTCATCGAACAGAACAGTCTCTTGATGGATGGCCGTGATGCCCGCCTTTGCAGCATCATTGGGGGAAGCAAAAGAAATTGGGTCGCCGTCGATGCGGATCGTCCCGCCATTCGGTTGGTAAATGCCTGTCAGGATCTTGACGGTCGTGGATTTACCGGCGCCGTTCTCACCGACTAGGGCGGTTACTTGGCCGGGGTAAAGATCGAGCTTGACTTCATCCAGGGCCTTAACCCCGGGAAATGTCTTGGTGATCATGTCCATCGAGACCATGGGGGACACGTCAGGCGATATGGGGGACGCGGTGCGGGTCGACATGCCGATACTCTCTCAGGATAAGGGATTGGGGTAATTCGGCCCGGCGCACGTACAGCGCCGAACCGAACCAGGGAGACAACTTAGAAGATCGACTTGAACTGATCGATGTTGCTGGCGTCGTAGACAAAGGGATCGGCCATGGCGCCTTCATTGTTTTCATCCAGCGTAAGGTTGCCCATGCGGCCCATCGGGATTTCCGCGCCGGGGGCGGCTTCGACACCGTTCTGGCTCAGCTCATAGGCCAGCATGGTCGCAGAATAGCCCAGATCGATCGGGTTCCAGATCGCAAAGGACTTGGAGGCACCGGACTCAATTGCACCGGCCATTTCAGAAGGTAGGCCAAGGCCCGTCACATTCACTTGACCGACTTTGCCAGCGTCCACAACGGCCTGAGCTGCGGCCACGATACCAACGGATGTCGGCGCGATGATCGCATCAAGATCGGGGTAAGACTGCATCAGGCCTGTGGCCTCGCGGTAGGATTTGTCGGCAAGGTCATCGCCGTACACCGTCGCCACAACGTCGATGCCGGGGTAGTCGCCCATCACTTTGTTCATTTCTTCCATCCAGATGTTCTGGTTGGTTGATGTTGTCGTCGCAGATAGCAAAGCCACTTCGCCACCATCTGGCAGGTGATCTGCGGCCAATTTGATGATCATATTACCAATCAACGCATTGGAGGACGGATTCAGGTGCAACTGGCGTCCTTCGGGGGCAACGCCGGAGTCCCAGCTGATCACCGTGATGCCGCGCTGCATGGCACGCTGCAGGGCGGGAACCAATGCGTCGGTGTCGTTTGCGGAAATCGCAATTGCGTCGACCTGCTGTGCGATCAGCGCATTGATCACTTCGATCTGACCTTCTGCGGTGGTGTCGGTTGGACCTGTATAAATGATCTCGACATTGCCAAGTTCAGCGGCGGCCTCTTCAGCGCCTTCTGCAGCAGCTTCAAAGAACCCGATGCCGAGAGCTTTGACGACAATCGCAATGCGCACATCGTCTTGTGCGAACGCTGGCGTGGCGATCATCGCGGCGGCCATTGCAGCGGATGCTGCCAGTTTCTTCAGTACACTCATGGTTTCCTCCCTGGAGTGGTTGCGGTCAGGCTGGCAGTGTTGCCACCCCCTCTTTCTGCGCAGCGCCCGAGGGCACCACGATCAGTGTCACATCCGCCGTTTCCAACATGGTCGCCGTGCGGTCATCGATCTTGTCGTCGGTGATGATTGTGTCGATCCGCTCAAGTGGGCACAGCACAAGGCTGGAGCGTTGTTCAAATTTGGTGCTGTCCACCAGAACGATGAGTTCCTCGGCTTGGCCTATCAGCTTTTGCTCGGCCTGGATCAGCAAAGGATCGCCTTCCATAAGGCCTAGCGGACCGATGCCCTGCGCGCCCATGAACATCCGCTTGGCGTAGAAGTTGCGGGTCACGTCATTGTCAAACGGCGACAGGATGATGTTTTGTTCGCGGTAAATAATTCCGCCGGACAACATCACCGTATTTTGGGTGTTCTTCAGCAGATGTTCGGCGATCGGGAACGAATTGGTAAAGACCTGCATCCGGCGCGATGCAAGTGGGTGGACCATCTGGAATGTCGTGGTTCCACCGTTGATGATTATTGGCTCACCATCTTCACATAGTTCGACAGCGGCGGCGGCAATCGCCTGCTTTTCTGCACTGTTTAGCGTCTCGTTGACGGAAAATGGGCGCCCTGCGAGGCCCACAAATGGGGTCGTTGTCAGCGCTTCCGCGCCACCACGCACCCGGCGCAGCAGCTTTTTCTCATCCAGGGTATTGATGTCACGCCGCACTGTCGCTTCCGACGCGCCAGTCAATGCACACAGGTCAACGACGGTCACAAGGGATCGATCTTGAACGGCGGATAGGATGACTCTGTGGCGATCTTTTTCGTGCATGGGGTGTCCCTTTGATTGCTCTGAACGTGCGGCGAATCGCGACAGTTTGTCAATCATTATTTGTCATTTTCAATCATTCCGCACCGCAGCATGATTGTTTATGACTGAAAATGATTGACTTGCCCGCCGCCTGCCGTCACGTTGATTTCGAATAGTTAGTCCTAACCCGCCGTCCACGGAGACACACATGACATCTTCCAAGAATAGCCAACATCTTGAAAACAAATGGGATGCCGCCCACGCCAGCAAGATGAGCGAGCCGGAGAAACTGCTGTACCGTTCAAATTTGCTGGGGTCTGACAAGAGAATCACCAATTACGGCGGCGGCAATACCTCTGCGAAGGTGATGCAAGATGATCCGCTGACGGGTAATGCGACTGAGGTGCTGTGGGTCAAAGGATCGGGCGGGGACGTGGGTTCGATCAAAATGGACGGGTTCTCGACACTTTACATGGACAAGCTGAACGCGCTCAGAGGGCTGTATCGCGGGGTCGAGTTCGAGGACGAGATGGTCGCGTATTTGCCCCACTGCACTTTCAACCTGAACCCGCGTGCGGCGTCAATTGATACGCCGCTTCACGCATATGTGCCCGCAAAACACGTGGATCACATGCACCCCGATGCGATCATCGCGATTGCGGCAGCCAAAGACAGTAAAGCACTGACGCAACAAATCTTCGGTGACAGCATCGGCTGGCTGCCCTGGAAGAAACCAGGCTACGAATTGGGCCTTTGGCTGTCCGACTTCTGTGAAAAGAACCCAGAGGCCAAAGGCGTCGTCCTTGAAAGCCATGGGTTGTTCACCTGGGCGGATGACGCAAAGGACTGCTATGAGCTGACGCTGGACGTCATTCAGACAGCGATGGATTGGTTCGCCAAGAAAACCGCTGGCAAGGATGCGTTCGGCGGGGCGGTTCACTCCAGCCTCGATGCGGATTCACGCCGCGCGACCGCCGCGCGCCTGATGCCTGCCATCCGTGGATATGTGTCTGGCCAACAGCATATGGTCGGCCATTTCACCGACAGCGATGCGGTGCTGGAATTCGTCAACGCCAAGGACATGGAGCGGCTTGCCGCCTTGGGCACATCCTGCCCCGATCACTTCCTGCGTACGAAGATCTGCCCATTGGTGGTCGATTTTGATCCTGCAAAGCCGAACGTAGATGCCACTATCGCTGGCCTAGATGAGGCTATCGCTGAATATCGCGTCGCCTATCAGGCCTATTATGATCGCTGCAAACACGACGACAGCCCTGCCATCCGCGACCCCAACGCGGTGGTTTACCTGATCCCGGGCGTTGGCATGATCACCTTTGCCAAAGACAAGGCGACAGCCCGCATTTCAGGCGAATTCTACGTCAACGCTATCAACGTGATGCGCGGTGCGGACGCGGTGTCTGAATATCAGGGCCTGCCCGAACAAGAAGCCTTCGACATCGAATACTGGCTTCTGGAAGAGGCCAAACTGCAACGCATGCCCGCGCCGAAATCGATGGCTGGGCGCGTGGCCTTGGTCACTGGCGGCGCGGGTGGAATTGGGGCCGCCACGGCAGACCGTTATTTGCGCGAGGGCGCCTGCGTCATGCTGGCCGACATTGATGATGCAGCCCTTGCTGAAACCCTCGAAGGTCTCAGCACGAAATACTCCGCAGACGTTGTGCGCACCGTGAACATGAACGTCACCGATGAGTCCGCTGTCGCATCTGCCTACAGTGAAATCGCCGCAGAGTTTGGCGGCGTGGACATCCTTGTCTCCAACGCAGGTATCGCAAGTTCGGCACCCATTGAAGACACCAGTCTTGATCTGTGGAACAAGAACATGTCGATCCTGTCCACCGGCTATTTCCTTGTGAGCCGCGAGGCCTTCAAGCTGTTCAAGGTTCAAGACATGGGCGGCGCGGTGGTCTTCGTCGCCTCCAAGAACGGCCTCGCGGCCTCGCCCAACGCCTCTGCCTATTGCACGGCGAAAGCCTCTGAAATTCACCTCGCCCGTTGTCTGGCTCTTGAGGGCGCTCCGATGGGCGTGCGTGTGAACGTTGTGAACCCTGATGCGGTGTTGAAGGGGTCCAAGATCTGGCAGGGCGAGTGGCTTGACCAGAGGGCCGGCACCTACGGCACTGACAAGGACGGGTTGGAGGAAATGTATCGCGATCGCTCAATGTTGAAACGCTCCGTTCTGCCTGAAGACATCGCGGAGGCGGCCTATTTCCTTGCGTCCGACCTGTCGGCCAAATCCACGGGCAACATCATCAACGTTGACGCCGGCAATAAAGAAGCGTTCACGCGCTAAGCGTCCGAGGGGGGACACAACATGAGCTATGACAGCGCGAAAGCCGCCTTTGCAGATTTGGGCGTAGATACCGAAGCAGCACTAAACCGGCTGGCTGACATCCCGATCTCTATGCACTGCTGGCAAGGGGACGACGTCGTCGGGTTCGAGCAAAAAACCGGTAGTTCCGGCGGCGGCATTCAAGCCACGGGCAACCACCCAGGCCGCGCCCGCACTCCCGACGAGCTTCGCGCGGACCTAGAGTTTTCCTATTCGATGATTCCCGGCAAGCACCGGCTCAACCTGCATGCTTGTTACCTTGATACCGACCAGAACCCTGACAGGGACGAGATTGAATTCAGCCATTTCGCCCCTTGGGTCGATTGGGCGAAAGATCAGGGCCTTGGCCTCGATTTCAATCCGACCTTCTTTGCCCATGCCAAGGCCGACGACAATCTGACACTCAGCCATCCAGATCAGGGCATTCGCGATTTCTGGATCGAACACGGCAAACGCTCACGCGATATCGCGGCGCAAATGGGGGCCGCGCTTGGCACCCCATGTGTCAACAACATCTGGGTGCCCGACGGCTACAAAGACACGCCCGTAGACCGCATGGCGCCACGCCAACGGCTGGAAAATTCGCTCGACGCGATGATGGCCACCCCGCAGGATAAGGCGCAAGTGCTCGATGCTGTCGAAAGCAAGCTGTTCGGCATCGGCGTTGAAGCCTGCACTGTCGGCAGCCACGAATTCTACATGGGCTATGCGATCCGCAAGGGCACCTTGCTGTGCCTCGACATGGGGCATTTCCACCCGACCGAAAACGTCGCCGACAAACTCAGCTCGGTTGCCTTGTCGGTCGACGAAATCCTGCTCCATGTCAGCCGCCCAATGCGATGGGACAGCGACCATGTGATCTTGCTGGATGACGCGATCCTTCAGATGGCGCAAGAACTGGTGAGCGCGGACCTGCTGGGGCGAACCCATATCGGGCTTGATTTCTTTGATGCCACGATCAGCCGCACGGCGGCATGGGTCATCGGCACACGTAACATGCAAAAGGCACTGCTGCGTGCGCTGCTGGCCCCTTGGGGTGGGCTTAAGTCAGCGGAAAACAACCTCGACTACACGTCCCGCCTGGTTGTTACCGAAGAGATCAAGGACTTGCCATACGCAACAGTCTGGGCGGAGTTCTGCGACCGGATGGGCGTCGCTTCCGGCCAAGCTCTTGTCTCGGACCTTCACCGATACCAAGCCAGCGTCGCTGGCCGCGGTTGAGCATGCTGCCCTGCAGAGCTACCGCCAAATCCGAACAGCACTAAACGAATGATCGGTTTGGCGATTTAAGCTGTAAAGCAGCGCTCAGGGCGCTGCACCAGCAAGCACTTGTTGCGTCAACAATGGCTGCAGTTGCACAGGTCAGCTTTGTTCGCGTCCTGATCCTTGAGTGTGTCGTTTCCGCTGCGGTCTGCATGAATGGCCGGTCTTCCTGCTGCGCGGCGGCACGCTATTTCTCGCTCATGCAGAATTTCCTGCGCTGCGAGCGCACGCAGCAGGAAAACCGAATTTACAGAATGGGCTCATTCATGCTGTTCGCCGCGCCCGCGCACCAAACCGAGACTGAAACCTGAGGTCAAGGTCGGCTGAGTGGACGGAGCTGCCTTTCGAAGAATCCGATACCGGCTTCTAAATTCTAATCTTGAGAGAGCGAGAGAACCATTGGAAATTGTAGGACGAGCAAACGAGCCGTGGGATGCATTGTTTATTTTCCACTTTCTTTCAGCTGAGACGGACGAAGCAATTGCTGAGCGGCTCCAAAAATTAGTCGCGCGTGAAGCCGCCACAGGCCTTGATTTCAATGCCGTGGTGACAGCAGGCAAGACAAAGGCGCCGTGTAGGATACTGGGCCGTTTTCTTGAACATAATGAATGCCATGCGCTTCTCTCCGCTTGGAACGATCCTGACGGAAGACTTCCATTTATGTGCTACACACCCAACCATGGGATCGCGACTGTCAGGAATGGGCGCTTGGACTGGTGGGCACTCATTTGCTTCCAATGTGCCAATGCTCACTGGTCGGGTCCACTCGCAATTGGAAGCGGCGGCCGTCTACTGGAACCGAAGAGCGCATTGCAAAAGCACTTGATAGATCTTTTGCCTGAACGCCCGTTCCCCATACGCTAAGGAAGGGCCGTCCTAAACAGGTTGGGGTGCTTGAGCGCAATGGATGCTGCGCAACGTTTAACGGCGTCAGAGAGCCCTCTTCGACCGACGCGGCACTTCACATGAGTTACTGCTTTGGTAAGGTAAAACCAACATAGGCCAAGAAAAACCGGCACTGAAATAAGGATGATGTCACCGCAGATGATGCGCGTCAGCGCGCCTTCCTCCAAGCACCGTCATCCCGAAAAGCGAGAACAACCGGAGAAGCCCGCTCGCGGGGAGGGGCACAGCCGCAACTTCAATTTCCTCCGGGATCAAAATTGGCTGAACATCTATAAAAAAGCCTGCAAACTGCGTGCCTTGCACGAGGTCGGAGTTGAAAATTGTCGCCACCTGCGTCGCGTTCAAAGTGGTTTTGCTATTCGGGGACACTGACATCAGGTTATCGACGCCGAAGTCCGTCCGAAAAAACGGAGGTTGCGGGGCGCCTTCATGCTCAAGCCCGAGCAGGAGCCCGATTTCGCGGGCAATCACTTCGACCTGCAAAGGACCGGGGGCCTTGGTCACTGCAAAGCTGATTCCGGTGCCGATCCCTTCCGCGATACCGGATGCAAACTGACCAAATACCCGGATTGACTCCACCCAGAAAAGATTAACCATCGGTTCTGCCGCACCTAAAGCAAAAAGATCGAAGAGATTGCCGACTTCCCCCACGTTCTGCGTGTCCGAAAAAGGGTTAGCCACAAGATCGAGCCTGACATCCAATAAGTCGGGTCGTGCAAGTGACTTGCCCGGCAGCAGTCGAATATCTATGACGGATTGACCGTAACTTGCCTGACCGAATATTGCGTCCAAAGCCGCCTCGTCAATCGTTGTTGCACGCGCCTCGACCGCGAGGAACAGACAAGCGATTGAAAACCAGCACTTCATCTCTTAGCCCTTTTCCTCAGCGTCCGAAGGCCGACCAACCCGATAGCCAGAAACCAGGCATTTGCAGGCAACGGGACCGGTGAGGGTGTGTCGGCATGGGAATACCGGTTGTTGGCGATCCGGGGTTCATCGATGTCGATGAAATATCCATCGGGCAGATTGAAGACATCGCCTTCGAGCGCGAATGAAACACTGTTGCCACCATTGGCAAATCCAACCGCTTCTAGCCCGGCAAGAAGCCCAGACGCGCTGCTTGCTAGACCAAAAGAAATTGATCCCGTTTCGCCTGGCCGTAGCAACACCTTTGGTGTCGTGATTGAGCCGGATAAAGAGTCGAACTCTGAGTCTCCCACATTTGCGGAGACGCTGATGCGTTCTTCGAACGTATATGACAGGGCGCCATCGGAAATCGCGCCAAAGGCGCGAAGGCTGGCCGACGTCCGCTGACCCCCGTTCAGAAGCGAACCCTGATCATTGAACAGCGCTGTGCTTGTCGCTGAAACGCTTCCCGTCGCGTGCAAGTTTATGGAGATGGGAACAGGTGCGACGCCGATAAAGTCGGAGCGAAGAGTAAACTGGTATGTGACCGAAGCGGAGGCGGTTGCACGCCCTTTATTTTGCTGTTGAACATTGTCGAACCCGGGGTTTGCAACCAGGGCTTGTGCCTGTACCGTTCCAGCGTTCGCGCTTGCAATTGCGGATGCACCACACGCACCTGCTGGTCCGGTTCCCGCGTTGGCATTCAACGAAAGACCAGTGGTCGAAAGGGTGACCGTCTCAGAGTCAGGAGGTTCTACACCACAAGAGGCGACCACGCTGACATTATGCAATGTTGCTGCAGCACCTGCCGACGCCAAGGAAACTGCAAAACCGGCTATCAGACAGAAAAAACATGTTCGCACGACAGAACCCTTACGTTTGCGCCGATGTTTTCGTAATTGCCAAATCGCAAGGGGAAAGGCGAACCTTTTTGCTTCCCAGCAATAAAGACACCGAAAACTCGATACGGTTGACTTTCAATCTTACCTGCTTGCCGCCTCACAGTTCATGAACGGACAAGCCCACCCCCAATTGTGTGCCGAGCTGCATTGCCCTATTCAATCCCCTTAAAGGGTAGGGTTTGATTGATGACAGAACCGCTCAATGCGCGCGCCATGCAACCGGGTGACGGTAGGGCCGTTGTCGCATTATGGAAACGATACCTGCCAGACACCGAGGACTGGGAGACGTGGCTGCCTGATCTTCTGGATCGACTCGTGTGCGATGGCGCGGTTCTTGGGGGCGTGGTCTTTACCGAAGGACAGACACCACGCTGCTTGGCGGCAGGCATCACCTGTTTCTTGCACGAAAGCGTTGCCGAAGATTTCGTCGCGCGACCCAAGCCGTATTTGAACCGCAGGTTGCTGACCCGGTTTCGTGATGGCGACAGGTCCGTTTTCCTGTTTCCGCAGGAACAGGCACCGCGAAACGCCGGGGCCGGGCTGGAAATGTTTGTTCTTGAATACTGCCAGGAGACATTCGATTTCGAGAGCTCCCTGGCTCATCAGATTTTGAACGCGATCATTCCAGTCTATATAGCGGCGCATACCGGATTTAATGTCAAACGCTGCCTGCATGAAACCGA
>NZ_SRKY01000004.1 GCF_004803475.1 Aliishimia ponticola
CCAGAATCGCGCCGTCCATCTGCGCCGCACCGGTGATCATGTTCTTCACGTAGTCCGCGTGACCGGGGCAGTCGACGTGCGCGTAGTGACGGTTCTCCGTCTCGTACTCAACGTGCGCCGTCGAAATCGTGATCCCGCGCGCTTTCTCTTCCGGCGCGCCGTCAATCTCGTCATACGCCTTGAAGTCGCCAAACTGCTTCGTGATCGCCGCCGTCAACGTCGTCTTGCCGTGGTCAACGTGACCAATCGTGCCGATGTTTACGTGCGGCTTCGTGCGTTCAAACTTTTCCTTTGCCATGTCGTTCAGGCGCCCTTTGATTATGGGGTCGTCGGTGACCCGGAGTTACTCCGCGCGGCACATATTGCGAAAGCCGGCGAAAATCAAGCGTCGAGTGTGTTCGACTATCGCGTTGTTTCTTCGATGATAGTCTCTTCGATTTCCGCGCCGAACCAACCTTCCTCTTTCATTTTCGTCTGAAGAAAGAGTTCGATCTGCTTTGCCGCGTTGATCGAGAGATTCTCAAGCTGTTGCTGGCGCGACTGCGTCAGGCCGGAGCTGATGATCGTTTCGCCCGACAGGCTTTCGAACACGGTGATCTGTTCGGGCTTTTCGTTCAGCTTGCGGTTCGCGGCGTCGTCCCAGACCGTCACGTTGATGATCATGATCGACTTGGGCGAATAGACCAGCGGCACACCGGGCGCTGCAAGCACATAGCCTTCGACGCTGACCCCGAAATGATAAAGCTTTTCACCCTCATAGCGGTCGAACCTGGCGGCGATCGCCTCGGTCAGGCTGCTGGTCAGCTCCTTCTCGCTGGCCTTGCGGCTGAGCGGTCCGCGCACGGCTTTGGGGGCCACGACCACATTGTGCCCCAGCTTGAAGTCGCCCAGCGGCACGGCGGGTTCGTCGAGATCGCGGCCGGACGGGCTGCACGCGGCCAGAGCCAGAGCGAAAATCGAAACAAGGGCGAAACGGAACATACGGTCATCCTGATCATGCGTCAGATGCCTAGCTACCGCAGGGCAGCACCCGGCGCAACGAATTGGCGATCCGGGCCGCAAGGTCTATATTCAAGTGTAGCAAGGGAGACCTACCATGAAAGATGCCCTGTCCAGCCGAGTACCCGCGCGCGTGCCGCTTGTGACGGAACCCTGGGGCATCCTCAAATCCTTGCGCGAGTCCCGCAAGAATGTGCTGAGCATCATTCCCGATATCGCGACGCGTCAGCCGATGGTGTCGGGCAAGACCGGCAAACGCTGGCATATGGTGATGGATCCCCAGGCGATCCGCGAGATGCTGCTGGACCGTCTGGACCAATATCCGAAATCACTGGTGACGAAGAACCTGTTGAAGCCTGCCATCGGCGAAAGCCTGTTCATCGCGGAAGGGGCGCATTGGCGTTGGCAGCGGCGCACGGCGGCCCCCGTCTTTACCCATCGAAACATGATGAATCTGGCCCCGATCATGACGCGCGCCGCGGAACGCGCGGCAGAGCGCATCGCAGCCGCAGGCCCTCGTGCCGTGAACATGCTGGACGAAATGGTGACCACGACATTCGACGTGATCGCGGATGTGACGTTCTCGGGCGGCGATACATTCGACCGTGACGGCGTACACCGGGCCATCGACGACTACATCGCGGAGGCCGGCAAGGTGTCTCTCTTCGATATTCTGGGCCTGCCCGACTGGGTGCCGCGTCCGGGCCGGATGATTGCCGGCAACGCCCTGAAGGAAATGAAAGCCGTCGCGGACAGGGCCATTGACGCCCGCCGCGATCGCGGCCCGGAGGGAGTGCCGGATCTGCTTGATCTGCTGTTGGCCGGGCAAGACCCGAAATCCGGGCGGCAGATGAACACGGGCGAATTGCGCGACAACCTGCTGACCTTCATCGTGGCGGGCCACGAGACCACCGCGCTGACACTGGCGTGGTCGCTCTATCTTGTGGCGTTCGACCAATCGGTGCAGGACCGCGCCCGCGCCGAGGCAGCATCCGTTTTGCAAGGCCGCGCCGCCACTGCGGAGGATGTCGAACACCTGCCCTATATCCGGAAGATCATTGATGAGGCGCTGCGGCTTTATCCCCCCGCCGGGATGGTATCGCGCGCTGCGACCCATCACGACAGGCTGTGCGACCGCGACATTCACCCCGGCGATACGGTCATCATCCCGATCTATGCCCTGCATCGCAGCCATGTTCTTTGGGACGATCCCGACGCCTTCCGGCCTGAACGGTTCGATCAGAAACCGGACCGCTATGCCTATCTGCCATTCGGAGATGGACCGCGTATCTGCATCGGCGCATCCTTCGCGCTGCAAGAGGCTGTGATCATCCTCGCTACGCTCCTGTCGCGCTTCCGCTTCAAGCCCGTACCAGGCCACGACCCGGAGCCCGTCATGATCCTGACCCTGCGCCCCAAGGGCGGCGTCTGGCTGGAGGCCGACGCGGCCTGAGCCAAGGTCAGCAACGCGGACCAAGCAGTCGTCGATTCCTCTGTTCCAAATGGCTGCTTTGCGACTTCGGACTACTCGGCCATCTGTTGATCAACTTCCCGCTCTTCATTGATCATTGCTTGCAGTTGCCGCCTGAACCGGAGTTGGCCCCCGTCGATAGGTAAATCGATATGTGGTGAGGTTTTACTGCTCATACCCTTTTGCACCTCATTCAAGACAGCTCGGTCTTCCTCAAAAGCATGCTGGACGTCATCGCTCATCATTTGACTAAGAGCTTCATCTTCGGGTCTAATATTGCGCAATTGGAACCAATAGTAGCGCGTCTGACTTTCGGTCGTCGGAGTCATGAAGTTGTAGCTGTCCATGATGAACGTGTTCTCATGCAAAGGGCCATCACTGCCGCCTGTTCCCGCCGGTGTGAAAACGGCCTTGATCAAAGCATGAGATGGATAGCGCACTTCATAGTGCTGAAGCCTGTCGCAATTGCCTTCGAACTCAACGATCTTCTTGTAAAATGGCGCGGGTTCGTGATCCATCATCCAACGATGCACAATCACCCCATCGTTGGTCTTTGTTATCCTCAGCGGCGTGTCCTTTGTCGCATCGGTAGCAAAGCTGCTTTGGTGCACCCAAGCGACATGGGTTGGGTCCAATAAGTTGTCGCACATCAGCAGGTAGTTGCAGTCCAGTTCCATTGCGGCACCACGGTTAATGCCCCATTCAGGATTGTCATAATTCTCGATCTCGAAGATTTCGGACGCGTCTGCAAGAGCCGGATTGCCCATCCAAATCCATACGAGTCCGTACTTTTCATGTAGGGGATAGGCGTGCACCTTAGCGTTGGACGGAATACCACTAGACCCTGGTGCCCATACGCATTGGCCAACACAATTGAAGGTCAATCCGTGGTAGCCGCATTCCACTGTATCGCCTTTGACCCGACCTTTGGACAGGGGAAGCTTGCGGTGCGGACATGCGTCTTCTAACGCGATCAATTCGCCAGCCTCCGAGCGGAACACGCAGATTTTCTCGCCCAAAACCATGATTTGCTGCAACTCGCGCGTGATCTCGTGATCCCATGCAGCGACGTACCAAGCATTTTTCAAGAACATGTTCAGAGGAATCCGGTTTGTTATCTATGTGTCGCATAAGACAATAGTTGCAACGCATAGCGGATGTAAGAAGGGCTCGTTGCCGACCTTGGCGTCTTAGGTGAATTTATTGTCACGCGGGAAGCCGCGCGGCGCCATTCGTCCAGCGCTGGCCCGTTTACCGCGCCATTCGTCAAGCTGCGTCTCGGTCCGGGTACGACCCGCCGGATCAAGCCAGGTCAGCCCCTGCGCAAGCTCAAAGGTGGTGACATCGCTCATGCCGCCATCCTTGTACTTCTGCAGTCGCACCCCCTTGCCGCGTCCCATTTCGGGCAGCTCATCAAGGCCAAAGACCAGCACTTTGCGGTTCTCGCCCACCACCGCGATGGTATCGCCCGTAATTGGTTTGCAGACCTGCGCGCGCACGTCGCCGCGCACATTCAAAACCTGCCGGCCGGACCGTGTCTGCGCGACCACTTCATCCTCGGGCACCACGAAACCGTCCCCCGCGCTGGAGGCAACAAGCAGCTTGCGTCCGGGCACATGCGCAAAAATGTCGATGATCTCGACCTCGTTCGGCAAATCCACCATCAGGCGCAAAGGCTCCCCCATGCCGCGACCACCGGGCAGATTGGACGCGCTCACCGTATAGAACCGCCCGTTGGAGCCGAAGATCAGCAGGCGATCCGTCGTCTCTGCGTGGAAGATAAAGCGCGGCCCGTCGCCATCCTTGAACTTCAATTCGCGCGTCAGATCGATATGCCCGGTCATCGCGCGCACCCAGCCCATCTGGGAACACACCACGGTGATCGGCTCGCGTTCGATCATCGCTTCGATCGGAACGTCCTCGACCTCCCCGGCTTCGGCAAAGGTGGTGCGCCGTGCGCCGCCTTCGTATTCCTTGCCAAAGCGCTTCTTCACGTCCTTGAGTTCGTCAGAGATTTGCCCCCATTGCAGGGCCTCGCTGTCCAGCAGGTCTTCCAGGCCCGCGCGCTCTGCCATCAGGGCTTCGCGTTCGCGGATCAGCTCCATCTCTTCCAGTCGCCGCAAGGACCGCAGGCGCATGTTCAGGATCGCATCGACCTGCACTTCGGACAATTCGCCCTCGCCCGGTGCGGGGGAGACATAATCCGCCTCCGACGCTGCGCGCACATGGTCGAGGCTCCAATCCTCGCGCATCAGGGCAGCGCGCGGATCGTCATCGTAACGGATGATGTCGATCAGGCGGTCAAGATTGAGGAAGGCAACGATAAAGCCTTCCAACACTTCCAGCCTGTGGTCGATCTTTTCCATCCGGTGCTCGGACCGCCGGACGAGAACCTCGCGCCGAAAGTCGAGGAACGCGCGCAGCACTTCCTTCATCGAACAGACCTTGGGTGTCACCCCATCGATCAGGACGTTCATGTTGAGGCTGAACCGCACTTCCAGATCGGAACTGCGGTAGAGCATCCCCATCAGCACCTCCGGGTCCACATTCTTGGACCGCGGTTCGAGAATCAGACGAATATCGTCAGCAGACTCATCGCGCACATCGGCAAGAATCGGGATTTTCTTGGTCTGGATCAGCTCCGCCAGCTTTTCGATCAGTTTGGATTTCTGAACCTGATAGGGAATTTCGGTGACGACGATCTGCCATTGGCCGCGGCCCAGATCCTCTACCTCGTAGCGGCAGCGCAGGCGGAAGCCGCCTTTGCCGGTGCGATAGGCCTGCGCGATGTTCTCGCGCGGCTCGACAATGACGCCGCCAGTGGGGAAATCGGGGCCCGGCACGTATTGCAGCAGCGTATCGTCGCGCGCATCGGGGGTGCGGATCAGGTGCTGACAGGCATCGACCAGTTCCGCGATGTTATGCGGCGGGATGTTCGTCGCCATGCCCACCGCGATCCCGCTGGATCCGTTGGCAAGAAGGTTGGGGAACTGCGCTGGCAGCACCACCGGTTCAGTCAGCGTGCCGTCATAATTGTCCCGGAAATCAACGGCGTTTTCGGCAAGCCCGTCCAGCAATGCCTCTGCCACGATGGTTAGGCGCGCTTCGGTATAGCGCGAGGCGGCAGGGTTATCGCCGTCGATATTACCGAAATTGCCCTGCCCGTCGACAAGCGGGTAGCGCACGTTGAAGTCCTGCGCCAAGCGCGCCATCGCGTCATAGATCGCGGCATCGCCATGGGGGTGATAGTTACCCATCACGTCGCCGGAAATCTTGGCCGACTTACGGAACCCGCCGGACGAGGTCAGGCGCAATTCGCGCATGGCGTAAAGGATTCGCCGGTGTACCGGTTTCAGACCGTCGCGCGCATCGGGCAAGGCACGGTGCATAATCGTGCTGAGCGCATAGGTCAGATAACGATCGCCCAGCGCGCGCCGCAAAGGTTCGCTGAGATCGGGTTGGCGAATGTCGGGATCATCAACAGTGTCGGACATGAATGCTGTGTAAACGCGGGGCGAATCCGCATCAAGCCAGCATCTGTGCATCTGGGGCAAAATCGCCACTCTGGGGAAAAGGTATGGAATTTCCCACTGAGGGACTCCCAAGAATCACACTAATGTGACAGCGAAGGATTTCTGCTGCCAAATGTGGTACAATGAGTGTGAGGACTGGGGGTTTCGGTCAATGGTACGTTTTATTTTGCTGTCTTTTGCCTTTCTTGGATGGGCTTTCTACGAAATGTCTGGCGGGGCGGAGTTTGAGCCGCGCAGCGCCCGCATGGGTGCCGATGCGCCTGTTGCCCTGATGGCGGCCCATCGCGGCGGCGACGGTCAGGCCGTGCCGCTTCAAGAGTCGGTCGAGGTAACGCGCGTTTCGCTGAACCTGACATCTGTGGATGACGTGATGTCCGGCAAAACCCGCAAGGCCAAGCCGACCCCGGTCGAAGCCATCGCGGCGGCGGCCGAAGCGAAGGACGAGCTTCCCCGCATCGTGATCCCGAGCCTTGTCGAAAAGACCCGCGCTGCATCGGCGGCAACGATCACGGCAGCGGCTCAATCCGCCGATATTCGCAACATCACCGGCAACCGCGTGAACGTGCGTGGCGGTCCGGGCACCGATTTCGGCGTAGTCACCAAAATGGTGCGCGGCGATGAGGTCGAAGTGCTGGAAGACAACGGCTCCGGCTGGATTCGCATGCGTTCGATCGACACCGGGTCTGTCGGATGGGTCGCGGACTTTCTTCTGAGCGAAGGCTGACCGGACGCGCGGTCCGCAAGCCCTATCCCACCTGAAAAGGCGACCCCTACATGGCGCGGCCGACGATTCTCATTACCGGATGTTCCTCTGGCATTGGATTGGACGCTGCCCATAGCCTGCGCCGCGCGGGCTGGCGCGTTTTTGCGTCCTGCCGCCGGCAAGAAGATTGCGACCGTCTGCGCGTTCAGGGCTTTGATAGCCCGCGCATCGACTATGCGGACCGGGACAGCATCCATAGCGGCCTCGCCCAGGTTCTGGCTGAAACCGGCGGCACGCTGGATGCGCTGTTCAACAACGGCGCCTTCGCCAGCCCCGGCGCGGTCGAAGACCTGCCTACCGATGCGCTGCGCGAGATCTTTGAGACGAATTTCTTCGGATGGCATGAACTGACACGCGCCGTGATCCCGGTGATGCGGGCGCAAGGCCATGGACGCATCGTGCAATGTTCCAGTGTCCTTGGCTTCGTCAGCCTGCCCTGGCGCGGGGCCTATTCCTCGACGAAATTCGCGTTGGAAGCCCTGACCGACACGCTGCGCATCGAAATGCGGGACACGCCGATCCACGTTGTTCTGATCGAACCGGGTCCGATCACCACGAAGTTCCGCGAGAACGCGATCCCTCAATTCGAACGCTGGGTCGATTGGCAGAACTCGCCGCGCCGCGCCCAGTACGAGGGCAGCCTGCTGAAACGGCTGTATGAAAACCGGGGGAAGGACCGCTTTGAACTGCCGCCTTCCGCCGTTACCGACAAGCTGCTGCATGCGCTGACAGCCCGTCGCCCTCGCCCCCGTTACTACGTCACGACACCGACTTACCTGATGGCCGCGCTGCGCCGAATTTTGCCGACCCGCGCGCTGGATTGGATTTCCGCGCGCGGCTGATGCGGCCCTGCGGCGATATTTAGCGTTCGCTTTTGCCGCCGCGCCCGCTAAGTCTTGGCGTCGAACGGCAAGGAGCGCGCCATGACCCAAGACATCCTTTTCTACGTCATCCTTGCGGTGTGCTTTGGAGTGGTGGTGATCCTCGCCCTCGGCCTTGGCAGTTTTGCCAAAGGCGGCAAGGACAGCGCCAAATTTTCCAACAAGATGATGCGCTACCGGATTATCGCGCAGGCCGTGGCGGTTCTGCTGATCGTCATCCTGGTGGCGCTGCGCGGGACGGGGAACTGATGATCGTACTCAACAAGATCTATACCAAGACCGGGGATGCCGGTGAAACGGCGCTTGGCAATGGCGCGCGGGTGGCCAAACACTCCATGCGGGTTGCGGCCTATGGCACGTCGGACGAACTGAATTCCTTCGTCGGGGTCGCGCGTCTGCACGCCGATGGCGAGATCGACGCGGCCCTCAACCGTATTCAAAACGACCTGTTCGATCTTGGCGCGGATCTGTGCCGCCCGGACATGGAACAGGATGCCGAGGCCGAGTATCCGCCGCTGCGCATGATCGACGCGCAGGTGGAACGGCTCGAAGCGGAAATCGACCGCATGAACAGCGCGCTGGAGCCGCTGCGCAGCTTCATCCTGCCCGGTGGCTCGGTTCTGTCCGCGCAACTGCATGTGTGCCGGACAGTCTCGCGCCGCGCCGAACGCATGGCCGTCGAACTGGCCACGATGGAGGCCGTGAACCCCGCAGCGGTCAAATACCTCAACCGCCTTAGCGATTGGTTTTTCGTGGCCGCACGGGTCGCAAATAACGGCGGCAAGGATGACGTCCTGTGGGTTCCGGGCGCCAACCGATAACCAATTTTGAGGCCTGACGCGGGGGAACTCAGCGCAAACGTGGCGTCCTTTGACGATAGCGCGACGATTTTGCGCTGTTTTAGGCCAATCGTCTTCGCTAAACCTCGCTGGAACAAAACTGGCCGCCCGAAACGGGTGAGTCGAATTGACCGAGGAGAGGATCGCTCATGAAGGTGTTGGTACCTGTCAAGCGCGTGATCGACTACAACGTGAAGGTTCGTGTAAAAGCGGATGGTTCCGGTGTTGATCTCGCCAACGTGAAAATGTCGATGAACCCGTTCGACGAAATCGCCGTCGAACAGGCCATTCGCCTGAAGGAAACCGGTCAGGCCGAAGAAGTCGTCGCCGTCTCCATCGGTGTGAAACAAGCGCAGGAAACGCTGCGGACGGCTCTGGCAATGGGTGCGGATCGTGCGATCCTCGTCGTGGCTGCCGATGACGTGCATACCGATATCGAACCGCTGTCCGTCGCCAAGATCCTGGCGAAGATCGTCGAAGAAGAGCAGCCCGGCCTTGTGCTGTGCGGCAAACAGGCGATCGACAATGACATGAACGCCACTGGCCAGATGCTGTCGGCGCTGCTGGGCTGGAGCCAGGCAACCTTCGCCTCTGAGGTCGAAGTTGCGGGCGACAAAGCCAAGGTCACGCGCGAAGTCGATGGTGGTCTGCAAACCATCGAAGTCACCATGCCGACGATCATCACCGTCGACCTGCGCCTGAACGAGCCGCGCTATGCGTCGCTGCCGAACATCATGAAGGCGAAGAAAAAGCCGCTGGACGAGAAAACCGCCGCCGATTACGGCGTCGACGTTTCCCCGCGCCTGTCGGTCGTGAAAACGGAAGAGCCCGCGGCCCGCGCTGCCGGCATCAAGGTGGGTTCGGTTGACGAACTCGTGGCGAAACTCAAGGAAGCGGGGGCTGTATAATGGCTGTTCTTCTTCTTGCAGAAGTAAACGACGGCGAGCTGTCGATGGACGCAACCGCCAAGGCGGTCAGCGCGGCCAAGAAACTGGGCGACGTGACCGTTCTGTGCGCGGGCGGCTCTGCCGCTGCTGCGGGTGAAACCGCCGCGACGATCGATGGCGTGTCCAAGGTTCTGGTGGCAGAAGACGCCACGCTGGGCCACCGCCTTGCGGAATCCACCGCTGCGCTGATCGTGTCGCTCGCCGGTGATTACGAGCACATCGTTGCCCCGGCGACCACCGACGCCAAGAACGTGATGCCCCGTGTTGCAGCCCTGCTGGACGTCATGGTCATCTCTGACGCGTCCGGCGTCGTCGATGGCGACACGTTCGAACGTCCGATCTATGCCGGCAACGCTGTGCAAACGGTCAAATCTGCCGACGCGAAGAAAGTCATCACCTTCCGGACATCGACATTCGATGCGGCGGGCACTGGCGGCTCTGCGTCTGTTGAAACCGTGTCGGCGGCTGCCGATCCGGGCCTGTCCACATGGGTGGAAGACAAGGTTGCAGAAAGCGATCGCCCCGAACTGACATCGGCAGGCATCGTTGTTTCCGGCGGTCGCGGTGTTGGCTCCGAAGAGGACTTCGCCCTGATCGAGAAACTGGCAGACAAGCTGGGCGCCGCCGTGGGCGCGTCGCGCGCTGCGGTCGATTCCGGCTATGCGCCGAACGACTGGCAGGTTGGCCAGACCGGTAAGGTCGTCGCACCGGACCTGTATGTTGCTGTCGGGATTTCCGGGGCCATCCAACACCTTGCTGGTATGAAAGACTCCAAGATCATCGTGGCGATCAACAAGGACGAAGAAGCGCCGATCTTCCAAGTGGCTGATTACGGCCTCGTGGCGGACCTGTTCGACGCCGTCCCGGAGCTGACCGAAAAGCTCTGACCTGCACCGTCAGTCAAGAATTTGATCAGGCCCGCCACGTGCGGGCCTTTTCAATGGACCATCCGCTTCAGGACGGGCCCAAGAGTCTGGGAAATCTCGCGATGCGCTTTGAGCCCCAGCATTTCCTGCGCGGCGGGGGCATCCATCTGCGAATAGATCATGCCGTTCAAAGGGTTCTCCAGCGCCTCTGGCGATAGCTTCACCTCGACATATTCGGTGGCATGGGGGCGCACGAGTTCCAGCATCTCGCCCGTGACATGCATGGGCTCTACATCTATGCGGTCCAGATCGTTGGGCGCGCGCGCGGAAATCCACGTCAGAACCACCTTGCCGGAGATCCGTTCCATCAAGGTCCGCATACGGGCAATCCAGGCCTGCCGCAGTTCCTGTTCGACCAGCCAGAAGCGTTCTTCCGACATCTGTTTCAGCGCGCCCAGCATATGTTTGTTGAAGTGAAACTTGGCAAAGTCAACATCCGGATAGATGGCCTGCAGCATCTTGGTCGCCGATACGAACCGATCATTGCGGCGTGGATGCACGGTGTAGAAGCGGTTGGACAGGTTCTGGGCGCATGGCACCTGCAGCACGGTCAAACGCGCCTTTGCGGTGGCATCCGGCACGAAGGGATCGTGCAGGAACACATCGACCCCGGCATTGAGACACCCGAAATTCGCGCAGGTCATGGAAAGGTCTTCTTCCAGCATCGCCACGAACGGAGTTTCAATGAATTTGCCGTATGTCTCGTTCGCGCCAAGGAAAGCAATATAGGGTTCCGACAAGTCCCGCCGCGGTCCCCGAAAGAGTAACTTTGAGTTGCCGTATCTGCACGGCAAATAGTCGAGCGCCTGAGCGCCCATTGCATCTAAGGTCATAACACCCACCATTTTTACCCACAGGGATTTATGGGAAGCGGAGGTTGATATTTCGCTAATCTCGAACCTGCCGCATCCTCGCTTGCAGACCGCCTCTCGCGCCGCATATGGTGCGCAGGAACAGAAGGAGATCCGCATGGCTATCAAGAGCGTTGGCGTTATCGGGGCAGGCCAGATGGGCAACGGGATTGCTCATGTCATGGCGCTCGCGGGTTATGATGTTGTTCTTAATGACATATCCGAAGATGCGTTGGCTGCTGCGATTGCAAAGATCGACAAGAACCTCGCCCGGCAAGCCTCGCGCGAGGTGATTACCGAAGAGCAGAAAGCCGACACATTAAAGCGAATTCGCACCACTACGCGCCTCGCCGATGCGGGGGCGGTCGATCTTGTCATCGAATCTGCGACCGAACGCGAAACCGTCAAACAGGCGATCTTTGAAGATCTGCTACCGCATGTGCAGCCGCATACGATTTTGACGTCCAACACCTCGTCGATCTCGATCACCCGCCTCGCATCGCGGACAGACCGGCCAGAGAAGTTCATGGGCTTTCACTTCATGAATCCTGTGCCGGTGATGCAGCTGGTCGAGTTGATCCGGGGCATCGCAACGGATCAGGAAACCTTTGATTCCTGCAAAGAGGTGGTCGCCAAGCTGGGCAAAACCGCCGCCACCGCCGAGGATTTTCCCGCCTTTATCGTGAACCGCATCCTGATGCCGATGATCAACGAAGCGGTCTATACGCTTTATGAAGGCGTCGGGAATGTGGAAAGCATCGACAGTTCCATGAAGCTGGGGGCCAATCACCCGATGGGGCCGCTGGAACTGGCCGACTTCATCGGTCTGGACACCTGCCTTGCGATCATGAACGTGCTGCATGACGGGTTGGCGGACACCAAGTATCGCCCCTGCCCGCTGCTGACGAAATATGTCGAGGCCGGATGGCTGGGCCGTAAGAGCCAGCGCGGATTTTACGATTATCGCGGGGACACGCCGGTCCCGACGCGCTGAGGCGTCTTAGTCCTTCAGCGCCAATGTGTGATCGCGCAGCCATGCCATGAAGCCGCGTGGATCGTCGCTGAAGCTTTGAACGGTTTCATCCGGGATGGGATGCCCGACAATCGGCGCTTGCGGCTTGTTCAGCGAATAGACGATCTCGTGCAGCAACAGGCCTTGGCGCAGGATCGGCGACACTTTGTTCGCGATCTGATAGGCGCGGCTGTTTTGACCGGGGAACCGCATCGGCACGACGGTGGCACCGGATTTGCGGATCATCTTTGCGGTGAACACGTTCCATTCGCGCTCAATCGCCGGGCCGAACCAGGTGTCCGACGAAGCAACCACGCCTGACGGAAACAGCGCGACGACACCGCCCTCGCCCAGATGTTTCATCGCCTTGGCGCGCATTTCGACACCCTTGCGCTGCGCGTCCTTGTCATGGGGAAAGGGCACCGGGATCATGTAGCTGCCAGCCACATCGTCGATCGCGGTCAACAACGACCGGGTGAGAATGCGGTAATCGGAGCGGACACGCCCGATCAGGTCTGCAAAGATCATGCCGTCGACCATCCCATGCGGGTGGTTGGCAACAACGATCACCGGACCTTCTTTGGGAATGCGGTCAAGCTGCGCTTGCGGAGTCTCAAGATCGATCCCCATGACATCGAGACAGGCGCGCCAGAACGCTTGGCCTTGCGGTGCGCCGCGCTTCTCGAACTTTCGGATCAGCCGCAGAATCGTGAGTTTTCCGGTGAACGCCTCAATCGCGCTGATCGCTGCGGATTTCCACGGATCATCAAACGTAGAGGCATATGACAGGCTGCGCCGGTCATATTTCGTGAATACCAGATTGCCATCGGAATTGACGCCGCTGTTGCGCGTACCGCCAACGCCTAGTCGGTTTTGTGTACTATCCACCAAGCTTGCCGCCTTTTTCTTTCCGTAGAGGCCGCTGGCCTCAGGCGTCTTCGCCGAATTTGTCCGCAACCAGCAGTTCCAACGCAGTTGCCAAAGCGTCAGCATCCGGTCCGGATGTTTCGACGTCAATACTGCTTCCCTTGGACGCTGCCAACATCAACAAGCCCATAATACTGTCTCCTGATGCACTTACGCCATCTTTACTGATCTCGGCGCTGGCATCAAAGCCTTCGACGACCTCTACGAGTTTCGCGGAAGCGCGGGCATGCAGTCCCTTTTCATTGATGATCTGGAGCGTGATCGTCGTCATTCGTCCTCGCCGGCGTTGCTTATCATTATGTCTCGGAGCTGATGTTCTGCGCGTCGATATACTTCTTGCCTGCTTCCATCGCAGCCCGCACCGCGTCCGCGACGCTGCTGTCACGCGATTTCGCCAGCTTGATGAGCATGGGCAGATTGGCACCGTACAGGATGCGCCGCCCCGCAGGTTGGCAGGCGAGCAAGCTCAGATTGGAAGGGGATCCACCGAACAGATCGGTCACGACCACGACACCATCACCGACATCAACCGCATCCGCAGCGTCGCAGATTTCCACCTGCTTGGCTTGGCGGTCATGGTTCGGTTCGATTCCGATCGCACGGATTCCGTCCTGAGACCCAACCACGTGTTCAATCGCTGCCAGATACTCTTTGGCCAGTTGGCCATGGGCAACAATCACGATTCCAATCACTTCGGTGCCTCTTCGCCGGGCCGGCGGTCCAGTTCGCGGTGCCTTGTTGACACTTGCCAGCCGGCCTCTGCAAGAGCGGTCGAAACCTTTTCAGCCAGCGTGACGGAGCGATGTTTACCGCCCGTGCACCCGAATGCAATGGACAGATAGCTTTTTCCTTCCTCCTGTGCTGCCGGAAGCTGGAATAGAATAAGGTCCAGGACTTTGGCCTCGAACGCTGCAAAGCGGTCATCCTGCGCCACATAGTCCTGCACACGCGGACTGCGCCCATCAAGGGGGCGCAGCGCGGGCACCCAATGGGGGTTTTGCAGAAACCGGCAGTCAAAGACGATATCAGCGCTGCGCGGAACGCCACGCCGATAGCTGAAGGATTGCACCTGCACGGCGATCCGCGAGGCCGCGATACCACCGAAAACATTGCTTATTTCCGCGCGCAACTCGTGCGGGTTCAGTTCCGTCGTGTCGATCAGCACATCCGCGCGGCTGGCGATGGGCCGCAGGAGCTCTGTCTCCATCGCGATGCCGTCCGCCAGCGTCGGTGCATCAAGGATCGGGTGCCGCCGCTTGGTAGAAGAGTAACGCCGCAGGATTTCCTCTGGCTGGCAGGCGAGATACAGCACTTGCAGGTCCATATCTGGCCGCTGCGAGACCTCGTCCACCAATTCCAGAAAGCCTTGCGGCGAAAAATCCCGGTTTCGCATATCAAGAACAAGTGAAACGGGGCGGTCTGGGCCGGGATGATCCAGCAGCGGTTGCACCAACCGAATCGGAAGGTTGTCGATCGCCTCGAATCCCAAATCTTCGAGAGCGGCTGTCGCCGTCGACAATCCTGCGCCCGACGGGCCAGTCACAAGTACCAGTCTGCGCGGAGTGTCCGCCAAGCCGTCACCTTTCGGGCTGTCTGAAATATTGCAGGACCATGGCAGGAAATGCCGGATTGTCCACCTTGTTGAGAACACGAATTCGCGTCGACGCCAGTTGCAGATACTGCGGCTCTGGCAGACGCGCTGTCTCTCCCGTGCCCATATCGACGATCAGCGAAAGCGGCGCGGCATCCGTCCAATCGGCGCGCAAGATGCCAAGACCGCGCGCTTCGATGCCACAATCGTCCGGGGCGGTTTCGGGGCGTTTCAGCATGATCCCCCCGCCCTGCGCATCCAGTGTCACAAGATCGTCGCTGATCAGTGCGGCCCCGAACGCCATCATCTGCAATGCGAAGGACGACTTCCCCGATCCGGCGGGCCCGTGCAGCAACAAGCCCTGCCCGCCGACGGAAACCGCGCTGGCGTGGATCGTGACAGGAAGCGATTGCGGCGGCCAGTTTCTGTGCGCCGTCATCGCCGCGACCTGACCTTAGACTGGCAGGCCGACGACGAAACGCGCGCCCAGCGGCTCTGATGTGATGTCGGCATCGGTGGGGCGGATGTTCTCGGCCCAGATCACGCCGCCATGCGCTTCGACAATCTGCTTGGAGATCGCCAGCCCGAGGCCGGAGTTGTTGCCGAAATGCTCTTCCGGGCGCTGGGAATAGAAGCGTTTGAAAATCTTGCCAAGCGCTTGTTCGGGAATGCCGGGACCGGTGTCTTCGACCACGACCAGCACCCGGTTTTGACGCTTGCGCGCCCAAACGCGGATCGCATCGCCATCTTCGCAGAAGGAAATCGCATTGGTAATCAGGTTGACGAAGACCTGCGCCAGACGCGCTTCCAGCCCATGCACTTCGATCGGCCCGCTGGGCAGATCCAGAATGAATTCCACCCCTTTGCTGCGCGCGTCCTCGCCAAGATACTGGCCCAGATTGCCGATCATCTTGAGCAGATCGAAGGGTTCCTGTTCTTCTTTGACCAACTCCGAATCCAGACGCGAGGCGTTAGAGATGTCGCTGACCAACCGGTCGAGGCGCCGGACGTCGTGGTCGATCACATCCAGCAGCTTCTCGCGCTGATCGTCGCGCTTGACCATCCGCAGCGTGCCCACGGCAGACCGCAGCGAGGCAAGCGGGTTCTTGATCTCATGCGACACGTCGGCGGCGAATTGTTCGTTACCCTCGATCCGGGAATAGAGCGCGGCGACCATATTGCGCAGCGCGCCGGAAAGGCGGCCAATTTCATCGGGCCGGGCGGTCAGGTCCGGAATGCGCACACGCCCCGGATTGACAGACCGCGAATTGCGGTCGCGGCCCAGTTCCGCCGCGGCGGACAGATCAGCGATCGGATTGGCGATGGTGGAGGCAAGCACAAGACTGAGCCCGATCGACACAAGCGTCGCGATGACGAACATCTGCAAAACCCGCTCCCGCTCTGCCCGCGCGAGGCGGTCGATTTCCCCCGCCGCGCTGGTCAATGCGACCATTCCGACAGGAACACCGTTCTGTTCGATCAGCGTCCCGGCAGAGAACAGCGTGCCGGTTTCGGACCGTGTCTGGATGTTGAACCCGCGCCCCGTTTCAGTGGAGCGTTTGACCAATGCGCGCATACGTTCTTCGATCGGGGCCTGCGGCGCCGGGGCGCTGGTGAAAGGGGCGGCCATGACCTCCCACACCCGCGACAGGCCATCGGTCAAAAAGGTGCGGTCCGCGAAATCCCCGCGCGCATCTTCGCTTTGCGGGCGCGGCGCGCCTTTGGCCTTGGCGATCAACGTGCCGTTGGTATCGAAAACGAAGGCTTCCGCGCTGGACCGCAACTCGAGCCGCGACAGCGTTTCCGCAACATTCACCGGGGCGCCGCTGGCAAGGTTCACTGGCCCGCTCTCGGGCAGCTGCACCTCGATGACGCCGGCGATCAGCTCCACCTCTGTCACGATGGCGGACGCACGTTGCGCCGCGAGCGAGTCCTGCGCGGTATTGGAATAAAGAATACCCGCAACCAGAACCGCCAAAGCAATCAGGTTGAAGGTGATAATTTTGCGCGCCAACGGAGAAGAGCGCAGCGCGAGGATACCGCGCCGGCGTCGCTGGTCGTGCATTTCGGTAGGCGCGCTGCTTTTCGGGGCGACCCAATCGTCACCCAGAATCACATCGCCCTCACGCATAGGAGGATCGACGTCCTTCACGGAGTTCCTCTCACCCTCGGCCAGAATAAGCCGCTTTACTCTTCGTTGTAGCGATAGCCGATGCCGTAAAGCGTCTCAATCGCTGAAAAGGTGTCGTCCGCCGTCCGCATCTTCTTGCGGAGCCGCTTGATGTGGCTGTCGATCGTCCGATCGTCGACATAAACCTGATCGTCATAGGCAACATCCATCAACTGGTCGCGGCTTTTCACGAAGCCCGGACGCTGCGCCAATGCCTGCAAAAGCAGGAATTCCGTCACGGTCAGCGACACATCCGTGCCCTTCCATGTCACCGCGTGACGCAGGGGGTCCATGCTCAACTGGCCGCGCACCATAACCTTGGTGTCGTCGCCTTCGACGGTGACCTCACCGGAAATCGCATCCTGACGGCGCAGAAGCGCCCGGATACGTTCCACTAGAAGGCGTTGCGAGAACGGCTTCTTGACGTAATCATCCGCCCCCATGCGAAGGCCGAGAACCTCGTCGATCTCATCATCCTTGGATGTCAGGAAGATCACCGGCATCTGGGTTTTCTGGCGCAACCGCTGCAGCAGATCCATCCCATCCATGCGTGGCATCTTTATATCAAGCACCGCCATGTCCGGCAGTTTCTTGTTGAACGCTTCAAGCGCTGCTTGACCGTCGTTGTATGTTTCGACCTCGAACCCTTCAGCTTCCAGCGTCATGGAGACCGACGTCAAAATGTTGCGGTCGTCATCGACCAAAGCAATCCTAGACATTGCCTGTTTCCCTTACTGCTCAACGCTATTGTTTTTTCGCCATAATCTGCCGTTCCGGTCTGCGAATCAACAACCTTCTGCGAATCGCGGGTGCATTCAGGCGTATTACGGGGCGAAATCGTTGAGAATCACTGAATTGTTGCACAATCGCTTCAGTTGACCCTAACCGTTTCGGCGTGATTGCGCTAAACTTTCCAGTGGTGGCGCTAACTCGCAAAGCGCACCTATTCATTCGCAAACCAGCCGTGTTACATCGACCCCACTTCGCGCAGCGAGAAACGCATCGCGCCAAAGCAAAACCCGCCAAGCGGGGTCTACAGGAGACGAGTGAATGGCAACTGGACGGGTCAACCCGCAATTTCGGCTTGATGATCAAGGGATCACCGGACTGGGCGACGTCTATTACAACCTGATCGAACCAGCTTTGATCGAGGAAGCTCTCAAGCGTGGCGAAGGTGAGCTTGGCAATGGCGGGGCTTTCCTCGTCAGCACCGGGAAATTCACGGGCCGCTCCCCCAAGGACAAGTATGTCGTCAAATCCGCATCGGTCGAAGACAAGATCTGGTGGGAAGCGAACGCTGCGATGTCCGAAGAAGGGTTCGATGCGCTCTATGATGACATGGTCGCGCATATGCAGGGCCGCGACTACTTTGTTCAGGATCTGGTTGGCGGTGCGGACCGTGCCCATGCGATCAACGTTCGCATGGTAACCGAAATGGCATGGCACGGGCTTTTCATTCGCCACATGCTGCGCCGGCCTGAGCGGTCCGAACTGGACGAATTCGTTGCAGACTTCACCGTTATCAACTGCCCCAGCTTCCAAGCGGACCCGGCCAAGCACGACTGCCGTTCGGAAACCGTGATCGCGCTGAACTTCGATCGCAAGATGATCCTGATTGGCGGCACGGAATATGCGGGCGAAAACAAGAAATCCGTCTTCACGCTGCTGAACTACTTGCTGCCTGAAAAAGGCATCATGCCGATGCACTGCTCGGCGAACCATGCGACGGGCAATCCGGTGGATACGGCGATCTTCTTTGGCCTCAGCGGCACCGGCAAGACGACGCTGTCCGCCGACCCGGAGCGGACGCTGATCGGCGACGATGAACACGGCTGGTCCGACCGCGGCACCTTCAACTTCGAAGGTGGTTGCTATGCGAAGACGATCAACCTCAACCCCGAGGCCGAACCGGAGATCTATGCCACGACGTCGAAATTCGGCACCGTGATCGAAAACATGGTCTTCGATCCCGAAACCATGGAACTGGACTTCGAGGATGACAGCCTGACGGCGAACATGCGTTGCGCCTATCCGCTGCACTATATCTCTAACGCGAGTAAGACCGCGCTGGGTGGCCATCCCAAGAACGTCATCATGCTGACCTGCGATGCGTTCGGTGTGCTGCCTCCGATTGCGCGGCTGACCCCGGCCCAGGCGATGTACCATTTCCTGTCGGGCTTCACCTCCAAGGTGGCAGGGACAGAGCGCGGCGTGACCGAGCCAGAACCGACATTTTCCACCTGCTTTGGCGCGCCTTTCATGCCGCGTCGCCCGGAAGTCTACGGCAACCTGCTACGTGACAAGATCGCCCAGCACGGCGCGACTTGCTGGCTGGTGAACACCGGCTGGACCGGCGGCGCCTATGGAACCGGCAGCCGGATGCCGATCAAAGCGACCCGCGCGCTGCTGACAGCTGCGCTGGACGGCACATTGGCGAAGGGCGAATTCCGCAAGGACCCGAATTTCGGTTTCGATGTTCCGGTTGCGGTTCCCGGTGTTCCTGAAGTCCTGCTGGATCCGCGCCGCACGTGGGGCGACCCGGAAGGCTATGACAGCCAAGCGGCAAAGCTGGTGGAGATGTTCTCCAGCAACTTCGAACAGTACCTGCCCTATATCGATGACGATGTGAAAGCCGCCAAGATCGGCTGATCGACACTTTATATGTGTAAAGAAAAAGCCCCGGCGTTTGCGCACCGGGGCTTTTTTGTTGCGGGAGGGACCGCGCGTCAGGCGGCAAGCGCCTCCAACTCGGACGCTGGCAGGTCCATGATGTAACGAATGTCTTCTTCGGCCGCATAAACCATCGTGCCTTCCAACGGCTTGTCCTGACCACGCTGGAACCAGCGCAGGGCCATTGGGTCCACATGCATGTAGCCAAAGCGCAAGGTCAGTCCCTTGATCGCCTGCGGCAATGTCACGAAGCCAAGGAAATAGTCCGCCGACAGTTCGCGCATCGCCGTCAGCATGGCATAGCGCATCAGGAAGCCGATCAGACCGGTGCCGCGATACTCGCCAGGCTCACCGCCGATCCAGACCTCGCCCGAATAAACGATCCGCCCGCTCATCCGCTTGGCCGCAGGACAGGCGCGATAGCGCGAGCGTTCGAAATCGATGTCCAGCTCTGGCGGGGAAAAACCGTGGAAGTTCCGGCGGAAATAGTCGGCAACCGTGGCGCCTTCGGTCGGGAGCAAACGCAGCGCATGGAGGTGCATGATTTTCCCGTTACGATCGCGGCCGACAATCCAGCGGGAATTGGACGCGTTCATATCATGCACATCGGGATCGAACGGATCGCCAAGCGGATGGTCGGATCGCGCCGCTTCGACATATTCCCTGAATTCGTGAAAATCCGTACCGACTGTGAGCGTGACGCCCAGCTTTTCCAAAAGGTCGACGATTACGGCCTCGAACCGATCTTCGGCCTTGAACTCCAACAGCGCCATTGGCCCCTCCTGCTTTCTGCATTCAAGGCTATGTTAACGCACGTTCTTATTTTTGCCGCAATATTTGCTTGCTTGAGGCTAACTTTGCCTCACATCAAAAATTTCTCCGGCATTTGACGCAACATATCGTCAGTCACACCACGTATCTCCACATCATATGTCCTTCGCAGGGCTGAAACGACGGCAAAACTACCGTCTGCAAAGCGTGATCCGAGCAAAAGTCGCTCGTAACAAATAGGCACAGGTCCGCCGATTTCCGTGTTTTGCAGCACGGTAAAGCAGTGATCGAGTCGCAAGGACTGCGTTTGTTCTACTTCCAGGTAGGCCGCATTAACGAGTCGGTCGAATCTACTTCCCCCCGGCAATTGCCCCAGGGGACGCCCGATTGTAGACCGCGCAATCTTCCATCCGAACCACGACATGAAAGAACTTTCCTCGCCGACTTCGGTGAAAACCCAATTCCCATCGGACCGGCGAAACGTCATGCATTTGGGACGCACGGCCTGCATCGCGTCATGCTCGATCTCGCCCCCGGCGTCCGCCCAAGCCTGCAAGCATGTTCCCAGCATGTCGTTGGAGGAGCGGAACACCCCGCCAATCGGATGCTGCTGCTGATAGTAACACCAACCGTCGTCACCGACGATTTTCAGGTGCTGCATCCCGTTGATCATCTGCGAGTTGCCGTTGACCCAGGCATCGGCCTGAGTCAGCAAATCCTCTGCTTCGGGCAGAACCTTGCGGCCCAGATCGGTCAATTCATATTGCCGATCGGCAACATTGAAGAGCGCTCCGCCCTTTATTTCCTCTAACTGAGAGATGTGACGGCGCAATGTTTGGCGCGTACTGCCGAGTTCCCGCACCGCGTGACTAAGATTCAGGGTCTCAGCCAGCGTCGTGAATGACCTCAATATCTCGAACAATAAGGGATATTGCCGAGAACTGACTTCAATATTTGGCGTACTTCCGTCCAAAACCGGCGCACTCCCATCTTCAATGGTATATTTATCACCCATCAGTGGTACATTTATCATACATAACTCTACTATCAGTCAACCATGTATGGACTATTTGTGGTTGAAAAATGGTGAAACTTAACAAATTGAAAGACATTTCAGTTTTACGGAAATTGAGGACAGTTCAACCAGAGGTACTGTAGTTATGTCGCATCCCGTTGATGTTCACGTCGGTAAGAAAATCAAACAAATGCGGGCGCTTCGTCGTCTGTCCCAAACTGACGTCGCCCAAAAGCTGAATCTCTCGTTTCAGCAGATTCAAAAGTACGAGATCGGATCCAACCGCGTTGCGGCCAGCCGGCTCTACGAACTGTCGAAAATTTTCGGTGTCCCGACCTCGTATTTCTTCGAAGGTCTGCCGCAGGATGACTCTGCGAACGATAACAAGGACCTGAATCTTAAGATTTTGGACGCTGTGTCTTCGATCGAAGATGATCAGGTGAAGTCCAGAATCGTGACATTCATCGAAGACGTCGCCGGAGTTTCGGTCGAGCGTAAAGCGTCCTGACGCTCAAACAAATACGCCGCGCCGCACAAGGTTGACCCCTGCCAACAGCAGGACCACCAAAGTGGCGCGGCGGAACGTCTCTTGATCGATCCGATCATGGACCATCAGCCCGGCAATCATGCCAAGAATCGCTGGTGGCACGAGGCACAAGGAAAACAACGCCGTTTCCAGCGTGAACACGCCGGAGAACACGTGCGCGAAGACAAGCACGATCGCCCCCAATAGGTATATCACGCCCTGCACCTGGATTTGCAGGTTCTTTTCAGTGTTCAGCGCCGTGAGGTACGACACCGTGGGTGGCCCCCAAACCCCTGCGATCCCGCCGAAGAACCCCGCGAACGCACCGATTCCAATATCAAGCCGCTTGGTCTGAACCGTTCCAGCGGGCCGCCAGCCCAGAAGCTGGCTCAACACGAATATGATGATCGGGATGCCCAGCATCAGGAAATAAGCGCTTTTCGGCACCAACGGCACGACTTGCGCGCCCAAGATCAGAAACAGACCGCCCGCGGCCAGAAACCAGCGGAACCGACCCACGGCCTGAGCCGCGGCATCCACGCCGGACCGCAACGCCTGATGCATATTCGTGATGACAGTTGGCAGAATCAGCCCGGCCAGCGCCAGTTCCGGCGCGATCAGCGATCCCAGCCCGGAAACCAGAATCAGTGGCATGGCAAAGCCCACAACGCCTTTGACGAACCCCGCAAAGAAGGCGATGCCAAGTGCCGCGACCCAAAGCCACAGTGGAAAAGTCTGAAAAACGGTCTCCATTCCTGTGCGATAGCATGCTGCATCAGCAAGTACAGCGGCAAAACAGAACGAAACATTAGGTCACTTTCCCTATGTGTTTGCGCATTTATGTTGCGCTGCACCTGCAAAATGAATAAGTCGTTCGGGAACGAGAGTGGAGTATCACAATGGCGCATGACGGTCAGGATTTGACGATGGACAACACTGTAATTTTGCCGGATCTGCTGGCAAAGACGGCCGCCGCGCTGGAGCCAGTTCGGCGTATCACGCTGGCGGCGACCGAACAGGTGCGCGGCCTTGTGTCGAAGGACGGGAAGGTCTCTGCCGGGTTGATCGAAGCGAACCAGACCGCAGCCCATGGCCTTGCATGGCTTGCCACATATGCGGAAAGCCTGACGCAGATGCAGAAATGGGCCGAGGCGCTTCAGGCGCAGGGCAATTTCGGCGAGATCGATCAGCTGATCCATCAGATCGCTTTCGGCGAGTATCTTTTGCAGATCCACGGCGGCATCCAGATGAATCAGGGTGAGGTCATTCGACTTCAGGATCTGGGTTTGGATCAGGACGCACAAAGCGGCTTGATGGATCCTGCCGTGACGCAACTGACCCAAGGCGGCAACACCCAGGCGGCACGTTTGCGCCTTGTCGAACTGATGCAGGAGCAAGCCGCCAATATCACCGTGGGCACCACCGGTCTGGACGAAGAGCTGGAGATGATCCGCGAACAGTTCCGCCGCTATGCCGTCGAGAAGGTCGAACCCTTCGCCCATGACTGGCACCTCAAGGATGAACTGATCCCGCTGGAGGTCATCAACGAACTCGCCGAAATGGGCGTCTTCGGGTTGACCATCCCCGAGGAGTTCGGCGGCTTTGGCCTGTCGAAAGCGTCCATGTGTGTCGTGTCCGAAGAACTGTCGCGCGGCTATATCGGTGTCGGCTCGCTTGGCACACGGTCCGAGATCGCGGCAGAACTGATCATCGCCGGTGGCACGGATGAACAAAAGGCAAACTGGCTGCCCAAGCTGGCCAGCGCCGAAATTCTGCCCACCGCTGTTTTCACGGAACCCAACACGGGGTCCGACCTTGGCTCTTTGCGCACGCGCGCGGTCAAAGATGACAATGGCGACTACAAGATTACCGGCAACAAAACGTGGATCACGCACGCAGCCCGGACCCATGTCATGACGCTGCTGGCGCGGACCGACCCGGACACGTCCGATTACAAGGGGCTATCCATGTTCCTTGCCGAGAAGACCCCCGGCACGGATGAGGCCCCCTTCCCGACCGAAGGCATGACCGGCGGCGAGATCGAAGTTCTCGGCTATCGCGGCATGAAGGAATACGAACTTGGCTTCGACAACTTCCACGTCAAAAAGGAAAACCTGCTGGGCGGGGAAGAGGGCAAAGGCTTCAAACAGTTGATGGAGACCTTTGAGTCCGCGCGCATCCAAACGGCGGCGCGTGCGATTGGGGTTGCTCAATCCGCGCTCGACATCTCCATGCAATATGCCGAGGACCGGAAGCAGTTTGGCAAATCGCTGATCAACTTCCCCCGCGTCGCCAACAAGCTGGCGATGATGGCGGTGGAGATCATGGTCGCACGTCAACTGACCTATTTCTCGGCTGTGGAGAAGGATGAGGGCCGCCGCTGCGACCTTGAGGCTGGCATGGCGAAACTGTTGGGCGCGCGTGTGGCTTGGGCGGCTGCCGATAATGGCCTGCAAATCCATGGCGGCAACGGTTTTGCGCTGGAATACAAGATTTCGCGCGTTCTGTGCGATGCCCGTATCCTGAACATCTTTGAAGGCGCGGCTGAAATTCAGGCGCAAGTCATCGCGCGGCGCCTTCTGGCCTAACCGCGCCAGTACGTGACCCAGATAAAACCGAGGGCGCGGCCACCATGGCGGCGCCCTTGACCATTTCGGGGCAGCCGTCAGACTGATCTTATGCTGTCCTTCGCCGCCGCCGTCTTTTTCCTGATCATCACGCCCGGTCCCGGTGTTCTGTCGGCCGCGGGTGTCGGCGCGGCTTATGGCTTTCGGTCCGGGTTGCGCTATGTGCTGGGCCTGTTCATCGGCAACAACCTTGTGATCCTTGCCGTGGTCAGCGGACTTGCCGCATTGATCCTTGCGACCCCGGCGATCCGTACGGTGCTGTTCGTCGCCTCCACCTGCTATTTGCTGTATCTGGCGCTGCGAGTTGCCTTCGCCGGATCGAAAGTGGCCTTTGTCGAAGCGCAGTCGGAACCGGGGATCATGACCGGAATTCTGCTGCAACCGATCAATCCCAAGGCCTATGCGGTCAATACGGCCCTGTTTTCCGGCTTCAGCCTGTTTCCAGACGCGCTGGCCACCGAAATCCTGTGGAAGCTGGTAATTGTGAACGTGATCTGGGTGCCGATCCATGTGGGCTGGGTCTGGTTTGGCGACACGTTGAAACGGTTGGACCTGCCGGAGCGCACACATCGCCGGATCAATTACGCGATGGCGGCATCGATGCTGCTTGTCGTGGCCATCGCCGCACTGTCGGCGTGAGGCGTGTTTCTACCTATGATTGCAGTGCAACAAGTGGCAATTCGCCGCCGATCGAAACCCGTCTTGCCCATTGCGCGACTCAAGACGGCTGCGTAGGGCAGAACTATGGCGAGCAAACGTAAAACACCGCAGACATGGATCGATGCCGGATTGGCAGCTCTCAAATCCAAGGGGCCGGACGGCGTGCGCGCCGAAACGCTGGCCCGCGATCTTGGTGCGACCAAGGGATCGTTCTATTGGCACTTCAAGGACGTGCCTGCGTTTCACGACGAGGTTCTCAAAGCGTGGAGCGCGCAGATTCAGGCCCGGTTTGAAAAGGCGCTTGGCTCGGGCGATACGCCTGTCATGCAGCTGCGCGCCTTGGCGAAGTTTCGGCAGACGCCGCTGGATAGCGCCGTGCGCGCGTGGGCGGCGCAGGACAGCCGGGCACAGAGTGCGGTGACACGGGTGGATAAGGCGATGCTGTCCCAGATCAGCGACTTGCTGACGGAACTTGACGCAACGCATCCCGATTTTCCGGGCCTGATCCATGCCGCCCTGATCGCCGCGCCGAAAAAGGGCAGCCACGCGGAAACACTGATCGATCTTCTGTTGGTGCTGAAGTAAGCGGTCGCTAGATCTGACGCATGAAGGCCGTGATGAAGCGGTCGCGCGCTTCCGGCAAGGGCCGGTTTCCCATCATCGGCGCCATATGTTCTCGTAGGAAAAATCCTGTGGTTTCAAGCGCCTCCGCGATTTCCTCATCGCTGGCATCCCCCTTGCGCAACATCACGGGCGGCAGCGGAAGCAGGCGGTCAGCCCATTCGCCAGCGCCTTGCCGAGACACCGCCCGGCCCGATTTCGGCGAGACGTAGATCAGGTTCTCTTGCGACCCGGTCACCGCACAGCCCGCAAGGTCAAGGCCAAAGCCAAGCTCTTCCAGAAGCGACATCTCCCAGCGCAGGTAGGCCAGCGGCCAGATATCTGGCTCGCCCAGCAGATCGAGGACACCGACTGTTTGCCGGTAGAGCGCGCCATGTTCTTCGCGTTCGGGCAAAGCGAAACTGAGCAACGCAGTCACCGCATTCAGTCCCGCCAGCGCCAAACGATTGTCAATCACGTTGCCCGCCCGCGACCGCAGAACTTCGGTTTTGAAACTGCCGATATGTTCTTCCAGACGGGCCCGCCAGACCACATCCAATTGCGCGCCGGGCTGGAGCATCGGTGCCAGCTTTCGAGACGCACCACCGCGCACGACGCCAGCGTGGCGGCCGTGTTCAGCCGTGAATACTTCCACGATTGCACTGCCTTCGCCGTGTGCCCGCGCCGACAGTAGGATGCCTTCATCCCGCCACTCCATGCGGATGAGTATCTTGGAGAGATTCGGCCAAGTCTACTAAACTGTGCACAGGGGTTAATAATTCGCGACTGATTATGGCTTGTTAGCCAAGCCCGTCATCATCCAGAAGGTGCCGCCCGGCGCGGTCTTCGACTTCGATCACCCAAAGATCCGGGTCGAAACCACGCTGGCGGGCCAAGCTGGCATCCACATCCGCTTCCGCACCTTCGTTCAGCACCTGCCAGTGGCGCGCGCCGGTCTCCAGGTCGAAGCCGCGTTGGAACAGCCGTGCCTGCCCGTCCAGCGTATTGAGCTTGACCAGAACCGCGCCGCCGGTGTCATCGCCATGGGCGGTAACGAAGGCCGGAATATCGTGAAATCGCAGCCGCGCCAGATAGGCATCCACCCAAAACCGGGCGGTGAGCCGCGTCACGAATTGCCGTCCTTGAAGTCGAGACCCATCTCGGAATAGCGCTCTGCTTCTTCCTGCCACTTCTCGCGGACTTTGACTTGCAGGAACAGGTGAACCTTGCGGCCCAGGAATTCTTCCAGCTCGATCCGTGCGGCTTGGCCGACCGCCTTGATGGTTTCGCCCTTTTTGCCCAGCAGGATACCCTTGTGGCCCGGACGCGAGACATAGACCACCTGATCGATACGCGCAGAACCGTCCTTACGCTCTTCCCAGTTTTCGGTTTCGACCGTCAGTTGGTAGGGCAGTTCCTGATGCAGCCGCAGGGTCAGCTTCTCGCGAGTCATCTCTGCCGCGATCATGCGCATGGGCAGATCGGCGATTTGATCTTCTGGGTACAGCCACGGGCTTTCCGGAAGCTGTTCGGCCAGCCAGCGCCGCAGGTCGTCGACGCCATGCCCCTTTTCGGCAGAGATCATGAAGGTCTCGGCGAAATCGAACATCTTGTTCAACTCATCGGCCAGCCCCAGCAAAACCGGCGCTTCGACCCGGTCGATCTTGTTGATGCCCAGCGCCACAGTCCGGCCTTCGGACACCGTCCGAAGTTGGTCCAGCAGGCGCTTCACACCTTCGGTGACGCCACGATGCGCTTCCACCATCACGACGATCACATCGGCATCCGCGGCCCCGCCCCAAGCGGCCGTCACCATGGCCCGGTCCAGCCGCCGTCGCGGCGTGAAAACGCCGGGCGTATCCACGAAGACGATCTGGCTGTCGCCTTCCATCGCCACGCCGCGGATACGCGCGCGTGTGGTCTGCACCTTATGCGTGACGATCGACACCTTCGCGCCCACCATCCGGTTGAGCAGCGTGGACTTGCCCGCGTTGGGCTCTCCGATCAGGGCGACGAATCCGGCGCGTGTGGTCATGGGAACGATCCTCGAAATCAAGGTCGGGTCTTTAGCGCGGAACGCGGCGTCGCGCCAGCCCTTGCTCCCGCCAAAGTGAAAAGACACCGGCGGCAACGATCAAACCCGCACCGATCAGCGTCATCGTATCGGGTCGCTCGTCAAACAGGGTAACGGCCAAGATCAGCGCAACGATCAGGCGGAAATACCGGAACGGCGCGACGACGCCGACATCGCCCGTGCGCATCGCTTTGGTCAGGGCGGTATAGCCTGCAACCCCGGCAATCGCGGTGCCGCAGATCAGCAGCCCGGCTTGCGGCGTGGGCAAGGTCGGCGGCCCGGCCTCAAACGCGAGGATCAGCACACCGGCAAAGGTGACGACGGCAAAGCCAAGGATACCCAATTGAGCGGCATGGGTGCCCGGCGGCGCTGTGCGCGTGGCAAGATCGCGCCCGGCAAAGCCAAGCATACCCAGCAGCGCAAAAATCGCGTTCGCCTCCATCCCTGACGGGGTCGGACGGATGATAAGAAGCACCCCCAGAAGGCCAACCGCCATCGCAGCCCAGCGTAACGGTCCGATCCGTTCCCCCAGGACGACGGCAGCGCCCAGCATCACGACCAGCGGCGCGGCCTGCAGGATCGCGGATGTGGTCGAGAGCGGCGTATAGGCCAGCGCCAACGCAAAGAAGACACGGCCTGTCACCTCGAACC
This sequence comes from Aliishimia ponticola, assembly GCF_004803475.1. Taxonomy (GTDB): domain Bacteria; phylum Pseudomonadota; class Alphaproteobacteria; order Rhodobacterales; family Rhodobacteraceae; genus Aliishimia; species Aliishimia ponticola. The sequence goes on from NZ_SRKY01000004.1 coordinate 28,505, forward strand.
CGGTGCGGATCAGCAGGTTGCGCTTAAGGTATTCGGGCGACCACAAAGGCACATTCTTGGCCCGCGCATAGCCCGCATAGAGGATCAGCGCCAACAGCCCGAACTGGATGGTGCCCATACCCGCTGAGACCCCTCCCGTCGCGGTCGCCGCTTTGAAAAACGCATCCTCGATCCCGAAACCGAGCATCGAAAGCACCATCCAGAAGCTGCCACGCTGGTTATCGGTCATCCGGACCGCCGGGCATTACGCGAGTTGGTCCAACAAAGCACGCGCGGCACTTTGTTCGGCCTGCCGTTTCGACCCGGCCGAGGCCGAGCAGCTCTCGCCCGATTTCAGGAAGACCGTGATCTCGAACAAGGGGGCGTGATCGGGGCCGGAGCGCGACGTTTCCTCATAGCGTGGCGGGGGCAATCCGCGCGCCTGAGCCCATTCCTGCAAGGTTGTCTTGGGATCACGCGCGTCCTCCTTGACGGTCTCGACACGTGTGGACCAAAGCCTGAGAACGACGGCCCGCGCGGCCTCGAACCCGGCATCAAGATAGACCGCCGCGATCACCGCCTCCATCGCGTCGCCCAGCAATGCCATCTTGCGACGTCCGCCAGACAGCATCTCGGACCGGCCCAGCCGCAATACCGCGCCCAGTTCGATCTCCTGCGCGACATCGGCGCAGGTTTCCTTGCGCACCAAGGCGTTGAAGCGCGGGGCAAGCTGGCCTTCGCGGGCGTCCGTGTCGCGGGTCAGCAGCGCTTCGGCCATGACAAGGCCCAGAACCCGGTCGCCTAGAAATTCCAGCCGCTGGTTGTCGGTCTTGCCCGGCGTGGAGCGCGAGGCGTGAGTCACCGCTTCGATCAGCAGGGCGGGCTGGCGAAAGTCGTGGCCCAGCCGCCGCGCGAAATCAGAGAGTTCCGCCGACAGCTTCACTAGATCGCCTTGAAGTAACGATCGGAACGCCACGTCCAGAAGAACAGCATGGATTTGCCGGAGGACGAGAACATCACGCGGTCGGCGCGTCCAATCAGGTTCTCGAACGGCACGAAGCCCACGCCGCCCGCATTGCGCGCAAAACGGCTGTCGAGAGAGTTATCGCGGTTGTCGCCAAGGAAGAAGTAATGGCCTTCGGGCACGGTATAGATACCGGTATTGTCCGATTGCTGCTGCGCGATATTCAGCACCGAATAGCTGACCCCATTGGGCAGCGTTTCGATGTTGCGCGACTTTTCGCAGACGCCGCCCATGCCCACCGGGCCGTTTTCGCAGCGTGGCCGATTGCTTTGACCGCCTTGCAGCGCCATCACCTCGCGGAAGGCCCCGTCAGGTTCCTGCGGTACGGTTTCGCCGTTCAGCACGACCTTGCCGTTGACCATCTGCACCTTGTCACCGGGCAGGCCGATCAGGCGCTTGATGTAGTCGCGGCCGGACACGGGATGGCGGAACACGATCACATCGCCGCGTTCAGGCTCGCCTCCGAACAGGCGCGTGTTGTCGCCGTCAAAGACGCCGCAGATGTCCTGTGCATCGATATCCACCCCAAGACGCGGGATGATGACAGAGGGGCAGGAGGCATAGGAATAGCCATAGGCCATCTTGTTGACGAAGAGGAAATCCCCGATCAGCAGCGTTTCCTTCATCGACCCGGAGGGAATCCAGAATGGCTGAAAGAAGATGGTCCTGAACACGCCTGCGATCAGGAGTGCGTAAACGATGGTCTTGATCGTCTCGACGATGCCACCTTCGCTTTTGGTTTTCTCTGTCATTGGACCTGCTCTGTCTGGGTGTCCCGCGCTTCATGAAAGCCGGGCGGTTGGGTGTCAAGAAGTCTTGGGCCGCGCCTCTATTACGACGAAGGCTTGCGCCCAAGGATGGTCGTCCGTCAATGTGACATGAATTATCGCGTCGTGGCCCTCTGGGGTCATATCGGCCAACCGTTCGGCGGCCCAGCCCGTCACATGCATGATGGGCTGCCCGGTCTTCAGGTTGGACACCGCCATGTCCTTCCATGAGATGCCCATGCGCAGCCCGGTGCCCAGCGCCTTGGAGCAGGCTTCTTTCGCGGCCCAGCGCTTGGCATAGGTGCCGGCAACATCGGCGCGTCGTTCGGCCTTGGCCTGTTCGATTTCGGTGAAGACCCGGTCGCGGAAACGATCACCGAACCGATCCAGTGTCGCCTGAATACGTTCGATATTCGCCAAATCCGTGCCAATTCCCAAAATCATCGCGGCTCACCCGGCACTTTTCGCGCCAGCCTTCGCGCCAACGCCGAGGAACCACCAATTGGTCAGCAAGGTGACGATCAGAACGAAAACACCGAGCATCACCAGAAAGTTCGCCGGAACGGCGCGGAACAGTTCGGCCATGGACGGCATTTGCATCAAGACGACCATGAACACCCCGTTGATCGCCGCAACGATCAGCGTGGCAGAGAACGCGGCCCCCCAAAGCGCCCGGCGTTCAGGTGCTTTGCCTGTGGCGCGCGCTTGGTTCTGCCCCTCTGCCAGCGCGGCGATCATCGTCGGGATGACCGAACCAGCGCCTGCGGGAAAGTCAAAGCCAAGAAAGGTCGCCATTGCCCATGCCAGTGCGGCCAAACCGATCACGGTCAACACATAAATGCCCGCGTAGCGAAGGTATGAAATCTGCATCGTCTTTATCCCTGTCTCGCCGCGCCGAGTAACGGCAAAGCGGTCTTGTGTCCTCATTCCGGCGCATGGCCGTTTTTTCCGGTATCCGCCGCAGGCGTTATCCCCGCGCTTCATCCATCAAGCGGCGCATTTCCGCAATCGCCGGTTTCAGGCCCAGAAAGATACTTTCGCCGATCAGGAAATGCCCGATGTTCAGCTCTTTCACCTCAGGGAAGGCCGCGACGGGCGCGACTGTCTCATAGGTCAACCCGTGTCCGACATGCACTTCCAGACCAAGCCCGTGGCCGAACGCAGCCATGTCGCGCAGCGCCTCCAACTCGCGGTCGCGCTGATCGAAATGCCCATCATGGTGCGCATCGCAATAGGCCCCGGAATGCAGTTCGATCACCTGAGCGCCGATGCGGTTGGCGGCTTCGATCTGGCGCTGATCCGCTGCGACGAAGATCGACACGCGGCACCCGGCATCCCGCAGCGGCGCGATGAAATGGGCCAGCCTGTTCTCTTCCCGGGCGACATCCAGACCGCCTTCGGTCGTCCGCTCCTCCCGCTTTTCGGGTACGATGCAGACCGCGTGCGGTTTGTGCCGCAGCGCGATTTGCTGCATCTCGTCAGTGGCGGCCATCTCGAAGTTGAGCGGCACGGTCAGCGCCTCCATCAAGCGTTCGATATCGGAATCCGCAATGTGGCGGCGATCTTCGCGCAAATGCGCGGTGATTCCGTCCGCGCCCGCATCCTCTGCCAGCTTCGCGGCCCGCACGGGATCCGGCATCGCGCCGCCACGGGCGTTGCGAACGGTTGCCACGTGATCGATGTTCACACCAAGACGCAGATGATCCATGTCAGTCCCCCATTTGCTCCGCCTTCTTCTTGGCGGCGGCGGCCTTGGCTTTCAAGGCCTCGAATTTGGCTTTGATCGCGCCCTTGCGACGCTTCTGATAGGCCCGGATGAGCGGCAAGGCGATGTAATACCCGACACTCGCCGTCACGATTCCCGGAAGAATACCGCCGATCATGTAGGGAAAGAAAACATCGTCATAGAAGATGCGCAGGTTGGACCAATCGGCTTTCTGTTCGTCGAACATGGCAAAGAAATTATGGCTCAAATCCCGGCCGGCATTGACAAAGGCCTGTCCGAACCCGGTGTGCTCATGCTCGCGCATGCGGGTGCCAAGCAGCCAATGCCCGGTTTGCAACGACACGACGCCGATGGGGACATAGGTCAACGGGTTGCCGAAGAAGGTCGCCATAAGGGAGGCCAAAACGTTACCGCGCATGATCAGCGCCATCAGGCCCGCGACCACGAAGTGCAGACCATAGAATGGGGTGAAGGTGGTGAACAGCCCGGCCCAGATGCCACGCGCGATGCGTTCGGGGCTATCGGGCAAGCGGCGCACCCGGTGCTTCACATAGTGAAACGCACGCCCCCAGCCGCCGCGCGGCCACAAGAAGTGCCGGACCGCCTGCCAGAAAGGCCGTTTGTCGCGGCGCTTGAACACCAATCTAAGTCCGCCTTACTTAACCCCGGTCAGCACCGCCGAGGGCGCAGACACTGTTTCATCCCGGAATCGGTCAATGGAAGCCACGTCACTTTCCGCCTCAAGCGCCCGCATCAGCGTATGCAGGTGCATCAGGTCCCTCAATTCCACGTAGATCAACAATCTGTAAAAGTCTGGTTTCCGGTCGAGGAAAAGCAGATCTGAAATATTCGCGCCGGTCTCCCCGATCAGGGTACACATCCGGCCCAACACGCCCGCGTCGTTCGAAATGGTCAGGTCCAGCACGCTGTCATAGACGGCGGGGTGGCTGCCTTCGTGCCAGCGCAGATCGACCCAACGCTCCGGCTGGTCCTCGTATTCGGTCATGCGCGCGCAATCGATGGAATGCACCACAACGCCCTTGCCGCGGAACGTGATCCCCACGATCCGTTCCCCCGGCAGCGGTTTGCAACAAGGGGCCCGGTCGAACCGCTGGCCGGGGCTCAGACCGATCACGGCGCGGCGCGTATCGACCTTTTCGCCCTCGGGCGGGGTCAGTTCCGGGTAAACGGCCTGCACCACCTGCTGGCCGGTCAGTTCGGAGGACCCCAGCCGCGCCAGAACCTCTTCGCCGGAGGACAGGCGCAAGGTTCGCGCGGCGGTATCCAGCACCTTTTCCGTGACCCGCTTGCGCACATGCCCGAAGGCAGAGCGCGCCAATTCGCGGCCCAGTTTGACGAACTGGTCGCGATCCTGCTGACGCAAAGACCGACGGATCGCGGATTTCGCCTTGCCCGTGACTGCAATATCCAGCCACGTGGCCTGCGGCGATTGCCCTTCGGCGGTGATGATCTCGACCGACTGGCCGTTCTTGAGCCGCGTCCACAGCGGCACACGCATATGATCGACCTTGGCCCCGACACAGGCTGTGCCGATCCGTGTGTGAATCGCGAAGGCAAAGTCGATGGGCGTCGCGCCACGGGGCAGCTTGATGACTTCGCCCTTTGGGGTGAAACAGAAAACCTTGTCGGAATACATCTCCAGCTTGACCGCTTCGAGGAAATCTTCGTGATCCTCGTCGCCGTCGAACTGTTCCGTCAGTTGGCTGATCCACTTGGCCGGATCGACGGCGAAATCATTCTCCGCCCGCTGCCCGTCCCGGTAGGACCAATGCGCCGCCACGCCGCTTTCCGCGACCTCATGCATCAACTGGGTGCGAATTTGCACCTCGACCCGCTTGCCGTCGCGGCCCAGCACGGTCGTGTGGATGGACCGATAGCCGTTGCTTTTGGGCTGACTGATATAGTCCTTGAAGCGCCCCGGCACCGCCCGCCAGCGCTGGTGGATCGCGCCAAGCGTCCGATAGCAGTCTTCCTCACTCTGCGTGATGACGCGGAACCCGTAGATGTCGGAAAGACGGGAAAAGCCCATCTCCTTTTCCTGCATCTTGCGCCAGATCGAATAGGGCTTCTTCGCGCGGCCGATCACATCGGCCTCGATCCCGGCCTTGCCCAGCACCTTCACCATGTCCTTGGTGATCCGCTGGATCACATCCCCGCTTTCCTTCTGAAGCGTCAGGAAGCGCCGCATGATGGAGGCCCGGCCCTCGGGGTTCAGAACCTTGAAAGCGAGGTCTTCGAGTTCCTCGCGCATCCACTGCATCCCCATACGCCCGGCCAGCGGCGCATAGATATCCATCGTCTCGCGCGCCTTCTGGCCCTGCTTTTCGACGCGCATGGACTTGATCGTGCGCATATTGTGCAGACGGTCCGCCAGTTTGACGAGGATGACCCGAAGGTCACGGGACATGGCGATGAAGAGCTTGCGGAAATTCTCGGCCTGCTTCGTCTCGACGCTGGAAAGTTGCAGGTTGGTCAGTTTGGTCACACCATCCACCAGCCGCGCGATCTCGTCCCCGAATTTCTCGGCGACGATGGCATAGTTGGCTTTGGTGTCTTCGATCGTATCGTGCAGAAGCGCGGTGATGATCGTGGCGTCGTCAAGCCGCTGTTCGGTTAGAATCGCGGCGACTTCGACCGGGTGGGTGAAATAGGGCTCTCCCGATTGGCGGAATTGCCCTTCATGCATCTGCTCGCCGAATTCATAGGCTTCGCGGATCAGATCAGCATTGGTCTTTGGATTGTAGGCACGGACCAGTTCGATCAGATCGTCTGCTGTCATCTCTGGTCCGCCACCTCTACGCGGTGGGTGGGCGCCCTCAGCCCTGCCCCTGCGCTGCCATCAGCTGCCGCAGCAGCGCTTCTTCGGACATGGTATCTTCGTCCGGCTTGTCCTGTTCGGCCCCCATCAGAAGCGCCATTGCGTCTTCTTCCGGTTCATCGACCTCAATCTGGGTCTGGTTGGATTCGATCAGACGCTCGCGCAGTTCATCCGCGCTTTGCGTTTCATCGGCAATCTCACGCAGAGCAACAACAGGGTTCTTGTCATTGTCCCGGTCGACCGTGATTTGCGCGCCGGAGGAAATCTCGCGGGCGCGGTGCGCAGCCAGCATCACCAGGTCAAAACGATTTGGGACTTTGTCGACGCAGTCTTCAACAGTGACGCGGGCCATTGGCGGACTCCAACTGTTCAGTTTGTTCCAGAAGAGGCTTATTTAGGTCCAATCCACGGGATATACAAGCCGTTTTACAGCGTCCCGCTCCGCCTGCGGCAACATATCAAACATTTCGCGAACCGTTTTGCCGGTCAGCGGATGCACCCAGTCGGGCGCGACCTCTACCAGGGGGCCCAGAACGAAGGCCCGGTCCTGCAATCGAGGATGCGGAAGCAGCAGTTCATCGGGCGTGCGGCGCACCTGCTGATCCAGCGGCAAAGCCATCCAATCGCTGACTGTTTGCGCGTCCGGCAAGACCTGGTCGCCCAGCGCGATCAAATCCAGATCAAGACTGCGCTGCCCCCAGCGCTGAAGCCGCTCGCGCCCGGCGGCGGCCTCCACCGCGTGCAACTGCGCCAGGACTTCGGGCGCGGACAATTCCGTGTCCAGAACGAAGGCTGCGTTGATGTAGTCGGGCCCGGCGCCCGGCGGGAAACATGGGGTCTCGAAAAGGTGGCTTACAGACCGAATCACCCACCCGTTATTGGCGAACTCCCGAATAGCCCAAATAACGGTTTCCCTAGCGTCACCCTCAACCGACGGCATGTTTGCACCCACTGCAATCAGTGCTTTTGACCGGAATTGAGGCAGAACAGTGCCGTTTTGTGACTTACAACTGTCTTGCGACATTTACCAAATCGCCTAGGTTAATGCGGACGGTTTGCGCACATTAACACTCACTCACGGACAATCCAGCCGCGAACCGTTTTCGAAAAGGACATTTTGGATGTTTTACAAGGACGAACGGCTTGCGCTGTTCATTGACGGTTCGAATTTGTATGCGGCCGCGAAATCCCTGGGCTTCGATATCGACTACAAGCTGCTCAGACAGGAATTCATGCGTCGTGGCAAACTGCTACGTGCCTTCTACTACACAGCGCTGCTGGAGAACGACGAGTATTCGCCCATACGGCCCCTCGTCGATTGGCTTAACTACAACGGCTTCACGATGGTGACGAAACCGGCGAAAGAGTACACCGACTCTGCCGGTCGCCGGAAGGTCAAGGGAAACATGGACATCGAGCTCGCAGTCGATGCCATGGAACTGGCCCCGCGCGTGGATCATATCGTGCTGTTTTCCGGCGATGGCGATTTCAAGCCATTGGTGGAAAGCCTGCAACGCCAAGGGGTGCGGATTTCTGTCGTTTCGACAATTCGCAGCCAGCCGCCGATGATATCGGACGAACTGAGACGCCAGGCGGACAATTTCATCGAACTCGATGAATTGCGCGAGGTCATTGGGCGCCCGCCGCGCGAAACCACGGCGGATCACCCCAGAGAGCGCGAGGCCGTTTCAGAGTAATACCTGACCGCAACGCGCACCGTGCTTGGACTTCACGGCTATGCGTTCGCTAACAGGTGTTTTTTACGGTTCTGTGACAGGCCGACGGAAAATTGATCTTGCACGCGGCCCAGAACACCGGGCCCGTGCAAGACCCGTTCTGGACGCCCAGCGCAAATATACCTAAGTGTCCCGCAAGGAGCCTTGCGATGACCAAACCCCCTCTCACACTTTATCTGGCTGCGCCACGCGGCTTTTGTGCGGGCGTGGACCGCGCCATCAAAATCGTCGAACTCGCGATCGAGAAATGGGGCGCGCCTGTCTATGTCCGGCACGAGATCGTGCACAACAAGTTCGTTGTCGATGGGCTGCGGGACAAGGGGGCCGTGTTCGTCGAAGAACTGGACGAATGTCCAACGGACCGGCCCGTCATCTTTTCGGCCCATGGCGTTCCCAAAGCGGTGCCTGCCTCTGCCGAAGCGCGCAAGATGATCTATGTCGATGCGACTTGCCCCTTGGTCTCCAAAGTTCATATCGAAGCCGCCCGGCACCATGAGGCCGGTCTGCAAATGGTAATGATCGGCCATGCCGGCCACCCAGAGACCGTCGGCACCATGGGTCAATTGCCCGAAGGCGAGGTTCTGCTGGTCGAAACCGTCGACGATGTCGCCCATGTCGAGGTACGCGACCCCGATAAGCTGGCCTTCGTGACGCAAACCACGCTTTCAGTCGATGACACGGCGGATATCGTCGCCGCGTTGCAGGCACGCTTCCCCCAGATCGTCGGCCCCCATAAGGAAGACATCTGCTACGCCACCACCAACCGCCAGGAAGCAGTGAAGGCGATTGCGCCCAAATGCGATGCCATGCTGGTCGTGGGCGCGCCAAACTCCTCCAACTCCCGCCGCTTGGTCGAAGTGGGCCGCAAAGCGGGCTGTGCCTATGCGCAACTGGTGCAGCGGGCCACGGATATCGACTGGCGCGCCTTGGACGGCGTGCGCAGCGTCGGGATCACAGCGGGGGCATCGGCCCCCGAACAACTGATCGAGGAAGTCATCGCGGCTTTCTCCGACCGGTTCGACGTGACCTCCGAGCTTGTCGAAACCGCGCAGGAAAGCGTGGAATTCAAAGTGCCGCGCGTGCTGCGCGAACCGGCCTGAACCGGGTGACGGGGTTTGGGGCTTGCCCCAAGGCCTGCGTGGCCTGAACGCAAATCTTCATATGCGCCCCTTGCGGGCGCTCCGGCAGGTCACGCGCCCGCTTGAAGGTGCGGCGACCGCCCGCTATGTCCCGCCCCATGAGACGTATTCCAACCGCTCCTCTGATGCTCGGCCTTGCGGGCCTGATCCCCTTCCTCTGGGGCGCTGCGACCGTGGTCTCGGACCCGCTGCAATCTTGGGGCGCGGCCCATCTTGGCCCCCGTTTCATCGGCCCTTATGTGCAGCTTTTCTACGGCTCTGTCATTCTTAGCTTCATGTCCGGCGTGCTGTGGGGCTTTTCCGCCCGTTCCAGCGGCGGGCAGGCCGCGACAGGCTATGTCTTGTCGGTGATCCCGGCCCTCTGGGCTTTCTTCATGACCGGTGGCGGCCCGACTTCTGCCGCGACCAATCTGATCTTCGGCTTTCTGGGGCTGCTCATTCTCGATTTCGCTTTCGCGTCGTGGAAGCTCGCGCCGGATTGGTGGATGCCGCTGCGCCTGCTGCTGACCGCCGTGGTCGTGGCCTGCCTTGCCGTCGGGGTGTTCCTGTGACCGACCGCCAGACTCTCGACGTGTATGACGCACGCGCGACCGAATACGCCGATCTGACGACGGACGGCGTTCCTGACACGCAGCTGCGCCACTTTCTTGACCTGTTGCCTGACGCCTCCGACGTGCTTGATCTGGGCTGCGGTCCGGGGCGCTCAGCCATGATGATTGCCGCCGAAGGGCACCGCGTGACCGCGACAGATGCCAGCGCGCAGATGGTGGACCTTGCCAAGGCGCATCCCGGCGTCACCGCCCGGATGGAGACATTCCACGACCTCACCGGCACGGCGCTGTATCACGGGATCTGGGCGAATTTCTCGCTGCTGCATGCAGAGCGCGCCGACCTGCCCCGCCATTTCGCGGCGATCCGCGATGCGCTGAAACCGAACGGCATCTTTCATATCGGCATGAAGACCGGGGCAAAGACCCGCCGCGACACGATCGGGCGGCGCTATACCTATGTCACGCGGGAAGAACTCTTGGGCTGGCTCGACGCCGCCGGGATGACCCCGCTGCAAGAATGGACCGGCACATCGCGCGGTCTGGACGGGGAAATGGCCCCTTGGATCGTGATACAGGCGCGCAAACATGACTGAACTTTACGCATATACGGACGGCGCATGTTCCGGCAATCCGGGTCCGGGCGGCTGGGGGGTGCTTCTTCAGGCCAAGGATGGCGATACGGTCGTGAAGGAACGCGAACTTTCCGGCGGCGCGGCGCAGACCACGAACAACCAGATGGAAATGATGGCGGCGATCACGGCGTTGGAGACTCTGACCCAACCGACGAAGATCACCATTGTGACCGATTCCACCTATGTGAAGAACGGCGTGACCGGCTGGATTTTTGGCTGGAAGAAAAACGGCTGGAAAACCGCTGCGAAGAAACCCGTGAAGAACGCCGAGCTTTGGCAGCGCCTTGATGCGGCACAAGCGCGCCATGACATCACCTGGGAATGGGTCAAGGGCCATGCAGGCCATCCGGAGAACGAGCGCGCCGATGAACTGGCCCGCGCCGGGATGAAACCCTTCAAGTCTGGCTAGGCGTCACTTCTTCTGCATTTGCTGCCACAGCCACAGGACGAGCATCGCGCCCAGCACGGCGCCGACCAACCCGCCCAGCAGTCCAAACACGCCTGCCGCAAGACGCAGAAGCAGCCCACCGATCAATGCGCCGACCATGCCGATCACGACGGTGGTGATCACGTCAAGTTGGACCCGCATGATCCGGGTGGCGAGGAATCCCGCCGCCGCGCCGATGATCAACAACCAGATGACGAACATCTTACTTCCTCCAATGGAACGGGACGATCACAAGCGCCCCGATGGAAGAAACGATAGCATTCAATCCCGGTGAGCCGAACCCAATCCCGAACATCAGCCGCACGAAGTAGAACAGAAAGGCACCGCCGATACAGATGATGATGCTTTGCACGATGCCGTTATGGGTGAAGCCGGATCTTTCCGACAGGTAACCGACAAGCCCCGCGATAACGACCGTTCCGATCAGCGTTGGAAACATGTCAGAGCCGCGCCCCCTTGGTTATGGCTGCGCCGCGCTGGAACTCCGCCGCCGCTTGCGCGCCCTTGCCTGCCCGTTGCAGGCGCGTGATCCGTATTGCGTCCGCCCCGCAGGCAATCAGCAGATCGTCGTCCAGCACGTCACCCGGCGCACCCTGCCCGTCTTCGGCGCGCGAAGCGAGCAATTTCAGCCGCGCGCCCTGCCATTCTGTCCAAGCACCGGGAAAGGGCGAAAGGCCGCGGATCTGGCGGTCCACCTCGGCGGCGGGGCGGGTCCAGTCGATCCGGGCCTCGGCTTTGTCGATCTTGGCGGCATAGGTCACGCCGTCATCCGGCTGCGGTTGCGGCACCAGGTCATCCAAAGCGGCGAGTGCCTCGACGATGGCCCCTGCCCCCAATTGGCTGAGTTTGTCGTGCAATGTGCCGGTCGTGTCTTCCGGCGCGATGGCGATCTCTTTGCGCAGCAGTACCGGCCCCGTATCCAGCCCCTCTTCCATCTGCATGATGCAGACACCGGTCCTTGTATCGCCCGCCATGATCGCACGGTGGATCGGCGCGGCACCGCGCCAGCGCGGCAGCAGAGAGGCATGGATATTCAGGCACCCGCGTTCCGGCGCATCCAGAATGGGTTTGGGCAGAAGCAGCCCATAGGCCACGACCACCGCGAGCTCCGCGCCCAGCGCGGCGAACTCGGCCTGCGCCTCACTGGATTTGAGCGACACCGGATGACGCACGGGCAGCCCCAGCGCTTCGGCCTTGGCCTGAACCGGCGAGAGGCGTTCTTTCTTGCCCCGCCCCGCAGGACGTGGCGGCTGCGAATACACGCACAGCACGTCGTGCCCGGCCTCGACCAACGCCTCCAGCACTGGCACGGAAAAATCGGGCGTCCCCATGAAAACCAGCTTCATCCCACTCGCCTTTCCTACGCCCGCAGCTTGCGCGCCTTGCGCAGCAACATATCGCGTTTCACCTTGCCCAGATTGTCGAAATACATGCGCCCGTTCAAATGATCGATCTGATGCTGCACCGATGTAGCCTCCAAACCTTCGAAATCGCGCTCGCCCAGCGCGCCTTCCGCATCCAGATACCGGATCGTCACCTTGCCCGGCCGTTCCAGACGGGCGGAGACACCGGGCAGGCAGGGAGAGGCCTCTTCATGCGGGCGCATCTGCGTCGATGCTGCCACGCATTCGGGATTGGCAAGAAGGATGCGGCACGACCGGTCGTCGGTGGCATCGACCACAGCAAGCCGCAGCATGACACCAATCTGAGGCGCGGCCAGCCCGACACCGGGCATCGCGTCCATCGTTTCGACCATATCCTGCCAGATCTGCCGGATGTCATCGTTTATCTCGGTCACGGGGTCCGCAGCCGTGCGCAAGCGCTTGTCCGGCCAGCGCAGGATCGGGCGGATCGTCAAAGCGTGGCCTCATATTCAGCCAAGGCCGAGGCGCGCATCTCTGGCGTCAATCGGTCGAAGGTGACTTTGCCGTCAAGGTGATCGAGTTCATGCTGAAAACAGATCGCATCCATTCCGTCCAGCCAGCGTTCCTGCCGCTTGCCGTCCAGATCGATCCAGCCCGCGAAAATCCGGGCATGGCGAGAGATATCCGTCGTGATCCCGGGGATCGACAGGCACCCTTCGGGGCCGATGCAGGTTTCGGCGCTGGCATCACGGATCACGGGGTTCACGAACACCGCCGGTTCTGGTTCGGCCGATTTCCACGCCACATCCATAACGAAGATCCGCTTGAGCACACCGACCTGCGGAGCCGCCAGCCCGCGCCCCTCGGCGTCATACATCGTCTCGAACATATCCTCGACCAAGGCGCGCAGATCGTCGTCCAGCGCGCCGACGACCTCACATTTCGCCCCGAGGCGCGGATCAGGCCAGCGCAGAATCGGCAGAACACTCATGCGCGGGCGCGCTCTTTCTTCAGCTTGACCATCTTGCGGGTGATCATCTGACGTTTGAGCGGCTTGAGGTAATCGATGAAGAGCTTGCCATCGAGATGGTCGATCTCGTGCTGGACGCAGGTGGCCCACAGACCGTCGAACCCTTCGCGATGCTCTTTGCCGTCCAGATCCATCCACGCGACCTCGACCTCTGCCGGGCGGGTCACGTCTGCATACTGATCCGGGATCGACAGGCAGCCTTCCTCATAGGTGTTGAGCGCATCTGACGCGGCGATCACGCGCGGGTTCAGCATGACAAGGGGGCGCGGCTCTTCTTCATCTGTGCGAGCACAGTCCAGCGTGATGATCCGCTGGCCCACGGAAACTTGCGGCCCGGCCAGACCGATCCCCGGCGCGGCATACATCGTTTCCAGCATGTCTTTGCCCAAGACGCGCAGCGCGTCGGAACTGTCTGCGATCTCTGCCGCCACCTTGGTCAGCCGTGGATCCGGATGGATGAGGATGTTCAGTTTCATGGCAAGCGATGTAATGGCTTGGGCGCGCGGCTGCAATCCGCTTGCACAGCGCGCGCGCGGCGTTAGGCTCCGCCTCGCTTTACGAAGGAGTTCCCCATGAGCATCGACCCCCGTTTTGATCCCATCATCGACCGCCGCGGCACCCATTGCGCGAAGTGGGACAAGATGGAGCCCGTCTACGGCGTATCGCCCGATGATGGCCTAGCCATGTGGGTCGCGGATATGGACTTCCGCCCGCCGCAATGCGTTATCGACGCGCTTCAGGCACAGTTGGATCACGGGGTGTTCGGCTATTTCGGGGATGACAGCGCCTATCTGTCCGCAATCCAGTGGTGGATGCGCGAACGGCACGGCTGGGACGTGGACCCCGCAGCGGTGTTCACTACCCACGGCCTCGTCAATGGCACAGCGATGTGCGTCGATGCCTTTACCCAGCCCGGCGATGGCGTCGTGTTGTTCACCCCGGTCTATCACGCCTTTGCCCGCGTCATCACGGCTGCCGGGCGCGAGGTCGTCGAATGCCGAATGGAAAACGATAACGGGCGCTATCAGATGGATTTCGCCGCCTATGACGCCCAGATGACCGGGCGCGAAAAGATGGTCATCCTGTGTTCGCCGCACAATCCGGGCGGCCGCGTCTGGACCCGCGCAGAACTGGAGGGCGTTGCCGAGTTCGCCCGCAAGCACGATCTGATCCTCGTCTCGGACGAAATTCACCACGACCTGCTGATGCCCGGTGCCAAGCATATCCCGATGGCCCTGATCGACGGGATCGAAGACCGGTTGGTGATGATGACCGCCACCACGAAGACATTCAACATCGCGGGCAGCCATTCTGGCAACGTGATCATCCACGATCCGAAGCTGCGCGCGACCTTTGCAGGGCGCATGGCAGCCATGGGCCTGTCGCCCAATTCCTTTGGTCTGTTCATGGCAACGGCGGCCTATTCGCCGGAAGGGGCCGATTGGGTCGATGGGCTGTGCCAGTACCTTGACGGCAATCGCCAGATTTTCGATGCGGGCATCAACGCGATCCCGGGCCTGAAATCCATGCCTCTGGAAGCCACCTACCTGTCCTGGGTCGATTTCTCCGGCACGGGCATGGACAAAGCCGAGTTCACGGGCCGGGTAGAGAAAACCGCAAGGATCGCCGTGAACCACGGGCCGACCTTCGGCACGGGCGGCGAAGATTTCCTGCGGTTCAACATCGCAACGCCCCGCGCACGTATCGAAGAAGCCGTGGCGCGCATGGCCGACGCGTTCAAAGACCTTCAGTAACGGTCAGCCCCCGAAAGCGAAGCGGGCGATCTGATGAAATCGCCCGTCTTCGGCCTCTCCCAGCAGGGACAGGCTATCGAGGACCATCTCCTGGCGCAGCACCGGGCGCAGCCGCTCTTGCAGCAGCTCAAAGACGGCTTCGGTGTCTTGCTTGACCGGGCCTGTCAGCGTGAGGTGGAATTTGAACTCTTCCATGACATAGGGATAACCCCAACGGTCGAGATAGGCTTCCTGCCTCTCTGACAGGCGCGATTGGCGGCGCCGCGCCAGTTCCGCATCGTTAAGCGGTGCGCGGAACGGATCAAGCTGTTCCACCGCCGCATCAGCCACGCTCCGCAGCAAGGGCTGCTCATCCGGCGCGGTGAGGGCAAAGAACCTGCTGATCTGCGCCAGCCCCAGCGAAGTCAGCGCGAAAGGCGTGAGGTCGCGGCACATGGTATCCAGCGCATCTGCAAGCGCATGGGCATCCGCCCCCGCCGCCAGCCGAAACGGCGGCTTCATGGTGGCGTGAAACCCGTATTTGCGTGGGCGATCCGTCAGCACAGGATGTGTGGGCGTTCTATCCGTGCCGGTGCGATTGTCCCAGCCGAGCCATTGCGCACCCGCATCCCCCCACGCGCCGTCCGGCACGAAGTAAACCGCATAGCGCTTGAACATGGATCAGGCCGGAAGTTCGGTCTGGTCGATCAACCCGGCGGGCACCTCGCCCTCTGCTGCGAAGTCCCGCGCGGCCGATGTGGCCACCGCGGTCATGCGCTTGAATTCATAGCGCATCTCGCCGGCCTCTTCATCGGCGGCGACAATCAGGCATTGGAACAACTGCGACGGCCCTTCGTAAAGATCGACAAATCCGCGCAGGTGCGGCGCATCCTCCGACGCGACGCTGAAGCCGTTTTCCCACATGCGCAGCACCCGGAAATAGCCATCAGGCGTTTCCACGCGCAGCTTGGAAGAAGATTTCAGCCGCTTCAACCGCGCGGCATCCAAGTCTTTTTGGATATCATTCGGAATGTAAGTCGTCATCGCAGCGCTCCCCAGAACCTTGTCTAGAAGAAGCCTCAGACAGCCGTGTTTCAAGTTAAAATTTCATGACAAAGGCAAGGCCCCGACGTCACTTTCAACGCTGCGCCGCAGCGCGTTGCGGCCTGTGCAACGATGCAGGGGGCCTGCGCGCCCTTGGGTGTAGGCCGCGTGACCTTCAGGTTCTAGTTCTGCATCAGCAGCATCGGAGAATATCATGGGCCTACTCGTTGATGGCGTCTGGCAAGACCAGTGGTACGACACCTCATCTTCTGGTGGAAAATTCGAACGCTCAGCCGCGAAATTCCGCAACTGGATCACCCCGGACGGGTCTGCCGGCCCATCCGGCGAGGGGGGATTCGCCGCCGAATCCGGGCGCTATCACCTCTATGTCTCATACGCCTGCCCGTGGGCGCATCGCACGCTGATCTTCCGCGCGCTGAAAGGGCTGACACCGCATATCACGATCAGTGCGGTCCATCCCGACATGTTGTCCGGCGGATGGACCTTTGACACTGATTTCGCGGGGGCGACCGGCGATACGCTGTATGGCCTCAACTATCTGCGCGACATCTACCTGAAAGCGGACCCGAAAATGTCGGGCCGGGTCACGGTGCCGGTGCTTTGGGACAAACAACGCGAAACCATCGTCAGCAATGAAAGCGCCGAGATCATCCGCATGCTGAACTCTGCCTTCGATGGCATCACTGGCGACACACCGGATTTCTGGCCTGAAGCGCAGCGCGGCGAAATCGCGGACGTGAATGACCGCATCTATGACACGGTGAATAACGGCGTCTACAAAGCCGGGTTCGCAACGACGCAATCGGCCTATGACAGTGCGGTATATCCGCTGTTCGATACGCTGGACTGGCTCGAAGACCGTTTGGCCAGTCAGCGATACCTGATGGGCAGCACGATCACCGAGGCCGATTGGCGCCTGTTCACAACCCTCATCCGGTTCGATCCGGTCTATCACCAGCACTTCAAGTGCAACCGCAAGCGGATCGTCGACTACCCCAACCTATGGGGCTATACGCGCGAATTGTATCAGTGGGACGGGGTGGCTGGCACCGTGAACATGGATCATATCGTGCGCCACTATCATTACAGCCACGACACGATAAACCCGAACCGGATCATCCCCATAAACCCGCAGCTAGACTACCAGCAGCATCACGGGCGCGATCATCTGGCTGCGGCGTAATAATCCACCATCGCGGCCAGATCCTCCGGCGGGGTGGCCGATTGGATAAACGCGCAAGCATTCGTGACATGAGAGAAGATCGAACCGTCCGAAAAGAAGCGGTTGTTGGTCACGAAGATGACCTGAGTAGCGGGGCAGCGGTAGTTGGCATAATCGGCAACGGCCAATGCGCTCCCGTTCTGCAACATCAGGTCCAGAATGATGATGTCCGGCGCGGTAATATTCATGTCAGAGATCGCCTGATCCTGACTTTCCGCGACCTGCACCGACATTCCACAGCGATGTAGATGGCGTTGCCACAGGAGCCCTAGTTCAGCTTTGCCATGTACGATCAATACATTCATGTTCCCTCCGATCGAGACAACCACGACACTTTAATCACTTCCCTCGAATGGCCGCATCATGCCTCCCGAGAGGTTAACAGATGATTAAGAACGGTCGCTGATTAACGATATTTGACGCTAGGTTAACTCACGAAATCGCGTGTTCGAACGGAAGGTTTCAGCGCCGCGAAATCGCTCAAAGCCCTTGCGAACGCCCTGCATGGTTGGGCCCGCCCGCCAGCTTTCAATGCGGGGCGCATTGTAAAACTGCCGCAAAGCCGCGCGATCTATGCCACTGCGCTTGCGCTTCGGGGTTTCGTAAGAAAAGCTTCCAGAATGTGAAGTAAGGGTTTCTTAATATGTTCCGCACGCTCGCTTTTCTGCTTTTCCTCGCGCCCTCTGTAGTGGCTGCGCAATGCGGCGGATCGTTTGCCGGCTTCGTCAAATCCCTTGCGGCGGAATCGCGACAGCGCGGCTATGACGCGAACACGGTTGCGCAGTTCTTCGCCGGGGTCGTGCAGGATTCGAAGGTTCTGCGTGCAGACCGGGCGCAGGGCGTCTTCCAGAAGCCGTTCATCGAATTTTCGCGCAGGCTGATCTCTAACCAGCGGATACAAAAAGGCCGCAACCTGGCGCGGCAGTATGATTCCACCTTTGATCTGATCGAACGCACCTATGGCGTCAGCCGGGGTGTCCTGCTGGCATTCTGGGCCTTTGAAACCGATTACGGCACGTTTCAGGGCGACTTCAACACGCGCAACGCGTTGGTGACGCTGGCGCATGACTGCCGCCGCCCCGACCTGTTTCGCCCACAGATTTTCGCCGCGCTGGAACTCTACACCCGTGGGCAATTCGACCCGGCGCGCACCACCGGCGCCTGGGCAGGTGAGATCGGCATGGTCCAGATGCTGCCCGGCGATATTCTTGAAAACGGGGTCGATGCGGATGGCGATGGGCGCGTTCGGCTGAAGACATCCGCCCCCGATGCATTGGTTTCGGGCGCCAAGATGCTGAACCACCTTGGCTGGCGCGCGGGGGAGCCTTGGGTACAGGAAGTCACCGTACCGCAAAACATGGACTGGTCGCTATCGGGGCTGAATACCACGCTGCCTGCCAGCCAATGGGCCAAAATGGGTGTTGCCCCGCGCAGTGGACGGTTGGCGAACCTGCCCGCCTCTTTGATCCTGCCGCAGGGGCACAAGGGGCCTGCCTTCCTCGCCTACCCGAACTTCCGCGTCTATTTCGAGTGGAACCAAAGCTTTACCTATGTGATGACCGCCGCCTACTTCGCCACCCGGCTAGAGGGCGCAGCGGTCTACAACGCTGGGAAGCCGGATGCGGGCCTGTCCGCACAGCAGATGAAGCAGTTGCAGCGCAAGCTCCAGGCGCGTGGATACAATGTCGGCAAGGTTGATGGCATCTTGGGCGCGCGCACCCGTGACGCCGTGCAGGCAGAACAGAAACGCCTTGGCCTGCCTGCCGATGCGTGGCCGACAGCGGCGCTTCTGGGTCGGTTGTAACGGGCAAGCCCCGGATCAGGCGACCATCGCCTCGGCCTTTTTCAGGTCGACGCTGACAAGCTGGCTCACGCCCTGTTCACCCATGGTCACACCAAAGAGCCGGTCCATCCGCGACATCGTCACAGCGTGGTGCGTGATGATCAAAAAGCGTGTGTCGGTCTGGCGGCACATTTCGTCCAGCATATCGCAGAAACGGCCCACATTCGCGTCATCCAGCGGCGCGTCGACCTCGTCGAGCACGCAGATCGGCGCGGGGTTGGCAAGGAACACGCCGAAAATCAGCGCCAGCGCCGTCAGTGTTTGCTCCCCGCCCGACAGTAGCGACAGGGTCGACAGTTTCTTGCCCGGCGGCTGGCACATGATCTCAAGCCCGGCTTCCAGCGGATCGTCGCTTTCGACCATCACAAGGTTCGCCTCGCCGCCGCCAAAGAGGTGGCGGAACAACATGGTGAAGTTGCTGTTCACCTGCTCGAACGCGGTCAAAAGACGCTCGCGCCCTTCCTTGTTCAGGCTGGCAATGCCGCTGCGCAGGGTGCGGATCGCCTCTTCCAGATCGGCTTTCTCGTTCTGGAGCGTGTCATGCTCTGCCTGTACTTCGCGCGAATCTTCCTCGGCCCGCAGGTTGACCGACCCCAGGGAATCGCGTTGCCGCTTGAACCGGTTCACATCGGTTTCCAGCGCTTCCGCACTCGGCATCTCGTCGGGGTTCATGTCCAGCTGCGTCAAGAGCTGGTTCGGCGTCAGTTGTTGATCCTCGGCGATGCGCTCTGCCGCAGCCTGCGTGGTTTCCCGTGCGGCTTCGACACGCGCCTCGGCGCGGGCGCGGGCCTCGCGCGCTTCGGATGCGGCACGCTCTGCGTCACGCTCTACCTCTTGCGCCTTACGCAGATCCCCTTCGCCGGTGGACAGCGCATCGGCAGCCTTTGCCTTGCGGCTTTCGGCCTTGGCAAGTTCCTGCATCAGTGTTTCGCGCTGCGCCGCGATCTCCTCCGGCGCGGCCTGCGCCGTGGCCAATTCCGCTTCGGAGCTTTCCTTACGCTCCAGCAATTCGCCGCGGCGCTTTTCAGCGGTCTCAAGCCGGTGCTTCCAACCGCTGACTTCGCGCGTGATTTCCTGCGCCCGCTTTGTGCGTGCCTCGCCCGTGCGGCGCAGTTCGTCTTGTGCGGACCGGCGCGACATCATCGTGATCCGCGACGCTTCAACCGTCATGCGCAGGTCTTCCGTGCCTGCACGAGCGGTTTCCAGATCGTCCAGCGCCTCCAGCGACGCGGTGGCTTCGGCCACCTGCTTGCGGGCGGACATCGCCTCGTCCTCGTGGCGGCGCACCGCAAGACCAAGGCTTTCCAGCTTCCCCTGAGCAAGGTTGCGATCGGCCTCTGCGCGGCTTAGCGCACGAGAGGCATCAGCCAGCATCCGGTCCGCCTGCTTCCGGGCTTCGCGCGCCTCGGAATCGGCACGGGATAGATCATCAAGCCGCTGCTTCAGCGCCTCATGCGCCTGCTCTGCCCCATCGGCGCGCGCCTCGGCACGGGCCAGCGACTGCTTCAATTCTTCAAGTCGGTTCAACTGTTGCAGCCGCAACGCTGCGGCAGAGGGCGCGTCTTCTGCCCAGGCGCGGAACCCGTCCCAGCGCCACAAATCTCCTTCGATCGACACCAGCCGCTGACCCGGCTTCAAATCCGCCTGCAACTTCGCCGCATCGTCCGGCTCGACGACACCGATCTGATCGATCCGGCGGCGCAGCGCGTCGGGCACATCGACGAACAGGCTCAGTGGCTGCACACCGGCAGGCATGGGTTGGATCACACTGTAATCGGGCAATGCGGCCCAGCCAGAGGGGCCATCCGCCGTCACCTGCGGGGCGCGCAGATCATCGGCCAGCGCCGCACCCAGCGCTTTTTCATAGCCGGGCTTCACGGTCAGCGCGTCCATGATCTGGCCGCCTTCGGCCGTGTCACGCGCCACCAGCTTGGCCAGCGCCCCGGCCTCTGCGCGAAGTGCATTGCGTTCGCCCACCGCTTCCGAGCGTTCCGCCCGCGCATCGGCTTCGCGCGACTGCGCCTCTGCCCGCGCTTCTTCTGCCGCGCGCAACGCTTCCTCGGACCGGGTGCTCATCGCGATCGCTTCGGCCTCGGCGGTCTTGGCCGCTTCGAAATCCTGTGCCGATTTCTCCAAAGCGGCCTTCGCGCCCGCCATCGCATCGCGCGCCTTGGTGGCTTCGGCCTCTGCCTTGTTCTGGGTCGTGCGGCTGTCCTCGACCAGCCGTTGCGCCGATTGGTGCCGCGCGGCAAGCCGGGCCACATCCTCGGTCTGCTGGGCAAGGTCCGACTCGCGCGCCTGCAAGACCTGCGCGGCTTCCTTGGCAGCCTGGGTTGCCAGCGTCAGTTCATCTTCGAACCCTTCGGAGGCTTTGGCGATCTCCGTCGCTTCCCATTCCAACCGCTCGATCGTTTCGCCCGCGTCGCGGTTCAACCCGGCTTCCCGTTCGATATCATGAGCCAACTGCGCGATACGCTTTTCCAGCGTTTCGATGGTTTCAGCCGCCCGCGCTTCGCGTTCTGTCAGCGTATCACGCTCCACCGACAAGCGCTGTACCAGTGCCGCAGCAATCGCCTGCTCGTCCCGCAGAGGGGGCAGCGCCTGTTCCGCCGCTTCGCGTGCCTTGACCGACTGCCGCACCTGCGTCTCGGCCTGCGCCGCTTCTGTCACACGGTGGCGGAGCTCTTCTTCGGCCTTGCTGCGGGCATCATCAGCCTCGCGCCAGCGACGATAGAGCAACATGCCTTCGAACTTGCGCAATTCGGCGCCGATCTCGCGATACCGCGCCGCTTGCCGCGCTTGCCGGGCGAGTTGCTGCAATTGCGAGGCGAGTTGTTCCAGCACGTCGTCGACCCGCGCCAGGTTCGTCTCGGTCCCGTTCAGCTTCAATTCCGCCTCGTGGCGGCGTTGATACAGGCCGCCAATCCCGGCCGCATCTTCCAGAACACGGCGGCGGGCCTTGGGTTTGGCGTTGATCAGCTCTGAAATCTGGCCCTGCCGCACCAGCGCGGGCGAATGCGCGCCAGTCGAGGCGTCCGCAAACAACATCTGCACATCCCGCGCACGGACATCCTTGCCGTTCGTCTTGTAAGCCGATCCGACGTCGCGCGTGATCCGCCGCACGATTTCGATCTGGTCGTTATCGTTGAACCCTGCAGGGGCCAGACGGTCGGTATTGTCGATATGCAGGCAAACTTCGGCGAAGTTGCGCGCCGGGCGCGAGGACGCACCGGCAAAGATCACGTCCTCCATCCCGCCGCCACGCATGGCCTTTGGGCGGTTCTCACCCATGACCCAGCGCAGCGCTTCAAGCAGGTTGGATTTACCGCACCCGTTTGGTCCCACCACGCCCGTCAGACCATCATGGATGATCAGGTCCGTCGGATCGACGAAGCTTTTGAAACCGGTCAGACGTAACTTGGTAAAGCGCAAGGGTACGATTCCTTTCCTATCCGGTCATGGTGGCAATCGCAGGGCGCTTTCGTCAAGCCGATACCCCCACAAACTGCGGCTCAGCTCCGCTTATCCACAAGATATTGCGGTTTCCTGCGGAAAATCGCCTGTAACGCTTCTGGGAAAACCTATGGCCTTATGCGCAGTCCATTGCGTGCCGTCGCCGCTGGTCATATGATTTTACCAATTCCGCCCCGGAGAGGACCATGCCGTTCAAACCCGTTCAATCCGAAAAGCTATCCACCGCCGTCGTGCGCCAGATCGAAGAGTTGATTCTGCGTGGAATCCTCCGCCCAGGAGAGCGTTTGCCAGCCGAGCGTGAGTTGGCGGACCGCCTTGGCGTCTCGCGCCCGTCCTTGCGCGACGCCATCGCAGAGTTGCAGACCGCCGGCCTGCTATCGGCGCGGCCCGGTGCGGGGGTCTATGTCGCGGATGTTCTGGGATCGGCCTTTTCGCCTGCTTTGCGCGATCTGATGTCCCGGCATGATGCGGCGGTCTTCGACTACCTCGCTTTTCGCCGCGATATGGAGGGGCTGGCGGCGGAACGAGCGGCGCGGCTTGCGTCGGATACCGATCTGGCCGTGGTGCAGCGGATACTCGACAAGATGGAAGACAAGCAGGGCCAAGCCGATGCGGCGGACGATGCCCGGCTGGACGCGCATTTCCACATGGCCATCATCGAAGCCAGCCATAACGTCGTCATGCTTCACATGATGCGGTCCATGTATGAATTGCTGCGCGAGGGCGTATTCTACAACCGTCAGGCGATGTTTGATCGCGCGGTCACGCGGGATGAATTGTTCGCGCAGCACAAAGCCATCAACGCGGCGCTGCAAGCCCGTGACCCCGCGGCGGCGCGGGCGGCGGTCGAAGCGCATCTGGACTACGTTCGGCAATGTCTTGAGGATCAGCGCCGCGCCGCCCGGAACGAAGACATCGCGCGGCTGAGGCTGGATCACGAACGCTGAACCAGGCTTTGCTTGCTTTCGGGCGCGAACGCCACCGGTGCCGATCACGACAGACGCGATGTCCATGCGCTGCGTCGGCTGGGGTTGGGCAGTCTTACTTGATCACCCGCCATCTGCCCCGCTGCGTTCTGCGCTTGCCCAACAAAAAGAAAAACCCCGACCTTGGGAAAGGCCGGGGCTCATGACGTCCAAATTGGACGAACCGTTAGTGCAGCTTGGTGTCGACTTCTGCAATAGCCGCATCGATCAGCTTGTTGCCATCGGTGGCGGTCATTTGCTTGGCGATCACGTCGCGCGCGGCAGCAATCGCAACAGAAATCGCTTGGTCGCGCACTTCCTTGACGGCAGAAGCCTCAGCTGACGCGATCTGGTCTTCCGCAGCGGCCAGACGGCGCGCGATGGATTTCTCAAGATCGGCTTTCGCCTGATCGGCGGCCAGTTGCGCTTCTTCCTTGGCGTGGGCGACGATGCGCTCCGCCTGCACTTTGACGTCTTGTTGCTTGCGCTCATACTCGGCCAGCAGCGTCTTGGCTTCTTCCTGAAGGGCTTTCGCCTCTTCGATCTCTGCCGAGATACCTTCCGCCCGCTTGTCCAGCATACCGCCGATCATTTTCGGCACGCCGAAATAGAACAGAACAGCCAGGAACAGGATGAACGAGATCAGGACGATGAAGTCCGTG
Organism: Aliishimia ponticola; assembly: GCF_004803475.1. Taxonomy (GTDB): domain Bacteria; phylum Pseudomonadota; class Alphaproteobacteria; order Rhodobacterales; family Rhodobacteraceae; genus Aliishimia; species Aliishimia ponticola. Next base: position 52,704 of record NZ_SRKY01000004.1, read on the forward strand.
TTCGCCAGCGAAAAGAACGGGCCGGATGCCGCAGCGGCGGGTTGCGCCATCAGGGCTGCGAGCAGGGCGAATGTCATGCGTTGCATCATCTGAATCACCCTTTCATCCGGTCGGCGACTGCACTGGCAATCGCTTTCGCGTCGGTTTTGCCACCGAACGCGCCGACGATATCCTGCGCGGTTTCCACCGACACTTCGCGGACGCTTTCAACGGCGCTGGCGCGGATCGCCGAAATCGCTTTTTCGGATTCCGCTGATTTGGCTGCGATCTCTGCATCCGCTTTCGCGATTGCAACGTCGAGATCGGCCTGGATCTGGGCGCGTGCTTCCGCCGCGATGGCCTGAGCCTCCGCACGGGCATCGGCCAGAGCCTTGTTATATGATTCCTCGGCCTCGGCTGCCTTGGCCTTCAGGTCTTCGGCATTCGCGATGGCGTTGGTGATCGTTCCCTGACGCTCCGCCAAAATGGCCGCAATGCGCGGCAGGGCGATGCGCGACAGGATGAAGTAAATCGCGATCAGTGCGAGAACCAGCCAGAAGATCTGGTTCGGGAAGGTACCGAATTCGAGCTGCGGCATGCCCGCTGCGCTCTCTGCGGCCCCATGGGTATCTGTTGCCATGTCGGAACCTCTTTCTCGGATCAGGTCCGTTAACGTGATCGAGGCCACCTAGGCCCCGACGCCGGGCAGCGCAATGCCGCCCGGCCGTAAGGAAAGTCCGCTAGGGTCTTAGACCGCGAACATCAGCAGAAGCGCAACCAGGAATGCGAAGATGCCCAGAGCTTCTGCGAACGCGATGCCGATGAACAGCGTCGCGGTTTGGCCAGCGGCCGCCGACGGGTTGCGCAGAGCGCCCGCCAGGAAGTTACCTGCAACGTGGCCCACACCGATTGCGGCTGCGCCGGAACCGATTGCTGCCAGGCCTGCGCCAACGAATTGGCCGAGTTGTGCGATATCACCTTCCATGTCTTTTCTCCTTACGATGGAATTGGGTTGATGTCGTAGGGTGCGCTTCAGCGCACCTTCGTCAGTGATGCGGGTGCAATGCGTCCTTGAGATAGACGCAGGTCAGGATCGTGAACACGTAGGCCTGAATGAAGGCCACCAGCAGTTCCAGACCATAGATCGCCACAACCCCAAGGATTGCGATCGGTGCGATTGCGGCAACTTGTGCGAAGCCCGCGAAAACTTTCAGAACCGCGTGACCGGCCATCATGTTGCCAGCAAGACGGATGGAGTGGCTGACCGGACGCACGAAATAGGAAATCAGTTCGATCAGCGCCAGGATCGGGCGCAGCGGCAGCGGCGCGGCTTCGACCCAGAAAAGGCTCAGGAACGAGGCGCCGTTCTTGACGAAGCCAAGGATCGTGACCGCGAAGAACACGCCAAAGCCCATAACTGCCGTCACAGCGATATGCGACGTCGTGGTGAAGGCCATTGGCAGCAGGCCAAGGAAGTTGGCGGCCAGAATGAACATGAACAGCGTCATGATGTACGGGAAGTAAACGATACCGTCTTTGCCGGTCACGTCTTCGACCATCTTGTAGACAAAGCCATAGGCCATTTCGGCAATCGACTGGCCACGGCCCGGAACAACGGCGCGTTTGGAGGTCGCCAGCACCATCAGCGCCGTCACGGCGAGGATCGCCACAAAGAGCCACAAGGTCACGTTGGTCGGCGTGTACCAATGGATCGCGTCACCACCAAACAGCGGCTTGACGATGAATTGGTCCATCGGGTGGAATTCCAGCCCGCCACCTTCTGCGCCGTGCGCACCCTCGTATCCGTTATCCGCCATTCTCCGGCCCCTCTGCCTTGCCGGGGTCTCCCCCGCCTACGTTCGTCTTCTGGAATTCCTGCGCGGTGGACAGCATGACTTTCACCCCCGCCGCAAGACCCAGCAATGTAAAGAGCACGAGGAAAATCGGAAGCGTTCCGAACAGGCGATCCAGCCCGTACCCCATGCCGAAACCGATCCCAAGACCGGCCACCATCTCTGTCACCATGCGCCAGCCCAATTGCGCCGACGAATAGTGCTCTTCCACATGCGGTTTCTCATCGGATGTTGCGGCTTTGAGTGCCTCAATCCGAGAGTGAAGTTCAGCCATCCGGTCTTTGTCGGACACAGAATTTCCCCACGCGTGAAGTTAGCCGTGTGCTAAGGCGCGCGGGCATCGGAGTCAATGCGTTGAGATGTCGACGCGAAAACCGTTCAAGTATTTGCAATTTATGTGGAAAATATTCACGCTCGCCTTGCGCGAAACGGCGTGCGGCGCAGGAATGGGACCGAAACCGTGCATTTCGCATATTCAACCGATTGGTTGACGATTGCTGCACCGTTGCGGCACACAGATAGTCATGGATGCCGATCTTGATACAGTTTTCGCCGCGCTGGCCGATCCCACACGCCGGACGATCCTGACCATGTTGTTGGAAGACGACATGGCGGTCACCGACGTGGCGGAGCCGTTCGAGATGTCCCTCGCCGCGATTTCCAAGCATTTGACGGTACTGACACGCGCGGGCCTGATCAGCCAGGAACGGCGCGGGCGCGTGAAGTGGTGCAAGCTGCAACCGGACGCTTTGAAGAACGCATCGGTCTGGATGCAGGGGTTCGGCCAATTCGAGCCGGTAAACCTCGACGCATTCGAACGATTCCTTCAGCAGGAATTGTCCGAAGCGCCGTACTCAGAAACGTAACCACCTTCCAAAGGCGGACATGGGAACCCATCAACTCGTAACTTACTACCTGACCCACGTCCTGTTGCTGTTATGACATCAAATGATGAACAAAACTCTGGGAAAGCCGGGTGAATTTTCCCCCGCATTCTAACTAAATCAGAGGTTGTTACTCGTCGCGCAGCAGCAGGATCAGCGCGAGGATCGTCAAGCCGATCCCGGCGAATACGAGCGCCGGTGGTGCGCCACGGCCCAGCGCGAATTCCCATCCGATGACCCAGCTTGGCGTCAGGTAGGTATAGGCCATGACCTTTGCCGCGGGCAGGCGCAGCGTGGCGAACTGCAACAGCACGAACGTCGCCGAACTTGCGAAGACGGCGATATAGATCAGGGTGATCCAGACGATGGCAGGCAGGTTTGACCATTGCGTCGCGCGAATATCGTTCCAGCCATATATCGTCAGCACGACCCCGCCCGCGAACAGCATCCCGAAGGTAAAGACAACTGCGGTCTCGCCCCGGTTCAGCTTGCGCACCATCGGCGTATAGATCGCATGCGCGACGCACCCGACGAAATAGATGACCTCGCCCCGCCCAACCTCAAGCGCCATCAGCGCCGTAAGGTCAGCGCGGAAGATCACCCAAAGCGCCCCCGCCGCGCCGACAGCAAGGGCCAGCGCCATACGCGGTGTTGTGATCTGCCGAAGCAGCAACCAGCCAAAAACGCCCGACATGATCGGCGTCAGGGTAAAAACGGCGGCAGCGCTGATCGCGGGCGCTGTCTTGAGCCCTTCGAACATCAGGACGAAATAGCTCGCGAACAGCGCGCCAAGCACGACATAACGCCAAGGTGCCTGCAAGGCGGCGCGCGTCATCCCGCCGGTCATCCAGACCGCCACGCCGATCACCCCGGTCGCGATCCAGAACCGCGCCGCATTTATCGCGGCCGGGGCGATTTCATTGGCGGCCATGGTGCCAAGGGAAAATGATCCGGCAACAAGCGCCGAGAAAAGCAGCATCGCCACATGGCCCTGCGCGGACGGGCTTAGATGTCCCAGCTTTTTGCCTCGGTCTTCAGATGTGTCAGGAACGCCTGCACCTTGGTGGTCCGGTGCAGATCGACATGAGTGACAAGCCAGAGCGGGCCGGACCAATCCTCACGGCTGGGAATGATCTCGACCAAGTCGGGATTCTCGCGGCCCAAGACGATGGGCAAGAAGCCAATACCGGATCCCGCGCGCACCGCCAGTTCCATTGCCCAGGGATCGCCCGATCGGAACTTGATCGCCTCTTCAGGCACTTTGGAACGTAGCCACGTGTTATAGGGCGCGCGACTATCCTTGCGATCATGCGCGACGAAGCGGTGGTTCGGCAGATCGTCTTCGCCCTTCGGCATTCCATATGTGTCGATGTACTTTCGCGCGGCAAACATCCCCACCCGCTGACGGAAAAACGGCTGCACCACATTGTCGGGCTGCTCGGGCGCATTGCCCGCGCGGATCGCCACATGCGCTTCGCCATATTCCAGCCGGAACACACGCTCCCCCGTCAGATAGCGGATCACCACATCGGGATATAGGGCCTGGAAGCTTTGCAGGATCGGGGCGACCATCGGCGCAAGGGACACAAGGGAGGTCACGACCAATTCGCCGGACACACCCTCCCCCTGGCCTTTGATCCGCCCCACCAATTGCGAGAACTGCTCATCCGTGGTTTGCGCGACCCGCAGCAAATCCTGCCCGGCCTCGGTCGCGGTGTAGCCACGGGCATGACGCTGGAACAGCTTGACGCCAAGCCGCCCCTCAAGCGCGTCGATATGACGGATCACCGTTGCATGGTGGACCCCCAGCACCTCGGCGGCGCCGCTTACCGTGCCCAGACGCGCCACTTGAAAAGCGGTGCGAATTTCGTCCCAGTTGTCCATCCCAGCCCTGTGCAAATTCCAACACTTATTGTTGATCTGACCGAATTGCGTTCGATTTTGCAAGGGGCCATCTGGCCCGTATCACACCAGCGGAGACAGATATGACCCTTCTTCACATCGACAGCTCAGCGCGCCGCGCCGATTCGACAACCCGCCGCCTGACAGCACAAGTCGTTACCCGCCTTGGGGGCGCCGCCCTGCGCAGGGATCTCGCAGACGCCTTGCCGCAACTGACCGAGGCTTGGGTGGGCGCGAACCTGACCCGCGCCGACGAACGGGATGCACTTCAGGCGGATGTCCTTGCCCTGTCCGATACTCTGATCGCAGAGTTACAGGCCGCCGATACTGTCGTGATTGGTGTCCCAATGTATAATTTCGGCATTCCCGCCAGCCTCAAGGCGTGGATTGATCTGGTCGCGCGCGCCGGGGTGACGTTTCGCTATTCCGAGGCGGGGCCAGAAGGGCTTTTGACCGGCAAACGCGCGATCCTTGTCATTGCGACAGGCGGAACTCCGGTCGGGTCGAACGTTGACTTCGCGACCGGGTACATGCGCCACGTGCTCGGGTTCCTGGGGATTACCGACGTGACCGTGATACAGGCCGATCAGATGGCAATGGCCCCGCAAAAGTCACTGGCACAGGCGGAAGCCCAGATCGCCGCGCTGGCGGCTTGACGCCCCCGAAAACGAAAAAGCCGCCCGGATTTGCACCCGGACGGCTTTGAATTGTCGGCGCAAGCCCTGAAGATCAGGTGCCGCTTGCGCTGGAGCTGTCCGAAGATGCAGCAGCGACTGTGACCAGCGCGAGCGCAGCCACGAGGCCAACACTGGCACCAACACCCAGACCGCCAGCCAGAAGGCCGGAACCCTGAGTCGAAACGACAGGCTTGGAAGCCGGTGTTTTTGCTTCTTCAGCAAATGCCGGAGCGGCAAGTGCCAGCGCAGCAACGGTCGCAAGAGCGTATTTCATGTCTCTCTCCTATAGCAGGACATGTCCTGAGTAATGCGTATACCTTTAGGATATGTCAATCGGAACGAGTGGTTTTGCTCGTAACTTCGCCGGTACAGCGTGACTTTTTCGCAGCGATCCGCCGGTGACGCCAACATGCCCCTGATCAGCCCGGACTTGACTCGACGCCCCTTGCGCCGTATTTCGCCCCCGTTCCGGAGACTCCCATATTCTCCGGTCCCTTGCCTTGCGCAGGGATCGCCCCCCACCAGCGAGTATCGCCCGTGGGGGCGCTTGACGTTTGGGATCACGCCGCTTCGTGCTTAAGTGCGGGGCATCAATGTCAACCGGCGCAGGAGGCCGCGGCACATGTTTGAAAATCTGTCCGAACGCCTGTCTGGCGTCTTCGACCGTCTGACCAAGCAAGGCGCTCTGAGCGAGGATGACGTCAAAACCGCGCTGCGCGAGGTCCGCGTGGCCCTGCTGGAAGCTGATGTATCGCTGCCCGTCGCCCGCGATTTCATCAAGCGCGTGCAAGATCAGGCCACGGGTCAGGCTGTCACCAAATCGGTGACGCCCGGCCAGCAGGTGGTCAAGATCGTGCATGACGCGCTGATCGACGTGCTGCGCGGCGAAGGGGAGCCCGGCGCTCTCAAGGTCGATGCGCCGCCCGCGCCGATCCTGATGGTCGGCCTGCAAGGCGGCGGCAAGACGACAACGACTGCCAAGCTTGCGAAACGGCTCAAGGACCGCGACGGCAAAAAGATCCTGATGGCCTCGCTCGATGTGAACCGCCCTGCGGCGATGGAACAGCTCGCCATCCTCGGCATGCAGATCGGCGTCGATACCCTGCCGATCGTCAAGGGCGAAGACCCGGTTGCCATCGCCAAACGCGCCAAGACACAAGCCAGCCTTGGCGGGTATGACGTCTACATGCTCGATACGGCGGGCCGCCTGTCCATCGACGAAGAGCTGATGGCACAGGTCGAAGCGATCCGCGACGTTGCCAATCCGCGCGAAACCCTGCTGGTGGTCGACGGCCTGACCGGCCAGGACGCTGTGCACACGGCGGAAAACTTCGACGAACGGATCGGCATCACCGGCGTCGTGCTGACCCGGATGGATGGCGATGGGCGCGGCGGCGCAGCACTCTCCATGCGCGCGGTCACTGGCAAGCCAATCAAATTCGTCGGCCTCGGCGAAAAGATGGACGCGCTCGAAACCTTCGAGCCTGAACGCATCGCCGGCCGCATCCTGGGCATGGGCGATATCGTCAGCCTCGTGGAAAAAGCGCAGGAAACGCTCGAAGCCGAACAGGCCGAGCGGATGATGAAGCGCATGGCGAAGGGTCAGTTCAATATGAACGACCTGAAGATGCAGCTGGAACAGATGCTCAAGATGGGCGGCATGGAAGGCATGATGGGCATGATGCCCGGCATGGGCAAAATGGCCAAACAGATCGAAGAGTCCGGCTTCGACGACAAGGTTCTGAAACGCCAGATCGCCATGATCCAGTCGATGACCAAGAAAGAACGCGCCAACCCGCAGATTCTGCAAGCCTCGCGCAAGAAACGGATCGCCGCAGGCTCCGGGATGGACGTTTCCGACCTCAATAAACTGCTCAAGATGCACCGCCAGATGGCCGACATGATGAAAAAGCTCGGCAAGGGCAAAGGCGGCATGATGAAAAAAGCCATGCAGGCAATGATGGGCAAGGGCGGTATGCCGGACATGGCCGGCATGGACCCCAAGCAACTGGAAGCGGCAGCGAAACAAATGGGCGGCAAACTGCCCGGCGGCATGCCCGGTCTCGGCGGCGGCATGGGCCTGCCCTCCGGTCTCTCCGGCTTCGGCAAGAAGAAATAAACCTATGCGCGCGCTGACCTTCATTGTTCCGCAAATACTCCCGCCGGAGGCAGACCAGACCACCGCGCGCGCAAAGTGTCGGATGGGACGCGCCGCATGACGATCGCCCTGTCCAACACGCCGGCTCTGGAAACCGAACGCCTGATCCTGCGCGCGCCGCAGGCCGATGACTGGCCGCAATGGCGGGCCATGACACGGTCCGAACGGTCACGCTTCATTCGCGCCGCTGACATGACAGACGGACTGGCGTGGCGCGCGATGGGCCACATCATCGGTCATTGGGTTCTGCGCGGCTGGGGCAATTTCGTCATTACGCGCAAGGGCGATAACACCGCTCTTGGCATGACTGGCCCATGGTTCCCGCAAGGGTGGCCGGAACCGGAAATCGGCTGGTCCATCTGGTCCGCCGAGGTCGAGGGCACGGGCATCGCCTTCGAAGCGGCCCAAGCGGCGCGCGATTTCGCCTTTGGCACGCTGGGGTGGCAGACGGCCGTAAGCTACATCGTGGCCGAAAACACCCGTTCCATCGCCTTGGCTGAGCGTTTGGGCGCGCGGCTGGACCCCACGGCGGACCACCCGAAACCGGCGCAGAAAAAAGACACCGATGAGACCGTTCTGGTCTATCGCCACCCCAAGCCGGAGGCGGCGTGATGGGCTTTGGCAATATCCCGGAACTGGAGACCAAACGGCTGCGCCTCAAAGCGCCGCAGCCCGAGGACTACCCGAATTTCAAGGCGACCTTCACGTCGTTCCGGTCGCGTTTCATGGGCGGTCCGCTGAACCCTTATGAAACCTGGATGCTCTACGCGGCCGAGATCGGCCATTGGGAAATCCGCGGGTTCGGCATGTGGATGATCCACGACAAGACGTCGGGCGAAACCTACGGCATGGCCGGCGGCTGGCAGCCCGCCGGGTGGCCGGAACGCGAAATCGCATGGATCATCTGGCCCGATAAAGGCGGCAAAGGCTACGCGCTGGAGGCCACGGACCGGGTTCGCCACTACTTTTATGACGATCTGGGGTGGGACAACGCGGTCAGCTATATCGACCCCAAGAACCTCGATTCGATCCGGCTCGCCGAACGTCTGGGCTGTATCAAGGACCGGGACGCGGCGACGATTGACGGCTCTGACGCGGTCTACCGCCACCCGGCGCCGGGTCAGCTGCGCGATAGCCAGATCGCCCATGGTATCGACATGGAAATCGCGCATTACGCCGACCCGCTCTTCAAACCGAAAGGATGGGCCCTTGACTGACACATCCCCCGATCCTCAGACCGATGCGGTTGCAAAGGCGGCCCAGATTCTGGCCGACCACCGTTCCAGCATCGACCGGCTGGATGCGATCCTTGTCTATACGTTGGGCGAGCGGTTCAAACACACGCAAGCCGTGGGCAAACTCAAGGCCCAGCACGACCTTCCCCCGTCCGATCCCGACCGCGAAGCGGCTCAGATCGCACGGCTCGAAGATTTGGCGAAACGCGCGGATCTCGATCCCGAATTCGCCAAGAAGTTCCTGAACTTCATCATCGCTGAAGTCATTCAGCACCACAAAAGCCACCAGAAGTAGGGTGTGCTTCAGCGCACCCGCCACATGAAAATCCTAGGAGACTAAAACAATGGCAATGAAGATCCGACTGGCCCGCGGCGGCTCCAAGAAACGTCCTTTCTACCGCATCGTAGCGGCCGACAGCCGTATGCCCCGCGATGGCCGTTTCATCGAGAAACTGGGCACCTACAACCCGCTGCTGCCGAAAGACAGCGAAGAGCGCGTGAAAATGAACATGGAACGCGTTCAGTACTGGCTGGACCAAGGCGCGCAGCCGACCGACCGGATTTCCCGCATGCTCGAAGCGGCTGGCGTTCTGGCCAAGAAAGAGCGCAACAACCCGAACAAGGGTACACCGGGCAAGAAAGCGCAAGAGCGCGCAGAAGAGAAAGCCGCAAAGGCAGCTGAAGCGGCAGAAGCTGCTGCTGCACCGGCAGAAGAGCCCGCAGCCGAGCCCGCAGAGGAAGCGGCGGCAGAATAAGCCCATGGGGTCGCGTGAGGGCATGATGGAGACATCGTTTTCCGAAGGTTTTCGCGACCAGCTTGAGCTTTTGATGCGATTGCGCCGGGATGTTCGGCGCTTTCGCTCTGATCCAGTAGATGAGGCAGTGCTCCAGCGCTGCCTCTCTTGCATTTCGCTTTCCCCTTCGGTCGGGCTGAGCGAGCCGTGGCGCATCATCCGCGCCGAAAGCATTGAGGCCCGCGCTGCGGCGTTGCGCAATTTCGAAGCTGCCAACCAGGCGGCTTTGGCCGGGTATGACGGCGATCGCGCCGCGATCTATGCGGGGTTGAAACTGTCCGGGATGCGCGAAGCGCCGGTGCAGCTTGCCTTGTTCTGCGATGATGCCACCCCCAAGGGCCACGGGCTTGGCGCCACCACCATGCCCGAGATGCGACGCTACTCTGTCGTGTCAGCTGTCACGATCCTGTGGCTCGCATTGCGGGCCGAAGGGCTGGGCATGGGCTGGGTGTCGGTGTTGGACCCGGCGCAGATGTGCCGAGATTTGCAAGCGCCCGCCGACTGGGCATTGATCGGGTATTTCTGCATCGGCTGGCCGGAAGAAGAATCGCTCACCCCCGAGTTGGAGCGCGCAGGCTGGGAAGACCGCTTTGACAGTCTGACGATCGAGACACGGTAACCCCAGACACGGCAAAGCCAGTCACGGCAATCGACACAGCCAGACCGCCGCGCAGCAATTTTGCGCCCCCGTCTGGACAAAGGACCAACCTCAAGGGCAGAACGCGCATATGTTTCGACTGATCCGCACCATCATCTTTGTTATCATCGCCTTTGCGGCGGGATTGCTGACTGAACGCAGTCAGGTTGCCAGCGCGTGCACGGATGCGGGCGGAGAGGTCCGTGACGGCCTATGTCGGGGGGCAGAATGATGCAGGATGATCGGATCGTCGTAGGGGCGATTTCCGGGGCTTACGGGGTCCGGGGCGAAGTGCGGATCAAGAGCTTTTGCGCCAATCCCGAGGATATCGAAACCTACTCGCCCCTGACTGACAGCGAAGGGCGGTCCTATGATCTGGCCATTTTGCGCCCGATCAAGAATGGGTTTTCCGCCCGCATCGCGCAGATCGCCACGAAAGAAGACGCCGACGCATTGAAAGGGGTGGAGCTTTTCGCGCTGCGCACGCAGCTTCCCGCCCTGCCCGACGATGAATTCTACCACACGGATCTGATCGGGCTTGAGGCCGTCGATACCGGCGGGGAGGCTTTGGGATCGGTGAAGGCAGTTCACAATCACGGTGCGGATGACCTGCTGGAATTGTTGCGCCCCGGAAGTTCTGCCACCGTGTTGGTGCCTTTCACGCGGGCTGTCGTTCCGACTGTGGATCTTGAGGCGCGCCGCATCGTGATCGATCCCCCCGAGGGGCTGCTGTGACGCAGCTTCCGTCCAAGTCGCATGGCCGCAAGGCGATCCGGCCCACGCTCAAACCGCAATCGCTGATGGATGAAGCCCCCGATCTGGTCGGTGTCTGGCAGGCGCGGATCATCACGCTGTTTCCCGATGCCTTTCCCGGCACACTGGGTCTGAGCCTCACCGGCAAGGCGCTGCACGAGGGCAAGTGGCAGTTGCACACGCATGATTTGCGCGGCTTCGGGATCGGCAAGCACCGCAATGTCGATGACACCCCGGCTGGCGGCGGTGCGGGTATGGTTCTGCGCGCCGATGTGGTCGGGCCCGCCATCGAAGACGCGATGCGCGCCGCGCGCGGGCGCTGGCCCTTGGTCTACTTGTCGCCGCGCGGTGCGCCGTTCACGCAGGCAATGGCCCGCGACTGGGCGCGCAGTGATGGCGTAACCATGCTGTGTGGCCGGTTCGAAGGCGTGGATGAACGGGTTTTGGAACATTACGGCGTGCAGGAAGTCTCTCTTGGTGATTTCGTCCTCACCGGCGGAGAGATCGCGGCGCAGGCAATGATCGACGCCACCGTGCGGCTTTTGCCCGGCGTGCTTGGCAACGCTGCCAGCACCGAAGAGGAAAGCCATTCCGCCGGTCTGCTTGAGCATCCGCAATACACACGCCCCGCCGAATGGATGGGCCGCGCGATCCCGGATGTGTTGACCTCTGGCGATCATGGTAAGGTCGACGCATGGCGGCGCGAGATGTCCGAAAAGCTGACGCAGGACCGACGCCCGGACCTGTGGGACGCGTACAAGAAATAGGCTGCGCAAGACCCGTTGAAACGGGTTGATCGGTCTTCGGTTTGCCCCTATACACCGCGCGTTCGGTCCCGTTTTCGGGATTCGGACCTTTGCCCTATTGGCGCTTTCTTCGGCGTCCTTGCTTGGGCAAATCGACACAAGGAATGACGACCTGATCCTCCGGCGGGCGCGACATGCGGACCCGATGAAGACACGGAGTTCTGAGGCGCGACAAATCTCCGTGGACAAAACCGCGGGCAAGCATAGGAGATCGGTCACATGGACCTGATCGCACAGATCGAGGCGGAACAAATCGCCGACCTGGGGAAGACGATCCCCGACTTCAAAGCGGGTGACACCATCCGCGTGGGCTACAAGGTGACGGAAGGCACGCGGACTCGTGTGCAGAACTACGAAGGCGTCTGCATCAGCCGCCGCAACGGTTCCGGCATCGCGGGCTCTTTCACCGTTCGCAAGATTTCCTTCGGTGAAGGCGTCGAACGTGTGTTCCCGCTCTACTCCACCAATATCGAGAGCATCGAAGTGGTACGCCGCGGCCGTGTCCGCCGTGCGAAGCTGTACTACTTGCGCTCGCGTCGCGGTAAATCGGCCCGTATTGCCGAGAACGCGAACTACAAGCCGAAATCCACTGGTGCAGAGGCCTGAGAGAGATGAAAAAAGATACCCATCCCGATTACCACATCATCGATGTGAAAATGACCGACGGCACCGTGATTCAGATGAAATCCACGTGGGGCAAAGAAGGCGATACGCTGGCGCTGGACATTGACCCGACAGTGCACCCGGCATGGACCGGTGGCGGCGCACGTATCTTGGATACCGGCGGCCGCGTGTCGAAGTTCAAAAAGAAATACGAAGGTCTGGGCTTCTAATCAGCCTTGGCACATACTGTGTTCCGAAACGCCGTCCCTTTGGGGCGGCGTTTTCGTTTCCGGGGTATCGTGTTGGGTGCGCATCAGCGCAGCTTGGCCGGGCAGCGCCTAGCTGAAAACCACATCGCCTGCATCGAACTGCGCCAGCGACACGCCTTCGATCAGAACGACGTAACCGGCGTCAAGGTCAAGCCGCAGACCAAAGCCGGTATCCCGCGCGAGGGGCAGTATGTCAGTCGCAAAATCGGTAAAGCCGAACCCATCCAACGCGATCATGTCGAGTCCGTCCTCGAAATCCTTGATGCGGTTGTAGTCGTCCCCGCTTTGGTCGCTGAAGCCAAAAACGAAGGTATCCATCGCACCGTCGCCAGTGCCGCCGCCAGCGCCGCCGATCAACACGTCGGAACCGGAGCCGCCCACAAGGACGTCCGCGCCATTTCCGCCCAGCAGAAAGTCGTTGTCTTCCCCACCATAAAGACCGTCAGCGCCGCCGCCGCCGCGCAGATCGTCTGCGCCGCGCTCGCCATATAGATCGTCGGAATCGCGATTGCCGCGCAGCCTGTCAGCGCCCTGTCCGCCAAAGACAAGGTCATTGCCCCGACCGCCATAAGCGTAATCGTCGCCGTCATCTCCGAAGACCATGTCATCGCCAGCAAGGCCAAACAGAACATCCTCGCCCTCGCCGCCGGTCAGCTGGTCCGCGCCGTCGCCGCCGCGCAGCTCGTCATTGCCATCATGGCCAAAGAGGAAATCGTCACCGCCCTTGCCAATGATCAGGTCATCGCCGCCAAGACCGCTTAGCACGTTACTGCCCGCATCCCCGACAAGGCGATCGCCATAGCCGGAGCCGGTCAAATTCTCGATATCGATCAGGATATCCCGGCCTTGGTCGCCACCCACGTCCCGGTCCGTATGCTCAAGATACACCGTCACTCCGGCGTTGGACCAGTTATACAGCGCCGTGTCGCTGCCCGCGCCACCATCGATGATGTCGTTGCCACGTCCGCCCATCATGTGGTCGTCGCCGCCGAAGCCCTGCAAGTGGTTGTCACCGCCAGCGCGCATATTCACGATCTCGCCCGCGTCGCTGCCAATAAAGTCGAGGTCGGTATCCACCTCGATGGTCAGCACTTCGAACCCGCGCGTCTCTGCAAAGGTGGCGGCTGTCCCGTTTTTCGTCCCGGTGATGCTTCCCGCCGCGCCGAAGCTCACCGATTGGACCGTATCCGTCGCGCCGACGGTCATCTCCATGATCCGCAGAACATCCAGATCGCCGGCACCCGCATCATAGATCGGAAGGTACGGGGCTTGCGTATCGAGTGCGATGCGCCAGAAGTCGTCACCGGCGCCCGTGGTGTAGGCTTCGAAGCCTTCGAAGGTCACGATCTCCAACGCCAGAGTTTCGCGGACATAACCCGCGTCGATGTCCAGGAAAAGACCGACCGTCGCAGCGCCAAGATCGAGCGTATCGAACCCGCCACTGCCGTTCACCGCCCCGTCCTGCAACGGAAAATCCAAGGTTATCGTGTCGTCACCCGGTCCGCCGTTCATCAATTGCCCCTCTGTTCAAATATGTCTTTCGGACCATCCCATCTGGAACGGCGCCTGCCAAGTCCGCACATTTCTCTGGCGGAATTGTCGGGTGCCGGCTGTGCTGGAAAAACAGAGGTGCCCGAGGGAAGGAAAAGCCCCGGTCGCTGGACCGGGGCTTTCGAAGTTACGCGAAGATCACGTCGCTTGCGTCGAACTGCGCGACGGTGAAACCTTCGATGAACAGCACGTCGCCGCTCCCGAAATCGAGGCGCATACCGGAGGTCCGGTCGCTTGCCAGCGTCAGAACCTCGGTGTCGAAATCGGTGAAGCCGAAGGTCGACAGGTTGATCAGGTCGATCCCGTCTTCGAAATCCTTGATCCGGTCAAAGCCGCCCGAGCCGCCCGCGGTGGAGTAGACGAAGTTATCCGTCACACCGTCCATCACGCCGCCGCCAACGCCGCCGGTCAACACATCGTCGCCCGCGCCGCCGAACAGCACGTCGCTGCCGTTCTCACCAAAGATGAAATCGTCGCCCGTGCCACCGTCGAGGCTGTCATTGCCGCCGCCGCCACGCAGATCGTCTGCATCCGCTTCGCCAAAGATCGTGTCGTTGCCGCGGTTGCCGCGCAGCACGTCGTCGCCATCGCGACCATAGATGACGTCATTGCCTTGACCGCCATAGGCGTAATCGTCGCCCGCGCCCGCATCGAGCCCGTCAACACCGCCAAGACCAAGCAAGATATCGTTGCCGTCACCGCCGAACAGCGTGTCATCGCCATCTTCGGCGCGCAGCGTGTCATCGCCTTCGAAACCGGCCAGCAGATCGTTGCCGCCCTTGCCCTTGATGATGTCATTGCCTTGCAGGCCGTACAGCTCGTTATCGCCGCCGTCGCCGATCAGGCGGTCATCATAGTTGGAGCCGTAGACGTTTTCGATGCTGATGAACGTATCACGGCCCAGCCCAGCGCCCACATCGGAGCCGCTATATTGAAGATAGACGGACACGCCGGCGGTTGCGTCAACGTAAAGCGCCGCGTCGGTGCCATCGCCGCCATCAAGGGTATCGTCGCCCGCGCCACCGGTGATCTGGTCGTTGCCGCCCAGCGCTTCGATGACATCGTCGCCGGTGCCGCGCATGGTCAGCACGTTATCCCCGGCGGATCCGAACACGGTCATGTCTCCGTCGATCTCGACCGTCAGCCATTCGAAATTGGCGATATAGGCAAAGTCGACAGCCGTCCCGTTATCAAGTCCAGCGATGCAGCCCGCGTCCAGGTCGAAGGTTGTGACCTCTTGCCCGGCAAGCAGCGAAGATCCCGTGACGCGCATCAGGTCGGCTGTCCCGGCCCCGGCATCGAAACGGTACGCTTCGACCAGTGCCGTGTCATCGATGCCCCAGCGGAAGATGTCATCGCCGCTGCCGGTCAGAATCGATTCGAAATTCGTGAAAGTGGCCGTGCCGGTGCCGTAACGCTCGGACAATTCGCCGGTGTTCATGTCGACGATCAGGCTGGTCGCAAGAGCATCCGCCGTCAGCAAGTCATAGCCGCTGCCCCCGTCCACTGTCTGGCCTGACAGAGAGCCGGTCAAAACGACCGTGTTATCATACGTGACCGTGCCACCCGTACCCGTGCTCATATTCGTTACCCCATGTAAGAAATCATTAATCCCGTGGAGCGCAGTCCTACCCACATTTTCGACAGATTCAAAATAACATTTCGATTACAGAGGTTATCTGGAAACAGTCCCTCTTTGGCTTGGGTTCTTGGCCGCCTCGGGCAACAATTTGAGGGTTGGTTTACCCCGCGCCGAGTCCCTTTTCTAGCAAGCCGGGAAATTCACTTACCGTTTCTAAAGGATTAGCCTCTATCGCTCCGGATATGGGTGCACAGAATGTCAAAGCTCCCGTCTTGATTTCGCGCGCGCAGAAAGCCGCGAAGGCGGGCGATATCAACGGTGCGGAAGCGCTCTTTCGGGAGGTGCTTGCGCGTTATCCGGCGAACCAGCGGGCGCGGTCGGGTCTGGCTGGGCTGCTGGCGTCCCGCGCGCAGGACGCGGTGCCGGAACTGCTGGCCGCATGGCAACGGGGCGAGGTTGAGACCGCCCTTGCCATGGCCGAAGACCTGTCCGCCCAACATCCAACCGTGCGGGACGTGCGCGCGGCAGCCTTGCGCAAGCTCGGACGACCGATCGAGGCATTGGAGCTTTACGACGCCGCTTTGGCGCGCGAGCCGAAAAATCCCAAGCTTTGGTATAATGGTGGCGCCGCCCGGCTAGAGGCGCACCAGCTTGGCGCGGCGCACCGATACCTTGTAAAAGCATGCGATCTGTCGCCAGAACCCGACCATCTTCTGACATTGGCGCAATGTCGGTTGGAACAGGGCTATTACCCCGAAGTTGAAACCCTGACGGGCCAAGTGCTGGCGCGGGCGGATGCGACCCCACAGCACAAAGCGCGGGGTTATCGTTTCCTTGGCAGCGCCCTGCTTAATCAGGGCCAGCATGAGGGGGCAATCGCGGCTTATCGCGCCGCGCATGAAATCACCCCGCGAGACCCGGAACTTCTGCACGATCTGGGCATCGCAGCCGCCGCCGCCGGGGATCACACCATTGCCGCAGGGCATTTCGAAGCGGCGCTGAAGCTCGCGCCCGATCACGCGGGGTTCCACCGGGCGCTGTCAGGTGTTCGCGCCTATACGGCGGATGACCCGCATCTGGCGCAGATGAGCGCGCTGCTTGAGGCCAGTCCCACCCCGGTCGCAGCGGCGGAACTGCATTTCGCGCTCTCCAAGGCCTATGAAGACATCGGGGACTTCCCGGCAGCGGCGGCGAAACTCATATCGGGCAATGCGTTGCGCCGATCTTCGCTCCGATACGATCCGTCCCGCGATGAGGCTTTGTTCGCACGGCTTGAAACCTTGGCATCGGATGAACTGGACGATGGCGATGATACCACACCGCGCCCGATATTCATCGTCGGCCTGCCCCGCTCTGGCACCACATTGACGGAACAGATCATCGCGGGCGCGCCGGGTGTGACCGCAGCGGGGGAGTTGCCTTTTGCCGGCCAAGCCGCCGCGGCGCTGCTGCGCGAAACACCTGTTGGCGCGCCGGACGAAGAAGCATTGCACACATTCGCCGCCTATATGCGCGCGGGTTTGAAAGCGGCGGCCAAGTCTGAGCCTGTCGTCATCGACAAGATGCCATTGAACTTCCGCTGGGCTGAAATCCTGCTGGCCACCCTGCCCGAGGCGCGGGTCATCTGGATGGAACGCGGGCCGGAAATGAACGCGCTGTCGCTATATCGGCATTATTTTGCCGGCAGCGGCAATGGCTTCGCCTATGGCGCAGAGGATATCGCGGCGATGATCGCGCGGGAACGTGAACGACGGGCGCGGGTGCTAGCACGTTTCCCGGACCGAACATATCGGCTGCCTCTCGAAACGCTCACGGCATCTCCCGAACCCGTGATCAAAAAACTCATAAGTTTCTGCAACCTAGAGTGGAGCGAAGCCTGCCTGTCGCCTCAGTCGCGGCAAGGTATGGTCCTGACCGCATCGAACCAACAGGTACGTCAGGCCATCACGCCATCGGGCGATACGCTATGGCAAAACTACGCCCCGTATCTCTTCCCGTTGCAGCAAGCGCTGCGCGCCCAGACCCCCGTGTCGTGACACGTATGCCACGGCTTCTTGTGTCGATCATCCGCAGGTCCGCATCAGCTTTTCTTGCCCCGCTACCACCAGTATAGTCCGAGACAAAAGGCACAAGACCTTTCCAGGCAAAGGACCGCGTATGGCACATATCATTGTTGTGGGTAACGAAAAGGGAGGCGCGGGCAAGTCTACGGTGTCTATGCACGTCTCGACCGCTCTGGCACGCATGGGTCACAAGGTCAGTTGTCTTGATCTCGATCTGCGCCAGAAAAGCTTCTCTCGCTACTTCGAAAACCGGCGCCGGCTGGTTCAGGAAGAGGGCGTGACCCTCGCCACGCCCGAGATGCACGAATTGCCCGAGGTTCCCAAGGACGCGTTGCAACCGGGCGAGAACATCTATGATCACCGGCTGTCCGCGGCTGTTGCCTCGCTTGAGCCGGACAGCGATTTCATCGTGATTGATTGCCCCGGCTCGCATACTCGGTTGAGTCAAGTTGCGCATTCGCTGGCCGACACGCTGATTACGCCGCTCAATGACAGTTTCGTCGATTTCGACCTGCTTGCGCATGTGGATCAGACCGGAACGGAAATTCATGGCCCCTCGGTCTATTCAGAAATGGTGTGGAGTGCGCGGCAGCTTCGGGCGCAGGCAGGGCTGAAACCGATCGATTGGATCGTGCTGCGCAACCGCGTCGGCACCCAGCGCATGGTCAACAAGGAAAAGATGGAGCATGTGCTCAAGATGCTGTCGAAGCGGATCGGCTTCCGCATCGCCCCCGGCTTTTCCGAACGCGTTGTGTTCCGCGAACTCTTCCCGCGGGGTCTGACGCTGCTTGACCTGAAGGATGTCGGCGTGAAGCAGTTGAACAT
This sequence comes from Aliishimia ponticola, assembly GCF_004803475.1. Lineage (GTDB taxonomy): Bacteria > Pseudomonadota > Alphaproteobacteria > Rhodobacterales > Rhodobacteraceae > Aliishimia > Aliishimia ponticola. The sequence continues at coordinate 71,275 of NZ_SRKY01000004.1, forward strand.
TTCCAACGTGGCCGCGCGCCAGGAACTTCGGGAAATGGTCAAGGCGCTGGATCTGCCCGGTGTGACTGTCGATTTCTAAGGACTGGTCCCAGCGTCTGGCTTGATGAACGGCGCGGCGCTACTCCGCCGCGGCCCAGACTTCGATTTCGACAACGAATTCGGGGCGGGTAAAGCCGCTTACGATCATCAATGTCGAACTGGGCAGGACATGCACCTGCGCCAACCACGCATCCCGCGCGGCCATATAGCCCGCCATATGCGTCCGGTCGGTCACATAAGCCTGCACGTGAACGACATTCGCCGGCCCCATGTCCGCCTCTGCCAAAATCGCCGCAATGTTCGCAAAGCACAGGGTCGCTTGCGCCTCGGCCCCATCGGGTACGGTGCCATCGGCGCTGAGTGCAAGCTGCCCGGAGGTGCGCACCCAGCGCGCGCCCGGCCCGATTTCCACCCCGTGGGAATACCGCGCGAACGGCGGGGCGATATCTGCGGGCAACAGCGATTTCATGGCACAAAGTCTCCCATTGGCTTACGTTCCGCATTCCTGCATCCGCGCGCTGCCCGGAACAAGGGCGGTGGGCTGATGCCGCGTTTGGGCCGGGTAAAAACGCGCCCGTTTGTCCGTGCCATGATGCGAAAACCAGCATCGAGGCTTCAACGATTTCCCGGATTACGGGAGGATGCGCATGTTTGAGCAGCACTTGCGGCAAAGCTTACGCTAGGTCCGCCTTGGCCCCGCAAGACGCACCCGGAGCACCGGAAAGGTCGGTTTTGCGCCCCGCCACGACGTAGAACTGCCCAAAACTGCGGGAAATCGGCTGTATTTATTAAAAGGCAACGGCCCCTTGATGGGGTTGACGCCCCGCACCCGTTCGTCGGAACATTCGATGACTGTCCGAAACGGACGGTGGGATAAAACGCAGAACCAACTGCACACCTGATTTCCCGGCGGCAGTTCAGACCGGGAACCAACAGAGAGGATAATCATGGAGTTTTTTACCCGTACCGGCAATCCGATGCCGAAGGTGATCGTGGAGTCCGCGAAGAAGATCGGAAATGATCCGATTTCGCGCCGCGAATTCCTTGCCACGGCGTCGAGCTTTGGCGCCACGGCGGCCACGGCCTACGCGATGCTGGGCGCAACCGCGCCAGCGGCGAACGCGGCGGCACATAAGATGGGCGGCGAAGTGCGCGTTCAGCAATCGGTTCGCGGCATGAAAGACCCGCGCACCGCGGACTGGAACGAGATTTCCAACTTCTATCGCGGCTGGCTGGAATATCTCGTGACCTACGAGAACGACGGTACTTTCACACCGACCCTGCTGGAAAGCTGGGAAATCAACGATGACGCGACGGTCTATACGCTGAACGTGCGTAAGGGCGTCAAGTGGAACAATGGCGACGACTTCACCGCTGAAGACGTGGCGCGCAACATCGAGATGTGGTGCGACAAGGGCGTTGAAGGCAACTCCATGGCCGGGCGTTTTGCAACGCTGATCGACGGCGAGACAGAGAAGCTGAAAGAGGGCGTGGTCGAAGTCGTCGATGCGCATACCGTCAAGCTGAACCTGCCGAGCTCCGACGTGTCGCTGATTGCGGGCATGGCGGACTATCCGGCGGCGATTGTGCACAGCTCGCATGATCCGTCCGACTCGGAATCGATGATCTCCAACCCGATCGGCACCGGCCCCTACCTGCCCGAAACGCTCGAAGTTGGCGTGCGCGGCGTTCTCGTCCGCAACACCGAGCACACATGGTGGGACGAAGGCAACGGCGCCTATATGGACCGTGTGGAATTTGTCGATTACGGCACCGACCCTGCGGCATGGATCGCTGGCGCCGAAGCCGATGAATTCGATATGACCTATGACGTGGATGGCGATTTCATCGACATTCTGGCATCGCTTGATGGCTGGGCCGTCCATGAACGCGCAACCGCGTCCACCATCGTCATCCGCCCGAACCAAGAGGCGGAAGTCAACGGCATGAAGCCCTATGCAGATGCGCGTGTGCGCCGCGCCATCACAATGGCCGTGGACAATGACGTTCTGCTTGAGCTGGGCTATGGCGGTCGCGGCATCAAGGCCGAAAACCACCACGTTGCGCCATTCCATCCCGAATATGCCGAACTGCCCCCGCAGAAGGTCGATCCGGCTGGCGCCAAGGCGCTGATGGAAGAAGCCGGCATGATGGATTTCGAGCACGAGATCATCTCCATCGACGATGCATGGCGCAAAGACACCACCGACGCGGTGGCGGCACAGTTGCGCGATGCGGGCTTCAAGGTGAAGCGGACGGTTCTGCCCGGTTCGACATTCTGGAACGACTGGACGAAGTACCCGTTCTCTTCGACCAACTGGAACCACCGCCCGCTTGGCGTTCAAATCTGGGCGCTGGCCTATAAGTCCGGCGAGGCGTGGAACGAGTTCGGCTGGTCCAACGAAGAGTTCGACGGCATCCTGACCGAAGCGCTGGCGACGGCGGATGTCGAAAAGCGCCGCGAGCTGATGGCGAAAGGTGAAAAGCTGATCCAGGACGAAGGCGTGACGATCCAGCCTTACTGGCGTTCGCTTTACAACCACACCAAGGAAAACCTTGTTGGCGGCGACCACCACATCTCCTTCGTGATCTTCCCGGAGCGTCTTGCCTGGACCTGATCACGGCACAAGGCTTTGACAACGAAAGGGCCACGCCAAGCGTGGCCCTTTTTCTTTGCGCCCTTGGTGCCGCGCCGCGATGCATCGCGAAACGAGGGGACTATTGACGCGGATCGATCGGATGAACCGCCGGCATCGCGTCCTCGATGACCTGTCCTGCGGCAAGCAGCGTTGCCTCATCCCACCACCGCGCAGCAAGCTGCACACCGGTCGGCTTACCATCGGCGGCCAGGCCGGTCGGAACCGACAGGCCCGGATGCCCCAGAAGCGCCGTCGCCAGCAGTGGTGACTGATCGTGAAACAATTGTTCCAGCGATGCCGCATCCCCCTGATCGGCGTCGATCTCCAGCCCGTGCCGGTAGCTGACCGGCATCAGGACGACGGGGAACCGGTCGAAGACCAGCGACCAGTCGCGCATGATCTGCAAGCGTTCGGTCCAAAGGTCCAGTGCCTCACCGCCCGAAATCTCCGGCAAGATCTGGCGCGCCATCTCGATCTTGTGAATCAACGCGCGATCCCCGCAGGTGCGGATGGCCTCCCCGTAATGGTGATATGTGGCGTGCAAGACGAGCTTCAGCCAAATGTCGAAAGCATCTTCGAAACGCGGCATGGTAATCTCTTCGACGCTGCTTCCGGCGGCCTCCAGCGCATGGGCCGCACGTTCCAGCGCGTCCACGGTTTCGGCAGCAGGCGTGCCCAAGCCCGATCCACGGACCAGGCCGATATGCGCGGGCACAGCGCCGTGCCCGACCGCTGGCATCGGCACATGTTGCGGATCGCGCGGGTCCGGGCCGGACATGGCGTTCAGCCCCAGCCGGAGGTCCGCGACGCTGCGCGCCAGGGGACCATCCGCCGTGATCAACTGCGAAGATATGGCGCGCCGCCCGTCGCCCGACGGGTTGCCCGTGGGCACGCGGCCAACCGTGGCGCGCAGGCCGACGACGCCATTGGCGTAGGCGGGAAAGCGGATGGAACCACCGATGTCATTGCCATGCGCAATCGGCCCCATACCGGTCGCCACCGCGACCCCTGCCCCGCCTGACGACCCCCCGGGCGAAAGCGTGCGCCCATGTGGATTATAGGTGCGCCCGTGCAGGTCCGTATCGGTGAACCAGCGGAAGGAAAAGGCGGGCACGTTCGTCCGCCCGACCACCACCGCCCCGGCCCGTTTGAGGTTGGCGACCATCGGGCTGTCTTGCGCGCAGCGATTGTCCTTGGCAGCGGCCATGCCGCCCGTGTTCAGCGTGCCGGATTGGTCCACGTTGTTCTTGGTCGTGATTGGCACACCGGCCAATGGCCCCAGCGCTTCGCCATTTGCATAGGCGGTATCGACCGCATCCGCCGCTTCCAGCGCGATGGCCTCTGTCACCTCTGACAAGGCGTTGAGCGCGGGTTCGACCTCGGCGATGCGCGCCAGTGTCGCCTCTGCCACTTCCAATGCCGTGACATCCCCGGACGCGACGCGGGCCGCGGTTTCCGTGGCTGTCCATTTCCAGATGTCAGACATGCATCACCGCCCGGTTCCCATGGTGCTAGAGGCGCGCGGCCAGAGCAGCGCGTGGTTCAGGGAGCATCCGAAGTTCGGACCCCATGCGGCCATCCTCAACAGGAAGCAAATTGGCCGTCAAGCCTGTCTTGGGGGCGCCGAAGATCGCAGGCCCGTTGCCGGTTAAGTTGCCGGATTATCGCCCATTCTTAGCGCCCGGATTTCCCGGCGCGTTCGATCCGACAGAGCAGTGAGACAAGAGTGGTCTGCTCTGCCCGGCTCAACCCGGCGTGAACGCGCGCATCATGCTGCCGCACAGCGTCGAAGGCGCGGGCGCATTGAGCCGATCCGACCTCTGTCACGAACAGGGCATGCGCGCGGCGATCCTTTGGGTTTGGACGCCGTTCGATCCACCCGTTTTTTGCCAGTTCGTCGATGATTGCCACAAGGTTTGCGCGTTCCACGGCAAGCGCGTCAGCCAGATGTGAGGGGCGAAGACCCGCGTTGTCCTCGACCAGCACCAGCGCCGCAAAGGTGAGCATCCGCAGCTTGAAGGGCGCCAGAGTTTCGGTGAGGTCGGATTGCACGGTGTGAAAGGCGCGCTTCAGGTTATAGCCGGTCAAACCCCGCAACCGTTCATCGGACACGGTTCCCGGAGATTGCATTTCGTAGCGGCCAACCGTCATCGATCACCCCGGCAGCAATAGCAGCGGGAACAGGGTGATGATCGGGAACAGCACCAGCAGAATGACCCGTGTGATGTCGGAGGCCACAAAGAAGATCACCGCTTTGTAGGTTTCCACCATCGGGGTCGACCGGTCCATCGCGTTGATGATGAACAGGTTCAGCCCGACAGGCGGGGTGATCAGACCGACTTCCACCACGATCAGCACGAGGATACCGAACCAGATCGCCAGATGTTCGGGGGACATGCCGAAGGCGGCCAGCTCCGGCGTGATATATTCGCCGCCATTGACCTCTATCATCATCGGGAAGAAGATCGGCACGGTCAGCAGGACCATGCTCAAGCTGTCCATCACGCAGCCGAAGACCAGGTAGAAGAACAGGATCACGGCCAGAACGAACCAAGGGGAGAATCCCTGAGTGACGACATATTCCGCCATCGCCTGCGGCACGCCCGACAGCGCGAGGAAGGAGTTGTAGAACCCCGCCCCCAGCACGATGAAGAAGATCATGGCGGTGGTTTTCGCGGTGCCGAACAGGCTGTCTTTCAGAACTTGCCAGTTAAGCTGTCCGCCCAGCAGCGCAGCGATGCCAGTGCCAAAGGCCCCGACCGCCGCGCCTTCGGTCGGCGTGAAAAACCCGGCATAAATACCGCCGACGACCAGACCAAAGATCACCAGTACCGGCCATGTCTCGCCCAAGGCGCGCCAACGTTCCGACCATGGTTGCCGTGCGCGCACGCCTGCGCGTTCCGGGTAAAGGTAGACGTAAAGACGGATCGTCAGCATATAGCCGATAGCCGCAATGATGCCGGGTATGAACGCGGCGAGGAACAGTTTGGCGATGTTCTGTTCGGTGATCAGGGCATAAAGCACCAGGATCACCGAGGGCGGGATCAGGATGCCAAGCGTGCCGCCCGCCGCCAGTGTCGCGGTGGAAAACCCGCCGGAATAGCCGTAGCGCTTGAGTTCGGGCAGCGCCGTCCGCCCCATCGTGGCCGCGGTCGCCAAAGAAGATCCGCAGATCGCGCCGAACCCGGCGCAGGCCCCGACGGCGGCCATGGCCACGCCGCCCTTGCGATGACCCAGAAAGCTCTCTGCCGCGCGGAACAGCGCAGTGGACATGCCCGACAGCGTCGCGAACTGCCCCATCAGCAGGAACATGGGAATGATCGACAACGAGTAGCTGGAGAACGTCGTATAGGTTTCCGATTTCAGCTTGTTCAGCAGCGGCACCGGGTTGCCATTCAGCGCGTAGTACCAGCCGCCAAAACCGACAAGGATCATCGCCAGACCGATCGGCGCGCGCAGGAAGATCAGCCCAAGCAGCACCGCGAAGGACCAGTAGCCAAGCTCCATCCGCGACATATCCGCGAACGGGAGGGCATCAAGAATGGCTGTCATATCAGGGAACTCGCTGTCATGGGCTGCTGTGCCGCACAAGTGCCGCAGATGGGGCGGGCCGTTGCATGTGGCTTAGACCTCTGCGGGAAGGAAGTGGCGACCGGTCAGGGCAGCGGCGACGCGCGCCCCGGCGCAGTACAAGGCGACAATGCTGGCGATGACCGCCGCGACAAAGCTGGCGGCATAGCCCCACCAGACCGGAAATTGCAGGAAAAGCGTTGTTTCCCCATTGCCATAATAGCGTTCGACGCCGCCGAAGAGCCGCCAGGTGATAAAGACGATCACCGCCGCAAGAACCACCTCCCAGAAGGCGCGCAGCCACGCCAGCGCACGTGCGCCAAGCCCGGAGGTGAACACATCCACCGTCGCGTGCCCGCCGTGCAACTGACAGATCGGAAAGAAGCTGAAGATCGAGAACGCGACACCGGCCTCAAGGATTTCATAGCTGCCCTTGATCTCACCCAGGCCAAGCGTGCGGCCCGCGATGGACAGGCAGGTCAGAAGAATGATCGCCGAAAGCACCAGACCGCCCATCAAGGCAATGGTCCGGGCCAGCCCTGTCACCAGACGTTGCATGAGCCCCCCAGGTTCCGAAAAAGGTGCCGGGCCGCACATTGGCAGCCCGGCATGTTGGTCCGCGTTTACTGATATTGCGGTGTGTATTTTTCGATCAGCATACGCGCCTCGTCCACCAGCGCCTGACCGTCCTTGCCGCGCGCGTCCATATCCGCGATCCATTCCTCATAGATCGGTTCCGCCACGGCTTTCCACGCTTCGATTTCCTCGCCGCTCACAGTGACGATATTGTTGCCCCGGTCGACCGCGATCTGGCGCGCCGGACCGTCGGAATCGGCCTGCGTGCCACCGGCGAAGACCGAAAATTCCAAACCGGAATTGTCGTCGATCACCTTCTTGAGATCATCGGGCAGGCTTTCATAGCGGTCCTTGTTCATCGCCAGCACGAATGTCAGCGTATACAGCGACACACCGTCGAATTCGGTATGGTTCGACACCAGTTCCGGCACCTTCAGCGATGGTGTCACTTCCCACGGAATGGTCGTGCCGTCGATGACACCCTTGGACAGGCCTTCGGTCACAGCCGGAACCGGCATACCCACCGGCGTCGCGCCCAGCTTTTCAAGCAGCGTATTCACAGAGCGCGAGCCGCCCCGCACTTTCAGCCCTGCCATATCGCCGGGCATCTTCACTTCCTTGTTCACATGGATCATGCCCGGCCCGTGGACCCATGTGCCAAGGATGTGGACGTCCTTGAACTCGTCATCCTTCATGTGCTTTTCGAACATTTCCCAATAGGCATGAGACACCGCGCGGGCATTGGTCATCATGAAGGGCAGTTCGAACACCTCTGTCGTAGGATACCGGCCCGGCGTGTAGCCGACCACGGTCCAGACCACATCCGCAATCCCGTCAATCGCCTGGTCCATTAGTTCTGGCGGCTTGCCCCCAAGCTGCATGGACGGATAACGGTCGATCTTGATCCGGCCCTCGGACGCTTTTTCGACATTGTCGGCCCAGACATCCAAAATCAGTTTCGGCACATTGGCTTGGGCTGGCAGGAATTGGTGCAGCGTCAGCGTGACCTCTTGCGCCGCGGCTGCGATTGGCAAGCTCAGCGACATTGCGGCAGCGCCGACAAGGCCCAGAAGTGTTCTCCGGTTGGTCATTGGTTCCTCCCCATATATCTGACCGGCAGCAGGACCGGTCGCGATCCCACTGCTTCAGGCACGTATCACACCCTGCCGTTCCGGGGCAGTTGGCTGGCTCCGACCGCAAGTGTCCACATCCCTAATGCGGCGCGCGCGGCGGAGAGAACGCCCGTGTGACTCGCTCCTCCCACTGTATTGTTATAGGGGATAACTAACCCTGTCACGCCAGAATGCCGCAGGCATTTCAGCGGGTTATTGCAGGCGCACCAGATCGGCATAGCCGACGACCGGCCCGATCCACTGGCGCGAGCGTACAACCGTGCTGCCGTTCAGCTGGTAGGTATTGACGAAGCTGTCGCGGCCAGAGGTGCAGCGCTCTGTCAATGTGGCGCCGTTGCGGCTGGGCTGGCAGGAAAAGGTCACGCTGTTCAAGACGCCCTCTGCATCCAGATAGCGATGCAGCCGCCCGTAGGACGCCGTGCGCCCGGACAGCGCCGATATCGTGCCCCGCATGTCAGAAGCCATCAGGTCATACCCAAGGCCACGTGTGGCGATCACGACGCCATTCCGGGTCGTTACCGACACGCCAGTCGCATCAAGCCACGTTACCGCGCCCCCGTTGCGACCGCCGATGATCGTCGACGCGACCGCGTTGTTTGCCGGCAGTTCGATCATCAGGACCGGATCGCTTTGGCCAGCATTGCGCACCGTTTGGATCACGGCGGCGCGCTGGGCCTCAAGGCTGGGTTGTTGCCCCGGCATGGTCGATTGCTTGAGCGTATTCGCAATGCGCAGGAACGCGCTATCGGATGCAGTTCCGCAAGCCGACAGAACCAGCAGACCGGCCATGGCCGCAAAAGACAGTATTCTGTTCATCGCCAGAACCTCCCCCAGCCGCCTTCAAGATCGCTACCGTGGTATTCGCGGACGGTTTCATAAAGACGCCCGTCTACTTCAAGCCGCGCGCCGCCATCGCGGGTCAGCGGCTGAATCTCGGTCGTGAATTTCTTGCGGGTTTCTTTGCCGATCAGCGGCGACAGCGGCACGGTGATGCGCAGCCCCTTGTCAAAAGACCCTTCGCCGAAATCGTCGAAGGACACATCGGTCAGCGTCGCATATGCGCCGACCCGCCAGCCGTTGCGGAATTCGCGGTCCAACGCCACGGTCGCGCCCCAGTCGCCTGCAAGGTAGCGCCCTGCATCGACCTGCGCGTGATAACCCCCGCCCACGTCCCAGTAACCAGAGACATGGCCAGTCGCGACCTCGTAATCACGGAAGCCAAAGCCCTGATCGTAGTCGCGCTGCTTGACGTAGTTGATCTCTGCCCCGATGGCGAAATCGCTTTGCACCGGCTTCCACAGGACTTCTGCCGAAAGGCCGCCATATTGCGATTCCAGATAGCCTGCGGAAACGCGGCCATACAAATCGCTGCCCGGCTTGAAGTAGTAGTCGAGCGTCAGCGTCCGCAGCGCCGTTTCGCCCTCGCGGTCATAGATATTCGATTCAGAGCGCACCTTCTGGATAACCGAATCCGACGGGCGGTCGGAATCTCCGATATCCCCGGCAAGGCGCTGGCGCAGCGAGCCTGATAGCGACAGGCCCGGCGCGAGATCGTAGTTCGCACTCAGCTCCAGCCCCACGCCGATGCGGATCGGATCATCCGGGTCGAAATAGCTGGCCTGCGCAAAGGGGCCGAGCCCCCAGGTGAATTTCGGATAGAGCGTGTCGTCGAACCGAGCAGGCTTGCGCGTCGAAGCGTCTGTGATCTGCGCCCGTTCCAACATGCGTTCGGACCCGTCAGCCGCATGTTCGAACCGCTCGACATCGCGGCGTTGCAGCGTCACGGCAGATGCGGGCACGCCGCGCACGACCGGAACGATGGTGAAGGTCTCAACCGAATCCGGCATCACCTGCGACAGTACACGGGCGGTCCGACCAACCGCTTCGGCGCCATAGGAATAGCGGTCATTGCGGATATGGATTTCGACCGAGCGAGGTTGCAGATCAAGCCGCTCGACCGCCAGCCCCTCATTCTCCATCAGCTTGCCCAGCGCATCACGGCGAACCGCGACCTGCTGATTGTCTACGGTCCAGCCAAGATCACGGCCTGCCCCCGGCGCACGGACACGCACGGGGAACGGCGCGCCCTGAAGATTACTTGGGGCCACAGAGCGTTTGGGGTTGTTGATCAGGTTGAGCGACGCACCAAAGGTCGTGCCGTACATGTAGAACGCTTGCACCGACACCGCTTCATTGAACCGGTAGTCGAGGCCGAAGTTGACCGGGCTATCGATGTCATGGATGTCGCGGCCGACTTCCTTGGCATACTCGTCCGGCGAATATTCCAGCTTGAACTGCAACTTGTCGGTCGCCTGCCATGCGATACCACCGAACAGCTCGGCATTGCCGCGGAACCAGTTCCCTGCCTCCAGCTGCCCGCCAAGGCGGTCGAACGTGTCGACCCGGCTGTTATAGCCCGAAAGCCCGCCAAGCCGCCCCCAACCGACGCCGCCTGTCACCGTGATGCCGGCGCCGAGCGACTTGGACGCGACGACATATTCCGACGAATAGACGCCCGTGCCGATGAAGTCGCGCAGCCCGATGGCGATGGCCGGGCGGAAGTCAGTTTCATCCACCAGCCGGTAATGCAGATCGAACGAACGGTCATAAAGCGTTTCGCGCACACTCGGATCGCCCAGCCCCTTGAGCGCCGAATAGCGGAAGGAAGTCGTCAGGCGCGGTGTCAACTGAAACGCAATCGTGGTGCGCGTCGTGTTGCCGAAGTTGAAAACCGTCGTGCCCAGCTCCGCATCGGGGAAGGACAGCGCTGTGGGCATATCGATCAAACCTGGCGTACCGTATGTCGAATAGGACGCGTTCGCCCCTTTCGGCTTCGAAACGGGAAGTGACCCGACTTCCGCCCAAAGCGGCACCGTCATGATGCTTGCCATTGCCAGGCCTGCTACGGCCACTTTCTGCGTCACGTCGTTCTGCCCCTCGTTCGCGTACGCCTTCACATGCTTTTAGGGAGTTAACATCCGATTGTGTAGCATTCTTGCGACTCTTGCGCGAAGAAACAGCAAGGTGTTGCCAATTCGCGGCCACGGGCGCAGGTTAAAAATTGTTTTGGCGCGCCGCGTTTTTTCACCGCAAAAGCGTTTGACAGGCCCGCTCGGCAAGGCTATTGCCTCACGCCGTACCAGAGACGTGGCGTGATAGCTCAGTTGGTTAGAGCACAGCACTCATAATGCTGGGGTCGGCGGTTCAAGTCCGCCTCACGCTACCACTTCTCCCCTCCTTTTTAGACTCGTTACGAAGCGCGCTGAAATTGTGCGGCCGAAACGGTCGTAGGGCGCAGTCCGCCCCCGTCGCCCGTCAGCCGCCCCGCACCGCGTCGATCATCAGTTGCACGTTGTCTGGATCGGCGTCTGGTGTAATCCCGTGGCCAAGATTGAAGATATGCGGCCCTTTGGAAAAGGATTTCACGATAGCGCGGGCCTCGTCCACAAGGGCTTGGCCGCCGGTCACCATATGTGACGAGGCAAGATTGCCCTGCACGCAGCCATCGACTTGCACATGCTCTGCCGCCCAGTCGGCCGAGACCGAGTTATCCAGCGCAACGCAATCGACCCCGGTTTTCTTGGCGAAGCCGATATAGCCGTCGCCCGCTTCGCGCGGGAAGCCGATCACCGGGATATGCGGGTATTTCGCCTTCAGCGCCTGTGTGATCTGGCGGCACGGTTCGACGGCGAAATCTTCGAAATCCTGCCCTTTGAGCGATCCGGCCCAGCTGTCGAATATCTTCACCACCTCTGCGCCCGCGTCGATCTGCTTGCCCAGATAGGCAATGGTGCCTTCGGTAATCCGGTCGATCAGCAGCTTGAACGCCGCGCGGTCGCCATCCTTGAAGAAATGTGCCGGGCCCTGATCCTTGGTGCCGCGCCCGGCGATCATATAGGTCGCAACGGTCCATGGCGCACCGGCAAACCCGATCAGGGTGGTGTCGGAGGGCAGTTCCTGCGACAGGATACGCACGGTTTCGTAAATCGGATTCAGCGTCTCGTGAATGTCCTCGACGGGTTTGAGCGCCTCGACCCCGGCCATATCGGTAATGGTCGACAAACGCGGCCCCTCCCCTGTCACGAACCACAGATCCGCGCCAAGGGCCTGAGGCAGCAGCAGAATATCGGCGAACAGAATCGCCGCATCGAAACCATAGCGCCGGATCGGTTGCAGCGTGACTTCCGCCGCCAATTCAGGGTTATAGCAAAGCGACAGGAAGTCCCCGGCCTGCGCCCGCGTGGCGCGATATTCGGGCAAATAGCGCCCCGCTTGCCGCATCATCCAGATGGGCGGTACTGGCAACGTCTCTCCCGCGAGGGCTCGTAGGATTGTCTTGGTCTGGCTCATCGTGAGATTTCCGTATTTCATTTCGCCCGCCGTGTTGTTTAAACCGGGAACGATCATCTATCCAGCGGCCATCCGTCGCTGCCCCACACAGAAGGGAATTTCATGGACCTGCGCCTTCCCACCGCTGGCGAAACATTGAAGATCGGGACGCGCGGCTCGCCGCTGGCCCTTGCGCAGGCCTATGAGACGCGGGACCGGCTGGCCACGGCCTTCGGGTTGGAGGAAGACTGCTTCGAGATCGTCGTCATCAAGGTGTCCGGCGATGACCGCAGCATGGTCGAGGCCGACAAACCGCTCAAAGAGATCGGCAACAAGGGGCTGTTCACCCGCGAGATCGAAGAGGATCTGCTGTCAGGCAAGATCGACATTGCGGTGCATTCGATGAAGGACATGCCCACCACGCAGCCAGAGGGGCTGTTGCTGGCGACCTATCTGCCGCGCGAAGATGTGCGTGATGCTTTCGTATCGCCGCGGCTGGGCGGGATCGCGGAACTGGAAACGGGCGCGACCGTTGGCACGTCTTCCCTGCGGCGGCGCGCGCAGCTTTTGAACCGCCGCCCCGATCTGAACATCGTGGAGTTTCGTGGCAATGTGCAAACGCGGCTGCGCAAGCTGGGGGACGGTCTGGCAGAAGCGACATTCCTTGCCTGCGCGGGTCTTAACCGGTTGAAGATGACCCAAGTTCCGGCCACGCCGATTGCGCCCGAAGATATGCTGCCCGCCATCGCACAGGGTGCCATCGGGATCGAACGGCGGCTGGATGACAACAACACCGCCGCGTTGCTCGATGCGATTCATGACCATGCCACCGGGCAGCGTCTTGCGGCGGAACGGGCCTTTCTCTTTACGCTGGACGGCTCGTGCGAGACTCCGATTGCCGGGCTGGCCACGCTGGAAGGCACCACCCTGCACCTGCGTGGAGAGGTTCTGCGCCCCGATGGGTCCGAAGCCATTGCCGATGCGATTTCCGGCCCCGCCGAGGACGGCTTGATGATGGGAACCGAGCTGGCCCGCACCCTGCTGGAACGAGCCGGTCCCAATTTCTTCGACTGGCACGCAGACCCCGCTTCGTAGCGTCATTATTGACGTAGGGGCAGGCAAGCCCGGATACTCTGCACCCGAGGAGGATGCAGCATGACACCGGGAAAAGCCTACCTGGATAGCGATCAGATACGGGTGCTGGCCGCGCGTTCCGACCTGATGGGGGCGTGGCTCGTGATCCATTGCTGGGGCGTGATCGCACTGGCTGTGCTTGGATTCGCGCTGTGGTCCAACATTCTCACCTTCGCTCTGGCGGTGATGGTGATCGGCTCGCGGCAACTTGGGCTGGCCATCCTGATGCACGAGGCCGCGCATAACGCGCTGTTCAAGACGCGGTGGTTGAACGAATTTTGCGGCGAATGGCTGTGTGGCCGGCCAATCCTGGCAGAGCTGCCCGCCTATCGCCATTACCACCTGACCCATCACCGACACACGCAGACGGATAAAGACCCCGATCTGGTGCTAAGCGAGAAATTCCCGACGACGAAAGCCAGCCTGAAACGCAAATTCCTGCGCGACCTGACCGGGCGGACCGGCTTCAAGCAACTGGTGGGGCAGATCGCACTCTCCATCCGGTTGGCGGGCGATCATGACGCCATCGATTCGGCCCGTCAGGACGCGGCACAGGCGTTCAAAGCGCCACAATTGTGGAAATCGGCCCCGGTTTTCCTGGGAATTATCGTCCTGATGGGGCTGCTGGGAGAATGGTGGTACGGCCTCGCCTTCTGGTTTCTGCCGCATCTGACGTGGTTCCAACTGGTCCTGCGCATCCGCAATATTGCCGAACATGGCGCGACAGAGAAATCGCAGAACCCGTTGCAAAACGTCAGAACGACCTTCGCCAACCCGCTAGAGCGGCTCTTCATCGCCCCATATTGGGTGAATTTCCACTTGGAACACCATATGGTGATGCATGTGCCCTGCTGGCGGCTGCCCCGTCTGCACATGGCATTGCAGCAGGCCGGATTGGGCGGGCGGATGCGGGTCTCAAGCGGGTATCGCGCGGCACTGGCAGAGGCGGGCTGGAAGTAAGGCTGGCGCCACGTCCCGCCGCCCACCTCAACCGAAAGTCGAAATCGTTACAATTTTTCGCCGTATTTCTGACAAAGGTGTAACCAATAGTTGAACCCTGATGGCCCTGGGCAGAACGCCCGTTGCGAGTATTCAGGAGTTGATAATGTCCATCAAATCGTTGTCCGGCTACAGCTTTACTGTGACTGCAGATGGATCCTACGAATATTTGGGTGACATTCTGCGCGGCGGGGATGACCCGCTGTTCTCCGGGTTCGAGATATCTGCGTCTACAGGCGGCACGCAGAACGCTTTTGGCCTGCCACAGATCGCACTGACCGGAATTGATGGCGGAACGGAAGCTGCCTTCCTCATCGCCTCTTCCACGGATGAACGCATCTATGCCTATGAAGTCACCCTGCCCGGCGGCGATATGCTGGAGGTACTGGAATATGTGCGCGGAGATGGTGAAAGCGGCGAGATTCTGATTATCGGCGGCGATTTCTCTGCGCTTGGCGACGGCTCCGAAGGGCTGAGCGCGCTGATCTCCGCGATGGGATCGGCTGCAGCGATCGAAATCGGCACCGTCTTCGAAGCCGACGACCTGCCAGTGATCGAAGCGGCGGCAGATTACTATTCCGATACGCCTGCGCATTCCTCCCGCCTTGTTCTGGGCGGGTCGGAAGCGAATATCCTCAAGCTGGGCGATGGCGCGGATTATGTCTTTTCCGGCGATGGGGACGACTGGATCAGCGCCTCGGGCAATCACGGCGCGCAGGTCGGCGATTCCCTGTTTGAGATCTACGAAGTGCAAACGATCGAAGGCGGCTTCGGCAACGACACGATCAAGTTCATCGATGATGGCGCAGGCACGATCATCGGGGATGCGGGCGATGACCGTATCTTTGGTGGCGAGTATAACGACATCCTGATCGGCGGTCTGACGACCTATGAGGGGATCGAATACACGGATAATGACGTTATCGTCGGCAATGGCGGCGATGATGCGATTTACGGCGGCGAAGGCGATGACTGGATGCATGGCGGCGCCGGAAACGACGAAATCTACGCCAATATGGGCAGCAATACGCTGCGCGGCGGTGACGGGCATGACTATCTGAACGCCGGGGCCTATGCCGATGCCGACACGGATGTGAACAAGCTGTTTGGCGGCGACGGCAACGACTTCTTCCACGTCGATGTCAGCCGCAATTACCTTGTGGGCGGAGCAGGTGACGATTCCTTCTTCATCTTTGGCGGTGCGGCCACGATCTGGGGCGGCACGGGCGAAGACACGATCTTCGTCAACGACGACGCGCTCGATTCCGGCATTCGGGTCAAGGACTTCACTGTCGGAGAAGACATCATCAACCTTGCAGACGCGCTGATCGCCGCGCAGGATTTCGACACGCTCATGGCGGGCGCCGAACAGAAATCCTGGGGCACCAAGATCAGCGACGGGGACGGTGCGCTGTATCTGCTCGACACCACTGTCAGCGATCTGAGCGCGAGCGATTTCGTTTTCTGATCGACCCTAGCGGTCGTCGCCCGTGTCCGGCAGGTCGTCGATATCTTCGGCCTCGATCGCGGCTTGGGCGGCGGCCGACACGGCCTCCTTCTGTTTTTCCGACAGATTCTGCGCGCCCTCATCGGCAAGGCGGACAGTGACCTCGCGGTGGGCGAACTTGATGCCCTCGCGTTCGAACAGGTCACGGATTTCCTGAAACACGCGCTTGCGGATCACCCATTGATCGCCGGGTTTGGTCATGAACTTGACGCGGATGATCATCGCGCTGTCCTGCATTTCAATGACGCCCTGCGACTTCAGCGGCTGGATGAAATCCTCGCCGATTTCCGGGTCTTCCAGCAACTGTTGCCCCAGTTTCTTGACCAGCTTGCGGACCTTTTCCACATCCGTGTCATAGGTCACGCGCAGCGGCAGTTTCATCATTACCCAATCGCGCGAATAGTTTGTCAGCACCTGAATTTCACCAAATGGGATCGTGTGCAGCTTGCCCAAGTGGTGGCGCAGCTGGAACGAGCGGACAGAGATTTTCTCGACCGTGCCGCGCACGTCTCCGATCTCGATATACTCGCCCTTGCGGAAGGCATCATCGAACAGGAAAAACGCCCCCGAAAAGATGTCGCGCACCAAGGTCTGGCTGCCGAAACCCACCGCGACACCGACGATGCCGGCACCGGCGAAGAGCGGGCCGACATTCACCCCCATTTCCATGAGCACGATCAGCAGAATCGTCACGACGATCACGATCAGGATCAGGTTTCGGAACAGCGGCAGCAATGTCGCAAGGCGCGACGCGCTGGAGCCGCCCCCCTCATCGCCAAGTTCCGCAGGCACTTCTTCGCCGATCTCTTCGCGGATCTTGCCGTCTATCCAGATGCGGAAGGCGTGGAAAATCACGTATCCGAAGAACATGATGACGATCACATCGACCGTCCGTTCCGGCAGGCTTTCACCCATCATCTCACTGCCCGCCTGCCACAGGTTCAGAAAGGCAATGAATCCCGCGACAAAGGCCAGAATGGCCGCCACCCGGCGCGCGAGATCCTCGAACGTCTCCATCTGACGATGCGGCCGCTCGCCCCCGATAGCGTCGGCCTCGCTAAGCGTTCCGTCCTGCCCCACCGCGTTCATCTCGCGCATGGCGCGGGCACGGGCAAAGCCACGTTCGATCCCGTAATTGATGACGCCGTAAACGACGATGATGACGGTCAGCACCAGATAGGCCGCAGGCGCGAGGGGCATACCTTCGGGGTTGCCCACCACAAGGTCGTAAATCCGGCGCGCCGTGGCATAGACAAGGAACAGCACCGCCGCAGGGGCCCAACTGGACGCAACCAGCCGCGCGGGCCAACTGACATCCTTGGGATCGCGGCGATTGAGAATAGCGCGGGTGATGGCCCCCTTGTTGACCGGGATCATCGCGAAATTCACCAGCAGGATCACAAGGCTCAGCACTGCGGCGATGAACACATGAACGTCCTGATTGAGACCCAGTTCCATGATCCATTGGCCGAACAGCGCGATGATGACGCCCATGATGAAAACGGCACTCAGCCACAGATGCAGGCGCAGCGCCTCGCGGTCGGTCAGGCGCGGGATGCGATACTGGCTAAGAAACGGCGACAGGATCATGCGCCACAGCCCCGCGATGACCCGCGCTGAGAAATAGCCGATATTGATCAGCGTCACGGTATATTCGACTGCGGAATCGTCGATCGGGCCGATGAACACGTAGCCCAGCACATAGGCCACCACCATCGAAAACAGCACCCCGATCACACCGCCGATGAACCGCATGACGAGAAAGGGGATCTTCTCGGAATAGCCCCGTGGGTTTTCCTTGATCAGCGGCACGATGAAAGGGCGCGCGATATAGGGGCCATAGATGAAACGCTCTGCCACCATCCCCACCGCAAACAGCAAAAGGCTGAAGAACAGCACCTTGCCGAACGCGGCAATCGTACCGTCGGGCGAGCTGGCCATCAGAATGAACCGCACTTCGTTCAGGGCCGTCGGCAGGGAGGCCACCCTTTCAACCAAGGTCGCGCGGAAGTCGTTCACCTTCATCTGAGCGCGCCGCAGGTCCGAATTGATCTCATCACGGACAGATTCGCTTTGTGCTGCGTCTTCGGTTGCCTCTTGCCCGGCAAGCTCAGCGGTAGAGGGCAGCAGGTTGCCGGAACTGTCGACAACGATCACCTGCGCCCCGTTCTTGGCTGCTTCTTCGATCACCTGGGCCAGCGACCCGGATGTCGTTTCGGTCGCGTCCTCGGTCGTGGGCACAAGGCTTTGCCCGCTTGCTGGCACGACACTGAGGGCCATCGCCACGGCGAATACACACAAAACTGCCGCGCGCAGATACCTGAAGATCATCCGCCAAGCCCTTTCGGATCGTTGTTAGCTTGGGACGCTAAAGCAGTTTGGGCTGTGTTTGAATCGAAAATCGCGGTTCCCCGGCGCCTTCACCCACGGTTGTCGCAGCGATGAGAAACAGGGCGGGGCCGCCGCTTCTGACAGAAATTTCACCCGTGCGGGTTTTACATGCGCCGCGCTTTCGTGTCATAGGCGGAAGATGGGCCAGCATATGGCGCTTGGGTAGTGGAAGAGCATCATGGCGGAACATAGCCGGATTGGCTTGGAACGCCCCTGTGGAATGGGGGGGATGCAGCCGTGACACTGCGACATGGCGCCCATCGCGGCGCGCGCATCATTCTTTACAGCCATGACACGTTCGGCTTGGGCCATTTGCGGCGGTCGCGGGCGATTGCCTCGGCGCTGACAGCGGCGGACCCGAAAGCCTCGGCGCTGATCCTGACAGGCAGCCCCGTGGCAGGGCGCTTTGCGTTTCCCGAACGGGTGGACCATGTTCGCCTGCCCGGTGTGACGAAACTGTCGGATGGCTCCTATGTGGCACAATCGCTGGGTCTGGATATCGACGAAATCACCACGCTGCGCGGCAACCTCATCCAATCGGCGGTCGAAGCCTATGATCCCGATCTGCTGATCGTCGACAAAGAGCCCACGGGTTTCCGGGGCGAGCTTCTTCCGACGCTGGAATATCTTTCCCATGCTGGCCATGCGCGCTGCGTTCTGGGGCTGCGCGACGTGCTGGATGAAAAGGACGCGCTGGCGGCGGAGTGGGAGCGCAAGGGCGCGACCCAAGCGGCAGAGCGGTATTATGACGAAATCTGGGTCTATGGCCCACGCGTGTTCTATGATCCGACCCAAGGTCTGCCGATCACCGAAGAAACCCGCGCCCATATGCATTGGACCGGGTTCCTGCGCCGTCAGGCACTTCCCGATAAGCCCGCCACGCTCGACACGGACAGCCCCTTCATTCTGGTCACGCCCGGCGGTGGCGGCGACGGTGCCAATATGGTGAACCTTGTGCTTGCGGCCTATGAGCGTGATCCAACGCTGTCGCCGCGTGCGATCCTTGTCTACGGCCCGTTCCTGACGGGCGACACCCGCGCGGATTTCGACCGCAGGGTCGCCGCGCTGAACGGACGTGTCACCGCTGTCAGCTTCGAAAGCCAGATCGAACAGCTTTATACCAGCGCGCAGGGCGTCGTGTGCATGGGCGGGTACAACACCTTCTGCGAGGTTCTGTCCTTCGACAAGCGCGCGGTCATCGTGCCGCGCACCAAGCCCCGCAAAGAACAGTTCATTCGTGCCGAACGCGCCGAAGACATTGGCCTTGTCTCGATGTTGAGCGAGGAACGCCACGAGCTTACACCCGAAGCCATGGCCGCCGCCATCCGCCGACTGCCAACACAGAAGACCCCGATCGAAGCGGGCGCCGATCAGTTGATGGGGGGGCTGACCTATGTGGTGGAACGGGTGCGTGCCCTGATGTCCGGGCGCGACGCCTCCGCCTCTGCCGCCGAATGACGGGACCGAAACTCGCAATCGTGGTGAAGGGCTGGCCGCGCCTGTCCGAAACCTTCATCGCACAGGAACTGGTCGCGCTTGAAGCCGCCGGGCTGGCATTCGACATCTGGTCGCTGCGCCACCCGACCGACAAGAAGCGGCACCCGTTGCACGACAAGGTGACGGGCGCGGTGCATTATCTGCCTGAATATCTGCATGATGAACCGGGGCGGGTCTGGACCGCGTGGCGCAAGGCGCGCCGTTTGCCCGGATACGCCGCTGCGCGCGCGATGTTTCTGCGGGATCTCTATCGCGACTTCTCGCGCAACCGCGTTCGGCGCTTCGGGCAAGCCTGCGTCATGGCCGCGGATTTGCCTGATGGGACTGCCGGGCTTTACGCGCATTTCCTGCACACGCCCGCCTCGGTCACGCGCTATGCCGCCGTGATGCGCGGCCTGCCCTGGGCCTACTCGGCCCATGCCAAGGACATCTGGACCTCCGTCGATTGGGACCTGTCCGAGAAGCTGCGCGCCGGACCGGGCGCGGCGGCATGGGGCGCGACCTGCACCGCCCTAGGCGCGCGCCACTTGCGGCAGATCGCCGGGAATCCCGGCGCTGTCGATCTGGTCTATCACGGGCTTGACCTGTCGCGCTTCCCGGACCCGCCGGAGCGCCCACTGCGCGCGCCAGACGCGCCGCTGCACATGGTGTCGGTTGGGCGTTTGGTGGAAAAGAAGGGGTTCGACCGGCTGATCGATGCCTTTGCGCTATTGCCCCGCGATCTGGACTGGCACTGGACCCATATCGGTGGCGGCACCCTGTCGGAGAGCCTGAAGGCCCGCGCCGAGGCTGCAGGCCTGTCTCGTCGGATCACGTGGCGCGGGGCGTGTGACCAGCCCGAAGTGATCGAAGCGATGCGCGCCGCGGACCTGTTCGTTCTGCCCTCTCGCGTGGCCAGCGACGGTGATCGTGACGGGCTGCCCAATGTCCTGATGGAAGCGGCCTCGCAGCGTTTGCCGATCCTGTCGACCCCGGTTTCGTCGATCCCGGAGTTCATCGAAACCGGTACACACGGACTTTTGTCCGAAGACACGCCAGAGGCGCTTGCCGCCGCGATTGAACGGATCGCGCGCCACCCGGAAGAGGCCGAACTCTGGGCAAATGCCGCCTATGACCGCCTGCGGGAAGAGTTCCTGATGGCCCCCGGCATTGCCCAGTTGGAGACCCGGCTTCGAGCCATGATCGCATGATACCGGTCGCCTTCTATGCGCCCCTGAAACCGCCGTCGCATCCGAACCCGTCGGGTGACAGGCAGATCGCCCGCGCGTTGATCAAGGCCCTGGGTCACGCGGGCTTGCGTGCCGATCTGGCAAGCGACCTGCGTCTGCTCGACATCAAGGGCGATCCTGCGGTGCAACAGGATCTGATGGCGCGCGCGGCAGATGCCCTGCCCGACCTTATCGCACGTGGGCGACAGGCGGGTTGGCGGCTTTGGGTCAGTTATCACAACTATTACAAAGCGCCCGACCTGTTGGGCCCGCGCGTGGCCGAGGCGCTGAGTATTCCCTATGTGCAGATCGAATCGACCCGCGCGAAAAAGCGGCTGACCGGACCTTGGGCAAGCTTCGCCGATGCCGCTGAACGCGCCGCAGATGCGGCCAAGGTCATCTTCTACTTCACCCGCCGGGACAGCGAAGCGCTTCACTCCTTCGCCCCGCCAAGTCAGACGCTGGAACATCTGCGCCCGTTCCTTGATCGTGACGACCTGCCCCCCGCCAGCTCCCGGAACGGGCCGGCGCTGGCTGTCGGGATGATGCGGCCCGGCGACAAGGTCGAAAGCTACCGGCTGATTGCCGGGATGCTGGGCCACGCGCCCGGCACGACCCGGCTGGATATTGTCGGCGACGGCAAGAAGCGCGACGTGGTCGAGGCGTTGATGCAGCCCTTTGCGGCGCAAGTCCGGTTTCTGGGCAAGATGCAGCCTGATGCCCTGGAAAAGGTGTATTCCAGCGCATCACGGTTTATATGGCCCGGTGTGAATGAGGCGATTGGCATGGTCTATCTGGAAGCACAGGCAGCAGGTGTGCCGGTTCTGGCGCAGGACCGTCCGGGGCTGCGCGACGTGATCGCCCCCGGCCATGTGTTGCCCCACCCCGAAGAAGGGGCGCTGGGCTTGGCACGCGGGCTTGCCGCACCTGCCCCCACTGCGGCCGCGCTTCGCGACTACATCCGAAGCTATCATTTACGGCCCGCTGCGGCCGCCTGTTTGCGCCGCGCGTTGGAGCCATTGGTATGACCGCACGCCTGGCCTTGATGCGTCACGGGCGCACCGCGTGGAACGCCGATCACCGCATTCAAGGGCGCACCGACATCCCGCTGGAGGACAGCGCGCGCACCGATCTTTCCCACCTGTGCCTGCCAGCGCCTTGGGACCGCGCAACGCTTTGGGCCAGCCCACTGTCGCGCGCGCAAGAGACCGCGCAGATCGTCGCCGGGCGCGCACCCGTGATCGATGATGCGCTACTGGAGATGGATTGGGGCGATTGGGAAGGCCAGCACGGCGTGACGCTCAAGGCCGATCCTGAAAGCGGATTCCGCGATATCGAAGACTGGGGGTGGGAATATCACCCGCCGGGCGGCGAAAGCCCGGCAGAGTTACGCACCAGGTTGGAGCCATGGCTGGAAGCGCTGCGCGGCGATCACGTCGCGATTTGCCATATCGGCGTCATGCGCGTTTTGTTGGCCATCGCGTGGGGTTGGAACTTCGCCGGTCCCTGCCCCTTCCGGGTCAAGCGCAACAGGCTTTTCGTGATGGAACGAACCCACGCCGGGTGGCAGCCGCAACCGGAGCCTGTCCGACTGATGGAGCGCCGTCCATGACCGCCCGTGTCCTCATCGTCGTCACCCACCTGCTTGGCACTGGCCATCTGGCGCGCGCATTGGCCTTGGGCCGCGCCTTCTCGGCTGCGGGCCATGAGGCGCATGTTATTTCGGGCGGGTTTCCTGCCCCGCATTTGAACGCGCAATATGTGCATCTGCACCAATTGCCCCCGCTCCGCTCTGACGGAACGGATTTCACGCGCCTTCTGGGCGAGGCGGATGTGCTGGCGGACGACGATTACCTGGCACAGCGCCGCCACGCGCTGCTGGACCTTTGGCGCACGCTCGCCCCAGATATTCTGATCACCGAGCTTTTCCCATTCGGGCGGCGCAACCTGCGCGCCGAGTTTATCGAACTGCTGGACGCTGCCAAGAACAGCGCCTCGTCGCCGCGTGTCTTTGCTTCGATCCGCGATGTGCTTGCACCGCCATCGAAACCGACCAAGGCCGCCTTTGCCGAGGACATCGTCCGCCGCTTCTATGATGGCGTGCTCGTCCATTCGGACCGGGCGCTTGTCCCGCTGGACGAAAGCTGGCCCGTCACGCCCGAACTTGCAGCCGTGCTGCGGTACACGGGGTTTGTCGTGCCGCCTTTGCCGCTGTTGACCGGGCAAGCCGGGCAAGGCGAAATCCTTGTCAGCGCGGGTGGCGGCGCGGTTGGCGGGGCCTTGTTCAGCGCCGCGCTCACGGCTGCGCAAGGCGACGAACGGACGTGGCGGATACTGGTCGGCGGGCAGCAATCGCAGGACCGGATCGCGCGGCTGGCCGCACATGCCCCCCATAACGTGATCGTGGAGGCCGCGCGCCCGGACTTTCGGGAAATGATGCAGCGCGCCTCTGCCTCTGTCAGCATGTGCGGCTACAACACGGCGATGGACCTGCTGCAAACGGGCATTCCCGCCGTCATTACCCCATTCGACGATGGCGGTGAGGTGGAACAGTCGCTGCGGGCGCGGGCGCTGGCGCGGCTGGACGGGATCGAACTTGTCCCTTCCGACGCTTTGAACGGCTCCGCGCTGCTACATGCGCTCGACCGGGCGATGGCGGCCCCACTGCGCCGCAGGGCAGCATTTCGTCTGGACGGCGCCCGCGAAGCCGTCAGGATCTGCACGGAGGCCTTGGAATGAGCGGTTGGCGCGATCTGCGATGCGAGCTTGCGCGCTGGGAGCAAGCCGGGCGGCGTCTGCCTTTCTGGTGGCGTGACGATGACGCAGTTCACCCGACGGCGGCGCTGGACCGTCTGGCCCAGATGTCCAGCCGCCACGGGGTGCACGTGCATCTGGCGATTATTCCCGCACGGGCGGAACCGACGCTGGCCCCGTTCCTTGGCCCGGACGGGTTTCGCGCCGTTATCCATGGCTGGTCGCATGAGAATCACGCGCCGGACGGGCATAAATCAGCGGAATTCGGGCATCCGCGCGGTGACGCTGCTGCCGACGCCGCGCGCAGCTTTGAACGGATGACCACGCTTTTCGGCGCGCGCGCACATCCGATGTTCGTGCCGCCATGGAACCGTATTGATGCAGCCCTCCTGCCGGAGCTTGCCCACATCGGCTATCATGCCGTGTCGACCTATGGCGCGCGCAAGGCGCGGGAAGCGGTGCCCAGGCTTGTACAGATCAACACCCATATCGACCCGGTGGATTGGCGCGGCACCCGCAGCGTCGTGGACCCGGAATTGACGCTTTCACGGCTGGTCGACACGCTGACAGCCCGCCGCGACGGGCGCACCGACCCGGCCGAACCGCTGGGCCTGCTGACACATCACCTGATGCAGGACGAAGCGATCTGGGGTTTTTGCGACGCGCTTGTGCAAGAGCTTTTGGCCGGGCCGGTCGATCTGTTCGACATTGCGGATCACCGCGAGATTCCGCTTCCCTGAACGCGGCAGGGATGTGGTACAGATACTCAAGGACCACCGCGCGCAGCAGAGGCGACCCATGGAACCAGATGACAGCATCAACGTGTTGGGCGGCCCGTTGGAAGGGTGCAGCCTAGATCCCGTGACAGGCTTCTTTCGTGACGGGCATTGCAATACATGCGCGCAAGATCAGGGCAGCCACACGGTATGCGCCGTGATGACCGCAGAATTCCTCGCCTACTCGAAATATGTGGGCAATGATCTGTCGACCCCGCGACCAGAGTTCCGTTTCGCGGGATTGAAGCCGGGTGATAGCTGGTGCCTTTGCGCCTCTCGCTTCCTGCAAGCCCATGACGAAGGGTGCGCGCCGCAGGTCAATCTGAAGGCGACGCATCAGCGCGCGCTTGAGATCGTCGCGATCGACATTCTCCAACAATACGGAACCGGGCTGTCGCTGGGCTAAGGCACGCAGCAACAAAAAAGGGGGCCACGCGGCCCCCTTCTGCACATCGCCAATCAGTGGCTGATGATTATTCTTCGGCGGTCTCTTCGACGGCCTCTTCTGCGTCACCCTCTTCGTTCTCGGAAGAACGCAGACCGGACGGAGCAGAGATGTTGCCGATCACGAAGTCACGGTCGATCGTCGGTTTCGCGCCAGCCGGCAGCGAGATGGACGAGATCGTGATGGTGTCGCCAATATCCAGACCGGAGATGTCTGCAACGATGCTTTCCGGGATTTCGCCCGCAACAACGTTCAACTCCACCTCGGGGCGGACAACCGTCAGCACACCGCCTTTTTTCAGGCCGGGGCACGCATCTTCACCCGTGAATTCCACGTGGATGAAAAGGTTCACACGGCTGGTGCGGCGCAGGCGCATCAGGTCGATATGCGTCGGAAGGTCTTTGACCACGTCGCGCTGCACGTTGCGGCAGATCACGCGGACGTCGTCCTGACCGTCAACTTTCAGGTTCCACAAGGTGGACATGAAGCGCCCGGCCTTGAGTTTGTGAAAGAGTTTGTTGAACGGAATGTTGATCGGTTGCGGATCTTCACCGCCACCGTAAACGATCCCAGGTACCATCCCGTCGCGACGGGACTGACGAGCGGCGCCCTTGCCTGTCCCCGTCCGGACCTGGGCTTCGAGATCAGGAATCTCACCAGCCATAGTCGTATCTCCTAAATTGTCATCTGCGGGCCGCCTCCAAGGCTGTCGGGTCCCGCATGAGGACGCGCGTATAGACGGAAAGCGGCGAATTGCAAAGCCTTATTTTGCAGGGGCCTGCTGCGTATCGACCAAGGGGGCCTTGCGGCGCTTGCGCCCGTTCGGCCCAAGGTATCCCCCCGCCTGCCATAGCCGGGCATAAAGCGCAAATTCCTCCGCGCGGGCCTGGCGCAGGGCGGCTTCCAGCTGGGGGGAAAGAGAGGCGTGCCGTTTGGGTGAGACATTGCGCTTGTCGAAATCGACCTCAAAGCCGAGGCGTCCGGACAGAAAGTCCTGAAACTGTTCTTGCGCCTCATAGGCGAAAAGGTGATCGACCACCCGCCGCCCGCGCGCATTGGTCAGGAACTGGAACTGCGATCCGATATGCGCGTGGGCCGGGGGCACGGGTTCCAGAACATCGGCAACGAACTGTTCGAACGTCATGCCGGCGGTCGATTTTTGCGGCGCCACCAGCCCCGAACGCGCCCGGTATTTGTACCAGCTTCGCAACTGATCCAGCGGCGCGCGCATCATCGCGACCGTTTCAAGCCCCGGTCCGATTTCCTTTTCGAGAAACGGCCTGATCCTGCGGCGATACCTGCGCGCCGTGACATGTTTCTGGCCAAGCGCAAAGACCAGATCCGCGTGACGCCGCAACGCGGTTTCCACTGCGGTTGTGCCGGTTTTGGGCGTGGCAAGGAACACAAGTTTGGCGTCGGCGAATACAAGCATGCCGCCAGCTTAGCGCGCAGTGCTGAATATTCCGTTCCCGCAGGCCCGGTCAGGACTGCCAGCGGCCTTCGAAATCCTCTGGAATCAGCAGGTTTTGCAGGCCAAGATCGCTGACATTGGTTTCACCGCACAGCGCCATGGTCGTATCCAGTTCTTTCTGGATCACCTCCAGCGCGGTCTGCACGCCTTTCTGGCCCATCGCGCCCAACCCATAGATGAACGCGCGTCCGATATAGGTCCCCTTGGCCCCCATCGCGAGCGCCTTGAGCACGTCCTGACCGGACCGGATACCGCTGTCGAGATGCACTTCCACATCGTCGCCCACCGCATCGAGGATCGGACGCAGCATCCGGATCGACGACAGCGCGCCATCCAACTGACGGCCCCCATGGTTCGATACGACGATGGCATCCGCGCCCAGCTTGGCGGCCATTTTCGCGTCCTCTGCATCCAGAATGCCCTTCAGGATCACCTTGCCGCCCCATTGTTCCATCAGCTTTTCGATCTTGCCCCAGTCAAGCGACGGGTCGAATTGCTCTGCCGTCCACGCCCCCAGTTGCGAGGTATCGGTGATCCCGTCCACATGGCCGACGATGTTGCCGAACTCGCGCCGCTTGGCGGATAGCATTTCGATGCCCCACGCCCATTTGGTTGCGAGATTCGCGATGGTTTTCGGTGTCATCTTCGGCGGGGCAGACAGGCCGTTCTTAAGGTCCTTATGCCGCTGACCAAGGATTTGCAGATCCAGCGTGATGACCAGCGCCGAACAGTTCGCGGCCTTGGCGCGTTCGATCAGACGCCCGGTGAAATCGGTGTCCTTCATCGTGTAAAGCTGGAACCAGAAGGGCTTGGTCGTCGCTTCTGCGACGTCCTCGATGGAGTTGATCGACATGGTGGACAGCGTGAACGGCACGCCGAATGCCTCTGCGGCACGCGCGGCTTTCATCTCGCCATCGGCATTCTGCATCCCCGTCAGGCCCACCGGGGCCAGCGCCACCGGCATCGTCACGTCCTGCCCGATCATCTGGCCTCGCGTGCTGCGTCCGGTCATATCCACGGCCACACGCTGACGAAGGCGCAACTTGTCGAAGTCAGAGGTATTTTCGCGAAAGGTCTGCTCCGTCCAACTGCCGCTTTCTGCGTAGTCGTAGAACATGCGGGGAACCCGGCGCTCATAAATCCTTTTGAGATCATCAATGCAGGTGATGACGGGCATTTCGCGGCTCCTCCAAGCTTTGGTCAAAAAAAGTTACCAATCAACGCTGCGCGCGGCAATGGTTAATATACTCGGCGGATGCGCCCGCGTGACGTAGCGGAAGGATTGCACCGCGTAAGGGTCGCGCTCAACCATCGGAGCGCAGATGCGAAGGGCCGGGCAAAGACGCGCCGGGCCCACGGGAGGACAGCATGTATTTCGAGGACATGACCGAAGGCTTTACCTACGAAACGGGCGAGAAAAGCCTGACGCAGGAGGAGATCATCACCTTTGCCAAACAGTGGGACGCGCAACCGTTCCATCTGGACGAAGAGGCCGCCAAGGCATCCCCTTATGGGCGGATCATCGCGAGCGGATTTCACACCCTGCTGACCGCGTTCAACCTGACGCTGGCTGCCAGCGATTGGTCGGACTCGTCAATGGGATCGCCCGGCATGGACGAGATTCGCTGGAAGGCGCCCGTTTACCCCGGCGACACGCTGAAAGTGCGGGCCACGGTCCTCAAGGCGACGGCGTCACGGTCCAAACCGGACCGGGGCTTTGTCGATGTCTTCAACGAGATCATCAATCAAAGCGGCGCTGTCGTCGCCTCTTACAAGGCGACGCATATGCTCAAACGGCGGGGTTAGGCGCTGTGCGCGCCATCGGCCAGTGACTTGACGAAGGCCAGCACATCCGCCGCGCTATCGCCCTTGCCGATCCGTTCCACGATGGCAGAGCCGACAACGGCCCCATCGGCAACGCTGGCGATATTCTTGGCATGGTCCGGCGTCTTGATGCCGAAGCCCACGATCACTGGCAGATCCGTCTTGGCTTTGATCCGCGCGACTTCTGGCGCCACGTCGACCGCTTGTGCCTCTGCCGCGCCGGTGATCCCGGTGATCGATACGTAATACACGAAACCAGAGGTGTTTTGCAGCACGGTCGGCAGGCGCTTGTCATCCGTGGTCGGCGTGGCCAGACGGATAAAGTTCAGCCCAGCCGCCTGTGCGGGGATGCAAAGCTCTTCATCTTCTTCGGGCGGCAGGTCCACGATGATCAGACCGTCGATCCCGGCCTCTTTCGCGTCTTCGAGGAACTTGTCCACACCGCGCGAGTAGATCGGATTGTAATACCCCATAAGCACGATTGGCGTGGTGTCGTCGGTCTTGCGAAAGGCGCGCGCCACGTCCAGCGTGCGCTCCAAGGTCATGCCCGTCTCAAGCGCGCGCTGCCCGGCCAACTGGATCGTCGGGCCATCCGCCATGGGATCGGTGAAGGGCAGGCCCAGCTCAATGATATCGACACCCGCCCCCGGCATACCCTGAACGATTTCCAGCGCGGTGTCGTAGTCGGGGTCTCCGGCCATCACATAGGCGACAAAGGCCTTTTTTCCGGCGGCCTGAAGTTCGGCAAATTTGGCGTCAATCCGAGACATGCTGTGCCCTTTTCCTGATCTCGTCAGCGGTCATGCCGAAAACTCCGGCCAAGTGCAATGGCTCGCCCGTGTGCATTCTGGCGTTAATCGCAGGCAGAGCATAGCTTGCGCCGCTTTTGGCAGGCGGATAAGGAGACGCGACTTAGCTTTCAGGAGACCGCCATGGGCTTTCGCATGGGTATCGTTGGCTTGCCGAATGTCGGCAAATCCACATTGTTCAACGCGCTGACGAAAACCGCGGCGGCGCAGGCGGCGAACTTTCCGTTCTGCACGATCGAGCCGAATGTCGGCGATGTCGGCGTGCCGGATGCCCGGCTGGCCAAACTGGCAGAGATCGCGGGGTCCGCGCAGATCATCCCGGCCCGCATGACCTTTGTGGATATTGCCGGTCTGGTGAAGGGCGCGTCCAAGGGCGAAGGTTTGGGCAACCAGTTCCTCGCCAATATCCGCGAAGTTGACGCCATCGCGCATGTGCTGCGCTGCTTTGAAGATGATGACATCACCCATGTGGAAGGCCGCGTGGACCCCGTGGCCGATGCGGAAACCATCGAAATGGAACTGATGCTCGCCGATCTGGAAAGCATCGAAAAGCGGTTGCAGAACATCGTCCGTAAAGTGCGCGGCGGTGACAAGGAAGCCGTGCAGCAGCAACGTCTGATGGAAGCGGCAAAGGCCGCGCTGGAAGACGGCAAGCCCGCCCGCGTGGTCGAAGTCGATGCTGAAGACCTGAAGGCATGGAACATGCTGCAACTGCTAAGCACCAAGCCGGTTCTTTACGTCTGTAACGTGGCCGAGGAAGACGCGGCGCAAGGCAATGCGCTGTCCGCCAAGGTCGCCGAAATGGCCGCGGCGCAGGGCAACTCGCACGTCATCATCTCGGCCCGGATCGAAGAAGAACTCAGCCAGCTCGAAGTGGACGAGGCCGAGATGTTCCTGTCAGAGATGGGGCTGGAGGAGGCCGGGCTCGACCGGTTGATCAAGGCGGGCTACGGGCTGCTGAACCTTGAAACCTATTTCACCGTCGGCCCCAAAGAGGCCCGCGCATGGACGATCCCGCAAGGCACGTTGGCACCGCAAGCAGCCGGTGTGATCCATGGTGATTTCGAAAAGGGTTTCATCCGCGCTGAAACGATCGCCTATGACGATTACATCACCTGCGGCGGCGAACAGCCTGCCAAGGAAGCCGGCAAGATGCGCGCCGAGGGGAAGGCCTATATGGTCAAGGATGGCGACGTCATGCACTTCCTTTTCAACACCTGACCCGGTGATCCGCCCTTCCCGGGCGGGTTGATTAACCCTTTGTCAAAGGTACGGAATTCCTTACCAAAGGCATTATTGCCGTGAAAATCAGGCGGTCCGCTGCTATGACATATACCTGTCATATTGCGACTGGACCCCCGATGTTTGATCAGCCTTTCGTTTTCCTCATTTTCATTGGCCTCGTGCTAAAATG
Source organism: Aliishimia ponticola (assembly GCF_004803475.1). GTDB lineage: Bacteria > Pseudomonadota > Alphaproteobacteria > Rhodobacterales > Rhodobacteraceae > Aliishimia > Aliishimia ponticola. Next base: position 101,790 of record NZ_SRKY01000004.1, read on the forward strand.
CTTTGGCTACATGGTCCGGGACGAGTTGCTTCTGCGTTGCATGCTGGCCGTTGGAACCGGGTTCGATATCGCCTTTTATGCGCTGCAAAGCCCGGCCATCCTGGGATCGGTCATGGCCAATTCGGTGCTGGTTTCGGTCAATCTGACCATCATCGGGGTGATCGTCATGGAACGCTCCACCTGGTTCATGACCGAAAAAGAGCGGATCGCGTTCGAGTATTTCAAGACGCTGTCACCGGGCCAGTTTCGCCGCATCATTCGCCGCGCCCGCTGGACCGTGGCCGGCGAGGACACGGTGCTGCTTCATGAAGGCCAGCGCACGGACAAGCTGTTCTTTCTCGAAACCAAAAGCTTCACGGTCAAGAAACGCGGCCTCAACTACGCCGCGCAGGGGCCCGCCTTCGCCGGAGAGATCATGCTGCTGCAAGGCGGCGTTGCCAGCGCCACGGTAATCGTTCCAAAAGGCGCTGTTTACGCGGAATGGTGCACTGCCGATCTACGCCGCACGATGCACCGATCCCGCCCGCTGGAAAATGCGCTGATGGCGCGGTTCGGCCACGATCTGGCGGACAAGGTGCGCAACTCCGTCCCGCTGCGTCCACAGGCCGATACACCGGCGCCGATGCTCAATGTCGGACAAGTCTGACACAGACGCTGTTTTGCCCCGTATTCCAGCGACTCTGGCCTTGCCCTCGCCCCCCCGTGCCGTTAGACGGGTCAGCGGAGACGTGGCCGAGTGGTCGAAGGCGCTCCCCTGCTAAGGGAGTAGGCGGGAAACCGTCTCGAGGGTTCGAATCCCTTCGTCTCCGCCACTTTAAATAATCAATATCAGTGTGTTATACTGCTGCCCGCAAGGGGCAATCTGCCATGGCTTTGTTGCAAAATGAGTTGAAGGATTCATCTCGCGAATCCAGCGTGGTATTTCGAGCCCATGCGCAGCTGGGCCCATATGAAGTACAAGACCACGAACTGGTCGACTTACAGTGACAGCGTGAAGCGACGTGGGTCGCTATCACTCTGGTTTGATCCGCAGATGGTCTGGATATCGCCGCCGACGGGCAGACGCGGTCGGCGGCAACAATTCAGTGAGGCCGCGATGCTGCCGGAATTGTTTGCGCAGATCCAACCCGATCAGAACATCGGCAACGTCACTGCAGACGGAGCCTACGACACGCGCAAATGCCACGACGCGATCGCTGCTCCTGATACCCACGCCGTCATTCCGCCTCGCAAGAACGCCAAGCCATGGAAGCCCACGAGCAACTGGGCCATCGCCCGGAATCAAGCCGTGGAGGCGTCAAGATACCTGGGCCGCACCCTGTGGCGACGATGGAGCGGCTATCACCGGCGAAGCCGCGTCGAGACCAAGATGCATTGTGTGAAACGACTGGGCGAGAGCCTCCTGGCGCGGGACTTCGGTCGGCGGGTCGCGGGGATCCAGGTCCGCATCACGGTGTTGAACCGCTACACCGCTCTTGGAATTCCTGTCACAGAACCCGTGGGATGAGTCCGTCAGGGGAACGGGAAAGAACACCCTTCATTCGATTTGTGCAACAAAGCCCTGTGAACAGTAATCGTCAGGATGCCCGGCCACCGCATTGATCCAAACCAACGTTCTGGACGTAATCAATGAGTGTTGGGGAGGCAAAATGACTGACAAAGTGACAGTTCCGTTGGTCGCGGCCTTTCTGGCATCTGCTGGCATCCCTTTGTATATCCACCTTCCAAGTTTTGCGGCCGAGTTGGGACTTGGCTTGGGGACCATCGGCTACCTTCTGTTCGGCTTACGTGCTTTGGACTTTGTTCAAGATCCCATACTAGGGCGCGTAATCGATCGTTTTCCCGCCTTCAGGTCGCGTTTTGCGGCGGGCGCGTTTCTAGGAATGGGGATAGGTTTCTGGATCGTTTTCGTAATGCAGCCAAACATGTTTGGGCTCGTTGCCGGATTGGTTTTTGTCTTCACGTCTTACAGTCTGGGAACAATTCTTTTTTACGGACAGGGCGCCGCAGTTGTCGGCGACCGCGCCGAAAGCGAACATTTGCGGTTTGCTGGGTTGCGCGAGACCGGAGCCCTGGGCGGCATCGTTGTGGCGGCAATCTTGCCCGGGCTACTCGGGGGTTACTACGGGGTACTTGAAGGCTATTCGCTTTTTGGTCTGGGGCTGGCGATAGCATCGCTGGCCATTTGGCTGCTGAGCCGACCATTCTGGAGACCCGTGGGCGCTGAAACGCATCAAGGCCAGTCGCTTCGACGGTTGCTACAGCCCAAAATAATTCATTTGCTCTTGATCGCGCTGCTAAACGCGCTGCCTGTTGCCGTCACGTCGACGCTTTTCTTGTTTTTTGTCGAAGACCGCCTCGAACTGCCCGATCTTGCGGGGCTCTTTCTGTTGCTGTTCTTTCTGACTGCGGGCATGTCTGCACTGGTTTGGTCACGGGCGTCTGCACGATTTGGTGCCCGTCAGGTTTTACTGTTCGCAATGTGCCTCGCCGTCATTTCATTTGTTGGAGCTTTTTTGCTCCCTGCCGGGGCGGCATGGCGGTTTGGTCTGATTTGCGCGGCTTCTGGTGCGGCTTTGGGCGCGGATATGGTCATTCTGCCTGCGTTGTTTGCCAATGTGCTCATGACGCAAGGTGTCGCTACAGGCATCGGGTTCGGTGTCTGGGCTTTTGCCGCGAAGATGTCATTGGCGCTAGCAGCCGCGATTGTATTGCCGGCATTGCAATATACGGGGTTCACGCCAGGTGGCACAAACACAGCCGAAGCGTTGCAGAGTTTGAATTTTCTATATGCTGTTCTGCCCTGCGCGCTGAAACTCCTGGCGTTGGCGTTTGTTGCCCGTCTCCCGAGGGCAGCGGCAGAGCCGTCTGTTAAGCTTCAGTGAGGCAATGTCGAAAGCAGATCACCTGTGATCCGGCCTTTTAAAGGGTGTGTAGCCGCGAATATGACAAACCACAGTCTTAGCTCGTTTGATGAGGTGAGGACCAAAGTAACCTGTCGGTCAAAACGTCGAGTGAACCAAATCGTTGTGGCTTGCGTAGTAATAAGTATCACTCGACGAGGTACCCGATGAAAAATCTTACTGTATGTTTGACACTGGTTCTTGGAGCGACATCGGCCCTCGCCGACAGCTTTGTTCCGGTCTCGGATAAGGGAACGTTCCTGTCCTTGGTGGACGGTAAGGAGCTGCGCAATCGTATTTACGGCGTGCGGCTGAACGTTCTGGGGAACGGCCGCCTCCAAGGTGCCGCGCTTGGATGGGATATCAGCGGCAGCTGGAGTTGGCAGGAAGGATACTTCTGCCGCGAAATGGACTGGGGTGGTGAGCCGATCCCCTACAACTGCCAATTGGTCGAAGTGAAAAGCGGGAATATTTTGCGTTTTACGGTAGATCAGGGCGCCGGTGACTCTGCTTCATTCAGGCTGCAATAGTGTGCCAATCGGCCACAATGTTGCGGAGGGTTGTACCTTTCGCCGCTATCGTAAGGCGGGCAAAGCAGTTCTTGGCCTAGTCGCAGCAAAAGCTCACTTTGTCCCGCAGACGAACAATTCGCCAGCGGCCTGATCTTGCATCCGCAGCGAATGGCCCTCAGTGCGGTTCCGCCTGCGGCGGCTTGGCAAGCAGCGTAGCCTGCGCAAGGCATTTTAGCGCGGAACGAAATTCAGGAACGTGTTACCGAAGGCCGACGGGTCGGACAGGCGGAACTCGGTGCCGTGCCTCCTGTAGCCAAGGCCAGAGCTGCGCAAACATGCCTCCAGTTTTTCCTCGTCGGAATAGGCAAGGTCCAAAGTCACGATGCCCGGCGCGTCCCCGATCAGGACAGCCCGCGGCAGGGGGCCATTGCGCGCCTCGATCGCGGTGCGGGAAAGCAGCCGTAATTCGCCATTCGCAGTATTGAACACGGTGCCGCCATCGCAGGCGCGGGGTGCGCCGTAAAGGCCGGTAAACTTGGCGATGAGCGCATCCATGTCCTCCTCCCGCGTCAGGACAGACGCCCCGGCATAGCCGCAAACCGAATTGCGATGCTCCAACCAGGTTGGCACGTAGATGAATTCAGGGCGGTGCTGCTGGCACAGGAAAAACGACAGGCGTGTGTGCATTTCGTCTGGCAGCAGGGCGAGCGTTGTTTTCGTGCGCCCGGCCGTGCCATCGGGCAGGGTCACATCGCGGCCAAACTCCAGATGGCCGCTCACAGCCAACCCCGCCTTTTCGGCAAACGCGGCGTCTGCAACTGAATCGGTACTATGCAACGCGGTCAGCGCCACGCCTTCGCGATTTTGCAGATGCTCATAGACATGGCGACCGAAGTGGAAATTCCCGGCGGGCACCTCATCGATCAATGTCTCGTCGTAGATGCCCATGATTTCCAGCAAACAGCCCTGAAACATCGCCAGACTGGTGCTGGTGCCCCACGGGTGTTTGCCGATAGGCGTCATATTGAACCCGATGGAGATCAGGCGGCCACGCAAGGCATTGATGTCGTGCACCGCAATCAGCGGGTGATCCAATCCGAATGCGGCATTCATCGCGCTACTCCTTGGATTGCCGAAAAGAGATCTGCGCAGGCCCGACGACCCGCGCCTTGGCACCGACGACCACAGTGCCCGGCGCGACATCGGCGACGACAATGGTGCCAGCGGCCACATTTGCCCCTGCCCCCACGGTGATGTTGCCAAGAATGGTGGCCCCCGCCCCGATTACGGCGCCGTCGCCGATTGTCGGATGTCGTTTGGGGCCGCTGTCACTCAGGGTGCTGCCCAACGTGACGTTGTGCCAGATCGAAACATCTTGCCCGATCATGCAGGTCTCTCCGGCGACAAAACCAACACCGTGATCCAGCCAGAAGCCCGGCCCGATCTGCGCGCCGGGGTGGATTTCGGTGGAAAAGGCGCGGCCGAAGCTCGAACTGACGGCCAGAGCGCGCATATGATCGCCATCCCGCCACAGCTGATGGGCCACGCGGTGCGCCATCACCGCATGAACGCCGCGCGCAAAAAGCAGCGATGCCACCGCGCCGCCCGGTTCAAAATTGCGCCGCGCCGTTTCGGCGATGTCGTGGCTGGTGATGTCGACCAGACAGGGATTGGCCGCGTATGTCCGGCGGACCACATCTGCCTGCACCCCGGAGATGGCGCCCAGAAGCACGCCAGCAAGATCGGCGAAATCGGCGAACCGGCGCGGCTGAATGCCAAGCAGTGCGGCGACCTCGGGATCGCCGAACAGCAACTCTTCGGTGTCGGTGACAAGTGTCATGGTGCACCTTTGTCGCACAGCATCAACCGCTTGTTGTTTTCATTCATCGTTTGGACGCCCGCGTCAGGACACGTATCCAAACCCAATCATGGGCGTTTTCCCACTGTCGAGCCAGATCGATTTCGGGCTTGTATACTCCATCAAGGCGTCGCTGCCACTGGACCGGCCAAAACCGGAATTGAGCGATCCGCCAAAGGGCGAGGACACGTGGATCGCCTTATAGCTGTTGACCCAGAATGTTCCGGCGCGCACGGCCGAGGCAACACGATGCGCCCGGCCCACATCTGCGGTCCAGACCGCACCCGCTAGCCCGAAGGACGTGTCATTGGCAATGGCGATAGCTTCCTCTTCATCCGCGAACGGAATCGCGGTGACGACAGGGCCGAAAATTTCGGTCTGCGCAGCGGTGGCCCGGCTTTCCAGCCCCGAAAGCAGGGTGGGCGGCACGAAGTACCCGGTGTCCGGGGTGGTGTCGCGGCTGCGCACCTTGGCACCCTCATTACGCGCACCGTCGATCATGGCACTGACATGGGAGAATTGGCGGCCATTGCTGATCGGCCCAACCTCCGTCGCCTCATCCAGCGGATCGCCCAAGGTGATGCCGTTCATCCCCGCTGCGATCATATCGGTCAGCTCGGCATGGACCGATTGATGCACCAGCAGCCGCGAACCGGCGACACAGCTTTGCCCCGCGCCCGAGAAAATCGCCGCCTGCGCGCCAAGGGCGGCATGTTTGAGATTGGCATCGTCAAAAACGATGTTGGCCGATTTTCCGCCCAGTTCCAGCACCGCCGGTTTCAACGCCTGTGCCGCCGCGACCGCGACGCGCCGCCCGGTTTCGGGCGAGCCGACGAAGATCACCTTGCGCACCGCGTCGTGATCTATCGCAGCTTGCCCGGTCGTTGGCCCCAACCCGCAAAGCACGTTCACCAACCCTTTGGGAAGACCCGCGCCTTCGGCGATCCTCACCAGCGCAACGGTTGTCAGCGGTGTGAGTTCGCTGGGTTTGATCACCACCCCGTTGCCGGTCGCGATGGCAGGTGCGATTTGCCAGCCGGCGGTAAAAATCGGCGCGTTCCATGGTGTGATCTGAAACACCACCCCCAAGGGTTCGCGCAGCGTGTAGTTGAGATGCCCGCTGGGCACCGGGATCACCTCGCCATGCAGCTTGTCCGCCCACCCGGCGTAATAGCGGAACATCTCGGCCACTTTTGCGACCTCCACCCGGCAGTCGCGGATGGGTTTGCCTGCCACCAGCGCCTCAAGCCGCGCCAACGTTTCGTGATGGTCCAGAACCGCGCGGGCAATGTCCTGCATGACGTCACCGCGTTTCGCGGCGGAATGCCCCGCGACCCACTCCTTTTGCGCAGCAGCGGCGGCTTCGCAGGCCTCAGCACTAAGCGCCGCACCGCAATCGGCATAGCGGGCCAGTTCGATCTGCGCATAGGGGTCTTCAAGCAGAACGGCACCGCCTGCACCGTCGCGCAACTGGCCAGCAACAAGGCTTTGTACCGTCTCGCCAAGGCCAAGATCACGCATCAGCCTGCGCAGAAGGTCTTTGCGGTCAGACATTTTAGGTCGCTCCATATTTGAAAATCTCATTGAAGTCGGCACTGTCGGCCAGCGTGTCGCGGCTGCGTTCCCAGATCGCCGCAATGGCTTTGGTTGCAGGCAGGTCAAGCCCGCCCTGCGCCGCCAGCTTGGTGGCCAGCCCCACGTCTTTGCGCATCAGCCCCATGGTAAAGCCGGAATCGAAGGCGCCGTTCAGAATCCACTTGGGGAAGTTCACTTCGCTGACCCCGCTGCGTCCTGATCCGGCATTGACGCCTTGCAGCAGGCTGTCCAGCGGGATGTCGCAGCTTTGCGCCAGACGGGCCATTTCGCTGACCAGCACTAGATTTGCCGCACACAGCAAGTTGTTGGCGATCTTGGCCGCGTGACCAGCGCCTGCCGGGCCGACATGCACGGTCTTGGCCGTCAGATCATCCAGCACCGGGCGCAGAGCGTCGATTGCCGCAACCGGACCGCCTAGGATCATCGTCATCGTCCCTGCCCGCGCACCGCCCGGCCCGCCGCTGACCGGACCATCAAGGAAGGTATAGCCCTCTGCCGCAGCGGCCAGCCGTCTGGTTGTTTCCGGCTCCGATGTGGATGTGTCCAAGATGATGGTCCCGCCCTGCAAATGCGGCGCGAGGTCGGCCATCACGCTGGTCACGATCTGGGCCGTGGGCAGGGACAGGATGATCTGGTCGCAGGTCTGCGCCAACGCGGCCAAGCTGTCGCAAGCCGTGCCGCCATTGGCCGCCGCCCGCGCACGCGCCTCTGGCATCGCGTCGTAGCAGCGCACCTCGTGGCGCTTTTCGGCAAGCCGCGCAATCATCGCGCCGCCCATCGCGCCACATCCTACTACACCGATCATGCTCCGCTCCTTGTGTTGATCCAGCCCTTTTGTCCCGCGGCCCACCGATTGCCCTGCCAGGTCACCGGCCAAAATGGCGATACGGTATTTCGACGTACCTCCCAGTTGCCGGGCGTTCGGGATTCTCGACAGCCTATGCCCAAAGCCCACCTGCGGGAATTGCACGGATTGAGAATTATCGTTGCGGCGAATGCAACGCTAATCATTGGCTTGAAAGGCCACCATCGACCGGGTGATGTGATTGACCAGCCGTGTCGCGCCTTCGGGCAAGCGACGCCCTTGACGGGTCAAGACCGACGCCATGCCCTTACTGAACTCGGGGATATCCAGCCGCTTGGTGATGATGGTCCCATCCGCAACCTCGCCGCTTACCACAAAGGCAGGCAGCACCGTGACCCCCAGCCCCTCACGCACGAAATTGCGCAACACGGCCAAGGAATTGGACCGCACCACAGCCTGAAGCCGGACCGCGTTATTTGCTTCTGCCAGCGCAATCATATCGCCCACGCCGGACCCGGTTTTGAGCAGCGCCGCCGGCAAGGTTTCAAGTTGCGGCATCGTCACCGGCTCTGGCAGGTCCGCCCATTGCGACGTCGGGCTGACCAGCAGCTCAAGCGGCTGTCTGACCCGCGCAACGCTTCGGATTGCCCGTTCTGTCCCGGCATTATAGGCCAGCCCGATATGGGCATGGTCGGTTCTAAGGGCGTGCAGGATCTGTTCGGTCGATCCACTGAGCAGATCATAGGTGAAGCCGGGGAATGCCGCCTTGTACGACTGCAACGCGTTGCCGACGAAATCGCTGATAAAGCCGTCGCCGACCGCAATCACCAATTCGCCCCGCCGCATCCCCTTGAGCGCATCGAACTCCGACAACAGGGCTTCCTGTTCGCTTCGCTGGTGTTGCAGATAGGTCCGCAGCAGCGTACCCGCCTCGGTCGGGCGCACGCCCTTGCGCCCCCGTTCAATCAGCGCCGTGCCAAGCGACTTTTCCAATGCCTTGATCTGGCGACTGATTGTCGATGGCTCGACGCCCAATCGTTCCGACGCAGAGCGGATGGACCCCTCTTCGCATGCAACGAGGAATGAAGCGGATTGCGCAGTATCGATCTTGAACACTGACGGCCCCTCGTCGCAGCCAATGGCTCCACCCACCAAAGCAGCGTGGTTTCCAGCCTACATATAAGCTCGGACCATGGGTGGCGAGAACAGACTGGCAGGCCGCGCGTCGCCCCGGCAAGCGCACGCCCGACGCTACCGTTCACCCCGCCGGTATGGCGTCATCAGTGCGGCCGGCACCTCTGCCCGGCGGGCCACGAGAACAAGCGCGACGATGGACAGCACATAGGGCGCCATCAGGAAAAGCTGATACGGCACCCCGTCGATCGCCGTTTGCAGACGCAGTTGATAGGCATCGAAGAACGCGAACAAAAGCGCGCCGATCAATGCCTTGCCGGGCCGCCAACTGGCAAAGACCACCAGCGCGATGCAAATCCAGCCCCGGCCCTGCACCATGCCCGGAAAGAAGCTGTTGAACGCCGTTGTGGTCAGAAACGCCCCTCCCACGGCCATCAGGGCAGAACCTGCGACCACGGCGCCGATGCGAATTCGGATCGGGTTCAGGCCCTGCGCTTCGACGGCGTGGGGGTTTTCGCCGGTCATGCGGATTGCAAGGCCCAACGGCGTCCGGCTGAGGATATAGGCCATCACCGCCACGGCAGCGAGCGCCAGATAGGTGGGCACCGCCTGCGAGAACAGGATCGGGCCAAGGATCGGGATATCCGACAGCCCCGGAATGTTCAGCGGCTGGAACGGCTCGATCGTGGGCGGCAGGTCGCCGACCTCTACCAGCAGCCGGTACAGGTAATAGGCCAGCGCCGAGGCAAAAAGCGTGATCCCAAGCCCTGACACATGCTGCGAAAGCCCAAGGGGCACGGTCAGCGCCGCGTGCAGCAGCCCCATCAGCGCCCCGCAACACGCCGCGATCAGCAGGCCGACCAGCAACGGCGCGCCCATATAGACGGCCAGCCACCCGGTCATGGCCCCCATGGTCATGATCCCCTCGATCCCAAGGTTCAGCACACCGGACCGCTCACACAGAAGCGCGCCCAGCACGCCGAAAATCAGCGGCGTCGCGATCCGCAGAACAGAGGCCCAAAGACTGGTATTCAGCAGCAGGTCAATCGCTTCGGTCATCGGCGTACCCGGTAGGTTGTGAACATAAGCGCCACGATCATGGTCAGCAGGCATAGCGCGACGATCACATCGGCGATGAAGCTGGGCACACCGGTGGCGCGGCTCATGGCGTCGGCGCCCACGAAAACGGTCGCGACAAAGACCGCCGCCGCGACAACCCCCGCAGGATGAAGCGCGGCCAGCATGGCGACAACGATACCGGCATAGCCGAAACCGGGGCTCATCGTAGTGGTGACGCCCGCCGTGACCCCCATGACCTCGACCGACCCGGCCAGCCCGGCCAAGGCCCCCGACAACAGCGCCACCCCCATGATGGTGCGCGGCAGCGAAATCCCGGCGAAGGCCGCCGCACTGGCATTCAGCCCCGCCGCACGGGTTTCAGCGCCGAACACGGTGCGGGCAAGCACCAGCCACACGGCCCCTGCCGCCACGACAGCAAAGATCAACCCGATATGCAGCCGCGTCCGCGGGATCAGGTCAGGGAGGCGAAAATCGCCATCGACCGGCACGGAAGAGGGCCAGCCAAATGCCAAGGGATCACGCATCGGCCCTTCGACCATCAGACCGACGAAAAGGATCACGATGAAATTGAGCAGCAGCGTGGTCACGACCTCATCCACCCCGAAGCGCAGCCGCAAATAGGCGGGTCCGGCCAACAGCGCCGCGCCCGCTGCCATTCCGGCCAGCATCAGCACCGGGATGCCAATCCATCCGGGAAGCCCGAGCGAATGGCCGATCCACGCGGTCATCAACGCCCCGACAAAGAACTGCCCCTCGCCGCCGATATTCCAAAGCCGCGCCTGAAAAGCGACAGCCGCGGCAAGACCCGTAAAGATCAGCGGGGTGGCGCGGGTCAGCATCTCTGCCACGGCGAGCTTCGAGCCCAGCGCGCCCGCCAGCATTTCGCCATAGGCCATCAGCGGGTTGACCCCCGCCGCCGCGATCAGACCCGCCGCAAGGATCAGCGCGCTGACAACTGCGGCAAGGGGCGCAAGGATCACCAGATACAGCGGAACATGGCTGCGTCGTTCAAGCCGCATCACCGTCCTCCTTCCAGACGCCTGCCATCATCAGGCCCAGGCGTTGCGGGTCTGCCTCGTTCGCTGAAATCGGTTGCGACAAGCGGCCTTTGACGATCGCCTGTATCCGGTCCGACAGGGCCACGGCCTCTTCCAGTTCTTCCGAGATCAACAGGATGGCCGCCCCTTCAGCGCGGGCGGCCAACAGCTCGGCATGGACGGCGGCGATGGCCCCTTCGTCCAAACCGCGCGTGGGCTGGTTCGTCAGCACGAAACGCGGGCCGTTCGTCAGCACCCGCCCAAGGATCAGCTTTTGCATATTGCCACCAGAAAGCAGCCGCGTGCGCGTATCGGGCGCGGCCCCGCGTATGTCGAAGCGGTCGATCAGCGTCGCGGTGTAATCGCGCGCCGCCCGCCTGCGGACGAAACCGCGCCGCGAGAATTCTGGCGTGCGCAAACGCTCCAACACGGCGTTTTCCCACAGGCTCAATTCGCCCACCACGCCTTCGGCATGGCGATCTTCCGGCACGCGGCCCGCCCCGGCGCGGATCATGCCGCGTGGCCCCAGATGGCCGATATCTGCCCCCTCCAGCATCAGATGACCGGCGCTGGGATGGGCCAGACCGGAAAGCAGCCCGCCCAAAGCGGCCTGACCATTGCCGGAGACACCGACAATTCCCAAAATTTCGCCTGCATGGACGGTGAAGGACACGTCATCCAGACGCCGCGCGCCTGCCTCTTCGACCCGCACCTTGTCGGCCACCAGCACCGGCGCACCGATCTTGTGGTCATGGCGCGCGGGGCGTTCGACCTTGCGGCCCACCATGAGTTCGGCAAGTTCCGCCGGATTGGTCTGCGCCGTTTCGCGTTCTGCGACCATCTTGCCACCGCGCAGCACCGCCACCCGGTCCGAGGCGGCCATGACCTCGTGCAGCTTGTGGCTGATGAAGATGAGAGACAGCCCCTCCTTGGTCATATCGCGCAGGGTTTCGAACAGGCGCATCGCCTCGGGACGGGCCAGAACGGCTGTCGGCTCATCCAGGATCAGAACACGCGCGTCGCGATACAGCGCCTTGAGGATTTCGACACGCTGCCTTTCCCCCACGGACAGGGCGCTGATCTTGGCCTCCGGGTTCACCGGCAACCCAAAGCGGTCCGCGATCTGCATCAGCTTGGCGCGGGCGGCCCCACGGGCAGAGCGGGCGCGCGTCAACGGTTCGGACCCCAGCATGACGTTGTCCAGAACGGTCAGGTTCCCGGCGAGTGTGAAATGCTGGTGCACCATGCCCACGCCCAACGCGATTGCAGCGCGCGGCAGGCCCGGCGGCAGGTCTTGGCCAAACACCCGCACAGTCCCGGCATCGGCGGCGTAGTGACCAAAGAGGATGTTCATCAGCGTGGTCTTGCCCGCGCCGTTTTCGCCAAGCAGCGCAAGGATTTCGCCTTCGCCCAGTGTCAGGGTCACATCATCATTGGCGGTCAGCGCCCCAAAGCGTTTCGTGATGCCCCGAAGCTCCAATACATTGGTCATGCGGGCAACCCTGCGATCGGGAACGGAAAGGTCAGCGTCGGTGCGCGCTGTTCGATCATCGCGCCCAGCCGCAGCAGGGCGCTGTCCGCGCCGGGTGGGCCGATCAGTTGCAGGCCGACCGGCATCCCCGCAGACATGCCGTAGGGCAGCGCCAACGCAGGCAAGCCCGCGACATTGGCAAGCGCGGCATTGGGGGCAAAACCTTCCAACGCCGCGAAATGCGCGCCGGGATCTGTGCCCATCAGGTCGAGCGTGCCGACAGGCAAAGGCGGGGCGGCCAGCACGGGCATCAGGATCGCGTCGGCGCTTTGGAACAAGGTGCGCGCGCGGTCCGACAGCGAGGCCAGTTGCCGCGAGGCTGCGAACAGGGTGGCGCCATCGACCGCGCGGCCTTCGCGGACCATTGCAGCGGCAAGCGGCGGTATTTCGTTGTCCGGCACATCCAAGGCCGCCATCCATTCCGCCAGTGAGACTGAAAGGATCGTTCGTGAAATGTCTTGCGCTTCGGCCCCGATCTGATCGGGCGCGGCGATCTCATGGACGGCGCAGCCCGCATCGCGCAGCGCATCGGCCGCGTCTTGCGCCGCCTTGCAGATGTCTGGGGCGCATCGGTCCGGCAAGGCCAGCGCCACGCGCGGCAGGCCGGGCAGATGCACCACCGGTCCCGGCTGCGCCACGGCTTGGTACGCGGTATCCACATCACGGACCGACCGCGCCAACACCAGTTCAGAGGCGATGCCCATCAGATGGTTGGTAAAGTCAGGCCCGCCCGGCACGCCCCCGCGCGAGGGCTTCAACCCGGTCAAGCCGCAACAGGCCGCCGGCACACGAATGGACCCGGCGGCATCCGTCGCATGAGCAATCGCAACCATCCCGGCAGCAACCGCCGTCGCCGCCCCGCCAGAGGACCCTCCGGGCGTCAGCGCAGGGTTCCACGGGTTACGGGCGGGTGGCAGCCCATCGGGTTCGCATGTCAGGGAAAGACCGAAGGCAGGCGTCGCCGTCAGGCCGAAGGGGATCAGCCCAAGGCCCCGCAAATCGCGGAGCAGGTGACTGTCCTCTGCAGGAACGTGCCGCCGGGCCCGCAACGCGGCAGAGCCTGCGGCAGCGGGCAACCCCTGCGCCACGCCGCCCAGATCCTTCACCAGAAAAGGCAGCCCATGAAATGGCCCACGTCGTTCGGCAGGTGCAGCATCTGCTGCCTCTGCCCCGGCGCGGGCCATGTCTTCATCCAGATGCACCACGGCCCCAAGCCCCGCCTGCGCGCGGCAGGCAGCAAGGCTTGCATCCATCACAGCGCAGGCAGTGGTCTGCCCGGTTGCGATTGCAGCGGCCAGAGCCGTGGCATCCATCACGCGAAATCGCCCGCGATCAGGCCGGTTCGCTTTCGTCGATCGGCACGTCCCATTCGCCAGACTGGATCGCGGCCTGTTTGGCCTCCATCGCGGCGATGGCATCGGCTGGGACTTCATCGGCGACATAGATCAGTTCGTTGCCGCCATGCGCCATGAACGAATATTCGGTGTAGTTCCGGCCGGTGGATTTGCCCGCCTGAACATCCGCAACGATTGCTTCGATTGTCGGGCCGTAGTTCCAGATCGCATTGGCGAACACAGTGCCCGGATAGCGCGGCGTGTAGTCGATGAGCGACCCGATCGCCTTGATACCGCGTGCCTGAGCAGCATCCGCTGTGCCGATCCGCTCGCCAAAGAGGATATCCGCGCCCGCATCGATCTGGGCAATCGCGGCCTCTTGCGCGCGGGCCGGATCGAACCATGCACCGATGAAGCCGTTCAGGAAGCTGGCATCGGGGTTCACTTCTCTCACGCCCATGCGGAAGGCATTGATCAGTAGGTTCACCTCGGGGATCGGATACCCGCCGACCGACCCAAAGACGTTGGTTTCAGACATCGTCCCGGCCAGCATACCGGCCAGATAGGCGGCCTCGTGGTTGCGCGTTCCGAAGACGCCGAAATTGTCGCCCTGCGGCCCACCGGAGGAGCCCATGAGGAAAGCTGTTTCAGGGTAATCCCCGGCGACTTCGCGCGCTTCGCGTTCGACGGCATAGGATTCGCCCCAGATGATCTGCGCGCCGCCTTCGGCATATTCACGCATCGCGCGGGGGTAATCGGTCGGCGCGACCCCTTCGGAGAAGTCGTATTCGATCAGGCCAGACGCCGCGGCTTCTTGCATCGCGACGTGAATCCGGCTGTTCCAGGCGTTCTCGACCGGGGACATATGCACGCCCGCAATGCGGATCGTGGATTGAGCGCCTGCGCGGCGGATATAGGCAGGCAGGGCCAGCGTCGCGGCGGCGCCGACCATAAGCTGACGACGGGTTGTGTTGAGTTTCATCGGTGAGTCCTCTTCTGTTGGTGGCAGGTTCTATTGTTATTCGGTGACCGGGCTTGCGGCCTTGGGCGCGTAGTCGGACGGGTCAAGCGTTGCTGGCCGCCCCGGCAGGTCAAGCTGCGCAATGCGCGGCGCTGTTCGCGACAGCACCTTGCCATGCTTGATGACAGCAAGGCGGGTGGCTTTCATGCGCACCGCTTCAATCGGATCACGCGCTTGCAGCACGACCATGCTGGCCGGTCCGCCCTCACGCAGGGTGGGGTCCGGCAGGCCCATCGTCTTGGCTCCGTTCAGCGTCACGGACGAAAAGGCCCACTCCATCGCCTCGCGCGAGGTCATCGGCACCGCATGCACGCCCATATGGGCCACTTCCAGCATGTCGGCAGAGCCAAGCGAGTACCACGGGTCCATCGTACAATCCTGACCGAAGGACACATTGACCCCGGCAGCGCGCAGTTCGGGCACGCGGGTCAGGCCGCGGCGGCGCGGATATGTGTCCGAACGCCCCTGCAGCGTGATATTGATCAGCGGATTGGGCACCACGTTCATACCGCTTTCAGCGATAAGCGGAATCAGCTTGGACGCATAGTAATTGTCGTAGGAATGCATCGCCGTGACATGGCTGGCGGTCACGCGCCCGCCAAGGCCAAGGCGCGTGGTTTCATAGGCCAGCGTTTCCACATGCCGCGACATGGGATCGTCGCTTTCGTCGCAATGCAGGTCCAGCATCAGACCACGCTCTGCCGCGATTTCGGCCAGCCGCGTGACAGAGCGCGCACCATCCGACATGGTACGTTCGAAATGCGGAATGCCGCCCACCACGTCGACCCCCATATCGAGCGCCCGTAGCAGGTTCTTTTCCGCGTTTTCGGCCCGGTACAGACCGTCCTGCGGGAAGGCCACCAGTTGCAGGTCGATATAGGGCGCGACCTGTTTGCGCACGTCCAGCAGCGCCTCGACGCCGACAAGCGGCGCGGTGGAAACATCGACATGCGACCGGATCGCCAACAGGCCCTGCGACACAGCGAGATCGCAATAGCGCAGGGCGCGTTCGATCACCTGTTCAGGCGTCAACAGGGGTTTAAGCTCACCCCAAAGGGCAATCCCCTCAAGCAGCGTGCCCGAAACATTCATGCGCGGATGACCAAGGCTGAGCGTTGCATCCATATGGAAATGCGGGTCGGTGAAGGGGGGCGAGGCCAAGCCCCCTGCCGCGTCGATTTCCTCTTGCGCTTCTGCCGTGATCTCCGGCGCGATCTGCGCGATGCGGTCGCCGCGAATTGCAATATCCAGCGGCCCACTGCCATCGGGCAGGCAGGCCTTCTTGATGATGATGTCGAACATTCGCCGCCCCCAGAATTTGATCGGATGGTAAAAAGCAATCCGGGCGATTGCTACTTTTTTTGGCGGATCGGCGGGGGTCAGTCCTTAACTAATTCGCGAAACCCGGATTTTCGGCGTGCGCTTGCCTAGAAAATCAGCACCGCAACGGATCGGCCCAGGCCAATGCACGAGGAGGTTGAATCTCGTGCTTTTCGGGTCGTCAAATGTGAGAAATGGGACGGCCGATCGCCCGCGGCATCAAGGCAGGGCCGGCTGTCCAAGGCTAAAGGTAGCGCAGCCGCAGTTTGGCCAGAAGATCGACGAGGATTTTCTTCGCATCCTGCCGGTGCTTGCGGTGACATTCGCGCGCGGTGACCGCGTCGCCATCGCGGATCGCCTGATAGACCCGGCGGTGGTCCTCGTTCGACTTGGTTGGAACGGGCCGCATGAACAGCGTCGTCATCCGCGCGCGCCGGACCTGATCGCTCATCATTCCGACGATGCTTTGGATACGTGTGTTGCCGCCCAGCCGGACCAATTCGGTATGAAACCGGGTATCGGCATCGGCCCATGCTTCCAAATCGGACGCATCAAGCGCCGCCTCCATGTCCGCGATCGCTTGGGCCAGCGCCTGGAGATCACTTTCGGCATAGCGCGCGGTAGCCGCGCGTTCGGCGGCGTGACTTTCCAGCTCTGTCAGCACGTCATAGATTTCGGACATGTCTTCTGGCGACAGCGGCAGGATACGCACCCCCTTGCGCGGTCGCAATTCCAGCAGCCCCTGCCCTTCCAACGTCAGCACAGCCTCGCGGACCGGCGTGCGCGACATCTGAAGCATATCGGCAAGCTCCGATTCCAGATGATCCGAACCTGCTGCCAACTCGCCAGAGAATATCCGCGCGCGCAGCTCGTGAATGGCGCGTTGCGAATTGGATGGGGATTTGTCGGGCATGGAAATGTCTACTCCTGAAAGAACTGCTTACGCCCTTGTCGATTGGAATCGTAAATCGCGGCCTCGATCCGTTCCACTGCCAGATAGTCCTGCGCACAGTTCTCAAAAGGGGTGCCGTCGATGATCCCGGCGACCACATGGCGTTGCAGCGCATGAACACAATCGCCGCCGAAGCCGGTCCATGTGTCCGGCGGCAGCACGCAGGTTCGTTCGCCTTTTCCGAAGGCGCGCAGATGCACCGATCCGTCGCCGCGCAGGTCGAGCGTGCCTTCTGTTCCCTCGAACAGGGCCTCGCCCATCGTGCAACGCAGATTTTCGGCATCGTGGTCCAGATGCCGGTTGCCGTCGAACAGCGCCCGTACCCCGTTCGGATGGTCAAACAGGATATAGCCCGCATCCTCCCCCGCGATCGCCGTGTTGATGCGGCGCAAATCGGCGTACACGCCCAGCGGATCGCCAAGAAGATAGCGGAAGGTGTCGATCCAATGAACGGCGGTTTCATGGACCAAAAAGCGTGGCATGGTCTGGAAATAGGGTTGGCGCGACAGATAGGCCTCTGGCCCCTGCCCATCGCCCGGACGCAGCCGGAATGTCACCTGCTGAAGCCGCCCCACATCGCCGCGATCCAGCGCGGCCTTGATCGCGCGATACCACGGCTGAAAACGGAAATTCTCGTGCACGATAATGGTGGCTCCGGCGGCTTCGGCCTCGGCGGTGATGCGCTCTGCCTCGCCAAGATCGCGGCAGAAGGGCTTTTGGCAGATGATCCATTTCAGCCCCGCCGCCAGAGCAAGGCGGATCGCCTGTGCCTGCGCGGGTGGCGGCAGAATGACATCGAGCATGTCAGGCGTTTGCGCCTTTAGCATCTGCTGAAGATCGTCATAGGCGGGCAGGCCGGTGGCCTTGGCCTTTTCAATATCTTGATCACATGCGCCAACCAGTGTGGCACGCTCCATCCGCGCCCAGCTTCCATAGTGGAACTGGCTGAAATACCCCGCGCCGACGCACGCGATCCTCAGGGTCATGCGACGAACAGGGCGTCGGTGACGGCTTGCGCTGCCGCTGCGGTGCCTGCGGTCCCGCCAATGTCGCGCGTCAGTGCTGCGCCGCGTGCGATCACGTCCTCGACCGCCTCGCGCAGCCGTCGGCCATCCTGCGCCAGCGCCGGGTTGTCGTGCTTGATCCCCAACCAGTCGAGCATCATCGCCGCTGATAGGATCATCGCCAACGGATTGGCCAGACCTTGCCCAGCGATGTCCGGGGCAGAGCCGTGGCAAGGTTGAAACACAGCATGGTCCAGCCCGATATCAGCAGAGGGCGCCAGCCCCAGACCGCCCATCAGCCCCGCCCCAAGATCCGACAGGATATCGCCGAACATGTTCTCGGTCACGAGCACGTCGAAGTCCCACGGTTTCTGCACCATCCACAGCGCCATCGCATCGACATAGGCGTGATCCGCAGTCAGATCGGGGTGGCGCGCGGCCTCTGCATCGAAAATCTCGCGGAAAAAGGCGAAGGCGCGGAACACGTTGGCCTTGTCGACACAGGTCACACGACCCTGCCCGCGCCCCGCCGCCCGGCGTGTCTGCGCCATGTCGAAGGCAAAGCGGAACAGCTTTTCGGATATGTCGCGCGTGATGCGCAAAGTCTCGCGCGCTTCGTCCGGGCGCACATCCCCGCAGCCTTGGGTGTAAAATAGCCCCTCGGTGCTTTCGCGGATCAGAACGAAGTCGATCTCCTTGCCCTTTGGCAGGTTCAGCGGTGTGGGTTGCCCCTGCCGGACCCGCACAGGACGCACCCCGGCGAAGAGCGTCAGCGCCTTGCGCAGGTCGATCTGCGGCGAAATCTCTGTCCCATCCTCATAACGGATATCGGGCAAGCCCATCGCCGACAGAAGGATCGCGTCGGCGTTGCGGGCGATCTGCATGGATGTCTCCGGCAGCGAGTCGCCGGTGGCCGCGTAATGCGCGGCCCCTGCGGGCGCATCGTGGAACCGCAAACCGTACCCGTCCGATGCCTCTGCCATACGACCGAGGATATCCAGAGTGGGTGCCATGATTTCCGGCCCGATGCCGTCGCCGTGGAACACCGCGATGTCGAATGTCTGTGTCACTCCATGCCCTCCGCCTTGCATATGCATGGGTGGGGCGGTGCCCGCGGCCCGATGCAAAAGTTGACAGGCCCACCTTAATGCATGCATTAATAAATGCAATAAGGATGCCCGGACGCTCTAGGCCGGTCTTGGGCGGCGCTTTGCCGCTTGTTCCGAAATCGGCAAGGGAGGCTTGCGGAATGTTCGCTGTCGTTGTGAAATTCCAATTGAAGGAGGGCGTGATGGATCAGTTTCTGCCCGCCATGAAGGAAAACGCGCAGCTTTCGCTGAAAGACGAGCCGTGCTGTCACAGGTTCGATGTGTGCACAGATCCCGCGCGCCCGAATGAGGTGCTGCTATATGAGCTTTACACCGACCGCGCGGCCTTTGACCTGCACCTCGGCACGCCGCATTTCAATAGTTTCGACCGCGAGACCGCCGCATTGATCGCGGATAAGGATGTGCGCACCTATGACGAGGTAAGCTGATGGCCGATTGGGAGGTCTACGCCATCAAATATGCGGACCGGAATGCACGCACCCGCGCGGATAGTTTCATCCTTGACGACAACCACGACACGCCGCACCCGATGGACTATTACATGTGGTTGTTGCGGCGCGGGCAGGAGGTGATCCTAGTCGATACCGGTTACGATCTGCAGGAGGCCACAGCGCGCGGACGGCCCATCCGCCTTGATCCGGCAGAGGCGCTCGCCCCGCTTGGGCTGAAGCCCGAAGACGTGACACAGGTCATCGTCACCCACCTGCATTACGATCACGCCGGGGGGCTACACCTGTTTCCGAATGCCACCCTGCATCTGCAAGCGGCCGAAATGGCCTTTGCCACCGGTCCGTGCATGTGCCACGACGCGCTACGCCTGCCGTTCACCGCGATCCATGTCTGCGAGGCGATCACGCGGCTCTATTCCGGGAAACTCGTTTTCTATGATGGCGACGCGCAGGTCGCCGACGGAGTCACGGTGCATTGCATCGGCGGCCATAGTCGCGGGCTGCAATCTGTTCGCGTGCGCACGTCATCGGGGTGGATGGTGCTGGCGTCCGACGCGGCGCATTTCTATGAGAACGTATTTGCGCGCAAGCCCTTCCCCATCGTCGTCGATATGGAAAACATGCTGGCGGGCTTTGACACGCTGGAACGGCTGGCAAGCGCGCCGGGGCTGATCATTCCCGGCCACGATCCCTTGGTGCGGGAGTATTTCCCACAGGTTCTGGCCGACCACATCTTTCGTCTGGATGGCGGCCCGACCAAGGATGTGCGCGCGTAAGATCGGCGTTTTGCGGATGATGTCAGCGGCGCGGGCGCGCATATCCCTGCCTTGATGCGCCAGTTCCACGCCGATTGTCAGGCCCGGTTCAGCCTTTGCCTTGTGCGATGTTCCGCTCCATCAACCTTTGATACAGCCGGGGCGCGGCGCGGTTGATCCACCATGCCAGCCGCGCGACCCGGCCCACGGGGATCATGGCTTGCCCCGATCGCAGCCCCTTCAAAATGACCTGCGCTGCCGCCTCTGGCGTCATGTAATCCACCCCGTCCGCCGCAGCACCGGGACGACGAGTGCCATCGGTCAGCGCCGCGCCGCGCCCCAGATTGGTCGCCACGAAAGACGGCGCGGCGATTTGCACGCGCACCCCATGCGGCGCCTCTTCGGAGCGCAGGGATTTGAAGAAGCCTTCCAGCGCGTGTTTCGATGCTGCATAGGCCGTACGATGATAAAGCGGCGAAAACCCCGCGACGGATGAAATCGCCAGATGCGTCCCTCGGCTGTGTCTGAGAGGGTGCAAGAAGTGATGCGCCATAGCTGTGGCTGCGAAATAATTGATATCGAACACACGGCGATGCAGCGTTTCCGTCAGGTCGGCAAAGGGACCAATCTGTGTCACGCCAGCATTGTAAACCACCAGATCAATCCGCGGATACCGGGCGAGGATGTCGCCGCACGCGGCCTCAAGCTGCGCCGGATCGGTCAGATCGCAGGCCAAAGCGTCCTCCCCTTCCGCCGGGGTCAGCGCCGCAATGTCCTGGTCCAGTAGAACGGTCCGCCAGCCGTCTGCCCGCAGGGCCAAAGACAGCGCCCGGCCCAAGCCCCCGGCCCCGCCAGAGATCACCGCGACACGCCCGGTCATAGCCCGGCCTCGCGCGCCCACAGGTCGAAGACCTCGGCGCTGGTCAGCTCTGGCGTATAGCCGAAACGGTTCTTCAGCGCGTCATTGGCCAGCACCGGGCGGTATTGCAGAAAACGCACCTGTTCCGGGCCATATCGGCTCAATCCCAGCGGATGCGCGACGGCCAACACCGCCTTGATGCCCAGCGCCGGAACGCGCTGCACCGGTTTGCCAAGGCGCCGCGCAAGATCGCTGACCCCCATCGCCCCATCGCCCGCGACGTTGAAAATTCCGGGCGGGCCGTCTGTGGCCGCGCGTTCGAGGATACGCGCCAGATCACGGGTCCAGATAAAGACGAAGGGGCTTTCGCATCCCCGGATCGCCAAAAGACGCGGCTTGCGGAACAGCGCCGTGATTTGATTGTCGGTGCCCTTGCCCAACACTGTGCCGACGCGCAGCACGGTTTGCTCCAATTCCGGATTGTCCATGCGCGCGTTTGCCAAAAGCTCTTCGACCTGCCGCTTGTGGTCGGAATAGGCGAATTCCGGATTGCCGCGGACCGGATCGGTTTCCCGCAACGGCACGGGGTTGTCCGCGTGATACCCATAGGCCGCACCGGAGGACGTGACGACAAGCCGCCGGACACCCGCTTGCAGGGCGGCGTCCAGCACTTTGCGCGTCCCTTCGACATCGACCTGATAGGCCAGTTCCCGCCCCATGCCCGGCCCCGGCGTCACGACAGAGGCCAGATGCACGATGACCTCGGGCTGTTCCTGCGCGATGACCTGCCCCGGCGCATCGGTGGTGACATCCACTGCGACGAAACGCACGCCGTCCGGCACGCTTGGCGGCGGTGCCAGATCGGTGGCGATGATCTCATGCTCCGCCTGCGCCAACTGGCCGATCAATTCGCGGCCCACCATGCCGCTGGCCCCAGTGATCAGAATGCGGGTCATCGCGCGGCCTCTCGTCGGCTGAAGACGGTTGAAATCGCGAACCCGGCAATGATGTGCCAAATGCCCCAAAAGGCCGCAACGATGGCCATGCCGCCCATCCCGCCGAAGAAGGCGAAGATCAGCACAAGCCCCAGCCCGGAATTCTGGATACCGGTTTCGATGGTGACGGCGCGCCGGTCGAACGCCGGCAACCGGGCCAGCGTCGCGGTCGCAAAGCCCCCCGCGAAGGCGAGCGCATTGTGCAGCACAACGAGGCCAGCGATCACGCCGACGAATTCAAGGAAATAGGCCCAGTTCGCGCGCAACGACATCAGGATAAACGCAGCGAAAATCCCCATGGACAGCCATTTCAGCGGCCTGCGCAAACACGCGGTCACGGCGGGCCTATAGTGGTTAAGAGCAATCCCGGCGGCCAGCGGCACCAGCAGCATGACCCCGACGGTAATCGCCACGCTGACCGGATCGATGCGCGTCTGGGTCAACAGCGCGCGGGTCGGCGCGTACAGGCTCCCCCAAAGCGCGATGTTGATCGGCGTCATCAAAAGCGCCGCGACCGTGGCCAAAGCGGTCAGCGACACGGAAAGTGCCGTGTTTCCCCCGGCCCGGTGGGTGAAGAAGTTCGACACATTGCCGCCCGGACAGGACGCCACAAGGATCAGCCCCAGCGCGATGGACGGGCTGGGCCGTAGCGCCATCACAAGCAGGAACGTCAGTGCGGGCAGAACCAGAAACTGTGCTGCCGCGCCGACGAAAATCGGTTTGGGACGGCGCAGGAGCGCGCGAAAATCGCTGAGCCTGAGGTCAATCGCGACCGAGAACATGACAATGCCAAGGATCGCATTGAGCACATGCAAAGAGGCGGGGCTGAAATTCAGCTGGGCTGCGTCGATACCGGTCATGCCGCGCCCCTTCCGCCCAGCGCCCTGATCCAGCCCATGACCTCTTTGCGGTAGGTGGTCTTGTCCACGTAATAGGCCATGCGCGGCAGGTTGAGATAGGCCATGCCGCCCGTTGCACGTGCGAACCCACCGGATTTCTGTGCTTTCAGCCGGATCGTCCCATCCGCGCGGTCACGCAACCCGCGAATATACCGCGCGACCATCTCCGCCTGTTCGTGGCGGCCCTGCCAGCCAAGTCCGCTGGCCTCCAACATGCCCAGAACGAACAGGTCGTCCCGATCCGGATGCATCGCGTTCAGGTAAAGATGCGGCGCATCGCCTTGCCAGTTCAGCAGGTCGCGGTCGATGAACGGGTAGTGCAGCTTGTACCCCGTCGCCGCGAGGATCATGTCGTAATCGCCCTGCGTGCCGTCCTTGAAGTGGACCCTGTGTCCCTCCAGCCGGTCGATATCCGCGCGGACCTTCAAATCGCCATGGCCCGCGTGAAACAGCACAAGCGAGTTCACGATCGGGTGGCTTTCGTAAAGCGCGTAATCCGGCTTGGGGAACCCGTATTTCTGCGGGTCGCCCACGAACCAGCGCAGGATAAGCCCGTCCACCCGACGTTTGAGCCACATCGGCAGCTTGATCGCGCCGCCCATCGTATCCGCAGGCTTGCCGAACACATATTTCGGCACGAAGTAGTATCCCCGGCGCATCGAGAGATCGCAGCTTTTGCCGTGATGGATCGCATCCACCGCGATATCGCAGCCGGAATTGCCCGCACCGACGACCAGCACACGCTTGCCGGTGAATTGCGCGGGATCGCGGTAGGCAGAGGCGTGGATCAACTCGCCATCGAACTGCCCGTTGAAACTGGGCATGTTCGGCTCGCTCAGCGTGCCATTTGCGATCAGGACCCCGGCGAATACGTCCTCATGGGTGCCCGAGGCATCGCGCCAGACCACCCGCCAGCCAGCCCCGTCTTCGCCCAAAGGAACGACCTGCGTCACCTCGGCCCCGAATTTATAATGACGGCGAATATCGAAATGATCTGCGAACTCGCGGAAATAACGCGCCATTTCGCGGTGGCTGGGATATTCGGCCACCTCGGGTCGCATGGGGAAATCGGTGAATTCCGTCATCGTCTTGGACGAGATCAGATGCGCGGTCTCGTACATGGTCGAACGTGCGCCATCGATATCCCACAGCCCGCCGACGTCGCTGTGCAATTCGAACCCCTGATACGCGATGCCCTGCTCACCCAGCACCTTGGCTGCTGCGAGCCCCATCGGGCCCGCGCCGATCAGCGCGAACTTCTCCCTTGCATTCGTCACGTTGCAATTCCTCCCTAGTCACCTTAGATTGAACAAATGTTCAATATAAGCAAGTTCTTTGATGACAGCAGGCAACACGCCCACAAAGCAAAGGCTTAGGGCACCATCCAAGCGGGCGCTTGCCAACCGTGCGCGCATTCTTGACGCGGCAGAGCTGGTTTTCGCACGGGCGGGATTCGAGGCCGCCAAGGTGCGCGAGATCGCGGCGACGGCGGGAGTTCCTTTGGGGCTGGTCAACCATCACACCGGCTCGAAAGAGGCGCTGTTCCGCGAAGTGGTGGCCCGACGAGCGGATGAATTGGCGCGATTGCGACGACAGGCATTGGCGCAGGCAAAGGCCCATGGCCCGCTTGAACTGCCGCAGGTTCTGGACTGCTTTTTCCGGCCCTACCTTGAGAAAGCCGCTGGCAGCGATCCGCAATGGCTGGCCTATGCGCGGCTGGTCGCGATAGTGTCCGCAGACCCTTCCTGGCGGGACGTGTCCGCCGATCTTTTCGATCCGACGGCGCAGCTTTTTCTGGATGAAATCTGCGCGCTACACCCGAACGCCTCCCGCGCCGTCGTGGCCGAGGGGTTCTTGTACTCTGTCGCTGCGTTGTTGGCGTTTCTGACATCGAGTTGGCGGATCGCCGCGCTGTCATCGGATACGGATGCGGCCGCGTCGGTTGAGGCTTTGGCGGCATTTGCGGCGGCGGGCATGTCGGCGGTGATCGCGCAGGCAGAGGCCAATGCGCCAACCACTGCCTGAAGTGCAGATCAATCGGATGTGAAGCCGCGCTCTCCGATCGTGATGGACAGGCCTGCGCAAACGGGCAATATGTCCGGAATGACCCTGCTTCGCCCCATCTTCGTTGCGTTGATGATCACCCTCATGTTGCCATGGGGGGCGTATCTCAAGGCGCAGGGGGCGGTGATGCGTGCGGCTGAGCTTCCTACGCAGGCGATCACGCAGGATCAGGGCGACGCGGTTGCGTTTTCAGCGCCGCGCACCCGTATAAGCAATGCGGGCGATCGCAAGCGGTGCCGGACCGGGATACTGCCCGGCGCGGCCTGCGCGATCTTTGCCGATCTGTCGCAAGACCCGCAGACCGAACCGCCCTTTGGCGATGCCTCCGCGCTGCGTCCCGAACAGGGAATCTGGGTCCGCGATGTGCCGACCTCTCCCGATACCGGGCCGCCGCGCCGCGTTTGATCGACTTTCCGGCGCTCGGCGCCAGTCCTTTTGATCAAACGGAGACATTCCATGCTTACCCGTCGCAATTTCGTGGCGGCTGGCGCAGTTGCCGCGGTTTCCGCCTGTGCCCGCCCCGCCCCGGAACCCGTCACGCGCGCGGCCACCGAGGCTGCCCTGCCTGACTATCCGCCCGTGCCATCCTTTTATGATGCGATCACGAATGAACCCTTTCCGATCCCCGCCATCGAGCCGGGGCAGATCGCGCCCGAGCTGTGGCGGCAGGAGGTCACGAACATGTGGCCGGACAGGCCGCGCGGCACCATCATCGTCGATCCCGATGCCGCGATGCTGTACTTCATCGAAAGCCCCACGACCGCGACCCGTTATGGGGTCAGCGTCGGTGCTGCGGGCTATGAATGGCAGGGGACTGCGCGGTTGCAATTCCGCCGTTCCTGGCCGCGCTGGAAGGTGCCGGACGCGATGATCGAACGCAAACCGGAACTGGCCCCGTATTCCGTGGCCCATGGCGGTATGCCGCCCGGCCCCGGCAATCCGATGGGCGCGCGCGCGCTTTACCTGTTTCAGGACGGCGTCGATACGCTCTACCGTGTGCATGGGGACGCCGCCCCGCGCGAATTGGGGCGGTCGGTGTCCTCTGGCTGCATCCGCATGTTGAACCAGGACGTGATCCACTTGCACGACCGGGCCGTCCATGGCGCGGATGTGACCGTGCTGCCATCGCTGAAGCCCGCCGGGCTGGAGGCCATGTATTAACGGCGCCCAAAGCGCAACAGACTTGAAGCCGGGCGCGATTTGCGGCAAACCCGGCTTCAGACAACCCCGCCAGACAGCCTGCCCGCAGCGCTGCCCCGCCAGGTGAGATCCATTCATCTATCAGGGACGCAGCTATGAAACGGCTTGTGACTGGCGCTATCGCGTTCAGCTTCATGTTTTCGGGTTTGGCACAGGCGCAAGAGACAGATCTTGCGGGCCGGATTTCCATCGAACTCAACGCGGTGCAGACGGTCGAGACCTCTTGCACGCTGACCTTTCTGATCACCAACGGGCTGGAAGCACCCTTGGACAAGGCCGTTTATGAGGCCGTGCTGTTCGACACCTCCGGTCAGGTGGCACGACTGACGCTGTTCGACTTCGGCACATTGCCCCCGGCGCGGCCGCGCGTCCGGCAATTTGCGCTGCCCGGCACCACTTGCGAAGGGCTGGGCCGCGTTCTGCTGAACGGCGCGCATATCTGCGACGGTGCGGGCGTGGCCGAAGGCGCTTGTGACCGTGGGCTGGTGCTGTCGACGCGCACAGATATCGAGGTGCTGGGATGATCGGTGAATGGCTCTCTCCGCTGCGGCAGATCGCCGAAACCGGCGGCCCCGTGGTTGCGATCCTGATGGCTGTGGCTGTGCTGACCCTTGCGGTTGCCATCTATAAGGTCTGGCAATTCTGGGCAGCCGGTGTCGGTCGCCACCGCGCGCTTGGCGATGCGGTGCGCGCATGGGATCGCGGGGACGAAAGCAGCGCGCAGATGGCGCTTGGGCGTTCGGAAAGTTATCTTGCGCCGGTCATCGGCATGGCCTTTGACGCGGGCGCGCGCACAGGCGCCAGCGACCGCCTTCAGGCAGAGGCTGAAACGCGCTTTGCCAAGCTGGAGCGCGGCTTCCGGCTGCTGGATTCCGTGGCGCAACTTGCCCCGCTTTTGGGTCTGTTCGGCACCGTTCTTGGGATGATCGAAGCCTTTCAGGCGCTACAGGATGCCGGGGCGCAGGTTGATCCGTCCGTGCTGGCAGGCGGCATCTGGGTGGCGCTGCTGACCACCGCTGTCGGGCTTGTCGTGGCAATGCCCACCGCCCTTGTGCTGAGCTGGCTTGAAGGGCGGATGGAGGCAGAGCGGGTAATCGCAGAGCAAGCGATCATGACGATCCTGCATCCGTCCGGCCAGCAACAGGGCAACCCCGCTCAGATGCAGGCGATCCATGGCTAAGGCGCGCACCCGGCGGCGCAGGTTGTCGATGACGTCGCTGATCGATGTCATCTTCCTGCTGCTGCTTTTCTTCATGCTGACCTCGACCTTTTCCAACTTCGCAGAGGTGGAGCTTGCCGCCGCCGGTTCGGGCGCTGCGCAGCCCTCTGACGCGCCGCCGCTATTTTTGCAGCTGGGTGCAGAGGATTTGCGCCTGAATGGCGAGGCGGTCGCGTTGGACGCGCTGGCGGGTACACCGCTCGCCGAAGTGGAGGATGGCACGGTTCTGCTGGTCAGCCTTGGCACCGAGGTCACCTCGCAGCGACTGACCGATCTGCTGGTTGCCCTGCGCGCGATGCCCGCCTTGCGCGTCACGGTTCTGGGGGGCTGATCCGATGCGACCTTTGGCGAAACGTAAACGTGACCGCGAACCGACCATTGCGCTGATCAACATCGTCTTTTTGATGCTGGTCTTCTTCATGGTCGCCGGAACGCTCGCGCCGCCGCTTGATCGCTCTTTAAAGCTGGTCGAAACACGCGAGTTGGACGGCGCGGCCCCACCGGATGCGCTGATCGTTCACCCCGATGGGCGACTGGTCTATCGCGGTGATATCCAGCTGGATGCTGCCAGCTTCATCGCGGCGCTGCCGGAGGAGGACCGCGAGG
The DNA here is from genome assembly GCF_004803475.1 of Aliishimia ponticola. Lineage (GTDB taxonomy): Bacteria > Pseudomonadota > Alphaproteobacteria > Rhodobacterales > Rhodobacteraceae > Aliishimia > Aliishimia ponticola. The sequence continues at coordinate 130,032 of NZ_SRKY01000004.1, forward strand.
TCGTGCGGTTGCTGCCGGATCGCGACCTGCCCGCCCGTGATCTGGTGTCCCTGACCCGCGCATTGCGCGAGGCCGGCGCGCAGAAGGTTCTGCTGGTGTCAGAAAGAGCGATGCAATGATCAAAAGCTCTGCCACTGGGAAAACGCTCTCGCTTGGCCTTGCTGCCAGTTTGATCGTCGGGGCGACGCATTTGGCGTGGGCCCCTGAAGCGACCGAGCTGGCAGGCGGCGGCAGTCCCGCCGAATTGCGCAGCGGCACCGCGTTCGAGGATATGGCGGCAGGCATTCTGACGCCCGAAGCGCCGCAAGACGTCCTGACACCCGCAACGCCCGCCGCGCAAACCGCCCCTACGATGCCGGTGCAACAGGCAGAGCCCGCCCCGCGCCCGGTGGCAGAGCCGCTCTCCCCCCAGCCTGCTGCCCCAGCGGCGCAGGCACCTCAGGCAGCGACGCCTGCGCCGGTTCACCCCGCGGCTGCGCTGCCCGCGCCATCGGTTGCGGCGGCCCTTCCACCCCGCGCGGCGGAAACAGCGCAGCAAATTACCCCTGCAGACGTCATTGCCGACAGCACGCCTGACGAAACCGCCCCGCGAAGCTCTCTGCGGCCGCAGAAACGCGATGCGGACAAGGCGGCGGCCGTCGTGGCGGCGCGCCCGAAACTGGCCAAGGTGCGAAAAACGCCTGCGCCCCCCCCTGCGCCCAAACGCGGGAATGCAGCGAAAGACAATGCCAAAGGCTCTGTCAGCGGGACACGTGCCGAAGCCAAGGCCACGACAGCAGGGCCGCGCAAAACGGCGGCGCGCGACAGCGGCAATGCGGCCAAAAGCAACTATCCGGGCAAGGTCATGCGCAAAATCCAGCGCGTGCGCCGGCCAAGCGTCCGGGCCAAGGGGTCTGCCGTGGTTTCGTTCCGCATCGCCGCCAATGGCGGGCTTGCCGCGGCCTCTGTCGCGCGCAGCTCCGGGTCGGCGGCGCTGGACACGGCCGCCCTGAGCGTCGTGCGCAAAGCCGCGCCGTTCCCGCAGCCCCCCGCTGGCGCGCAGCGATCCTTTTCCGTCACGATCAAAGGCCGTTAGGCAGACTGCCCCCCGTTGGGGCGTGACAGGGCGCGGCGCTGGCCCTATGGCTATGGCCGGGCGGTCACCGAGCGCGCCAATCTGGAACCACAAGGGACGGCTGCCGATGGTCCGGCTGCACTTCGAAAGAGAACTGTCGCTGCCCGACCCCTTGCGCGTGGCCCGCGCGCGTAGCGTTCCGCATCTGGGGCCGCGCATCCTGTTCTTTTCCGGCGGCAGCGCGCTCAACGCCATTTCGCGCCAGCTCAAGCAGTACACCTTCAATTCGATCCATCTGATCACGCCGTTTGACAGTGGCGGAAGTTCACAAACGCTGCGGGTGGCGTTCGATATGCCCGCCGTTGGCGATCTGCGCAGCCGCCTGATGGCACTGGCGGATGAAACCGTTCTGGGCCAGCCAGAGGTCTATGCCCTCTTCACACACCGCCTGCCGCGCGACGCCAAACCCGGCGCGCTGCGGGCCGAGGTCGCGCAATTGCGCGATGGCAAGCACCCGCTTCTTTCTGCCGTGGCCCGGCCCATGCGTGCGTTGATCCAGAACCATCTGAACCACGCGCTTGACCATGTCCCGGCGGATTTCGACTATCGCAATGCCAGTATCGGCAACCTGATCCTTGCGGGCGGCTATCTGTCCCAGGGGCGCGCCTTGGAACCGGTGCTGTTTCTGATGTCCAAGATGGTGGATGTGCGCGGCACAGTGCGCACGATCGTGGATGAAAACCTGCAACTGGGCGCGCAATTGCAGGACGGTCGCCAGATCCATACCCAGCGCCTGTTAAGCGGCAAGGAAGCGCCGCCGATCGACAGCCCGATCACGCGCCTGTTCCTGTCCGATGGGCGACAGGAGCTTTCGGCTGCGGATTACCCCCTGCTCAAACGGAACCGCAAATTGATCCAGTCGGCGGATGTGATCTGCTATCCGCCGGGCAGCCTGTACAGCAGTGTCGCGGTGAACCTGCTGCCTGCCGGGGTCGGCAAGGCGGTTGCAGGGCGTTGTGTACCGAAGGTCTATCTGCCCGGTCTTGGAACTGACCCCGAGGCCCTGGGGCACAGCCTGGCCGATCAGGTCGAGGCGCTGCTGACACCGATGCGCGCGGATGCGGGCAAGACCCGGCCTGCCCGTGACTTCCTGACCCATGTGCTGTGCGATACCTCGCGCAGCGAGGCCGAATGCGCCGCCGTGACCGAACGCCACGGCGTGCCATGTCTTCGCCTGCCGTTGGCTTTGCCCGACAGGCCGAAATACGACCCGGCGATCATTGCGGAACTGCTCGTCTCCCTCGGGTAATCCTGCCGAAAGGGGCACCCCTCAGGCAGAGGCATCCGCGGTATCGCTCTGCTCAAACCGGGCGATCCATTTGCGCACGCTCACCACGTCGAAATAGATGGTCATAATTGCCGGCAGCACCAGCACCACAAGCACCATCGCGGCCAGCAGACCAAAGGCGACGGACACGACCAGCGGCACAAGGGTTTGCACCTGCGGACTGGTGGCAGAGATGATCGGCACCAGCCCGATGAACGTCGTGGAAGATGACAGGAAAATCGGTCGGAACCGGTCCTTCACGGCGTTGAGCGAGGCAGATTCGTAATCGTCGCCCTCCAGATGCGACTGGAAGAACGTCAGGAACAGAATCGCGTTGTTCACCACGATCCCGGCAAGCGAGGCGAACCCGATCAGGCTGGGCATCGACATACTCAGCCCCAGCGCCCAATGCCCGAGGATCGTCCCGATCAAAGCGAATGGGATCGACATCATGACCACGACCGGCAGGCTGTAGGACCGGAACTGGAACGCCAGAACCACGTAAACGCCGACAAGGCCAAGGCCCAGCGCCGTCATCATAGAGGCCTGGGATTCGTTCTGCTCTTCGGTGGCGCCGCCGATACCGATTTCGACACCGGGATAGGCGTCTTGCAGCGGCGGCGCGAGTTCCTCAAGCACCAAGGCAGAGATCGCGGTCGACGTGGTCGCAGTCCGGTCGATCCGGCCCTGCACACGGGCAATCGCCATGCCGTTCTTGCGCGTCACATTGGGATAGCTTGCCGCCGGAACCAGATCGGCCACCGCATCAAGGCTGGTCTGCCCACCATTGGTCAGGAAGATCGGGAACTGCTCCAGCTCCGTCATGTTGGCGACCGTGTCGGCCAGCTGCACGCGCACGGCACGCTCACTTGCGCCAAGGCTGAAGCTATCCGTCTCGGACCCTTCGAAGGCGTCGCGAAGCTGGGTGGCCAGCACCTGCGGCGTCAGTCCCATCGCATAGCCATTGGCATTCAGGCGGATCTGAAGCTCGTTCCGCCCGCCATAGAAATCCTGATAAACCTCGGTCACGTCGCCGCGTACGGCCAGCGCCGCCAGAAGATCGCTTGCCGCGGCTTCCAGTTCCGCCAGATCGCGGCTTTGCAATTCCACATCAAGATCCATGCCGCCCGGACCCGCCTCTGCCTGAGCGAGGCTGATCTGCACCACATCGGGCAGCGGGCCGGCAGCGACGCGCCACTTGTTCAGCACGGTATCGGCCTTGACGTTACGCGCGCTGCTTTCCAGCAGATCGACGGTGATCGTCGCAGTATGCGAGCCGTTATCCGTCACGTTGGTATTCACCGAGTATTGGACAAGGACACGTTCAACCAGTGGCACACCGCCTTTGGTGCTTGGGGTCAGCTCTGCATCGACCTGCGCCAGCCCGTCCAGCAATTGATCCACGGTCGCGACGGTCCGATCCCGGGAAATCCCAGAGGTCAGCGCGACGCGGGCCATGATCGTATCGCTTTCGGTTTGCGGGAAGCCGATGACCTTGACCTGTCCCGACGTGATCAGCCCGATCGACAGCAAGAATGCGGCAAGCACGGCGCCGAATGTCAGGTAGCGGAACCGCACAAGAACGGACGCCACCGGCAGCAGCCAGCGGTCCCGCACCCAGCCCAGCGCACGTTCGGCAGGCCGGGGCTTTTGCGGATCGGCGGGGGTGCCGCCGCCCTGGCTCAGGTGGTTGGGCAGGATCAGGAACCCTTCCACAAGTGACAGGGACAGCGTGATCAGCAGCACCATCGGAATGAATTTCAGCACCTGTCCCATCTGGCCAGAGATGAACATCAGCGGGCCAAAGACGCAGGCCGTGGTCAAAAAGGATGAAATCACCCCCGGCAGCACTTCCATCGTGCCGCGCGCCGCAGCTTCCAAAGGCGGGGCCTTGCGCCGCCATTTGTCGATATTCTCGGCGATGACGATGCTGTCATCCATGATCAGCCCCACGGCCATCAACAGGGCGATCAGCGTGATCATATTGATGGTGATGCCAAGAAGGCTCATCAGGAACAGCCCACCAAGGAAGGAAACCGGCAGCGCCGCCGAAATCCAAAGCGCCTCGCGCAGCGAAAAGAACAGCCACATGGTGACGAAGACCAACGCCAGACCCATTGCGATATTCTGCAGGATCAGGTTCAGGCGCTCTTCGATCAGTTCCGTCATGTTGTTGATGATCGTCAGCTTGAACGGCGCGGGATAGATGGCGTCTTCGGCCTCCAGCACCTCACTGACGCTTTCGAACACGCGGATACTGTCCTCATCCGCCGCCTTGGAGATCGAAATGATCGCCGTCTGCACCCCGTCGATATAGCTTTGTTCGGTATCGTCGGCGTCCTCCAGCGTGATGCGCGCCAGATCGGACAGCATCACTTGCGCCCCGTTCTCGTTTTCGATGATCACGAGGTCTTCGAGATCGGCCACGGTGCGGCTGGCACCGACATAGCGCAGGACGGTGCTGCCTTCGGTCAGATCGGCGCTGCCCAAGGGCTGACGCAACGACCGGGCTTCGATCGCGTCGATCACATCGCGGCTCGACAGGCCGTAACGCCTTAAGGCCTGCTGGTCGAAGCGCACTTGCAACTCACGTTCGGTGATGCCGGACACGGTCGCATCGGATACACCGGGCACCGCGCCCAGCTTGTCCGCCAACTCGTCGGCATAGGTGATCAGCCCCTCTTTGCCCGCAATGCCGGAAATCGCCACCATCGCCACCAGATCGGCGCGAGAATTGACTTCGACCGTGGGCGTTTCCGCGTCATCGGGGAAATCGACACCGGACACGGCCGAGAAGATGTCGTTGAAAAACTGGATGAGGTCGCCGCCCTCTGCCATTTCCGCCGTCGCGGCCGCACGCCCGTCGATGGAAATACATTCCAGATCGTCAAGCGATGTGGTCCCGGTCAGCGCGTCTTCGATCGGCGCGCAAATCTCTTCGTCCACATCCAGTGCGGACGCCCCGGGATAGGAGACCGAGATGCCGACACTATCGGCTGTGAAAGGCGGGAACGTCTCACGTTCGATATTCGAGATGACCGCGATGCCCAGAATACAGATCACGGCCATCATCAGGTTCGCGGCCACCGGGTGCCGGACGAAATAGCTGATCATCTCAGCGTTCCTCGTTTTCTGTCACGAGGGTCAGGGGCATTCCGGGCACCGGCGGGCGTGGGTCGGACAGAACAAGACGGTCGCCATCGCTCAGACCTTCGCGCACCAGCACATTCGCCCCCGTGACCGGCCCGGTCTTGATCGGCACGATGGCCAGCTTGTCTTCTGCATCGGCGGTAAAGACGAACACCTGCCCGTCATCGCCGTAGTGCAAGGCAGATCGCGGGATGGCGATGGTGTCGCCGGGCGCTTGGACATGCAGGCTCACGCTGACGAAAGAGCCGATATTCAGCGGCGGGCGACGTTCCTTGTTGTTCGCAGACAAGGGATCGCTCACGCGCACGGCCAGGCCGACGGTTCCTGTTTCCGTATCGATGGTGCCACGAAAGCGGACCAGTTCGGCATCCCAGACTGCGTCGAAATCGGCAAGTTCAAGATTGACGGTCGCGGTCACCCCGGCATCGGACAAATAGCCGACAATCCCCGTGGAATCGACGGTGGTCATATCGCGCAAGGTCTGCCCCACCGCGACCTGAGCGACCGATCCGAAGTCGGACGGCTGAAAGCTGGCGACGATCTCTGCCGTGTCGACCCCGTTGACGGCGACAAGGGTTTCCCCGACCGACACATATTGACCGACCTCGACCGGCGCGTTCGATATGCGCCCCCGGAACGGTGCCACGATCCGAGTGTTTTCCAGCCCGCGTTGCGCCTCGGCCAGTTCCGCCTGCCGCACTTCCAACGTCGCTTGGGCAGAGGCCAGTTGCGCGGGATAAAGCGCGAGCGAGTTCGATACCGTTGTCAGCGCATTTTCCTGCGCCAGCAGGGTCTTTTGCGCCGCATCGAGAGAGGACGCAGAGCTGCTGCCGCGCTCCACCAGCCCCTGAACCCGTTCATATTCCGCCTTTGCGACGGTCAGGATGCTTTGTTCCAGCTCCAGCAACCGCCGGGAGTTGTCTTCCTTGCCGCGCAGTTCGGCCAAGTCCGCTTCGGCGGCGGCGATATTCGCCTGGGATTTCTGGATCGCCAATTCGTAATCGGTGGCGTCGATGGTCATGATTTCGGTTCCGGCTTCGACTAAGGTGCCTTCGGACAAATCATCGATACTGTCTGTAATTCGCCCGGAAACCTGCGCCACAGAGGTCCAGTTTCGCACCGCCTCGACACGGCCATACCCGGTCGCGGTCACATCCAGCGGCCCCGCCGTCACCGTCATCACCCGCACTGCAAGCGCGCTGTCTTCCCGGCTTGCCAATTCGGGCGGATCGGCCCGGTTCATCAGGATAAAGCCTCCGATCCCAAGCACCAGCGGGGGGACGATCAACAGAGGTTTCAAATTCATGGGGCTTCCTTGTCGCGGCGGGCAATGGCAATCTTGTACGGACGGCATCGCATGTTCCGTCGCACAAAGTCTATCGCCCCCTGAAATCCCACGACACAAGCGCGTGACCGCGCCGTGCTATCTTACCCTTCAAGGGGTGCCGCACCGGAAAAATGTCATCGGCAGCGGCGCATTGGGGCGGGCGCGCCTTACGATTGGCGGCCCAATGCCACCTCAACCGAATTGTCATCTTTTTCGCACCCGAACTGGAAAACCGCCTTACCGCGCACGCTTTCCGTCAGGATGAGATAGCAGGGGCGACCATCGACAAGGAAGGTCTTGCGCTCGGCCAGAAGGAACTTCTCATCCCGGTCTGCGAAATGCACGCGGATTGACCCGCCTGTCAGTTGGTGGACCGCCAGCATCAGGTTCGGCTCGACCAGCCAAAAGCCCTTAGTCGTGGACGTGACTTCAACGGTCTTGCTGGCGACCCAGCCGGTTTCGACCTGCGTGCGCAGATCCGATACGCGGCGTTCCTGCATCTCAAGCTCTGTGGCGTAGCGCTTCAGCCGGGACAGGTATTGGCGTTCCATCTGATCCAGGCGGTTGGTCTGCTCTGCGACGATACTGGCCGGCGGCGTCGAGGTCCGATCGCTCAGAACCGTAAAGCTGAACACCGCCAAGACAAGCGATGCGACATAACAGGTGACCCCAAAGAAAGAGCCCATGATCGTGAAGACCGTTGTGTGTCTTTGGTTGCTCATAACTAAAACCTTCGTAACCGTTTGCACTGAATTGACGACATCGGGATAGCCGGGATCGTCCGGCCAATCACGCTTCACGAAGAATAGAATCCGCACGCGTTGGAGCGCGCACCTACCCCTCTGGATAGGGTGGGTAGGTCCATTGCGCGCAAACAGCGCGAAAGCGTCCTGATCCTACCGAGTTGCTCCCGTGCAGGACGGAAAATCCTTGGTTAATCAAACTGCATCACTGTTGCTAAGGAATAACGCCATGTTTTTACGAGTTACACGAAACACTCTCGCCGAATGCGCCGGAGTAGCCCCCTTGTCGATCGTCGCGCTTCTTGCCACGGCCTCGACCACACTCGCCGCCCCGTTGACCTTCGATACAATGGTCGGCACTGCCAACGGGTCGAGCGTTCTGGGCCCGGTCGCTGTCGCCGATACGCTTCTCTTTACAGATGTCGCGACTGAAAACGGCCGCACGATCGACGCGCGGGTGACAACCAGCATCAAGGGCGACACGGAATTCGGATCGACCTTCAATTCTTCCAGCGCAAACGGTTTTGGTGACGCAGGTTTCCTCGCCGATTACCACAACGCCGTTGGCGGGCCGGAAGCCGATCTTGGATTTCTGTATTACGGAAACGGGATCGACAGCGACGTGGACGGCATCTCCATCCTGTTCGAGTTCTTTGACGGCACAGGCACCATGTCGGGCTCGTTCACAGAGGCCTTTACCCTGTCCAGCGCCGAGATCGCGATCTACGACGTGGATGGCGAAGGCTATCAATCGGAATTCTTCTCGGCGAGCAAATCGGACGGCCTGTCGTCCTACGCGGTCGGCACATCGCCACAGGCCCTGGTGGCGTCCGATCTGGGCGATGACGTCCTGTTCACCGGACCGGGCACAAATTATTCCGAACTCGATGCGACAGGCGCGGCGCTGCTGACATTCGAGAACACGGATTCCTTCACACTCGATTTCGGATCGGTGCAGAACAGCGGGCCGGATCAGAACGCTGTTTTCTCTGCAATCGATGGCGATGTCAGCCTGTTCGACGCCGATGATTTCGGCGCCCCTATCGACGTTACGCCGGTTCCCCTCCCGGCTGCGGCTTGGACTCTAGCCTCTGCTCTCGGAGCGCTTTTCTCACTGAGGACGTTACCGCGCCGTCGACGGGGATAACGCTGCGAACCGACCTCGCGGCCAATATGCCGGGTCGGGAAAAGATAAGAAAACAAGCAGCGTAAGACTGGCAGGGAAATCTGGGCGATTTCCCTGCCTCTTTCTATTTCGCCGGTGTGAACCGCGAAATACGCCAATCCGCCCGCTTTCAACGATCCTATCCGAACGGATAAGTCATCCACCCAGTTTGGATATGTTCCTACGCATTATCGGCTGGGATGATACCTCTGCGCGCTAAGATTGCGCCTCGAAAAAGTCTAATTGGTAACCCGTGAGTTAATCAGGGAATGTCAGTATGTTTGAACCAATCAAGGACCAGCTCATCTTGAACTTACTTGAAACGGCGGAAACCGCGCTGGTCGTAGGGCGCGCAGACCCCCAGGATGACGTGGCCACAATCGACTGCATCCATGATCGACCACGTGGTATCAACGAAGCCGACCCTTTGGTCGCCGCGCATGTTTCCAGATTGCGTTCAAATCGCTTTGGGAAAAAGAAGATCCTGTCGCGGTTCGCACATGACGACACGTCTTCCGGCTTTGCGGAAAATACACCTGAAAGGGCTGATTTCGCGGGCAAAGGTCAGCCTTCCCGCAAAGCTGCCGTCATAGTCACTGCCGACCCTGAAAAGATGACCACCATCACGGACGCGCTTGAGGGGCTGAACATGCCCATCGTGTGTTTCGACAATAGCGCAGAGGCGATGTTCTTCATTCGGGAAAACGGGGCAAGCATCGTGTTCGTGGATGTAAGCAGCCTCGATCACGAAGCCCCCCGGCTGCTGACCACGATCTCCGAACTTTCCGGCGCAGATGGCGGCAGCTCGATCCCCGTGATCGTGTTGATGCCGCGGGTCATGCTGGAACTTTTCGTGGCGCTCCAGAATGACGACCTCAACGCCGCATTCGTAACGCCGCCAGTGTCACCGGCTGGCGTGTCCTCGCTCGTCTCGCTGTTGGTGACGTAGGGCCGGCTGCCCTTGGGGACGTGGTCAGAACAGGCCTGCCTCTTTTGCGATCAACGCGGCCTGCGTGCGGTTGCTGGCATCGATCTTGCGGTAGAGCGTTTTCATATGCAGCTTGACCGTCGGTTCCTGAATATCCAAAGCACGGGCGATTTCCTTGTTGGACATGCCCTCACACAGTTTTTCGAGCACCTGCAATTCCCGCCGCGTTAGCTTTTCGGCCAAGGGGTGCGTCGTTTCTTCTTCGGCTGCGGCGGTCATGAAATCGACCGGGGCGAATTGTTCACCCATCGCCATGAAGCGCACCGCATTGACCAGCGATTTCGCCGGAAGTGTCTTCGGCAGAAACCCGGCGGCCCCCATATCCAGAACCTCTTGTGCGACGGTACGCGGCGCGATGCCGGACATCACCGCCACCCGCGCGCCCTTGCCATCCGCCAAAGCACGCTTCACGCCCTCCAGCCCGTCCATACCGGGCATCCCGTAATCCAGCAGGATCAGGTCGAACGGATCGGATTGGGCGACAAGGTCCATCGCGCTTGGAAGGTCATTGGCTGGCGTCACCTCGATGTTTTCCTGTTGGAACCACAAATCAAGCGTGTCGCGTAGCAACTCGTGATCATCCGCAATCAAAACGCGCATCGGCTAGTCTTCCTTTGTCTGCGCCCGTAGTATGGCCTCTTCCGCCTTGTAAACAAGCCTGTCCTTGTCCACCGGCTTGCCCAACACGGCATCGAATATCCCCGCATCGCGGCGACCCGCGATTCCAGCAAGTGCGGTGACAAGGATCACGGGCAGTTCGGGCGCGATGGCACGCGCCTTTTGCGCCAGTTCGGTTCCGGTCATTTTCGGCATGTCGAAATCGGTGATCAGCAAATCCCAGCCCTGCGGATTGTCCTCCAGCGCTTCAAGCACGTCGGAGGGTTCCGAGGTTGGCGCGACCTCTGCCCCGGCGGCCTCAAGGAAAGCGGTGATGATCTGCAGCAGGTCTTCGTGATCGTCCAGCAGCAGGATGGAGCGCCCGTCAAGCCGCCCGGTCACGCCCTCTACGCGCGCGGGTTCCTCCGCCCCTTTGGGGTGCTCTGGCCAATAGATCGTGAAGGTCGTGCCCTTGCCCGGCGCGGTATCGAGCCGCAAGGCGCCACCTGCGGCCGACACGACCGACGAGACGATTGCCAGACCAAGACCGGAGCCGCCCGCGCCTTTCGTCGTCTCGTAGGGTTTGAACGCGCGCGCCGCCAGTTCCGGCGACATGCCAGGCCCGGTATCGGCCACGACGATCCGGGCAAAGCGCTGCCCCGGTTCTGGCGTGCCGATGGAAAACGGCCCTTCTGGCGTGGCATCTGTGACCGCATCCAGCGAGACCGCGATTTGGCCCGGCGCGCCTGCCAGTGCGTCGCGGGCGTTGATCGCAAGATTCAGCACCAGTTGCAGGATATCCGTGGGGTCGGCGGTAATATTCACCGGCGTATCGGGCAAGTTCAGCGTCAGCCGCGTGGGCGCGCGCAGGCCCGCGCGCACAAGATCGCATGCCTCTCGCAGCGGGGTGCGCAAATCCAGCGCCACCGGACTGGCCTCGTGCCGACCAAGGGAGAGCAGACGTTTGACAAGGCCCGCGGCTTGATCGGTCGCCGCCTGAATACGCTGCGCCCCGGTCGCGGTCAGGCTGCGCGGGTCGGCGGCATCCTTGATCAGCAAAGCGCCCCCGGAAATCGTCGCCAGAAGGTTGTTGAAATCATGCGCAAGCCCGGCGGCCATCTGGCCCACGACTTCGCGCCGTTGCGCCAGTTGCAATTCTTCGCGCAGGCGTTCGCGTTCTTCGGTTTCGCGCCGACGATCGCGCATATCGCGGGCGATGCACAGCAATCCACCATCGTCCTTGACGGTCAGCGACACATCCTGGTCCACCGGGCTGCCATCACGCGCCAGACCGGCGATTTCGCCCGTCCAGTTCCCGTCGCGTTGCAGCTTTGGCAGTGCATTGCTTTGCATCCAGGCCGCTTCTTCCGGCGCGTAAAGCATCGTCCAGGGTTTGCCGATGACCTGCGCCTCGGACTCATATCCGAAGAGTTCCAGATGCGCCTTGTTCATATACAGGAACCGGCCCTCATCATCGGTGATCGCAATGCCGTCCTGACTGGCCTCCATCGCGGCGGCGCGATCCGCCTCGGCCCGTTTTTCCGCCATCTTGAGCGCGGTAATATCCACCCGCAGCCCCACGCGCCCGCCATTGGGCGTGGCCTTTTCGAAGATGCGCAGCCAGCGGCCATCCGCCAGTTCCTGTTCGATCTCGCTATCGGATTCGCGGTGCCGTTTCAGCCTCTCGGCAAGCCACTCTTCTTCGCGGCCCAGCGCGTCCTGATACTGCCCCCGTTCAAGGCCGTAGCGCAGGATGTCCTCGAACCGCTCACCGGGACGGATGACCTCGGCCGACTGTTTGTACAGCTCTCGGTAGCGCTGGTTGCACAGAACCAGACGGTCCTCTGAATCGTACAGCACAAAGCCATCCTGAAGCGCCTCCACCGCGGCAACCAGCGTGGCACGGGTGCGCGCCGCGTCATCGGCGGCCACGCGCAGAGCGTCGGCTTGCTCGCGCTGTTCGGTCACATCGACCTCGACCGCCATGAAACCGCTGATCACGCCGTCCTCGTCGCGGACCGGCTGAATGTCGAGCGCGACCCAGTATTTCTCACCGTCGCGGGACTGGTTCAGGATGTCGGCCTGGACCGGCTTGCCCTGCGCAATCCCTTCGCGCAGCAGGGCGACAGTGGCCGGGTCGGTTTCATCGCATTGCAGGAAGTGGCCGGGATTGCGGCCCAGAACTTCGTCCAGTGGCCAGCCGGAGGTCTTGGTAAATGCCTCGTTCACCCATGTGATCCGGCAATCGGCATCGGTCATCACCACAAGGTTCGAGGTACGGCGCGCGATATCGGACAGCCGTTCGATCAGCGCGGTCTGCTCGCGGATTTCAGTGATGTCACGCAGCACGAACAGATAGCCACGCTCGCCCAAGGCCGAGGCTGACAGCTGCCAGACCCGTTCCCAATCCCCGACCAGCGCAAAAGGGAAGTTGCGCGGCTTGGGCACTTCTCCTGCGTCGATCTCGTTCAGCACCTCGCGCGCCTCGGCGGCAAGATCCGGCGGCAGAACGGATTCAAGAAGTTGTCCCTCGAACGCGCCGCTGATTTCTTCGGGCACGACAATCGCGCCGGAATGCCACATCACGAACCGGCCCTCGTGATCCAGTTCGACAACAAGGTCGGGCATTGCGGCCAGAACGGATTCCAGACGCTGCCGTTCAGAAGCGGTTTCCGCATGTGCCGCCAACAGCCGGGTTTCCGCATCGCGACGCGCCAGAAGCGAGGCAATGACCTTCGCGACAGAGCGCAGAAGATGCACTTCGCCCGGCAGAAAACTGCGCTGCGCGGACAGGTTTTCATAGGTGATCAGCCCGCTGAAATCACCATCGCGCAGCATCGGCACCGCCAGCAACGACACCGTTCCCAACACGCCAAGAATGTCCCGTTCGGGCGCGTCATTCGGCAGGTCATCGATATCGGTCACGATGACATCCTGCCCCGCGCTGAGCTGTTCCCGCCATTGCGGCACTGCATCGACGGGGATCTTGCGCGTCGCATCCGCCACGCTTTCGACGCCGGGTGCGCACCATTCATGGCTCATCCCCAGCGTCGTGCCATCAAAGCTGAGCCGCGAGACGCACACACGGTCCGTGCTGGTGAGTTCCCCCATCAGCGCCAGCGCCTTCATGATCGCGACATCAAGGGTTTGCAGCGGCGCGCTCAACAGCCCGTCAAGGATGCTGACCACGGCCCCCTGCATGTCGGTCAGCCGGGCGAAAGCGCGATGCACAGCCTCCAGCGGCGCATCTAGCCCGCTGGTCTTTTCGTCCACCGCGCGCCCTTCGATCAGGGACACGAGCAAGGCGTTGCGCCGCGCTTCACGCAGGGCTTTCAGCGATTGCGCCGCCACGCGCGCGACCCGGTCCAGCACCCGCAGATCGGCCGCAGAAAAGTGCCCGGCCTTGCGACTGGCCAGCAGAAGCCCGTCTTGCCCGGCCTCTGTGGTTTGCAAGGGAACCAGGATGATGGACGCGTATTGCCCGAAATGGCCGGGCAGATCGTCATTGGCCACGGCGCGCAGATTTCCCAAACGGCGTGGGCGGGACAGTATATCGGGCGCGACCGGCAATTGGAGGCCGGAATGTCCTTCGACCACCGATGTGGCGACACTGACCACACCATCGTCCGTTTGCAAAAAGCAGGCGTCATAGCCGGAAAACGCCGCGCGCAGGGTCAACAGAAGATCCTGCACAGCTTCGGCGGCTCCGGACTTGCCCGATAGCGCAGTCAGCGCCTGAGACAGAATGGATTGCTCGCGCAGCGCCCCGGCCTCGCGGGAACGGGCGGCCTCGGTCTCGGCCAGCGCCACGCGCAACGCCTCGCTTTCGCGCAGCAGCTTTTGGTTGATGTCGTAGAGTTCGCGCGCCTTGTCTTCGAGGATACTCTCGGCCTCGTTCCGGGCGCGCCGTTCGCGTTCGTACCTGGCGCGAGAAACACGATCAGGCGGCGCGCTTTGGGTCATTCGGCAGGCTCGGTCGATATCCTGAAGCGCGCCACTGTGTCCTCGGGCGTGACCGAATCCTTGCGTTCGATCTGCGCGGTTTCGTTGAACTTCACGGCGCAGGCTTCGATCAGCCCCTGACAAAAGGCCGCCAACGGACGGGGCGAACGATAGGTCATGTTCAGCGTCGATGGCCCCTCGCGTTCGGTTTCGAAGCTGGGAAGTTCGGCATCGGGATACAGTTTGCGCACTTCGACATGGATGTCGTCTTCGATCGCCTCAAGCATGTCGATGCTGGTATTGCGCGTGACAAAGAACTGCGGATAGTGACGCTCGAAGCCGTCCATGATCCAATGCCCGAACAGGCGCTGCAATTCTTCGGCTGGCAGCCCGCTATGCGCAGAGAAGCCGCCAACCAGCGTCAACAGTTCCTCGCATGGATAATTGCCGACGGAAGTATAGGCGCCGCCCGACGGCAAGTCCGCCGCTTCGATCACAGCATCGACAGCTTCCTCGCCGAAATTTTCCTCGGCCATTGCCATTAACTCGGTAAAAATGACGCCCTTCATTACTCACTCCGCAAACACTGTACAGGAAATCATCAGGTTCCCATGTTCCGACTCGCCACCGGGCGGGACACCCTGTTCGCCGAAGGTGAAGGCTCCGATCCACGGAGCGCCCTGAAGGGCTTCGCTCACTCCGGCGCAGACCTCATCCATCCGGTCGCGCACCGCCAGCATACACCCCCCGCAGTAAATCACCAGAGCGCCGGAAGCCGCGCCGCCGACATCCTGACGGGCCTGCGCAGCGATCCGGCCCGCGCGGGCGACCAGACTGGAGCCGGTGCCCTGCATCTGCCAAAGCGTGTCGCCCAGATGCACATCCGCGAACATGTCCATCGACCCATCTGGATTGACGGTCGAAGGATGGGCCAGCAGGTGAAACGGCACCCCCGCGACCTTGCGTGTTTCGCGGCCCAAAGGCCACAGCGTCGAAGCGGACAGGATCGAAATCGCCTCGTCATCCGCCAAGGGCACACGCCGACCGCACCAGCGGCGGTAGGTTTCGGCAGCGGGCTGGCCATCAATCTCGTAAACGCGGCGACCTTCCACACGGGTGACGACGCCACTTTGCGCCGTGGGCGTGTAGCCGCTTTGATAGACCGAGGCGACCGGGCTGGAGGGGAACAGCACGGAGACCACGACACCATTCGCGTGGCTTTGCGCCGGGCCGAATTGAGACCACTGACCACTGCTATCGTTATCGGCAGAGCTGCCACCGACGATCGGGGTATGCGCCCCGACGATGTCGCGCACGCCTGCCAGAACCTTTTCTTCCTGCCCCGGAGCGACGGTCAACCAGACAAGTTCAGGGATTTCACCGGGGCGACCGGCCACGGCCAAGGCTGCACGGGCGGCTTCGCGCGCGGCTTCGGTGGCGTCATCCACGATCTCTGCCGATGCGGAACCATAGTCGCCCTCAGCGTCCCAGATCGCCATCGCACCCATGCCGGTCCCGTCCGCGATATCGACGCCGGCATTCGTCATAAGACCCAGGCAGGACGTCCCGCCATGGACCTGCGCAGGCCCGAAATCCGTTGTTACTGCGCGGCGCAAATCCTCTGCCCCAAAGCTGGTTCCGTACACCACGACGACGAAATCCGGCGCACCCAGTTCGGGAATGGACAGGCTGGCGGCAAGCTCACGGCTCGCCGCCGCGCAATTTGTTGCGCGCGACTGCGCTGTATCAATCTTCATATTCCACTCCGAGACCCCGCGACCAGCGTAACGCATGACCGGTCGATAACCAGCGCGCAGGCGGAGGGGGCACCTACCCGAAAGGATAGGTCCGTGACGCCCATCTACACGCATGACGCGAAAAGGCCGCGCCAAACCCGAAGATCGGGGCCAGCGCGGCCAAATTTCCACCGGAACTCCGGTGGTTAACCGTTATGCACCCGGCAGGAAGATCGCCTTGGCATTGACGAATTCATGCATGCCGAAGCCACCATGTTCGCGCCCGTAACCGGAGTTTTTCACCCCACCGAACGGCATGTTGGGATGGGCCGCACCGAAGCTGTTGATGCGCACCATGCCGGTGTCAAAATGCTTGCGCGCAAGCTCGGTCGCTTTTTCCACATCCTGCGAGAAGATGCCGCCACCCAGCCCGTACCGACTGTCATTGGCGATGCGCATTGCGTCCTCATCATCCTTGGCGCGGATCACCGCTGCGACGGGCCCGAAGATTTCATCGTCATAGGCGGGCATCCCCGGTGTCACGTTGCCCAGAACGGTTGCGGGATAGTAAGCGCCCTCGCGGTCCAGCGGCTCGCCGCCACACAGGATTTCAGCACCCTTCTTGACGCTTTCCTTCACCTGGCCGTCGACGGTTTCCAACTGGTCCTGACTGCTCAGGGGGCCAAGCTGCGTCGCTTCGTCCGTCGGGTCACCCATCTTGATCGCCTTCATCGCGTCGACATAGGCAGACACGAACGCATCGTAGTTCTTTTCCGTCACAATAAAGCGTTTGGCGTTCACGCAGGTCTGACCATTGTTATAAAGCCTCCCCTGGACGGAGTATTTCACAGCGGTTTCGATATCCGCATCTTCCAGTACAAGATACGCATCGTTGGACCCCAGTTCGAGAACGGTCTTCTTCAGCGCCTCGCTTGCCTTCGCGCCGATATGACGCCCCGCCGCATCGGACCCGGTCATGGTCACGCCGCGCACAAGGTCGTGGTCGATGATCTTGTCGGACACGTCATGGCCGACGACAAGAACCTGAAAGAGATCTTCGGGCAGGCCTGCCTCGATGCAGATTTCGCGCAGACGCAGGGCGCTGCCGGTGCAGATCGACGCGTGCTTCAGAACGCAGCCATTGCCCGCCATCAGGGCCGCGGCCAGAACGCGCACGGGTTGGTAAAAAGGAAAATTCCACGGCTGGATCGAATAGATCACGCCAATTGGCTGGTAGGTCACGATGCCCGAGTTGCCGTCGCCCAGATCGCGGTCTTCATCGGCGAGGATCGTTGGCCCGGTCTGCGCCGAATACTCGAAGATCGCGGCACAGATTTCGACCTCATCCTTCGCGGCAGACAGCAGCTTGCCCATCTCGCGGGTCATCAGCGCCGCCAAATCATCGGCGTTGTCGCGCAGAGTCTTGGCAATCGCTTTCAGGTAAGGCGCGCGTTCGTCATGGGTCTTTTCGCGCCAATCAAGGAAGGCTGCATGGCTGGCTTCGATTTTCTCGAATGCTTCGGCTTCGCTCATCTTCTCATACGATGCCAGCTTTTCGGACGTCGCGGGGTTGAACGTTTCGATCTTGGACATTGGGGGTTCCTCTCATCCTTTCCCACACAACGCCGCGAAAGGAAGCTGGTTCCGCCCCGATGCTGGAAAGGCGGTCACGAAACCGTGTGCCTGGGGCATTGCCCGGAACACGCAGACGCCTCACAGGTTGCGTTTCATACAATTTGTTCTATTTTTGTTCCATGCCAAAAACACTGACGGAAAAACTCGCGATTCTCGCCGATGCGGCCAAGTATGATGCTTCCTGCGCCTCCTCCGGGACAAGCCGACGGGATTCGACCAAGGACGGGATCGGAAGCGCAGGCGGCAGCGGCATTTGCCATGCCTATACCCCCGATGGGCGCTGCATCAGCCTGTTGAAAATCCTGATGACGAATTTCTGCATTTTCGACTGCGCCTATTGCATCAACCGCGTCAGCAGCGGCGTGGAGCGCGCACGGTTTTCACCCGAAGAGGTTGTGTCGCTGACCCTCGAATTCTATCGGCGCAATTACATCGAAGGGTTGTTCCTGAGTTCCGGCATCATCCGCAGCCCGGACGACACAATGGCCGATATGGTGCGGATCGCGCGGATGCTGCGGCAGGATCACGGCTTCAAAGGCTATATTCACCTCAAGACCATTCCCGAGGCGAGCCAAGAGCTGATCGGCGAGGCCGGGCTATATGCAGACAGGCTGTCGGTGAATATCGAATTGCCGCGCGACGACAGCACCCGTCAGCTTGCCCCGCAGAAAAAGCCGGAAACCATCCGCGCGGCGATGGCCTCTGTCCGTTTGAAGCGTCAGGAAAGCCGGGAGCGGAGCCATACCGGCAAGCGCCCCGCGCGGTTTGCCCCGGCGGGACAATCGACCCAGATGATCGTGGGGGCGGATGCGGCCAATGACCGTGACATCCTGTCGACGGCGTCGCGGCTTTATTCCGGTTACAAGCTCAAGCGGGTCTATTATTCGGCCTTCTCGCCGATCCCGGATTCCTCTGCGGCGCTGCCGCTGATCAAGCCGCCCCTGATCCGCGAGCATCGGCTTTATCAGGCGGACTGGCTGCTGCGCTTCTACGGCTTTGACGTGGACGAGATCACCAGCCCCCGTCCAACCGGCGATCTGGATCTTGAGAT
Source organism: Aliishimia ponticola (assembly GCF_004803475.1). Classification (GTDB taxonomy): domain Bacteria; phylum Pseudomonadota; class Alphaproteobacteria; order Rhodobacterales; family Rhodobacteraceae; genus Aliishimia; species Aliishimia ponticola. The sequence continues at coordinate 148,747 of NZ_SRKY01000004.1, forward strand.
CGACCCGAAGCTGGCATGGGCCCTTGCCAACCGCGCGCATTTCCCGGTGGATGTGAACCGCGCAGGCCGGGACATGCTGTTGCGGGTGCCGGGTTTCGGGACGCGAACGGTCAAGCGTATTCTCACCGCGCGGCGGTCCGGCGCGCTGCGCTATGGCGATTTGATCCGGATCGGGGCGCGGATGAACACGGCCAAACCCTTTGTCACCCTGCCCGATTGGTCGCCCGGCGCATTGACGGACACGGATGATCTGCGCGCGCGGTTCACCCCTGCCCCGCAGCAACTCAGCCTGTTCTGATGTACCGCGTGACCCTGCCCGATCTGGGGGCCTTCGACGTATGGCGGGACAGCGCGCGCACGCTCGCCAGCCATGGCGTCCGGCCCGAGGATGTCCTGTGGCAGCGCGGTGAAAGTGCCGATCTGTTCGACGCGGCCCCGCCGCCATCCGGGCCAGGCGCGGCGCAGGTCACCGCCACCAAGGACTTCCTGTCGCTCGCCAAATCCGTGCTGTGTCATTCGGCGTCGGAAGCGCCGGGTCTGCTTTATCACGCGCTTTATCGGCATCAGGACGACCCCGGCGCGCTTGGCAATCCTGCCGACCCGCTGACCCGCAAGTTGGCGCGGCTGCAAAAGGCGGTGTCGCGCGACGTGCATAAAATGCACGCCTTCGTCCGTTTCCGCGAAGTGCCGTCATCTGGCAATCGCCGTGCCTTCGGGGCGTGGTTTGAACCCGATCACCTGATACTGGAAAAGGCGACGCCGTTTTTCGCAAAGCGCTTTGGCGACATGGATTGGACCATCGCAACGCCGCAAGCTGTGGCCCGGTTTGAGGACGGCGCGCTGACGTTTCATCCGCCAGCCCCGCGCCCGGACCTGCCCGAAGATGCGTCAGAGGCCCTGTGGAGCACGTATTTCGCCAATATCTTCAACCCGGCACGCATTCACTTGCAAGCGATGCGGTCAGAAATGCCACTGAAATACTGGAAGAACCTGCCGGAAACGCGGTTGATCCCAGAGATGCTGGAGAACGCCGAAGCGCGCGTTGCCGCCATGCGCGCGGCGCTGCCAACAACGGCCCCGGCGCGGGCCGAACGCATTCTGGAACGGTTGCAACCCGGCCCGGTTGCCGATTTGCCAGCCTCGCTCGGCGAGGCGCAGGTGGCTGCGGCGCACTGCCGGCGCTGCGGATTGTGCGAGGCCGCGACACAAACCGTCTGGGGCGATGGCGACCCGGACGCGGGGATCATGATCGTCGGCGAACAGCCCGGCGATCAAGAAGACCTGGCCGGGCGCCCCTTTGTCGGTCCGGCGGGCCAAGTGCTGAAAGAGGCGATGGCGCAGGCCGAACTTGGTCCGGTGTGGCTGACCAACGCGGTCAAGCATTTCAAGTTTCGCACCACTGGCAAACGCCGCATTCACCAAGCGCCAAATCGCGGCGAGATCGACCATTGCCGCTGGTGGCTTGATCTGGAACGCCGGTTCATCAAGCCGCGCCTGACGCTCGCTCTTGGGGCGACGGCAGCTTACGCGCTGACGGGGGATGCGTCCCCTCTGCGGGCCCGGCGCGGCATGGTCGAAACCGCGCGGGATGGCGGACCGGTTCTGGTGACGTGGCATCCCAGCTTCACCCTGCGCCAATCGGGACAAGCTGCGGTGCAGGCGCGGGCAGAACTGGTGGAAGACCTCACCAAGCTGCGTGCGATGCAGGCGCAAACCTAAGCGGCCCGGGCGGCAAAAGCGTTCGCTCCATACCCCCCAGTTTGGACGACGGGCTTGCGCCATTGGGCTTTCGCCGCGTAGGCTTGACCGCAATACGTTTGGTATTTCGCTTTTTTCCGTTTCTTTTTTCTTCCGGGTCTTTGCCTTTTTTTCCGGCTCGTCAGGTCATGGATTTATTATGTCTACGCAACTTTCTCCGTACAAAACCCACGTGGATGACACCCTTGGGAATCTCGAAACCCTGCAAACCGCCACCAAATCGCTGGACCGCTTTCTGACCGTCGCAAAGCTGGTGGTTGGCAAGCTCAAAGACGCGGATGAGACGGCGGACAAGGTCGATGAGGGGATCAACACGACGCAGGCGGTGCTGACGGTTCTGGGCTTCGTGTCGCCGCTGAAGACGCCGGTGAACGTGCTGAAAAAGGTGTTCAAGGATGTGGAGAAGCCGGTCGAGAAGATCGACGAGAAGTTTGACGAACTCTCCAGCAAGGACGATACCTCCACCCCCGGCCAAGACGACGACAACGCCTTTCTGGAAAAGCTGGAAACCAATATCGGCAACGCGCAGCTTGTTCTGGGCGGGTTGCGCGATACGCTGAATCTGCGGGTTCGCCAGCTTGAGATCGCCTCTGAGGCGTCGGGCAACTATCAGACCGCGCTTGCCGTCGCCCTGCGAAGCGGCGAGGGATGGAGCGGGAATTACGACAATCTGAGCAACGAGATCGACGCGCAGCTTGCCACCCGCAATGCGCTGTCTGCCGGGTTGCAGTCCTTCTACGCCGGCATCGAAGCGGACATGAAGGATTTGAACGCCGTCATGACCGCGATCGACTTCGACAAGATCTATGATGGCATCGTCGACATGACCGCCATCGACAAGATCATGGCATTTCTTGAAAAGCCGTTGGATATCGCGGCGGCGCTGATCGAACCGATCCAGCCCCTGCTGAATGCGGTGGATTTCTTTGTCAGCCTGATCATCGACCCGATCATTGACTTCGTGACCGAGACTTTGGGCATCGACGCGCTTATGGACAAGGTGTCCGATCAGATCACCGCCCTGCTGCCGGCGGTTGATTTCCTCGACAAGCTGGTGACGAAGGCGCAGGAACTTCAGGACCTCATCTTCGAATATACCGTCAATGCGCTTGGCGCGATCCCGTTCATGGATCAGGTCGAAGGCGCCTTGTTTGGCGGGGTGGTGGGCGAAGCGGATATGGGGCCGACCGGCTGGGGCAACGATGTGCCCAACCTGCTGGAAGGCGATGCCGGTGACGATATTCTGGACGGGCTGGGCGGACGGGATGTGATCCTTGCGGGTGCCGGGAATGACGTGATCATCGCTGGCGGTGGCTCCGACTATATCGATGGGGGCGCGGGCGACGACCTGTTCTATTTCGATGCCAGCTTCTTTGAATATGAGCTGAGCCGCGATGACGATACCGGACGGTTCACGATCAGCCATATCCTGCCCTCGGACCCTGACACCAATACCGGCGTGGATGTTCTGGCACCGCTGGACAGCGCCGATTACGTCGTGTTCACCGATTTCTCCTTCAGCGGAGAGCAGTTGAACACCGCGCTGACGGGAGGATCGACGCTGAATGGAGATGGCGAGGACAACCTGATGTTCCTCGATTCCACCGGCACCCCGGTTGGCGGCTATCACATTGCCAATGGGCTGGGCGGAGACGACCAGATTTTCGGATCGACCCAGAATGACCGGCTGGATGGCGGCAGCGGCAATGACACATTGGTCGGCGGCCTTGGCGATGACCTGCTTTATGGGGGGACGGGCGACGATACGCTGTATTCCGATCCGGGCGACGACACGCTGAATGGCGGCAGCGGCAATGACACGCTGATCTCTGGTGACGGGAACGACATATTCAACGGCGGCGGCGGGTATGACACGTTTCTTGCCCTAGAAGGGGTCAATCGCGAATTCCGCATCAACTTGCTGGATGGGCTCGCCTTCGGTCAGGGGCAAGACACGCTCACCTCGATCGAGAATATCGTTCTTTCCATTGACCGCGAACATCAGGTGACCGGAAACAACAACTACAACGCGATCTTTACCGGTGACGAGATCGACATGGTAAGCGCGCTTGGCGGCGACGATCTGATCGACGCAGGGGGCGAGGATGACTTCCTGATTGCCGGTCAGGGTGCCGATACGGTTCTGGCCGGTGACGGGCGTGACACGATGGTGTCGGGCAGCGTCGCCATTGCCGGCGTCAGCGATACCTATTCCGGCGGGGACGGTTTCGATCTGGTAACCTATACCAGCACCGCCAACACCATCCTGTTCGATTTCAACGATTTCGACGACCCGACATCGAATGCCGAGTTTAAGACGGGGTTCATGGCAGATCTTCCCGACAGCGAGGCCGTCGAAATCCGCGGCGATACCGGGGAAATCCGGCGGCTCGATTCCGGGGGCACCCATATCGCGACAGACTACACCACCGGGGTCGAGGCGTTCATGGGCTCTGACAAGGCCGATGTGATCTATGGCGGCGCGGTGGCCGAATGGCTGCATGGCGCGGATGGCGACGACACGATCTTTACCGGCGGCACCGAGTATTCGAATGGCGGGAATGGCGACGACACGATCAACGCACAATTCGTCGAAGGCGGATCGTCGGCCCTGCAACTTTACGGGGGCAGTGGCTTTGACGTGCTGAACCTTGATCAGGTGGGCGATGCGCGCTGGTACTACAAGGTCGAAAGCGCCATCGCGCTGACCCTGCGGGCCTTCGAGACCACGGTCGAAGGCGTCGATCTGCGCAACACCGGCAATGCGTTCTTTTCCATCAAGCCCTATGAGTTCGAGCAAATCTCGCTTGGGAATTTCGACGACCACGCGATCTATGCGCCCGGCGGCAGCTCCACTGCGTTTTTCTACCTCAAGGACGGCGATGACCGTTTCGATGGAGAGAATGGCCATGCCGAAGTCTTCGCAGGCGATGGCGACGATACCGGCAATTTCTATCAGGGCGGCGGCGGCGTGTTCCACGGCGAAGGCGGCAATGACTGGGCGCGCTTCAACGACACCTCCGCAGAAAATGCGGCCTATATGGGGGCGGGGCAGGACTATCTGCTGCTGGACCGTTTTAACGGGATGGCGACCGGCGGTGACGGCTTTGACACCATCGCCTTCGATATCGGCTATGACTCGCGGATCGTGGTCGACCTAGAAGCAGGCACGGCGCGGTCCTTCCTTGGCGCAGGCGCGCCATCCTTTGCAACGGACCGCTTGGACATGACCCTGTCCGGCTTTGAAAACGTGATCGCCACGGATTTCAACGACAGTCTGGACGGCACCGGCGCGGACGAACAGTTCGTCGCCCGTGGCGGCAATGATACCGTGAACAGTGCCGGGGGCCGCGACAAGATCTATGGCGGCGACGGCAATGACAGCTTGAATGGCGGCGATGACGACGATCTTCTTCATGGCGGGGCGGGCAACGACACGTTGAACGGCGGCGCGGGCAATGACACAGCCTCTTATGCCTGGGCGCGGCCCGGCGCGCTTGATGGCACGTTGCTGGCCAGCGGTTTCGGCGGCGTCACGGTATCGCTGAACGGAACAACCCCCGGATCGGCGAGCGGGACATTCGGATCTGACACGCTGATCTCTATCGAGAACATCTTCGGTTCGGGCGGCGACGACACGCTTAACGGCGATGGCGGCGACAACACCCTGTCGGGAGAGGACGGCAACGATCAGCTGTTCGGCAATGGTGGCGATGACATCCTGATAACCGGAGACGGGGTCGATCTGGCCTCTGGCGGGGCGGGCAATGACACGGTGGTCGTGGGGCTGGGCACCAAGACCTTAAGCGGCGGGTCCGGCACGGATACTCTGGATTTCGGCACAGTCTCCGGCACGGTCAATATCGATTTCACCACGCAGACCTATGACGCCACCTTTATCGATCAGGTTCCCGTCTGGTTGCTGCTTGATACCGATGGTGACGGGATCGCGGATAGCGATGGCAGCGAAGCGCGCTTGTTCGGTGGGGTGTTCATGACCCCGGAGGACGTGCTGGAGGCCAATCCCTTCCACGCCAATTCCGCCGATGATGCCACGCGCGCGCTGCCGGATGAAGATGATCCGGAATTCCCGCTGTTTTCCCTCCGCTTTGCGGATGTTGAAGTTGGCGCGGCGGGCACTTTTTCCGGGTTCGAAAACATCGTCGGAGGCAGTTCCGGCGCTGTGCTGAAGCTGACTGCAGGTGTCGACCGGTTCGATGGGCGCAATTCGCTGCGCGACATTATCGACCTGTCCGCCAGCGCCGCGGCGATTTCCTATAACTTCCAGACGGGCGTCAATAACGTGGCGCTGCTGTCGGGCGATGCGATTACCGGCATCGAAGGCATCTATGGCGGCGTGATGGGCGACCAGATCACGGGCGACAATGCCGCGAACCTGCTGGCGGGCGGTGCGGGCGATGACGTGCTGCGCGGCTCTGGCGGGGCCGATGACATGACGGGTGACGCGGGGGATGACTTCCTCTCTGGCGGCTTTGACGATGATACGGTTCGGGGCGGCGAGGGCGGCGACCGCGTCTATGGAGATGCGGGCAACGATGCGCTGTATGGCGATGATGGCGACGATGCTCTGCATGGCGGTACGGGCGACGATGTGATCGATGGCGGCGATGGGGTGGATACGGCCTCTTACCGCTATGCCAGCGCGGGCGTGTCGGCGGATCTGCGCAAGACCACACAGACGGATGTGGGCGGCGGCGAGGGTATGGACCTGTTCATCTCTATCGAGAACCTCGAAGGTTCCGCGTTCGAGGACACGCTGAACGGCGACCATGCCGCCAATACCCTTTGGGGCGGCGATATGCGCGACGTGCTGTGGGGGCAGGAAGGCGATGACGCGCTCTTTGGCGGCAATGGCAACGATTCCGTTCGCGGCGGTCAGGGCAATGACGCGCTTTATGGCGAAGCGGGCAATGACTACATGACCGGTAATCGCGGCGATGACATGCTGGAAGGCGGCAGCGGCGACGATACGCTGGACGGAAATCTTGGCTTCGACACCGCGTCTTATGCCGAGGCCGCGGCGGGCGTTTTTGCCGATCTGCGCTGGTCAGGCCGCGATGTTGGCGGCGGACAGGGCCGCGACGCGTTTATCAGCATCGAGAACCTGCTTGGCACGGCGTTTGACGACCGGCTCAGCGGGGATACGGCGACCAATACGCTTGATGGCGGTGATGGCGACGACCTGCTCAAAAGCTTCGGCGGCGACGATACGCTGCTGGGCGGCGATGGCGATGACCGGCTGATCGGCGGCGATGGTGACGAATTGCTAAAGGGCGGCAACGGGAACGATGTTCTTTTTGCGCTGGCCGGCAATGACACGCTGCAAGGGCAAGCAGGATCGGACAGCCTGTATGGCGGGCGCGATGCGGACCTGATGCTAGGCGGGACCGGCAATGACGTGCTGCGTGGCAATCGCGGCGATGACGAGATGCTGGGCGGCAACAACAATGACGACCTGCGCGGCGGCGGCAATAATGACTGGCTCGATGGCGGCAGCGGTGACGATTACCTGTCGGGCGACAATGGCGCGGATACCATCATCGGCGGCGCCGGCAATGACGTGATGCGCGGCGGCAGCTCCGGCAGTGCGGGCGATGGCAGCGCCGATACGTTTGTCTTCGCGCCCGGCGATGGGCTGGACGTGATCCGCGACTTCGAAGATGGCCGCGACGTGATCGACCTGAGCGCCTATGGCTTCGCGAGTTTCGCCGCCGACGTCGCGCCCTTGGCCGTGGATACCACGACCGGTATGCGGATCGATCTGGGCCCCGGCGACGTGGTTTACATCGACATTCTGAAAACGGCCGATTTCGACGCCGGGGATGTGCTGCTGAGCTAAGGCAGCTTAGAACTTCGCAACGATGTTGATGAAGGCCCCGCGATCATCATAGGTCAGGTCGGTCAGATCATCGCTGAAATTGGTCAAGTTATAGCCCACACCGATTTTCAGGTGGTCGCCCACATGCCGATAGATCGCGGCCAGCCCGCCGATCTCTGTGGTGCCTGCGTCGTAAAGCTCCAGCGCGCGGACCTCGAACAGCGCGTCCCAGTTCTTGACCACGTGCCACCGCGCGTTGAGCACCCCCAGAACCGCATCGTTGCGGGTATAGTCGGAATCGCTGTCCACGGCGCTTTCCGCCAGACGGGCGCCCACTTTGGCCCCCAGCGACCATTGTTCATTCAGGTCATATTCGGCATCGACGCTGAACACATGGCTGCGCTGCACCGGGCCAAGCGTGTCCGAATTGTCAAGCTGCTGGCCATATTGGTCGTCCAGATAGCGGTAGCGGAACAGCAGGTTCAAACGTTCGTTATTCACGGGCCGATAAGCGTACCCGATGGAAATATCGGTATAATCGCTGTCCGGCGCGATCCCGCTATTGCCTTCGGTCCGTGAGACTTGCGCGCTAAAGACCAGACGTTGATTTTCGTCGATCTTGTAGCTGCCCGATCCGGCCAACAGCCATGTCTGGCTGTCCCGTGTCGAGCCAGAGCGCGACCCGTCTTCGTCCCGGTATTCCAGCCGGGCTTTGCCGTTCCAGCCTTCGGAATGGTACTGCACCCCAAGCGACAGCGCGTAACGGTCGAAATCGCCATTCACCCGGTCGCGGATTTGCCCGACCTCGAAGGCGGTCAGATAGGACAGGCGATCTGTCGGCTCATAGGTAACGCCGTAGGCCGAGGTCAGCGTCTGATACCGTCCGAACCGGTCATAGCTGTTTTCGCCGAATACCGTGACCGTATCGCTGACAGGACGTTCCCCGCCAAAGATATAGCGCCCGCGCGACCGGCCGGTTTCCGACATGGTCATGCCGATGACTTCATGGGTCGGATCAAGGTCATAGCCGATATAGGAATTGCCATCCTCGCCCTTGTCATTGCGCACGAGGATGCGCCCTCCCTCGCCCAGATCGCCATCGGACAGTTCGCCCTCGACGCTCCAGCCGTTATCCCACGCGACGCTGACACCGGCGCCGTACCGGTCGTTGCTTTCCAGCGTGCCGGACCGTTCCAGCGTGTTCTGCGCAAAGACGTGCCAAGACAGGTTCTCGCGCGGGGAATAGGTCAGGCGCACCGCCGCATCCGTCCGCGTGCCATCGCCCGACCCGGAAATGCCCCGCCGTTCGAGGTTTTCGATCCCGAAGGCCAGCGACACGCGGTCATTCACGATATAATCCGCTTCGACCCCGCCTTCGCGGTCAAGGCGCCCGCCATCCTGCTCGTAGCTGTCGTAATATGCGCCCAAGGTCAGCCGCTGCGTTACCTGCGCATCCAGCGCCAGCCCCCACAGCGTTTCATCTGCCGTCGTGGTGTAATCCAGCGACGAGAAGCCCGCATCGCGGGTTTCCCAATAGCCGCTGATCGTCCCATCGACCCCAAGACCAAGATCGGTGAGCGCGGCGCGACCTTCTATGCGAACCGCCTCACCATCGCCCCCTGCCGCCGCGATCGGGTCAAAGACCAGACCGCCATCGGTAGAGACCTGATAGCCAAATCCCGGCCCGTCAGAGCGGGCATATTCCAGATGAACGAAGGTCTCTTCGTTCATACGGTAAAGCAGGTCGGCGCCATAAGCGTCCTGCCGCCCCGACCCGGTTTCCTCGCTTTGGATCGTCGCGCCAAAGCGCAACTGCTCCGTTGCCCAGACCTCACCGCGCCCACCATAGGCAAAGGCGTCCACATCACCGCTATCGGGCGTGTATTCGTACTGCGCGACAAGGTTCACATCGGCCGCGCCGCCGGGATCGGTGATGACGATGCCATTGGATCCGGTGCTGGATTGCAGCGGCGCGCGCAAGGTCACGATGCCCTGAATATAGTTGATGGTGTAGTCTCGGCCCTCGACCAGCGTCCGGGTCTCGATCACACGGCCCGTGGTGCCGTCGCGCACTTGCACCAACATGGTTTCGGTGCCGATGCTGATGTCCTGACGGCTGAGGAAATAGACAGACCCGCCAGTGCCGCGGAACACGTCGCGCTGCGGCAAGGCATCGGGCTGCGCGCCATAGGCCTCGACCCGCCAGTTGGGGTCGCCATGCGCCGTCGTGTCCTTGGATTCCAGATGCAGCCGCCCGCCATAAAGCGTGCGGTCATTGCGCAGCAGGTTGGTGCCTTGCAGATCGGCGCGCCAATCGCCCCAGACCACGTAGTTGTTGTCCTTCTGAACCCGCAGATAGAACTTGCCCGACGTCGGCGTGTCATCGAACAGCGTACTGTCATCGCCATAGGTGGGATAAAGGTCATCGGGGTCGATGCGCAGGAAAGTCGTCCGCGGATCGCGCTCATCCAAGCCTTCGAAAATCTCGTCGAGATCCCCTTCGCCGGTATCGATCTGGCCGGTGACTTCAACGCCATTGGCATAGCGCCCTTTGAAATACCCGGCGATGCGCCCGCGCGTATAGGTGCCGCTGCCGTCAAGATCGCTGTCGCGATAGCCATGGGTCAGATCGATATGCGCCGTATAGAACAGTTCCGATCGCGGCACTTCGATGTCGCGCACAATGTCCACAGTCGGCCCCGCGCCAACAGTACGCACCGATACCGCATGGTCCCCCGGAGGCAGGATACGCTGAATCACAAAGCGTCCCGACGGGTCAGGCCGCACCGTTTCGCCCAGTGTCTGAACCGACGCGCCCGGCGCGACAGAGCTGCCGGACACGGTAACGGCCCCGCCAAAGACAGGGATTCCCCGCCGCACCAGTGCGCTGCTGCCATCCTCGACCCCGTCCTCAAGGCCGCGTTCATCGCCGGTGGAGATGGTCAGGGGGGCGGTCTCGTCATAGCGGCCGCGCGCGTCATAGACGCGGTGCACGGCAACGATGTTTTCGCCTTCGGGGACGGTGATCGAAACCGCGCCATTTGGCGGAACGTCGTGGCGGCTCAGCACGCGCGGACCGCCACGCACCCGGCGTTCGATCAGCAGGACTTCGCCCCGCGTCACGAATCCCGGATAGTTCATTTCCGATTGCAGCGTCACGGTCTGACCCGGCGCGTATCCCGCATCGCTGCCTGTGATCTGCAAATCCAGGCGCGGCGTTGTGACCAGCCCGTCATATTGAACGCGCACATCCGCCTTTTGCAGCTGCTCATCCGCTTTTTCGACCTTGCGGCGCAGGACCGGATCGCCGGAGACCTGATCGCCATTGAGCGAGATGGAGAACCCGCTGCCCGATTGCGCCAGAACGGGAAGTGCCGTTGTGGACAGGAGGACGGCCGTGATCGCTGCGTATCTGTTCATCGTACCAACCCTCATTGCAACCGCCTCACCGAACGCTGGACATCCAAGCTGTACGTTCCGCGCCCACGCCATGCCGCGCGCAGGGCCTTTTCCGTGGCCGCAAGTCGCGCCCGCGCAGTGGCCACGCCTTCGTCCGACCGGTTGTAGCGCAGGTGCACCACAGCCGGGGTGCGGCGAATGTGATCGACCAGACCTGACAGCCCCTGGCGCAGGCCTGCGCTTGGCTCATCGCCCGCGAACGCAGCACCGGTCAGGTCGATTTCGACCACGTTGCCAAGCCGTGCGCCGAAGTTCATTTCCACCATTTTACCGGCGGTCAGGCGCATCACGCGCGGGTTTTCCGTCGTCATCAGGTAGCCGGTTGGCAAGCTGCGTTCGTCCAGCTTCAGCAGGAAGTTGCTGCCGATCCGTTCCGGCAGTTCCGCGCAAGGCACGTTGAAGCGGCCATATTCATCGGTGGTGATGATGTCGCCGCGCGCCGTGACCAGCTTGACCCCGGGAAGGCCGGGCTCACCGCCATCCTCTTCGATCTGGGCCGTGGACAGCTTGCCGAGCTTTTGCTTGAACAAATCCTGATTGGTGATGCCGCGCAGTTGTTCTGGCGGGTCCTGATAGCCATCGCCATCGCGGTCGTCAAAGACCTTGCCGATCACGTCAGAGCAATCGAACACGGCCTCTGGCGTCACCCGCACAGTCGCTGTCGCGGTGTTCGACACGCGCGCGCCGCTCGGCCCCAGCACATAGGCGGTGTTGGTATACTCCCCCGGCCCGTCGAGCAGACGCGCGCTGATCTGGATTGTCACTGTCTCGCCCGGATCAAGCGTCTGGCCCGTCCAAGTCAGGGTTCTGCCAGCCACCGTCGGTGCGGGCGTGTCCGCGCCGTTGAAAAGCGCCGAGTCCGGCACATAAAGCATCCCGGCAGGCAGGCGGTCGACAAAGGTCAGGCCAGCCTCCGCCGTTGTGTTCCGATTCTCGAAGGTCAGTTCATAGGTCACGGTCGAGCCGCGCTGCACCAGCAGGCCGCTGATCACACGTTTGCTGGCCACGATGTCGGGATCTTCCTCCACTGCGGCCACGCCGACCGACGCCGTCACCGGAACCGACAGCCGGTTCGACGAGAATTCGACCGTGTTCAGCCCGGCGGGCGAGCCGTTCGTCACGTCATAGCGCACAGCAAGGGTCACGACGCCGGTTTCCCCCGGCAGCAGCGATGTTCCGGCACTGACGGTATTGATATCGCTGACCCCGTCATAGCCGGTATTCGCGCCGCCCGTGGCAAAGCCCGTGGCGACAGGCGTGCCGACCGTATCCAGCACCGCCGGCGCGACGAAGGCCGACAGATCGTCGTTCAGAACGATATCCTCGTGGGTCACGTTGCCCTGGTTCTCGACCGAGAGTGTAAAGATGACCTCGAACACGGACGGGGCGACGCGCGTTGGCACAGATGCGGTCTTTTCAACCGCGACGGTCGTGTCCGCTTCGATCAGAATTTCAGTCGGATCGTTCAGCGTGTTGCCATCGGTATCGTCGCCATCGTCCGACACATCCGACACGCGCAGGCCCAGAGGGCTGCTGCCTGCAGCTTCGAACGTGTTCTGAATGCCGCCCGCGTCGAAATCATCCTGCGTCAGAGTATAGGTCACGGTGACATCGGCGATTTCATCCGCGCCCAGCGTCGCAAGGCTGGCGGGCGTGATGCTGTCAGGTGTCAGGGCCGTGCCATCCAGACGCTCAAGCGTGTCTGTGAACGTCACATCGGTCAGGGTAACATTGCCGGTATTTGCCACGGTAATGTCGAAGGTGACGACATCGCCCGGCTCTTCTGGCTGAACCGTCTGGTTGTCCGAGGTTTTCGTCACCTCCAGCAGCGGTGCAGGCGCGATGGTCAAAAGCGTGGGATCGCCTTCGGTGTTGCCATCGCTATCGTCATTGTCATCGGCCACGTCCGAAACCGGCACATTGCCCGGCCCGATGCCGCTGACCGTGGCGACGTTGGACAGCCCACCCGCGTCGATATCCTCGACCGAAAGTTCATAGCTCACCTGCCATGTAGCGCTTTCGCCCGGCGCCAAGGTTGCGGGAATGGTCCCGACCGGCGATGCGGTTTGCGCGCCGATCACGGTGCCATCTGCACGGCTGAGCGTATCGGACACGGTCAGACCGGTCACATCGACATTGCCGACATTGCTTGCGACGATCTCGAACACAACCGTGTCGCCTGCCACTGCGCCGGTGGCCACAACGGTCTTGATCACGTCAAGGCGCGGGTCGCGTGTGATCTCCACGATGGTCGGATCATCGACAGAATTGCCGTCGCCATCATTGCCGTCGTCGGACACGTCGCTGACGGTTCCGGACCCGTTCGGGCCATCCGCCGTCACGGTAACAGTGTTGCGCACCCCGCCTGAGTTCAGATCGGATTGGGTGATCTGGTACTGTGCGGTGTAGGTCCAGACCTCATCAACATCGAGAAGGCCGTCCAGATCATCATCCCCGCTGCTCAGCGCAAAAGGCGTGGTCAGGAAGGTCGGCGCGTTGGTCGAAATCCGGTTCATCGTGTCGGCGATGTTCGTCACATCCAGCGACACGTTCCCGGTATTGGCGACCGTCAGCATGTAGGTGATGCTTTCGCCCGGCACCAGCGCGGTAAAGCTGGCGGTCTTGGTCGCTTCCAGTCCGGGGGTCTGCACCGGACCGGCGGTGGTGAGCGTATCTTCCACCGTGACAGAACGGGTGCCATTGAGGTCATCGGCACTGACGCTGGCCGTATTCTCGATCTCTCCGGCATCCACGTCTTCCTGCGTGACGGTATAGGTCGCCGTGCAGGTCGTCGCGTCAGATGTGAAAGGATCAAGCGTTGCGATGGTGCAGCTAAAGCCCGGAATCAGCGGATCGGTGACGGTCACATCGACTACGGTGAACTTGGAGGTGTTCTCCACCTCGAACCCATAGGTGATCAGGCTGCCCACCGCGCCGAACGGCGTCGGCGTCGCGGTCTTGGTCAGCGCAAGGCTAAGCGGTTCCGCCGCCGGGCCGGGAACCGTCACGCTATCGGATACGTCCGGCACTGCCACGCCCTTCGGCGTGATGCCCTCGGCGGTGGCAGAGTTGGTGAAGGTGCCCGCATCGATATCGGCCTGCGTCACCTCATAATCGCCGCTACAGATCAGCTCATCGCCGGGGGCAAGGCTGTCCACTTCGCAGACCAGCGAGGGGATCTGCGGATCACTGACCGCAACCGACGTCAGGGTCTGGTTGCCGGTATTGGTCAGCGTGAAGTCAAAGGTGATGATCTCGCCCAGATCGGTGAATTCGGTCGCTGTGGTCGATTTCACCAGCTCGAAGGCAGGTTCAGTCGCGGCTTCGGTCGTCACGGTCGACGGGGCCGAGATTACCGGCGCGGGCAGGCCCGCAAGGCTGGTTTCGGCAAGCGCCTCGTTAAAGACTTCGCCCGCGTCCAGATCCTCTTGCGTGACCGTATAGGCGGTGGTCGCATCGGTTTCGCAAACTGCGGTTTCGCCGGGTCGGAAATCAGGGTCCGCCGCCGTTGCGGTGTAGCAGACCAGCGGATCGGGCAGTTTGGTGTCGTTGATCACCACGTCATTCACGAAGGCGAGCGCACCGGTATTTTCCACGGTGAAGCGATAGTTGATCCGGTCGCCCACTTCTTCGAAGCCGCCCGCGCGCGGGTTGCCACTGGCATCGGTGACACTGACCAGCTCCTTGAGCACTTCAAGCGCAGGCTCGGCATCGTTCGGGATGGTTTCCGTCACCAGCGGGCTGGTGACATTCCCGTCGGTGGCCGTCGCGCTGTTGGTGACAGAGGTCAGGTCCACATCACCCGATGTCACGGTGTAAACGCCCGTGCAGATATAGGTGCCGCCCGGCGCGACCCCTGCGGCCGGGAATGGCGGACAGGTTATGTCGCTGGCCGGGATCAGGTTGTCATTGACGGTGATTTCATCGGTGATCGTGACGTTGCCGGTGTTGGTCACCGTATAGGTATACCCGACCACGGCCCCCACGAAGAACTCGGTCGCAGGATCAACGGAATCCGCGACCTTTTCGATCTCCAGCTCCGGGGCCTGGTTGGCCGGGACAGTGGCCGTGTCCGTCACCGGAGCGGCGGTTCCAACGGTCGCTGTCGCGGTGTTCTCGAACTCGCCGCGATCCAGGTCTTCCTGCGTGATGGTGTAGCTTGCGGTACATTCGCGGATTTCGCCCGGAGCCCAAGGCAGCGTTGGCGAGACCACATCGCAGGTGACGCCTCCGGGGATCAGCGGATCATCCACGACAATCGGGTCCGTCAGGGTGACGTTGCCGATATTTTCCAAAGTGAACAGGTAATCGAGCACATCGCCAACGGCATCGAAGGTGGCGTCTGTGCCCACATACTCCTTGGCAAAGGAGATTTCCGGTTCCGCCGCGATCACAAGCTGGGTCGGGTTGTCATCGCCATCGGCCGGGTCGCCATTATCGCTGGTGTCGGTGACCGGGGGGCCGGTCGGCGGATTGCCCGACACAACGGCGGAGTTCTGAATACCGCCCGCGTCGATATCCGCCTGCGTCAGCACATAGGTCGCGATGTAGCGCGCGGTCTCGCCCACGGTCAGCGTGCCATCGGGCGAGCCGGCATCGCTGCCCCCAAAGCTTGGCCCGGTGGCCAGAAGCAGCGGGTCGCCTTCCAGCGTTTCCAGCGTGTCGGACACAATCGCAACGCCCGTCATGGTGACGTTGCCGGTATTCTCGACCTCGATCAGGAAGGTGACGGTATCGCCCACTTCGGTGCCCGAAGAGGTGATCTGCTTGGTGCTGGTGAGTTCGGGATCGGCCGGAAGTTCAAACCCGGTCGGCGTGGACCCGGTCGAGCCGGGCGCGCCAGTGTCCGACACATCGCTGACCTGCGTGCCGGACGGATCCAGCGCGGTGACCTGGACGGAGTTGCTCAGCCCGCCGCTGTCGATATCGTCTTGTGTGAGGACGTGGTTCACCTCGTAAACCCAGACCTCCCCCACATCGAGGGAGACACCATCGCCAAAGGACAGAACCGGTGTCGGCGCGGGCAGGATCAGATCGCCATTGCCATCGCGCAGCACATCGGTCAGCGCGATGTTGTCCAAGGTCACGTTGCCGGTGTTTTCCACATTGATGAAGAAGGTAACGATATCGCCCGGCGCGGTGCCAGTGTTGAAGGCGACGGTCTTGATCACGTCCAGTTCCGGGTCCGGCGCGGCGACCGTGACGGTCTCATCGTCGCTTGCCGTGGGCGGCGTCAGGCCGGTGGGCGGCGTCGCAGTTCCGGTCACGGCATTAGTGATATCCGCCCCGGCGTCGATATCCGCCTGCGTCACCGTATAGCTGGCGGTCAGTGTCGCATCCTCGCCCGGCGGCAGGGTAGAAATAACGCCACCATTGGAAATCGTGAACGGCACGGTTCCGGCGGCGCTTGTGTGCATGTCGCTGAGCGTCACGTCGTCAAGCGTCACGTTCCCGATATTGGTCACCGTGTAGGTGTAAAGGATGGTCTGACCTGCGATTACGTCCGTGGCATCTTCGGCCTGCTTTGCGATGGTGAAGGCAGGGCCGCGCTGTGCCGGAACGGTTTCCGTCGCTTCCGCGCGTTCCGGGTCGGTCGGATCGAAGGGTACTTCGGCGCTTTCCACCGTTGCGATATTCGTCACCTCGCCCGCATCGATATCGTCCTGCGTCACGGCATAGGTCGCGGTGCAGGTGATGAAGTCCAGCGGCGTCAGGCCACCTGCCGGGAAGGCCGGGCAGGACACGGTATCGATCTTGTCATCGGTCACGGTGGGCTGGCTTTGCAGGGTCACGTTGCCCGTGTTCGCCACCACATAACTATAGGTGATGATCTCGCCCGGCGTGCTGAACTGCGCCAGATCAGCGCTTTTCGCGAGGCTGAAGGCAGGTTCCGCCGGGGGGCCATCGATGGTGATCTCGCCCTCATCCTCAACCGGTGAGGTCGGATCGCTGGCCGGGATCGCCGTTGCATTGACGGTATTGGTCAGGCTGCCCTGATCGATATCGTCCTGCGTGACGATGTAGAAGAAGGTACAGCTTGTGTCGATGTCGCCCGGAGCAAGTTCCGTCACGGTGCAGGTTTCACCCGGCACCAGCGCATCCGTGACCTCAACCGAGGTGAGCGTCACGTTGCCCGTGTTGGTCACGGTGACTTCGAATTCCAGTTCCTGCCCGACGATGGAGTAATCGGCGTCCGGCTCGCTGGAGCTGAGCGCCTTGGTGACCTCAACCTCCGGGTCGGCCGGGTCAAGGTTCGCTTCGGTGCTGCCGCTGCCGGTAACGGCGTCGCCCGCCGGGGTCGTGCCCGACGCGGTTGCGGTGTTCTCAAGCTCTTGCGCGTCGATATCGGCCTGCGTGACGGTGTAATCACCCTCGCAATAGAGCGTGTCGCCCGGCGCCAGCGTCGCGGTTCCGCTGACCGGGGTGCCTGCGTTCGATGTGCCAAGATAGCAGTCGAGTGCCGGGATCAGCGGGTCAGAGACTTCGACCCCGTTCAGCGTTGTATCGCCGGAGTTGGTGGTCAGGATGCCGAAGGTTAGGACGTCCTCCGCGCTGGCCGGATCAGGGCCGCCCGCCACGGATTTGGCAACCGTCAGTGCAGGATCGTTAACCGCTGGCACAGTTACCGTGTCGGCAGGCGATTGCACATCCATGCCGCCAAAGACGGTGTTGGCGGTCGCCACATTGGTCACGAAACCGCCGGACTGGCCCGCAGAGACCGCATCAAGATCTTCCTGCGTTACGGTATATTGCGCGGTACATGTGATGCTTTCGCCGACCAGAAGCTGCCCCCCCGCCGGTGTCGGGCAGGTGACCGCCACCTTGTCATCGGTCACGGTAATCGCATTGGCGAAGGCCGGGGACGGCGTGCCGGGCGAGGTATTCGTCACAATATAGCTATAGTTGATCGTATCGCCGACCTGCGTGAATTCCGTCTCCTGCGCGCTCTTCTCGACCGTCAATGCGGGGTTCGCATTGGTCGGAACCGTCGCTGCCGCCGGAAGCGATGTCGTGCCATCGGCCGTCGCCGTCGCATTGTTCGTGACGCTGCCGATCTGAATATCGGTCAGGGTCAGCTCATAAACGCCGGTGTAGGTGATGCTGCCACCCGGCGCGAGGCCCGCGGCAGGGAAGGTCGCGTCGATCGTGATATCCGCCGGGTCGATCAGGTTGTCGTTGATGACAGGCTCGGTCCCGAAGGTCGTGTTGCCGGTATTGGTCACCGTATAGCGATAGGTGACATCCTTGCCTTGGGCAAAGGTGTCATCCTCGATGCTGACCACTTCCTTGAGAATGGTCATCTCCGGGGTTTGTACCGCCGGGACGGTCACGCTGTCGCTATCGGTCGGCACGGGATTGCTGCCGAAGCTCGCGACCGGAGAGGCGGTGTTGGTCACGGACCCCGCATCGATATCCTCTTGCGTGGCGGTCCAGATCAATTCGCAGGTCACGTCATCGCCCGGCGCCAGTGCTGCTGTTGAACAGGCTTGCGCCGCGCCGCCCGCGATCTTGTCATCCGTGACCTGAATCGGGCCGGGGATCGTCACGTTGCCGGTATTGGTGACGGTGTATGCGAAAGTGATCGTATCGCCCGGCGCATCGAACGAAGATTCCGACCCGGCTGCGATCGCCTTGGCAATGCTCAATTCCGCGGCCTGCGCGGCGGCGACCGTTTCGCTCTGCGGAGCAGAGGTGGCGGTAATCGTGTTCGGGCCGCCTACTGTGTCCGGAACAACCGGCTGGTTGACCGTCGCAGTGGCGACATTGGTGACTTCGCCCGTATTCAGATCGGCCTGCGTGACCGCATAGGTCGCGGTGCAGGTCAGGGTGGCGCCCGGTGTCAGACCACCCCCCGGCAGCGGCGGGCAAGTCACACTTGTCTTGTCGTCCGCCACCGAGATCGGCGCAGTCAACGTGACGTTGCCATCGTTCAGCACCACGTAGTCATAGGTGATCTCGTCACCGACGGCGGTGAACCCGGCACCGCTTGTGGCGGTCTTGGTCATGGAGATGGACGGGGCCTGCGTCGGGCCGGCCAAGGACACCGTATCGCTGGCCGTGACCGCGCTGCCATCCGGGGCTTGCCCGGCCACATCGACGGTATTGCCCAGAACCTTGGCGTCCACATCCGATTGCAGGACCGTATAGCTTGTCGAAAGCGGCGTGCTATCGGCACAGACCGTTGTCGAGCCGCCCGGCGCGAGGTCCGGCAGGGTACAGGAGAAACCCGTCAGATCATCGGTCAGCACCAGCGAAGACAAGGTCACATTGCCGTCGTTGAACACCTCGAAGCTGTAGTCTTCGCTGCTGTCCACTGCACCGAACGTGCTGTCGCCGTCGACTTCCGTCTTGACCACGCGCAGATCAGGATCGGCGGCATCGACCGTCACCGTTTCATCGTCGCTTGCGGTCGGGGCCGTGACACCGGCGGGCGGCGTGCCCGTGCCAGTTACCGTGTTCGTCAGCGCCGTACCCGCGTCGATATCGTCCTGCGTCACCGTATAGGTCGCGGTCAGGGTCACACTGTCGCCCGGCGCAAGCGGACCCGTCTGCCCGCCCCCGGAAATCGTCAGCGTCTGCGCCCCGGAAGCGCTGGTATGCGTATCGGTCAGCGCCACGTCGGACAGGCTTACATTGCCGGTATTCTCGACCTCGTAGCTATAGGTGATGAGCTGGCCCGCCACGACATTGGTGGAATCGTCCGCTGTTTTTTCGATGGTGAATGCAGCGGTCTGATTGGCGGCAGGCGTGGTCAGTGTGCTGTTGTCCCCCGTCGCACCCGGCGCGGTGGCCGAGGCGCTGTTCACGATCTCGCCCGCGTCCAGATCGGCCTGCGTGACGGTATAGATCGCCTGACAGGAGAAATCATCGACCGTCGACACCGCAAGCGACGGGATCGTACAGGTCAGACCCAGAAGCGGGTCGGTCACAGTGATATCGGTCAGCGTCTGTGTGCCGGTATTGGCCACCGCGAAAGTATAGCGGATCTGGTCACCGACATTCTCGAATGCCGCCGTGTCAGCCGTTTTCGACAGGTCCAGCGATTTGATCGCGGCGGCCGGATTGATCGGGGTCGTCTCGGATGCCGTGACCGGATCGATCAGCGCGCCCGTGCTGGAACTACCGGTGGCAGAGGCCGTGTTGTCGATCTGGCCGGCATCCATGTCGTCCTGCGTCACGACATAGTCGCCGGTGCATTCCGCGAAATCGAGCGGTCCGATGTTGGTCAAATCGCAAGACAGACCCGGAATGAGCGGATCGGTCACCGTGGCAGAGGCGATGGTCTGCTCTGTCTGGTTGGTCACACGGAACGTGTAGGTGATGGTTTCACCCACGGCGCTGAAATCGCTGGGGCCGGTTTTGTCCAGCGTAAAGGACGGCGTGATCGCAACGGGAACCGTCGCCGTCGCAGAGGGCGATGTGACGGTGAAGGGCGACCCGTTATTCGGCCGGGTGAATTCGGCGGTCGCGCTGTTCTCGACCTCGCCCGCGTCGATTTCGGCCTGCGTCGGGGAATAGGTGCCGGTACAGATCACCGAATTCGGCGTCCCGTCGCCGACCGGGAAAATCCGTTGGGTCTGATCGCAGGTGACGCTGCTTAGCTTGGGGTCGTTGATCGAGATGGTTTGCGCCGTGTCGATGGACAGATCGCCCACATTGGTCACGGTGAACGTATAGGTGATGACGTCGCTGGTGCTGGAGACACTGGCAAGGTCGGCCACCTTGTCCAGCGTGATCGCATCGGTGCCCGCCTGCGGGACCGTGGCGGTATCGGCGTTGGACGTCGTGGTGCCATCGGTGGCTGTCGCCGTATTCGTGACGAACCCGGCATTTTCATCGGCCACGGTGATCTCATAGGTGGCCTGACATGTGCGCGACTGGCCGGGGTCCAGCGCGGCGGTGCCGCACTCAATCGGATCGGGGAAACGGTCATCGGTCACGGTGATCGGTTCGGTGATCGTCGTGTTGCCGCTATTGGTGACCTCATAGGTATAGGTCACCGTTTGCGTCGCGAAGAAGTCGACCGGGTCCACCACCGGCGCTTGCTTGTCCAGCGTCAGATCCGGCATCTGATCGGCTTGAACCGTCAGTTCCACCGGGTCAGATGTCACCTCGTCGCCATCGGGGTCACGGCCTGCCGCGCTTGCGGTGTTGGTGACTTCCCCTGCATCGAGGTCTTCCTGCGTGGTCATGTAATCGTCGGAGGTACAGGTAATGCTTGCCCCAGGCGCGATCGGCCCGGCAGGGCAGGTCACGGTGATCAGATCATCGGTGACTTCCGGCGCGGTGAGGGTGACATTGCCCGTATTGGTCAACGTGTAGTCATAGGTCAGCGCCACCCCGGTCGCATCAAAGCTGGTCGGGCTGGCCGCGTTCAGCGCCTTGACGATGGTCAGGCCCGTTTCCAGCAGCGCGGGCACTGTCACCTCGCCGGTATCGGACACCGCGACGCCGCCCACGGTGATATCGGCCTGCGCCGTGTTCACGACTTCGCCCGCGTCCAGATCCGCCTGAGTGATCTCGTATTCCGCCGTACAGATGACCGCACCATTGGGCGCAATCGGACCCACAGGGCAATCGACGGTGCCGCTTGCCCCGGTGATCAGCGCATCGGTGATGGTCGGCGCTGCGGGCCATGTGACATTTCCGGTATTCGTGACTTCAATCCGGAATTGCAGCACATCCCCGACATCCGAGAAGTTCGGCTGAAGCGCGGATTTATCCACCACGATCGCAGGCGCGGCAGCAGCGCCGCTGACGGTTTCATCCACGCTGCGGGTCAGCCCTGTCTGGCCGCGATCTTCGGCCTCGGCGGTGGCGGTATTCGTCAGCAATGTCCCGTTCAGGGCAAAGGAATCCACATCTTCCTGCGTGACCTCATAGGTCGCCTGGCAGGTCAACGTATCGCCCGGCAACAGGCTGGCCACGGAACACGACAGCGACGGGATCAGGTTATCCATCACCGACACATCTGTCAGTGTCGTGTTGCCGGTGTTTTCGACCTCGTAATCATAGATGATGGCATCGCCCACCGCAGAGAATGTCTGCTGACGTGCCACTTTGGTGATGGTCATGTCCGGGTTGAATGTGGGGCCGTTCAGCGTCACCTCATCCGTCACCGCCCCCAGCACACCGAATTCAGGATTGCCGATAGCGCTGGCCACGTTGGTCAGCGTACCGTTATCGATATCTTCCTGTGTGACCGTATAAATCGCGGTACATGTCGCGACCTCGGGCTGGCCACCTCCAGTGGTTTCGTTGATCGTCGTCTTGTCACAGGTGACGGTGCCGCCCTGGGCATCGACCTTGTCATCGGACACCGATAGGTTGTTGATGTTGACCGACCCGATATTGGTGATCGTGTAGGTATAGGTAATCTCTTCACCGACCGTGGTGTAATCGGTGGCGGTCGTCGTCTTTTCGAACTCATAGCCGGGCGCAATGGTCCGCAGCGCCTCGTCCGACAGGTTGTTGCCGCGGCGGAAATCCCAGTAGTTGTCGTTCGGATCGTCGTCGAGCACCTGCGTGGTCGTGACGCCGGTCGACAGCAGACTGTTTGTCAGCGCCGGATCGGAGGAACTGAACCACCCGGTGTTGAAGCTGTTATTGCCGAAGCCCGTCTGAAATCCCTGGCTGACCGTGCCGCTGTTATCGGTCTTTTCCGTCGTCAGGCCGGACCACGACCCGACATTGACACCATTCATGATCAGGCTGATGTCGTTTTCGTCAAACCCGCCGGGTTGCGTATCGCCATCATAGGCCGAAAACCGGATATAGACCTGTGCGATCTCGCCGCCGAAATAGTCGGTGCAGGTACGGATACCGCAATCGAGCGGAATCGGATCGTTGATCGTGAACGGATTGCCCCGAAAACTGGCCGGCTGCCCGTTTGAGTTGAATCCACGGAACGCCCCATCGGGGTCGCTGAACTGGTAGTAGACCTGCCCGTTGACACCGACCATGACGATGACAACGCCGCCTGCCTCGGGATAGGCGGAGGGCAGCGAAATCCCGGCACCGGGCACTGTTGTCGTAAATGAAGTTGCTTCTGCGCTGCTTGCCAGAGAGAAAGCTGCCGCAGCAACCCCTGCTCCGACGGACCTCAAGACGGCACGTCGCTTCATTCCCTGTAATCCACTGTCCAAGGCGCCCATGTTGTTCTTATGCGGGCGGAGTTACTCACGAAAGTTCCTGCGCCAAGTCTCTGCAACTTGTGCGTGTTGAAGTATTTGTTCCATTTTAAAAGTTGTTTTTCAATGAGCAGTTGGCCCGGTTTTTCCCATTGGTCACAGGATCGCGCCTTATTGTTGTCTTTTTGCAAAGGCCAAAGCCGCCGCGGGCGGAAAATCCGTGCATTGCCGGGGCTTCTATGCTGCCATGGTCGCACGAGGGGCCGCAGGTGTCCCAATGCGTTGGGAGAATGCGACATGAAGGTTCTTATCGGCGGGCTCGCCACAGAGACGAACACGTTCTCCCCCATACCGACCGGGCGGACCTCTTTCGAGGAGGCGATGGCGACACGCGACGCCACGCAGCAGCCCCCCAACCTGTTTTCCGCCCCGCTTATCGAATGGCGCCGCATGGCCGAGGACCGTAGCTGGAACGTCTATGAAAGCCTGTGCGCTTTTGCCCAGCCCGCGGGGATCACCATTCGCAGTGTGTACGAAGAGTACCGCGATGAAATCCTTGAGGATATTCGACGCGAAAAGCCCGATATTCTGCTGCTTTCCATGCATGGCGCCATGATCGCCGACGGCTATGACGATTGCGAGGGCGATACCCTGACGCGCGCCCGCGACATTCTGGGGCCGGATGCGGTGATCGGGCTGGAGATCGACCCGCATAACCATCTCACCGAAGCGATGCTGGCGGCGGCGGACCTTATCGTGATGTACAAGGAATATTCCCATATCGACAGCCCGGACCGTGCGCGCGAATTGTTCACCCTTGCCGCCGACACGGCAGAGGGGAAGATTTCTCCGGTGATGCGCGAATATGAGTGCGGCATGATGCTGATGATGCCGACGCTGAATGACGGCCCGGCCAAGGATTTCGTCACGGCGATGAAGGAACGCGAAGGCCAGGACGGGGTGTTGTCGCTGTCGCTGACCCATTCCTTCCCCTATGGTGACCACCCGCGCGCCGGGATGCGGATGCTGGCGATCTGCGATGGCGATGCGGACAAGGCGGCGGCAGTGGCCGAAGAGTTCGGGCGCAAACTTTGGGACGTGCGCGAAGGGCTGCTGATCCGTTTTGCCAGCATGGAGGACACGCTGACCAAAGTGCAGGCGGCCAATACCGGCGGTTTCGTTCTGGCCGATTACGCCGATAACGCGGGCGGCGGTGCGCCATCGGATTCAACCTTCGTGCTGCAAGAGGTTCTGGCGCGCGGCATGACGGATGTGGCGCTTGGTCTGTACTGGGATCCCCAACTTGTGCGCACCTGCGAAGAGGCCGGGGTTGGTGCCAATCTGCGCGTGCGGATCGGCGGCAAGATCTGCGAAGCGTCCGGCACGCCGGTCGATCTGGACGTCACCGTGCGCGGCATCCGGCACGGCATGACCCAGTTCCTTGGCAAGACCGAGATGGAGATGGGCACCGGCGTCTGGCTTGAGGCCGATGGCGTTCACATCGTCCTGTCAACCAAACGCACGCAAACCTTCAGCCCGAACGCTTTCACCGATCTGGGCGTGCCGCTGGCGGATATGAAGGCGGTGGTCGTGAAAAGCTCCAACCATTTTTACGCGGGATTCGCGCCGGTCGCGCAGGAAATCATCCATATGGCAACGCCCGGCACCATGCCCGCAGACGTGGCACAAGTGCCGTTCCGACGCTTTCACGCGCAGGTCTGGCCGATGGTCGAAGAGCCGTTTCACGCCCGGCAATGACGGCGGCTTGAGCCAATAGAAAGCCACCGGCGCCAATGCGCAGGCAGTCCCAATTGTATTACTTAATATTTCGTTAATTTCGCGCAGATGCAGCTTGTAAACAATACAGGCTCATGCTCACAATTGAACACAATTTTGCAGCTAATTCCAAATTTTCAGGGGAATACCCAATGGTCGATATTTCTGTATCTGGCGGCAACGTCATTGAGTTCTACAACAACTACATCGAGTACACGGTTTCGCTTTCCGAAGAGTCCACGGATGTTGTCACGGTGTCCTACCGCACGTTGCGGGATACGGCGACCGACTACGATCTGGATAACACGTTCAACAACTCCGCCAATAACGGAACACTGACATTCGCGCCGGGTGAAACCTCCAAGACTGTTCTGATCGAAGCGGAGTCGGATTCGATCGACGAGTTTGACGAAAATGTCGTGCTGGAGCTGTACAACCCCTCGCTCAATGCCGCGTTCGAGGATGGCGCGCCGGTGTTGCGCAGCGCCGGCGTCATTCTGGACGATGACGGCACCGGATCGAACCTTGCCGTGTTCGTATCCGATCCGATAATCGTCGAAGGCGATAGCGGCACCAAGAACGCGGTCTTCGAGGTGCGCCTGTCGCAGCCCGCCAGCAGCGGCTTTTCCTTCACCTATACGACATTCGATATCACCGCCGAAGCGGGCAGCGACTATACCCCGGCCTCGGGGACGCTCAGCTTTGCGTCTGGACAAGAGGTTGCCTATGTTTCCGTCCCGGTTCTGGGCGACATTGATGGCGAGGCGGCGGAGCTCTTTGGTCTGGCCGTCACGCCGCCAGCCAACCCCGTTATCGGGACGGCGGGCGCGGTCGGGACTGCGACGATCCTCGACACTGATACGAGCGTGCTCCCCGAAATCAGCATCGAAGGCGATTTCGCGACCGAGTTCTACAATAACTACGTCCGCTTTATCGTGACCCTGTCGGAACCGTCGCTGGATTCCGTTTCCGTTGATTACCGGACTTTGCGCGGCACGGCGGTGGATTACGACCTCGACAGCGCATTCACCAGCACCGCGAATAACGGAACCCTGACATTCGCACCGGGGCAAACCAGCCTGTCGATCCTGATCGAAGCGGAAAGCGACAGTATCGACGAGGCCGATGAACATTTCACGCTGGAATTGTTCAATCCGACTGCGAATGTCGTCTTCGCGGGCGGCACCCCGGTTTTGCGCAGCACCGGGATCATTCACGACGATGACGGCGCGGGATCGAACCTTGCGGTTTTCGTGTCCAACCCGGTGATCGTCGAAGCCGATAGTGGCCAGACCGACGCGGTGTTCGAAATCCGCCTGTCACAACCCGCCACGTCTGCCATGACGTTCACATACACGACCGCAGACATCACCGCGACGGCGGGCGAAGACTATCAACTGACCTCCGGCAGCGTCAGCTTCGTGCCCGGTCAGGATGTGGCCGCGGTGCGGGTGCCGGTTCTGGGCGATCTCGATGCCGAAGCGGCCGAGAAATTCGCGCTTGTCGTGACCCCGCCGGGCGGTGTCGCGGTCAATACCGATGGTGCGGTTGGCGAGGCGACCCTGCTGGATACCGATACCAGCCCCTTCCCCGAGATCAGCATCGAGGGTGACAGCACGCTGGAAGCCTACAACAACTACATGCGGTTCACCGTGACCCTGTCCGAACCTGCGCTGGACGTGGTGACTGTGTCCTACCGCACGCTGCGCGACACCGCGACGGATTATGATCTGGACGCTGCGTTCAGTTACACGACCAACAATGGCACACTGACATTCGCACCGGGGCAGACGACGCTGTCTATCCTGATCGAAGCCGAAAGCGATAGCATCGACGAAGCCGATGAGAACATCGTGGTCGAGCTTTTCGATCCATCGGCCAATGCGGTTTTTGCCGGGGGCACACCCGTGCTGCGCAGCACCGGGATCATTTGGGATGACGACGGCGTCGGCTCCAATCTGGCGGTATTCGTGTCCGATCCGGTCCTGACCGAAGGCGACGAAGGCCAGACCGAAGCGGTGTTTGAAATCCGCCTGTCGCAACCGGCCAGCAGCGCCTTCACGATGACCTATGCGACGAAGGATCTGTCGGCCATCGCGGGCGAGGATTACATCCCCATGTCAGGCCAGGTCAGCTTTCAGCCGGGCCAGACCCTGGCATCGGTGTCCGTCCCGGTGCTGGGCGATCTGGATGCAGAGGCGGTGGAAAGCTTTGCGCTGGTCGTGACGCCACCGGCCAGCCCGTCGATCAACACCGACGGGGCCGTGGGCGAGGCGATGATCCTTGATACGGATACCAGCCCCCTGACAGAGATCAGCGTCACCGGCGACTTCACGACCGAGTTCTATAACAACTACATGCGGTTCGTTCTGACCTTGTCGGAACCGGCCGCGGAACCGGTGACCGTGTCCTACCGCACTCTGCGCGACACCGCGATCGACTACGATCTCGACTCCGCTTTCTCCAGCACGGTGAACAACGGAACGGTCACATTCGCGCCGGGGCAAACCTCCCTGTCGGTCTTCATCGAGGCGGAAAACGACACGATTGACGAGCGGGACGAGAATATCACCCTGGAACTCTTCGAGCCGTCTGAAAACGCCGTCTTTGCGGGCGGTGTTCCTGTCCTGCGCAGCACCGGGGTGATCCATGACAATGATGGGGCCGGGCCCAACATGGCTGTGTTCGTTTCTGATCCCGTGGTGGTTGAAGGCGGGGATGGTATCTCTCAGGCGGTGTTTGAAATCACCTTGTCCGAGCCTGCGCAGACCGAGATCACCTTCGACTATGAAACGCAGGATATCACCACCGAAGCAGGCAGCGACTACATCGCCCAGATCGGCACGATCACCTTCGCGCCAGGGCAAGACACCGCGAGCGTGGCGGTCGATATCCTTAACGACAATGCGGGCGAGCCGGCAGAGCAATTCGCGCTGGTCGTGACGCCGCCTCCCAGCCCCTCTATCGGAACCGATGGGGCCGTCGGTGTGGCATTGATCCTCGACACGGACACGACGCTGCTGCCGGAAGTCAGCATTGAAGGCGACGTGGTGTATGAGTTCTACAACAACTACCTGCGCTTCGTCGTGACCCTGTCCGAACCCAGCACCGAGACGGTTACGATCGATTATGACGTGGTGCCCGGCTCTGCCGATGCGACGGACCTTGATAACGGGCTGCAATCGGGCACGCTGAGCTTTGCGCCCGGTGAGACGACCAAATCGGTCTTTGTCGAAGCCGAAGCAGATACGCTCGACGAGCGGGATGAAAGCATTCATTTGCGCCTGACCAACCCCGTCAACGCGGTCTTTCCGCAGGATGAGGGCGAAATCCTCGCCACGGGCTTCGTGCTTGACGATGACGGGCTGGGAACGAACCAAGCCGTCGCCGGGACGCCGACGCAAGTGCATGAGACCGGCGCGGCCAGCACGGTGTTCTTCGTGGATGTCAGCCTGTCCCGTCCAAGCAGCGAAACGCTGACCTTCGAGGCTGAGCTGCTGTCTGGAACCGGGACCGCGGACACGGATATCGCGCTGATCGACAACGAGGTCATCTTTGTCCCCGGGGCCACCAAG
Source organism: Aliishimia ponticola (assembly GCF_004803475.1). GTDB lineage: Bacteria > Pseudomonadota > Alphaproteobacteria > Rhodobacterales > Rhodobacteraceae > Aliishimia > Aliishimia ponticola. Next base: position 177,285 of record NZ_SRKY01000004.1, read on the forward strand.
GCCGCTGTGGCCGTTCAGGTCTTTGGCGACAACAATGAAACAGAAGGCGCGGAGACGGTCGAACTGGTCCTGACCCCGGCACCCGGTCAGGCCTTCAACGGGACGATCCTCAACACCACGATCACCATTGGCGATGGTCCGGCCCCGGTTGTTCTGGGCAACACGCCGGACATTCTGCAAGGCACGCCCGGCGACGATGTGGTCAGCTTGCTGGGCGGCGACGATACGTTCGACGCGCTGGCAGGTGACGATGTGATCGCCCCCGGCGCGGGTGACGACAATATCGACGGCGGCTTTGGCAGTGACACGATTGACTACAGTGACGCGCTGGGCGGTGTGAACGTCTATCTTCAATTCTCCGGCAAGAATGTCGGGGGCGGACAGGGGCGCGACACCTTCACCAGTATCGAAAACCTGATCGGCTCTGCGTTCAATGACCGTTTGATTGGCGATAGTGGCGACAACATCTTTACCGCCGGAACCGGTGACGATGTTGTGAAGGGCAAAGGCGGCGACGATACCTTTTATGGCAATGCGGGCGATGACACGCTGCGCGGGGCCGAAGGGGTCGACATCATGTATGGCCACCGCGACAACGATACCCTGCTGGGGCTCGAAGGGGATGACTTCCTCTATGGCGGCAATGGGACGGACTACCTGTATGGCGGGTTTGACTCCGACTATCTGGATGGCGGCGCGAATGACGACTTCCTGCGCGGCAACCGTGGCGGCGACACGATTGACGGCGGCGGCGGCGATGACGATATCCGTGGCGGCGGCAATGGCGATGTGCTGAATGGCGGCTACGGGGATGATTACATCCTTGGCGAAGGCGGCGGCGACTACATCTCGGGCGGTGCGGGCGACGACACCTTGTTCGGCGGCTTCGGCGGCGGTGTCTTCGACGGCCAGCGCGACACGTTCATCTTCGCCTCTTCCGCCGATGGCGCGGGCGGTTTCGACCGTATCCGTGACTGGGAGGATGGAATTGACCGGCTTGATCTGTCGGCATTCGACTTCGACAACTTCGCTGCCGATGTGCTGTCGCTGGCCTCCAATGCCGGTACAGCCATGCGGATCAACTTCGGTGGCGGCGATGTGATCTATATCGACAACTTCCAGGTCGCAGACTTCAACGCAAGCGATGTGATCCTGTAAGCCGGTCCACCGCGCCGCCAGCCAGAATGCGGGCGGCGCGGATTTCATGCGGGCCTTGAAACGCAGTGTTTCCATTTCGGGCGCGTTTGTCTTGTTTCAGGCCAAAGCCCGCCCCCTTCACGCCACCCGGCCCTGCCACATTCGTCAGAGTTAACGAACTATTTTGTTGCCAGTCATTGTATGACGCAGGCGGCGGCCATTGCGTAAGCTGGGCCGTCGCCTTTTTGCCGCGCACGATGCGGCACGGCTGATGTCGTTTCCTGCACGTATTCTTCGCAATCCCACAAAACGGCGCCCCTTGCCCCGCCTAGTCTGCGACAAGGAAGGATACCGCCATGACCAAAACGATTGCCAAGCCTCGTACCCGCGCTGGAGGCCGCGCGGCCCGCCGCCAAATGCGCACTGCACGCGATTTCACCATGCTCCCGGGGCTGACCAACACGCTGCCACATTGCGAGTTGATGGACGGCGCGCAGGTCGAACGGATCGATGCGGCGTCGATGGATATCCTTGAGAATGTCGGCGTGCATTTCCGGGACGACATCGCGCTGGAAGACTGGCGCAAAGCCGGGGCCAAGGTCGAGGGGGAGCGGGTCTATCTGGATCGCGGCCTTGTGCGCGCGTTGATCTCCACGATCCCGTCCGACTTCACGTACCATGCGCGCAATCCGGCCAACAATGTGCGTCTTGGTGGACGCAATGCCATCTTCGTGCCGATGACCGGGGCGCCGTTCCTGCGCGATCTGGACGATGTGCGGCGCAATCCGGTGCTGGACGATCTGGCGATGTTCCACAAGCTCAGCCACATGATGCCCGCGCTGCATTCCTCGGCGCATCACATCGTTGAACCCTATGACCACCCGATCAGCCAGCGCCACCTGCACATCACCTATTCTTCGATGAAATACTCGGACAAGACGTTCATGGGCATGACCACCAGCCCGAAAAACGCCGAAGACGTGATGGAGATGTGCGCAATCCTGTTCGGCGAAGATTTCATGGAAACGCATCCCGTGACCACGGGCAATTGCAACGGCAACTCGCCACTGGTCTGGGATGAGACAATGCTGGGCGCAATGCGCGCCTTCTGCCGCCGAAACCAGCCGGTTCTATGCTCTCCCTTTGTGTTGGGCGGCGCAAATACGCCTGCCTCGGTCCCTGCGACAGTCGCGCAGCTCAATGCCGAGGCGCTGTCGGCGCTGGCCTATACACAGGTCATCCGCAAGGGCGCGCCCGCGATCTATGGGCATTACCTGTCCACGGTGTCGATGAAATCCGGGGCCCCGATGGCCGGCACACCCGAAATCAGCCAAATGAACTTCATGATCGGCCAGATGGCCCGGTATTACGGCGTCCCGTGGCGCACATCGAGCACGCTGGGCGGGGCCAAGACCTTTGACGCTCAGGCCGGCTATGAAAGCGCCACGACGCTGTCCGCGGTGATGCATGCCGGGGCCAATTATATCTGGCACTCGGCAGGCTGGAACGAGGCGGGGATGCACTGCTCTGTTGCGAAGTTCATCGTGGATGCCGAACAATGCGCGATGGCCTACCGGATGGCGCAGGGCTTGCGTTGGGATGATTTCGATACAGCGCTGGCGGCGGTGCCGGATGTCGGTCCGGGCGGGCATTATCTGGGCCATCCGCACACGCAGGAGAACTTCCAGCAGGCTTTCTTCATGCCGGAGATGTTCGACAACAATTCCATTGAACAATGGGTGGCGGAAGGCAGCAAGGAGATCACCGAGCGCGCGCTGACCCATGCCCGCGCCCTGCTGGCCGATTACGAAGAGCCGAAGCTGGACGAGGGGCGTAACGAAGCCTTGCTGGACTATATCGCCCGGCGCGAGCGGGAAATCCCCGCCGCCGACGAGTTGAATCAAAGCTATTGAGCGTTATTCCTGCCGCGCGCGCCATTCACGCCAGCGCAGCACGGTGTTCGCGCCGATTTCCCGGAACGGACGAGGCGGCAGGCGTTTCGGCGCGGGCTCATTCTGTACAAAGCGCGTTATCGGGCTGGACGCGCCAGAGACAAGCTCCGCCGCGGCCATGCCGGTCAGGGTGCCGCGCGCGGTGCCTAGCCCGTTCTGAACACAGGCCGAATACAGGCCGTCGTCCAGCTTGCCCGTGACCGACACGCCATTCAGGCTCAGACATAGATGCCCGGCCCACGCGTATTCCATGCGCATCCCCGCAAGGCTTGGGAAGCGCGCGTCGAATTTGCGCTGCATGATCCGGCTGGCCCGGACAACGTGACCGCTTGTGGCGCGCATCCCCGGAAGCAGCGTGGCGCAGGTGCGGGTGACGATGCGGTTGCCCCCCTGCCCGCTGTCGATCCGGCGCATGGTTGTGCCCATTGGGTCTGAGGGGGTGACGCCCCAACGCGCGGCGCCGCCCAGCTGCGCCAAGGCATCTGGACCGAGTTCGGGGGTCATCACCGCATAAAGGAAAAGCTGCATCAGCCGCCCGCGTGCGAAACCGAAGCTTTCAAGATGGCCATTCACCGTCAGGATCACATGCGCAGCTGTGACCTGTCCTTGATCCGTGGCGACCCGCCAATCCGGCCCGGCCCTTTCCAGCGTGGTCACGGCAGAGCCTTCGCAGATCGTGATCCCGTCCCGTTCCAGCCCGCGCGCCAGCCCACGGATATAGCCCGCCGGTTGCAGCATCACCGTGCCCGGGGAGTACAGACCGGACCGGTAGTAGTGCGAACCAGTCAGCGCGTGCATGGCTTGGGCATCCAGCACCTCGCACGGCTCGCCCAGCGTTTCCAGATGGCGCGCATAGCTGCGGTTATGGGCCTGCGCCGCCTCGCCCACGGCCCCGTTTACCTTGCCCGCGCGGTCGAAATAATCGCGCGAGATCTGGTAGTCTTCGACCGCGTCCGACGCAAAGGAGATCGCCGTCCGGTTCAGCGCGATCATCCCGCGGTCATCCCCTGCCCCGGCATAATCGTCCGAGGTCAGGTCATGCGGCAGATCGATCATGAACCCCGAATTGCGCCCTGCGCTGCCTTCGGCGATGCGGCCTGCCTCCAGCACAACGATCCGGGCCGTCGGCTGCAACTGACGCAAGCGGCGCGCGGCGGACAGCCCTGCGAACCCGGCCCCGACGATCACCACATCAGCGGTTTGAGCGCCGGTCAGGGTGCCGCGCTGTGCCACTGGCCCCAGGATCGCGTTCCACGCCGCCGGGCCGGTCTGGACAGGCAAGCGGCGGACGACATGGCGCGTCAATCGACGGCCTCGTCTTCATCGTCGGACAGGTCGATCCAGATCGTTTTGAGCTGCGTGTACTGGTCATGGGCGTGAATGGAATTGTCCCGCCCGCCGAAGCCCGATTGCTTGAAGCCGCCGAACGGGGTGGCAATGTCCCCTTCGCCAAAGCTGTTCACCGTGACCGTACCTGCACGCAGCATCCGCGCCCCACGAATGGCGCGTTTGGCATTGGCCGTAAAGAGCGACGCGCACAGCCCGTAATCCGTGTCATTGGCCACCGCGATAGCCTCGTCGAAGCTGGATACTTCGATCACGCTCAGAACCGGCCCGAAAATCTCGTCACGGGCGAGGGGGTCATCATTGCTGGCCAATGCGATCACCGTGGGTTCCACGAAACCGTCCTTGGCCGTGCCACCCAGAAGCGTAGTTCCAGCCTTGTCCAGATAACCGCAGACCTTGTCGAAATGCGCCGGGCTGACCAGCGCGCCCACCCGCGTTTCGGGATCAAGCGGATCGCCAACACCCCATGTGCGCGTGTGCTGGGCTATCCGCTCCATCAGCTCATCCTTGATCGCGGCGTGGACGATCAGCCGCGAGGTGGCAGAGCAGTTCTCGCCCATGTTCCAGAACGCGCCATTGACCACGTGCTGCGCCACCCGGTCGAGGTTCTCGGCGTCCTCCATGACGATGGCCGGGTTCTTGCCGCCCATCTCCAACACCACCTCCTTGGCGTTGCTTTCCCCGGCATAGCCAAGAAAGCGTTTGCCCGTCACGGTAGAGCCGGTGAAGGACACCATGTCGATATCCATATGCCGCCCGATCGGTTCACCCACATCGGGGCCGCTGCCTGTCACCACGTTGAGAACGCCGCGCGGCACGCCCGCCTCCATCGCCAATTCGGCGAAGCGCAGCGCGGTGAGCGACGTTTCCTCTGCCGGTTTGACGACAACGCAGCAGCCAGCGGCCAGCGCGGGCGCGACTTTCCACGCCAGCATCAGCAGCGGGAAGTTCCAAGGCAGCACAAGGCCGACCACGCCGATCGGTTCGCGCACCACCATCGCGATATGATCGTCCGAAGCCGGCGCCACCTGATCGTAGATCTTGTCGATCAGTTCCGCGTGCCACTTGATGCAGTGGATCGTCTCGGGCAGGTCGACGGTTTCGCAATCATAGATCGTCTTGCCGCTGTCGAGGCTTTCCATCACGGCCAGTTCGCGCGCATTGCGCGTCAGCAGTTTGGTCAGACGGATCAGAATGTCCTTGCGCTCTGACGGATGCAGGCGGGACCAGCGCCCATCATCGAACGCATCGCGGGCCTTTTGCACGGCGAAATCCACATCCGCCGCCCCGCATGCAGCCACCTGCGCCAGTTCCCCGCCGGTTGCCGGGTTCGCCGTTGCAAAGGTTGCACCCGACTGGGCCGCGCGGAAGCTGCCATCGATGAACGCGCCCGACGGCATGTCCAGATCGGCGGCCAGCGCCATATATTCGTCCTTGGTCAGCAAGCTCATACCTCGCCCTCCGCCTTGATGTCGGCAATCGTTCGTTTCAGCACCCGCACCACCTGATCGAGCGCGCGCTTGTCGTCCTTGTTCAGCGCCTTGAGCGGCGGGCGCACCACGGCGCAATCGATGCCGGTCATGGTCACGCCATGCTTGATCGTCTGGATGAACTTGCCGCCCTGTTCCAGCACCCGCATCAGCGGCATCATCGCGGACATGATCCGCCGCCCCTTGGCGAAATCGCCTTCGATGACGCAGGCGTCATACAGCGCGACATGCTCATGCGGCAGAAAGTTGGAGCCGCCGCAGACCCAGAACGGCGCGCCCCATGCAAAGAATTCCAGCGCCTGATCGTCCATGCCGCAGCCAAGCTGGATATGCGGGTAATCGCGCGCCAGCAGGTGTACGCGGTTGATATCACCAGAGCTTTCCTTGATGCCGCAGAAATTGCGGCTGCGCCCGACGCGGTCCAGAAACTCTTCGCCCATCATCGTGCCGGTACGGCCCGGATAGTTATACAGCATGATCGGCAGGTCCGCCGCCTTGTCGATCGCCAGAGCGTTCAGCGCATTTTCCCGGTCGGTCGGCACCGCATAGGGCGGGCTGGCCAGCAGGATGGCCTCGGCCCCCATGTCCCGCGCGGCGCGGGCCAATGCCACGGAATCCGTCGTCAGCATGGCCCCCGTTCCGACCACGACCGGCACCCGGCCTTGGGCCTTGTCCACGGTGAATTGCGCGATCTCGATCCGCTCTGCCACGGTCTGCGCATAGTTTTCCCCGGTCGACCCACCGGAGATCAGCCCATGCACCCCCGCACCGATCAACCATTCGATGACCGCAGCAAGCCTGTCCCAATCCACCGAAAGATCGGCCAGGAACGGTGTAACGACGGGCGTATAAATGCCGTCAAAGCGAAAACGTGGGGTCATCTGCACCTCATCCGGTTGTGCTGCGCGCCGCGTCACCCAGCGGCACATCAAGCCCGCCCGGCATGACGAACAGTTCGATCTGTCCGCGCGATAGGTTCCAATGGTCTTCGGCCAATTGCCCGGCGCGCGGTTCGTCCTGCGCGGCAATCGCCTCGATGATCTCGTCATGTTGACGGCTGGCAAGGTCGAGGTTCTCGGCCATTTCATTCGATTGCGGGCGGAAGAAGGTCGCGCCCATACGCGCATGATCGATCAGAAGCCGGTGGAATGAGGGCATCAGATAGGTGTTGCCCGCCATCTCGCCGGTGATCTCGTGAAACCGGTTATTGGCCAGCGCCCGGTCCACAGAGGATCCGTTTCGCAATGTCGCGCGGAACCTGTCCTGCGCCGTCTGCAACGCCGCCAACTGTCCATCCCCCCGATTTCGGGCCGCCAGGCGCAAAACCGCGCCATAGATCATCGGGGCCGCGACAAAGAAATCGCGCATCGTGGCAAAGGACATATCCGCCACGCGGGCTGACCGGTTCTCGCGCAGGATGACGTAGCCTTCGCCCGCCAGTTGCCGCAGCACCTCGCGCAGCGGCGTGCGGGACAGGCTGAACGCGGCCGAAAGCTGCGCCTCATCCAGATCCGCGCCGGGCGCCAGCCGCGTCGACAGGATTTCCATTCTCAGGAACTCCAGCAACCGCGTCTTGGTGTTTTTTTGATCTTTCGGCAAATTCATCTCTCCGGCCTTCGTGAAGGAGCTTTGCAAGAATTGTATACGCTGTGTATAAACTTGTACGACACGCATGCCCAGAAAAACGACACCCGATCACTTGCGGGATCGCAGGATGGGTCGAAACCGGGCATCGCGGGCCTTTTCACTGGGACGGGTCGACCGATATGACCAAACAGCACTTCGTTTTTACGCTGATCGAGAACCACACGCATCTGACGCTGTCCTGCGCCACCGAACCGCTGCGGATCGCCAACATGATCAGCGGCGAGACATTGTATTCGTGGTCCTATGCCTCGCAGAACGGCGAGACGGCCCGCGCCTCGAACGACACGATCAGCCTCGTGCAGCATGGGTTCGACACCGTGCCGCGCTGTGACCGGCTATTCGTGATCCCCGGCCTCGATATGGACAAGCACATCACGCCGGGCTTGCTGGCCTGCCTGCGCCGGGCCAAGCGGGACGGCGTGCGCGTGGCGGCGCTGTGTTCGGGCGCATGGATTTTGGCGGAGGCCGGGTTTCTCAGCGGGATGCGCGCCGCGATTCATTGGGAATATCATGACGCATTCCTGGAACGGTTCCCCGATGTGGAATTGGTGCCAAGCGTGTTCGTGGCCGATGAAAAGCACATGACAGCCTCTGGCGGGACGGCGACGGCGGATTTGATGCTGCATCTGATCGAACAGGATCACGGCTATGATCTGTCCATCGCGGTATCGGACATGATGGTCTATGTCGGCGCGCGTGAAGGCAGCGCGGCGCAGCGCATTTCGCTTCAGGCGCGCAGCGGGATGCGCAATCCGCATATGGCGAAGGCGATCCGTATCATGCAGGACGCGCTGGAAGACCCGATCACCCCAACGCAGATCGCGGACCAGATCGGGATATCGGTGCGCCAGCTGGAACGGCTGTTTGGCCGGTATTTCAACACCTCGCCCAAACGCTATTACACGGAATTGCGGCTGGATCGCGCCCGGCATTTGCTGCTGCAAACCGAGATGTCGATCTCGGAGGTGGCCATCGCCAGCGGCTTTCAAAGCGTCGGGCATTTCTCGCGGCTTTACCGCAAGGCCTTTGATACCAGCCCCAGCGCGCAGCGCGGGCGCATGGTCTAAACCGCCTTCCGCGCTTGCAGCCTGACCGGTTCACCGCCATGATTTAGGCGGACATATCGGCGACTTGCGCCGAAGATATTCTTGGGAGGGAATCCATGACCACTTTGAACAGACGCCAAAGCCTTGCCCTGATGGGCGCTGCAACGCTTAGCGGGTTGGCCGCACCTGCCATTGCTTCGGGCAAGAAAGCCGTCGTGGGCGCGCTGCCTTTCACCAGCCATTCGGGCAGTTTCGTCGCGCTGGAACGCGGCTATTTCGCCGAGGCTGGCCTTGATGTGGAATTGAAGTTCTTTCAGGCCGCGCAACCCATGGCCGTGGCGATTGCTTCGGGCGATGTGGATTTCGGTGTGACCGCGATTTCGGGCGGGCTGCTGAGCCTTGCGCAAAAGGGCGCGGTCAAGGTTATCGGCGGCGCGCTGTCCGAAGACCCGGCCATCGACGGGCAGAAGATCCTCGCCTCGGACACCGCCTATCAGGCGGGGCTGACTTCTGCCGCCGGGCTGGGCGGCAAACGGTTTGGGATGACAACGGCGGGATCGTCCTTCCATTACATGGGGTCCAAGATCGCCGCGGCCGAAAATGCAGCGCCAGAATTCATTCCGCTGCAAAAGGTCGGCGCGATCATCGGCGCACTGAAATCGGGCCAGATCGATGCGTGGTCCATCGTGCCGCATATCGCCAAGCCGCTTGCCGGATCGGGCGCAGTCCATATCATTGGCAACGTGGCCGATTACCTGCCGAATTACCAGGTGACCACGGTCTTTACCTCGGCCAAGAATGCCGATGGCGACCGCGCATTGACCGAAAGTTTCCTCAAGGGCTTTTCCATGGGCGCGGCCGATTACAACGCGGCGATGGTGGATGCCACGGCGGGCGAGGATGCCAAGCAGCAGATGGTAGATCTGATCCACAAATATGTCTACACCGACCGGCCCCGTGAAAAGGCCGCGCCGTCGATCATCAACGGGTCGATGCGGATCAACGAAGGTGCGGCGATCAATGTGGATTCGGTGCGCGATCAGATGGCGTGGATGCAGGCCGAAGGTCTGGTCGATTCCGAAATCACGCTCGACACGTTCCTTGACACCTCTTACGTGGACACCATCGGCACATAAGCCAACTACGCGCGGCAGGGCCGGTCCTTGCCGCGCAGACAAGAGGCCAATTCATGGACATTCGTCTGGACGGGATCAGCCATAGCTATGGCGATACAGAGGTTTTGCGTGACATCAACCTGTCGGTGCCGTCTGGGCGCATTGCCTGCATGGTTGGCCCATCGGGCTGCGGCAAGTCCACCCTGCTGCGCTTTATCGGCGGGTTGGAGCGCCCTTCAGCGGGCCAGGTGCTGCAAGTCGGCAACCCGCCCGCAGACTGCCTGAACCCGCTGACCTATGTATTCCAGCATTTCGCATTGCTGCCCTGGCGGTCGGTGCGGGGGAATATCTCTCTCGTGCTGGAGGATCACGGGATTCGCGGCGCACGGGCAGAGACGATCATCGCGGACGTGCTGGCCCGCACCCGTCTGAGCGATTTCGCCGATGCGCTGCCCAAACAGTTGTCGGGCGGCATGAAGCAACGGGTGGCAATTGCGCGCGCCCTGGCCGTGAACCCTGCGGTCATGCTGATGGATGAGCCGCTCTCGGCGCTGGATAGCCAGACGCGCGAGCTTTTGATGGATGACCTTGTCGCGCTTTGGACCCGCCAGCCCTTTACCGCCGTCTATGTCACCCACAACCTTGCCGAGGCCGTGCGGCTGGGCCACCAGATCGTGGTGCTGTCACGCCGTCCCGGCCAGATCCGCGAGGTGGTCGAGATCGACAAACCGCTGGAAGCGCGCGGCTATGCCGATCCGGACCTTGAAGCGGTGCAAAAACACCTTTGGGACTTGATGCGCGACGAAGCCCGCGCCGCCGATGCGGAGTTGATCCATGTCTGACGCCCCCACCACAGCTCGCACCGTCCGGTTTCGCGGCGGTGGCTTTGCCCCAACCACACGGCGCGGCGTCGGACTGGCGGTGTTTGTCACCCTTGTACTGCTGGTGGAATGGGGCACGCGCAGCGGTTGGATATCCGCGCTGACGCTGCCCAAACCGTCAGACGTGCTCGCAACGTTTGGCGAGCTTTGGTCCTCCGGCCTGCTGGTCAAACACATGGTCCCCTCGCTGACGCGGCTGATCGTCGGCGCGGCCCTTGGGGCCAGTGTCGGGATCGGGGTCGGTATCCTGATCGGCCTGTTTTCCTATATCCGGGCCGGGCTGGTGCCGCTGGTCGCCGCGATTTTCCCGATCCCCAAGATCGCGCTTTTGCCGCTTTTCGTGATCTGGTTCGGTATCGACGAGGGGTCGAAATACGCGCTGATCGCCTTCGGCACATTCACCCCCACGGTCGTCGCCACTTATGGCGCGGTCGACAATGTGGACCGGACGCTGATCCGCATGGGCCAAAGCTTTGGTCTGTCCTGGCTGTCTATCGTGCGCAAGATCGTTCTGCCCGGCGCCATGCCGGGTATCCTGTCCGGCCTGCGTATCAGCCTTGCCATTGCGATCATCCTGCTGGTCGCGGCAGAGATGCTGGGCGCGCAATACGGGATTGGCGCGTATATTCTAGAGGCCGGGTCGCTTTATGACCTTGAACGGCTGTTTGCCGGCGTCGTGATCCTGTCGCTTATGGGTCTGCTGACCTCTGGCGTGATCGGGCTGGTGGAAAAGCGCCTGCTGCGCTGGCGCGACTAGATCTGCGCCGCGCAGGTTTTGCAGAACGGGGTGGCGGGCAGCAGCTCCAACCGCTCGGGTGAGATTTCGCTGCCGCATTTCACGCAGAACCCATACTCGCCCTCGTCGACACGTTTGAGCGCCGCATCGATCCCGCGCAGCTCTTCCAGATCATGTTCGCCCAGCGCTTGCAGAACCTCGTCGCCTTGACGTTCGGACGCGGCATCGTCCCAATCCTTGGGTTTCGGTGCGTCCAGATCCTGTTCGATATGATCCAGTTCAGCGAGGATTTCCTGACGCAGTTTCAGCAACGTATCACGCGGTGTGGTCATAATAGGCTCCTTTGCTTGGAACCCAGTCTACACGACGATCGAACCTGCGCGACTTGATGTATGTCAACGCAGGTTGTCGATTTGTTTCGCCACGAACCAGCTTGCGGGAAAGGCCAGAATGAACCCCAGAACCGCCGCAACGAGGATCGGCATCAGCGTGGCATAGCCGCTGACAAGCGCGATGATGACCCCGCTTCCGGCGAGGGTAGAACCAATGAAAATATGCAGAACAAGCATCAAGGACAGACGCGGCATTTGTGCCTCCTGAATCGAAATCGCCATCCTGATATCTGACCTGCGCGGCATTGGATTTGACGTGCATCAAACAGCGACGGACGCGCCGGGGCGGGGCAGCGTACGGTGGGGTCAGGATTTGTTGAACCCGCCGCGCGTAGAAGTTGGCCCCGTACAAAACTGGGAGCGTCCGGCGCGGATTCGGAGCAGCGACAAGGGGCAGGTCTTCGGCCCTGACATCGGCGATCCGTGCCGGGCGTGACCGGTTTTGTACGATGGGGCCATCGGCAGGGCCAAGGGTGAGGCCATGCGCGACGGATTTGCCCAAAAGGGCCGGGAAGACGCCGCGCTTAGTTGTCCATCTTCAGCGCAGAGATGAACGCCTCTTGCGGGATATCCACCTTGCCGAACTGGCGCATCTTCTTCTTGCCGGCTTTCTGCTTGTCCAGCAGTTTGCGCTTACGTGTCGCATCGCCGCCATAGCATTTCGCGGTCACGTCCTTGCGCAGGGCTGACAGGGTCTCGCGCGCGATGACCTTGCCGCCGATGGCCGCTTGGATCGGGATTTTGAACATGTGGCGCGGGATCAGATCCTTGAGCTTTTCACACATGGCACGGCCCCGCATTTCGGCGCGGTCGCGGTGCACCATCATGGAAAGCGCATCCACCGGTTCGTCATTCACCAGCACGGACATCTTGACCAGGTTGTCTTCGCGGTAGCCTTCCAACTGGTAGTCGAAGGAGGCATAGCCCTTGGTCACCGATTTCAGCCGGTCGTAAAAGTCGAACACGACCTCGTTCAGCGGCAGATCATAGACCACCATCGCGCGGCTACCTGCATAGGACAGATCAAGTTGGATGCCGCGACGGTCCTGACACAGCTTCAGCACATCACCAAGGAAGTCATCGGGCACAAGAATCGTCGCCTTGATGCGCGGCTCTTCGATATGGTCGATGGTGGACGGATCAGGCATGTCGGCGGGGTTGTGCAATTCGGTCATCGACCCGTCTTTCATAAAGACGTGATAGACCACGGAGGGCGCGGTCGTGATGAGTTCGATATTGTACTCGCGTTCGATCCGGTCGCGGATCACCTCCAGGTGCAGCAACCCAAGGAAGCCGCAGCGGAAGCCAAAGCCCAGCGCGGCGGATGTTTCCATCTCATACGAGAAGGACGCGTCGTTCAGCGCCAGCTTTTCAATCGCGTCGCGCAGGTCTTCGAATTCGGCGCTATCGACCGGGAACAGACCACAGAACACCACGGGGACTGACGGGTTGAAGCCCGGCAGCGGGACGGTCGCGCCCTTCTTCTCGTGGGTGATCGTGTCGCCGACGCGGGTGTCGCGCACCTGCTTGATGGACGCGGTCAGAAAGCCGATTTCGCCGGGGCCGAGGATATCGGCATTTTGCATTGCCGGGCGGAACACCCCGACGCGGTCCACCGGATAGACAGCGCCGTTGGACATGAACTTGATCCGCTCGCCCTTTTTCAGGTGGCCGTCGATCACGCGGATCAGGACGACAACGCCAAGATAGGCATCGTACCAGCTATCGACCAACATGGCCTTGAACGGCCCGTCTGGGTCGCCTTCCGGCGCGGGCAGCACGTTGACGATCGCTTCAAGCACCTCATGGATGCCCTGCCCGGTCTTGGCCGACACCGCGATGGCGCCAGAGGCGTCGATACCGATCACGTCTTCTACTTGCTCGGCAACGCGGTCCACATCGGAAGCAGGTAGGTCGATCTTGTTGAATACAGGGACGATCTCGTGGTCGGCGTCAATGGCCTGATAGACATTGGCGAGAGTCTGCGCCTCGACCCCTTGGGTGCTGTCCACCACCAGAAGCGAGCCTTCGACCGCACGCATGGAGCGCGAGACCTCATAGGCGAAATCGACGTGGCCGGGCGTGTCGATCAGGTTGAGAACGTATTTCTCCCCGTTATCGGCAGTGTAATCGAGCCGCACGGTGTTGGCCTTGATCGTGATACCGCGTTCCCGCTCGATATCCATCGCGTCGAGAAGCTGCGCCTTCATGTCCCGATCGGCGACGGTCTGCGTCTCCTGGATCAGGCGGTCGGCGAGCGTGGATTTCCCGTGGTCGATATGGGCCACGATGGAAAAATTACGTATATGCGAAAGCTGCGTCATGGTGCAGGGATATGGTGCGCTTTTCGGGTTTTGTCGAGAGGATCTTTGCCCCGTCGGCACAAGGGCAGTTGTACCCTGTCAGCGGGCAGCATCGCGGGCCTCAACGCGCAGGAAACGCGTTAACCATCTGTTAACGTACGATTCTTTCTGCCATCCGGTCGCCGATCCGTCAACTCCCCAGAAAAGGCGGGTATTCCAGACTAACGCCAAGTGGTTAAATCGGATTAGGAATTGGGGCAACGCTCTCTAGCCAGCTTCGGAGACTCACCATGAATGACCAAGACGACAGCCCCCTGATCGGTGCACGACTGGCGCGGCATCTTCTGCGCCTCAGCGAAACGGTGGTTCCGGTGAAATCGGACTGGAACGCGGGTTTGGAAATGACCCTGAGCGCCCAGCGTCAGCTAGAGCGCGAGATGTCCGAAGCCCCGTCCGAACAGCCATATGCGCAAGTGATGAAGCATGTGATCGCAGAATGCCGCCACCGTAAGGCGCGTTTGCCGATCTGATTGCGCGATTTTTCCCCGCGACGCGGCAATTGCCCTTTGTCCGGCATTCCGGCATATTCGTACCAAGGCAGATAGGCACGTGGGATAAACCCGCGGCTGATTTGGAGGCGATAGCGGATGATCCGGGCACATTTGGTCGTTCTTTCCTTTGGTATGTTAAGCGCTTGCGGCGATGGGCTGGGGACGCAGTATTCCAGCTCGCGCGCGGGGCAGGCTCCGACGAGCTATGTGCCCGTCACGCCCGGCGCGGTTCCCGTAACGGATGCCAGCGCGGGCGCCGTTACGATGGCACCCGCCCCTGCGGTCTTGACCGGTCCGATCGCGGTGACACCCGGCGCCGTTCCGGTTGATCCATTGGCCGCTCAGCCCCCCGTGGTCGAAGCCCCCGGCATTCCGGCGCAGGTCGCCGCGACGCCGCTACCGGCCGCTGTTGCGCCAGCGCCTGCACCGGTGACAACGGCCGCCGCCCCAGTGGCCCCGCTGCCCGCAGCGCCCGTGAAGAAGTTCGCCAAGGGTCCGCTTTACGATGCCTGCCAAACCTCCGGTCGGCAATCCGCCGGGCCGGAACTGTGCGGCTGTGTGCAATGGGTCGCGGACCAGAAGCTTACCAAGGCGCAGCAGACGCGCGGCGCGAAGTATTTCAAGGACAACCACAAGCTTCAGGAAGTCCGGCAATCGAACCGCGCCTCGGACGAGGCGTTTTGGAGCGCGTGGAAAGACTTCGGCACCGAAGCCGGGCGTCAGTGCCGCTGACCCCAAGGCCCGTGGCGGCTTAAGGCCTGCGCGCGGGGCATTCCTAGCCTGACCGCCGTTCACCGGCGCAGAGGACGCTCTTCGCTCGCCCTCTGCCACCGAACCGCATTGCGTTTAAGGGCGCGGCGACCCCCTTCATCGTTCACGGTCATCGGCTCTCCAGCCTGTACCGCAGGACGAACAGACAGCATAATCCTTTCATTGTTCCTAAAATACTCAAGAAACTTCGCCTGCGATTGGCGCAGCGGAATGAGTATTTGCAGAACAATGAAGGGGGGTGGGCCGCGTCATGAGGTCTGTGGCGCCGGTCCTGACTGTTCTCGCAGTTATTGTTGGCCTTCGGTATCTTGATGTCGCGCCAATTAAGGCGGTTGCTTTAGCGCGCTGACAGCCCCAGCACATCGACCATGTCGTATTGGCCCGGCCCTTGATCCTGCCCCCAAATTGCGGCTTTCAGCGCGCCGCGCGCAAAGATCGCCCTGTCCGTCGCCATGTGGCGCAGTACGATACGTTCGCCCTCGCCCGCAAATAGCACATCATGTTCACCCACGATATCGCCCCCGCGAATTGCAGTGAAGCCGATATCCCCCCTTTTGCGGGCTCCGGTAATTCCGTCGCGCCCCCGGTCCGAGATATCCGCCAGGTTCTGTCCGCGCCCCTCGGCGGCAGCTTCGCCCAGCATCAGCGCCGTCCCGGACGGTGCATCGACCTTCTTGTTGTGGTGCACTTCGATCACTTCGATATCGAAATCGGCATCCAGTGCGGCCGCGACCTGCCGCGTCAACTGCACCAGAAGGTTGACGCCCAGTGACATGTTCCCAGCGCGGATTTGCGGACAATGGCGGGCGGCGGGACCAAGATCCGCAATCTGCGCATCGGTCATGCCGGTGGTGCCGATCACATGCACCGCCCGCGCCTGCGCTGCGAGGGCTGCGAATTCCAACGTGGCTTCGGGGGCGGTGAAGTCGATGACGGCCTGCGCGTTTGCGAAGGCTTCCAGCGGGTCGTCCGTTACGCGCACGCCAAGCTCTGCCCCGCCCATTGCGGCACCGATATCCTGCCCGATCCAGTCATGGCCCGCACGTTCCACAACACCGACCAGACGCGCCTTTTCCGAGGCGCGGATCGTCTCGATCAGCATCTGGCCCATCCGGCCCGACGCACCTGTCACCACGATTCCCGGAAGCTCTGCCATGGTCCTGTCCTCTTTGCATCACGGTCCCTCGCCCATACCGCTTGGCAAAGCCTCTCTGCAAGCTTAAGTGGGGGACATGGGCAAAAACAGACATCACGACGGCCCCGGCCCGTCCCAGCGACAATTGCGTGTCGGCGAGTTGATACGCCGGACATTGGCACAGGTTCTCGCACAAGGGGACATCCACGACCCGGAACTGAACCGGATGTCGGTGACGGTCGGCGAGGTGCGCACATCGCCGGATCTCAAGATCGCCACCGTATTCGTGATGCCGCTGGGCGGCGACAAGAAGGGCGAAGCGATTGACCTTCTGGCGCGCAACAAGTCCGAACTGCGCCGTATCATTGGCAAGAAGGTCGGGCTGAAATACACGCCGGATCTGCGTTTCCGCCTTGATGAAACTTTCGACCGGATGGACGAAACCCGCGCGATCTTCTCGCAGGAGGACGTGCGGCGGGACCTCGATTCATGATCCGCGCCTCCGCCGCGTGGCTGGTGGCGTGGCTGTCGATGCTTGCGGCAGGGGCCGTTGCCGCGCCGGGCTGCAGCGATCTGGAATTCGACGGAAGCAGCTTCACGGTGTGCCGGATCAATCCGCAAGACACCCCGCTGCGGCTTTTCCTTTACCGCGACAACGGGTTGCCCTTCGGCACGTTCTTCAATGTGGACGAGATGCTTGCGCAGCAGGGCGAGAAGCTGAGCTTTGCAATGAATGCCGGAATGTATCACCGGGATCGATCCCCTGTGGGCCTCTATCTGGATGGCGACACGGTAGAGCAACGGTTGATCACATCCCCCGGGCCGGGAAATTTCGGCCTGCTGCCCAATGGCGTGCTGTGTTTGGGCGATGGGCGCGCCGATGTCATCGAATCCCTGCGGTTCGAACGCGAAGCGCCGACGTGCCGCTTTGCCACGCAATCGGGGCCGATGCTGGTCATCGATGGCGACCTGCATCCGCGGTTCCTGCCGGACAGCACCTCGCGTTATGTGCGCAACGGGGTCGGCACCAGCGCCGATGGGCGCGAGGCCATCTTCGCGATTTCCAACACCCCGGTCACGTTTCACCAATTTGGCCGTCTCTTCCGCGACGCGCTTGGCGTTCCCAATGCGCTGTATTTCGATGGGAATATCTCGCGCCTGCATGCGCCGGAACTAAACCGGTCGGACGCCGGATTTCCGATGGGCCCCATCATCGGCGCTGTCACATCGCAGTAAGAGCGGCGGAATTACCGCCCCGAACCGGCTGGCAGGTTGAAATCACACCCGCGCTCCGTTAAGGCGCGCGCCTGATCCGCAGATGAGGCAAGACCATGGGACGCAAGCGCAAGGGCCGCGATATTTCGGGATGGGTGATCGTCGATAAACCGGCGGGCATGACCTCTACCTCTGTCGTGGGCAAGGTCCGCTGGGCTTTCGACGCCAAGAAGGCGGGCCATGCCGGAACGCTGGACCCGGAGGCGACCGGCGTGTTGGCCGTGGCGCTGGGAGAAGCGACCAAGACCGTGCCCTACATCACTGACGCGCTGAAGGCCTATACCTTCACGGTGCGCTTCGGACAGGCCACCAATACCGACGACGCGGAGGGCGAGGTGATCGCCTCTTCCGATGCGCGCCCGACGGACGACCAGATCAAAGAGGCGCTTGGGGCCTTCGTTGGCGACATCATGCAGGTGCCGCCGCAGTTTTCCGCCGTGAAGATCGACGGGGAGCGCGCTTACAAGAAGGCCCGAGACGGCGAAGAAATGGATTTGGCCGCGCGCCCGCTTTGGGTCGAGGAACTCGTTCTGGTCGATCGCCCGGATGCGGATCATGCGGTGCTTGAGATGACATGCGGCAAAGGCGGCTATGTGCGATCCATCGCACGCGATCTGGGTGCGGCGCTGGGATGTTACGGGCATGTGCGAGAGTTGCGGCGGATCTGGTCCGGACCGTTCGAAGCGAAGGATGGGCTGAGCGTCGAACAAATCGACGCCATGGCCAAGTCGCCGGAGCTGGACGCGCATCTGCTGCCACTGGATGCCGGGCTGGACGATCTGCCCGAACTGCGCGCGACGCCCGAAGGGGCTGCCCGCCTGCGCAACGGCAATCCCGGCATGGTGATGGCATCGGATGTGGAATACGGCGACACCGCGTGGGCCTCGCTGGATGGGGTGCCGGTTGCGGTCGGCGTCTACAAGGCCGGAGAGCTTCACCCCACGCGCGTGTTCAATCTGACATGAGCCACGATCCGGGCGGCAAGACACGGTTGCGTCTGCCCGAGGATGTGACCGGCGCGGCGCGGTTTTCGGATTGCATGCGCTATCGCCACGCCCTCAGCCGGGACTGGACACCGGCCGGGCAAGCCCCGCGCGCGATCCTGTTCGTGGGTCTGAACCCGTCCGTGGCGGATGCCGACGCCTCGGACCCGACCTGCCACCGAGAGTTGACCTTTGCCCGTGACTGGGGCTTTACCCGCTATCTCAAGGGCAATCTGCTGGATTGGCGCGCGACCTCCCCCCGTGATATTCCGCCCGACCCGGCATTGGCACGCAGCGCATGGAACATGGATGTCCTGCGCGAGATGGCCGCAGAGGCGGAAACGCTGGTGCTGGCATCCGGCAATGTCCATAAACGCTACGCCACCATCGAAGCAGAAACGCTGGAAGCCCTGCGGCAGACGGGAAAACCGCTGATGTGCCTTGGCAAGAATCAGTCCGGCGCGGCCAAGCATCCGCTTTATCTTCGCAAGGATGCGGCGCTTATTCCCTTCGATTGACACGCAGGACGGGAATCCGCGTGGGTTCCTGCCATGTTCACGTCCCATTAACCCTGTAACCCGCGCTCACAGGCCGTGACGTGTGCGTGAGAAGGGGGAAAACCGGCTCATAATGCACCTGAAAGCTTGTTAGGCCTCTGCCCATATCAGTTCCACGGAGGCTGATGATGAACTTAGTGAAGGGTAATACGACGATGTTAAAATTGATGGCACAGACAGCGATTGTCGCTGCGCTTGCTTCTGGCGCGCATGCTGCGACGCTGGATTTCGAAGGCTATGACGCAGGCACGATCCTGACAGGCTTCGACGTGGACTCCATCACCGGTACGATTTCCGCCACAGGCGGGTCCGGCGATGCGATGATCTTCGACTCCAATAATTTCACTGGTGGTGACCGGGACCTGGCTGCGCCGTTCTACGCAGAGCTGACGGGCACGCGCCCGGCCAACGGGACGCCTGTCGCGGGGACCGAGACGTTGAACCCCGGCAACATCCTTATCATTTCCGAGGATGGCGATCAGTCCGACCCGGATGATAACGGCCGCGGTGGCACCATCACGTTCAGCTTCGACAGCCTTGTGACGTTCACCGGCTTTGACGTGCTGGACGATGTCACGAACTTCGTCGTGACCGCAGATACCGGTGCGACAACCGGCCCGATCAATCTGGACTATGACAACCAGTTCGCGTCCTTCACAGGGCTGGATTGGGAAGGCGTCAGCTCCATCGTGTTCGACTTTGGCCGGTCCTCCGGTGCGATCGACTCGATCTCGTTTGATGCGCCCGCAGCGGTTCCGGTGCCCGCAGCACTGCCGCTGGCGCTGGTCGGCTTCGGTGCCTTCGGCTTCGTGGCACGCCGCAAGCGTCAAGCATCCTGAGTTAGGCGACTTCAGCCTTCATGCCTCGGACAGCCTATGTTGTCCGGGGCTTTTTTGTGGCTTGGCCCGCCCATCAGCCAGAGGTCCGCGCGGCCTCCAGCGCCTCCAGCAGCGTCGGCAGATCGCCGATCTGGTTGGCAAGGATCAGGATCAGCCGCGCATTGAAAGCGGCGCTTTGCGCATCGCTGAGGCCCTCATGACTGCGGATCAGTGCCTCATAGAACGCATCGGGATTACTTAGATTCGGTGTCACGTTCAGCATCTCAGCTTTCTCCCAAAGCCATGCGCAGCGCAGCGGCGACGGCCTGCGCGTCATAGGCGGGCCAACGCGCCACCACGTGATGATCGGGCCGGATAAGGTATACTGCGGTGGGCGCGTCGCCCAGATACCGCTCTGCCAGGATGCCCTTGGCCGCGATTTCGCGACCTTCGACTGTCAGTCCTTCGCAATCGATCTGCGCAGGCACGGCAGTGTTCAGACCCAGCAACGTAAATCCACGCCCCAGATCGTCGAGCAGGAAGCCATCGCCCAGCGGCGCATCCGGACAGGGCGCACCGGCGCGCGACCGGGCCGGCCCGCCCAGCACATCGGGGCCAAACCCAGGCAGGTCGTCATAGATGCAAGGCACGCTCAACCGCCCGGAATTCACCATCGGACGCGCGAACGGAAACCTGCTGGCCAGATCAAGCACGGCATTGCGGAACGTATGGCTGATCGCCGATTTCGGCGTCAGGAAATCGGTGGACCGGGTGGAGTTGAGGATGTTCTCATCTGCCGCCATCACCCGTTCGTGGTCATAGCCGTCCATGATCGTATCGGCCGCGCGCCCGCGCAGCACCAGATCAAGCCGCCAGGCAAGGTTCTCTGCGTCCTGAATACCGGAATTGGCGCCGCGCGCCCCGAAAGGGGAGACCTGATGCGCGCTGTCTCCGGCAAAAAGGACCCGGCCATGGGTGAACTTTTCCATGCGTCGGCACTGGAACGTGTAGATCGAACACCAATCCAGCTCGTAGCCCACATCCGGCCCTAGCATCGCATCGACGCGCGCGCGGATGCTTTCTTCTTTCAATTCCTTGTCGCGGTCGATGTCCCAGCCAAGCTGGAAGTCGATGCGCCAGATATCGTCGGGCTGTTTGTGCAGCAGCGCAGACGCGCCGGATTTGAACCACGGTTCAAACCAGAACCAGCGTTCGGTCGGGAAATCGGCGGTCATTTTGACGTCAGCGATCAGGAAGTTATCCTCGAACACGCGCCCCTCAAAGCCCAGCCCCATCATGTCCCGAATGGGCGAGCGCGCCCCGTCACAGGCGATCAGCCAGTCGGCTTCGATCGTGTAGGGGCCATCGGGGGTCATCACCTCCAGCGTGACATGGTCGTCATGCGCCGTGACTGCATCCACGCGGTTCTTGCCCCGCACCTCGATCTGCGCGCCCTCCGCATTGGCGCGCTCGATCGCTTCGTGCAGGAATTTCTCGAAATGGATCTGGCTGAGGTTGATAAAGGCCGGATAGCGGTGACCGTCCTCGGGCAGCAGGTCGAACTCGAAGATTTCGTCGCGGTCATGGAACACGCGTCCCTTTTGCCAGACCACCCCCTTGTCGAGCATCGCCTGGCCGGCCCCAAGCCTATGGCAAATTTCCAGCGTCCGCTTGGAAAAGCAGATCGCGCGGGAGCCAGTGCCGACACCTTCGTGATCGTCCAGCACCACAACCGGATGACCCCGCAGCCCAAGGTCCAGCGCCGTCGCCAACCCGATCGCCCCACCCCCGGCGATAACAACCGGGTGCCTTGCGATGGCCGCGCCGTCCTGATCGGCGGATTTGCGGTACGGATAGAGCGTATATGCGAGCGGATAGCGGTCGCGGATCGGTGCATTCATGTGTGCGGGCCTCCCTTCCCTGTCAGTCGATCAGCCTTGCAGGGCCTCCCACATCTTCATGTCCCGCTCTGCGGTCCAGATGCGCGGCGTGTCGATGTCGAGCGCTTCGTCATAGGCGCGGGCGACATTGAAGGGCAGGCAGTGTTCGTAGATGGCGTAGTCCGAGAATTTCGGATCGCATTCCGCGCGCACCGCGTCCCATGCCTCTTTCAGCGAGCCACCACGTAGCGCGACGCGGGCCGCGGGCCGGTAGGTGGAGCGCACGAAATCGGCAGTGGAATCGATGGCGGCGTTCACCATCTTGGAACCGATCAGCGCATCGCCGCGCCCGGGGGCGATGGCATCAAGATCGAATTTACGGATGTTTTCCAGCGTGCCGGGCCAATCGTGGAAATGACCGTCGCCGCAATAGCAGGCAGAGTGGTATTCGACGATATCGCCGGTGAACATCACATTGGCGTCGGGCACATAGATCACCGCGTCCCCCGCCGTATGGGCACGGCCCAGCTGCATGATATCGACACGCCGCTTGCCGAGGTAGACTGACATGCGGCCATTGAAGGTGGTGGTGGGCCATGTGAGGCCGGGGATGCTTTCATGTCCTTCGAACAGGCGGGGGAAGCGCTGGAATTCGCTGTCCCAGTCCTCTTGCCCGCGTTCGGCGACCATCGCCCGGGCTTTTTCCGACATGATGACTTGCGGTGCACCGAACGCGGATGCGCCCAGCACGCGGACAGCGTGGTAGTGGGTCAGCACCACATGGGTGATCGGCTTGTCGGTGACTTCGCGCACCTTTTCGATGACCTTGCCCGCCAGACGCGGGGTGGCCTGCGCCTCGACGATCATCACGCTGTCGTCGCCAATGATGACGCCGGAATTGGGGTCGCCTTCGGCGGTGAAGGCCCAGAGGCCGGGGCCGACTTCTTCGAAGGTGATGTTCTTTTCGGTCATGTCGCCCTGAGAAGCGAAAGCTTTAGCCATGGGTCCGGGTCCTGTCGTTGGAATTTGAGTATTTGGGGAACAATGAAGGGTCAGGTTGCGTAGGGGTCCGGGCCTGCGGGCAGGAGTTTACCGGTACAGTCGCCGAAACCGATACGGTAGCCATCGCCGGTGGCGTGGCCATGCAGGCTGAGCGTGTCGCCGTCTTCGATGAAGCTGCGGCTTTGGCCTGCAACGTCGAAGGGTTCCTTGCCGCCCCAGCTGAGTTCCAGCAGCGCGCCGCGGTTTTCGCGGTTCGGGCCCGAGATGGTGCCGGAGCCTAGCAGGTCGCCCACGCGCATCGGGCATCCCGAGGTGCTGTGGTGGGCAAGTTGCTGCGCCGAGGAGTAGTACATTTCCTTGTAGTTCGTCGTGGCGATTGTGACCGGGTCTGCCCCTTCGGGGGCGAGCGAGACGCTGAGATCGATGTCGTAGAGCATCGGCCCTGTATCGCGTAGGTGGGGCAGCAGCTCTACTTCACGTTCGGGCGTGGGGCAGCGGAACGGGTCCAGCGCGGCTTTGGTGACGATCCAGGGGGAGATGGAGGTGGCCGTGGCCTTGGCCTGGAACGGGCCGAGCGGTTGGTATTCCCACGCCTGGATGTCACGCGCGGACCAGTCGTTCAGCAAGACATAGCCGAAGATGTTTGCGTCGGCCTGATCGACGGTGATCGGGCCATCGGAGTCGACGCCGACGATTGCGCCCATTTCCAGTTCGATGTCGAAGCGTTCGGACGGGCCCCAGCGCGGAACGGTGTCGTTTGGCCCTTTGAGTTGGCCCCATGGGCGGCGGATATCGGTGCCGGAGACAACGACCGAGGACGCACGGCCGTTATAGCCGATGGGGATGTGCAGCCAGTTCGGAGGCAAGGCGTTTTCCGGGCCGCGAAACATGATGCCGACATTGGTGGCGTGGTGTTTGCCGGCATAGAAATCGGTGTATTCGCTGACCACGAATGGCATATGCATCACCGCTTGCGCTTGCGGCACCAGCAGAGGCGCGACGCTGTCCTGCTCGGGCGCGCCATCGGACAGCAGTGCCTTGAGCCGGGCGCGCAGGGCCGCCCAGACTGGCGGGCCCATTTGCATCAGATCGTTCCAGTAGGGCACGTCGAACAGCGGCTCGTCATCCAGCGTGATCAGGCCCTGCTCTTCCGCCTCTGTCACGTCGAGGATCATGTCCCCGATCGCCACCCCGCAGCGCGGCTCTGCCTCGCCGACGGAAAACACCCCGTAGGGCAGGTTATTGAGAGGGAATGGCGTTGCGCTGCTGTTGGCCGATGCGACCCAGCTTTTCTCTAGTGGCATGATGTCTCCCTGTCTGGGGCTGGCGATCCACCACCGCCCCCGCGCGTTGAGCGTAGGGTAGGCTTCAGCCTACCCCCGTCGTTATTTCCGTCCCGGCGTGCCGTCGAATTTCTTCTCCAGATCCGCCCAGCAGTCGACATAGTTGTCCTGAAGGGGCGCTTCCTTCGCGGCGAATTCCGTCAGGTGCTGCGGGAAACGGGTTTCGAACATGAAGGACATGGTGTTCTCCAGCTTCTGCGGCCCCAGATTGGAATAGGACGCCTTTTCGAAGGCTTCGCGGTCCGGTCCGTGGGGGATCATCATGTTGTGCAGGCTGACGCCGCCGGGCACGAAGCCCTGCGGTTTGGCGTCATACTGGCCATAGATGTTGCCCATCAGCTCGGACATTATGTTCTTGTGATACCATGGCGGGCGGAAGGAATCTTCGGCCACCAGCCAGCGGTCACGGAACAGCACAAAGTCGATATTCGCGGTTCCCGGTGCGCCCGAGGGCGCTGTCAGCACCGTAAAGATCGACGGGTCGGGGTGGTCGAACAGGATTGCGCCCACGGGGCAATAGGCCTTCAGATCGTATTTGCACGGCGCGTAATTGCCATGCCATGCCACGATGTCGAGCGGGGAGTGCCCGATCCATGTTTCGTGGAACTGGCCGCACCATTTGACCGTGACCTTGGACCGCGCGTCGCGGTCTTCAAACGCGGCGACGGGTGTCTTGAAGTCGCGCGGGTTGGCAAGGCAGTTCGCTCCGATCGGGCCTCGGTCCGGCAATTGGAATTTCTGGCCGTAATTCTCGCAGACGAAGCCACGGCATGGCCCGTCGATCACTTCGACCCGGTAGACCAGCCCGCGTGGCAGGATCGCGATTTCCTGCGGTTCGAGTTCGATAATGCCGAGTTCGGTCACGAACCGCATCCGACCATCCTGCGGCACGACAAGCAGCTCGCTATCGGCGCTATAGAAATACTCGTCCACCATGGATTGCGTGACCAGATAGACATGGGTCGCCATGCCGACCTGCGTGTTCACATCGCCCGCCGTGGTCATGGTGCGCATCCCGGTCAGCCAATTCAGCCCCTCGTCGGAATGTGGCACCGGATCCCAGCGGTATTGGCCAAGACTGATGACGTCCTCGATCACATGCGGCGCGCTTTTCCAGTACGGCATGTCGATCTTTTCAAAGCGATGCGTGTGCTTGACCGAAGGCCGGATGCGATAGCACCAGGTGCGTTCCGGCTTTGGTTGCGTGAAGGCCGACCCGGAGAGTTGTTCGGCGTAAAGCCCGTATTCGCAGCGCTGAGGGGAGTTCATTCCCTGCGGCAGCGCACCGGGCAGCGCCTCTGTCTCGAAATCATTGGCCCAGCCGGGCATGTAGCCGGGCACCGTGCCAACCGGCGTCTCTGCCATGGTCAACGGCGGAGTATGCGTCAGGTCTTTCATGGGCTTGTCTCCTCTGTCGTCACTGGCGTATTAGTTGAAAATGTAACTAACAACCCTTTTCGACAAGTTTTCCATGACTGGCGACGCTGATTTCGACCTGACGACCTTCCTGCCTTACCTGCTGAATCAAGCGGCTGAGAGGCTGAGCCTTGAGTTCCAGCAGACCTACAAGGTGAAGTATGGGATGCTGCGCACCGAGTGGCGCGTGCTGTTCCATCTTGGCCGCTATGGAGAGATGACGGCGAAGCAGATTTGCGACCGCGCCGGGCTGCACAAGACCAAGGTCAGCCGCGCTGTCACCGCGCTGGAAAAGAAGCGCTTTCTGATCCGCTCTGAGATGGCC
Organism: Aliishimia ponticola; assembly: GCF_004803475.1. Taxonomy (GTDB): domain Bacteria; phylum Pseudomonadota; class Alphaproteobacteria; order Rhodobacterales; family Rhodobacteraceae; genus Aliishimia; species Aliishimia ponticola. The sequence goes on from NZ_SRKY01000004.1 coordinate 203,387, forward strand.
GGGGATCGGCGGCATTCAGCCTTGGCCCTGACGAAATCCGGGCGCGCCGCATTCGAAGACCTGTGCCGCGATGCGCAGGCCTTTGATGCGCAGATCCGCGCCAGCTTGCCGGATGGCGAGGCCCAATTGCTGGAACGTGGACTGATGCGGCTTGCGGGGCTAGCGCAAGACTGATTTTACAGGCGCGACGGCAAGGGGACCCAAATGCAAGACCGCGACCGCGAAGCGATGGAGGCGTTGACCCGTGAGGTGCAGCGCCTGAATGAGCATACATTCATCCGCATCCATAACTCGATCTGGCGGCTGATCGGCTATTCCTTCCTGCGCGGACTGGCAATCGGTCTGGGCACGGTCATGGGCGCAACGGTTCTGGTGTCGCTGCTGGCATGGTGGGCCAGCCAGTTCTCTTTCGTGCCGGTGCTGGGCGATTGGCTGAACCAGATCGTACAGGAAATGAACACGGGCCGTTGATCGCAGCGTCAGGCGCTGAACGCATCCGCGCGCAGGATTTGCACCCCGGCGATACGCCACCCGTCCGGCGTGGGCTGCATCAGATATTCCAGCACGAACACCCGGCCATTCCGATCGACGATCTGTACATCCTGAAAGGTCTGGCCGTTCTCTTCGCGCAGGTCGAGATAGGTAATATCGGCCGGACGCCAGACCATCGGATAGCCTTGCGTGACCATGCGGCCAAAGTTCTCCGGCGTGCGGAAGATGCGTTGAATGTTGGTGTGGGCGAACCCGAACGCGGTCCCGAAATCATCTGCCCGAAAGGCGTCGATCTGGGCCGAAATCGTACCCTGAATCTCCGCGTCCTGCGCGCCTGATTGTGAGGGCGCCAAAAGGACGGACAGGACCATCAGGGCTGACAGGATCAGGATACGCATTAGGCCTACCTCCGGAACGTTGGTGTTCAGGAGGTAGCGCAAGTTGCGATGCCGGCAAATCCGGGTGGATTTTGGCTGGCTGCGGGACGGTGGGCGGGGCGAATTGCCCCAAAGGGCAAGAGCGCCGTCAGCCGGCCAATTCGCCCGCCAGCCCCTTGTCGATCAGTGCGATGGATTCCTCTACGCCATACAGCGCGATGAAGCCCCCAAAGCGCGGGCCCTGATCGGCTCCCAGCAGCACCTGATACAGCGCCTTGAACCAATCCCGCAGCGGGTCGAACCGATCGCGGCCCACCGCATAGACGATGGATTGCAGCGTTTCGTCATCCGTCGCGCCGTCATGTGCGGCCAGCGCATCGCGCAGCGCGGTCAGCGCCTCGCGCTCGGCATCGCTTGGCAGGCGGTAGGTTTTCGCGGGTTTCACGAAGTCATTGTAATACCGCACGGCAAACCCGGCGGCCTGATCCAGATCGGGATGCGATTGCGCAGTGGCATCGGGCGCGTAGCGGCGGATGAAGCCCCACAGCGTTTCCTTGTCCTCTGCCCCCGACACGCTGGCGAGGTTCAAGAGCATACCGAACGGCACCAGCAGCGTGCTTTCCGGAACGTCCCCGCCATGGATATGCCAGACCGGGTTGTTCAGCTTTTGTGTGTCGTCCTGTCCCGGGAAGGCCCGCAATTGCTGGTGATATTCATCCACCGCCTTCGGGATCACGTCGAAGAACATGCGTTTGGCGGTCTTCGGCTTCTGGTACATGAAATAGGACAGGCTTTCCGACGAGGCATAGGTCAGCCATTCATCGATGCTGACGCCATTGCCCGACGACTTGGAGATTTTCTGCCCGTTCTCGTCGAGGAACAACTCATAGGTGAAATGCTCCGGCTTTTTCCAGCCGAGGATTTCACAGATGCGGTCGTAGATCGGCGTGTTGGTCGAATGGTCCTTGCCATACATCTCAAAGTCGACGCCCAGCGCTGCCCAGCGCGCGCCGAAATCCGGCTTCCATTGCAGTTTTACGTTGCCGCCGGTGATCGGCAGGGTCATTTCCTGTCCGGTTTCGTCATCAAAGGTGATCGTGCCCTCTTTGGCATTCACCTCTTTCATCGGCACATACAGCACGCGCCCGGTGTCCGGGTGGATCGGCAGGAAGATCGAATAGGTCTGCTGACGTTCCTCACGGAGCGATTTCAGCATCACTTTCATGATGTCGTCGTATTTTTCCGCCGCGCGCAGCAGCACCTCATCGAATTGGCCCGATTGGTAGAACTCCGTCGCCGAATAGAATTCGTACTCGAACCCGAAGGTATCAAGGAACCGGCGCAGCATCGCGTTGTTGTGGTGGCCAAAGCTTTCGAACTGCTCGAACGGGTCGGGCACCGATGTCAGCGGCTTTTGCAGGTGCTCTTGCAGCATCTCCGGGTTCGGAACATTGCCCGGCACCTTGCGCATCCCGTCCAGATCGTCCGAAAAACAGATCAGCTTGGTCGGGATGTCCGAGATCGTCTCGAACGCCTTGCGCACCATGCTGGTTCGCGCCACCTCGCCGAAGGTGCCGATATGGGGCAGGCCGGAGGGGCCATAGCCGGTTTCGAACAGAACATAGCCCTTTTCGGGCGGCGCTTTCTCGTACCGTTTGAGAACCGCACGCGCCGCTTCGAAAGGCCACGCCTTGCTTGTCATTGCCGCATCGCGCATCGTGCTCATCTCATTCTCCTAAAGACTCGGGCCCGGCTTCGCGCCCAAAACGCCGACACTCCCTATTGTGCCACCTGCGCCGGGTCAATAACTAGGGGCACGACCGCAAGGACAAGGAGCGATCATGCAAAACGAAGTTCACGCCCTCAGCCCGCAGGACTGCCTTCTGGCCCTGATGATTGCTGTCTCTGCCTCCGACGCGGATATTCGCACTGCGGAATTGGTCAAGATCGAGTCCGCCGTGAACCTGCTGCCGATCTTCGGTGGCTATGACGAGGATCGGCTGAAAGTGGTCATGCAGATCGTGTTCGATCTGTTCGAGCAGGAAGACGGCCTTGATGCGCTGTTCGGCCTGATCCGCGAACATTTGCCCGAGCGGCTGAATGAAACCGCCTATGCGCTGGCCTGCGATGTCGCCGCCGCCGATGGGCAGCTGCAAGAGGCCGAACTGCGCCTTCTGGAAGAAATCCGCTACGAGCTGAATATCGACCGGCTGCATGCGGCGGCCATCGAACGCGGCGCACGGGCCCGTCACACGACCCTGTAATACTCAGCGGGGCCTGTCACCGGAGAGGCTGCCGCCGCTCGGCTTCAGGACCCGTAAAGTACCGCCCAACGCTCAATCAGTGCCTGTTGCAAGGCTTTCGACCGCGCGTTCCAGGACCGCGCGCCTTCCGGCGCTTCGCGGTTGGCGCGGGGAATACGGGCGCGCGCCTGCTCGTCGGCGGTGAAAATGGCAAAGGCCAGTTCGCGGCCATCCGGCGCAGTCATATAGCCCGCCAGCGTCGAAACGAAGTTGAGCGTTCCGGTCTTGGCATCGACCCGGACCGGATGAGTCGCTTGAGGCCGTCCATTACCGTCGCGCATCGGGATCTGTTTCAACAACGCACGAAAGCCGTTCCCGCGCATCCGCACCAGCGCGGCGCACATGTCCTGTGCCGTCATGGCGGACTCGTCGCCCAGCCCCGAATGATCCACCAGCCGGACATCCGACATGCCCAACTGCTCTGCCGCCCAGCGGTTCATCACCTGCGCAGACGCCTGCAGGTCTGCGGGGTGCCCTGACCGGCGGATCGTTGCGGCAAGGCCGACCATCTCTGCCGTCAGGTTGTTGGAGTATTTCAGCATGTCGCGCAGGATGTCCTGCAAGGGCGCGCTGCGCTTGGCGGCGATCAGACGACCGGCAGGCAGCGTATCGATGATGCGTGCGGCGGGCAGCTTGATCCCGTGGCTGCGGGCCATCGTGCGAAACACGTCCCCCGCATAGAGCCCCGGCAACCGAACGGGCAACCACCGCGCACCACCTTTGCCCAGCGCCTTGCGCGCCACGGTCCATTCGTCGCGTTCGGGCGTGCTGGCATAGGTATAGATCGGCAAGGATCGCGACACGATCTGCATCCGCGCCGTCGCCACATCCGGGCGGTATTCGGCGGTCCGGGCATCCATTGTCACCGAATACCCGTTCTGCCCGCGCCGCCATTCGAAGTGGACGCGGTTGAAATTCAACGCAATCCCGGACACCGCAGGGTTATAGCCGACGTGATCGGGTTGATCCGGGTCGATCCGCTCTACCCGCGGCAGGGCGGCGTCCCAGACAAGGAACTTGCCGCGAAGCTCGTGGATGCCCATGGCTTTGACCTCTGCCGCCAGATTAGCCAGATCGGTACTGTCCAGCGTCGGATCCCCGCCACCGGCCAAGACCAGATCGCCATCCAGAATGCCATCCGTCACCGGACCCGTCGCGATGACCTTCGTGGAAAACCGGTGATCCGCCCCCAAAATGTCCAGCGCATAGAGCGCCGTGACTGCTTTGGTCACACTGGCAGGCGGCGTGCCCTTCTGCGGATTGAGGCTTTCCAGCCCGGCCCCGCTGTCCAGATCGACGACCGCAAAGCTGACCGTCCCCCCCAGGCGCGCCTTGGCGATGATCGCCTCTGCCGCCGGGGTGGCACGCTTGTGGAACCCGCTGGGGCGCGGAAATGGGCGCAGCGATACGGCGGGCGCTTTCGCAAGCGCCCCGCTGGCAAGTCCAGAACTGGCAGCGGCCAGAAACAACCGCCGAGACATCCCCTTCGTCATGGGCCGAGAATATGCACGGCTCTTGCGCGCGAACAACTGTTCAATTGTCGCAAGTTGTTGAAGTGTTGCAGGGGTTTGGGGGCGTACCCCAAGGCGTGCGCAAACTGAACCTGCCAGAAGCGCGGGAAAGGCGGCCTAGCGTGTCCAGTTGCCCTTTTCGCGAATCTCGGTCGAACTCAGATCGACCATCGGCACATTGACAAAGCACCACGCGGGAGCTGTCGCCTGCCCCAACAGCTGCGAGGCCCGCCCGGTAATCCGGTAGGGCCGGTACAGCTGCGCCGCGCGGCTTCGCCGTGCCCCCAAGCGCAAGCCCGGGCGTGCCAGCACCCCGACGGGAACGTTTTCCATGATCCAGTGCCAATCCTGCCAAAGATGCAGCTGCGCAAGGTTGTCTGCCCCCATCAGCCAGACGAATCGCACACCGGGATAGGCCGCCTTCAGCCCCGCCAGCGTTTCAGCCGTATAGCGCGTGCCAAGCTGCGCCTCGATATCGGTGACCTCCACATCCGGGTGCTTCATCACCTCGCGCGCATGGGCAAGCCTGCGATCCATCGGCGCGGGGCCTTCTTCTTTCAGCGGATTGCCGGGGCTGACCAGCCACCAGACGCGATCCAGTCCGAAGCGCTTCATCGCCTCCCGCGTGATATGTGCATGCCCAGCATGGGCCGGGTCGAACGATCCGCCCAAAAGGCCAATAATCTGGCCCGGGCGGGCGAATGGAAGCTGATACCTCATGCGCGCAAGAGAAGGCGCAATTTCAGGCACTTGTCAAACATCGCGCGGCGCGGCCCCGGCCCGCTGCATTTCCCGCCTTGCGCGAAGGTACGGAATTCCGCCATTGCCTCACCTGTTGCGTGCAATCACTCTCGATCCACGGTCCGCGTGAGTACGGATTCATTTCAACGAACCACTTTTTCCATTTCGTCCAGCGCTGTCGTCGTTCGGCAGGCCATCGCGCCGCGTTCATGACAGTGCTGGACTATTGGCGCCCCGCCCCGGCAACCGCTTTGCCGCCGTGCGAACCCGGCTGCCCCCAAGCCCCGCAAATCTGCCTGTCTGACGCGGTGTCCGTTCTGACATTGCCCGTTCCCGCGCTGCCCGTTATCAAGCGGCAACAATTTCGACATTCCAGTATCGGAGCCCTCATATGGCAGCCTATCAATACGTCTATCACATGGACGGTGTCTCCAAGACCTATCCCGGCGGCAAAAAGACCTTCGAGGACATCCGCCTGTCCTTCCTGCCCGGCGTGAAGATCGGCGTTGTCGGCGTCAACGGCGCGGGCAAATCGACCCTGATGAAGATCATGGCCGGACTCGACAAGGATTTCACAGGCGAAGCCTGGGCCGCCGAAGGTGCGAAGGTCGGCTATCTCCCGCAGGAGCCGAAGCTCGACGAGTCGCTGAACGTGCGCGACAACGTGATGCTTGGCGTGGCTGAAAAGAAGGCCAAGCTGGATCGGTTCAACGAACTGGCGATGAACTATTCCGACGAAACCGCCGATGAGATGGCCGCGCTTCAGGACGAAATCGACAGCCAGAACCTTTGGGATCTCGATAGCCAGATCGACGTGGCCATGGAAGCGCTGCGGTGCCCGCCTGATGACGCGATGCCAGAAAACCTGTCGGGAGGGGAACGCCGCCGGGTTGCGCTGTGCAAACTGCTGCTCGAAGCGCCGGACATGCTGCTGCTGGACGAGCCGACCAACCACCTTGATGCGGAAACCATCGCGTGGCTGCAACAACACCTGATCGACTACAAAGGTACGATCCTGATCGTTACCCACGACCGCTATTTCCTGGATGACATCACCGGCTGGATTCTCGAACTCGACCGGGGGCGCGGTATTCCCTACGAGGGCAATTACTCCGCCTGGCTGGAACAGAAGGCCAAGCGACTGGAGCAGGAAGCGCGCGAGGACAAATCCCGCCAGAAGACGCTGGAACGCGAACTGGAATGGATGCGGCAAGGGGCCAAGGCGCGTCAGGCCAAATCCAAGGCGCGGATCAACGCCTATAACGATCTGGCCCAGCAATCCGAACGGGAAAAGCTGGCCCGTGCGCAAATCGTCATTCCCAACGGCCCGCGTCTTGGCGGCAAGGTGATTGAGGTGAACGGCCTGCGCAAAGCCATGGGCGACAAGCTATTGATCGAAGACCTGACTTTCGCCCTGCCCCCCGGCGGCATCGTTGGCGTGATCGGTCCCAACGGCGCGGGTAAATCGACCCTGTTCAAGATGCTCACCGGGCAGGAACAACCCGACGCGGGCACGATCGAATATGGCGACACGGTCAAGCTGTCCTATGTGGACCAGTCGCGCGACGATCTGAACGATGGCGATACCGTATGGCAAGCCATCACCGGCGGCGCTGAAGTGATCCAGCTGGGCGACGCGCAGATGAACTCCCGCGCGTATTGCTCTGCCTTCAACTTCAAAGGCGGCGACCAGCAAAAGCCGGTCAACCTGCTGTCCGGCGGTGAACGCAACCGCGTTCACATGGCGCGCCTGTTGAAGGACGGCGGCAACGTGCTGTTGCTGGACGAACCGACCAACGATCTGGATGTGGAAACCCTGCGGGCCTTGGAAGACGCGCTGGTAGATTTCGCAGGCTGCGCGGTGGTCATTTCGCACGACCGTTTCTTCCTTGACCGGATCTGTACCCATATTCTGGCGTTCGAGGGCGAAGCCCACGTGGAATGGTTCGAAGGCAACTTCGAGGATTACGAAGAAGACAAGAAACGCCGCCTTGGCGACGTGGAACCGACCCGGATGAAGCACAAGAAGTTCACCCGGTAACACAGCCTTCCGCGCACGCGAGACACATCGCGTGCGCGGCCTATACGCCGGGCATTATCCTATCCGGTCGATACATCCTGACGCTCAGCCAATCACCGCCCAAACTGGCTCTTTCGCCGATTGTCCTTGCTTTCCGCTGCGTCCGCCCCCATATCCGCCTTGCTACGTTATTCTTTTTCGACCCACTGTCTCCCTTCAAACCGGCTTCAGTCTATCGATCCAGACCGACCACGCCGGGATGCCGCAACGACGCGGGCATCGTTCAAAACAGGAGACCACGGATATGGCCAATGGCACCGTGAAATGGTTCAACACCACTAAAGGCTTCGGCTTCATCGCACCGGAAACGGGCGGCAAAGACGTTTTCGTTCACATCAGCGCGGTTGAGCGCGCAGGTCTGACCGGTCTTTCGGACAACCAAAAAGTGACGTTCGACGTTGAAGCAGGCCGTGACGGCCGCGAAAGCGCGACGAACCTCGCACTCGCGTAAGTGATCCGGCGGGTGCGCAAGCTTTGTGCGCCCGCCACTCAAGTCTCTCAGGCTTCTTAACTAACGCGGGAATTCCTTGCGCCGACTCGGTCAGTCTGCCATCATTTACGCGCTACGTTTTGCTACTTCGACCTGTCTCCTCCACGGCGTTCAGTCTTCGAATTCAGACCAAACGACGCCGGTCCGTCGCATAGTGCGGGCGGAAAACTCAAGGAGATCATCACATGCCGACTGGCACAGTGAAATGGTTTAACACCACCAAAGGCTACGGCTTTATTGCACCCGACGAAGGCGGCAAGGACGTGTTCGTGCACATTTCCGCCGTTGAACGCGCGGGGCTGACCGGCCTTCAAGACAACCAGAAGGTCAAGTACGAGCTTCAGGCGGGCCGCGACGGACGCGAAAGCGCCGATCAGCTCGAAATCGTCTGATTCCCAGTTTTTTGGCTTCGGGCCTTTGTTAAGACGGCCCGGGGCCAGCTTTACACACCATTAAGACTTTTCCGTCAGACTACTCCACGTATTTCAGGAGAATAGTCATGGCGTTGATCACCATCGTTTTAGCATGCGCCCTTGGGGCGGTGGCAGGGGGCACCCATGTGGCCTTTGGCGGGACGTGGTGGCAGGGCCTTATGATCTATGCCGGGTTTTCCACCATCCTTCCGACATTCGTGATCCTCTCTGCCGTCGTCAGCGAGGCGTTCATCATGCGCCGTCCCAGCGCCGATCCCGCCGCGGATCTGGAACAATGGCACGACTGGCAGATGGAAGAAGAAGCCCGCGCGGAGCGCGGCAATTTGCAAGAGGCACCCGCCCCCGTCCGCAAAACCGCCTAAGACGCCCTGGCATCCCGCAAAAACGAGAAAGGGGCGCATAGCACGCCCCCTTCCCCTGTCGCCTGCTCAAACAGCGCTTAGTTCAGCGCTTTGTCCGTGATTGCATGTGTCCACGCACCTTCCGGCTCTTTCGTGATCACCGGGTCGGAACCGCCCGCCAGCAGCGAAGAGACCGTGCGCTCATAGTCGCCCGTGTCCAGCGCGCCGTTGGAGCCGGAGGTCAGCTTGGCAATCTCGCCCATCATGCGGGTCTGATGGCCTTCGGTCTGGGCGCCGGTCTCGTCATAGTCGAGAACGATCATTGCCGCGTCTTCGGGGTTCTCTTCGGCCCATTTCCAGCCCTTCATCGACGCGCGCACGAAGCGCACCATCTTGTCTTCGAAAGCCGGGTCGGCAAGGTTCTCTTCCAGCACGTACAGCCCGTCTTCCAGCGTCGCCACGCCCTGATCTTCATACTTGAAGGTCACAAGCTCTTCCGGCGTCAGACCCGCGTCGATCACCTGCCAATACTCGTTGTAGGTCATGGTGGAGATACAGGCCGCCTGCCCGTTCACCAGCGGATCGACGTTGAAGCCCTGCTTGAGCACTTCGACACCCTCGGCGGAGCCGTCCGTCGGGATTTCCAGCTGGCTCATCCAGGACAGGAAGGGGAATTCGTTGCCAAAGAACCAGACACCCAGCGTCTTGCCCTTGAAATCTTCGACAGAGGACACGCCCGCGTCTTTCCGGCAGGTCAGCATCATGCCCGACGATTTGAACGGCTGCGCGATATTCACCATCGGCAGGCCTTTCTCGCGCGCGGCAAGCGCAGCGGGCATCCATTCGACAGTCACATCCGCGCCGCCCCCGGCCAGAACCTGTGTCGGCGCAATATCAGGGCCGCCCGGCTTGATGGTGACGTTCAGGTCTTCTGCTTCGTAGAAGCCTTGGTCGAGCGCCACGTAATATCCCGCGAATTGCGCCTGCGTGACCCATTTGAGTTGCAGTGTCACGTCGTCGGCTGCAAGCGCAGCGCCGGCCAACAGGGACATCGCGCCCGCTAGGTAGGTTGTCTTCAGTGTCATGTTACTCTCCATGTTGACGTTTTTGTCATTGTCGTTGTGAGGGGTGCCAGAAGGTGAACCGGGCCTCCAGCCAGGACACCACCCCATAAAATGCCGTACCCACAATCGCGGCGACGGCAATTTCGGCCCAGACCAAGTCGATTGACAAGCTTCCGACGCCGGTCGAGATGCGGAACCCCATCCCCCGCGTCGGTGAGCCAAAATATTCAGCAACGATCGCGCCGATCAGGGCGAGCGTTGTCGCGATTTTCAATCCGTTGAAGATGAACGGCAGGGCCGCGGGCAATCGCAGCTTGAGCAGTGTCTGAGGGTAGCTCGCCGCATAAGTGCGCATCAGATCCCGGCTCATCGCATCGGACTGGCCAAGGCCCTGCACCGTGTTCACGAGGATCGGGAAGAAGACCATGACCACGACCACCGCGGCTTTGGACTGCCAGTCAAAGCCGAACCAGTTCACCAAGATCGGCGCGATCCCGACAATGGGCAACGCCGCGACGAAGTTGCCGATGGGCAGCAACCCACGGGTCAGGAACACGGACCGGTCAATCAGAATCGCCGTACAGAAGGCCGCCAACGCCCCGATAACGTATCCGCGCAAAGCGCCCTTCAAGACGGTCTGCTGAAAATCTTGCCATAGGATATCCGTCGAATTGGCGAATGTTTGCGCGACAGCAGAGGGCGGCGGCAGGATCACCGGCGACACACCAAAGGCGCGCACCAGCCCCTCCCACAGAACCAGAAGGGTGACCCCGAACAGCAGCGGAACCGCCAGCCGGACTCCAAGCCGTTCTGACCAAGGCGAATTGGCCAAGGCGACATTGCCGGCCCAGGCACAGGCCCAGAAAACAAGCGCGCCGGCCAGCCACATCATGTCGCCATCCCCATACGTCGAAGGGTTACCCGTTGGGCCACATCCAGCAAGGTAACAAGCACGCCAGCCAGGATTGCAGCGGCAAACAGCGCCGACCAGATCGCCAGCGGTGCGCCGAACTGATCCCCGATCAGAATACGTGCCCCCAGCCCAGAGATCGCACCCGTCGGCAATTCACCGACGATGGTGCCAACCAACGCCGCCGCGATGCCCACCTTCAGCGAAGTGAACAGGTAAGGAACCGAGGCGGGAAGCCGTAGCTTGAGGAAAGTCTGCAGCCCTGTCGCGTTATAGGTCTTGAGCAAATCCAATTGCGACGGGCCCGGCGACCTCAAGCCCTTCACCATGCCAACAAGCACAGGGAAAAAGCACAAATAGGCGGAGATAATCGCCTTCGGCAAACCGCGCCCCTCAACCCCGATCTGCGACGTGAGCACGATGATCATCGGCGCAAGGGCAACGATGGGCACCGTTTGACTGATAATGGCCCAAGGCATCAAACTCATATCCGCAACGCGGCTATAAACAATCGCAACGGCTCCGATGATCCCAACGGCCGTCCCCAGAAAGAACCCCCACAGCGTCGATTGTAACGTGATCCACCCGTGATAGATCAAGGACCGCTTGGACCAAGCGCGCCCGCGCATCACCATCTTGCCGGTGGTCTTCCAAAGTTCCTCCCCAACTTGCACCGGCGTCGGCAATCGCGGCCGTTCAAGCGCGTAACCTTCGGAAACAAACGCAGTGTTCTGTGCCATAAGGCGCCACACGGATGTCTGGCGACGCTGCACTGCTCCTTCCGGAACAATCTCGGCCCCCGCACGCTCCGCTTGATTCAACGCCACACGAATGTTCATGGGCGCGACGGCCAGATACCAAAGGCCAACAATAACTGCGAGAACAGTCAGGACCGGCGCCACAGACCTCATGACGCGGCCCATCCCCCTTCATTGTTCTGCAAATACTCATTCCGCTGCGCCAATCGCTGGCGAAGTTTCTTGAGTATTTTAGGAACAATGAAAGGATTATGCGGTCTGTTCGTCCTGCGGTACAGGCTGGAGAGCCGATGACCGTGAACGATGAAGGGGGTCGCCGCGCCCTTAAACGCAATGCGGTTCGGTGGCAGGGGGCGAGCGAAGAGCGTCCTCTGCGCCGGTGAATGGCGGTCAGTCATAGGAATGCCCCGCGCGCAGGCCTTCGCGCACCCGGTGCGCGACTTCAAGAAATTCAGGGGTGTCGCGGATATCCAGTGGACGTTCCTTCGGGAGCGGGCTTTCGATCACGTCAGTGATCCGGCCAGGCCGCGGCGACATGACGACGATCTTGGTAGAAAGGTAGACCGCTTCGGGGATGGAGTGCGTCACAAAGCCAATGGTTTTGCCGGTCCGATCCCACAGGTTCAGGAGTTGTTCGTTCAGGTGATCGCGGACGATTTCATCCAGCGCACCGAAAGGTTCGTCCATAAGCAGGATATCGGCGTCGAAGGCGAGCGCGCGGGCGATGGAGGCGCGTTGCTGCATGCCGCCGGAGAGTTGCCAAGGGAATTTCTTTTCAAACCCGGCGAGGTCCACCAGTTCCAGTGTCTTTTCGACACGCTCCGCCTGTGCGGCCTTATCGTAACCCATGATTTCCAATGGCAGACGAATATTGCCGCCGATGGTCCGCCACGGGTACAGCCCCGCCGCCTGGAAGACGTAACCATAGGCGCGGTTCAGCCGTGCTTCGCGGGGCGAGACTCCGTTGACGGTGATTGTGCCACCGGTGGGCTGCTCAAGGTCCGCCATGACCCGGAGGAAGGTGGTCTTGCCGCAGCCGGACGGGCCGATGAAGGAAACAAAATCGCCTTGATCGATGTCGAGGTTCACACCTTTCAGTGCATGGACCGGACCGTCATTCGTCTGGAATGTCAGGTCGAGATTGTTGGCAGATATGATCGTATTCATTTTGTATTTCTTGATCTTGCAGGGTGCCGCATGTCTGGAAACTGCGGCTTGATCCACCAGTCGGTCATGCGAGTCGCGGCCCCGGGAAAGGCGTTGTCGAGGCCGCGGCTGTTGTCTGTTTTCCGTGCATCAGGCTCTCGTCACACACCGGTGGCCGGGATGCCGGTCCGTTCCACCGGGCGCGGGGCGGTCAGGTCTTTCCACGTGGAAAGCGCCTTGTTCACTGTGCCGTTGGGTTCGCGGGCGACAAACTTGCCGTGGCCCTCTTGCGTCCGGATTTCACCGTCATGCACCGCCACGTGACCACGGGTCAGGGTGAAGCGCGGCAGGCCTTTGACGTGCTTGCCCTCAAAGACGTTGTAATCAATTGACGATTGCTGCGACGCGGCCGTGATCGTCTTTTCCTTCTTCGGATCCCACACCACGATATCCGCATCCGCGCCGACGAGGATTGCGCCCTTCTTCGGGTAGCAGTTGAGGATTTTCGCGATATTGGTGGAGGTCACAGCGACGAATTCGTTCGGGGTCAGGCGCCCGGTTTCCACACCGTGGGTCCAAAGCATCGGCAAACGGTCTTCGAGCCCGCCCGTACCGTTGGGGATCTTTGAGAAATCACCAACGCCATAGCGTTTCTGTTCGGTTGTAAAGGCGCAGTGGTCGGTGGCCACAACGCTGAGCGTGCCCGATTGCAGCCCGGCCCAAAGCGAATCTTGATGTTTCTTGTTGCGGAACGGCGGCGACATCACTCGGCGTGCGGCGTGGTCCCAATCCGCGTTGAAATACTCGCTTTCGTCCAGCGTCAGGTGCTGGATCAGCGGCTCGCCCCAGACGCGCTTGCCTTGCATCTTGGCGCGACGGATCGCTTCGTGGGCTTCCTCGCAAGAGGTATGCACCACATACAGAGGCACACCTGCCATATCCGCGATCATGATGGCGCGGTTGGTGGCCTCGCCCTCCACTTGGGAGGGGCGGGAATAGGCATGGCCTTCGGGCCCGCTATTGCCTTCGGCGAGCAGTTTCGCGGTCAGCTCTGCCACCACATCACCGTTTTCCGCGTGGACCATGGCAATCGCGCCGAGCTCAGACAAGCGATTGAACGAGGCAAAGAGTTCGTCGTCATTCACCATCAGCGCGCCCTTATAGGCGAGGAAGTGCTTGAACGTGTTGATGCCCTTTTCCTGCACGATGGTCTGCATGTCGTTAAAGACCTGCTCCCCCCACCATGTCACGGCCATGTGGAAGGAGTAATCGCAATTGGCGCGGGTGGATTTGTTATCCCACCGCTTGGCCGCGTCCATCAGGCTTTCGCCCTGATTGGGCAGGCAGAAATCGACCACCATCGTGGTGCCGCCCGCCAGTCCGGCGCGGGTGCCGGATTCGAAATCGTCGCTGGAATAGGTGCCCATGAACGGCATTTCCAAGTGCACATGCGGGTCGATGCCGCCGGGCATGACATAGCAGCCGGTCGCGTCGAGTTCCTCGTCGCCCTTCAGGCCCTTGCCGATTTCAATGATCTGACCGCCATCGATCAGAACATCCGCCTCATAGGTCAGATCCGCAGTGACGATGGTTCCGTTCTTGATGACTTTGGTCATTCCTTGCCCCGTATCTTAATAATGATGTCGTTTCGTTCAAACTGAACTGAAGCACCCGATGGCGCTTCCATGCACGCCGATGTCCTTCGGGCCGAAATTGCTTTCCACGCACAGCGCGAAATACCCGGCCACCGGCAGGTAGACGACGCGGTAGGTGCCGTCTGACCGGGTGACCGACCAGCAGTCCCGCGTGGTCCCGCCGGCGAAATGGACGGTCACCCGCTGCGGTTGCTGGAACGCGGCGCGGAATGCGTCCAGCGTCGCCAGCGTTTGTTCGGTATCCGTCTCATATTCGTCGATCTCGCGCCGGATGATATCCTTGATCCGGTCTTCGATCGACAGATTCGGATCGAACATGCGCAGGAGTCCTCTCCGGCTGCGCCCATGTGCCAGATCCGGCTGGACCGGTTTTGGCAACACGGGGCGTTTCACGATACGATTTCCGCTGTTTCGACAACCGCGTGGAACAGCACATCCGCGCCGGCGGTGGCCCAGTCCTTGCTGATCTCTTCGGCCTCGTTATGGCTGAGCCCGTCAACACAGGGGCACATGACCATCGCCGTCGGCGCCACATCGTTGATCCAGCAGGCATCGTGACCTGCGCCGCTGACGATATCCATATGGCTGTAGCCAAGGCGCTCTGCCGCGTCACGGATCGCACCGACGCATTTCTCGTCGAAGGCGGGCGGGTCAAATTGGCCGACCAGCTTCGCCTCGAACGTGACCCCGATCTCTTCGCAAAGCTGCGGCGCGCGTTGGTACAGTTCGTCCACCATACCATTGAGCTTGTCGAGATTCGGCGTCCGGAAGTCGATCGTAAAGACGACCTTGCCCGGAATGATGTTGCGCGAATTGGGATAGACGTCGACATGACCGATCGCGCCGACCGCGTTGGGTTGGCGGGACATGGCGATCTCGTGCACCAGCTCTGTGATCAGGGCAAGGCCCCGGCCCGCGTTCTTGCGCATATGCATGGGGGTAGAGCCTGTGTGGCTTTCCTTGCCCGTCACCGTGCATTCGATCCAGCGCAGGCCCTGGCCGTGTGTCACGACGCCGATATCCTTGCCTTCCGCTTCGAGGATCGGCCCCTGTTCGATATGGAGCTCGAAGAAGGCGTGCATCTTGCGGTCGCCGACTTTCTCATCGCCTTTCCAGCCGATGCGGTCCAACTCATCGCCGAATTTCTTGCCCTGCGCGTCTTCGCGGTCATAGGCCCATTGCAGATCGTGCCGCCCGGCAAAGACGCCAGAGGCCAGCATCGCCGGTGCAAAACGCGTACCCTCTTCGTTGGTCCAGTTGACCACGACAACGGGATGCTTGGTCTGAATGCCCAGATCGTTGAGAGAGCGGAGCACTTCCAGCCCGCCCAGAACGCCCAGGACGCCATCATATTTGCCGCCTGTCGGCTGCGTGTCGAGGTGACTGCCGACATAGACCGGCAGCGCGTCCGGATCGGTGCCTTCGCGCCGGGCAAACATGTTGCCCATCTCGTCCACGCCCATGGTGCAGCCTGCATCCTCGCACCATTTCTGGAACAGCGCGCGGCCTTCGGCATCTTCGTCCGTCAGGGTCTGGCGGTTGTTACCGCCCGCGATCCCCGGCCCAATCTTGGCCATCTCCATCAGACTGTCCCACAGCCTGTCGCCATTGATACGCAGGTTTTCTCCCGGTGCCGCCATTTGTCCCCCGCCACTTGAATCGGCTTGTTTTTTACCATTTGGTAAAGCAACCCTATGGGCCGTCGGGATTGTGTCAAGAAAAGCTTTGACCGGCGCCTGTGATAAAAAAGGCAATTGCACCGAATTTAAGCAAAGGTTTGCGCCCCTTGGAAGACATGCCGAAAAAGCCGAGCCGCATCCAGCAGCGGAACCGGAAAAAGATTCTCGACGCGGGTTTGGACGTGTTCTCTGCCCATGGGTATCGCGGTGCGACCTTGGACATGATCGCCGATGCGGCGGGATTGTCGAAGCCGAATATTCTGTATTATTTCAATGGGAAAGAGGATATCCACGTCACGCTTCTCAGCCAGTTGATGGAAACCTGGCTGGACCCGCTGCGGGCGCTGGATCCGCAAGGCGATCCGCTGGAAGAACTGCTGGCTTATGTCCGTCGCAAGGTCGATATGGCGCGGGAATATCCGCGCGAAAGTCGGCTCTTTGCGAATGAAATCGTGCAGGGTGCGCCGCGTATGGGACCGCATCTGGAAGCAGATCTAAAACCGCTGTTTGACGAGAAATGCGCGCAAATTCGTGCGTGGATGGAGGCCGGCCTGCTGGCGCAGGTCGATCCGCAGCACCTGATTTTCTCGATCTGGGCGACCACGCAGCACTATGCCGATTTCGAGGCGCAGATTCGCGTCTTGCGCACGCAGGACGATTTCGATGGGGCCGCGGCCTATCTGGAAACGATGTTCCGCAGCTTGCTGTCTCCGCCCGCTAAGGATTGATTCACCAGTAACTCAGATTCATCTGGTGTAAATCCCTGTTGCCGGTAGATTAATTTCCACAACGGGTGGCGGGCATTCGACCTTTGGCATGACCTTGGAGACGAGCCCATGTTTGCAATAAATGAAGTCGCGTCCAACGGGCCAGCGTCGGCGCAGAACACGTCACAGGCGCAAGTGATCGCGTCCGTCGTCGCGCTGCAACGCGTTATTTCTGGCCGGGCGGGTGCCGAAAGCGGCGATGCCTCTGCACGAGAATTTTCCGACAGTTCCGCGCAAGCTCGTACAGCGAAAGCGAAGGAAAAGGCGGATACCGAGCCCACGCAAGAGGCCCAGAAACCCGCGATGGAACCCACTGCCGTGCCGGAGCATAACGCCGAAGCACGCAGCATCATCGAAGCGCAAGAAGCGTCCGATACGGATAAGCAGATCACAGCGGCATTTCAGGCCCGTCACGGCCTGAATGACCTGCTTAGCGTGATCCGCGATCCGGAAGATCGGATGCTGCCGATGAACCCGGCAGCATAAGGAGCTTTTATTCCGCAGCCTTGGCTGCGGGATTGTTCGGATGCGACGTCCAGTTGGCGTAATTCGGTTCAACTGGCCGGTTCGTCCGGGGATCGGTCGTGCCCGGTTCCATCGGCACCATCGTGATGCAGCCTTCGACCGGGCAGACATTGACGCACAGGTTACAGGCGACGCATTCCTCGTCGATCACCTCGAACGTGCGGTCTTCGGACATGGAGATCGCTTGGTGGGACGTGTCCTCGCAAGCCGCATAACAGCGACCGCACTTGATGCAGTCGTCTTGATTGATTTCGGCCTTGGCGATGTAATTGAGGTTCAGATACTGCCAGTCAGTCACATTCGGAACTGCGGCGCCGCAGAAATCTGCGATGCTTTCGTGACCCTTTTCATCCATCCACTGGCTCAGGCCCGAGATCATCTCTTCCACGATCTTGAAACCATAGGTCATCGCAGCTGTGCAGACCTGCACGTTGCCGCACCCCAGGGTGATGAACTCCGCCGCGTCGCGCCATGTGGTGATGCCGCCAATGCCCGAGATCGGCAGACCGTGCGTCGCAGGGTTACGTGCGATTTCCGACACCATGGACATGGCGATCGGCTTCACCGCCGGGCCGCAATAGCCGCCATGCGAGCCTTTGCCGTCGATGGACGGCTCCGGTGACATCGTGTCCAGATTGACCGAGGTAATCGAATTGATCGTGTTAATCAGGCTGACCGCATCCGCGCCGCCATTGCGCGCGGCTTCGGCGGGTTTGCGAATGTCGGTGATGTTCGGCGTCAGCTTCACGATCACGGGCTTGTCGTAATACTGCTTACACCAGCGCGTGACCATTTCGATATATTCGGGCACCTGACCCACCGCAGCGCCCATGCCGCGCTCGCTCATGCCGTGGGGACAGCCGAAGTTCAGTTCGATCCCGTCTGCACCGGTCTCCGCCACGCGCGGCAGGATCGCCTTCCAGGCGGCCTCTTCGCACGGCACCATGATCGACGCGATCAAAGCGCGGTCAGGGTAGTCGGCCTTGACCCGCGCCATTTCCTCCAGATTGGTTTCCAGCGGACGGTCGGTGATCAGTTCGATATTGTTCAGGCCCAGCAGCCGCCGGTCTGCGCCCCAGATCGCGCCATAGCGCGGCCCGTTCACATTGACCACAGGCGGCCCTTCGGCGCCCAGCGTCTTCCAGACGACGCCACCCCACCCCGCTTCAAAGGCGCGGCGAACGTTGTATTCCTTGTCAGTCGGCGGCGCAGAGGCCAGCCAGAAGGGGTTCGGGCTTTTGATGCCCACGAAATCGGATGTCAGGTCAGCCATGGTGCCGGTCCTCTTGAAAGAGTGCGCCTTAGCGCACCGCCCCTGTCAAAGTCTGGTGAATGTCTTCTGCGGCGTCGCGCCCTTCGGCCACCGCTGTCACGGTCAGGTCATCGCCGCCGCTGGCACAATCGCCCCCGGCCCAAACCCCGTCGACAGAGGTCCGTCCGGCGTCCGTCACCTTGATCTTGCGCCCGTCAAGCTCTGGCAGGCCGTCGGCATCCAGTGTCTGCCCAATCGCGCGGAAAACCTGATCGGCCGGCAGGCGGAGCGTTTCGCCCGTGGGCGTCATGTCGGCGGAGACATAGTCGAACTCGATCTCGCGCACAGCACCGTTGCCATGCACGGCTTTGGGAACTGCGTTGAAGACGATCCGCACGCCTTTCGATGCTGCCAAATCTTGTTCGAATTCAGAGGCGGGCATCCGGTCCTTGCCGCGCCGATAAGCGATTGTGACGTTGAGCGCGCCCAGCAGCTTGGCCTGAACGGCAGCGTCCACCGCCGTCATGCCGCCACCGATCACCACAACATCGCGCCCGACCGGCAGTTCGGTCAGATCGCCTGCCTGGCGCAGATCCGCGATGAAATCGACCGCGTCGCGCACGCCGCTTTTGTCATCCCCGTCGATCCCAAGTGCGTTCACACCGCCCAGACCGATGCCAAGAAAGACCGCGTCGAATTCCGACTTCAATGCCTCCAGCGACAGGTCTGCGCCAAAGCGCTTGCCGTACTGCATCTCGATGCCGCCGATCTTGAGAAGCCATTCGACCTCTGCCTGCGCGAACCCATCGACGCTTTTATACGCTGCGATGCCATATTCATTCAGGCCGCCGGGTTTGCTGCGCGCGTCAAAGACAACCACGTCATGTCCGTGCATGGCGAGGCGATGCGCGCAGGCAAGCCCGGCAGGCCCGGCGCCCACCACGGCGACGGTTTTTCCTGTGCTGGCGGCCCGTTCGAACGGGTGGACACCCTGCCGTTGCAGCGTGTCTGTCGCATAGCGTTGCAATTGCCCGATCTCGACCGGCTTGCCTTCGGCGACTTCGCGCACGCAAACCTCTTCGCACAGTGTTTCCGTGGGGCAGACCCGGGCGCACATGCCGCCCAGAATGTTCTGACCAAGAATGGTCCGCGCTGCGGCTTCCGGTGTGCCTGTGGAAATCTGGCGAATGAACAGTGGAATATCGATATCCGTGGGGCACGCCGTCATGCACGGGGCGTCATGGCAGAAATAGCAGCGGTCGGCGGCTACCAGTGCCTCGTGATCGTCCAGTGGCGGATGCAGATCGGCAAATCCGTCGCTGAGTGCTTCGGCCGTTTGACGGCCAGCAACCACGCCCGGCGTGAAAGGCGAGTGTCCCATTTCGGTATCCCTGTTGGTCTTGTTTTCTTTCAAAAACCGTCTCACAGGTCGATTTTTTTATCAACTGGTAAAAAACCGGGCCACTGATCCGGGCAGATCATGTGCCTGTTTTCTAGGCATTTCCGCTTTTGGGTGGCGGCGTGGTTAGTCGCGCACCCGCTCTGCAAGCTCCAACACCAGCGGGCCGAATCCCTCGACAATGGCCGCAACGCCTTGTGCATTGGGGTGGAGCCCATCTGGCTGGACATAGTCTGCAAGCGCCGCAGGATCGCGGCTGGGCAAGCCTGCGAAAAAGCTGTCGAGGTAGAGTGTCCCATAGCTGTCGGCCAGTTCGGGATAGAGCGTGTCGAACGCCTGCTTGTAGTCCGGCCCGTAATTGCCTGGTGCCTGCATCCCAACCAAAAGAACGTCCACATCCGCCTGCGCAGCAGCAGACAGGATGCCGTCAATGTTCTGCCGCGCAACTTCCGGTGCGATCCCGCGCAGCAGATCGTTTCCGCCCAGCGCGACGATCATGCCGTCGACCTCTGGTGTGAGGGTCCAGGCCACGCGCGACAAACCGCCCGCTGTCGTATCACCCGAAACCCCGGCATTGATCAGCGTCACATCCGCGCCTTGCGCATCGAGCCAGCGTTGCAGCTGCGGCACGAAACCCTGCTCTTGCGGGAGGCCATAGCCTTGGGTCAGGCTGTCACCAAGTGCCGCAATCGTGACCTGCTCTGCCCCTGCTGCGCCAGCAATCACCAGTGACATCGCGCAAATTAACTTGTTCATCATAATCCCGCCTCCATATCGGAGCGTATAACCGAAAAGGCCGCCATGATGTCCGACCCCGTGATCCGTTTAGAAGATGTGCAGCTTTCGCTGGATGGCAATGCCGGGCGCGTCGATATTTTGCACGACATTCGGCTGGATGTGGCTGCGCGCGAAAGTCTGGCGCTGATCGGCCCCTCTGGGTCGGGGAAGTCTTCGCTGCTGATGCTGATGGGCGGCTTGGAACGGGCCACGGGCGGCAGCGTTCACGCCTTGGGCCAAGACCTGACCACCATGAGCGAGGATCAATTGGCGCGGTTCCGGCGGGAGAACATGGGCATCGTGTTCCAGTCCTTCCACCTGATCCCCACGATGACCGCGCTTGAAAACGTGGCGACACCGCTGGAATTGGCGGGCGTGCAGGATGCGTTCGATCGGGCAGAGGCGGAATTGGCCGCCGTCGGTCTGGCCCATCGCAGCGGGCATTACCCCTCGCAGATGTCGGGCGGCGAACAACAGCGGGTCGCCCTTGCCCGCGCCGCCGCGCCGCGCCCGAAGATTTTGCTTGCAGATGAACCTACGGGGAATTTGGACGGGGCGAATGGTCAGGCAATCATGGATATGCTGTTCGGTCTGCGCGACAGGCATGGTGCGACGCTGGTTCTGGTAACCCATGCGTCCGAACTGGCCAGCCGATGTGACCGGGTCATTCGCCTGCGCGACGGGCGTATCGATAGCTTGGCCGAGGCTGCGGAATGAGCCTCGCCCTGTCTGCACGGCTTGCCGCCCGCGAATTGCGCGGTGGTTTGCGCGGCTTCCGCATCTTTCTTGCCTGTCTTGCCCTTGGGGTGGCCGCCATCGCGGCGGTCGGGTCCGTGCGGGCCTCGATCGAGGCCGGGTTGGCCCGAGAGGGCGCGGCCCTGCTGGGCGGCGATGCCGAGATGGAGTTTACCTATCGCTTTGCCGACGCGCTGGAACGGGACTGGATGGAAGCGAATGCAGACCGCGTGTCGCAGATCATCGACTTCCGGTCCATGGCAGTGGTGCCGCAGGATAACGGTGCCGAACGGGGTCTGACCCAGGTAAAGGCGGTGGATGACGCCTATCCGCTGATCGGCACTGTCGGGCTAGATCCCGCTATTGCATTGGACGAGGCCATTGCCGGCAACGGCGCGGTGATGGAGCGGGTGTTGATGGATCGTCTGGGCCTCGCCATCGGGGACAGTTTTCGCCTTGGTGACAACGACTTCACCCTGCGCGCGGTTCTGACCGATGAACCCGATGGTGCGGCGGGCGGTTTCGGGCTGGGACCCCGGATCATCGTCCGGATCGACGCGCTGGATAGATCGGGCCTGATCGGCACGGGCACGATGTTCAACACCAAGTACCGTCTGGATCTGGGGCGGGACACCGAATTGGCCAGTGTGGCCGATGATGCGAAGAACCGATTCTCCGATAGTGGGATGCGATGGACCGATGCCCGCAACGGCGCGCCGGGGGTGGCGGAATTCGTCGACCGGCTGGGCGCGTTTCTGATCCTTGTCGGGCTGTCCGGGCTGGCGGTGGGCGGTGTTGGCGTTTCGGCTGCGGTGCGTGCCTACATCACCAGCAAGACGTCGGTCATCGCGACGCTGCGCACATTGGGCGCGGAACGGCGCACGGTGTTTCAGACGTATTTCCTTCAGATCGGCGCATTATCGATTGTTGGCATCAGCATTGGTCTGACCTTGGGGGCAATCGCACCGCTGGCGCTGGCCCCGCTGATCGAAGACCGTTTGCCGATCCCGGCGGCCTTTTCCATCTATCCGGCGCCTTTGTTGGAGGCCGCGATATACGGGATTCTCACCGCCTTTCTGTTCACGCTATGGCCGTTGGCCCGCACCGAAGACGTGCGCGCCGCGACCCTGTTCCGCGATGCGCTGAGCCGGACACGCTGGTTCCCCGCGCCGCGCTATGTCGCGGCATCAGGGGTGGCGCTCGCCCTGCTGATCGGGCTGGCGGCGTGGTTTTCCGGCACCTGGCGACTGACCCTCTGGACGGCTGGCGGGATCGCCGGGGCATTGATCCTGCTGGTGCTGGCGGCGCTTGGTATCCGCGCGCTGTCGCGGAGAATCGCGCCCCGCATGCGCGGACGCCCGATCTGGCGATGGGCGCTCTCCGCCATTGCCGGGCCGCGCGAAGGGGCCGCCTCCGTCGTTTTGTCGCTGGGGCTGGGCCTGTCGGTTCTGGCGGCAGTCGGCCAGATCGACGGCAACTTGCGGCAGGCGATCTCCGGCAATCTGCCCGACGTCGCGCCGTCGTATTTCTTCGTAGATATACAGAAAGACCAGATGCCCGGCTATCTTGCGCGGCTTCAGGATGATCCAGCGGTGAGCCGGACCGACAGCGCGCCCATGCTGCGTGGCATCATCACACGGATCAACGACATCCCGGCGCAAGAATTCGCCCCCGGGCATTGGGTGCTGGAAGGCGACCGCGGTGTGACCTATGCGGCCAAAACGCCGGACGATACCCGCCTTGTCGCTGGGACATGGTGGCCCGAAGATTACTCCGGGCCGCCGCTGATTTCTTTCGCGGCTGAAGAAGCGGTGGAAATGGGCCTGTCTTTGGGCGACACGCTGACCATCAACGTGTTGGGCCGCGATATCACAGGCACCATCGCCAGCTTCCGCGAGGTCGATTTTTCGACCGCCGGAATCGGCTTCATCCTGACGATGAACCCGAGTGCCCTCGCAGGTGCGCCGCATAGCTATATCTCCACCGTTTATGCAAAGCCGGAGGCAGAGGCGCAGATCCTGCGCGATTTGGCAGGCGCGTTTCCGAATATCACCGCGATCCGCGTAAGAGACGCCATTGACCGTGTGGCAGAAGTTCTGTCCGGACTGGCGGCGGCGACGTCCTACGGTGCGGCGGCGACGTTGCTGACCGGCTTCCTTGTTCTGATCGGCGCGGCGGCGGCAAGCACGGGCGCGCGAACCTATGAGGCCGCCATTCTCAAGACCCTCGGGGCGACACGTGCGCGTATTCTCGCCAGCTTCGCGCTCCGCTCTGCGCTGCTTGGGGCCTGCGCCGGGCTGGTCGCACTGGGGGCCGGTCTTGCTGGTGGCTGGGCCGTCAGTCACTATGTTCTCGACACGGGTTTCACGGTGATCTGGGGCAACGCCCTTGCGATCATCGCAGGCGGCGTGCTGGCGACACTGCTGGCGGGGTTGCTTTTCGCGTGGCGTCCACTGGCCGCACGCCCGGCGCGGGTGCTGCGCGCACGCGAATGAGACTTTGAACCGCCGCGCCGCCGCGTTAAACCCCCGGCAACCCCGCGATTCCGAGGATCTTGATGACCGACCAACTGCCCCTGCCCGTCACCGCCCCCTTCACGAAAGCACAACGCGCGACCGTTCTGAACCTTGTGCGCCGCGCCGCCCGCACGGAAATCATGCCGAGGTTTCGCGCGCTTGACGCAGGCCAGATCAGCCAGAAATCCAGCGTGACCGACCTTGTGACAGAGGCCGACACCTCTGCCGAGGCATTGATCGCACGCGGGTTGCAGATTGCGTTCCCCAGCGCGGTGATCGTGGGCGAAGAGATGTCGGAGACCCACACCGACTACCGCGAAAAACTGGAGCAGGCAGAGCTTGGCTTTTTGATCGACCCAATCGATGGCACGTGGAACTTCGCCCATGGTCTGCCGCTGTTTGGCACGATGATTGCCGTGTGCCGCTTTGGCCGGCCGGTATTTGGTTTGATCTTCGATCCCATCGGCAATGACGCGATCTGGGCGGATATCGATACGCCCAGCACATGGACGGGTGTGTCCGGGCGCAGCCGCCGCGTCACGACCCGTGCGCGCGCAAATCTTGCGCAGATGACCGGCATCATCGAGCCGAACTTCATGCCGCTGCCGCATCGCCGCGCAGCGATGGAGGCATGTTTCGATCTCGCCCATGCGTGGACGCTGCGCTGTTCAGCGCATCACTACCGGCTGTTGGCCGAAGGCGCGGTTGACTTCGTGATGGCGTCAAAGCTGGCACCATGGGACCACGCGGCGGGCGTAATGCTGTGCCAACAGGCGGGCGGTTATTCTGCGATGCTGGACGGCACGGCCTATACGACCTCCATCACATCGGGCTACTTGCTTAGCGCTGCGGACGAGGCGACGTGGAAACGCCTCGCCGCACATTTCAGCGCCTTGCTTGAACCGGCGGAATAAGCGGAACGCGGCGGATCACTCCGCCGCTTCGGCATAATCCTCCATCGGCGGGCAGATGCAGACCAGATTACGGTCGCCATGCACGTTGTCGACACGGTTGACCGGCGGCCAGTATTTATCCACGCGGAAGGCACCGGGCGGGAAGCAGGCCTGCTCCCGGCTGTAGGGGCGGTCCCATTCGCGCACGAGGTCTTCCATCGTGTGCGGTGCCATCTTCAACGGGTTGACGTCGCGCGGCATGCGGCCTTCTTCGATATCGCGCACTTCTTGCCGGATCGCCAGCATGGCATCGCAGAACCGATCCAGTTCGGCCTTTGTCTCGCTCTCCGTCGGTTCGATCATCAACGTGCCCGCGACCGGCCAGCTCATGGTCGGGGCGTGAAAGCCACAATCCATCAGACGCTTGGCAATATCTTCCACGGTTACTCCGGCGACGTCATCCAGCGGGCGCGTATCGATGATACATTCATGCGCAATCCGCCCGTTTCGCCCAGTGAAAAGCACATCATAAGCGCCCTCCAACCGTTTCGCGATGTAATTGGCGTTGAGGATGGCCACCTTGGTCGCCTGCGTCAGCCCCTCGCCGCCCATCATCAGGCAATACGCCCAGGAGATCGGCAACAAGCTGGGGGAGCCATAGGGCGCGGCACTGACCGGGCCTTCTTGCCCCCCTGTATGCGGATGGCCCGGCAGGTGCGGCATCAGGTGCGATTTCACACCAATCGGCCCCATGCCCGGACCACCGCCGCCATGAGGGATGCAGAACGTCTTGTGCAGGTTGAGGTGGCTGACGTCCCCGCCCAGATCGCCGGGACGGCTGATGCCCACCATCGCGTTCATGTTGGCCCCGTCGATATAGACCTGCCCGCCATGTTCATGCGTGATCCGGCACACCTCGGTCACGGTTTCCTCGAACACGCCATGGGTGGACGGATAGGTGATCATGCAGCCCGCCAGCGTGTCGGCATGGGCTTCGGCCTTGGCCTTGAAATCCTCCAGGTCGATATCGCCGTTCTCTGCCGATTTCACCGGCACCACTTTCCAGCCGACCATTTGCGCCGACGCCGGATTGGTTCCATGCGCGGACATCGGGATCAGGCAGACATTGCGGTGCCCTTGCCCCTGCGCCTTGTGCCAGGCGGCGATGGTCAGCAACCCCGCATATTCGCCCTGAGCGCCGGAATTGGGCTGCATGGAGATTTGATCATACCCGGTGATCTGGCACAGTTTGGCACTGAGATCGTCGATCATCTCGTGGAAACCGGCGGCCTGATCCGCCGGAATGAACGGATGCGGCAGCGAAAATTCTGGCCAGCTGACCGGCATCATCTCTGCGGCGGAGTTCAGCTTCATCGTGCAGGAACCAAGCGGGATCATCGCCCGGTCCAGCGCCAGATCACGGTCCGCCAGACGCCGCATATAGCGCATCATCTCTGTTTCGGCCCGGTTCATGTGGAAAATCGGATGGGTGAGGTAGCTGCTCTCGCGGATCAGCTTTTCCGGCATGTGGTAATGTGGCGTGTAATCCTTGTCCTCGCGGGTAATGCCAAAGGCGCGCCAGACTGCTTCGGTCGTGGCCGGGCGGGTGCGTTCATCCAGCGAAATCCCAATCCGGTCGGTGCCAACGGCACGCAGGTTGATCCCCTCGTCCACGGCGGATTTCATCACCGCCGCTTGCAGTGGTCCGACCTCGACCGTGATCGTGTCAAAGAAGGCCGCGGGCTGCACGGCAAAACCGGCTTGTTTCAGACCTTCGGCCAGACGCGCCGTCTTGCGGTGGATACGCTGCGCCACGGCCTTGAGCCCATCAGGTCCGTGGAAGACGGCATAGAACCCTGCCATCACCGCCAGCAGCGCTTGCGCGGTACACACATTGGAAGTCGCTTTCTCGCGCCGGATATGCTGTTCGCGCGTTTGCAGCGACAGACGATATGCCTTGTTCCCGTGGCTGTCCACGGAGACGCCAACAATACGCCCTGGCATGGAACGCTTATAGGCGTCGCGGCAGGCCATATAGGCGGCGTGGGGTCCGCCGAACCCGACCGGCACACCAAAGCGTTGGGTCGACCCCACCGCGATATCCGCGCCCATCGCGCCCGGCTCTTTCAGAAGGGTCAGTGACAGCGGGTCTGCACTGACGACGCCGATTGCTTTGGCCGCATGAAGCGCTTCGATCTGGGGCGTGAAGTCACGCACATGGCCATATGTGCCGGGATACTGGAAAAGCGCGCCAAAGACGGTCTCTGCATCCATGTCCTTGGGATCACCGACGATCACCTCGATCCCGAGAGGCGCGGCCCGGGTCTGCACGACCGCGATGTTTTGCGGATGACAGTCCTGATCCACGAAGAACGCCTTGGCCTTCGATTTGGCGACACGCTGCGCCATCGTCATCGCTTCGGCGCAGGCCGTGGCCTCATCCAGAAGCGAGGCATTGGCAACATCCAGCCCGGTCAGGTCGCAAACCATCGTCTGGAAGTTCAACAACGCCTCGAGCCGCCCCTGCGAGATTTCCGGCTGGTACGGGGTATAGGCGGTATACCAAGCAGGGTTTTCCAGGATGTTGCGCTGGATCGCGGGCGGCGTGACCGTGCCGTAATAGCCCTGACCGATCAACGAGGTCAGCACCTTGTTCTTGCCCGCGACCTCCCGCATGTGGTGCAGCACTTCGCGTTCCGACATCGCCTTGCCCCAACCAAGCGCGCTGCCCTGGCGAATACCTTCAGGCACGGTCTGGTCGATCAACTCATCCAGCGATGCGACCCCAAGGGCCTGCAGCATATCGGACATTTCTGACGGAGATGGCCCGATATGTCGTCTATTGGCGAAGTCGTAAGGCAGGTAGTCGGTCGGCGTGAAAGTCATGCGCTGCACTCCCAGATTACATACGGATGCGAATTGTTTGGCCGAGCTTAGCTGATAAAACTCTTATACTCGGCTTCGCTCATGAAGCTGTCCAGTTCGGACATATCGGCAGGCTTCATCTTGAAGAACCATGCCTCGCCCTGCGGGTCTTCGTTGATACGGCCCGGCGCGTCGGTCAGCGTGTCGTTGATCTCTATGATTTCGCCATCCAGCGGGGCGAGGATGTCGGACGCCGCCTTGACGCTTTCGATCACGACGATCTCTTCATCCTTGCTGACTTCGGTGCCAGCTTCGGGGAGTTCGACGAAAACGATATCGCCCAGTTGCTCTGCCGCGTGCTCGGTGATCCCGACGGTGACCGTATCGCCTTCGACAAGCAACCATTCGTGTTCTTCGGTGAATTTCATCTGTAGGACTCTCTGTTGGATTGGATCAGCGTTTGAAGTTTGCGGGAACAAAGGGCAGCGACGCAACCCGCACGGGCAGGCGTTTGCCCCGGACTTCGCCCCAAAGTTCAGTATCAGGCGCGGACAGGTTCGTCGGCACATACCCCATCGCCACCGGCGCCTGGACTGTCGGGCCAAACCCACCGGACGTGACGATGCCAACCGGGTCCGTTGCGGTTTCACTGTCGAAAAGCGGAACAGCTTCGCGCATCGGCGCACGTCCTTGCGGCAGCAGGCCCACTCTTTTGCGGTCACTGCCATGCGCCAGTTGGTCAAGGATCGCCGCCGCGCCGGGGAATCCCCCCGCACGCGCGCCGCCTGTTTTGCGGACGGCTTGGATGGCCCATGTCAGCTGCGCGTCCACCGGGCTGGTCCCGGCGTCAATGTCATGTCCGTAAAGGCAAAGACCCGCCTCCAAACGCAGGCTGTCGCGCGCACCAAGCCCGATGGGCTGGACACGGGGATCTTCCAACAGCGCCCGGCACACACGCTCTGCCTCCGCTTCGGGGATAGAGATTT
Organism: Aliishimia ponticola; assembly: GCF_004803475.1. GTDB lineage: Bacteria > Pseudomonadota > Alphaproteobacteria > Rhodobacterales > Rhodobacteraceae > Aliishimia > Aliishimia ponticola. The sequence continues at coordinate 232,083 of NZ_SRKY01000004.1, forward strand.
CAAAACCATCCTCCCCCGTATAGCCAGAGCGCGAAATCCAAAGCTCCACGCCGTCGACGGTGCAATTGCGCACGTCCATGAATTTCATTGTTGAGATATCGGGCACCTGCGCGGCAAGCACCGCCTCGGCGGCGGGCCCTTGCACCGCGATGAGGGCACGATCTTCGACCGGCGTGACCGTTAGCGACGGCCCAAGCGCCTGGATCATGCGCGCGATGTCCTCGGCCTTGCAGGCCGCGTTGACGACGACGAACAACCGTTCACCACGGCGTGCGAACATCAGATCGTCTTCGATCCCGCCCGCGTCATTCGTGAAAAACCCATAGCGCTGGCGACCATCCGCCAAACCCAGGACGTTCTGCGGCACCAAGCGTTCGAAACCCAGTGCGACCGCGTCCCAATCCGGACCATCGACCCAGACTTGGCCCATATGGCTAACGTCGAACAGGCCCGCATCCGCGCGGCAATGCAGGTGTTCCTTCATCACCCCAAGCGGGTATTGCACTGGCATCGAATAGCCTGCGAAGGGCACCATCTTGGCGCCAAGTTCCAAATGCAGATCATAGAGCGGCGTGACGGCCAGATCGCTCATGTGTTCTCCCCTTGTGGCCGTCGGGGGTGCGATAAGATGCATCCGTCGGGCACCATTGCCGCGCGGAAATCGCGCGGTCACTTGGTGCCCCCTCTGTTCTTTTGCCTGAGATCGTTATCCCTTCGGCGTCCCTGCTACGGGCTCTCTCCAGAGTTTTATCGCCAAGACGCGGTCCCTTGGGCCTGAGAGTTTCCGGGGCGGTTGCTCCTTCGGCACCGGCGAGGCCGGTTCTCCCACGTTTAGCGTGCCTATAGGTATGCGGCGGAGGGCGCGCAGGTCAATCCCCCAATTCGACTTGACCTATCGAGGGCGCGCGGCGATCAATCGGCGCATGTCCACCCCGTGCTTCTTTGGCTATGGCAGCCTCGTCAACCTCGATACGCACGATTACCCGGATGCCAGCCCGGCGACCGCGCGCGGCTGGCGGCGCGCATGGGTGCATACGGACGCACGACAATTCGCGTTCCTGACGGCGTCCCGCGCCCCGGGGCACAGTATCGACGGCATGATTGCCCGCGTGCCTGCCGGGGATTGGGCGGAACTCGACCTGCGGGAAATGGCCTACGACCGAATCCTGGACACGGCGAACATTACCCATACGCGGACGGATGGTCCTGAGATTGCGATCTACGCGATTGAAAGCCAGTCCAAGGGGCCAGCCACGCAAGAGCATCCGATCTTGCTGAGTTACGTCGATGTCGTGGTGCAGGGATATCTGCGCGCCTTTGGCGAAACCGGCGCGATAGCCTTCATGGACAGCACCGATGGTTGGACGGCCCCGATCCTCGACGACAGGGCCGCGCCGATTTATCCGCGGTCGCAGAAGCTGACATTGGATGAAATGCTGCTGGTCGATGACTACCTGGCGGGGGTCGGCGCGATGCGCCAGACCCTTTGATCGTCAGCCCTTCGCGCGGATGACCTGAAGCAATGGCAGCAGAGCGGCCATGTCGGGGCCATGTGCCATACCGGTCAGCGCCTTGCGCAGCGGCATGAAAAGCCCGCGCCCCTTGCGCCCGGTGGCGTCCTTGACCGCCGATGTCCACGATTTCCACGTCGTATCGTCGTAGGGGCCGTCGGGCAGCATCGCCAAGGCCTGCGCAACGAACTCGGCATCGTCTTCTTCGATCACCGGGTCGGCGCCATCGCGGCACAGCTCCCACCAACCCTTCAGATCATTCAGCGTCTCGATATTGTCGCGGCAGACCAGCCAGAACGGCTCTGCCAAATCGTCCGGCACACCCAGCGCGGCAACATCACCCGCCACAGCCGAAAGCGGCAGCGTTTGCAGATACCTGCCCGTTAGCGGGTAAAGGTCCTGCACATCGAATTTCGTGGGCGCGGTGCCGAATTTGCTCAACTCGAAGCCATCGACCAGTTCGGACATATCGGTGGAAAGCTCCACCGTGTCAGACGATCCAAGCCGCGCCATCATGCTCAGCAAGGCCATCGGCTGAACCCCGGCTTCGCGCAGATCGCGCAGCGCCAGCGTGCCCAGACGTTTGGACAGCGCCTCGCCCTGCGGACCGGTCAGAAGAGAGTGGTGCGCAAAGGTCGGAACCGTACCACCAAGCGCCTTGATGATCTGGATCTGCGTCGCGGTATTCGTCACATGGTCAGAGCCGCGCACAACATGGGTCACGCCCATTTCCGTATCGTCCACCACCGAAGCGATGGTGTAGAGAACCTGCCCATCCGCGCGGATCAGCACCGGGTCCGAGACACTGGCCGCATCGATCGACACGTCGCCAAGAATGCCGTCCGTCCAGATGATGCGTTCTTGATCCAGCTTGAAACGCCACACGCCATCGCCGCGTTCGGCGCGAAGGGCGGCTTTTTCGTCGTCGGTCAGGTTCAGCGCGGCACGGTCATAGACCGGCGGCTTGCCCATATTCAGCTGCTTCTTGCGCTTGAGATCCAGTTCCGTCGGCGTCTCGAACGCCTCATAGAAGCGGCCCATTTCGCGCAGGCGGTCCGCCGCGTCAGCGTAACGGTCCAGCCGTTCGGACTGCCGTTCGACGCGGTCCCAATGCAGACCAAGCCATTCGAGATCCTGTTTGATCGCGTCGACATATTCTTCCTTCGACCGCTCCGGATCGGTGTCGTCGATCCGCAGGATGAAGGTGCCACCCGCTTTGCGCGCGATGAGATAGTTCATCAGCGCCGTGCGCAGGTTGCCGACATGGATGTACCCGGTGGGCGAAGGGGCGAAACGCGTGGTTGTCATAAGGGACTCCGGCTGGACGCAGGCCACTTGTCACAGGGGCGCTGAATTGTCCAGTTCCGGGCACCAACTCTGCCCGCGCGGACGGCCGAATTTCGCAGGCCCGGCCCCTGATGACCGGTGAAATCCGACTGTCGCGCAGAAGTGATGTAAAAATCGCGCCGAAACTGGTGACACGGCACGCTTTCGCACTACCATGCTTAGCATCCTGACCAACAAGGACGACCAAAATGACTGCTTCGCCCAAAATTTCCCGCCGTACTGCGCTTGCTGGCGCCGCCGCGCTGCCATTGGCCGCTGCCGCGAGTCGCGGCGCGCAGGCCGCTGCCCCCGTCGCGGGTGCCTCTGCCCCCCAATTCATGCGCGTGAAAGTCGGCGCATTTGATGTGACCAACATTCTTGCCGGGACCCGCACTGTGCCGGGCCCGAAGAACATCTTCGGTCTGAATGTCGATGATGACACGTTTGCCCAAGTCTCCGCCGATGCGAATATCTCGACCGAGGCGGCGCAGTTCTTCTTCCATCCGCCTGTCGTCAACACTGGTGAGCAACTGATCCTGTTCGATACCGGCCTGCAAGGTCCGGCAACCGTCGCCGCGCTTGAAGCTGCGGGTTACACCGCCGATCAAGTCGATATCGTCGTGCTGACCCACATGCATGGCGACCACATTGGCGGCCTGATGACAGATGGTGCGCCGACATTCCCGAATGCCAGCTACATCACCGGCCGGACGGAATACGACGCTTGGGCGAAGATGGACAATGAGAACTTCGAAGCAAAGGTGCGTCCGCTGGCCGAACAGATGACCTTCCTCGAAGATGGTGGCACGGTCGCATCGGGCATCACCGCGATGAGCGCGTTCGGTCATACGCCGGGCCACACGGTCTACATGCTGGAAAGCGATGGCAAGCAGATGCTGCTGGGCGCGGATTTCGCGAACCACTATGTCTGGTCACTGGCGCATCCCACATGGGAAGTGAAATTCGACATGGACAAGCAGGCCGCCGCCGACACGCGCAAGACGGTTCTGGACATGCTGAGCGCGGACAAGATCCCGTTCTCCAGCTACCACATGCCGTTCCCGGCGTTCGGATATGTGGACACGCATGGCGAAGGTTACCACTACGTGCCGCACACATATCAGCTTTTGATGACCGAAAGCTGATCGGTCACACAGCGGCGAAATTTCAGAAGACCCCGGTCATTGCCGGGGTCTTTTGTCATCCAGACGCAGGATCAGCTTGGATCGCGCCACCGGTTCACAATCGGATACCGCCGGTCAAGCCAGAAGGCCCCCTTTGTCAGGCGGGCGCCGGGCGCAGACTGGAACCGCTTGTATTCGCTGATGTAAATCAGCTTTTCGACCTTGCGCGCCACATCCGCATCAAAGCCTGCTGCGACGCAATCCGCGATGGATCCGTCCTCATCCACAAGGATGTGCAGCATCGCATCGAGTTCCGGGTAATCGGGCAGGCTGTCGCTGTCCTTCTGGTCCTCGCGCAGTTCGGCTGAGGGCGGCTTGGTGATGATCCGTTCGGGGATCACAGCCCCGTCCGGCCCCATCATCCAGTCACGATGATTGGCGTTGCGCCAACGGCAGGTTTCGAACACCCGCGTTTTGTACAGATCCTTGATCGGATTATAGCCGCCGGACATATCGCCATAGATCGTGGCATAGCCCACGGCGACCTCGGATTTGTTGCCGGTGGTCAGCAGCATATCCCCGAACTTGTTGGACAGCGCCATCAGCAGCAGGCCGCGCAGGCGTGACTGGATGTTCTCTTCTGTCAGGCCCGGTTGCGTGCCTTCGAACAGCGGCGCAAGCGCTTCGGTCACGGCCGCGCGCGGCCCGCTGATCGGCACATAGTCATAGCGGCAGCCCAGCGCCTTGGCGCAGGCTTCGGCATCCTCAAGACTGTCGGAAGACGTGTATTCCGAAGGCAGCATCACGCAGCGCACGTTTTCCGGCCCCAGCGCGTCGGCAGCGATGGTTGCGACCAGCGCGGAGTCGATGCCCCCCGACATGCCCAGAAGCACCTTGCCGAACCCGGTCTTGCCGCAATAGTCGCGCAGCGCCGTGACCATCACGCGGTAGTCTTGCTCCCAATCATCGGGAAGCGGCGCTTCTTCGCCCGGCAGGATGCGCCAACCGTCTGCACCGCGCTCCAGATCGACGTGATAAACCTCTTCATCGAAGACATTAAGGCGGAAGGCGATCTCGCCATGGGCGTTCAGGCCGAAACTGCCGCCATCGAACACCTGATCGTCCTGCCCGCCAACCATGTTGAGATAGATCAGTGGCAGGCCGGTTTCGACCACGCGGGCAACCATATGGTTGAGCCGGGTTTCGAACTTGTTCCGGTAATAAGGCGAACCATTGGGCACCAGCAGGAACTCCGCCCCCGTTTCGGCCAGCGTTTCGGCCACATCCAGGTGCCACGCATCCTCGCAGATCGGGCTGCCGATCCGGGTATTGCCCACGGCATAGGGGCCGCCCAGCGCGCCCGCATCAAAAATGCGCACCTCGTCAAAGACGGTCTCGTTGGGCAATTCGTGCTTGAACACCTTGGATACGATCTGCCCGCCGCGGCAAATGAGATAGGCGTTATAAAGCTTGCCGTCCTCGGCCCATGGACCCCCAATGGCCAAAGCCGGACCATCGGCGCATTTCTCGGCCAAGGCGGTCACGGCTTCCATCGCGGTGCGGTGGAACACCGGCTTCTTCACCAGATCCTGCGCGTTGTAGCCGGTGATGAACATCTCGGGCAGGGCCACAAGATCGGCCCCGGCATCACGGCCAGCCTGCCAAAGCTCAAACACTTTGGCGGCGTTCCCGTCGATATCCCCGACGGTCGGGTTCAACTGCCCCAATGTGATGCGAAACCGATCGGCCATTTGCGCGACTCCTTGATTTTCGCCTCAAATAGCAGATCGGACGCCAGTGAAAAGGCGACGCAACCGCTGGTAGGTACAGAAGGTCCAAAACACGTTGCGACCGGGTTAACCTTCGCCTAGTCTTTGACTGTATTGAACAAGCTGACAGGACTCGCATGACCCGCCTCGGCCTCTCGCTCTGCTTTGCATTGCTGACGACCGCCGCCTCCGCGCAGGATGGCACTGTTCAAACCAAGCAATACGACAATGGCGGCATCTACGAAGGTGAGTTCCGCGGCGGTTTGCAGCATGGGCAAGGCACCTACAAACAGCCCGACGGCTATGAGTATTCCGGCGCATGGGTGGATGGCGAAATCCGCGGGGCGGGCGTGGCCCGGTTCCAGAACGGATCGGTATATGAGGGCAATTTCGAAAAAGGAAAACCGCACGGGTTCGGCAAGATCACCTTTGCCGATGGCGGCACCTATGAAGGCGACTGGGTCGACGGCAAGATCACCGGCCAGGGCATCGCGCTATACGCAAATGGCGTGCGCTTCGAAGGCGGGTTTCGCGCGGCCAAGCACCACGGCAAGGGCGTGATGCAAAGCCCCGGAGGCTACGAGTACAAAGGCGACTGGATCGACGGCGTCAAGGATGGCAGCGGCGTCATCACCTATCCGGACGGCTCCATCTATGATGGTGAGGTCAAAGACGGCGCCCGTCACGGACAAGGCAAGCTGACCCTGCCCGACGGGCTGATCTATACCGGGTCGTGGCGTGACAACCAGATGGACGGCACGGGTGTGCTGACCCAGCCGAATGGCGACGTCTATGAAGGCGCGCTCGTCGCTGGGCGGCGCGAGGGCAAAGGCAAGGTGACCTATGCCAATGGCGATATCTATGAGGGCGACTTCGCCGAGGATCGCCGCCATGGCCAAGGCAAGTTCATTGGCACCGACGGCTATATCTACGAAGGCAACTGGGTGGCCGGCAAGATCGAAGGCCTGGGCACCGTCACCTATCCCGATGGTTCCGTCTATGAGGGGCAATTCCGCGATGACCTTGCCGAGGGTCAGGGCAAGATCGTCTATCCCGATGGCGCGACCTATGACGGCAATTGGGTCGCGGGCGTGATCGAAGGCGAAGGCACCGCGACCTATCCAAATGGCATCACTTATACTGGCGGCTTCAAAAATGCCCGCAATGACGGTCAGGGCATCATGACCTACGAGGATGGCTACCGGTACGAGGGCGAATGGCGCGAAGGCAAACGTCACGGCGTCGGGCGCGCGGTCTATCCCGATGGCACGATCTACACCGGTGAATTCGAGGACGGCCAACGCCACGGCCAAGGCACGATCGAACTGCCCACCGGTTTCAAATATGATGGCGAATGGCAGCGCGGGCAGATCACGGGACAGGGCCGCGCGACCTATGCCAATGGTGACGTGTATGAAGGTGCCTTCGTCGATGGTAAACGGTCAGGCTCCGGCACGATGCGCTATGCCTCCGGGCAGGAAGAAAGCGGCGAATGGGAGAACGGCGCCTTCAAGGATGACGGCTAAAGGTCGGGGGCGGTCAGACGACCTCTCCGGCCTCCATACGCGCCAGCCACGCCTGTGCATCTGACAGCACCGTTTTGCGCCGTTCGGCATCCATGCGATCCCATGTGCGATACATGTTTCCCATCCGGGCATTGCCCTCGAACCGATCCCGGTGCCGGTCCAGAAAATGCCAATACAGCAAATTGAACGGGCACGCGCCCTCGCCGGTTTTCGTCGTTACTGAATAGGCGCAGGATTTGCAGTAGTTCGACATGCGGTTGATATAGGCGCCAGAGCTTACATAAGGCTTTGAGGCGATGATCCCCCCATCGGCGTACTGGCTCATCCCGATGGTGTTCGGTGCCTCGACCCATTCGAACGCATCGGCATAGACCGCCAGATACCATTCATGCACCTGCGCAGGGTCGATCCCCGCCAGCAGCGCGAAATTGCCCGTCACCATCAGGCGCTGGATATGGTGGGCATAAGCCTCCTCGCGGGTCTGTTCGACCGCGCGCGCCATGCACTGCATCTTCGTCTCACCGCCCCAGTACAGCCATGGCAAATCGCGGTCATGCGTCAGCGCATTGCGCCGCGTGTAGTCCGGCCCCTCAAGAAAGTAGATCCCGCGCACATACTCGCGCCAGCCGATGATCTGGCGGATGAACCCTTCCGCCGCGTTGATCGGCACATCGCCCGCCTGCCACGCATCCTGCGCCGCCTCGCAAATCTCCATCACGGTCAAAAGACCCGCGTTCAGATACATGGAGATCACCGCATGATAGAGAAACCTGTTCTCCATCAGCATCGCGTCCTGAAAATCCCCGAACTTGGGAAGCGCCTCGCGGATGAACTTCGACAGCGCTCGCCGCGCTTGGCTGCGATCCGTGGCGAACCAGAAAGGGCGCAGGTCGCCGAAATTGTCGCCAAACCGCGCTTCGACAAGGTCCAGAACCTCCTGCACCACCTCGTCCGGTGTGAACTGCATCGGCCCGCCAAAGCTGACCTCATCGGGGGCGGGCTTGCGGTTCTCATGATCGAAGTTCCACTTTCCCTCCGCCGGGTTATCGCCGTCCATCAGAAGCCCGGTCTTGCGCCGCATCTCACGATAGAAATACTCCATCCGCAGCGCCTTGCGACCCTCGGCCCAACGCTCAAACTCGGCATGAGAGGCAAGGAACCGGTCATCCTCCAACATCTCAACCTTTAACGGCACGTCGCGCAGCGCCTCGATCAGCCGCCATTCACCCGGCTCCGTGACCACGACATCGGACGCCTCATACTGGTCGGCACGGCGCAGCAGCTCGCCCGCGATCGATCCCGAATTCTCGGAATCGTCGAATTCCGAATAGGCAACCTGCCAGCCCGCGGCCCGCAAAGACGCCGCGAACTTGCGCATGGAGGCAAAGATGAAAGCGATCTTCTTGGGATGATGCCCCACGTAAGAGGCCTCTTCCGCGACTTCCGCCATCACCACGATGTCGGCCGCCCGGTCCGCCGCCTGCAATCCCGCCAGTTCCGGCGATAACTGGTCGCCCAACACAAGAACAAGCCGGCTCACCACGGCACCTCCTTCCCGGCCCAATCGTAAAATCCTCCCGTCTGCGCAGGGGTCAGCCCCTCAAGAACCCGCAGCACATTGCCTGCCGCCTCGTCCGGCGCAACCGCGGGATGCCGCCCCAGATATTTCTCTGTAAAAGCCGTGCGTACCGTGCCGGGATGCAACGCCACACAAACCGCGTCCGGGTGCGTGCGTGCCAACTCGATGGCCCCGGTCCGCACGATCTGGTTCGCTGCGGCCTTCGCGGCCCGGTAGCTGACCCAGCCGCCCAGCCGATTGTCCCCAATCGACCCTACCCGCGCAGTCAACACCGCAAAAACGCTGCGCCCTTCCCTTCGCAACAGGCGCGGCGCATGACGCAGGACCAGCGCCGGGCCAATCGCGTTCAACGCAAACTGGTCCGCCATCGCCTGCGCCCGGATCGCCTTGATCGTCTTTTCAGGCTCCGCGCCGTCAATCTCCAGCGCGCCCGAGGCGACGATCACCCCCGCCAAGCCCTCAAGCCCCGCCAACCCATCTCGAACGGCACCCTCATCCGTCACGTCAAACCCATCGACAGACCGCGAACGCCGGATCACAGCAAAACCCTGGCCCTCCAAAGCCGCACAAAGCGCGCGCCCAATTCCGCCCGACGCCCCTATGACAAGAATCTGTTCCATACCCCGGACCTAGAGGTCGCCGGGCGCAGGTCCAGCCTTCATTGTTCGCGAAATACTCCCGCCGGAGGCTTCCGCCGCCCATCGCAAGAAAGCCCCTTTCCATTTTCCGATCACCGGGTATAACCTTGCCCCATGACACACGGCCAACATATCGCACGCGCCCGCCTTTTCGGCGCGGCTCCGCTTGGCCTGCTCCTCCTAATCCGCCTCTGAGCGTGCCTTAGGGCTGCGTCCGCTCAGAGGTCAGGTGATCGCGCCCAAGGATTTAGGATCAAGAGAGATATCAAAATGACCACAGACAAAAACCGCGTGTTGATCTTCGACACAACCCTGCGCGATGGCGAGCAATCTCCCGGCGCGACCATGACCCATGCTGAAAAGCTCGAAATTGCCGGGCTGCTTGACGATATGGGCGTGGACATTATCGAAGCCGGGTTTCCCATCGCGTCCGAAGGCGATTTTCAGGCGGTCTCCGAAATCGCGCGCCAATCCAAGAACGCCACGATCTGCGGGCTGGCCCGCGCGCAGCTTCCCGATATCGACCGCTGCTGGGAAGCGGTAAAGCACGCGAAATCGCCACGTATCCACACCTTTATCGGCACCTCGCCGCTGCACCGGGCGATCCCGAACCTCACGCAGGATGAGATGGCCGAACGGATCGAACAGACCGTCACCCATGCCCGGAACCTGTGCGACAACGTGCAATGGTCGCCGATGGATGCGACCCGGACCGAATGGGACTACCTCAAGCGGGTGTGCGAAATCGCGATCAAGTCGGGGGCGACGACGATCAACATCCCCGATACGGTGGGCTACACCGCGCCGCGCGAAAGCGCCGAACTGATCCGCCGCCTGATTGACGAGGTCGAAGGCGGGCATGACGTGATCTGGGCCACCCACTGTCACAATGATCTGGGCATGGCGACTGCCAACAGCCTCGCTGCGGTCGAAGCCGGCGCGCGCCAGATCGAATGCACGATCAACGGGCTTGGCGAACGGGCGGGCAACACCGCGCTGGAAGAGGTCGTGATGGCCCTGAAAGTGCGCAACGACATCATGCCGTTCCACACGCAGATCGACACCAAGAAGATCATGCATATCTCGCGCCGTGTCTCCACGGTGTCGGGCTTCCCGGTGCAGTTCAACAAGGCCATCGTCGGCAAGAACGCCTTCGCGCATGAAAGCGGCATCCACCAGGACGGGATGCTCAAAAACGCCGAAACGTTCGAGATCATGCGCCCCGAAGATGTCGGTCTTGCCGGTACGTCCTTGCCGCTGGGCAAGCATTCGGGACGCGCCGCGCTGCGGGCCAAGCTGAACGATCTCGGCTTCGAAATGGGCGACAACCAGCTCAAGGATGTGTTCGTGCGGTTCAAGGAACTGGCCGATCGCAAGAAAGAGGTCTTTGACGACGATCTGATCGCCCTGATGCGCGACGCGGCTGCGTCGGAACAATCCGACCGCCTCAAGATCAAGTCGCTGCGTGTCGTCTGTGGCACCGAGGGTCCGCAGACCGCCGACCTCGTGATGGAAATCGACGGCAAGGACGTCAGCACCACGGCGACGGGCGACGGTCCGGTGGATGCGACTTTCAACGCCGTGAAGGCCCTGTTCGACCACTCCGCCCGGCTGCAACTGTATCAGGTACATGCCGTGACCGAAGGCACCGACGCGCAGGCCACCGTGTCTGTGCGGATGGAAGAGGACGGCAAGACGGCAACGGGTCAATCGGCGGATACCGATACGGTCGTTGCCTCGGCCAAGGCCTATGTCAACGCGCTTAACCGCCTGCTGATCCGCCGCGAGACGACCGAAGTGGGCTATGACACCAAGACGGTCAGCTACAAAGACGCTGGATAACACCCTGCCAGTTATGCGCCGCGGTGAAAGCTGCGGCGCCAATTCAGGCGCTCATCGCAGTGGCGCAAGGCGGCCGGTGATTGGGCCATGTAGCGAAATCGCGCTGATTTGTCCTGCATGGCCCCTTTCGTCTGACGGCGCGTGACCTTATAAGCCGAGCGGTCTGCGGTCTGACAGAGTCGCGGGCCGATTTGCGAATCTTATGGGCGGGACGCGCGGAGCATCATGGCGATTTTTGACGGACTGGGCGGGCTTTTCTCGTCTGATATGGCGATTGATTTGGGCACGGCAAACACGCTGGTCTATGTGAAAGGCCGGGGCGTGATCTTGTCCGAACCCTCCGTCGTTGCGTATCACGTCAAGGATGGCGTCAAGAAAGTCCTCGCCGTGGGTGAGGATGCCAAGCTGATGCTGGGCCGGACGCCCGGCTCGATCGAGGCGATCCGCCCGATGCGCGAAGGCGTGATTGCCGATTTCGACGTGGCCGAAGAGATGATCAAGCACTTCATCCGCAAGGTTCACAAACGTTCGACTTTCTCCAAGCCCAAAATCATCGTTTGTGTTCCGCATGGCGCCACGCCCGTTGAAAAGCGCGCCATTCGCCAATCCGTTCTGTCGGCGGGTGCCCGCCGCGCGGGCCTGATCGCGGAACCGATTGCCGCTGCCATTGGCGCCGGTATGCCGATCACCGACCCGACCGGGAACATGGTCGTGGATATCGGCGGTGGGACAACCGAAGTGGCCGTTCTGTCGCTGGGCGACATCGTGTATGCCCGTTCTGTCCGCGTCGGGGGCGACCGGATGGACGAGGCGATCATTTCCTATCTGCGCCGCCAGCAGAACCTTCTGGTGGGCGAAACCACCGCAGAGCGGATCAAGACCTCTATCGGGACCGCACGGATGCCCGATGATGGCCGTGGCAGCGCCATGCAAATCCGCGGGCGCGACCTGCTGAATGGTGTCCCGAAGGAAATCGAAGTGACTGCGGCGCAAATCGCCGAAGCGCTTGCAGAACCGGTGCAGCAAATTTGCGAAGCGGTGATGACCGCGCTTGAAACAACCCCGCCCGACCTGGCCGCCGACATCGTGGATCGCGGCGTGATGCTGACCGGCGGCGGCGCGCTGCTGGGTGATCTCGACCTTGCCCTGCGTGAACAGACCGGGCTGGCCGTGTCGATTGCGGATGAATCGCTCAACTGCGTGGCATTGGGCACCGGCAAGGCGTTGGAATACGAAAAACAACTGCGCCACGCTATCGATTACGATAGCTGACGCGCCTGATAAACTCGGGCTATAGTTGACGACAACCCCGGCCCATCGGGGGAAGGACGTACGGACCTTGGCCAAAGATCGGACGAACAGCGCAGATTATGTCGCGCCGCTTCAGCGGCTTCTGCTTGGTATTGCCATTCTGTTCCTTGTCGGCGTCTTCATCGTGTGGCGCATCGACAGCCCCCGCGTCGAAAAGCTGCGCGCGCAGATCACCGACCGGCTGGTGCCGAATATGGATTGGGCGATGGCCCCGGTCACCGGCACCGTCAATCTGGCCCGCGATTTCCAAAGCTATCACCGGCTGGCCGAACAAAACGCCGAACTGCGCCGGGAGTTGCGCCAGATGCGCGCGTGGAAAGAAGCGGCGCTGCAGCTTGAACAGGAAAACGCCCGCCTCCTGGACCTCAACAATGTGCAGCTTGATCCGCGCCTGACCTATATCACCGGGGTCGTGCTGGCCGATAGCGGCTCGCCATTCCGGCAGTCGGTCCTGCTGAATATCGGCGCCCGCGACGGCATCGTGGACGGCTGGGCAGCGATGGATGGGATCGGGCTGGTCGGGCGGATTTCGGGCGTGGCAAAGAACACCTCGCGCGTATTGCTGCTGACGGATGCGAACAGCCGGGTTCCGGCGGTCATCCAGCCTTCGGGCCAGCGTGCCATTGTTGCGGGTGACAATACCGGACGTCCGCCGGTGGATTTCATCGAAAGCCGCGATGCGGTGCGTCCGGGCGACCGGGTCGTAAGTTCCGGCGATGGGGGCGTGTTCCCGGCCGGGCTGCTCATCGGCTCGCTTGAGGTGGATCGGAATGGCGGTCTGCGCGTGCGCCTTGCCGCCGATTATGAACGGCTCGAATTCTTGCGGGTACTGCGCCACAACGGCACGCCCACCGTGTCCGACGAAGGCACCGTGATCCGCGAGGGGCAGCCCCTGCCGGATCCGGAACAGGTGGCCGACAGTGAATAACGTCGCGCCTCTCAGCCTTTGGACCATGCGGGCGGTATTCGTCGCCCTTGCCCTTGTGATCCTGCTGGGGAACCTCTTGCCGCTGCAAACATTGACGCGCGGATGGGCGGGCCCGGACCTGCTGTTCGGCTTTGCGCTGGCTTGGTCGGTACGGCGCCCGGAATACGTGCCTGTGCCGCTGCTGGCCGCCGTTTTCTTTCTGGCCGATCTGCTGCTGTCGCGCCCACCGGGCCTTGGCGCAGCGCTGATGCTGATGGCGTGCTTTGATCTGCAGACCCGAATGCTGCGCCTGCGCGATGCGGGTTTTGCTGCCGAATGGGGCCGCGCCGCCGTGCTGATCATTGCGACCGCCGTCGCCAACCGCGTGGCGCTGGCGATCTTCTTCGTGCCCGCGCCGTCGCTGATCCTAGCCACGTTCCAGACCATAGCCACTGCCGCTGTCTATCCGCTGATCGTCGGTGTATCGGCCCTTGTATTCGGCGTGCGCCTGTCCGCCCCCGGCGATATCGACAAGTTGGGACACCGCCTATGAGACGCCCCCGCGCAGACCTCGAAGCCGCCCATAAGAACCTGACCCGCCGCGCAACGCTGCTGGGCGGCATGCAGTTGATGTTCGTCACCGGTCTGGCCGCACGGATGCAATATCTCCAGCTGGAACAAGCGGATGAATACCGCCTGCTGGCCGAAGAAAACCGCATCAATATCCGCCTGATCCCGCCGGAACGGGGCGAGATTTTCGACCGCAACGGCGTGCAGCTTGCGCGCAATGTGCCGTCCTACCGGATCGTCATCGTGCGCGAGAATGCGGGCGATGTGAAAACCGTGATCCAGCGCCTGCAAAAGCTGGTCGAACTCGACCCGGAGGAACTTGACGCCGCGCTGGAAGAAATGCGCCGTTCCGCCCCGTTTCTGCCCGTGACCATCGCCGAGAACGTCAGTTGGGATACGGTGTCGAAAGTGTCGGTCAACGCGCCAGCACTGCCGGGCATCACGCCAGAGGTCGGTCTGACCCGCTATTACCCCATGGGGTCGGACTATGCGCATGTGCTGGGATATGTCGGCCCGGTGTCGGATTACGATCTGGAAAAGATCGAAAACCCGGATCAGTTGCTCCGCATTCCTCGTTTCCAGATCGGCAAGGTCGGCGTCGAGGCGAAATACGAAGAACGGTTGCGCGGCAAGGCAGGGGCCAAACGTGTCGAAGTGAACGCAACGGGCCGGGTCATGCGCGAGTTGTCACGCAAGCAAGGCACCGCTGGGCAAGACTTGCAGCTCACCATCGACGCGAACCTGCAAAGCTATGTGCAGGCCCGTCTGGGCGAGGAAAGCGCCTCGGCCATCGTGATCGATGTGCAAAATGGCGACCTCATGGCAATCGCGTCCTCGCCGACATTCGATCCAAACCTCTTTGTGCAGGGCATTTCCGTTGCCGATTACCGGGCCCTGACGCAAAATACCTTCCGTCCGCTGGCGTCCAAATCCGTGCAGGGCACCTATCCGCCCGGTTCGACCTTCAAGATGATTACCGCCATGGCCGCGTTGGAAGACGGGCTGATCGATGCCGATGACACGGTCTATTGTCCCGGCCATCTGGAGGTCGCGGGCCGCCGCTTTCACTGCTGGAAACGTGTGGGCCATGGCTGGATGGACCTTGCCAATTCGCTCAAGCAAAGCTGCGACGTCTACTACTATGACCTCGCGCTGAAAGTCGGGATCGAAAAAATCTCGGCCATGGCCAATCGGTTTGGTCTGGGCGTCCGGCACGATCTGCCCATGTCCGCCGTCGCTCAAGGGCTGACCCCGACCAAGGCGTGGAAGCAATCGACCTATCAGCAGGACTGGCGGATCGGCGACACGGTCAACGCCTCTATCGGGCAGGGCTATATGCTGGCCTCTCCGATCCAACTGGCGGTCATGGCGGCGCGGATTGCCACGGGGCGGTCGGTGTCCCCGCGTTTGATCAAGACAATCGACGGGGTCGAGACGCCCTCCGGCGCGGGCGAAGCCATGGGGCTGAACCAGGGGCATCTGGCCCAGGTGCGCCGCGCCATGTACGAGGTGGTGAATGATCGGCGCGGCACAGCCTATGGCTCGCGCAGCATCGCCGAGGGGATGCGGATTGCGGGCAAGACCGGCACCAGCCAAGTCCGCAACATCACCGCCGAGGAACGCGCGCGCGGAGTGACGCGCAACGAAGATCTGCCTTGGGAGCGGCGCGACCACGCCTTGTTCGTGAACTTCGCGCCGTTCGACAATCCCCGCTATGCGGTCTGCGTCGTGGTCGAACATGGCGGCGGCGGCTCGACCGCTGCGGCGCCGATCGCGCGGGACGTCACACTGCAAGCGCTCTACGGGGGCGAACCGCCGCTGGACGCCTATCCGCGCAAGGATCGCGGACGCATCAGCGCGCAGCAGGAACGCCTTCGCGAAGTCCGCCCGATTGCGCGCGGCGTGGGCAGCCCGGAGGAACAGGCGTGAGCTATCTAGAGTACACGGTCAAACATGTCCCAAGCGGCGCACGCAAGATTCTGTTCCTGAACTGGCCGCTTGCCTTGCTGCTGGCCAGCGTCGCCGGGATCGGCTTTCTGATGCTCTACTCCGTCGCGGGCGGGACATTTTCCACATGGGCCGAACCGCAGGCGAAACGCTTTGCCGTCGGGTTTCTGCTGATGATACTCGTCGCCATGGTGCCGATCTGGTTCTGGCGGTCCATGGCCGGTGTCGCCTATGGCGTTTCGGTCCTGCTTTTGCTGGCGGTGGAGTTCTTCGGCTCTGTCGGGATGGGAGCGCAGCGCTGGATCGACCTTGGGTTCATGCGGCTGCAACCGTCAGAGCTGATGAAGATCACGCTGGTTATGGCCTTGGCCGCCTATTACGACGCCCTGCCCCAGAAACGGACCTCTCGGCCGCTTTGGGTCATCCTGCCGCTCATTCTGATCTTCTTGCCGACGGCCCTGGTGCTGCGCCAGCCGGACCTTGGCACGGCGATCCTGCTATTGACCGCCGGTGGCGGGCTGATGTTCGTCGCCGGGGTGCATTGGGCCTATTTCGCAGCGGTGGTGACAGCGGCCGTCGGACTTGTCACGGCGGTATTCCAGTCGCGCGGAACGCCATGGCAACTGCTGAAAGACTACCAGTATCGGCGCATCGACACGTTTCTGGACCCCAGTCAGGATCCGCTGGGCGCTGGCTATCACATCACCCAATCGAAGATCGCGCTTGGCTCTGGCGGGTGGACCGGGCGCGGCTTCATGCAAGGGACGCAATCGCGGCTCAACTTCCTGCCGGAAAAGCACACGGACTTCATCTTTACGACACTAGCCGAAGAGTTCGGCTTTGTCGGCGGCTTCACCCTGCTTGCGCTGTACGCGCTGATCATCCTGTTCTGTGTCACCTCGGCGCTGATGAACCGAGACCGGTTTTCAAACCTTCTGATCCTCGGCATCGCACTGAACTTCTTCCTCTTCTTCGCCGTGAACATGTCGATGGTCATGGGGCTTGCCCCGGTCGTCGGCGTGCCGTTACCGCTGGTCAGCTACGGGGGATCGGCGATGCTCGTCCTCATGCTGGCCTTCGGTCTGGTGCAATCGGCTCATGTCCATAGGCCTCGTTAATGATCAACGTCCTCTTCGCCGCCCGTCCCGAACGCTGGCCGCTCTACGAAACTCCGCTGACCGAAGCCTTTGCCGAAGCCGGTCTGCAGGTCCATCTGGCGACCGACATCCCCGCAGAGATGGTGGACTACATCATCTACGCCCCGAACTCCCCCCTTCAGGATTTCACCCCCTATACACGCGCCAAGGCCGTGCTGAACCTCTGGGCCGGGGTGGAAGGGATCGTGAACAATCCGACACTGCATATACCGCTTTGCCGGATGGTGGATATGGCGCTCACACAAGGCATGGTCGAATGGGTCACAGGCCACGTCCTGCGCCACCACCTTGGCATGGATGCCCATATCCTCGCCCAACCCGGAGAATGGGCCCCCAAAGCGCCCCCCGTGGCCTGGGACCGCAAAGTGACAGTGCTGGGGTTGGGGGAACTGGGCACGGCTTGCGCACAGTCTCTGGCACGCATTGGCTTCGACACCCATGGCTGGGCGCGGTCTGAAAAAACCGTGGAAGGCGTCACGTGCCACACCGACCTGTCCGAAGCCCTCACCGGGGCTGGCGGCGTCGTCCTGCTTCTCCCCGACACGCCGGCAACAACGCAGATCATGAATGCCGGAACCTTCGCCAAGCTGGCGCCTGGTGCCTTCCTGCTTAATCCCGGCCGCGGCCCGCTGATTGACGATGACGCACTATTGGATGCGCTGAACTCCGGCCAGTTAAGCCATGCAACGCTCGACACCTTCCGCACCGAACCCCTGCCGCAAGGTCACCCCTTCTGGCACCATGCCGGCATCACGGTCACCCCGCATATCGCCTCGGAAACCCGGCCAAAATGGTCGGCCCGGACCATCGCCGACAATATCCGCCGCAACGAATCCGGTGCCCCCCTGCTCCACCTCGTGGATCGGTCACGGGGCTACTGACCAAGCTAGGCTGAAGCCGTACCCTACATGGCGCTCATAGGTCGCAACATATCCGCCCGCCGCGCGCGCCTGCCTTCAGCGTTCTAAAAATACTCACGGCTCAGCGCCCGGAATTGCGTGCGACCTCTCCGGCCCGCCACTCTGCGATGGCAGGCCGCAAGGCCACAAGCAAAGGGGTCAAGCCGCCAGACCGCGCCCTTTGAGAAGCGCTTCGACACCCGGAAGACGCCCGCGGAAGGCGACATAAAGGTCCGCAGCTTCGACGCTGCCACCCGTAGAGAGGATATGTTCCTCCAACGCCTTGGCCCGCTCCGGATCAAAGGCGCTTCCCGCCTCTTCGAACGCCGCGAAAGCATCCGCATCCATCACTTCCGACCACATGTAGGAATAGTAGCCCGACGAATACCCGTCGCCCGCGAAGACATGGGCGAAATGCGGTGTCGCATGGCGCATCCCGATGGCGTGCGGCATACCCAGCGCCTCCAGCACCTCTGCCTGTTTGGCCATCGGATCAGCCGGGGCCGCGCCTTCGTGAAAGGCCAGATCGACCAGCGCCGAGGCCACATATTCCACAGTCTGGAACCCCATGTCATAGGTCGCCGCAGCCAGAACGCGGTTCAACAGGTCTTCGGGCATGGGCGCGCCGGTTTCCGCATGGGTCGCGAATTCGCGCAGAACTTCCGGCACTTCCAGCCAGTGTTCGTAAAGCTGCGATGGCAGTTCGACAAAGTCCCGCGCCACCGATGTTCCCGATACGCTTTCATAGGTCACGTTCGACAGCATCTGGTGCAGCGCGTGGCCAAATTCATGGAACAAGGTCCGCGCGTCGTCATAGCTCAGAAGCGCGGGGTCGCCCTTCGCGAAGTTGCAGACATTGACGACGATGGGCCGCTGCGGATCGGGCCAGTTCGCCTGACTGCGGATGGCCGAGCACCACGCGCCCGAGCGTTTGCTGCCCCGCGCGAAGTAATCCCCGATGAAGACGGCGACATGCTCCCCGTCGCGAGTGACTTCCCATGCACGGCAATCCTCATGGTACAGCGGCACATCCAGTGGCCGGAACTGCAACCCAAAGAGTTTCGAGGCACAGTCAAAAGCCGCCTCGATCATCCGGTCGAGCTGGAAATACGGCTTGATCTCGGCCTCGTCCAAATCATGCTCCGCCGCGCGGCGCTTTTCGGAGTAATAGCGCCAATCCCACGGCTCCAGGTCGCCATTGATGCCATCCTCTTTCATCATGTTCGCCAGAACCGCGCCGTCTTCCTCCGCGCGCTGGCGTGCGGGTTTCCACACGGCCATCAAGAGCTCACGGACCTTCTCCGGAGTGCCGGCCATTTCCGTTTCCAGCTTATAGGACGCGAAATCGGGATAACCGAGAAGCTTGGCGCGCTCTTCCCGCAGCTTGAGGATCTCTGCCGCGATCTCGCGGTTATCCGTTTCACCCCCATTCGCCCCACGGGCGGCCCAGGCCTTGTACGCCGTCTCGCGCAGGTCGCGGCGCGGTGAAAATTGCAGGAATGGCACGATCAAGGATCGGCTCAGCGTCACAACCGGGCCGCCTGCGTTTTTCTCTGCTCCTGCCGCACGTGCCGCAGACACGACGAATTCGGGCAACCCTTCCAGATCGTCATCGGCCAGCTTCATGTACCAGCTACGCTCATCGGCGAGCAGGTTCTGAGTGAACGCGGTGCCCAGTTCCGCCAGACGGGATTTGATCGCCTTCATCCGGTCTTCGTCTTCGCCTTCCAGCGCCGCGCCAGCGCGGACGAAACCGCGATGGGTCAGCATCAGCACGCGCGCCTGTTCGTCGGTCAGATCAAGGCTGTCGCGGGCGTCCCAAACGGCGGCAATCCGCGCGAAAAGCTTCTTGTTCGACGAAACTTCGGCGAAATGGACGGCCAGTTTCGGCGAAAACGTCCGCTGCAACTCTTCCCTCTTGGGATTGCTGTCGGCCCCTGCGACGTTGAAGAACACGCCCAGAACGCGGTCAAGCTCGCTCCCGGCGGCTTCGAGCGCCCCAATGACATTTTCGAATGTCGGTGCATCCCGATCAGCGGAAATCGCCGCGATTTCAGCAGTGTGCAAGGCCAGCGCCTTGTCCAGCGCAGGGGCAAACATTTCATCATCGATCTGGTCGAAAGGCGGCAGACCGAAGGGGGTGTCCCAATGCGCGAGGAACGTATTTTGCATGAAGAAAGTCTCCTTTGGCTGAACAGGTAAGCCGTTACCGGGCCTACGCCAAGGGTTAACGCGTCACGCGCCGCAGGCAGGGCAACCTTCGCGCCGCTTCAGGGCGATCTTGCGAGTCTCACCATAGAGGCCATCATAGATCAGCATTTCACCCTGCAAGGATGTCCCCGCCCCGGTGATCAGCTTGACCGCTTCAAGCGCCATCATGGTGCCGATCACGCCGGGCAAGGGGCCGATCACCCCCGCTTCGGCGCAGGGCGGCGCAAGCGACGGATCGGGCGCTTGAGGGAAAATGCATTGGTAACAGGGACCGCCGCTGGCAGGGTCAAAGACGGACAGCTGCCCTTCCCACTGCGTCAACGCGCCGGAGATCAGCGGCTTTCGCGCAAGAACGGCGGCCCGATTGACCAGATAGCGCGTTTCGAAATTGTCCGTGCCATCAAGGATGATGTCATATTCGGCAAAGAGCGCCTCTGCCGTGTCGGCATCAAGGCGGCGGTGATAAGGTTTGACCGTGACGAACGGGTTCTGCGCCACCATTTCTGCCTGTGCGGAAAAGACCTTGGGCATATCGATGCTGGCGTCCTTGTGGATCACTTGGCGGTGCAAATTCGCACTGTCCACCACATCGTCATCGACGACACCGATCGTGCCAATGCCCGCCGCGGCAAGATACTGAAGGGCCGGCGCGCCCAATCCGCCCGCCCCCACCACAAGCACAGAGGCGTTTCGCAGCGCCTTCTGACCCGCCCCGCCGACCTCCCGCAGGACAATATGGCGGGCATAACGGTTGAGTTCGGCATCGGAAAAGCTGCGGGAAGCGCGCGGCTCCGCCTCTTCGGTCCGCGCATCGGCGCGGGCGCGCAGGCGTTTCAGCCCCTCACGATAGGCCAGCAACACCGCCACGACGCCGCCAATCAGCAGCCAAAGCGCCGGGCTTCCCCCCGTGGCGTCGCGCAGCGGGTGCCCTTCGGGAAGAATGACATGCAGCGCCAGCACGCCGACATAGAGAAGGCCAACCATCAAGGCACGCGCTTGAAAGGGCGCCTTCATCAACGCGCCAATTCCCCAAAGCGCGGCAGCAAGGACGAAAACCAGCAGCATCAGCCCGTCCCGGTGGAGCCGAAACCGCCCGCGCCCCGTGCCGTGTCATCCAGTTCCTCGGCAAGAACGAAAGCGGCCTGCACAACGGGCGCGACGATCATCTGCGCGATGCGCATAGCATGTGTGACCTCGAACGCCGCATCGCCTGTGTTCTGGACGATAACGCCCAGCGGTCCGCGATAGTCACTGTCGATCGTTCCGGGGCTGTTGGGCAAGGTGATCCCATGCTTGAGGGCAAGGCCGGAACGCGGGCGGATTTGAACCTCGAACCCGTGCGGGATGGTCAGCCGCAACCCCGTCGGCACCAAGGCCCGTGCGCCCGGTTGCAGGGTGATCCCCGCCCGATCGGGGAAGTTGGCCCGCAGATCCGCCCCCGCTGCGCCCGCTGTTTCATAACTTGGCAGGCCAAGCGCGGTATCCGCCCCGCTGTCCCATACGAAAGTAATCGTCGGGCTCATGTCAAAAGCGCCTCTTTCACGCGTTCGGCCAGCCGGGTTGCGGTATCCGCCTTGGACAGGCGCGGCCACGGCTCTGCCCCGGCATCGGTGATCAGTGTGACCGCGTTTTCGGTTCCGCCCATGATCCCGGTTTCCGGGCTGACATCATTGGCAACGATCCAGTCACAGCCCTTGCGCGCGCGCTTCGCGGTAGCGTTTTCAATGACGTCATTGGTTTCTGCCGCAAATCCGACCACAAGGCTTGGCCGTGCCTCGCCCGGAGCCGACAGGGTTTTCAGGATGTCCGGGTTCTCGCCGAATTCCAGCGCGGGCGTGCCGTCCTTGGATTTCTTCAACTTGCGATCCTTCGCGCCAACTATGTGCCAATCGGCGACAGCGGCGGCGCAAATGGCGACATCCACCGGCAAGGCG
Source organism: Aliishimia ponticola (assembly GCF_004803475.1). Taxonomy (GTDB): domain Bacteria; phylum Pseudomonadota; class Alphaproteobacteria; order Rhodobacterales; family Rhodobacteraceae; genus Aliishimia; species Aliishimia ponticola. The sequence continues at coordinate 254,334 of NZ_SRKY01000004.1, forward strand.
GACGTGGCAACCTCCAGCATCTCACGGGCGGTCTGGACCTCGATCACCTGCGCGCCAGCAGGGCGCGGCGCATCGGCTGGGCCGGTGACAAAGATGACCTCTGCGCCGAGTTTGACCAGCGCCTTCGCAATCGCGGTGCCTTGTGTGCCAGAGGACCGGTTGGCGATATAGCGCACCGGGTCGATCGGCTCATGCGTCGGACCGGAGGTGACGAGGATACGCTTGCCCTTCAGCGGGCCGGAGCCCAGCGCCAGATTGACCGCATCGACGATTTCCAAGGGCTCAGCCATCCGGCCCGGCCCATACTCACCGCAGGCCATATCACCGTCATTTGGCCCAACGAATGACACGCCATCGGTGCGCAGCGTTTCAATGTTGCGCTGGGCCGCGGGATGGGACCACATCCGCACATTCATTGCGGGCGCGATCAGCACCGGCGTGTCGGTCGCAAGCAACAAGGTAGAGGCCAGATCGCCCGCCAGCCCCTGCGCCATCTTCGCCATCAGGTCGGCTGTCGCCGGGGCCACAACGATCAGATCAGCCGAGCGCGAAAGCTGGATATGCCCCATCTCCGCCTCGTCGGTCAGGTCAAAAAGGTCGCGATACACTTTTGTCCCGGCCAGCGCGCTGACCGAAAGCGGGGTGACGAACTCTTCTGCCGCACGGGTTAAAACGGGCGTCACGGTGAAACCGCGTTCGCGCAGGCGGCGGATCAGGTCGAGCGTCTTATACGCCGCAATACCGCCGCCGATGATAAGTAGGATATGTCTGCCAGTATTCATGCCGCAAACCTAGGCGCGGGGCGGAGTGCCCGCAAGCTAATCGAACGCGGCACAGGGATCGCCACTGCGCACAGCAGGCGGACTGGTAAGGATGGTATCGAATTCACCCTGCGGCGGGCGGCCTTCTTCGCCTTGCGCGACGCTTAGGACCGTCAACCCCGGACGCGCCATCGCAAGCGCCGCAGGCACGCCCCAATCGGAGCGCGCGTGGCCATTGCCCGTGATCAGCACGACCGGCGTGCCGTAATTGTCGACCGCCTCCAGAACCGTTCGGGCAAAGGCCGCATCGCGCAGACGCTGCGCCTCGACCATGCCGCCCATCATCTCAAGCGGCATCGCTTGGCAATGGGCCTCGAACTGCAATTGCTTGCGCCTGTCCAGTTCAGACTGTAGCAGCGGTCCGTCCAGCCCGAAGGCAGCGGCATCTTCGCCAAACACCTGCGCCGCGCCCGCGTGGAACGCGGCCCTGACCGTATCGCGCGGTAAGGCTGCGCCCATCATCACAGGGCTTTCGGCCAGCACCTCTGCGTAATCTTCGATATTGCTCCACTGAACCTGCCCATCCACGGCGACCCGCATAGCCTGCGGCGTGCGCGCAACACCGCCCAGATGCTGCGCTTCTTGCGGTGTCAGCATCTCGTACACGACGGCCTTTGGAGACATCTGGCGCAGCGCTTCGGCCTGCACATCATGGTGGTGCGGGTTGTCGTGAAACTCGCCAATCACAACGACGTCTTGAGAAACGTCCGCCCAGTCGAGACTTGATGCCGCAGCCGAAAAACAGGCCGAAAAAACAATAGCTAACGACAGGCCGGACGCGAATTTCCTCATAGGAAGAAGTTGTGGACCTCTTTGCTTTGGCCTTCAAGCGACTTGCGCATCTTGATGAAGGCGGCGGCTTCCAGCTGGCGAATCCGCTCTTTGGACAGGTTCAACTCCGACCCCAGCGATTCCAGCGTGCGCGGGTCGTCACGCAATTTGCGCTCGCGGACGATGAACCTTTCGCGCTCGTTCAAGCCGTTGAGGGCCATCACCAACCATTCGCGCAATTGCGCATTGTCGAGATCGTTTTCGACCGTTTCCGACGCTTGCGCGCTGTCGTCTTCCAGCGCGTCGATCCATTCACGCCCTTCATCATCAGCGGCCTGCGTCGCGTTCAGCGAAAAATCACTGCCGGACAGGCGGCCTTCCATCATCTCGACATCATGCAGCGGCACGCCAATTTCTTCGGCGATCATCTTGCGCAGCGTGTGGCCTTCAAGCTGCTCGCCCCGCGCGGCGGCTTCGCGCTCCAGACGGGCCTGAACGCGGCGCATGTTGAAGAACAGGGATTTCTGGGAAGAGGTCGATCCGGTCCGCACCATGGACCAATTGCGCATCACATAATCCTGAATCGACGCCTTGATCCACCACACCGCATAGGTGGAGAACCGCACGCCGCGATCCGGGTCGAATTTGTCAGCGGCCTTCATCAAGCCCACACCCGCCTCTTGGATCAGGTCATTCATCGGCGCGCCGTAGCGTTTGAACTTTGCCGCCATGGAAATCGCCAACCGCATGTATGCGTGGATCAGGCGGTGCAGAGCCTGTTCGTCGCGGTTGTCCCGCCACGCATAGGCAAGCTTCAGTTCTGTCTCTGCGTCCAGCAATTCCGCTTTCATTGCGATCCGGGACAGGGTGTTATCTCTAAAACCATCAAGCGCCATGTGTCGTCTCCAAAAGTCGTCATCAGTGCGCGCTTATCTCGCGCTTGTATGTTGACTACGCGCGACAACGCCAATTGGTTCATATTTTTCTTGATAATCATTGCGCACGGCTTACCCGCACCCTCACATTCTTGCGCTGCGACCGGGCAACCTTGCCGCACCAGAGGTGGAAAATAACCTTTCCGAACAAGCGTTAACCAGCCGCTAACCATGATCCGCCTAGGTTTTCCCGTCACCAGAACGGGAAATCAAAGAAAATGGTCGCGCGGGCATATACGGTCGCATTCGAGGGGGTAGAGGCGCGCATCGTGGAAGTGCAATGCGCGGTATCGCCGGGAATGCCCGCTTTCTCCATCGTGGGGTTGCCGGACAAGGCTGTTTCCGAAGCGCGCGACCGGGTGCGCAGCGCGCTGGGGGCGATGGGCATTGCGCTTCCGACCAAACGGATCACGATCAATCTCTCGCCCGCCGATATGCCCAAGGAAGGGTCGCATTTCGATCTGCCCATCGCGATGGCCCTACTGGCAGCGTTGGACATCGTGCCGCGGGATTCAGTCGAAGGCACTGTCGCGCTTGGGGAATTGTCGCTTGATGGCTCGCTTGTCGCCGTTCAGGGCGCGTTGCCTGCCGCCATGGCCGCGGCCGAGGAAGATCGCGGCATGGTCTGCCCCGCTGCTTCGGGGGCAGAGGCCGCCTGGGTCGGCAATGCACAAGTGATCGGAGCCGCCAGTCTGCAAGAGGTGATCCATCACTTCACGGGCCTGCGCCCGTTGGAGCCTGCCGAGCCGGGCGAGGTTCGCACCGACACAGGGTCCAAGGACCTGCGCGACGTGAAGGGGCAGGAACGGGCGAAGCGCGCGTTGGAGATCGCCGCCGCAGGTCGCCATCACGTGATGTTCGTGGGCACGCCCGGGTCCGGCAAATCGATGCTGGCCGCGCGTCTGCCGTCGATCCTGCCGCCGCTTACCCCGCAAGAAGCGTTGGAAACTTCCATGATCCATTCGCTGTCCGGCTTGCTGGACGAAGGCGGCATTTCCCGCACGCGGCCCTTCCGAGAGCCGCATCACACCGCATCCATGGCGGCGATCATCGGCGGCGGGCGTGGTGCCAAACCGGGGGAAGTGTCCTTGGCACATAATGGCGTGTTGTTCATGGACGAGTTCCCCGAATTTCCACGCACGGTTCTGGAAACGCTGAGGCAACCCATTGAGACGGGCGAGGTCATGGTCGCCCGCGCCAATGCCCATATCAAATATCCCTGCCAGTTCATGCTGGTGGCTGCGGCCAATCCCTGTCGGTGCGGGTATCTGCCCGACCCGGCCCGGGCCTGTGCACGCGTGCCACAATGTGGCGAGGATTACCTGGGCCGCATTTCAGGGCCGCTCATGGATCGCTTCGATCTTCGGGTGGAGGTGCCGCCCGTCTCCTTCCGCGATCTGGACCTGCCGCCGGACGGGGACTCTTCGGCCGATGTCGCCGCGCGCGTGCTTGCAGCACGTGACATCCAGACGGCGCGCTTCGACGGGTTGGGGGAACAGCGCAGCAATGCCGATGCCTCCGGCGCGATACTGGAGGAGATCGCGACGCCCGACACCGAAGGGCGTGAGTTGCTGACGCGGGTGGCAGAGCGGTTTGGACTGTCGGCGCGCGGTTATCACCGCGTGTTGCGCGTGGCCCGGACGATTGCCGATCTGGAAGGCGCGGACCAGGTGCGCAAGCCTCACGTCGCCGAAGCGGTGAGCTTTCGCCTGACCTCTATGTCCGCTGCCTGATCCAAAGCCCGATTTGCCGCAATGTGGCGCGGGCTTCCGGCAGAGTGTTGTGGAAAATCGGCCAGACATGGGGCAAGTCCTGTTCGACCTTCAAATCAACGCTCGCGCCCGCTTGTTCCAACTTTTTCGCAATGCGCAGCGTGTCGTCGCGCAGGATTTCGGTGTCTCCCACCGCCAGAAAGACCGGCGGCGCCCCGGTGAAATCTGCAAAGAGCGGGCTGGCGCGGGGATCGGTACCATCCTGACCCTGAAGGTAGAACGCGGCCATGTCTTCGACCCGGTGGGCAGGCAGCATGGGATCGGCCTCTTCATTTGCGGCCATGCTGGCCCCGGCGAAGGTCAGGTCGGTCAACGGTGACAGGGCAAATACGCCGGCGGGAAGCGGCAGCCCCTTGCGCAGCAACTCACCCAGAAGCGCCAGCGCCAAGCCGCCGCCCGCACTATCCCCGCCGATAAAGATGCGGCCAGGGGTTTCGCCCCGTTCCAAGAGCGCCATCCAGACATTGACGGCATCTTCGACAGCGGCGGGGAACGGGTTTTCGGGCGCTTTGCGATACTCGGGCAAAATCGCCCGCCCGCCGCTTTCCAGCAGCAACCGGGCAAGCATCGCCTGATGGGTGCGCGGACTGCCGAAGATATACGCGCCGCCATGGAAATAAAGGATCAGCGGCCCCGGCTGCGCCCCACGCCGCGAGACCGACAAGCTAGGCCGCCCGCCCAGCGTCTCCCAGTCGCGTATCGTGCCGGACGGGGCGCGGAAGTAAAACCGCGCCTTGCGCTCAAAACCGCGGCGGATGGCGTCCGGGTCTTCAACCCGGGACAGGTACGGCTTTTCGGTCAGGCGCAGCCATGCGTTCAGGACTGGCCGGATCAGGCTCATGCGCGTTTGGCTTCAATCGCCTGCCAGATCGTTTCGGCCACGTTGATCCCGTCAAACCGCTCAAGTTCCTGAATACCGGTGGGTGAGGTCACGTTGATCTCTGTCAGGTAGTCGCCGATCACGTCGATCCCGACAAATACCTGCCCCTTGTCCCGCAAAAGCGGGCCGATCCGGTCACAGATTTCCCGGTCACGTTCGGTCAGCCCGATTTTCTCGGGGCGTCCGCCCACATGCATGTTGGACCGTGTCTCGCCCGCGGCGGGCACCCGGTTGATCGCCCCGACCGGGGCACCATCGACAAGGATCACCCGCTTGTCGCCCTTCGAAACCGCCGGCAGGAACTTCTGCACGATCAGCGGCTCGCGCGAGAACCCGGTAAAGAGTTCGTGCAGCGATGACAGGTTGCGATCATCGGTGGTCAGTTTGAACACCCCGGCGCCACCATTGCCGTAAAGCGGCTTGAGGATCACATCCCCATGCTTTTCCTTGAATGCCTTGATGGTGGACAGATCGCGGGCAATCGTCGTCGGCGGTGTGAGGTCCGGAAATTCCAGAACCAGCAGCTTTTCGGGATAATTCCGCACCCAGAACGGGTCGTTCACCACCAACGTGCCGGGCGCAAGCCGGTCCAGCAAATGTGTCGTGGTGATGTAATGCATGTCGAAAGGCGGGTCCTGGCGTAGCCAGACGACGTCGAAATCGCTTAAATCCACTTCGCGTTCGGGTCCAAGCGTGACGTGATCGCCCTGAACCCGCTGCACGGTCATGTCATGGCCGCGCGCCGTGATCCGCCCCTCTTGATAGGCAAGGTGGTCGGGCGTGTAGAAAAAGAGCAAGTGTCCGCGCGCCTGCGCTTCTTCCGCCAATCGAAAGGAGCTGTCGGCATTGATATCGACCGCCCCGATCGGGTCCATCTGGAAAGCAACTTTCACGGGCACCCCCTGTTATTCTGTCCGCATTACATGGCCCAGCCACGGGCGGGGTTCAATGGGTCAGCCGTCTGCCAGCGCATTTTCGACGATGGCAATCCGTCCTTCGCCATTCACAAGCGCGACATCCATCCGCATCGGCGTCAGGCTGCCCTCGGGTTGCGTGCCAAGAAATTCCTCTGCCGTGGCAAGAAGTCTGGCGATCTGGCGCTGCGACAGCAACTGCGCGGCGCGGGCGTGGGATTTGCTCGACTTCACTTCGACAAAGACGACATCCTCGCCCATGCGAAAGATCAGGTCCATTTCGCCCGCCGCCCCGCGCCACCGCCGTTCAAGGCAAACTGCCCCGCGCCGTTCATAGTCACGCGCGACCTGGTCTTCTGCCGCGCGGCCCTTTTCATGGCTCATCGCGCCACGATCCCGGCGCGCGGCGCGCAGGGTCATGTGTCATCCCCGCTTTGCGCGGATTGGATATCCAGCGCGCGCTGATAAATTTCCCTACGTTTCAACCCTGTTTGAGCCATCACTTGCGCCACCGCATCCTTCAAGGACATGCTTTCCAACGCCGTGTTTAACAGGCTGTCCACCAAGTCTTCGTTAACGACGCCCGTGTCACTGGCCCGGTCGATCAGCAGGACGATCTCGCCCTTGACGGGATGTGCGGCGATCCGTTCGGCAAGTTCGGCGAGCGTGCCGCGCTGGGTTTCTTCGAACTTCTTGGTCAGTTCACGGCAGATCGCGGCTTGGCGGTCCGTGCCCAGCATCTCTGCCGCGTCGGCCAGGCAAGAGGCCAGCCGCTTGGGCGATTCGAACAGCACCAGCGTCGCGGCGATGTCCGCCAGCCCCGCAAGCGCCTTGCGCCGGGCCGCTTTCGACTGGGGCAGGAAGCCGGCAAAATGGAAGGCGTCCGTCGGCAATCCACCAATCGCAAGCGCGGTGGGAACCGCGGAAGGACCGGGCGCGCTGGTCACCTTGACGCCCGCCGAGGACGCGGCGCGCACCAGCTCAAAGCCCGGATCGGCAATCAACGGCATACCCGCTTCGGACGCATAGGCGACGCTTTGCCCGGATTTGGCGGCCTCGATCAGACGTTCCTGCACCCCCTGTCCCGAATGGTCATGCAGCGCCAGAATGCGGCGACCTTCCAGCGGGATTCCGTGTATATCCATAAGCTTGCGCAAGCTGCGGGTGTCTTCGGCAGCGAGGATTTCAGCCGATGCCAGCACGTCGAGCGCGCGCAGCGTGATATCACGGGCGGTTCCAATCGGAACGCCAACAAGATACAGCCCTGGCGGAAGGCTTTGCCGTTGAAAATTCAAAGCTGGATTCACCTATGCTTGTGACTATGATCGCGGCGCAGGTATCGGCCGAAAACAAGGCCACCACGACGAGGAGTTGAGACCTATGTTTGCTGTTTTAAGTTCCGCCCGCAAGATGATGGCGCGCGCGTTTTCCCGTCCACTTGCTTGTCTTGCGTTTGTCGCGCTTGCAGCCTGTGAGCCGATTGACCTTGGCGGTCTTGGCGGTGGTGGTCAACAGATCGATCCAGGCAAGGCGGTCCCGGTCGCATTGCTTCTGCCCCGTGGTGGTGGCAACTCCGGCGACGATCTGATCTCGCAGAACCTTGAAAACGCAGCGCGGCTTGCGGCTGCGGAATTGAACGGAGCGCAGATTGAACTGCGGGTCTATGCCACAGGCGGCAACGCGCAGACCGCCGCCGCGCAGGCGCAAAAAGCCGTGGACGAAGGCGCAAAGATCATCCTTGGCCCGCTGCGCGCTGAATCCGCCAATGCGGCTGGTGTCGCCGTCGCGGATGACGGCGTCAATGTTCTGGCCTTTTCCAACAATACTTCCATCGCGGGCGGCAACGTCTTTGTGCTGGGCTCCACCTTCGAGAATACCGCCGGTCGCCTGATGGGCTATGCGGCGTCCAAGGGGCACGGCAATATCGTGCTTGTCCATTCCAACGACGTGGGCGGGACTGCCGCCCGGAACGCAGTGCAAAAAGCGGCGGCGAGCAGCGGTGCGCGCATTGTCGGCACGGTGGATTACGCGCTGTCGCAACAGGGCGTTGCGCAATCGGTGCCGCGCATCAAGGCTGCTGTCAGCAATGGGTCTGCCGACGCCGTGTTCCTTGACGCCACGACCTCCGGCGCGTTGCCCCTGTTCGCAACGATGCTGCCCGAAGCCGGTATCAATCCGGCCACCACACAATATCTGGGCCTGTCGCGCTGGGACATTCCCGCGCAAAGCCTGTCCCTGCCCGGCCTTCAAGGCGGTTTGTTCGTGCTGCCCGATCCATCGCGCACGGCAGCCTTCAACGGTCGGTATCAGGCGGCCTATGGCTCTGCGCCGCACCCGATCGCAGGCATCGCATTTGACGCTGTCGCCGCTGTCGGAGCGTTGGTCGCACGGGGAAATCGTGACGCCCTGTCGCGCAGTTCCCTGACCCAGTCGAGCGGTTTCCAAGGGGCCACCGGTGCGTTCCGCCTGCTGCCGGACGGAAGCAACCAACGGGCCGTGGCCGTGGCGACGGTGCAAAACGGGCAAGCGGTGATCGTGGATGCCGCCCCGCGCAGCTTCTCGGGTTTCTGAGGAGTCGCGCGTGCCGCTAGACCCGTCCGCAGCGGAAGCGACCCCGCCCGACCTGATTTGCCCCCCGACCGACATCATCGACACGGACGCGATCATCGCGGCGCTTGATGAGAAAGTTCGGTCGGAGGGCGCCGGTGACGCGACCCGTGCCGAACTCGTCCAGATGCTGAAGGACGCCAACCGCACGGGCCGCGACGCCATTGCGACTGCATTTCAGGCCGATCCTTTCGCCTCTCGCAAGACGACACGGGCCTATACGTGGTTGACCGATCAGATCATTCGGATCGTGTTCTACTACGCGAAAACGCACCGGCATCCGTCCTCGCACCAGACCGAGGCGGAGCGGCTCGCAGTGATCGCGGTGGGCGGCTATGGCCGTGGAGAGATGGCCCCGTTTTCCGATGTCGATCTGCTGTTCCTGACCCCGTACAAGATCACGCCCTGGGCCGAGAGCGTGATCGAAACCATGCTGTATCTGCTGTGGGATCTGAAGATGAAGGTCGGCCATTCCAGCCGGACCATCAAGGACTGCATCCGCCTTGGCAAAGAGGATTTCACGATCCGCACCGCCATGCTGGAACATCGCTTTCTGACCGGTGACGCGGAATTGGCCGGCCGGTTCGACGAGGCGCTGCGCAGCGATTTGTTTCAAGGCACCGCCCGCGAATTCGTCGAAGCCAAACTGGAAGAACGCGACGCCCGCCATAACAAGCATTTCCAACGCTATGTGGTCGAACCGAATGTGAAGGAAGGCAAGGGCGGTCTGCGCGATCTGCAATCGCTGTTCTGGATCGGCAAATACGTACATGGGGTTCAGGACGCGGCGGAGCTTGTCGATCTGGGCGTCTTCCTGCCCGAAGAATTCAAAGCCTTTGTCGAGGCAGAGGACTTTCTGTGGGCGGTGCGGTGCCATCTGCATCTGGCGTCTCGGCGCGCGACCGAACTTTTGACCTTCGACATGCAGGTGCAGGTCGCCGAGGCGATGGGCTATGAGCCGCGCGCGGGCCGCCGTGCGGTCGAGGTCTTTATGCAGGACTACTTCCTGCACGCCACCGAAGTCGGCGATCTGACGCGGATCTTCCTGACCAAGCTGGAAGCGCAGCACGTCAAGGCAGAGCCGCTGATCGAACGTATCTTCAAGCGCAAACCCCGCGTGAAAAAGGGGTATGAGGTCATCCATGGCCGTCTTGCGGTCAAGGACGACGACGAGTTTCTGTCAGACAAGCTCAACCTGCTGCGTATTTTCGAAGAGGCCCTGCGCACCGGAATGTTGCTGCACCCCGACGCGATGCGGCTGGTGAAGAACAATCTGGACCTGATCGATACGAATATGCGCAGCTCGCTCGAAGCGCGGCGCATATTCCTTGATCTGCTGCTCAAACACGGGAACCCGGAACGGTCCTTGCGCCGCATGAATGAATTGGGCGTGCTGGCCGCGTTCATCCCAGAATTCGAACCCATCGTCGCGATGATGCAGTTCAACATGTATCATAGCTATACGGTGGACGAGCATACCATCCAATGCGTTGCCCAATTGGCGATGATCGAAAAGGGCGAGCTTGAAGAAGACCTGCCCATCGCGTCCCGCATCCTTCAGCGTGGCGGCATCAACCGCAAGGTGCTGTATGTGGCGCTGCTGTTGCACGATATCGGCAAGGGCCAGGACGAGGATCATTCGATCCTCGGGGCGCGCATCGCTCGCACGGTTGCGCCGCGTCTGGGGCTCAAACCGTCAGAGGTCGACACGGTCGAATGGCTGGTGCGGTATCACCTGCTGATGTCGGACACTGCGCAAAAGCGCGATATCGCCGACCCGCGTACCGTGCGCGATTTCGCCAAGGCGGTGAAGACGGTCAAGCGGCTTGATCTGCTTTGTGTGCTGACCGTCTGTGATATTCGCGGCGTTGGCCCGGATGTTTGGAACAACTGGAAGGCGGTCCTGATCCGCGCGCTCTATCGGCAGACTAAAACCGCGCTGGAAGACGGGATGGAGGCGCTGACGCGCGAGAACCGGGGGACCGAGGCCAAGAAAGCGCTGCGCGAGGCGCTGGAAGACTGGCCGCGTCAGGATATCCAGACAGAGATCGCGCGGCACTATGCGCCCTATTGGCAGGGTCTGCATCTGACGGCGCATCAGGTCTTTGCCGAATTGTTGCGCGACATTACCGACGACGAAATCCGCATCGACCTGCACCCGGACGAGGATCGCGATGCGACGCGGGCCTGTTTTGTCATGGCAGATCATCCCGGCATCTTCGCACGGCTCGCCGGGGCGCTGGCGCTGGTCGGGGCCAATGTGGTCGATGCCCGCAGCTATACGACCAAGGACGGCTATGTGACGGACGCCTTCTGGATTCAGGATTCCGAAGGGCACCCCTATGAGGCGTCGCGGCTGCCGCGTCTGAAGAACATGATCCGCAAGACCCTGAATGGCGAGGTCGTGGCCCGCGAGGCCTTCAAGGATCGCGACAAGATCAAGAAACGGGAACGCGCCTTTACCGTGCCGACCCATATCACCTTCGATAACGATGGATCGGACATCTATACCATCATCGAAGTCGATACGCGTGACCGTCCCGGCCTGCTTTTCGATCTGGCCAAGACACTTGCGGATTCGAATGTCTATGTCGCCAATGCAGTGATCGCGACCTATGGGGAACAGGTGGTCGATACCTTCTATGTGAAAGACATGTTCGGGCTGAAATACTACACCGAAAGCAAGCAAAAGACGCTGGAGAAGCGTCTGCGCGAAGCCATTGACGCGGGGCGTAAACGCGCGGCGGAATAATCCGGCGCCGCGTCCCCGGCTCAGTCTGCGGTCATCTCCCGGACGACGCGAAAACCAACCCAGTAGGACCAGCTGCCCTCGCCGCGCATGGAGCGGCGAGCCGGGCGTACCCCCTGCATGGGGTTTAAATAAAAGCCGCCCTTGGTCACGCGCTTGCACCCCAAAGGCTGGTATGTGGCCGCAAGGCGTCGACCTGATGTCTGAAAGGCGCTGTGCCGCTTGCGATAGCATGATCTGGTCAGCTCCGAGACATTCCCCGACATATGGCGCAGCCCCCACGCATTTGCAGCGTCCAGATCTTCTGACGGCAAAGGCATACGTGAATTACCGTCGCCATATACCCATTCATCGGCGCCGTCTGACCAGCGCCGCCAAAACTCCGCGTAATTGACCTGCGCTTGCGTGACGGTTTCGCCCTGCGCAAAGGCCGTTCGCGTCCCCGCCCGCGCCGCGTATTCCCATTCGGCTTCGGTCGTCAACCGATAGACCTTTGCGCCGACGTGATCATTCAGCCAATCGGTATATTCCTGTACTTCCTGGAACGTGACTGCCACGATAGGGCTATGTGGGTGTTCCTGTCGCGGTGCATCTGGTGCGCGAAAGCGAATGCGCTCATCATACTTGGCCGTGCACCGCCCGGCATCGACGCAGGCGGCCCAATCTTGTCGGCTGACTTCCGTCCGCCCCATGGCAATCGCGAGGTCGATGGTCACATCGACAAGCGGTTGCTCATTTTGATACCGCAGGTGCCTGGGATTGGACGAATCGAAAGGAGCGGGCAGGCCGGTATTCTCGTAATCCCTTCGCGACGCCGTCAGCGTCTGTTCCGCCGTGCTTCCAAGGGTGAACTGGCCAAGTGGCAGCACGATCATTTCGGGGCATTGATCACATTCGCGGAACCGCCCCAGCGGGGCGACCACCTGACCGGTCGTTATCGTATAGTGCGGCTCGGCCATTGCCGGTTTCGGCCCGGACCAAAGACCGGCCAGACCGCATATAAGCGCTGTCCAAAATCGGAACATTGCTGCGAAGCCCTGCCAATTTCACCTTCGGCACGGGTTATCGCCCCCATGTGGCGACAATTTGGCCGCAGGCAGGGTCAGGACGGGTCAGACCACCAGTCTTCGGACTGCATTTCGCGCAATCGGCTGGCCGTGCGTTCGAATTCAAATGCCCCATCCCCTTCAAGATACAGCATCTCGGGCGCGGCGGCGGCGCTGGCAACAAGGCGCGTTCCGGCCTCATAGAGCGTGTCGATCAGGGTGACGAAGCGTTTTGCCTCGTTGAAATTCGACCGGCCAAGGCAAGGGATATCGTCGAGGATCAGCACGCGCACCGCCTCGGCCACGGCAAGGTAATCGGCGGGCCCAAGTGGCACGCCGCACAGATCGAAGAAGCGCGCCCGGGCCACCCCGTTGCGGAAGGCGGGCAGCGTGACGGTCCGGCCTTTGACGGCAAGGTTCAGCGGCTCGCCCGGCCCTCCGGCCAGATCGTCCCAGACCTGATCGAGCGCCGCGCGCGCAGTGCTGCCCAAGGGCGTGAAATAGACCTCTCCGCCCGATAGGCGATCTTGCCGGTAATCCGTGTCGGAGACCAGTTCCCGAACCACCATCTTGTCTTCGATCAGTTCGATGAAGGGCAGGAAAAGTTGGCGGTTGAGACCGTCTTTATAAAGATCGTCCGGCACCCGGTTCGACGTGGTCACAATGACGACCCCGGCGGCAAAGAGCGCCTCGAACAGGCGGCCGACGATCATCGCATCGGTGATGTCGGTGATCTGCATCTCGTCAAAGGCCAGCAGACGCACGCTTTGCGCCACCGAGGCCGCGACCGGGGCCAGCGCGTCATCGACGCCGGTCTTGCGCGCCTCGTGCATGGCGGCGTGGATTTCCTGCATGAAGGCATGGAAATGCACGCGCCGCGCGGGAACATCGACCGTCTCTACGAACAGGTCCATCAGCATCGACTTGCCGCGACCGACACCGCCCCACAGGTAAAGCCCCTTGGGCGCTTCGGGCGCCTTGCGGAACAGCCCGCGCTTTACCGGCTGCGCCAAGGCGGCGCGGATGCGTTCAAACTCCGGCAGGACAGCCTGCTGTGCCGGATCGGGGCGCAAATGACCCTCTTCGAGTTTGCGGGCGTAAATCTGGTCGATCATGCTCATGGAGGGGAGATATCCAACGGGCTTGCCGGGGGCGCAAGAGATTTTGATGCGAGACATAAAAACTCCTGAATTGACGGCATCGCGAAGTTGGCGAAACAGTGTCGCATGACAAAAACGCCTCTCTTCACCCCCGTCCTGATGGTCGGCTGCATCATCATCATGGTCAGCTTCGCAGTGCGTGCCTCCTTCGGTGTGTTCCAGATACCGATTGCAGAGGAATTCGGCTGGCTGCGCAGTGAGTTTTCGCTGGCGATTGCGATCCAGAACCTTGCCTGGGGGATCGGGCAGCCGATCTTTGGTGCGGTGGCCGAGAAGATCGGGGATCGCAAGGCAATCGTGCTGGGCGCACTGACCTTCGCCGCGGGGATGGTGCTGTCTGCCGGATCGACAACACCGATCGAACACCAGCTTTATGCGTGGCTTGTGGGCTTTGGCATTGCCGGGACGGGGTTTGGCGTCATCCTTGCGGTGGTGGGCCGCGCGGCCTCGGACGAGAACAGGTCGATCTCGCTCGCCATTGCCACCGCGGCCGGGTCCGCCGGGCAGGTCTTTGGAGCGCCGGTGGCGGAGTATCTGCTGACGATGATGAGCTGGCAGAACGTGTTCATGGTCTTTGCCGCCGCGATCCTAGCGCTGATTTTCACCTTGCCGATGATGCGCGCGCCGCAAATGGCCACCCGGACCGAGCTGGAGGCGAGCTTGGGCCAGACCTTGCTGCGCGCCTTTCGCGACCCGTCCTATATCTTTATCTTCCTCGGGTTCTTTTCCTGCGGCTACCAACTGGCATTCGTGACCGCGCATTTCCCCGCGATGGTGACCGAAATGTGCGGGCCGATCCTGCCGGGCGGCGTGCTGCACAATATCGGGATCACCACGACCTCCGCCCTTGGTGCGGTGGCGATTTCGCTGATTGGTCTGGCGAATATCGCCGGGACGCTGCTGGCCGGCTGGGCGGGCAAATACTGGCCGAAAAAGTACCTGCTGGCGGGCATTTATACCGGGCGCACGCTGTTTGCCGCGGCCTTCATCATGTTCCCGATCACACCGCTGAGCGTGCTGCTCTTTTCCGTGGGTATGGGGTCGCTGTGGCTGGCCACGGTGCCGCTGACCTCTGGCCTCGTCGCGCATATCTACGGGCTGCGCTATATGGGCACGCTCTACGGGTTTGTCTTTCTGTCCCATCAGCTTGGCTCGTTCCTTGGCGTGTGGCTGGGGGGACGGCTATACGATGCCTATGGTGATTATACCGCCGTTTGGTGGGTTGGCGTGGCCGTGGGCGCGTTTTCAGCCATCGTCCATCTGCCGATCCGCGAAGAGCCGCAGGGGCAGGCCCAAGCCGCGTGACGCGCCGGGCCGCTCTTAGGCCGCTTTCCAGCGATCGAGGATATAGCGTGCGGTCATCAGATCCAGATGCGCGCCGCCCCCGTTCTTGAACAGGGTGATATCCTCGGGGGCGCGGGTGAACGCGCCAAGCTCATAGTAATCGGCCAGAATGTCGCTGTGCTGGATGGTCCCGGCGGCAAGCGGGATCTCGATCTCTCCGATATGGCCGATGGTGGTATCGCGGCTATCCACGAAAATTCGCGACCGGGTCAGCGCGGTATCGTCGACCTCGCGCATGTCGGGACGATAGGCCCCAATCAGATCCAGATGGGTTCCCGGTTGCAGCCATTCCCCACGCAGCACAGGGGTCGTGGACATGGTGGCAGAGGTCACGATGTCCGCGCCCCGTACCGCCGTTTCCAGATCGTCGGCCACGGCCAGACCGGGGCAATCGGCGCACATCTCTTCGGCATTGGCGCGGGTCCGGTTCCAGACCTGAAAGCGCGCTTTCGGAAACAGGGAGGAATAGGCGGCGAACAGGTTCCGCCCCACCGTGCCAGCCCCGACAATCAGGATGTTTTCACTATCGGGCCGGGCAAGACGGCGCGCCGCCAGCAGACTGTCGCCCGCTGTTTTCCACTTGGTCACAAGGTGGAAGTCCAGAAGCGCTTCGGGCGTGCCGTCCGTGTCGGAAAACAGCGTTACCGCCCCATGGATCATCGGCTTGCCCTTGGCCGGATTGCCCGGAAACACGGTGGCCGATTTGACCGCCGCGCCAAGCCCGTCGATGAAGGCAGACCGGCTGAGCAGGGTATCCTCTGCGCGGTACAGGAACGTGTCACCGATATCGGCTTTGGGCTGGTCATGCCCTGCCGCCAATGCGTCGGTCAGGGGCAGCCAGTCGAGCAGTTTGTCGCCGTCCTCGAACGAGATAAACGGGATCATCGCGCGTCCTCCTCTGGCAGCAGCCCTTCGCCGACCAGCCGCTTTGCCCAGCCCTCTGGGCCGGTGAATTGGTGCGTATGCCACCCGCGCTCGGACGCGGCGAAGATGTTGTCGGGGCGGTCATCGGTGAACAACAGTTCCGGCCCGCTCAGGCCCGCGCCTTCTTCGACCATCTGATAAATCCGCGCATCCGGCTTGGTCACTTTCATATGACCCGAGATGAAATCCCGGTCGAACTCGCGCAGGAACGGAAAATGCTGCGCCGCGTAGTCATAGCTTTCGATACCGAAATTCGTCAGCGAGAACACCGGAATGCCACGCGCCTGCAAGGCCCGCATCAGCCGCACCGAATGATCGATGACCGGCGTGGCAAGGTCCAGCCAGCGGTCATGCCACATGCGGATTTCGTCGCGCCATTCGGGGTGCTTTTCGGCGTGGGCATAGATCGTTTCGGTGAAGGGGTGCCCCTGATCGACAAGTTCGTTCATGCCGTGCAGGTCGGCTTCGGCGAACATGGCGCGGCGGCGGTCCTCGCCGATTTGCGCATCATAGAAGCGTTCGGGCTGCCATTCGATCAACACGTTACCGATGTCGAAGATCACCGCTTTAATGGTCATTTGGCCAACCTCAATTCCCGTTCCAGTGCGTCCAGAAAGCGCGAGCGATCCGCCTTTGTAAAGCCCTTGCCGCCGCCCTGCCGGAACGGATCGGCGCTGCGCAGATCCGCCATCAGGTCGCGCATGGCCAACGCCTCTCTGACATTCGCTTCGGTCAGACGTTCGCCGTTATGTTTGAGAACCCTTGCGCCGGTCTCAACACAGCGCGCGGCGAGCGGAATATCCCCGGTCACAACCACGTCACCCGGCCCGGCGCGGTCCGCGATCCAGATATCGGCAACATCCGGGCCTTCGGGCACGATCACGACCTCCACCAGCGGGTTCTGCGACAGGCGCAGCCCGCCATTCGAGACGAGGAACAGTTTGACCCCGTGACGCGTCGCGACTTTCTCTGCCTCGGCTTTGACCGGACAGGCATCCGCGTCGACATAGACCGTCACGCGTACAGCGCCTCGGCGTGGAAGGCGACGTGGTCCTCCATGAAGGTCGATACGAAGAAATAGCTGTGATCATAGCCCGGTTGCAGACGCAGGGTGGCCTGCTGGCGGCGCGCGGCGACGGCTTCGGCCAGTACCTCTGGTTTGAGCAGATCAAGGAACTGGTCATTGGTGCCGGTGTCGATCAGCATGGGGCCATCGAACCCTTCGGCACGCATACACAGGCTTGCGTCATGCGGTGCCCATGCGGCCTCGTCCTCGCCCAGATAGGCGCGCAGCTGCTTACGGCCCCAATCGCTGCCCGTCGGGTTGGAGATCGGCGCAAAGGCAGAAACAGAGCGGAACCGCCCCTTCAGCCCCATGGCCATCGTCAATGCACCATGCCCGCCCATCGAATGGCCGGTGATGGCTTGCCGGTCCAGATCCACGGCGAATGTATCCCCCAAGAGAGATGGCAATTCGTCGGTCACATAGTCCCACATGCGGAAATGCGGCGCCCATGGCGTTTGTATTGCGTTGACGTAAAATCCTGCGCCTTTGCCAAGGTCATAAGCCTCGTCATCGGCCACATCGTCACCGCGCGGCGAGGTATCGGGAAAGACCAGCGCGATGCCCTGTTCAGCGGCCCATGCCTGCGCACCGGCCTTCACCATCGCGTTCTCATGCGTGCAGGTCAGACCCGACAGATACCACAGGACCGGCACCGGGCCGTCGCGGGCTTCTTCAGGCAGGAACAGGCCAAAGGTCATGTCACAGGCGCAGGCCGACGAGCGATGCGTGTAGACCCCTTGCACTCCGCCAAAGCAGGCGTTCTCCGATTGCGTTTCCATCTGTCGGCCTTTCCAGAATTGCGTTGGCATCGTGATCCCTCACCCGCCGGTTCGCGTCAAGTTTAACCAACTTTCAATTTATCGCCGTAATGCTGGCCGTGGTTTGCTGTATTGTTGAGCGACCACATCGGGGACCACAACAAACTGGATATCCTTATGCTTCGCTGCGCCCTTCTGGCTCTGAGCGTATTGCTCGCTGGACCTTGTCCTGCTGGACGACCCCCCGAAATTCGGTCCGTTGGCATCGCGTCGGTTCAGGCACCTGCGCGGATATCGGGCGTTGCGCCGATTCTGCTGTCTGGCGTGCCGACAAGTTGGGACCGTCTGCGCGGTGCCGCGCTGTCATCGGACATTTGCGCATCAATCCGCGCTCAGACCACCGGGACGGGCAGCGATCAGGGGTTCGATCCGGCTGCAATCGTGTCGCAGGCCTTGGGGCAGGATTTCTGCGCCGAAAGCTAAACCTGCACCCACGCGATGACGGCACTGACCGTCACGATGCTGATGACCGTCGAAACAAGGATAGAGGCCGAAACGCGCTGCGGCGCGACGCCGTAATGCTGCGCAAGCATATAGACATTGCCCGCCACCGGCAGCGCGGCCGATGAAATCGCGACAGCCGCGATATAAGGATCGACCGGAAAGAGGTAGAGCAAGCCAATCGCGACCAGCGCCGGGTGCAGCGCCAGTTTGCAAAAGCTGAGCCATCCGGCGATCACCAGACGTTCCGCCGATTTCGACGCGAGAGAGGCCCCAATCGCGAACAATGCGCCGGGCGTCGCCGCCCCGCCAAGGATCGCCAGAAATTCGTTCATCGGGTCCGGTATCGGCAAATCCAGCGAGGACCAGGTAAAGCCCAGCACAATCGCCACGATCATCGGGTTCGCGATCAATCCGCGCCCGATCGTGCGCAGAATGCTCAGGTTCATCCGCCCGTCCCGCGACCCGGTGATGAGGATCACGATCAGCGACGAGAACACGACAAGATCGACCGCCAGCATCACCATGATGACCCCGACGGCGCGTTCCCCCATCAGCAGACTCATCATCGGCAGACCCAGAAACCCGATATTCCCGATGGCCGCGCATTGCGCTTCGATGGCCGCCTCTTCGACGGACAGCCCGCGCAGGAACGCGACTGCCGTTGCGATTCCATAGACGAAAGCGGTGCCCCATAGATAGCCGAACAGCAAATCCGTGTCCCAGACCTCTGCCAATTCGAGGTTGGCGGCAAAGCGGAAGATCATCGCGGACAAGGCGAAATAGAAGACGAACTTGGTCAGGTAGGCTGTCGCCTCTTCACTGAAAAAGCGCGTCCGACCTGCCCAGTAGCCCAAGCCGATCAATGCAAAGAAAGGGAGCGTTTTCAGGAATATCGCAAGCATGTCTTTGGCATATCCTTACGGGCAGGCCGCCACAAGCAAAGCGGGCGTTCTGGCCCTTGGGCGCGCTGGCGGGGTCACTCGGTCAAGGCGCTTTCCTGCAATTTCACCGGATCGGTGACGCGGTAGCCCGAGCCGAGGGGTTCAAGCAGGCCATCGTTGCGCCACGCTCGCAATTGCCGGTTCACGCTTTCCCGTGCGACACCGACAAGCCGCGCGATTTCCGACTGCGAAGGCAGGTTGGGAAGCGACAAGGTGCCATCCTCGTTCTCCTGCCCGTGGTTCATGAAAAAGATGACCAGCCGCCCGGCCAGCGAGTTGAGCGCATAGGTTTCGGCGCTTGCATTGGCCGATCGCACACGGCTGCACAGCAGGTTGAGGAAATAGTCCAGAACCGCACGATCCGAATAAAGCAGCTCGCGCATGTCCTGCGCGGACAGCACTGTCAGCGTGACCCGGCCCGCTGCGATCACATCGGCGGCGCGTTCCCGTTTATCGATGACGGACAGCTCGCCGATGACATCGCCCGGCCCCAAAAGAGCCAAGACGAATTCCTTCCCGTCCGGCCCGAAGACACAGATGCGCACGACGCCGCTTTCGATGATGGCCATGGAATCGCCGGTATCACCGCGCGCAAAGATCGTTTCACGAGACTTATATTTCCGCTCTCGTCCGTGCTGCCGTAAAATTTGCAACGCATTACTGCGGTCCGCGTTGTCGCGCATCATGCCAATCCCTATTGCTGACCACAGTCAGACGGCAAGCGCGTGAAAAATCAAGAAAAACGCGTGGTCACATTGCGATACGCCGTCCTGAGACACGTCGCGCCCGTCACACGACGGTCTGCAAACCCCATCCCGAAAGAGAAAATGCGGCCCCGGTCGAGCCGGCACCGCATTTCCACTACCACACTTGTTACCCCCGGGGGACGGTCAGATCAAAGCAGCTCACTTCTGCCTTGGACCGTTCCCCTGGATCTATCAATTTGCCCGGACGATATGAAAATCGACACTCCGGCAGGTGCAATTCCCGATTGACCCTTTCATCGCTTCACACACATCAGGGATCGACATCGACGTGTGTCCGCAGAGAACCGATGCAAAGTAACCCGAGTTCGTCACACCGACGTCGGAAGGGACATTATAATACAATGCCTGGACTTCCCCCGACCTTCGATGCGCTTCGTTCGAGCATCAATCTCACCTGAATCAAAGTTAACCGATTCGCGTTAAGGTTTCTGTGATCCAGATCACCGTTTCGGAAAAGTTACGAAATAATATATCATTGATGAGCCGGAAGCGGTTCAGACAAAGGACCGGTACATGACCAGTGCATCGACATAACCATCGGTCGGATGATGAAACGCGCCGGGCAACCGACCGACGGTTTCGAACCCTGCGCGAGTCCATGTGTCTATGGCGCGGGTATTGGTGGACACGACGAAATTGTACTGCATCGCGCGAAAGCCGGCCTTGGGTGCAGCTTGCAGCGAATGTTCCAGCATGGCCCGTGCCACGCCGCGACCGCGGGCTTCGGGCGCGGTGACATAGCCGCAGTTACAGACATGGCTGCCGCCCCCGGCTTGATTGCGCTTCAGGTAGTAGGTGCCCAGAACAGAACCGTTCTCTTCAGCGACGAAGGTTCCATGCGAAGCGCCAAGCCAATAGGCCAAGGCGTCCTCGCGCGAAATGTCGGGATCGATCGTATACGTATCCCCGGCCCGGAAAACCGGGCAGAGGATGTTCCAGATTGCGTCGTCATCCCCCGGCTGCGCCAGACGGATCTCCATCAATAAACCACGACCGCGCGGATGGATTCACCCGCGTGCATCAGGTCGAAGCCCTTGTTGATGTCCTCCAGGCTGAGCGTGTGGGTGATCATGGGGTCGATCTCGATCTTGCCGTCCATGTACCAGTCCACGATCTTGGGCACATCGGTCCGACCGCGCGCGCCACCAAAGGCCGTGCCGCGCCAGCTTCGGCCTGTGACCAACTGGAACGGGCGGGTCGAAATCTCGGCCCCGGCGGGCGCAACACCGATGATGATCGATTCCCCCCAGCCTTTGTGCGCCGCTTCCAGCGCATCGCGCATCACGCCGACATTGCCTGTGGCATCAAACGTGTAATCCGCCCCGCCCTTGGTCAATTCGACAAGATGCGGCACGATCGGGCCTTCGACATTCTTCGGGTTCACGAAATCGGTCATGCCGAAGCGTTCGGCCATCTCGCGCTTGCTGTCATTCAGGTCGACGCCGACAATCTGGTCGGCTCCGGCAAGGCGCAGCCCTTGGATCACGTTCAAACCAATGCCGCCCAGCCCGAACACAATCGCGCGCGAGCCGATTTCGACCTTGGCCGTGTTGATCACCGCACCGACCCCTGTCGTCACGCCGCACCCGATATAACAGACCTTGTCGAACGGCGCGTCGGGCCGGATTTTCGCCAGCGCGATTTCCGGCATGACCGTGTGATTGGCGAAGGTGGAACAGCCCATGTAATGCAGGATCGGCGTGCCATCCAGCATCGAGAACCGCGAGGTGCCATCAGGCATCAGCCCCTGCCCCTGTGTTTCGCGGATCGCTTGGCACAGGTTGGTTTTCGGGTTCAGGCAATACTCACATTCGCGGCATTCGGGCGTGTAAAGCGGGATGACATGATCCCCGGGCTTCAGGCTGGTCACGCCGGGGCCGACTTCCAGCACGACGCCCGCACCCTCATGGCCAAGAATGGCGGGGAACAGGCCCTCAGGATCGGCGCCCGACAGTGTAAATTCATCCGTGTGACAGATGCCGGTAGCCTTGATTTCAACAAGAACCTCACCGGCTTTGGGGCCCTCAAGGTTCACTTCCATGACTTCCAGGGGCTTTCCAGCCTCGATGGCGACGGCGGCGCGGGTACGCATGATCGGATCCTCTTTTTTGGCTGCCGAACCATCATGGACGGCGCAGTTTTTTTCAACCGGAAATCAAAGACGTAAATTTCTTTTCCCGCAGGGCTCTTGTTCAGGGTTTGGTAAGACTTTTCGCAAAAACTGCCCGTAAAGGTAGAATCCTTTGGGCGGAGTCAGAATGGCAAATTTCCAATACTCCCGGGCAGAGAATCGCGCCCACACGACACAACATCACCATCATCCGGGTCAAACCCCGGAAGAGTTGATCGCACAGTTCGCTGCGGATGTGGTCCGCGGGCGGATCAAGGATGTCAAAACGCTTCTGCTGGCCCGGACCGGGCCGGTCACGCGGCAAGAGATCGACATTCTCAGCAATGAATTGCGCAAACTCGAACAACCGAATCTGGCCCGCATGGGCAATCCGCGCAATCTCGACGCGACCCTGTCAGAGATTTCGATGTTCGGGGAACGTCGCAGGGTGCTGTCGGACTACCGGCAATGCCTGCATGATATCCTGCAACTCCAACACCGGGCAGAGGCGCTGTCGCGCTCGGAAGGGCAGTTGCACAACTTGCGCCGAAGCTCGCGCGGTGCCGATTTCGATACCGCTGCGGACCTCAAGGCCCGGATCAAGTTCTGGGAAACGACGGTGGAACGGGACCGCAATGCGCTGGTCGCCATCGAGGATCGGTTGAAAGCCGACTTTCCGCTGTCTTTGCCGGAATTGCGCCGCATCATCGCACTTCAGGATAGCTGAGCCCCGGTGCAAGATCGGCACAAGACCGGCCGGGACTCGACTCCGCGGGGGCGGGGCGTGTATGAGAACATAAGAAGAACAAATGTGATCTCATGCCCCCCGCCGATACGCAAAAGGCCCCTGCAAAGCCGCCCGCAAAGCGCCGTATCCTGTCGCTCTGGTTTCCTCGTTTGGGGGCTGACCGGGTCGTGCGTCAGGATCCGCAGCTTGCGGGGGAGCCGTTGGCGATTGTGGACACCATTGGCAACGCGCAGGTCATCTCCTCTCTCTCGATAGAGGCGCAGCACAAGGGGCTGTATCCCGGCCAGCCCGTGCGCGACGCTCATGCCATGTGTGATCGGCTGATCACCCGTGCCCGCGCGCCGCTGGCCGAAGCGCGGTTTCTGGCCGTGTTGCGCCGCTGGGCCGGGAAGTTTTCCCCCTGGGTCGCGGAGGAAGGGCAGGCAGGGCTGGTCGTGGACCTCACCGGTTGCGCCCATCTGTTTGGTGGCGAAGCGCCCTTGATGCAGGTGGTGCAGCAGGATTGTCACGATATGGGGCTGGCGGTGCAGATGGGGCTGGCCGACACGCGCGGTGCGGCCTGGGCGCTTGCGCGCTATGCCGGGAAGGACGCCGCCCTGCCGCGCAACGGCGATGCCATCGACCAAGAGGCGCGCGCCACCCGGTCCCGCGCGGGCAAGCGGCACTGGACACGTGGCGGTGCCGCGCCAGAGATGCCGGTGGACGGGCCTGCCCCCGGTTTGCGCATCGCACCGCCCGGCCGGACCTATGCCGCGCTGGCCCCCCTGCCCATCGCCGCACTGCGTCTGGAAGCAGATACCACGGCGCAGTTGGCCCGTCTGGGATTGCGCCAAGTGGGCGATCTGGTCGGGCAACCGCGCGCCGCACTGGCCCGCCGTTTCGGGCGGGGGCTGGTCTATCGCATGGATCAGGCTCTTGGCAGCGCGCCGGAACCTGTGTCCCCGGCAAAGCCCGCCGATCATTTCGCCACGCGCCTGACCCTGCCGGACCCTATCGGGTTGGCCGAAGACATGCTGGCCGGGATCGACCGATTGTTGCCGCCGCTATGCGCCCGGCTTGACGCAAAGTCCCGCGCCATCCGCCGCTTACGGTTGGAAGCCCACCGCACCGATCACGGGGTGGAAGCGATTGAGATCGCGCTGGCCCGCCCTTCGACCGACCCGCCGCATATCCGCCCGTTGCTGGAACTGAAGCTGGACCAGATTGATGCGGGTTTCGGGATCGACATGCTGCGTCTTGAGGCGCTCCAGACCGAACCGGTTTATCAGACCCGCGCGGTTGGACATCTGGATGCGGGCAAGGCCGTGGCGGACAGGTTGGCCAAGACCACCCTGCTGGACGACCTGCTCGGCCGATTGGGGGCCCGCGTCGGCATGGAGGCGATCACGCGCCTACACCCCGCATCCAGCCATATCCCGGAGAAGACCAGCAAAGTGATGGCCGCCGCGTGGTCCAAACCCCATGACGGCGCGTGGCCAGCCCCGCCCGGCCCACGCCCCGTACTGCTTTGGCCGCCAGAGATCGTGCAAGCCCCGGAAACGCCCGCGCTGCCTGCTACGTTTCGCTGGCGCGGGCGGACGCACCAATTGGTGCGCGGCAGTGGCCCGGAACGGATCGCGCCGGAATGGTGGCTGGACGCGCCGGAATGGCGGACCGGAACCCGCGATTACTGGCGCGTGACTGTCGAAAGCGGGGAGGAGCTGTGGCTTTATTTTGCGCATGGCGGCGCACTGTCTGCCGGGTGGTTCTGTCAGGGCATGTTCGCCTGACCGCGCGGCCCGCCCGGCCTAGCAACCATCGGAGCCTTGATCGCGGGCCAGATCGTTCGGATCGGCATAGGCGAATCCCATCGCACGCGGGCTGTCATGCGCCAGGACCTGCCCGGCCCGGCGCGCAAAACAGACGCAATTGACCCCGTCCAAGCGTTGTTCGCAAAAGGACTTTTGCGCCGCGACCGCTTCTTGCACCGCGACTGTTGGCGCGTTCTCACCCGTCACATCCGTCAAGGCGGGGAGGGAGAATGCGACAATCACGGTCGATGTGACACCAACCGCGACAGAACTATAAACAACGTAATCTTTGACCATTGTCGCACCTCACCATCGAAGATACCGGCAAGGCAGGGTTCACCCAAGAAAATGAAACGCGGCAATTTTCTAAAACTGTCTGCGCCACACCGGGCCCCGACGAAAAAAGGCGGCCCCGTTCAGGGCCGCCCTTGGTGCAAAACCTTGCACTGTTTCGATTAATTGTCGAACTCGTCGCCGATCGCGCTCAGCCCTTTGAGGATGTCGATGGCATAGGCCAGTTGATAATCCTCCTCGCGCAGCTTCGCTGCTTCTTCGGCTTTGGCGCGATCTTCCTCGATCTGGCGAATTTCGTCTTCGCTGAGCGAGTCGTTTTTCAGGCTGCCGCGCAAATCCGCTTCGGAGCGCTGGAAGCGGTTTGTCGTTTCTTCCTCGTCTTCGGCATCCGGGTTGCGGCGCGGCTGGGCCACGACGATATCCGGGCTGATGCCAAGCGACTGGATCGACCGACCCGACGGCGTGTAATACCGCGCGGTGGTCAGGCGCATGGCCCCTTCCTGCCGCAACCGCATAACCGTCTGGACCGACCCTTTGCCGAAGCTCTTGGTGCCCACGACGATGGCGCGGCGATGGTCTTGCAACGCACCGGCGACGATTTCCGATGCGGAGGCAGAGCCACCATTGATCAGAACCACGATCGGTTTGCCTTCGGCCAGATCGCCCGGCGTCGCATTATAGCGTTCGCCGTCTTCCAGCTTGCGGCCACGGGTCGACACGATCTCACCCTCGTTGAGGAAAGCGTCGGACACCCGGATCGCCTGTGTCAGCAAACCGCCGGGGTTGTTGCGCAGATCGATGACGAAACCGTTGACGTTATCGATGCCACCGGCCTCTTCGATCTCTTTCTCCATCCCCTCTTTCAGGTTCGGATAGGTCTGATCGTTAAAGGTCGTGATCCGCATCACCACGGTTTCACCCTGCGTCCGCGACCGCACGGCCGTCAGCTTGATGGTGTCACGCACGATGGAGATATCGAACGGCTCGCTTTCGCCCTCGCGCACGACGGTGATCACGATCTCGGACCCGACGGGGCCACGCATCAAATCGACGGCTTCGTCCAGCGACAGGCCCAGAACGCTTTCATTATCCACATGGGTGATGAAATCGCCGGCCTCGATGCCCGCCTCTTCCGCCGGGGTGCCATCGATGGGAGAGACGACTTTCACAAAGCCTTCTTCCTGCGTCACTTCGATCCCAAGGCCGCCAAACTCGCCGCGCGTCTGCACCTGCATCTGCTTGGCATCGTCGGGCGACAGGTAACTGGAATGCGGATCGAGAGAGGTCAGCATCCCGTCGATTGCCGCTTCGATCAGTTCACCGGGATCGACCTCTTCCACATATTGAGCGCGGATACGTTCGAAAATATCGCCGAACAGGTCCAGCTGTTCATAGACACTCGCGTTGGCATCGGCTTGCTGCGCCAGAAGCGGTCCGGCGATCTGCGTGGTGGCGATGATCCCTGCCAGCGTACCGCCACCGGCTGCCATGAGGAATTTCTTCATGCTTTGTCCTAATTCGTTGGCCCAAGGCGGAACCACGTCGTTGGATCCACAGGGCGGTTATCCTGTCTTACCTCTATATAGAGCGTTTCTGTGCGGTCAGTTCCAGCCCCCTCACTACTTGGTGAGAGCAATTCGTCGCGATCCGTTGCCGGAACCCCCATCATTCCGATTGGCTCGCCTTCGGGAATCACCAACCCGGCCTTGCCATAGGTGCGGCCCAGACCGGCGAGGATGATCAGGCTATCGGCCCGCGGCTCAAGCACCACGACCTGCCCCAGATCAAGAAGATCGCCGATAAATCGGATCGTTGCGGCGGTTGGCGCCGTGACCAGGGCCTGCGGCCGCGTGGCCAGCAGGATGCCTTCGCGCACGACCCCCGCCGCGTCCGCCTCGCCCGCGCCATGCAGCAGAACGCCATTGACCGGCAGCGGCAGATTTCCGTCCGGATCGGGCATGGTGAGCGCCGCGCCGGGGTCGTCTTCGGTGATCTGGCTTAGTCCGCTGGCGAATCCCTCCAGCGTTTCGGTGCTGGCGATCAGGATGGCGGTGCGCGTGGGATCGGCGGTAAAGCGCTGCGGCAGCGGCTGGCGTTCTGCAATCGCGGTGTTGAGCGCGGCGCGGGCCTCCTGAAGTTGCTGAAGCCCCTCTTCGATACGGCCAGAAGCCGCCTGTTGCAGCGCGCGCAGGCTGCGGGCTTCGGTCAGGTCACTGCGCAAGGTCGCAGCACGGGCGTTCATGGCTGGTCCCATCTCTGCCAGCAACATACTTGCCCGCGCGGTGCCCAAAGCTCCGGCGGGGTGCAACAGAACCGTCGGACTGTTCTCGCGCCCAAGGCTCTGCAAGACTCCCATCAGCGCCGCGATTTCAGCGTCCTGCGTGCGCAAACGCTCTGACAGAACGCGCTCGCGCACGGCAACGCGGCGCAACCCTTCGCGGATGGCGGCCAGACCGTCTTCGAAGGCCAAAATCGTATCTGTCAGGGCGGCAACGCGGTCGCGTGCTTTTTCCGCCGTGCCCAGCTGATCGGTCGCGGCCTCAAGGCGCGCCAAGGCGGCCTCCGCCACGGCGACCATGTCGGATTGCGCGCTTAACGGCGTTGCCATCAGAAAGGCCGCGAAAAGCAGGCTTGCCCGCCGGATCATTTGAGCAAGCTCTCCCCGGTCATTTCATCGGGCTGGGGCAGCCCCATCAAGGCCAGCAGCGTTGGCGCCAGATCGGCAAGCCGCCCGTCGCGCAGCGCCGCGCCCTTGGGCCCGTTGACCAGAATCACCGGCACCGGGTTCAGCGTATGCGCCGTATGCGGGCCACCGGTTTCGGGGTCGATCATGGTTTCGCAATTGCCGTGATCGGCGGTGACGATCATCGTACCGCCCGCCTTGGTCAAGGCATCGACCACACGGCCCAGCCCCTGATCCACCGCCGTGCAAGCCGCCATGGCCGCATCGATATCGCCGGTATGGCCCACCATGTCAGGGTTGGCGTAGTTGGTGACAATCAGGTCATAGCCCTTTTCGATTGCGGCAACGAACTGGTCCGTAACCTCGCCCGCCGACATCTCCGGCTGCAAATCATAGGTCGCGACCTTGGGCGATTTCGGCATGAACCGGTCCTCGCCCTCATTCGGGGTTTCCTCGCCGCCATTCAGAAAGAAGGTCACGTGGGGATATTTCTCTGTCTCGGCCAGCCGGAACTGGGTCTTGCCCTGCTTGGCGACCCATTCGCCCAAGGTGTTCACGATATCCTGCTTGGGGAACACCGTCGTCATGTAGGCGTCGTGCTTGTCCGAGTAATCCACCATTCCCAGCAGGCCAGACAGCTGCGGGCGGCCCGAAATGTCGAAGGCGTCGAAGGCGGGGTCGCCGATCGCGCTGAGGATTTCGCGCGCCCGGTCGGCGCGGAAGTTGATGAAGAACAGGCCATCCTTGTCCTGCATCCCGGCGTAGTCCCCCACCACAAAGGGGTCGATGAACTCGTCGGTCACATTCGCCGCGTAGGATGCTTTGACCCCGTCCAGCGCGGTCGGCGCGCTGTCGGCTTTGCCGGAAACGATCACGTCATAGGCGCGTTGCACCCGTTCCCACCGGTTGTCCCGATCCATCGCGAAGTACCGTCCGCAGACGGTGACGATCCGCGCGCCTTTGGGAAGATCCTCGGCCAGATCGGCGATCTGGTCCGCCGCCGATTGCGGGGCCACGTCGCGGCCATCGGTGATGGCATGAACGCAGACCTCAAGCCCCGCATCCGTCAACGCGCGGGCAGCGGCGATGATATGCGACTGGTGCGAATGCACCCCGCCGGGCGAGGCTAGGCCAGCGATATGCGCCCGCCCACCTGCGGCTTTGACCTTGGCGGCGAATTCCTGCAGCGCGGGTTTGTCGAAGAACGATCCGTCTTCGATCGCCAGGTCGATCTGTCCAAGGTCCATTGCCACGACCCGGCCCGCGCCGATATTCGTATGCCCTACTTCGGAGTTGCCCATCTGCCCGGACGGAAGACCCACATCCGGGCCGTGCGTGATCAGCGTCGCGTTGGGGCAGGTCGCCATCAGGTGATCCATGACCGGGGTGTCGGCCAGCAGCGGCGCGTTTCCCTCGCGCCGATCACTCAGCCCCCAACCATCCAGAATGCACAATATGACGGGCTTACCCATGGGTTCGGTCCTGTTCTTGTCCTGCATCACGGGGTTTACCCCCGCAGCCTGCCGATCCCAAGCCCTATTCAGCCCCTATTCCGCGGCCAGTGGCACCCGCTCCTGCCCGATTGTGGCAATCTCGGCAATTACGCGCGCAATCCGCGCGCGCACCTCGTCAAAATGGGCGTTCGGCACGATCCTGCGCTCATCCATATAGATGGAGCGGTCGATTTCCACCTGAACCGCGTGCTGTTTGCGCGCCGGGCGGCCATAGGCCTGCGTGATATAGGCCCCCGCGAAGGGGGAATTTCGTGTGACGGTGAAGCCTTCGGCGCGAAATGCGGTTTCGATGCGATCCACGATTTCGCCATGGGCGGCGGCGCCGAAGCGGTCCCCCAGAACCACATCCGGACGGCGAGTCGCGCCGCGAGCGATGCCATCCATGGCCTCGTGCGGCATGGAATGGCAGTCGATCAACAACGCCTGACCGCAGCGCGCGCGCGCCTCGTCCAGCAGGACTTGAAGCTGGTTGTGATAGGGATGCCAGAACCTGTCGATTCGCCGCTGCGCCTCTTGCAGGGGGATCTTGCCGCGATAGATCGCGCGCCCATTCGCCACAACGCGCGGCACGACGCCCAGCCCGGATGCCACGCGCGGGTTATGCGCCTGAGGCCGCAGCCCTTCGATTAACGCCGGGTCCAGTTCCGCGGCCGCCCGGTTCAGGTCGACGAAGGCGCGCGGGGCCTCTGCGCGCAGGAAAACAGCACCGAACTGCGGCGCGGAGTCGATCAACAGATCAACAAAGGCGTCTTCCGAAGATCGGATCGTGTGATCGTCCAGTACGCTGGATTTCAGGAAAGACGGCGCGTAGCGTCGACCGCTATGGGGCGACGCGAACACGACACAGGATGTGCGCCGTTCAGGGAACAGGACGTCATAGGCCTTCTGAGTCATCGAAACCTCTTGCTTGGAAAAAACATAGACTGAAAATATGATTTGCCAAAAGCCCTTGATCCCGATCACGACTCCTTTTATAGGCCTTCGAACCGGCGCGGGCTTCCGCGCCCCATTTGTTTGGGGCACGACTTGTGTTGGCATGGGCGGTTAGCTCAGCGGTAGAGCACTTCGTTGACATCGAAGGGGTCACTGGTTCGATCCCAGTACCGCCCACCATGACTTTTTCGCCGCTTTCGGCACTATGCTGAAAGCCCCGTATCAACCCCGTGGCCCCGCCAGTTCTGGCGCCACACAAGGCAGAGGAGACAGCCATGAAGGTTCGCAACTCACTCCGCTCGCTCAAGAACCGCCACCGCGATTGTCGCGTGGTGCGCCGCAAGGGCCGCGTGTATGTGATCAACAAGACTCAGCGCAAGTTCAAAGCCCGCCAAGGCTGAACCGCGCAAAGCTGTATTGAACAGGCCGTCCTTCGGGGCGGCCTTTTCTTTTGCCTGATGGCGTTGCGATCCGCACTGCTGCGGCCCCCTTCCGATTGCGCCCCCAATCATGACAAATTTTGTCGGAAAGAGTTGCAATCGCCTCGCGCTTATGTTTCCTACAAAATCGATCAGATTATTTAGGGAGACCCCCATGCGGATCGCAATCACCGCCGCGCTGACACTGACAAGCGCGCTGACCACCGCCGCCTATGCCGAGGGCGAGCTGAACCTTTATTCCTCGCGCCACTATGACACGGATGAGCGTCTGTATTCCGATTTCGAGGACGCCACCGGGATCACGATCAACCGGATCGAAGGCAACGCCGATGAGTTGATCACGCGGATGCAGGCCGAGGGCGCGAACTCTCCGGCGGACATTCTGCTGACAGTGGACACGTCGCGCCTTGCCCGTGCCAAGGCGGCGGGCGTGCTGCAATCCGTGGACAGCGATGTTCTGGAAGCGCGTATCCCCGACTTCCTGCAAGACGATGACAACCAGTGGTTTGGTTTCTCGCAGCGGGCGCGGATCATCTTCTATGACAAGACCGACGTCGAAAACCCGCCGATGGATTACCTGTCGCTTGCGGACCCGGCCTATAAGGGGATGGTTTGCCACCGCTCGTCCTCCAACGTGTATTCCCAGACGCTTTTGTCTGCCGTGATCGAAAACCACGGCGAAGAGGCCGCCAAGGCGTGGGCGCAGGGCGTTGTCGATAACTTCGCACGGGCACCGCAGGGCGGCGATACCGATCAGCTGCGCGGGCTGGTTTCCGGCGAGTGCGACATCTCCATCTCCAACACCTATTACTTCGCGCGCGCGATCCGTACCGATGTGAAGGGGCTGGACAAGGGAGCGATGGAGAATATCGGCTGGGTCTTCCCGGCGCAGAATGCCGAAGGCGCACATATGAACCTGTCCGGTGGCGGCGTCGCGGCGCATGCACCGAACCGTGAAAACGCAATCGCGTTCCTTGAATACCTCGCCTCGGATCAGGCGCAGAAATACTTCTCTGCCGGGAACGACGAGTATCCAGCGGTTCCGGGTGTGGGGCTGAGCGCCTCCGTCGCGGCGCTGGGCCTGTTCCGTCCCGATGCGGTTGACCTGTCCGAAGTCGCCGGGAATGTGCCCACCGCGCAGAAAATCTTCAACGAGGTCGGCTGGGAGTGACCTGGACCGACCCGGAGTAGGGTAGGCTTCAGCCTACCTCCCTCAGACTGGCCGCCCTTCGGGGCGGCCTTTTTCGTTGCAGTCTCAGGATCGGCGGACTTGCCGGCAAATCAGGATGACGGGCAGCAGCCCGATCGCCACGATCACTAAGCTCGGCACAGCCGCGCCCTCAAGCCGCTCGTCACTGGCCAGGCGGTACGCCTGAACAGCGAGTGTGTCGAAATTGAAGGGCCGCAGGATCAGCGTCGCGGGCAGTTCCTTCATCACGTCCACGAACACGATCAGCAGCGCTGTCAGCAAGCTCGGCGTCAGGATCGGCAGATGCACCCGGCGCAATGTGCCCAATGGCCCCTGCCCAAGCGAACGGGCGGCCGCGTCCATATTGCCGTGCACCATGGCCTGCCCGCCCTCATATGCGCCCAGCGCGGCGGCAAGGAAGCGCACCATATAGGCCGCGACCAGCAGCCAGATCGACCCGGTGATCAGCAGTCCCGTGGACATATCGAACCGGGCGCGCATGAACGCATCCAGCGCATTGTCGAACGCGGCGAACGGCACCAGCAAGCCCACGGCGATGACCCCGCCCGGCACCGCATAGCCCAGCCGTGCGATATAAATCGCGATGCTGCTGGTCCGCCCCGGGCGCAGCCGTTTGAGAAAGCCCAGGCAGATCGCCGCTGCCAGCGTCACCACGGCAGCAATCGCTGCAACGGTCAGCGAATTCTGGATGAACCCTTGATACCGGCGGCTCAACAGGTCTTGTTCTGACCCTATCCCCATGGCCAGCAGGATGAAGATCGGCAGGATCGCCCCTAGAAGAACCGGCGTCGCGCACAGGATGGTGGCAAGCCAGCCCCATCGCCCGCGCAGTTCCATCGGCTCCATCGGTTGGGCGGTGCGCGAGGCTTCGTGATAGCGCGCGCGCCCGCGCTGCCAGCGTTCCAGCACGGCCAAAAGCAGGGCGAAGGACAGCAGGCACAGCGCCAGTTGCGCCGCGCCGGATCGATCGGCAAGCGAGAACCACGCGGTATAGATGCCGGTCGCAAAGGTCTGCACACCGAAATAGGCGGTAGTGCCGAAATCCGCGATCGTCTCCATCACCGCGAGTAGGACACCGGCCGCGATTGCCGGACGGGCCAAGGGCAGCGACACGCGCCAGAACGCGCCCCAAGGCGATTGCCCCAGCGCGCGCGCCGCAAGGAAAGTGGCGCCCGATTGCTGCAGGAACGCCGCGCGCGCCAGCAGATATACGTAAGGATACAGCACCAGCACCAGCATGAGCGCGGCCCCGCCAAGGCTGCGAATTTCCGGGAACCAATAGTCCCGTGGGCCCCACCCGGTCAGGTCGCGCAGGGTCGTTTGCACGATGCCGGGATGGTCCAACACATGGGTATAGGCATAGGCCAGAACATAGGCGGGGAATGCAAGCGGCAGGACCAACAGCACCTCCAGCAGGCGCGCGCCGGGGAACCGCGTCATGGTGACCAGCCACGCGGCCCCCACACCCAGCGCGAAGGTTCCCAGCGCCACCAGCACCACAAGAGAGGCCGTCGCCGCCGTGTACCGCCCCAGCACCGTCTGGGCCAAATGAGTGATCGTCTCCGTCCCGCCGGTCAGCGCCGCAATCACGACGGCGACCATCGGCAACAGGCAGATCGCCGCGGTGCACATCGCGGTGATCCAAAGGATGCGCGGCGTCGGGTTTTGCGTCGATTTACGCGGCGTCGTGAGTGTCGTCTCAACCATTGCCCACATCTCGACTATTTTTCTCCGGTTTTCCAGAGGCCGCCGGATGCAATCTGCCTGTGAATATCGTCGCAGGCGCGGTGCGAACTGCGCCAGCACGCGGTTTCCCCCCCTCGGACCGATCGCCCTGCGCCGGGATGCCCGGTTTGCCCGCAGGCTGCCTGAATTTCCGACAGGGCCGGCGCGCTTTATTGCGGCAGACTGGAAACAGGGGGAAACTTGTTGCCTTTTCCCTGATGACCCGGCCTCTCCTCCTCTCATAAAGGTGACGCATCACGGACCGTAAGGAGTGGATAAGTGCGAGGAATTTTAGGGGGTGTTGTGCTCGTACTCGGCGTTGGGGCGCTGGGTTGGTACGGGTCGACCAACAATGCCAAGACAATGGAGGCCGAGGTCACAGAGGCGGCGCGCGCTGCCGCTGAAGGGACCGTTCATCCGGTCATGACCCGTGTTTCGGGGCGGGACATCGTTGTGTCCGGCGTCGCCAATGGCGAGGCCGAGCGGGATCAAATCCTCGCCGCCATGAATGATGTGACGGGACGCCGGGTTGTCCGCGACGAATTGCGCGTGCTGGAGACCGCAAGCCCCTTCGCGCTCAATGCAAGCAAGACCGCCGACGGCGTAACCTATGCCGGCGTCATCCCGACCGAGGTGGATCGCGCGACATTGGCCGCACGTATCGGTGCCGCCGCCGATGATCTGGACCTGATGGCAGGCGCGCCGGACAGCGCGTGGACCGGCGTTGTGATGCAGGGTCTGGATGGGCTCGCCCCCCTTCAAGACGGGACTATGGATGTGTCCGACCGGACCGTGTCCTTGACAGGCACAGCCAGAACACCTGCCGAAGACGCTGCCGCCCGCGCGGCGCTCAGCGATCTGCCGGACGGCTATGACACGTCAATCGACGTGACCGTTCTGGATGACGGCACCCCGCTGCGGTTGGCGATGGATCTGGCCGAGGACGGCGCAGTGACGGCGACTGGCAAGGTTCCCGCCGCGTTGGAACGTTCCGCGTTGACAGAAGCTCTCGCACGGGATTTTGACGGCGAATTGGCGCAGTCCGTGCTGCCGCCTGCGACCGACGGGTGGGCGGATGCCTCCAAGATCGGTGCAGAAGCGCTTGGCAAGCTGCATTCCGGCGCTTTGCGTATGACAGAAGACAGCCTGACGCTGACAGGCGCGGCCACACCCGACGCCAAGGCCGAGGCCGAGGCGCTTCTGGCGGGCCTGCCAGCCGGTATTTCCGCGTCGAGCGATATCGCGCTCTATGATGATGGTGCGCCCTTCTCGCTGGAAATGGCAAAAGGTGACGACAGCGCTGCGCCGACCGGCAAGTTCCCGGCGGATTTACCCGCCGCAGAGATTATTGGCACGCGCCCCGCGACCGGTATCCGCAACGCTTTCGTTTCGGATGAGACAGGCAGCTTCGCAACCGTGGCATCGAATGGCGCCGAAGCCTTGTCGCAACTGGAGAACGGCAAGCTGACCGTGGTTGGCACCGAGGTAACACTGACCGGCACCGCGAAAACACCGACCGAAGCAGACGCTGCAATGGCGCTGCTTGGCGATCTGCCGGAAGGGTATGCGGCCACGTTCGACATTGCGACGCGCGATGATGGCACGCCGCCGAATTTCGATGTGACCTATCTTGCAGATCAAGGTGCGTCGGTATCCGGCAAACTGCCCGCCGGGCTGGAGCTTTCGGGCATTGCGGGCGCGCTTGGTCTGGCCGATGTGTCGGGCGAGCCGGTGCAGGGCCTGATCGGTGAAGCCACGCAAGCGACAGAGCAACTGAACGCCGTATCAGGCTGGTTGCCGGAACTCGAAACGATGACCTTCAACAGCAATGACGATGTCGTCACCGTGACCGCGTCGGCGGCTCCTGGCGTCGATGAAGGCTTGGTTACTGCGGGATTGACCGAGGCGCTGGGTGCCAATGCCTCCGTGACCGTGACGGCGATGACCGACCTGCCCGACGATGGCGCGACACGCACCAATCGGGCGACCGGACGGGCGGAACGGTTCACCAATGGCTTCTGGCTTCCGGTGCTTGATTTCGTGTCGGATGCGGAAACCTGCGAGGCACAGTCCACAGCAGCCCTGCAAGATGACAAGATCAACTTCGTGTCGGGCTCTGCCCAACTGGATGCGCAGTCGGTGCGCGCGGTCAATGCCGTTGCCGCAATCGTCCGCAAGTGCCTTGCCGAGACGGATTTGAATGTCGAAATCGGTGGGCACACCGATAGCCAGGGCGGCGATGATCTGAACCGGCAACTGTCGCAATCGCGGGCTGAAGCCGTCCGCGCGGCCCTGATCGCCCGCGGCGTTGCCGAGGCCGACATCACCGCAACCGGCTATGGGGAAGATCAGCCCATCGCGGATAACGAAACCGCCGAAGGGCGTGCCGCGAACCGCCGGACCACAATCACTTGGTATGAACCTGTCGCAGAAGCAGAAGAAGCTGCGGCAGAGCCAGAGGCTGGCGCAGACGCGGCAGCCGATAAAGACAACACCACGAACGCAGGAGAGTAACATGTTTCGTGAATGGGGATTCTTGTTGACCGAAATCTGGGTACTGCTTGCGTTGGCGGCCCTCATCGGACTTATCGCGGGCTGGATCATTTGGGGCCGCCGGTCCGAGGTGAACATCGATAATGGCGAGGCAGACCGCCTGCGGGCCGATCTTGACGCCTGCCGTGCCAAACACGCCGATAAGGATGGCGAAATCGCGGATCTGCGCGCCAAACTGGCTGCGGCTTCCGCTCCGGCGGCGAGCGCTGCAGTCACCGAAGTGGCAGAGCCGGTTGTGGCCGACACCGGAACACGGCCCGAGGCACTGGAAGGCGACTATGACGGCGATGGCGTCGTCGAAGGCCTTGCCGAAGGGGTGAAGCCGGAAACGCTGGACGCACCGCGCGGCGGGACCGCAGACGATCTGAAGCGGATCAAGGGGATTGGTCCGAAGATGGAGGCGCTGTGCAACAAGCTGGGCTTCTGGCACTTCGATCAGATCGCGAAATGGACTGATGCCGAAGTGGCGTGGGTCGATGCGAACCTCGAAGGTTTCAATGGCCGCGTGACCCGCGACAACTGGGTTGAGCAGGCGGCATTGCTGGCTGCTGGCGGCGAAACCGAGTTTTCGCAGAAAGTCGATAAGGGCAACGTCTACTAAGCGTGACGTGATCCGGCCCTTTCGGGCATGAAAAAGGGCGGGGATTTTCCCCGCCCTTTGTCTTTTAGCCGTGCCGCCGCGTCTTAATCGTAGCTGCGGGTATCCTCGATCACGAGCCCATCTTTGGGCAGCGCCCCCGGCGCGACGATTTCGACCGCGCCGCGCAGTTTCAAAACCTCTTGCACCGTTTTTCCAAAGACCTCGGCATCGCCGCCAGTCGCTTCGATCTGCACGGTCATCGTGTCCTGTTCGCCAGCGCGGCCCGCAATGACCCGCGCCTTGACGATTTCATCGTGCTTGGCGACGAGGGCGGCGACCTGTTCGGGCCGGACGAACATGCCCTTGATCTTGGTCGTCTGATCGGCACGGCCCATCCAGCCCTTGATGCGCATATTCGTACGCCCGCAGGGGCTTTTGCCCGGCATGATCGCGCTCAGATCGCCTGTGGCGAACCGGATCAGCGGATAATCGGGGTTCAGCGTCGTGACCAGCACCTCGCCGACCTCGCCTTCGGCCACGGGATCCCCGGTGCCGGGCGTGACGATTTCGATGATCACCCCTTCGTCCACGATCATGCCTTCTTGCGCGGCGCTTTCATAAGCGATGTTGCCCAGATCGGCGGTGCCATAGCATTGCAGGCACGAGATGCCGCGATCCGCATATTCCTGCCGCAGGCTTGGGAAAAGCGCCCCGCCGCCCACTGCCGCCTTGGTGAACCGCAGCCGCTCTCCCATCTCGTCGGCCTTGTCGAGAATGATCTTCAGATAGTCGGGCGTGCCCGCATAGGCGGTGCAGCCGATATCCGCAGCGGCGCGCACTTGCAGTTCCGTCTGGCCCGTACCCGCCGGAAGCACCCCGGCCCCAAGAGCGATGGCGCCGTTCTCGAACATGATGCCCGCAGGGGTCAGGTGATAGGAAAAGCAGTTCTGCACCACGTCGCTGGAGGTGAACCCCGCCGCATGCAGAAAGCGGGCAAATCGCCACCAATCCTTGCTGTCGTGGCTGCCCGGCTCATAGATCGGGCCGGGGCTTTGGAAGATGTGGCTGAACTGGCTGACACCTGAGGTGAACCCGCCGAAGGGCGGCGCGGCCTTCTGCGCTGCGCCAAGGTCGGATTTGCGCAGAACCGGAAGGCTTGCCAGATCCTCTGGCGTGCGGATTGCCATCGGATCGACATCTTGCAGCGTCGCCGCATAGCCCGCCATGGCCCGCGCACGCCCGATCTGATCGGGCAAGGCGGTTCGCAGATCCTTCGCGCGCTGGTCGGCACTGCGGGTTTCTAAGTCATCGTAAAAGGAAACGTCCTGCATCTGCCCTGTTCCACTATTCCTGAAGTCATTGTCGCGCCGTTAGCTGAGCCAACGCTTGCGGCGGCGATAAGAGCGCACGTCGCGGAACGATTTGCGGCCCTCATCCGACATGCCAAGATAGAATTCCTTGACGTCGGGGTTCTCACGCAACTCTGCTGCCGGGCCTTCCATCACAACGCGACCCGATTCCAGAATGTAGCCATGATGCGCAAAGCGTAGCGCCACATTCGTATTCTGTTCGGCCAGCAGGAAGGTCACGCCTTCGTTCTCGTTCACGGATTTGACGATCTCGAAAATCTGCTCGACCAGCTGCGGGGCAAGGCCCATCGACGGCTCGTCCAGCAGGATCGTTTCGGGGCGGCTCATGAGCGCGCGGCCAATGGCGCACATCTGTTGTTCGCCGCCGGAGGTATAGCCCGCCTGGCTTTTGCGCCGCTCTCGCAGACGCGGAAAATAGTTGTAGACCATCTCAAGGTCCTGGGCGATGGCGGCGGCCCCGTCCGTCCGGGTGTAGGCCCCGGTCAGCAGGTTTTCCTCTACCGTCAGGTGTTCAAAGCAGTGGCGCCCTTCCATGACCTGCACGACGCCAAGCTTCACCAGATCCGCCGGATCCATATCCGTGGTCGGCTTGCCGCCATAATGGATCGACCCTTTGGTGACCTCGCCGCGTTCGCTGGCCAGCAGCCCCGAAATCGCCTTGAGCGTGGTGGTCTTGCCCGCGCCGTTGCCGCCCAAAAGCGCGGTGATCCCGCCCTTCGGAACCGTCAAGGACACGCCTTTCAGCACGAGGATCACGTGATTGTAGATCACCTCGATATTGTTGACCTCAAGTACGGCCTGTTTTGTGTCGGTCGCATCCAGCATGGGTGTCACGCCTCTCGTTGGAAACTCGTCTTGGGTCCGGCGGCAGGATACGCCCCGCCGCCGGGATGTGTTCGATCAGCAGCGCGGCTCGATGCCCGCTTCGGAGGCATAGGACGCACTGTCTTCTTCGATCAGCGGCGCGATGATGTCGGCATCTGTCGGTTTGAAGTCCGAAATCAGCGACCAGGACTTGCTGTCCGCATCCCATTCGACAACGCCCACAAGGCCGTCACCGCCGTGGTTTTCACAGGACGCTTTGAAGGTCGGTCCAAAGTTCGGCAAACCGATGCTTTCCATACGCTCGGCTGTCATTTCCAGGGCTTCCAGACCGTCACGCATCATCGCCGGGGTGATATCCGCGACACCATGGATTTTCTGTGCTTCCTTGGTCGCTTCGGCCGCCAGCATCGCGGCGTACATGCCACGGTTATACAGGACGTTCCCGACCTGATCGCCCGCGCCAGCGGCTTTGCCCGCATCCACGACGTATTTCTGGAGGTCGTCGAATACCGGGAAGTCCTTGCCGACATTGTGGAAGGTCAGCGCCTTGTAACCATCGGCCGCAGCGCCCGCGGGCATCACGTCATGCTCGCCACCGGACCACCAGATGCCGATGAAGTTTTCCATCGGGAAACGGATGTTCGCGGCTTCCTGAATCGCGACTTGGTTCATCACGCCCCAGCCGTACATGATCACATTGTCCGGACGCTCACGGCGGATTTGCAGCCATTGCGACTTCTGTTCCTGACCGGGGTGATCGACCGGCAGCAGCAGCAACTCGAAGCCGTGCTTTTCAGCCAGACCTTCGAGTGTGCGGATCGGCTCCTTGCCATAGGCGGAGTTGTGATAGACCAGCGCGATCTTCTTGCCGTTGATGTCGCCGTTATTGATCTCGAGCAGGTAGTTGATCGCCCCCGACGCGCCATCCCAGTAGTTTGCCGGGAAGTTGAAGGTGTGGCTGAAGACGCCGCCATTCTTGGCAGAGGTCCGGCCATAACCCAGCGTGTGCATCGGGATATTGTCGGCGGTGGTTTTCGGGATCAGCTGATAGGTGATGCCGGTGGACAGCGGTTGATAGACCAGCGCGCCTTCGCCCTTGGTCGATTCATAGCATTCCACACCCTTTTCGGTGTTGTAGCCAGTTTCGCATTCCACAACGCGCGTCATCACACCGCCGATGCCGCCATCGCGTTCGTTCAGCAGAGTGAAATAATCCGCATAGCCATCCGCGAACGGGATACCACCCGCCGCATAGGGCCCCGTCCGATAGCTGAGCGACGGGAACACAAGATCCGCCATCGCGGGGGCGGCTGCCATCATGGTGGCCACCGTATAGGTTGCTAGCTTCTTCATCGGGTCTCTCCTCCCTTGGTTTATCCGATGTCGCGCAGGGCGCTTTGATGCGCCCCGCACATTCAGTGCGGGAATGGCCAGAGCCGTAGTTTCTCTTTGGCCACCCGCCACAATTGCGCCAGGCCGTGCGGTTCCAGGATCAGGAACATGATGATCAGCCCGCCGACGATCACGAGTTGGAAATGTGCGACGATGTCTGTCGGCCATCCGAGCAGGTCCACGCCGATCAGCTTCAGCACCACCGGCAGCACGACAAGGAACGCCGCACCGGCGAAGGAGCCGAAGATGGACCCCAGACCGCCAATGATGATCATGAAGAGCACGATAAAGGATTTCTGGATGCCGAAGGCTTCACCAACCTCGACCGCGCCAAGATAGACGGAAAAGAACAGCGCCCCGGAAATCCCGACAAAGAACGAACTGACCGCGAAGGCCGTCAGTTTGGCCCGCAGGGGGTTCACCCCGATGATCTCTGCCGCGATGTCCATGTCGCGGATCGCCATCCACTCGCGCCCGATGGAACCACGCGTCAGGTTCCGCGCCAGCACCCCGCAGACGAAGACGAAGACAAGGCAGATCATATACATCGCCCAAGGCTCGACACTGGCGCCCGTCACCGGCACGCCAAAGACGGTGCGCTCGGGCGCGTTGATCTGGCCGGAAGCGGAATAGTTGTAGAACCACGGCACGCGGTTGAACAACCAGACAAGGAAGAACTGCGCCGCCAGTGTGGCCACGGCAAGGTAAAAACCCTTGATGCGCAGCGATGGCAGGCCGAACAGCGTACCCACCGCCGCCGTCACACCGCCCGCAAGCAGGATGTGGATCACGATGGATATGTCTGGAAAAGCTGTCATCAGCTTGTAGCAGGCATAGGCCCCTACGGCCATGAACCCACCCGTGCCCAGCGACACCTGTCCGCAATATCCCGTCAGGATGTTCAGCCCGATGGCTGCGATGGAATAGATCAGGAACGGCACAAGGATCGCGTTGACCCAATAGTCGTTGACGATGAACGGCAGCACGGCGAAGCCGACGAGCAGAACGAAATAGTACCGGTAACGGTCGAACCGGATCGGGAAGGTCTGGCTGTCCTCCACATAGGTGGTCTTGAAATCCCCTGCCTCACGGTAAAACATTTACAGCGTCTCCTCTTCCAAGAGCTTTTCCACCCGGTTCGCGGGTTTTGCGTATCC
This sequence comes from Aliishimia ponticola, assembly GCF_004803475.1. Lineage (GTDB taxonomy): Bacteria > Pseudomonadota > Alphaproteobacteria > Rhodobacterales > Rhodobacteraceae > Aliishimia > Aliishimia ponticola. Next base: position 295,617 of record NZ_SRKY01000004.1, read on the forward strand.
GGTCGCTTCCGAGTGCCGGACCAGCCACATCCAGCAAAACATACCGGCCCCCGCGCCCAGCGCGGCAAGCAGCACAGCGGTGACCATCTGGCTGGTCTGTTCCACATGCGCCGACAGGGCCAGGTATCCAAAGGCCCAGAACCCGGACCATGCGATGACGTTCAGGATGGCGATCAGTTTGGGCATGTTGCGCCTCGTGCGTTAACCAGCTTTTGCGGTAATTCCCGATCGCCACATTTTGCCCAAATCTGCCTGCCATACCCGGACGCGGGTGAGAGAGTGGGTGCGATGACCGCGATGTTGCGAGAAATTCGCCAGCTCGATGCCGCGCGTAGGCGGGGTGAGCTGGACGAGATGGAATACATACATGCCAAGGCGCGTTTGCTGGAGGCGGTCGAGGATGCGACCGTTGAAGTCGCGCCGCGGCCCGAAGCGCGGCCCAGGACTCGGCCGATCCGCAGGGATGCCGGGCCGGGGGCAGGCGCGCAGGGCGCGATCTGGCTTGCTTTGCCGATCTGCCTTTTGGCGGCGGGCGCAACGACGCTGCTCGGCGCGTGGCTGCTGGGCGATCTGACGCTGGCGCTCACGCTGACCGCAACGCTGTCGGCGGCTGTGATCGTCGCGGCGTTCAAGAACCTTGAGGACTGATCCCCAAAGCGCGTGTTGCGCGCGATGGTGGAGTCAGACGCGTTCAATGATCTTCTCCCCGAACAGGCCTTGTGGACGGAACACAAGGAAGATCAGCGCCAGCACATAGGCGAACCAGTTCTCTGTCGCGCCGCCGATCATCGGACCAATCGCGAATTCAAACAGCTTTTCGCCCACGCCGATGATCAGACCACCCACAATCGCGCCGGGGATCGACGTGAAGCCGCCCAGCATCAGCACCGGCAGCGCCTTAAGGGCGATCAGGCTCAGCGAGAACTGAACCCCCGATTTCGCGCCCCACATGATGCCGGCAACAAGGGCGACAAAGCCCGCGACGGACCAGACCAGAACCCAGATGAAGTTGAGCGATACCCCAACGGACAGCGCCGCCTGGTGGTCATCGGCCACAGCGCGCATGGCGCGGCCTTGTTTGGTGTATTGGCTGAACGCGATCAGCGCCGCCACCAGCAGGATCGCCACGATGGTCGCGGTGATATCCAGATTGTCGATGAAGAACCCGTAGTCGAAAATGTTGAAGGTGGTTTCATCGATCCACGTATTGATCCCCTGCGGCAGGCAAAGCTCGCCGGCAAGGCAGACATTGAGCGTCTTGATCTCCGACCCCCACATCAGGTCGGCCACACCCTCAAGGAAATAGGCCAGGCCGATGGTCGCCATGAACAGGATGATCGGCTCTTGCCCGACCAGGTGCCTGAACACGAAGCGTTGCACCATCCACGCCAGCCCGATCATCACGACCACGGTAAAGCAGATGGCGACCACTGAATTGACCGACCAGCCGAAGTAATGCAGGTCCGCGCCGAACAGCGCGTTGATCAGGTGGGCAAAGGGCACCTGCCCTTTCTGGATGCCGACCAGCGTCATCGCTGCGAACAGCGCCATAACGCCCTGCGCGTAGTTGAAGATGCCCGACGCCTTGTAGATCAGCACGAAGCCAAGCGCGACCAAAGCGTACAGAACCCCGGCCATCAGCCCGTTCAGGAACACTTCCATCGCGAATACGAGTTGTTCAGGCATTCCATGTCCTCCATGCCGTGGCTTTTCGTGCTTGGCGGTTCTGCGCAGGTTGGCGCTGCGTGCGTTGCGCGGCGAGTTGCAGGCACAGGCCAAGCCCGGCCGATACCAGCACAGCGAAAATCGCGTCAGTCATGCGACACCCCCAGATAGGCGTCGATCACGTCTTGGTTGGCGCGGACCTCGTCCGGCGTGCCGTCACCGATCTTCTTGCCGTAATCCATCACGACAACGCGGTCGGACAGGTCCATCACAACGCCCATATCGTGTTCGATAAGCGCGATGGTCGTGCCGAATTCGTCATTCACATCGAGGATAAAGCGGCTCATGTCCTCTTTTTCCTCGACATTCATCCCGGCCATGGGTTCGTCCAGCAGCAGGATTTTCGGCTGCGATGCCAGCGCCCGCGCCAGTTCGACCCGCTTTTTCAAACCGTAAGGCAGGCGGGCAACCGGGGTTTTCCGGATGCTCTGAATCTCGAGGAAGTCGATGATCTTCTCTGCCACTTCGCGGTTGGCGACCTCTTCGGCCTCTGCCTTGCCCTTCCAGATCGCCTGCCCGAACAGACCCGATTTCATCTTGGTCAGGCGACCTGTCATGACGTTGTCGAGAACGCTCATGCCTTCGAACAGGGCGATATTCTGGAAGGTCCGGGCGATGCCCTGCCGCGCCACTTCGTAAGGGCGCATCGGCGCGCGGCGCTCACCGCGATACCAGACCTCGCCATCTTGTGGGACATAGAAGCCCGAGATCACGTTCAGCATGGAGGATTTGCCGGCACCGTTGGGGCCGATAATGGCGCGAATCTCGCCCTCGCGGATGTCGAAAGAGATATTCTTGATGGCTTCCACACCGCCGAACCGCAGCGTGATGTTCTTCATTTCCATCACGACGGAACCGATCTTGCGGCCATCCTCAGTCACATATCCATCACTTTGATCAAGCATGTGCAGCATTTTCCTTGTGCAGACGCAGCATTTCGTTAACCATTCTATGCGATGGTGTATTGTATCGAGCAGCAGAAGGACCGCAGTCATGTTCAGCGAATGCGAACATAGCTGCCTCTTGCAAATGGCGAAGGCCTGCAAGCAGCGCGGCATGACGCGGGCGGAAGCGATACGCAGCATCGAAACAGAACTGTGCGGGTTCTCCTCGCCGTTCCGAATCGGTCAAGCGGTAAACACGGCTTTTTCGCCCAATCCCCAGCCGGATCTGGTCTGACCAGACCCTGCGGGACCAGACTTCAGACGGACGGAACATGTTCATTCCGCCGCCATTTTCTGCGCTGCAACGCGCGTTTCGGCTGACCGCACTTCCAGTGTTGCCGAGATAGACCCCTTGCGGCCATCCTCATACGTCACTTCGGTCACGGTGCTGACCTTGTCCGAACCGTCATAAAGCGCGGCGATGATATCGTCGTATTTTTCTTCGATGATACGGCGGCGCACTTTGCGGGTGCGGGTCAGTTCGCCATCATCCGCATCCAGTTCCTTGTGCAGCACGACAAAGCGATGCACCTGACAGCCGGACAGCATTTCGTCCTGCGCGACAGATCGGTTGACCTCTTCGACATGGGCCTGGATCGTTGCCAGCACCTGCGGATGCCCGGCCAGTTCCTGATAGGAGGCGTAGGCGATGTTGTTCCGCTCGGCCCAGTTGCCTACCGCGCTGAGATCGATGTTGATGAAGGCGGTACATTCATCCCGACCATTCCCAAAGACCACGGCTTCGAGGATGTTGGGATAGAACTTGAGCTTATTTTCCACGTATTTCGGCGCGAACATCGACCCATCGGCCATTTTGCCCACATCCTTGGCGCGGTCGATGATCCGCAAATGTCCGGTATCAGGTTCGATGAACCCGGCGTCCCCGGTCGCGACCCAGCCTTCCGCGTCCTTGGTATCCGCCGTGCTTTCGGCGTTCTTGTAATACTCCACAAACACACCGGGGGAGCGGTAGAAGACCTCTCCGTTCTCGGCGATACGGATTTCTACACCGGGCGAAGGCACCCCAACGGTGTCAGAACGCACCTGCCCATCGGGCTGCGCCGTAATGAAAACGGTGGCTTCGGTCTGGCCGTAAAGCTGTTTCAGGTTAATCCCGAGAGAGCGGTAGAATTCGAAAATCTCCGGCCCGATCGCTTCACCGGCGGTATATCCGACACGGACACGGCTGAAACCCAGCGTGTTTTTCAGCGGGCCATAGACCAGAACCTCACCAAGATTGTACTTGAGGCGATCCCAAAGCCCGACAGACTTACCATCCAGAAGCGCGGGACCGACCCGTTTGGCGTGATCCATGAAGTAGTGGAACATGCGCCGCTTGAAGTTGCCCGCGTCCTCCATCCGGATCATCACCTGGGTCAATTGCGTTTCAAACACGCGCGGCGGTGCAAAGAAATAGGTCGGGCCGATCTCGCGCAGGTCTGTCTGCATCGTCTCGCCGCTTTCGGGGCAGTTCGTGCAGAATCCAGTCCAATAGGATTGCCCGACAGAGAAGATGAAATCGCCGACCCATGCCATAGGCAGATAGGCGAGGATGTCATCGGTCTGACGCAGATCATCGAACTCGGACGAGGATTTCGCGCTTTCGATCACATTGCGGTTCGACAGCACCACGCCTTTGGGTTTCCCCGTCGTGCCCGATGTGTAGAGCATCACGCAGGTGCTGTCATAGTCCAGCTTGGCCTCGCGGCGGCGCAGCTCTGGCGTGAGTTCGTCGCGCGCGGCGTGGCCCTGTTCCTGAATGTGCGAATACTGGTGCAGGCGCGTGTGGTCGTATTTGCGCAGCCCGCGCGGGTCGAGATAGATCAGGTGTTCGAACTGGTGCAGGTTCTCTTGCACCTCGATCACCTTGTCGACCTGTTCCTGATCGCTGACGATGACAAAGCGCGCGCCGCAATGGTCCAGAACATAGGCCATCTCTTCGGCGACAGCGTCGTTGTACAGCGGTACCGGAATGGCCCCGACCATCTGCGCGGCGACCATACCCCAATACATATAGGGACGGTTACGCCCGATAATGGCGATGAAATCGCCTTCGGCCACGCCAAGGTTCAGAAGCCCAAGTGCGAGGTTCTCAATCTCGGTTTCGGCTTCGGACCATGTCCAGCTTTGCCATATCCCGAATTCCTTTTCGCGATATGCTGGCTTGTCAGCAAGTGTCTTGGCGTTGCGATGCAACAGCGCCGGAATGGACCGAAGCCCTTCCGCGCCAGATGTCGGCGTTCCCACAATTTTCCTCCCATCGCCTTTTGGCGTCGACCGCCAAAGCGGTTCTTCTTCCCGAAAGAAGACGATGAAAGCACGCTGTACGTCAACTTTTTCCGCATGATTTCCAAATCCCAACGAATTGTTACAAGCCCCCGCCCCCTTGCCGAGCCTGCGCGCGGGGTGCATCAAGCGGCTTATGGACGACAAACGCCGCATGGAAGTAACGACCGCCGGGCTGAATCTGATCGCGCAGGCCCTGTCGATTTATGACGACCGTTTGCGCCTTTCCGTGTGCAACGCGCCGTTTCAGCAGATGTTCAATCTGCCCGATGCGTTGGTCACGCCCGGCGCGCGGTTCGATGAAACGATCCGGCATTTGGTGGTGACGGGCGAGTACGGGCCAATCGACGATGTCGAAAGCTTCGTGGCCGAGCGCGTCGAGCAAGCCAGCGCGTTCGAGCCGCATTACATGGAGCGCACCCGTGCCAATGGCCGTACGATTTCGGTGGAGGGATCGCCCTTGCCCCAAGGTGGGTGGGTGACGGTCTATACCGATATTTCGCAGTCCAAGGCGCAGGAAACGCTGTTGCGCACCCGGTCCGAGGAATTGAGCGGCGAGCTACTGTCGCGGGCCGAAGAACTGGCCAGCACCAACCGAAAACTGGCGGCGACCATCACCGCGCTGGAAGAAACGAAGCGGCAATTGACCCGCTCCGAAGCGCAGATCCGGCTGACGGCAGAGATGATGCCCGCCCATATTGCCCATGTCGATCGTAGCGGGATTTACACCTATTCCAACCGTCGTTTGTCGTCGATCATGCCGGGGCGGCCCTCCCATATCATCGGGCTGACCTTGCGCGACGCGCTGGGAGAAGGGGCGTATCTGCATATTGCGCCCCATATGGAAGCGGCCTATCGAGGAGAGCGTTCGGTGTTCGAATTTACCTATACCCCGTCGGCCCGGCGCATCCGCGTGGCGTTTACCCCCGATGGGCATGGCGGTTTTTATATCCTGTCGATGGATATCACCGAAGAAACCCAAGCGCGGGCCGCATTGCAGCAAACCCGCCGACGGAATCTGGCGGCGCAGATGACGTCCGGCCTTGCCCATGATTTTTCCAACCTTTTGACCATCATTCTTGGGCTGCAGGGGCGTCTGAAACGGATGGAGAACTTGCCCGAAGGGGCCGCGGCATTGGTGGATGGCACGCTTGCCGCGACCAAGCGGGGCGGCGCGCTGCTGGACCGGATTGGCGATATGACCGCCGCCCGGCCCTACCGCCCCCGCGCGACGCAACTGGACCGCGTGTTGCTGGATATTGCGATGCTGGCGCGCTCGACCCTGCCGGATGGTCTGCGTCTTGATCTGGACCTCGACCTGCCCAAGACGCCCCTGCTGCTTGATCCGGGGATGCTGCAGGACGCGGTTTTGAATCTGATCCTGAACGCGCGCGACGCCTGTGGAACGCCCGGCCATATCCAGCTGAATGCCAAACTTGTCGGGCAGTCCTGGGTCGAGCTTTCGGTCACCGATGACGGGCCGGGATTCTCGCCAACCGTGATCGAACGCGCGTTGGAGCCGTTTTACACCACGAAGGGCAGCGATGGGTCCGGGCTGGGGCTGCCCATGGTCTATGACATGACGCAACTTGCCGGGGGAACGCTGGAGCTTCACAACGTCGAACCCACGGGCGCCCGCGTCACCCTGCGCCTGCCGCTGCGCGAGGCGCCTTCGGTCTCTGGTGGGTTGGTGCTGCTGGTAGAGGACGACGCCGATCTTCGCTCTGGCACACGCGAGATGCTGACCAGCCTCGGCCATGCGGTGATCGAGGCCACGTCGGTCGAAGAAGCCGCCTCATTGCTGGAGGCCGTGCCGGATATCGCGCTGATCCTGTCCGATCTTAAACTGGCGGGCGAAGCGACCGGGGTCGATCTGGCCCGCTCCACCGCCGTGACGGGGCCGGTGATGATCCTGATGACCTCCCTTCCTGCTGACGATCCGCTGCATCAGGACGCCAGCACGCTTGCGCCCGTGCTGCAAAAGCCATTTTCTGCGCAGGACCTTGCAGATTTGTTGGCACTGGACGTTCCGGCATGAATACCGCCCCGCTGATTTCAATCCTCGATGACGAGCCAGAGATTCGGACGTTGCTGGCGGAAACACTGCGCGAGGCGGGCTTTCGCACCCAGACCCATGGCCGCGCCCGCGATTTCGAGGCCGCGCTAAGAAGTCACCGTCCCGATGTGTGCCTTGTCGATCTGTCCCTTCCCGACACGGATGGGCTTGCGGTGGTGCATCGCCTTGCATTGGAGGAAGGGGCGATCGTCATCATCGTCTCTGGCCGTGCGCAAGTGCAGGACAGGATCGCCGGGTTGGAACTTGGCGCGGACGACTACATCACCAAGCCCTTCGATCCGGCAGAGGTCGTGGCCCGCATCCGCGCGCGCCTGCGTCGTCCCAATGCGGCGTCTGAAACCGGAGATCATGCACGGTTCAACGGCTGGACCGCGAATTTCGACAGCTACGCCCTGACCAGTAATGCGGGCGAGGAAAAGACGCTGTCCCATGCGGAGGCAGAAGTGCTTCGTCTGTTCCTGACCAGCCCCAAACGTCTGATCAGCCGGGCGCAGATGCTTGACGCGCTTGGCGGCACTGCAGGCGAAAGCTTTGACCGTGCGATGGATGTGCGGATTTCGCGCCTGCGGACGAAGTTGGGCGAAGACCCGAAGAATCCGCGGCTGATCAAGACGATCTATGGCGCGGGGTATATCTTCTTGGGCGATGTGGTGTGGGGGTAGGCGCGCAATGAGTCAGACCTGCTGCGGACCGAACCGCGAAGACTCCGCGCCCGACCCCGCGCCCGATACCGCACCTGTGCAGGACGCGCCCTGCAGGCTGAGCTTCGACAAGGTGCCCATTCCCGGCGGCAAAGCACTTGTCGGCACGGCGACGCCGGGAATACCGGACGATGGCGAATCCCCGCCGCGTCACGTGCGGGTGAAACCGTTCGAAATCGGGCGCACCAGCGTCACGCGGGCCGAATTCCAAGCCTTCGTCACGGCCACAGGATATGTGACGGAAGCAGAGAGGTTCGGCTGGTCTTTCGTGTTTCATACGGATGTGCCGGACGGGACCGGACCGACCCTTGGCATCGATGGGCTGGAATGGTGGCGGCGGGTCGACGGCGCGGATTGGCGGTGCCCGAATGGCCCCGGCACCAACGCGCCCGACGATCATCCGGTCACGCAGGTCAGCTGGGCCGATGCCCGGGCCTTTGCGACCTGGGCGGGCGGGCGTTTGCCGACAGAGGCAGAGTGGGAACATGCCGCCCGGGGCGGATTGGGCGATGTGCCATATCCTTGGGGCGATGCGCCGCCGAACGACACGGACCACTTTCCTTGTAACATTTGGCAAGGCCAGTTTCCGACGCGGAACACGGATGCGGATGGCTGGCACAACACCGCGCCTGCGCGCTCTTTCGCGCCCAATGGCTATGGCCTTTACAACATGGTCGGGAATGTCTGGGAATGGACGAGCGAACCCTATCGGGTCAAATCCCTTAAAGCTCATGTGAAACAACGGCTTGCAGGGATGAAAGGCTATAAGCTGTCGAAGGGCGGCAGCTTTCTTTGCCACCGGTCCTATTGCTTCCGTTACCGGATCGCCGCGCGTTCGGGAAATTCGCCGGATAGCGCTGCGCCGCATCACGGATTTCGCGTCGTCTGGGATGCGCGCTAGCTGAAGCGCCGATCACAACCCCTTGTGGATAATCTTGAAGGTTAACGAATTCACCCCACATCTTGTGGTGAAGGCGCGACCTTCTACATCAACTTGCAATGTTCTTATTTTGTTCTATATTGTTAATGAACCCCAGAAGGAGGGCGAGATATGCAGATGACGTTTGATTTTTCTAATCCACGCCCAGTGACGGATGTGGCGGACAGCAATGATTACCACCGCCTTCCGGTGTCCGAGAAGCAACTGCGCTTTGCACATCAGATCGCGGCCCGAAAGAAGATCGCGGTTCCGGATGCGGCGCTTGTGGATCGCGCGCGGCTGTCCCGCTGGATCGACAAGAACAAGGATCAGGCGCCGTCACGCTTTGCGAATTACCCGTCTTCCAAACAGGTGGCCTTTGCCGAACGGATCGCCCGGATCAAGCGCCGGTCGGTGCCCAATGAGTGCTTCAAGGATCGCAAACTGATGAGCCGCTGGATCGATAGCAATCAGTAGAACGACAAAGCGGGCGCACTGGGTGCGCCCGCCTTCGTTTGATCCTTAGCGGATTGGCGTGTCGCCGATCAGCCTTTGCCTTTCCACGGCACCAGAACCCGTTCGGCCCAGCGCATCAGCATATCGATACCAAAGCCGATGATCCCGATCAGGATGATGCCCATCAGAACGATATCCGTTTGCTGGAACTTCGACGCGGCCATGATCATCATACCGGCCCCGACTTCGGCGGCGACAAGTTCCGCCGCAACGACTGTGCCCCAACAAACGCCCATCGCGACCCGCGCCCCGGTGAAGATGTCCGGGAGGGAGTTCGGCACGATCACATGACGCATGATCTGCCATTTGCTGGCCCCCAGCGAGTAAGCGGCATGGACCTTAGATATCCGCACCCCGGACACGCCGGAGCGGGCGGCAATCGCCATGATCCATAGCGCCGCGAGGAAGAGCAGGATGATCTTGCCGTTCTCGCCGATGCCCGCCCAGATGATTACCAGCGGAATCAAGGCCAGCGGCGGCACCGGGCGCATGAATTCCACGATGGGGTCAAACCAGCCGCGGAACCAGTCGCTTAGCCCCATCGCATATCCCAGTGGGACACCGACCAGCGCACCGAAGAAGAAGCCAAGCAGAACACGGTAGAGCGACATGCCCAGATGCTCCCACAGGGTAAAGCCGCGATACCCTTCGGACGCGATATCCACCAAGCGTTTTACAACGGCTTCCGGGGGCGGCAGCCAGATCGCTTCCATCTGGAGACCCTTGGCCGGAACAAAGTTCAGCGTGCCTTTTTGGCTCATGCCGACGCGGCCGAATCTCGTATTCACCTCACCGCCCGGTGCGATGGGCTCCCCATTGACTGCGATCACGGTATGGCCTTGGTCGCGGCCCTTTTCATCGTTTCTGTCCACGCGGATCAGGCCAGAGCGCCACGCGCCGACCGTATCGCTGTCGTTCTTGGCCCAGCCATCGCCGGGATCCACTTCGGGCGCTGTCGCCTCTTCGGAGATCGGGTGCACCAGCACGGTGACGGTCGCGGAATCCTCTGTCCCGTCATCGGCACGGGCGGTGTATTCGAACTGCGCCTCGCCCACGAAAGGCCCCGGTGCGTGCAGGAAGCCCGGCACCCATTTCGATCCGGTGAACGCGCCCCAGATCAGGAAGATCGTCACGATAGAGATCACGGACGCTGCCCGGTTGGATACCACCGCGCTTTCGTCGCCAAAGGTCACCGTTTTCAGCGAGGTGAAATCGGATCGCCGCCCTGACAGCAGGCGCATGATGATGAAGTAAGACCCGGCGAAGATCGCGATATAGACGGCTAGAATAATCAATCCGGTCATTGCGCGGCCTCCGTGCGGCCCATGATTTCTTCTTCCATGTCCCAGATCATCCCAAGGATTTCTTCGCGCGTGCTGGCGTAATCGGGATGCTTCTTGATTTCGCGCAGGTCTGCGTTCACGCCCATATCCGCGAAGGGAAGGCGGTATTCCTTGTGGATGCGGCCCGGACGCGGTGCCATGACCAGCAACCGTTCACCCAGAAGCAGCGCTTCTTCGACGGAGTGCGTGATCAGGATGATCGTCTTGCCGGTCTCTTTCCAGAGTTTGAGAACGAGGCTTTGCATCTTTTCCCGTGTCAGCGCGTCAAGCGCACCCAAGGGTTCGTCCATCAGGATCACGTCGGGATCGTTGGCAAGGCAGCGGGCCAAAGCCACACGCTGCTGCATCCCCCCCGACAGTTCATAGATCGCCTTTTCCTTGAAATCCTGCAGGCCGACAACGTCCAGCAAGTGGTCCACATTGCCCGCCCACTTGGATTCGCGCTGGCCCTTCATGCGGGGGCCGAAGCTGACATTGTCGCGCACGCTCATCCATTCGAACAGCGCACCTTGCTGGAACACCATTCCGCGTTCCGCGTCAGGGCCCAGGACCCGGTGACCGTTCAGCGTGATCTCGCCCTCGGTCGGGGCAAGAAACCCGGCCACGATATTCAGAAGCGTGGTCTTGCCGCAACCGGACGGGCCAAGCACGCTCATCAGTTCTCCGGGTGCCAAGTTCAGCGTCACGTCCTTGAGGGCCTGCACCGATCCGCCATTGGGCAGATCGAACCTCATTGAAATGTTGTTTAACGCCAGTCCGCTCATCACGTCCCTCAAGATGTAGAAAGGCCGGGACCGCGCAATGCGACCCCGGCCCTTGTTGGTCAGTTACATGCCTTGTGCAGATTGCAGCGGCGCGACGTTGACTGCGTTCTCATAGGAATCGAGCGCCTGGTCGATCGACTTGGCTTCGACGAACACGTCCGCCACGCCCTTCATGAAGCTTTGCGCGTTGCCGCCCAGCCACTTCCCGGAAAGCTGCTCTTCCACGGTCGGGAATGTGAAGGTCGAGATGGTCTCCATCGTCGCGTCTTCGTCCATGCCCGCGTCCTTGGCGATAACCGGCAGCATTTTCGCCTGGTTCGCTTCGTCCGCCCACATCGCGTTGGCGTCTGCCGTCACTTTGAGGAACTTCGCCACGGTGTCGGAGTTTTCCGCAACCCATGCCGCCGGACCGGAGGTCACGTCGAACACCAGAATGCCCAGTTCGGTCTTTTCGTCGCCGGTCAACAGGACGTTGCCATGCTCTTTCGCGCGGCGCAGCGACCCGCCCCAGCCACAGAACATGTCGATCGCGCCTTGCGCAATCGCGGCAGCACCATCCGGCGGATCCATGTCGACGACTTCCATCGACGCAACATCAACGCCGAAATGGCTCATTTGCTTCAGGAAGCCGTAATGCGCGGCGGTTCCGAGCGGTACAGCGACCTTCTTGCCGGCGAGTTCCCCGGCGGAGGTTTTGTCGATCTCCAGCGCTTCGGCCACGACGCAGTTGTCGTTTTCAGCATAGGACACGGCCACGTCGAGGATCTGCAAATCCTGACCCGCGGATGTCGCGACCACGAAGGGCGGCACACCTTGGCTGACGGACAGCTGCACGTCGCCAGACGCCATCGCGGCGGACATTTTCACGCCGGATTCGAAGCTGACCCAGTTGATGTCCATGCCAAGCGCTTCTTCATACATGCCCATGGCTTTTGCGTATTGGAACGGCATCGGCCATTCGAGGAAGTAAGCCACCGTGATTTCTTCTGCGGCGGCCTGTGCGCCGGCCAGCATGGCGCACCCTGCGACCGCGCTCATAAGTTTGGATTTCAAGCTCATGCGTAATTCTCCCGTGTTGGCACCGCATCTTGACGCGCGGCAATTTTCAGATTGCAACCTACGCTGCAAATCCGGGGAAAGTGAACGACGATTAAGCACACGCGTTCAATGTTTTTTTCTAAGCTGCCCGCAACCGGCGGTGATCTCGGCCCGTTCGGGGGGCTTCGGAAAATCGCAAAACATTGCTATAATGACCTAAATTTCTTTTCGGGTGTCAAATTCGCGGGGCGGCGCGCCCAAATTGGCTATATAGCTATCGGCATTCTGGCCCTAAACAATGACGCCGGAATCGCGCCTAAGTCTTGGGCAGACCTGCTGCCAAGGGCGAGCGGGCCATAGCCATTTCGCAAACAACACGGGGTTCAGGAAGATGGACGGCACTTTCAACGAAAACGATCTCTCCCGCGTGGTCGAAGCCGATCGCGCCCATATCTGGCATCACCTGATCCAACATAAGCCGTTCGAGTCGACGGACCCGCGCATCATCGTCGAGGGCAAGGGCATTCACGTTTGGGACCAGAAGGGCAAAGAGCATCTGGATTGCGTGTCCGGTGGCGTCTGGACGGTGAATGTCGGCTACGGCCGCGAACGGATTGCCAAGGCGGTCTATAACCAGCTTGTCAAAATGAATTACTTCGCGGGCAGCGCCGGTTCCATCCCCGGTGCCATGTTCGCCGAGCGCCTGATCGCCAAAATGCCCGGGTTGAGCCGTGTTTACTATATGAACAGCGGTTCCGAGGCGAATGAGAAGGCGTTCAAGATGGTGCGCCAGATTGCGCACAAGCGCTATGGCGGCAAGAAGCACAAGATCCTGTACCGCGACCGCGATTACCACGGCACCACGATCGGATGCCTCAGCGCCGGTGGTCAGGATGAGCGCAACGCGCAATACGGTCCCTTCGCGCCCGGCTTCGTGCGCGTGCCGCATTGCCTTGAGTATCGCCGCCACGAACAAGACGGCGCCCCGGTCGAAAACTACGGCGAATGGGCCGCAGACCAGATCGAAGAGGTCATCCTGCGCGAAGGCCCGGAGACCGTCGGTGCGCTGTGCCTTGAGCCTGTCACCGCAGGGGGCGGCGTGATCACCCCGCCCGAAGGGTATTGGCAGCGCGTTCAAGAGATCTGCAAAAAATACGATATCCTTCTGCATATCGACGAGGTCGTCTGCGGCGTTGGCCGGACCGGAACATGGTTCGGATACCAGCAATACGGCATCCAGCCCGACATGGTCACGATGGCCAAGGGCGTGGCCTCCGGTTACGCGGCGATTGCCTGCCTTGTGACCACCGAAGAAGTGTTCGACATGTTCAAGGACGACGCTTCTGACCCGATGAATTACTTCCGCGACATCTCCACCTTTGGCGGATGCACGGCAGGGCCGGCGGCAGCGCTGGAAAACCTTGCCATCATCGAAGAGGAAAACCTGCTGGATAACACCAATGCGATGGGCGCCCGCCTGATGGACAACCTCGCGGCACTGGCAGACAAGCATGCGGTCATTGGCGATGTGCGCGGCAAGGGCCTGTTCTGCGGCGCGGAACTGGTGAAGGACCGCGAAACGCGCGAGGCGGTGGATGAAGCACTTGTGCAGAAGGTCGTGGCCGATTGCATGGGGCAAGGCGTCATCATCGGGGCCACGAACCGGTCGGTACCGGGCAAGAACAACACTTTGTGTTTCTCTCCCGCGCTGATCGCGACAGCGGACAATATCGACCAAATGACCGACGCGGTCGATCAGGCTTTGACCCGCGTCTTCGGCTAACACACGCGCCTTGGCACTGCGCATGGACCGCCCGCTTGTCTCTTGTGACTGGCGGGCGGTTTTTATTTAGCGGCTCGCGATCGAGGGGCTGTAAAGCGGCTGCTTTGACGCGAACCGCTTGGCCTTCTTGATCGGGGCGGCTGCCACGGGCTGACGAACCGGCGGCTTGGCAACGGCAGGACCGGCCAGCCAAAGCTCGATCCGGCCTTTGTCCGGCCCTTCAAGATGCGAAAAATCGCGCGCTTCGACCCCAAGCTTTTGCGCCACTTCCTGCGCCGCCTCTGCCAAGCCTTCGCTGTAGAATCGCAAGTGCGTGGTTGAGATCAGGAACGATTCCTGATCGACATTGGCAATCTCAAGCCCGGCGCGATCCAGTTGCGACATGAACGCCGTCTGCTTCGCGTTGGTGACATTGTTGGAGACATGCATGAAGACTTGGCTTGGGGTTTCGGTCCGGGTCTGGCCGGGCAGCACGTCGCCCGTGTCTTCCAGAATGTGGAACTGAGGCGGCTCGGGCCGCTCTACCGGCATCATAGCGGCGATCTGCATGGCGCTGAACACCTCGTCGACCTTCGCAATCGCTGGGGCTTGCAGTGCGTCCGGTAGCGCCGCGAAACTCGGTACGACCTCGGGGCTTTGCTGCGGGGGCGTGGCCTCAGCCTGTGCGGCGGTTGGGAAGGGTTGCACGCGGGTCAGTGCAGCCGCCTGAGTCTGTGCTGGCATCGTCAGCCGAATGACCGGCTGGACGGGCGTTGACCGTTCGTCCAGGGGCTGCGCCTCGATTACTTGCGGTGCAGGCGCGGTTACCGGGACAGGCTGCACCGGGTCCACGTCAGGCGCAGGCGGGACTGTGACGGCCTCTGCCACGTCCGGCGACGACCCGCCGTGCAACCACAGGCCAAGCTTGATGCCAAGGCCAAGTCCCACCGCGAACATGAACACCAGCAGCGGTGTGGACGACAAGGTGCGGGTCAGAACGGATTTGCGGGTGCTGGGCTGTTCAGATGACGCCCCGGCCAATGCTGCGGCCAGAGTCGCGGTAGGTGTCCCAATACCCACGCCCGGCTGCGTCTTTGTCTGTTTCAGCTTCGCCCGCTTTGGCGGTTGCGCCTTTGCCTGTGGTTCGGGCTGGTTTGCGCGAATGATCGGCGCAGCCATGGATGCGGGCAAAGGTGCCGTGCCAAGGCGCGCAGGCGCGTTCGCATCCCGCTCGGCCCGCAGTTTCTGCCCGGCCTTGCGCGAATCCAGAATGAGCTTCCGTTCGCGCCGCGCTTCTTCGAGCCTTTGTTCCCACGTCTTGTTCTGGACGATCCGGGTCTGCATGGGCTTGGCACGACCGGCGACGGTCTTTTTGTTCCCGCTAACTGACGTTTCCTGCAAGGTCATGACCTCCGATTCCTAGGCGACGACACAACCTGGGGTTTGTGCTGTCGCGGATGCAAAAACTGGTAACTTCCGCTCACAAGCCCCTAAAATAGCGGAGTTAATCGCTATAGTGGTGACCGAAAAACTACATTGACGCGGGATTCTGGGATCAGCTGCGCAGAGCGGCGAGAATCCGCCGGAATTGCCGTGTTGGCGATGATTGACGGCCCGTTGCGCCCGGATGCGTGGTGCTTTGCGGTGCTTTATTATGCATCGGCAGCGTGGTCAGCCACGTGGACGGACGTCCGAAGATGATGCAGAACGCGCCATTTAAGTGACGAAGTGCGCCAACCCCAAAGCAGTGCGTTGAAGCGAACTGGCCCTGCGCCCATTCTCGGCGCGCAACGACAGGAGACCGCAATGGCACAATCGGATCAAATTCCCACCGGGTCAGATTTCACCGCAAAATCCACCGGGACGGAGGTTCTCGGCAAGATCGACCTTAACGGCAAGACCGCGATTGTGACGGGCGGGTATAGCGGTATCGGACTGGAAACCGTGCGCGCGCTCACCGCCAAAGGCGTGCGGGTCATCGTGCCTGTCCGCTCCCCTAAGAAGGCACGAGATGCGCTCGCCCCGCTCGGCGACGCCGTGGAGTCGGCCCCGATGGACCTTGCCGATCTGGCCTCGGTCCAGGCGTTTGCCGCGTCGGTGGTGAATGGCCTGGGTCAGCTTGACCTGCTGATCAACAATGCCGGGATCATGGCCTGCCCTGAAACCCGCGTAGGCCCCGGTTGGGAAGCACAGTTCGGCGTCAATCACATGGGTCATTTCGCGCTGACCAAGGCGCTGATGCCGCTTTTGCAAAAGACGCCCGGCGCCCGCGTTGTCAGCCTGTCGTCCACCGGGCACAAGCTAAGCGGTATACGTTGGGACGATATCCAATACACCCAGACGGACTATGACAAATGGCAGGCTTATGGGCAGGCGAAGACGGCGAATGCGCTGTTCGCAAATGCCCTGTCCCGCCGATTGAAGGAAGGCGGCGGTCTTGCCTTTTCCGTGCATCCGGGTGGGATTTTCACCCCGTTGCAGCGGCACCTGCCGAAAGAAGAGATGGTCGCGCTGGGGTGGCTGGACGAAACAGGCGCGCCTTCTCAGTTGGCCAAAGACGGGTTCAAAACGCCGGAGCAAGGCTGCGCCACCACGCTTTGGGCCGCGACAGCGCCCGCGCTGGATGGTAAGCCCGGCGTTTACTGCGAAGACTGCGATATTGCGGCAAACACCGCCGAAGGCAGCCCGACTGAGCGGTATTTCGGCGTGAATGCCCATGCAGCGGATGACGCCGCGGCCGAGCGGCTTTGGGACCTAAGCGAGGCGCTGCTTTCGTCCGCGTGACCGACGGCGCCGATCAGACCAGTTTGACGCGCGGATAAGACCAGATTATCGTCCCAGCGCATGGCGCTTCCTGTTGAAACCTTCTTTCTGAAACCCGACGCCCAAGGCACCTTGCAGGCGCAGATTCAACAGATGATCGCCGAAGGCATTCTGTCGGGCCGTTTCAAACCGGGCGAGAAACTTCCCTCCACCCGCAAGTTGGCGCAGCATCTGGGCGTCAGCCGGATTACGGTCACGTTGTCGTACACGGAGCTTCTATCAAACGATTACCTGACTTCGCAGGGGCGGTCGGGGTATTACGTGTCGGAAACCGCGCCGACGCCGCCCAACTTTCGCGCACCCGATCCGGTGCAAGAGACCGTGGATTGGTCGCGCGCGATCGGGCAGCGCTTTACCGGTGGCGACACGCCTCACAAACCGCAGGATTGGTCGCGCTTCAAATATCCATTCATTTACGGTCAGGCGGACCCGTCGCTGTTTGATCACACCAATTGGCGGCATTGCGCAGTACAAGCGCTGGGTCAGCGGGATTTTTCATCGCTGACGATGGACTACTACGACCATGACGATCCGCAACTGATCGAATTCATTCTGCGTCACACTCTGCCCCGGCGCGGGATTTCCGCGACGCCCGATCAAATCCTGATCACGCTTGGCGCGCAGAATGCACTGTGGCTGACCGCGCAGGTTTTGCTGACGCAGCGACGGACCGCCGCGCTGGAAGACCCGTGCTATCACGCGTTGCGCGACATTCTTGCGCAATCGCGCTGCCACGTGTCGCCGGTGCCGGTTGACCGCGACGGCTTGCCGCCGGGGCTGATCCCTGAAGACACAGACGTCATTTTCACCACCCCATCCCACCAATGCCCGACCACCGCGACCATGCCGATGGAGCGCCGCAGACAGCTGTTGGACCGTGCCCGCGAGGTAAACGCGCTGATCGTCGAGGATGATTACGAGTTCGAAATGTCCTTCCTGCGCCCGCCGTCGCCTGCGCTTAAAAGCCTCGACCGGGATGGGCGCGTGATCTATGTCGGCAGCTTCTCCAAAAGCCTGTTTCCCGGCCTGCGCCTTGGCTATCTGGTCGGGTCAGAGCCGTTCATCCGCGAAGCTCGCGCCCTGCGCGCCTCGGTGCTGCGCCACCCGCCCGGACATATCCAGCGGACGGCGGCCTATTTCCTGTCTCTGGGCCACTATGATGCGCTGATCCGGCGGATGTCGCAGGCGCTGCATAACCGGCGCACCGTGATCGAAACCGCCATCGCCAAGCATGAGCTGTCCGTCGCCGGATTGGGCGCGTTTGGCGGCTCGTCCATCTGGATGCGTGCGCCCGATGGTGTGAACACCGCCGATCTGGCGCGCCGCCTGGCAGAGCAATCGGTGCTGATCGAACCGGGAGCGCCGTTCTTCGCCGGACCGGACCGCCCGACACAGTTCTATCGTCTGGCCTATTCGTCCATTCCCGATGCGCGCATCCCCGAAGGCATCGCCCGCATCGCCCAAACACTGGCTGCCTGGTGATCTGGCTCTAGCCGCAAGGTCAATCTGGCCCTATAGACAGCCCTGCCTGTCCGATAGGACAACAAAAAAGCCAGATCGGGGCCGCGAGTCCCTCTCTTCGACATGCGATCAGGAGGATCCCCCATGAAAATGACCACCGAAGAAGCCTTCGTCAAAGTTCTGCAACGACACGGCATTCAACACGCATTCGGGATCATCGGATCGGCCATGATGCCGATCTCTGACCTGTTCCCGCAGGCGGGCATCACGTTCTGGGATTGTGCGCATGAAGGCAGCGCCGGGATGATGGCCGATGGCTATACCCGCGCGACTGGCAAGATGTCGATGATGATCGCGCAAAACGGTCCGGGGATCACCAACTTCGTCACCGCCGTGAAAACCGCATATTGGAACCACACGCCGCTGCTGCTGGTCACGCCGCAAGCCGCGAACAAGACCATCGGTCAGGGTGGGTTCCAAGAAGTCGAACAGATGAAACTTTTTGAAGACATGGTCGCGTATCAGGAGGAGGTGCGCGACCCAAGCCGGGTTGCCGAGGTTCTTACTCGCGTTATCGCGCAGGCCAAGCGTCTGTCGGCCCCGGCGCAATTGAACATCCCGCGGGATTACTGGACGCAGGTCATCGATATCGAACTGCCCGAACCGACCGAATTCGAAATGTCCCCCGGCGGCGAAAATTCTGTCGCAGCGGCGGCGGCCCTGCTGTCCAAGGCGAAGTTCCCCGTGATCCTGAACGGCGCGGGTGTGGTCCTGTCCGAAGGCGGCATCAAGGCGTCGATGGATCTGGCTGAACGGCTCGATGCCCCGGTCTGCGTTGGCTATCAGCACAATGACGCCTTCCCCGGTTCGCACCCGCTGTTTGCCGGGCCGCTTGGGTATAACGGCTCCAAGGCCGCGATGGATTTGATCAAGAACGCTGATGTCGTACTGGCGCTTGGCACCCGGCTGAACCCGTTCTCGACCCTGCCCGGCTATGGCATGGAATACTGGCCCGCTGACGCGAAGGTCATTCAGGTGGACATCAACCCTGACCGGATCGGCCTGACGAAAAAGATCGAAACCGGCATCATCGGTGACGCGGCCAAGGTGGCGCGCGGAATTCTGGCCCAATTGTCGGACACCGCGGGCGATGCGGGCCGCGACGACCGCAAGGCGCTGGTGGCAGAAACGAAATCGCGTTGGGCGCAGCAACTGTCCTCGATGGACCATGAGGATGACGATCCCGGCACCACATGGAACGAGCGCGCCCGTGCCGACAAACCCGATTGGATGAGCCCCCGCATGGCGTGGCGCGCGATCCAAGCCGCGCTGCCGAAAGAGGCGATCATTTCCTCGGATATCGGCAATAACTGCGCGATCGGGAATGCCTATCCGTCCTTTGACGAGGGCCGCAAATATCTGGCGCCGGGCCTGTTCGGGCCTTGCGGCTATGGCCTGCCGTCGGTCGTTGGTGCGAAAATCGGCTGCCCGGATGTGCCGGTTGTCGGGTTCTCTGGCGATGGGGCGTTCGGGATTGCCGTGAACGAATTGACCGCGATTGGCCGGAGCGAATGGCCCGCCGTCACGCAGGTCGTGTTCCGCAACTACCAATGGGGCGCAGAGAAACGGAACTCCACCCTTTGGTTCGATGACAACTTCGTCGGGACCGAGCTGGACCAGCAAGTGTCCTATGCCGGGATCGCGCAGGCGTGCGGGCTCAAAGGTGTCGTTGCGCGCACGATGGAAGAACTGACCGACGCGCTGAACACGGCGATTGCGGATCAGAAGGCGGGCAAGACCACCCTGATCGAGGCGATGATCAATCAGGAACTGGGCGAACCCTTCCGTCGTGACGCGATGAAGAAGCCTGTGCGTGTGGCCGGGATCGACAAGGCAGACATGCGCACCGAGGCATAAGCCGGTGCCGTGCATCGTGCTGACTGTTCCGGACCGGCATGGCCCCGGTGTGCTGCTGGCCCCTCGGGGGATGGCGACACCGAATGGCACCACTGCCGGTCTAGCGGTAACAGGCGGCACGGTGCGGCAGGTCGAGGAAACCACCTGCGGACAAACTGCCGCCGCCATTGAAACCAATGGCGGCGCGGTGGAGTTGCGATATGAGGTCGCGCCTACGGCGGCCCCTTATCCCGACGCGATGTTCCAGACCCGCGACAGCCGATTCACTCGGGCCGCGCAGGCCCTGATCGACGATGCCACAGCGCTGGCCGCCGCGCCCGATCCGGCCCATGCCGTCGCCCAGCATGTGGCCAGCCTGTTTTCCTATGGGCACCCCGATACCCGCTATTACGATGATCAGGATACCCTGCCGCAGCTTTGCAGCCTGACGGTGGGATCATGTGTGGACATCAACGCCTATTTCATTGCTAGCCTGCGTGCAGCCGGGGTCGATGCCGGGTATGTGACCGGGTATTTCTTTCCTGCGGAAAAGACGGACCCGGACGGCGCGGCGTGGTGCAATGATATGCATTGCTGGGTTGTGACCCGCGACGCGCAAGGTATCCGGGAATGGGACATTGCCCATCACATGAAGGCCGGGCTGGACACAATCGCCCCGGCGTTGAACCCCAAGCCCGGTCGGCGCTTTGCCGTGGCCCATTCGATGGGGCTAAGCTTTCCCGAATTGGCACTTAGCGATATCAAGCTGATCGCGGAACCCATGTGGGTATCTCAAGGCCGGCTGACCGATGCGGAGGTCTCGATCCGCTTTGCCCCGTGACCTTGCCCCGCACGGCCCTCAGGACAGGGCGATGGTGACCATGGTCGCCGCAACGATATCATCGACCGTCGCGCCGCGTGACAGGTCGCAAACCGGGCGGCGGAACCCTTGCAGAATGGGACCAAGCGCCTGCGCACCGGCCAGTTCCTGCGCCAGCTTGTACGCGATATTCCCTGCGTCGAGCGATGGGAAGATCAGCACATTGGCATCGCCCTGCCCCAGCCCTTTCAGCGCCGCAACCCGCGGATTGAGCGCCGCATCGCCTTGGATCGGGCCGGTGAACCCGGTTGCCTCGGCAGCCTCGCGCACCTTGTCGACCGACGGCCCGCTGCCGCTTGATCCGGTGGAAAAGGACAGCATCGCGACGGTGCTTTGCCCCAAAAGCGCAGCGCCCGTGGCGGAGGATGCGCGCGCAATGGCCGCAAGGTCCGATGCGTCCGGGTCGGTGGTCACGCCGCAATCGGCGAAGATGAGTTCGCGCCCATCGGGAAACGCCATCAAAAAGAACGAGGACGGGACGGAGACGCCCTCCGCCAGGCCGATCGCCATTGACGCGGCTTCGATCACGCGGCGTGTCGGGCTGTCAGCGCCGGCAACCATCACATCCGCCTCGCCAGCCGCCACCATCGCCGCCGCCTTGTATAGCGGCTTGGACAGCAAGCGCCGGGCCATCGCCTCTTTCATGCCGCGCGCGTCGACAAGGGCGGCCACCTGCGCCTGCGTTGTTTCGGCCAGATCGACCGGACGCCCCAATCCTTCACGTTCGATACGCGCGGCTGCTTCGGCCACACGGGCCTCTGACATTTCCGGCATCACGATCCGCGCATTCCGTGCGCGCGCCGTTTCAAAGGCACGTTCAATTGCCGCCATTTTCCCCTCCGAGTTTCAGCAAAGGAGCCAGTCATGACTGATGACGTCAAGATCAACCGTGGCCTTATGGGCATCTATTTCGACCGCTCCGGTGTCAGCCATATTGATGGAGCCAAAGGCGAACTGAGCTACCGTGGATATTCGATCCATGACCTTGCGACCCACGGCACGTTCGAAGAGGTCTGCTACCTGCTGCTGCGTGGCGAGCTTCCGTCCGCCGATGAACTGGCCACGTTCGACGCCAAGCTGAAGGCGAACCGGTCGGTGCCCGACGCCGTTCTGGACATCATCGCCGCCTGCAAGGATGGGCATCCGATGGACGTGCTGCGCACAGCGGTATCCGCGCTGGCGGCCCTGGACGCGGACAGCCAGAAGGTGGGCGAAGATGCGTTCATCGAGAACGGGATCAAACTGACCGCGCAAGTCCCGACACTGATCGCGGCGCATGAGGCCATTCGCAACGGGCGCGCGCCGGTACAGCCGCATGCGGACCTGTCCCATGCGGGCAACTGGCTGTGGATGCTCAAGGGTGAGAAACCCTCGGAAGATGCGGCGCGGCTGGCGGATGTCGATTTCATTCTGCACGCAGAGCACGGCAGCAACGCCTCCAGCTTTGCGGCCCGCGTCACCGTCGGAACGGAAGCGAACCTGCACGGCGCTATCGTCACGGCGCTGTCCACCCTTGCCGGTCCGGCTCATGGCGGCGCAGCCGAGGACGTGATGAAAATGGTGCAGGAGATCGGCACCCCCGACAATGCCGCCGCCTATGTCAAAGCCAAGCGCAAGAACCGCGAGCCGGTCACAGGTTTCGGCCACCGTGTCTACCGCGCCGAAGACCCGCGCGCGCGGCATATGCGCGAAGGCGTGCGCAAGCTGGGCGAAGAGATGGGCGCGCCGGAATGGTATGAGATCCTGCAAGGTGTGGTCGAGGCGATGTCGCCCTATGCCCGCCACGGGCTCAACGTGAATGTCGATTTCTATTCCGGCGTCATCTACCAGTTGCACGGCATTCCGATGGACCTTTACGTGCCGATCTTTGCCATTGGGCGGATGCCGGGCTGGGTGATCCAATGCGTCGAACAGCAGCGGCAGAACATTCTGATCCGGCCACTCACTCTCTATAACGGGCCGGATATGCGGAACTGGGTTCCTATCGAAGACCGATAAGTTTCCACCAATACGAGCAAAAGCAAAACACTGTTTTCATTTTGGAAAAAATCAGGAAACATCTGTGAGCTTCCCAGGAGGATTTGAATGGCACGCGCTCAACCGACACTAGACCTGTCTCCGAAAGTGTCCGACGAGGTGCGCAAAACCACCTGCTACATGTGCGCCTGCCGCTGCGGCCTGAACGTGCACATGAAGGATGGCAAGGTCGCTTATATCGAAGGCAACCGCGATCACCCTGTGAACAAGGGCGTGCTGTGCGCCAAAGGCAGCGCCGGGATCATGCAGCACAACGCGCCATCCCGCCTGCGCGCACCGCTTAAACGGGTCGGGCCGCGCGGATCGGGTGAGTTCGAGGAAATCACCTGGGACGAAGCGCTGAGCATTGCCACAGACTGGCTGGGCCCGCTGCGCGAGAAACAGCCGGAAAAGCTGGCCTTCTTCACCGGGCGCGACCAGTCGCAAAGCTTCACCTCTTACTGGGCGCAGAACTTCGGCACTCCGAATTATGCGGCGCATGGCGGCTTTTGTTCGGTGAATATGGCGACCGCGGGCATCTACACGATGGGCGGAGCGTTCTGGGAATTCGGTCAGCCGGACTGGGATCACACCAAGCTGTTCATGATTTTCGGCGTGGCCGAAGATCACGACAGCAATCCAATCAAGATCGGCATCGGCAAGCTCAAGTCGCGCGGCGGGCGGGTGATTGCGGTGAACCCGATCCGCACCGGGTATAACGCGGTTGCGGATGACTGGGTCGGCATCACGCCCGGAACGGACGGGCTGTTCATCCTGTCGATGATCCATGTGCTGCTTAAATCCGGCAAGATCGACCTGGACTATCTGGCGCGTTTCACCAACGCGCCGGTGCTCGTCAATGCCAACACCGACAGCGGCGATCATGGGATGCTGATGCGGGATCAGGCCGGCAAGGAGTTGGTGATCGACCGGCGGACTGGCAAACCCGCACCATTTGACCGCAAGGGCGTGCAACCGGACCTGTCCGCGCAATGGCGGCATGGCGGTTACACACATAAGACGGTGATGAACCTGATGGTCGAGAAATACCTCGACCCGCAATATGCACCCGAAGCGGTGGCCGAACAGTGCGGCATCCCGGCGGAGCGTATTCGCGCCATCGCCAGCGAGCTTGCGAAGACGGCGTTTGACCAGTCCTTCGAGATCGCGCAGCCTTGGACGGATTTCCGGGGCGAACGGCACGAAACCATGCGGGGGCGTCCGGTGTCCTTCCACGCGATGCGCGGGATTTCGGCACATGCTAATGGCTTTCAAACCTGCCGGGCCCTGCACCTGCTGCAAATTCTTCTGGGCACTGTCGAAGTTCCCGGCGGCTTCCGGTTCAAACCGCCCTACCCCAAACCCGCCACCGCGCATCCCAAGCCCCATTCGGGCGTGACCCCCAATGCACCGCTGGACGGGCCGCATCTGGGCTTTGTGCAAGGGCCAGAGGATTTGGCCCTGAAGCCGGATGGTACGGCGGTTCGGATCGACAAGGCGTTTTCTTGGGAAAACCCGTTGTCGGCACATGGGCTGATGCACATGGTCATCTCCAACGCTCATGCGGGCGATCCTTATAAGATCGACACGCTGATGATGTATATGGCGAATATGTCGTGGAATTCCTCGATGAACACGTCTGGCGTGATCGAGATGCTGACCGACACGGACGTGACCGGCGATTACATCATTCCGCGGATTATCTATTCGGATGCGTATAGTTCTGAAATGGTCGCCTATGCCGATCTGGTCTTGCCGGATACCACCTATCTGGAAAGGTTCGACTGTATCTCTTTGCTGGACCGCCCGATCAGTGAAGCCGATGCTGCCGCCGATGCAATCCGTTGGCCGGTGGTAGAACCGGACCGCGATGTGCGCGGGTTCCAGTCCGTTCTATGCGAGCTTGGCGCGCGGCTGAATCTGCCCGGTTTCGTGAACGCGGACGGCTCTGCCAAATATAGCGACTATGCCGATTACATGGTCAATCACGAACGTAAGCCGGGGATCGGGCCGCTGGCCGGGTATCGGCTGGGGCCGAACGGGCTGACCTCTGGGCGGGGTGGTGTGAATGACGGGCAGATCGACAATTATATCGCCAATGGCGGGTTCTTTGTCGAACACGTGCCGGACGACGCGCAATATTACAAACCGTGGAACACGAGCTATCAGAAATGGGCGGTCGACATGGGCTTTTACGACAGCCCGCAACCCTACCTGTTCTCGCTTTATGCGGAACCGCTGCGCAAGTTCCAGCGCGCCGCCGAAGGGGTCGGGCCGCATCAACCACCTGAACACCTTCGCGCGCGGCTCAAGCAGGTGATGGACCCGCTGCCGATCTGGTATCCAGCGGATGACCGTGGCCAGGACGGCTACCCGATCACTGCACTGACGCAACGCCCGATGGCCATGTATCACAGCTGGGGCAGCCAGAATGCGTGGCTGCGGCAATTGCACGGGGTGAACCCGCTTTACGTGCCGACCAAGTTGATGCAGCAGCACGGGCTGGCCGATGGGGATTGGGCGCGTGTAACGTCGCCCCATGGTGAGATAACCGTTCCGGTAATGGAAATGGCCGCCCTGAACGAGAACACGGTCTGGACATGGAACGCGATCGGCAAGCGCAAGGGTGCGTGGGCCTTGGACGATGACGCCCCCGAGGCGACGAAGGGCTTTCTGCTCAATCACCTGATCCACGAACTTCTGCCGCCCAAAGGCGATGGCCTGCGTTGGGCCAATTCGGACCCGATCACCGGGCAAGCCGCGTGGTTCGATCTGCGCGTGCAAATCGAAAAAGTGGACGCTCCGCAGCAATCGCAACCGCAATTCGCGCCTCTTAAATCGCCCGTCCCACAGGCACCTGAGACGCTGGCATGGAAGATCGGCAAATGATCCAGATGACCCGCGCCAATCGGCTTGAAAGCGTGCCCACCGGGCGGCATACGCGAAAGATGCGTCACGGGGAGCGCCACAGATGACAAGTCTTCCGAAACAGACGGACCGCAAGCTGGGTCTGGTCATCGATCTGGATACCTGTGTCGGCTGTCATGCCTGCGTTATCTCGTGCAAAGGCTGGAACACCGAAAACTACGGCGCGGCGCTGTCCGATACCGACCCGTACGGGGCCGAACCTTCGGGAACCTTCCTCAACCGTGTGCATAGCTACGAAGTTCAGCCCGCATCCGGGGCGGCGCAACTGGTGCATTTCCCCAAGTCCTGCCTGCATTGCGACAACGCGCCTTGCGTGACCGTTTGCCCGACGGGGGCGAGCTATAAGCGGGTCGAAGACGGTATCGTTCTGGTCAATGAAAGCGATTGCATTGGCTGCGGGCTGTGCGCTTGGGCCTGCCCCTATGGCGCGCGCGAACTGGACGCGCTGGAAGGGGTGATGAAGAAATGCACCCTGTGTGTGGACCGGATTTACAACGAAAACCTGCCGGAAGAGGATCGCGAACCGGCCTGTGTGCGCACTTGCCCGGCGGGCGCGCGGCATTTCGGGGACTTCGCCGATCCTGACAGCAACGTCTCTCGCCTGAACCGGGATCGCGGCGGCATCGACCTGATGCCCGAACAGGGCACCAAGCCGGTCAACAAGTACCTGCCCCCCCGCCGCAAGGACCAAACCGCCGAAATCGACGTGCTGGCCCCGTTCCTTGAACCCGTCGCCGAGGATGCCAAGGGCTTCATGGCGTGGCTTGATAAAACGCTGGAGAAGTTCTGATGCATCCAGCGCCTTCGGTCATCATCTTCACGACCCTGTCCGGGCTTGGCTTTGGGCTGCTCACGTTTTTGGGCCTTGGTATGCCGGGCGTCACGGGGTGGACGGCCTTTGCCTTTTTCACCATCGCCTATCTGCTTGCGGTTGGCGGCCTTGCGGCGTCGACCTTTCACCTTGGCCACCCGGAGCGCGCGTTCAAAGCCTTTACCCAGTGGCGGACAAGCTGGCTTTCGCGAGAGGCGTGGGCCTCGGCCGGGGCGTTGCTGGTCATGGCCATCTACGGCTTTCTACTGGTGTTCCACGACACTCGGCTGGCCCCGCTGGGCTGGCTGGGCGCGGCACTATCGCTGCTTACCGTGTTCACGACGTCGATGATCTACACGCAGCTGCGGACCGTGCCGCGTTGGAACACACCGATTACGCCGGTGAAGTTTCTGGCGCTTTCTATCGCGGGCGGCGCGCTGCTGTCCGGCGAGGTGAGCATTGCCATCGTGGCAATCGCCGCCGCCGGTCTTGTGGTGGTAGCCTCGTGGATTGTGGGCGACACCCGCTTTGCCGAGGCCGGGAGCGACCTTTCCACCGCCACCGGGCTGGGGCGTTTCGGGACCGTGCGCGCGTTTGAACCGCCTCATACCGGGACCAACTACCTTCTGCGCGAATTCGTCTATGTCGTCGGTCGCAAGCACAGCGCCAAACTGCGCCTGATTGCGCTGCTGTTGATGGTGGCGCTGCCAGTCATCGCGCTGGCGCTGCCCTTCAACCACATATTCGCCGCCGTCGCCGTGCTGTCGCATCTGGTTGGCGTCTTCGTGGCGCGCTGGCTGTTTTTCGCGGAAGCCGAGCATGTGGTCGGCCTGTATTACGGCAAACGCTAAGTAAAAAATGCGCGAATAGACGCCGATTGCGTGATTCTCCCCTTAGACGCGGGGGGCGCGACCCTATATTCTGTGCGCATCACGACGCCCTGCTCGAACAGGGACGCAATTTGGAAGGCAGTACAGATGACCTTAGCTAAAATTCCTGCGACGCTCGCCTTTGGCGGCATTCTCGCACTTTCGGCGTGTACCGATCCCGGAGCGTTGAACGATCCTGATTATGACAAAACCCGCCAAGGTGCGCTTTTGGGCGCTGGTATCGGCGCGGCCGTCGGTGCAATCACCGCGCCGGGCAGCAAACGCGGCGAGAACGCGATCAAAGGCGCGATCATCGGCGGCACGGCGGGCGGCATCATCGGCAACAAGCTCGATGCTCAGGAAGCGGACCTGCGCCAGTCGATCAACAACGACAATGTTCAAATCCAGAACACTGGCGACCGGCTGATCGTGACCCTGCCGCAGGACATCCTGTTCACGACTGACAGTTTCGCGGTTCGCCCGGATTTGACGCGCGATCTCCAGGCGGTGGCGGGCAACTTGCAAGCCTACCCAGACAGCACGATCCAGATCATCGGCCACACCGATAGCGATGGCGATGCGTCCTATAACCAAGGCCTGTCCGAGCGCCGCGCCAATGCTGTGGCGGATGTGCTGCGCAACGCGGGCGTGCCGTTCAGCCGCATTCAGACCTATGGTCGCGGCGAATCCCAACCCAAGGCATCGAACCTGACGCCCGAGGGCAAAGCACAGAACCGCCGGGTAGAAATCGTGATCCTGCCCACGGCGAGCTAACGCAAATGCAGGCGGGCTGTGCACTGGTGCAGCCCGTTCTCCCCTTGCCCTTTCGCGTGTGACGCCCAAATCTTTGCGCAACACGCTGTTTGAAAGGGCACGATATGAGCACGCTTACACTGGTCGGAATTTCCGGATCCTTGCGCGAGGATTCCGTCAACACGAAGCTGATGCGAGAAGCCGCCCGCCTGTTCGGCAGTGCGGATTTCATCGAAGCGGATATCGAATTTCCCCTGTATAATGGCGACGTCGAGGCATCCGAAGGCGTCCCGGCCAAGGTGCAGGCGGCGTCCGACCTGATCGGCCGGGCAGATGCGGTCATCATCTCGACCCCGGAATACAACAAGGGGCCGTCGGGCGTACTGAAGAACGCGCTGGATTGGATCAGCCGGACCGAGGGGAACCCATGGCTCGACAAGCCCGTTGCCGTCATGAGCGCCGCCGCAGGGCGCGCCGGTGGCGAGCGCGCGCAGATGATCCTGCGCGGCTTCATGGTGCCGTTTCGCCCCCGCATCCTGCAAGGGCCGGAAATCCACTTGGCGGGCGCTGCGGGTCAGTTTGACGAAACAGGCACGCTGACGGGCGAAATCTATGTCAAGGAACTGACCGCGCTGATGACGCAATTGCGCGCCATGACAGGGCAGTAACGACAGTCGATACCCCAGCCCGTCAGACGGGATGGGCCACTTCGATCAAATTGCCATCGGGGTCACGAAGATAGAGCGACTGGATCGGCCCGGTGGCTCCGGTTCGTGCAACCGGGCCTAACTCTATCGCCACGCCAAGCGTCGCCAGATGCGCTTTCCATGCGTCCAGCGGGTGATCCGTCAGAAAGCACAAGTCTGCCGTGCCCGGACCGGGCTGCGCGGCCTTCGGGTCAAATTCATGCCCGGCGCGGTGCAGGTTGATTTTCTGCATTCCGAACTTCAACGCCCAGCGCGTTGTGCCATCCGCAGCCTCGAAGCTTTCCCCCTGCATCCCAAGAACAGCTTCATAGAACCGGAGCGTCGCGGTGATATCCGACACCGTCAAAACAAGGTGATCCATGCGCGTGACACTGGGGGTTGCGGCACGTGGCGTTTTGGATTGTCGCATCATGCGGGACTGCCTTATCACTACCCCATGACAGATGACGCAAACCCCTCCTTCCGTCAAACCGACATGCTGGACCCGGCGCGCGCGCAGGCGATGCAGGCCACGTTGGGCTATATGCCGTCACTCGTGGCGGGGAACCCGCTGCCGCCGTTCTTTCACCAGCTGTATTTCTGGACCCCTTTGCCGCCGCAAATGCTGGGGCGCGACGGACATCCGGCCCGAGGACAGGGCGTCATCCCCGACATGGGCCTACCCCGGCGTATGTGGGCAGGCGGGCGTCTGTCATTTTACGAACCCCTGCGCCTTGGGCAAAACGCCGATTGCACCACCCGTTTGGTCAGCGCCACGCGGAAGGAAGGCAAAACAGGCCCGCTGGGAATTGTCGGCATTCGGCTGGATTATCAGCAAAAAGGCAAGCTGTGCCTGACCGAAGAACGCGACCTGATCTATCGCAATGATCCTTCGCCGGACGCCCCCACGCATGTGCCCCCCAAGGCGCCTGTTGACGCCGAGGAAGAAGTCCCCCTGCGCTTCGACAGCACACTGCTGTTCCGCTACTCGGCGCTCACGTTCAACGGCCACCGGATTCACTATGATCTGGACTATGCCAAGGGCGTAGAAGGCTATGATGGGCTGGTTGTGCACGGACCACTGCTTGCACAGCACCTGATGCTGCTGGCTACGGCGGAGTTCGGGCGGCTGAAATCCTTCCAGTTCCGCGCCACGGCTCCGCTGATGCATTTTGAAGAGGCGACTGCCTGCCGCGCGGGGTCGAAGCTGTGGGTTCGCGGGCCGGATGGACGCCTGTGTATGGAGGCCGAAGCCGCAGCCTAATCGCGCGACGCAATCCAGATCCGCCGGCCTGATGCGATCTGCGTGGCCACCATGGTAGTTTGAATTTGAAGCAGATTCCGAGCCGGCCTTCAGGTGCCGCTAACGAAGCACAGCTAGCTTATTGGAAGGTTAGTATGAGTCTGTGTGATGTTGATCGAGTTGAACGGATTGAGTTTCCATTTGGTGCTGCGGGCCTCCAAACGCAGGGCCGGTCTGGTGGCAGATATCGTGGACGAGGCCTTTATGTGTGAACCGCGCTCGCGCCCGGCGCTGCATTGGCAGGACGTGACGGCCCTGATCGAAAGCTATGCCGGGATCAAACCGACACCGCGGATCGAACGGGCCATTCAACGGCTGTTTCTGTCGTGCGCCAGCAGCTTTAAAACCCGGCCAAATACGCTCGTTTCCTCTTAGGCATTCAGGAAACACCTGACAGGAACTGTCTCTCTCGGTTCTGTCTTACTCTTGTGATTTGCCTGCTCTGGCAGTTTTATCGGGTGCAGCAAAGTCACAATGGGCGGCGTTCAGATTGACGCCGTGCGATGGCAGACAGGCCGATACCGGTCGCCTCTGCCGAAGGGAGTCGACAGGTGGATGCAGGCGGCGTCACGGGCAGGACAATTCATATCCATGTCGGACCTCATAAAACCGGATCAACTGCTATTCAGCATAGCCTCCGGCACATTGCCGCTGATCTACAGTCCAAACATGGGCTGACCCCACTTGATGCGCCCTGCATCTGGTCACTGGCCAAGGCGATGGCGCGGGATGATGCGGATGGGATCGCGGCACATATAGCCGAACTGAACGATCTTTGCGCACAGATGGAAGGCGATCTTCTGCTGTCCTGCGAAGATCTCGCTGGAGATCTGCCCGGCCGCGCCGCAAAAAGGCGCATCTATCCCCAACTTATGCGGCACCTGAACACCTTGCGAAACGGGCTTCGCGGCCGTGTCGTGTTCTATTTCTTTACGCGGGAAGCGAATGCGTGGCTGCGCAGCGCCTATGTTCAATCGCTCAAACACCACAAGAAATTCCGCAGCTTCGACGGGTTTCTCGGCTTTCTGAACAATACAGACGGCATTTGGGACGGCATCCTGGCGCGCCCTCGCGCCAAGCTTGGCGCTGATTTCATCGAAATCCCCTATCAGGAAGGCGGTGACTTTTCCGCCATACGCGCCCTGCTAGAGGTCATTCTTGGCGATGGTGCGACCGAAGAACTGGATATGAAGGACGCGCGCCGCAACAGCGCGCCGTCGGACGAGGTCGTGGAACTGCTGGAGCTTCTGAATAGTTCTGGCGCGTCGTTGGAGGCGATCCGCGCCGCCAAGAAAAGCCTCCTGACGGAAGCCACGCCCAAAGTGGAATTTCTGGATGCTGATCCGTCGGAATGGCCGCCCGCGAAACGCAAACCTGACTGGTTGTCAGAAGACCTGATCCCGCTTTGGTCGCGGGTCGAGGCGCGGGCGAACTGGCAATTGCAACCGGACCTGATGCCGCCTTTTGACTGCGATCTCTCAGCTTTGCGCAGACGCCCTATGGACGCGCCGGATACCTTCCCAGAGGGCGGTCGCAACCACATGGAAAATCAGGTGAAAATTCTGGCCTACCGGTTCCGTGGCATGCCGGAGATTTGCTATATTCTTGGCCTGACGATCAGTTACTTGCGGCGACAAACCGGCCATGAGGAACATGCGACATTCCTGTTCCAACGCCTTTGGAACGAAGAATTTGCAGTTTTGCTTGGGGTTTTGCCCACTCGCTGGCTGATATCCACCTTTCAGACTTTTATGGATCATGGCGTCAACGAGAACCAAAGGCTTATCGGTGCGGCCGCCTATTTCATGTCCAATACGCTCAAACTGTATGAGGCGGAACGGGCGCTTGATGGGCTACCGCCGGGCCGCCCCTATCCCAACGTGGCGCCGGCCACCAAATCGGGGTTCTGGGGGTTGGATCGTTTTCAGGTCGGCGGCACGGATTTAATGCTGAACTCGAACGCGCTTCTTTTGGAACTTGCCGCGCGGGACGATACGGCGGGCCGTGTGGTGCAAGAATTCATGCTCCGGTTAAAGAAATCCGATACCGCGTTTTCCAGAATGGATAAAACGCGATACGTTAACAAAATCGAACACCCCCAATTCTCGAATTGTTGGAGCTTTCACATTCCGCCTGACATCAAAGAATGAAATCATCCTGATCCAAGTTTTCTGCTTCTATGTTCAGAAGCATCAAGACATTTCCATCATCGAAATTCAGCCTTGTGCCGAATTCGTTTTCCTCCATCCGATCTTGAACTTCAGAATAGCTTCCGAAGGCAAAGCTGGACAGATCGATCAAGTCCAAATTGACCTCAAAATCGGCAACGACGTCATACCCGTAATTATCGTCAGCGAAGACGAAAATGTCCGATCCGTCGCCACCCCACATCTTGTCGTTATCGACACCACCGTCGAGGACGTCATTCCCGTTTTCGCCCAGCAGGTAATCCCGGTGTTTGCCGCCGCTCAATTCGTCATTTCCGCCACCGCCATACAGCTTGTCGATCCCATTCTCGCCGGACAGTTGATCGTTGCCGCGATTGCCCTTCAGTACGTCGTCGCCATAGCCGCCGATAAGTCTGTCATCCCCTTTGGCCCCGTACAGCACATCGTCGTCGCCGCCGCCGATCAGCACATCCGAACCGGTCCCGCCATTCAGAACATCCTGACCATTTCCCCCATCCAGGTAGTCGGATCCGCCGTTCCCGTTCAGCACGTCCCAGCCGCCATTTCCGACGAGCTGATCGTCGAAGACACTCCCATCAAACGTGTCGGCAAGGCCCCATTGGCTGTCACCTTCCAGCGACACCCCCTGATCGTAGATAATGGTCAGTTCGACGGTTTCGTACGGGTTCAATTCGATCTCGAATATGTCGCAATCATCGGCGACGCTAAGGCAGATATCCGTTTGATAGGTCAGCGCCGCGTCGGCCCAGTAATCCGTCGCATCCTGTCCGGACGCCACACCCAATACGCGGGCGTATACATATGCGCCCTCACGCACAAAGGCATCAAGGTTGGCGGTCAGCTTGACGGTTTCATCCACGCCGGACGTGAAATAGGTTACAGATCGGGTGTCGTTACCAAAACTGTATTTATATCCAATGGTTTCACCGGAATCCCCAATCAGCTTGAAGTCGCCATTCGGATCGACCAGTTGCAGCCCGTCGGTCGACTCGGCGAGCATCGAAAAGAGGTAACCGGTTGGTGACAGATCACTGCCCTCGCCTTCCTTGTCGCTTAGCCCCGCTGGAGAGTTCGTCTGGGCGGCCCAGATCATCGCCATGTCGACGCCGCCCTCAACCATCTCTGCGTACATGCGTAAAAGCGGAGCCGACCGCATGATGCTGGTGATCAGCGTCGTTTCCTCCCCATCCTCACCAACGTTCCATTCCGTGACCGCCAGTTGGAAATCGTCACCCAGCGCAGACGACCATGCCTCGTTGATATCGTCGAGACGGTTGGCGACACCGCTCCCGATGGCGAGGGGGTTGCCGCTGGAATTTGCGCCGTAGAAGTGGGTCAGAACCCCTTCGATCTGCGGGGCATCGTCACCTGTGAACTCCGATGCAAGCGTCTCGTTCTCCTCCAAGGACCGACCCGCCTGGACAAGGATTTCCAGACTTTCACGCATTCCAAGCGCTTCGGCTTCTTCATCAAGCCAACCCGCGATATCGGCCTGAAGGGCGCCGAATTCCTCTGTCGTCCAATCGAACTTGGATTGATAGAACTCGTTCCCGATTTCGATCTTCAACTCACTGACATCGCCATACGCGCCCGTCAGCACATCGCGCAGAAAGGTTCGAAAATCGTCCTCTGCCCCGGGGTCGATCGCGCCGGTTTCGGCATCGAAATAGCGATAGGTAGGCACGACAATCGTCGGCGTACCGCCCAATTCGGACGTATATGCCAGATATTCACTCAGCGTTGTGACATCCCTTGTGCTGACTTTATCGGCACCGGACATTATGTCCAGAATGTTACTCTGCACCGTGGCATCGGGATCAGTAATGTCGAAATATTGCTCTGTTATCGTTCCGCCGGGAAAACGAATATAAGTTGTGCCAACTTTTTCGATAACTTCTCGAAAGTCGCTATCTTCACCGGTTCTGTCCGTGTGAAAAAGCATATTCGTTCCGAACATCGATTCAGAGATTGTACTGCTGCTATAGCCATTCCATGCAACAGAAGTGCTTACCTTCTGCATTACCCGATTCCATTCCCATAACCCCACGGCAGGAATGCATCGGCGCGCTTAATCTCGCGTTAAATCTCCAAGGCTGGAAACTGATGTTTAGATTACATTTATACTCAAACCACCCACCGCCCTGCTGGTAAGCTTTCGCACCGGTTGCCCCGGCGAACTGCTTGCGCTGCGGGTGGATATGGCGGACGGTATGCGTATGGCACCGGTTTTCTTTACCGATCTGGACGGCACATTGCTCGACCATGACACGTATTCCCATGCGCCGGCGCGTGATGCGCTGGCCGCGTTGCGGGATCGAGGCATTCCCTTGGTGCTGACAAGCAGCAAGACCGCCGCCGAGATTGCCGAACTGCACCGTGATCTGGATTTGGGAACGACGCCCGCGATTGTCGAAAACGGCGCAGGCATCTTTGACCCGCAAGAAGGGCTGCAAGGGGATCGCGGCGCGCATCGAAAGGTTCTGACGGCGCTGGATCAACTGCCAAGCCCGCTGCGTGCGGGGTTCACTGGCTTCACCGATATGACGGTCGAAGAGGTCCAAATCCTGACTGGCCTTGATGCAGAGGCGTCGCGGCGGGCCAAGATGCGCTGCCACTCGGAACCGGGGCTGTGGACCGGCCCGCAAGACACGCAGGACGCGTTCATCGCTGGTCTGGCGCAACACGGCATCGCGGCACGGCAGGGCGGTCGGTTTCTGACCCTGTCTCTTGGGCATACCAAAGCCGATGCGATGGCCACGGTCGCGCAGCATTTGGGCGCGACGCTGACTGTTGCCCTTGGCGACGCACCCAATGATTTCGAGATGCTTGATGCCGCAGATATCGCGGTGGTCATCCGCAACGATCACGGTCCTGATGTGGCACCGCTGCGGGGCGAAGGCAGCCCGCGCGTCCACCGCACGACAGAGCCGGGGCCACGGGGCTGGAACACAGCCGTGCTGGCCATCCTAGAAGACATCACAGCAAGAGGCCGCGAATGACGGATTTTCACCAGAACGGTAATATTGCGCAGTTCCACAACCTGCGCACCCGATCGCTGGACGAGTTGGAGTACGAGTTGGAAGCTTTCGCCCAGACGCGAAAGGTGTCCTTGATCCTGCCCTCGCTCTTTTCGGAACTGACCGGCCCGGCGCTGGAAGGTATCCTCGAAGAACTGTCCAAGGTTCGCTACGTGTCCCGGATCATCGTCGGGCTGGACCGCGCCGACGAGACAGAGTTCCGCCGCGCCCGGAACTTCTTTTCGCGCCTGCCGCAAGAGCATGTGGTGATCTGGAACGATTCCCCGCGGATGCAGGCGATTGACGACCGGTTGGCCGCGCTGGGGCTTGGCTCGCAAGAGCCGGGCAAGGGCAAGAATGTCTGGACCTCGATGGGGTATCTGATTTCTTGTGCCGATACCGCTGTCATGGCGATCCACGATTGCGATATCCTGACCTATGAGCGTGGCCTGTTGGCGCGGCTGGTCTATCCCGTGGTGCATCCCGGATTTTCCTATCAGCTGTCCAAGGGCTATTACGCCCGCGTCGGCGAGGGGAAGATGAACGGACGCGTGTCGCGGCTGCTTGTCAGCCCGCTCCTGATCGCGCTGAAGAAGGTGCAAGGGGATCACGACTACATCGATTATCTGCGTGCTTTCCGCTATCCGCTGTCGGGGGAATTTGCGCTGCGCACCAGTATGCTGCCCGATCTACGCATTCCGTCAGATTGGGGGCTGGAAATCGGCGTCTTGTCAGAGGCGTGGCGCAATCTGGGCCGTCAGGCAGTCTGTCAGGTGGAGATTTCAGACGCCTATGACCACAAGCACCAGCCTGTCAGCCCCGAGGACGCCGAAGCCGGGCTGAACCGTATGTCCACGGATATCTGCAAGGCGATCTTCCGCAAGATGGCGACCGAGGGCACCGTGTTCACGCAGAATACGTTCCGCACCCTCAAGGCGACCTATTACCGGCGCGCTCTGGACCTGCTGGAAGTCTATCACAACGACGCGGTGATGAACGGATTGAGCCTGGACCGCCATGCCGAAGAAAAGGCGATTGAACTCTTCTCCGAGAACATCATGCGCGCCGGGCAGATGTTCCTCGAAAATCCGCATGAAAGCCCGTTCATCGCCAATTGGAGCCGCGTCAACTCTGCCGACCCGGCCCTGCTAAGCGAGTTGCGCGCGGCTGTGGCCGCCGATGCGGAAGAATACGAGGCGATCCCGTTCTGATCGATCAGGGTGTGTTGGTGATCCACCGGCACTGATAGGGGGCCAAGGCGACCGTTTCGATCTCCGGGTGGATTTCTTCGCCCGACAGCAGGTCATGCCAATGGGCATCTGCAATCAGGTTCAGCGCATCCAGCGGCACATCCACGGTTTCGTCGCTGACATTGTGCAAGGCAAAAACCGATTGCCGCCGGTCAAGGGACTGGCGCCAGATGCCAAAGACACGTTCATCCAGCGCAAGGGTGAACTGCGTGGCGTTGGGATGGAACGCGGGTTGGCGGGACCGCAGCTTGAGCCGCTCTGACAGTGCGTGCAGCACCTTGGCCTGATCGGATTCGGGGTCG
The DNA here is from genome assembly GCF_004803475.1 of Aliishimia ponticola. Lineage (GTDB taxonomy): Bacteria > Pseudomonadota > Alphaproteobacteria > Rhodobacterales > Rhodobacteraceae > Aliishimia > Aliishimia ponticola. Next base: position 332,876 of record NZ_SRKY01000004.1, read on the forward strand.
TTGAGCCGTTCCAGCAACGTCTCGTAATCCCAGCGATGGCGGTTGATCGCACGGTTCATGCCGCGCCGTTCCACGCCTTCCAGATCGTTCGGCGTTGCCAGCATCGAATGGATATAAAAGGCCGGCACCCCTTCCAGCGACATGACGATGGTTTGCGACGTCAGAAACCGTTCCATATGCCATTCTTCGGCCCCTTTGAACGTGCGGGCCACCGCAGGGTAATAGCCGCAGTTCAGCTCATAGACAGAGGCGGTTCCATCCGGCAGCGTCCGCATCGACACCAGCGCGCCATCATTGGTCAGGGTCTGGATCATCTGCGCGATTTCTGTCCCGGGCAGCAAGCCCTCGGCCGGGCGCATCCCGATCCCGTCATGGCTGGCGGTGAAGTTCAGATACACACAGCCCAAGGGCGCGGGCGGCATGGTCGCCTGCCACCGGCGCAGGTATTTCGCAGAGCCGGACAGCATCGCGTGCAGGATCAGCGGTGGCAGCGGAAAATTGTAGATCGCGTGCGCTTCGTTCGACTGGCCAAAATAGCTGAGGTTTTCGGCCTTGGGCACATTCGTTTCGGTCAGCAGCACGACCGTTTCTTCAAGGAAGTCGGTCAAAACCCGCAGCAACTGCACGACCGCATGGGTCTGAGGCATGTGGATCGACGGTGTGCCGATCTCTTTCCAAAGAAACGCGACCGCATCCAGCCGCAAGATCCGCACACCCATATCCACATGGAGCCGGATGATCCGCAGCACTTCCAGCAGAACTTCCGGGTTGGCATAGTTCAGATCGACCTGATCGTGACTGAACGTACACCAGACATTGCGCGGCCCGTTTGCCGTTTCGACCTCTTGCAGCAGTGGCGTGGTCCGCGGACGCACGACCATGGTCAGATCGTCCTTCGGGTCTGCCTCGAAGAAGAAACCGTCATAGGGGGGTTGGCCCTGCCGATAGGCGTTGAACCATTTGCCCTGACTGGACACGTGGTTCAGCACCAGGTCCGACATCAGGTGAAACCGCGCACCAATCCGTTGGATGTCCGGCCAATCGCCCAAGGTCGGTTCGACCTTTTCGAAATCGGTGACGGCAAAGCCATCATCCGACGTGTAGGGAAAGAACGGCAGGATGTGGACAGAGTTCACGACACCGTCCAGCCGTTCCGACAGGAAGTCATACAGCAGATCGAGCGGCTTATGAACGCCGTCCAGAACCGAGTTGCCATAGGTGATCAGAACGGAATCGTCCTGCGACCACAGATCGTTACTGGGCGCGCGTTGGGTGATGCGCGGTGCGTGCCCTTCTGGCCAGACCACGTCGATCACACGGCGGGCCAGATCGTCGAGATCTTCTCCCGGATAAATCCGGCCCAGAACCTGAACCAGTTGGGTATTCAGATCCTCGGTCATTTGTCCTTGAACTTGAAGGTCGGCAAGCTGTTGAACGCCTCTTTCAGTGCCGCCCCCCAGCCCGAGGAAATGGTTTCATAGAACGGATTGCCCGGCTCTATCCGCTGGCGCACGCCGTTGCGATGCGTTCCGGTTTCATAGACATGCAGGTCCAGCGGCATTCCAACGGAAAGGTTTGCCTTTATCGTGCTGTCGAAGCTGACGACCAGCAGTTTGACCGCATCTTCAAAGCTCATCGCCGGATCATAGGCCCGCACAAGGATCGGCTTGCCGTATTTTGTCTCGCCGATCTGGAAGAAGGGGGTGTCATCGCTCGCTTCGACGAAATTGCCTTCGGGGTATACAAGGAACAGACGCGGATCGCCGCCATGCACCTGTCCGCCGACGAGGATGGTCGCGGAAAACGGCCCTTCGGCTTGCGGGCCTTCGTTGCGGGCTTGTTCCTTGATGACTTCGCGCAGTGTTTCCCCGACCAGCTTGGCCACCTGAAACATCGATGCCGCTTCCAGAATGGACGGCTCGCCGCGTTCTTCGGCAGGCAGGGCGCGTTCGTTCAACAGACTGACCACAGCCTGTGTCGTCGCGAGGTTACCAGCAGTCATCAACGTGATGGAGCGTTCGCCCTCACGTTCCCAGAAGAACATCTTCTGAAATACGCTGATATTGTCGACGCCCGCATTGGTGCGCGTGTCGGACATGAAGACCAACCCGCGATCCAGCTTCAACCCTACGCAATATGTCATTGGTCGATCCCGCCCCGTTACGCGTTACTGCTGCTGCACCTGGATCTCGACCTTGATCGCCTCGCTCCCCGTGCCAAACCTTAACCCGGTTACAGGCGCGGCGTCCTGATAATCAAGCCCTGTCGCAACACGGACGTAACGTGCATCCGGACAAATTCCGTTCGAAACGTCGAAACCGATCCATCCGATGCCACTTACCAGCGCTTCGGCCCACGCATGGGTTGCATCCTGGTTTTCCTGTTCGTCCAGCAGCAAATAGCCCGACACGTAGCGCGCCGGAAACCCGAGAGAGCGCGCAGCCGCCACGAAGATATGCGCGTGGTCCTGACAGACGCCTTCGCCCTTCTCGATCGCCTCATCGGCCGTTGTGCGCGACTCGGTCGCGCCGATCTTGTAGGGAACGGCCTCCAGAATACGTTCGGACAGGGCATGCAGCAGGGGCACTTCGGACTCGTATTCGTCCTTCAGCCCCTTGGCCAGCGACCGCACATTGGCCCCCGCACGGGTCAGGCTGGTGGACCGCTTGAACAGCCATTCCGGGACGAAGCCAGAATGCTTGCCAGTCACACCTGCAAGGTCTTCGGTCTCCACCCGGCCATGGGCGTTGATCCCGATCTTTTCGGTGCCTGCCTCGAATGACAGAAGGGTCACGGTGTTAGCGTGATGATCGGTGAACACGGTCTCGATATTGGCACCCGTCACTTCAAGATCCCAGTCCAGCACGGTCTGGCCGGGCCGGTTCTTCGGCGTCAGCCGCAACTGCTGCAACCCATAAGGGTGTGCATCCTCAAAGGCATACTCGGTGACATGTTTGATGTTCAGGATCATGGTCACGCCTCAAACCGGAAGTCTGTTTCGATCTGCTTGCTGAGTGCCGCGAAATCGTTGACCAGCCCGGACAAGAAGTCGTGCAACCCATATTCGAACACCAGTTCAATGGACCCGTTATCGAGCTGCGCGAACAGTCCCTCTGCCAAATCGTGGCTTTGATGGCGCACGTCATATTGCTGCATCAGGTATCCCATATTGGTCCGAACCTTCGACACGGAGAAACGAAGCGATCTTGGCATCCGGCGATCAAAGATCAGGAAACTGGCGATGCCCATCGGGCTTGGCTCGCCCTCGTTCAGCCAGGAATAGGCGCGATCCCCCGCGACAGAGCGCAGGACCGTTTCCCATTGCACATTGTCGAGCGACGAGCCGATGAAATTGACCGAAGGCAGCAGTACGAAATACTTCACGTCCAGGATACGCGCCGTGCTATCCGCCCTTTCCAGGAAGGTTCCGATACGCGCGAAATCGAACATATCGTTGCGCAGCATCGTGCCATGCATTGCCCCCTGCACCAACGCGCAGCGGTTGCGAATAAGGTCCAGAACCTCTGGGATATCCTTGTCCGGCACCGGACGCGCCAAACGCTTGCGCAGCATGATATAGGTCTCGTTCACCGCCTCCCAGACTTCCTTGGTCAGCGCCGTGCGCACCATGCGGGCGTTCTGCCGCGCGGCCATGATGCAGGACAGGACCGAGGATGGGTTGGCCGGGTCGCGCAGCAGGAAATCGACAATCCGCGCCTGCTCCGGCTCCCCATACAGACGTTCATATGCATCATTGGCGGACGCGGTCTGCAACACGCTGGACCATTCGTGGTCGGCGCCCTTGCCGCGGGTCAATGCGATGCGAAACCCGGTCTCGATCAGCCGTGCCGTGTTTTCCGCGCGTTCCAGATACCGGAACATCCAATACAGCCCACTCGCCGTTTTTCCGAGCATGGCTTAATCCTCCAACACCCAAGTGTCCTTGGTCCCGCCGCCTTGGCTGGAATTCACCACCAAGGAGCCTTGCTTCATCGCGACGCGCGTCAGGCCGCCTGGGACAATCTCGATCCCGTTTGGACTCAGCAGCACGAATGGCCGCAAATCGACGTGACGCGGCGCAAGGCCAGACTTGGTCATAATCGGAACGGTCGACAAGGCAAGAGTCGGCTGGGCGATGTAATTGTCGGGCCGGGCAATCAGTTTTGCCCGGAACGCCGCGATTTCCTTCTTGGACGCCGCAGGGCCCACCAGCATCCCGTACCCACCAGAGCCATGAACCTCTTTCACGACCACTTCGGCGAGGTGATCCAGCACATAGGCCAGCGAATCCGGCTCGGAACAGCGCCATGTCGGCACGTTGTTCAAAAGCGGCTTCTCCCCGGTGTAGAATTCGACGATTTCAGGCATGTAGCTGTAGATCGCCTTGTCATCGACGATTCCGCCACCGGGCGCATTGGCGATGGTGACACCGCCCGCGCGGTAGATATCGAAAATCCCCGGAACGCCCAAAAGACTGTCGGGATTGAAGTTCATCGGGTCGAGAAAGTCGTCATCGACACGGCGATAGACCACATCGACCGGCTTGTAACCGCGCGTGGTGCGCATGGCGACGCGGCCATCGACCACCCGCAGATCGGTCCCTTCGATCAGTTCGACGCCCATGTGATCGGCAAGGAAGGAATGTTCGAAATAGGCCGAGTTATGGATGCCGGGTGTCAGCACCCCGACAGTGGGCGTGCCGTGGCACGCTTCGGGCGCACAGGCCGCGAGCGAACGGCGCAGTTTCAGCGGGTAATCCGAAACGGGCCGGACATTCACCTTGTTGAACAACTCGGGGAACATCTGGAGCATCGTTTCGCGGTTCTCCAGCATGTAGGAAACGCCGGACGGCGTGCGGGCATTGTCCTCCAGCACGAAGAACTCATCCTCGCCCGTCCGGACAAGATCTACGCCCACGATATGCGTATAGATTCCGCCGGGCGGGGTGACACCGATCATCTGCGGCAAGAAGGCTTCGTTCCGCTCGACAAGATGCGCAGGGATGCGGCCAGCCTTCAGGATTTCCTGCCGGTGGTAGATGTCGTGCAAAAACGCGTTCATCGCCCGGACACGCTGTTCGATTCCGCGTGTCAGCTTCGACCACTCATTTCCAGAAAGGATTCGCGGCACGATGTCGAAGGGGATCAGCCGTTCGTCGGCTTCTTCCTCGCCATAAACGTTGAAAGTGATTCCGATCTTGCGAAAAAAGTGCTCCGCATCGCGCGCCTTGCGCCTTAGATCCTTGCCGTTTTGTTCCTCGAACCAGTTGGAAAAAGCTTGATAGGGCTCGCGTGCGCCGTCCGCGTTGCCCTGCATTTCATCAAAAAATTGCATCTGTGCTCTGTATTGGTGAGAGGTCATTGAAATTAAACCTTATCACCATCACGGGAAATACAATAGCGCGGCTCCCGTTAAGCCGGTGCCGCGCTCTCATTGCTCAATTTTAAGGCAACTTCCGCTTGGCGCGTCCGCCACTCAATAGTCCTGTCGCGCGATCTCGAGGATCAGAATGTCGGTGACGTGATCGCCCGCATCGCGCACCGCAACTTCCCTCAGGGCGGACCGCAAAACATCGAGGTTGTCGTTATCGGTGAACGCGCCGCGAAAACCGCCGATATTGGCGTGATCGAACATGACCTGAAGGAAAGAATCCCGCAGTTTCGGCTCCTTGAGGAAAATGCTGTCGCGAAAGCCTGCATCGACCTCGACACTCAGCGCCATCATCACCAGGGACGTCACTTCTCCTTCCTCGACAAGCGGAATGACGAACTGGTTGCTCATCTTCACATATTCACGCTCTTCGCCAGCCTCGCCGTCCTCGGCGCTGTCGCCATCGTCGGCTTTGGCCTCTTGCGCGCCGTGTTCGCCGTCCTCAGCGGCCTCACCGCCCTCGGCCGCTTCCACCGGTTCCGGCGCCGGGCGCAGGAAGACGCCCGCGCCAACGCCCGCCCCGGTGCCGATCAGCAGCAGCAAAATTGGAAGGATTTTCTTGATCATAGCCGTGCCTCAGAATGGAAGGATGACGTCCAGAACCTGCTGGCCAAGACGCGGTTGCTGCACATCCGTGATCTGGCCTCGGCCGCCATAGGACACCCGCGCAGAGGCGATTTTGTCATAGGTAATCTCGTTCTGGCGCGAGATATCCTGCGGGCGGACATAGCCCGTCACCAGCAATTCGCGCAGTTCGAAATTCACGCGAACCTCTTGCGTGCCGGCGATGGCCAGCACCCCGTTCGGCAGAACCTCTGTCACAGTGGCCGCGATACGCAGTGTCAGCTTTTCATTGCGACTGACCGACCCGTCGCCACCGGACGAACTGCTGGAATTGGTGGAAACGGCGTCCGCCATCGTCGCCCCTTCGGGCAATTCTTCGTCAAGGCGCTGCGGAATGCCAAACAGGCTCGGCACGCTCATGCTTTCGCTGCCGCTGCGCGACCGATCCGTCGCGTTGGAGATTTCCGCACTCTCGTCGATTTCAATAACAACCGTCATGATATCCCCGCGCTGCATTGCGCGGCGATCCCCCAGAAGCGAGCTTTGCGAGCCGCTCCAAAGGCTGGCCTGCGTGACGCGCGGACGTGTCTCCAGCGTTTGCGGGAAATCTTGCGACAGCATCGCGGAATATTCCTGCCCTTGCTGCGGCGGGGTGAATTCCGGCGCTTTCCCGACGTTTTCAAGCCGCGCGCACCCGCTCATTGCCAGAACGACAAAGCCAATCTTTACTGCGTATTTCATCTTCTTCCTTTCAATCGGTCCCGCTTAGGGGCCCGAAACATCAATGCTGCCATCGGGCAGTACCGTTCCAAACAAGGTGCTCCGCGAGGAGAGGTTCATGACCCGGATCATCTCGCCCACGGCGCCGCGATCCAGGGCGCGGCCAGCGGTCGAGATCGACAGCCCCGCCTGATTGAAAACGAGCGGGACAATTTGATTGCGGTTCACCAAGGCCGGGGGGCGAATATCGGCGGGGCGGATTGCCCGGCCCGGATACAGCACGACCTTGGTTTCCATTCCGACCACCTGCGCGAAATCGGAAAGCCCGACATTGCGCAGGTTGGGATTCACCGCCAGATCGGCTTCGGTCAGCACGGTATTCGGCCGGATCGTCTTGATCGCCACGATCGCTTCTGCCTGCGACAGGCTTGCAACCAGTACCAACAGTGCTGCCAAAGCCCATTTCATCAGCGCACCTGCGTCGTTGCGCCCATCATCTGATCGGCGGCAGAGATGACCTTGGCATTCATTTCATAACCACGCTGGGCTTCGATCAGCTCGGTGATTTCGCGCACCGCGTCAACCGAACTGCTTTCAAGATAGCCTTGGCGCAGCAGGCCGAGCCCATCCAGACCCGCCGTAGACACAAGCGCGGCGCCTGACGCCTCTGTCTCTACGAACAGGTTCGACCCGATAGCCTCCAGCCCCTTGGCATTGGTGAAGGAGGCAAGGTCGAACTGCCCCAGAAGCTGCGCTTCTTCCGTGTCCGTGAAATACGCATAGACCTCGCCCTCGGCGTTGATGGAAATGCTGCGCGCATCGTCGGGGATCGTGATTTCCGGAGAGACCGGGTATCCGTCCGAGGTGACAATCAGCCCTTCGGCCGTCCGCTTGAGCGCCCCATCGCGGGTATAGGCGATCTGCCCTGAAGGCAGCGTGACCTGAAAGAACCCGGTGCCGTTGATCGCCAGATCAAGGTCATTGCCCGTCACGGCGAGCGAGCCCTGCTCAAGGTGGATCGACACGGCGGCTGGCCGTACGCCCAAACCAAGCTGTACCCCGGTCGGCAGTACCGTCCCATCGGAGGCGTTGACCGTGCCGGGGCGGATCAGTTGCTGATAATGCAGGTCCGCAAATTCCGCGCGCCGGGCGTTATAGCCCGTCGTCGACATGTTCGCGAGGTTGTTCGAGATCGTCTCGACCCGCATCTGTTGTGCGCTCATGCCGGTGGCTGCGATTTTCAATGCACGCATTCTGCTCGCTCCTCGTTTGGGTTACTTGCTAAGGGAACTCAGCGCGCTGCGAACGCGCTGGTCTTCACTATCCAGAAATGACTGGCCGAGTTCATAGGCGCGCTGCACCTCGATCATCCGCGCCAGAGCGGTGACGGCATCGACGTTCGAATTCTCGACAAAGCCTTGCAGAACGCGCGACGTATCGTCCGGTTCAAACCCTGCCTCCGCGACAAACATGACACCGTCCTCACGGGTCATCCCGCCGGGATCGAGCGGCCGGACAACGCCCAACTGACCCAGAAGTCGACCATCCGCGCTGATCGTCCCATCAGCGGCGACCGCAATATTGCCCGCGTCCGGCGGCACAAAGACAGGCGCGCCGCCGATATCAAGCACGCGCAGCCCGTCATGCGTCACCAGATCGCCTTCCGCATTGGGGGAAAAGCTGCCCGCGCGGGTCAAACGCTCACCCATCGGCGTTTCCACCAGGAAGAAGCCTTCGCCCTCGATTGCGAAGTCGAACGTGCCCCCCGTTTCGGTCAACGCGCCTTGCGTGAAAGAGGTGTTCTGGATGTTGCCGTTGCCCATGGACAAGGAACGCCCGCCCGGATCGGCCTTGATATACTCGGAAAACACGAGCCCCTCTTGCCGGTAGCCGTTCGTCGCACTGTTGGCGATATTATTGGCGACGATGCTCATCTCGCGCCAAAGCCCGACTTGGCGGGACAGCGTGGCATATGATGCGGAGTCCATTCGTTAACCTCCTACGATCAAGGGAATGATCTGACTTTGGAACAATGTGACGATGCTGGCGGTCATGAACCCCATCGATGCCCAGAAGACCGCGACGATCGCCACGAGTTTCGGCACGAAGGTCAAGGTCATCTCTTGCACCGAGGTAAGCGCCTGAAGCAGCCCGACCGACACACCCACGACAAGCGCGACGGCGAGGATCGGCGTCGAGACGACCACCGCCGTCCACAGCGCCTGCCGCAAGGTGTCGAAAAAGATGACCTCTTCCAGCATCGTTCAGACCGGCATTCTCAGGATTTCCTGATACGCCTCGACGACCTTGTTCCGGATCGTCACTGCAGTTTCGACGGCCAGTTCCGTCTGCGCCAGCGCTTGAACCAACGCATGCGGATCCACATCGCCGGTCATCGCTGCCTTGGCCGTTGCTTCTGCATTGGCCAAGGTCTGCGCGAAGTCAGAGACCGCACCGCGCATGGCTTCGCCAAGCGCCTCAGGTTCGGTCGCGGGTTTAGAGGCTGCATATTTTTGAACAGCCGATACTGCACGCACATCCATTCTAGATGCTCCTTTCTGGATTAACGTCGTAGAAGTTCGAGAAGGCTCGACGACATAGCTCTGGTTTGTTCGAAGATTTTGAGATTGGCTTCGTAGCTACGCTGCGCCTCGCGGGCATCCGCGAGTTCGATCAGCAGATTGACGTTCGAGCCGTCGTAGTGACCGGTTTCATCTGCCATCGGGTGCTGCGGATCATAGATTCGCTTCAACTCACCGGAATCAAGTTCCGGACGGCTGGCTTTGACCTTGGACACGCCGGTTTGCTGCTCAACCTCTGCCTGGAAAGACACAGTCTTGCGCCGATAGCCGGGCGTTTCCGCGTTGGAAATATTCTCTGAGAGGTGCCGCAGGCGGGTCGCCTGTGCCTTGAGCCCGCTAGCCGTCACATCAAGAGCTTTGGAGAATTCACTCGCCATGATCAGGACCTCGACAATGTTGTCTGTAGAATAGTCAGCGCCGATTTGTAGATCGCGAGGGCGCGGCTGTGCTCCCGCGTGGCGGACACTGATTCGAGCATCTCACGCTCGACAGACACCGTGTTTCCGTCAGGCGCAGGGTCGTTCCGCTCTTCGGTCACGCGCGCATGCGTCACTTCGGCGCCGACGCCGTAAAGATGACCGGCACGGGTCGCGCGCAATGCCGGGTGTTGGTCGGGTGATTGTGTAAGGTCAGCAAAACTGGGCAGCCGCTTGGCCCGGTAACCGGGCGTATCGACATTGGCCGCATTCTGCGCCGTCAGAGCCTGCCTGCGCCCCGCATGGGACGCCATAGCAGACGACATCTTAAAGACATCCAGATTTTCAAACATCGGGGCTTCTCCCTCGATTGGCTTCAATCAAGGTTTAACCCCGATTCCTTTAGAAACGGTTTGCGGACATCAGGAGGATGCGATGCAAACTGAAATACTCGACGATCTGGTTCAAAAGATCAGTACTTTGAAACCGGTTCATTCGATCGGCCGCGTGACCGCCACCGATGGCGGCAGGGTTTTGGTAGAAGGGCTCGCCTCCTTGGCCAGGCTGGGCGATCAGGTCGCGATCGAACTCGTGGATCATGCGTGGATCGCGGGCGAAATCGTGCAAATCGAAGGATCGCACGTCACCGTCATGCCCGACGGCCAGCTTTCCGGCTTGTCACTCGGCGCACGCGTAATTCTGAAAGACCCCCTGACCATCGCGCCATGTGACGCGTGGTTGGGCCGGATCATCGACGCCAATGGCGAACCGATGGACGACCGCAATCTGCCATCCGGACCTGATCGTCGTCCCTTGAAAACGGCTCCGCCGCCGGCTGCACGCCGCAAGGGATTCGGTGAGCGATTGGCGACCGGATCGCAGGCTTTGAATACACTACTCCCGATCGTAGGTGGGCAGCGCGTTGGGTTGTTTGCTGGATCGGGGGTCGGGAAGACCACCCTGCTTGGCACAATCGTGCGCAACATTTCTTGCGACGTCGCAGTTGTGGCGCTGGTCGGCGAACGCGGGCGCGAGTTGAAGCATTTCACGCACGAGGTCTTGGGCGAAGAGGGCATGCGCAAATGCGTTGTCGTGGCCGCGACCTCTGATCGATCCGCGTTGGAGCGTCGGCGATGTGCCTGGACCGCCATGAGTATCGCAGAGCATTTTCGCGATGCTGGCAAATCCGTGTTGTTTGTCGCCGATTCGATTACGCGGTTCGCCGAGGCGCATCGCGAGATTGCCACCGCAGCGGGCGAAGTCCCGGTCTTGCGGGGGCATCCGCCGTCCACCGCTCAGTTAATTACCGAACTATGCGAGCGGGCCGGACCCGGGTTGGAGGGCAGCGGCGACATTACCTCTGTTCTGTCGGTTCTGGTGCAAGGGTCGGATATGGATGAACCCATCGCGGACATTCTTCGCGGCGTTCTTGATGGCCACGTAATTCTTGATCGCGCCATCGCCGAACGGGGACGATATCCGGCGATCAATCTTCTTCGGTCCGTGTCGCGTTCTCTTCCGGATGCGGCAAGCCCGGAAGAAAATGTTCTTATCTCCAAAGTCAGGTCGCTGACCTCGCTTTACGAGCAGAATGCGATGATGATCCGATCCGGGCTTTATACCGAAGGAACCGATCCGGAGCTCGACGTCGCGATAAAAATTTGGCCGGAACTCGACTCGTTTTTGGGGGTGTGCGGCGCGATGACCCCGGCGCAAAGCTTTGACAGGCTTCGGCTGATTCTGAGGCGTGCGGGCGTTCGTTGAGATTCGGCACCGGTCATCGCGTGCTTACATGCCAAAGGGAGGTTTTGCGCGACACCTAATAAGCGTGAACAATCAAAGCGTCGGAGATCACGGTTTGACGCCGTTGCAGAAAAAAACCCGAGCCGTTTCTCAACGCCTCGGGTCATTTCTGAGCGGGTGTTCGCGACAGCGCTTAATTTCGCGCGGCGGCGAACAACCGATCTTCTCGTGGCAGCAGCGCACGGAGCGCTTTGAGGCATTTGTAATGCTGCCCCGCAATAACCGATGTTGTCGCTTCTTCGAGATGATGCCGACTGTCAGGGTCGGTAAACACTTGGCTCAACTCTTCGATCTGACGCAGCAGAGGAAGTTTAAGTTCCTCTGGATCCGTATCGCCGGACAGGATCAATTGCACTGCATAGCAGACACGCCGCACCGGGGTTTTCGCCTCTTCCGGGTGAATTGCGTCACGCAGACGAAGAATATTTGCGCCCGGCGTGATGATCGACAATCGACTACGACGATCACCATTTTCGATCACAGCGCCATTCACCAACACCCTTTCCTTCGGACTAAGTTTCAGAACAAGTCCGCTCATGTTACTTTTCCTTCGTGTTGAAGACCGCCAAGGATGGCTGCGTTGATCTCCAGCAATGCGACCGCGTTGTCTTCGTTCTTGAGAACCTTGCGCGTGTGCTGCACCGTGAATTCTGCAAGATAAAAGATACGCGCCTTCAAATCGTCAGGCAGACCGTTTTGAGGGGACGCGACATCTGCGGCCAGCGTATTCCAAAGCAGACGGTTCTCATGCATCGCTTCGATGAGCTTGCGTCTGTCTTTGGATTGGATCGCGCTTTTCAGGCGATGCGTAATTCTTGCGATAACCTGAAACTCGACACTTCTCGGCGTACGAACCGTTTCAGCAGTCGAGGCGTAGGCGCGATGCGCCATTGTTGCTGTAGACACTTTTTGAACCACCTTGCCATTTTACTCATTACTCCAGACGTGCCGGAGGCGCGGAATGATGCGCCCCCGGCATCAATATTACTGGAACAGCTGCAGGATGGTCTGCGGCGACGAGTTGGCGATAGAGAGCGCCTGAACACCGAGCTGCTGTTGCGTTTGCAGCGCCTGCAAGCGTGCAGAGGCCGCTTCCATGTCTGCGTCGACCAGTGAGCCGATCCCGGACTTCATTGCGTCCATCACCTGATTCACGAACTCGGTCTGATCCTCGATCCGGCTGGCGGAGGCACCCAAAGCCGCGGCTGCATCAACCGCTGTCTGGATATGGGCTTCGATGTTCGCGATCGAAGCTTCCGCAGCGGAAGAAGAGCTGACGTCGATGTCGCTCAGATCAAGGTTCGATGTGAAGTCGACGGCGGTCACGGTAATGTTCGCCGCAGTCACCGCACCAGAGCTATCCCGGTCGATCGAGGACAGAACCGTCAGATCCACACCATCGTCATTCAGCAGGTTGAAGCCGTTGAACTGCGACGCCGCGATGATGGAGGTCACCTGGTTGGACAGTTCTGTGACGTCGTTGCCCAGTTTGGTGTAATCGACGTTTTCACCGGTCGCCGCGACGACTTTCTCTTTGATGTCGTTCAGCAGATCAGTGATCTGTTCCGCACCGGCGAGAGCAACCGCCAGGGTGGAGTCACCCAGAGCAAGCGAGTCAGCTACCGATTTGAAACCGGATACGTCGGATTCCATCACCTTGGAGATCGCCCAAATGGATGCGTTATCCTTGGCGCCGGAGATGTCTTTACCGGTCGAAATCGCGTTTTGCGTATGCGCAAGATCGCTGTTGATGCCCCGCAGAGTTTGCAGGGCTGTCATTGCGCTTCGGTTTGTCAGGATACTCGACATTAGATTTTCCTTCAGTCTATGGCACTTTAGCCAGTTTTATCCCGCCCACTTAGAGACGGACCAAAGGTCTTTCTGACCATTGCAGTGATCGGTGTCCCGACCTTGCGCCACCCGGTGTTTCCGAATGCAGGCGCAACATGCACGGAAAGTTGCTAATGTAGTCCTAAGCCCTTCTCCCGACGTTCATACGATTTGAGTTAAATCCGCGTCACGCCCGCTTCTCGACAGAAGGCGCCGTCTCGGCCTCAATCCGATTCTTGTGTCCGCGTTGGTCATAGGTATCGAAGGTCTTTCGAGCCTGCCGAATTTCGCCCAGCTTCTTCGCGACGGACCGGATGCCTTTGAGTGCCTGTTCCAGCAACGCTTGATTCCGCACGACCTTGTCGTTGACGGGCGACAGCTGGCCAATCTGATCGACATCCGCCTCGCCCAAACGATGGATCAGGTCTTCTTTTTCAGTCACGATATTCTGCAGCTCTTCAAGCTTGCCGCTCAGAAGTGCTTCGCGTTCGACATCGAGAAGTGCATCAAGTTGCCGGATCAGCGCGTCGTGGTCATTGTGCATTTTGTCGCTCCTTCAATGCATCGAAAATCGTTTCGGCAAGACCGATCCCGCCAGCCTCAACCATCGCCTCGGCCTGCGCCTGTACAAGGAACGAAGAAAACTGGTCTTCGCCCGCCCCGCCACCAAACGCGCTTGGGGTCTGACCAAGGCCTGCGGATTTCAGCATTTCCGCCAGAAAGGTTGCCTCCAACTTCTCTGCGGCGCGCTTCAATGCAACGTCGCCCGTCGATTTGGGGGCTGTCAGCCCAGTCAGATTCGAAGGTATGTCCATGTTCGCGGTCCAGAAAATTGTCGGTACTTTGCTGAAATAATCACGGACAGGTAAAAATATCGGTAACCTGTTGTGGGCTAAAAGCGTGCCGTGGAAGAATTCCCGGAGCGAATGACCGTGACAGTACCTTTTCTTGCGACAGTTCTTACCGACACTGCAAAGCCCGGCGCGGCCTCATCAGAGGTGACCGGAAAACCGAATGTTCAATCCGACATTGCCGGTGAGGACATGACGGACTTTGCCAGCCTCTTGCAGGATCAGGTCGAAATGTCCGACGGCGAGATGCCGCAAACCGCGGAGGAAACCCTGCAAGAAGACGCTGCTGTTGATGGTGATACGGCAGATGACACCACGCTGCATGGCGACGCCGGACTTGAGGCAGCGATGACTGAGCCGTCTCGGCGGAAGGTCACGATCCCGGATCTGCCAAAGCCGAAAGCGGATCAAATGTCCGCCACGATGGAAACCGGCAGCGTGACAGCCAGTGACGACGCCCAACCCGGGGCGGTCGATGCGGATTTTTCCCAGCTCTCGGAAACTCCGGACGCAGTTCCATCAGGGATCACGACCGGACACGCACAGCCCACCGGTGACGCGCGTTTGAATTCCGCCACCGTAGATGAAGTGAAGGCCGCAAGCATCCCCGAGACCGTTAAACCGCAGAGTCCCGGGAATACCGTCAACTCGGCGACCAAAACGGGCACAATCGCCGCCCCAAATACCTTAGAAATCCCGGATAATGATGCGCCGGCCTTGGCGCGCTCCGTAGATGCCGAAGTTGCGGAGCCGGGTAAGACCTTGCGCACAGAAACGGCGCCGCCGGTGACTGTAAAAGCGGCAGGCGAAGGGCAGGTCGTTCTTCCCGCAGAACATCGCATGACGGCGAAACAAGTACAGGCCATGCAGATACCGCGCGCTGAAGCCGCCGCACAGGCGCTTCCAGACGCGCAAACCACACCCTCTGCGGACTCTCCGAAAGCCGCGACCAATATCGCCAACGCCCCGCAAATGACCCCCGCAGCCTATGCCCAGCCCAGCCCGATGGTTCTGCAAAACCGCGAGATGCGCGTGCAGGCCCAAGCGGCGGAAAAACTGCTCGACCTTGATGGCGATCTGGAAACGCTGCGTTTCGATTCGCCAACATCGTCGGCATCGCAAACCAGCGTATCGTCCGCGTCCAGCGCGTTGCAGCGGGCGGAACTTCCACGCGCCGTCGCCTTGCAGATACAAAATGCTGCACGAAACATGACGGACAAAACAATCGAAATCGCCCTGAACCCGCAGGAGCTGGGCAAGGTACGCCTGTCGATTGCCACAGGCGAAACCGGCGTTACGCTGACTGTGCTTGCCGAGCGACCGGAAACGATCGAATTGATGCGGCGCAACGCTGACACGCTGGCGCAAGAGCTTGCCGATCTCGGGTTTGAACACATCGACCTAGCCTTCGGGCAAGGCGATTCCGCCGAGTCACACATGGACAACAACCCCGATGGGCAAGACTCCGGGGCTGCGCTCGATTGGTCCGATGATGACATGCTCAATCCCGCCCCTGCCGAGGCCGCGCCCGCCGCGCGTCCCATCATTTCCGCCGACGGGCGGGTAGATATCCGGGTCTGACCCGCAGCACATATGCGGCGGTACGCCACCCGTCCGCCCAAGAAGGAGTTCCCCTATGGACGCAGTTACGCAAACATCCAACACGAGTTCGGCCCTCACCACCAGCGCATCGACCAGCGTCACGGCCAATACCGAAGCCTCTTCGGTCATATCCTCGGATTTCGAGACATTCCTGCAAATGCTGACAGCGCAGGCCCGTTATCAGGATCCGCTGGAACCCCTCGATTCGTCCGAGTATTCTGGGCAGCTTGCGCAGTTCTCGACAGTCGAACAGCAAGTTCTGACGAATGATCTGTTGTCGGCACTTGTGAGCCAAATGGGCGGCTCCGAGATGGCGCAAGTCGCTGGATGGATCGGGATGGAGGCCCGCACATCAACACCGGCTTATTTCGACGGCACGCCAATTGATGTCGTGTCGAAACCCGTGACCGGCGCGGATGAGGTGAACCTGCTGGTCCTGGATGCGACCGGGGATGTGGTGCAGCGCGTGCCGATGTCCCTTGCTGCGGACACCTATACCTGGGACGGCCTTGATGATGATGGCGAACAAATGAACGCCGGGCTTTATTCCTTCAAGATCGAAAGCCTGTCGAACGAACAGGTTCTGGCGACCAGCATTGCCGATACCTACACGCGCGTGACAGAGGCCCGCACTGAAAACGGGATCACCAAGTTGATCCTGAATGGGGGCACCTCGGTTGAGGCCTCTGCAATCACGGCACTGCGCGAGGCGGCCTGACCCCGGCCTACACCCAGCGGTCTGCGGCCATCAAACCAAGATAGGCCGGGACCATCATCGCGCGTCGGAAGCGGCCAAGTGGGAACTTGGATGGCGCGCTTTGCAACACCTCGGGGCGTTGATCGTTGCCAAGCATGGCGCGGGCAGCAAGCGCCCCGCTATAGCTGCCCATCGCCACGCCGTTCCCGTGAAACGCCAGCGCCGTCCACAGGCCACCACGCCCCGCGACCGGCCCGACAATCGGAAGCAGACCGGCGGACAGGCAGACCATGCCGGACCAGTAATGGGTCAATTCCACGCCCGCCCATTCGGGAAACATCCGCGCGAAATCGCGTGTAATCCGAAGCCGCGCCCGGTTTTCGGCGGAATGGGAAGCGCCCAGCCCGCCGCGCATTCCAAACAGCATTCGATTATCCGGCATCAGGCGAAAATAGTGCAGCAGCGCACGGCTGTCATAGCACATTTGCCGCGAGGTCCATCCTTGGCGCGCCAATTCGTCCTGCGTCAGGGGCCGGGTTACGACCACACTGGACTGCGCCGGCATGTAGCGACCGGCGAGGGAGGGCGGAATGTCTTCGCTGCTATAGCCGTTGGTCGCCACCAAAGCCTGCTCGGCCATCACCGTTCCGGCACCTGTCTGCAACCGCCATCCCGTGCCGACCTTCTCCATTCCCGTGACCGGCGCATCTGAAAAGACGCGCGCGCCCTTGGCCAAGACGGCGCGAAGCAGACCCGCCAAGTATTTTCGCGGGTTCAGACCGAAACCAATCGGTATCGTGATGCCGCCGTGAAAACCCGCGTTCAGTCCGCGCCCGGCCAGATCGCCACGCGAATGCACATCCGCTGTCACACCGTAGTTTTCTTCGACGCTTGCGGCGTCTTCCTCGATCCCTCGCATTCGGGAAGGTTTATGTGCCAGCAGGGTCTCGCCCTGGGAATGAGTATCGGCGTCGATCTGGTGATCGGAGAGCAAACCCGCCACATGCGCCACTGCGGCCTGTTCCGCGCCGCGCCATTCCAGACGGGCCTGCTTGCCAAACCGCCGATCCAGGTCGGCGTCAGACAGCTTTGAGCCACCAAGACAGCAGAACCCGCCATTGCGACCAGACGCGCCCCAACCGGGGGCTTTCGCGTCCAGCACAACAACATCCACCCCCGCCGCAGCCAGTTCCAGCGCCGCGTTCAGACCGGTGAATCCTGCGCCGATAATGGCCACATCGCAGCGCAGATCGCCTGCGGGCACAGGGGTGCCGGGCAAAGCACATGTCGTCGTCCACCAGCAATCATCCCGTGGCTGATCGCCATAGACATAGCCGGGAAAGATACGCCTCATGTGGTGCGCGCTGCGGCCTGAGTTTCTTGCTGGCGGCGCAGGCTTGCGTGTTTCGAGGCAAGCGAGGCCGAGATCACGCCGACCGTCACAAGGCCAATCAGGATGCTGGACAGCGCGTTGATTTCGGGGCTGACCCCAAGCCGGACGGAAGACCAGATTTTCATCGGCAGCGTCGTGGCGGAAGGACCGGATGCGAAAGAGGCGATCACGAGATCGTCCAGCGACAGGGTGAAAGCCAGCAGCCAGCCGGAAATCACCGCCGGCGCGATGATCGGCAGGGTCACAAGGCGGAAGGCATCGAAGGGGGACGCGCCAAGGTCAAGCGCCGCCTCTTCCAGCGAGCGGTCGAAGCTCATCAACCGGGACGAAACGACAACCGACACATAGCACATCGAAAAGGTCGTATGCGCCAGCACGATCGTCAGCACGCCGCGGTCCAACCCGATCCCGATGAACAGCAGCAGCAACGACAGGCCGGTGATCACCTCTGGCATCACAAGCGGCGCATAGATCATGCCCGAAAACAGCGTGCGGCCAAAGAACCGCCCGCCTCGCACCAGCACATAGGCCGCCATCGTTCCCAGCACAGTCGCGATGGTCGATGAGATGACCGCCACGCGCAACGTGACCCAAGCGGCATCCAGGAACTGTTCGTTGCGCAGAAGCTCACCGTACCATTTGGTAGAGAACCCCGCCCAGACCGTGACGAGCTTGGACGCATTGAAGCTGTAGATCACGAGGATCAGCATCGGGATATAGAGAAAGGCGAATCCCAGCGTAAGGGAGACCACGTTGAACCGGCTGAGGCGCGTCATCGATCCGCCTCCGCCTGTTTTTGCTGGTTCAGCTGGAACAACACGATGGGGATGATCAAGATCAGCAGCAGGATGACTGCCACGGCGCTTGCCACGGGCCAGTCGCGGTTGTTGAAGAACTCTTCGAACAGCACCTTACCGATCATCAGCGTGCCCGATCCGCCCAGCAGCGACGGGATCACGAATTCGCCCAGCGCCGGGATGAAGACAAGCAGGCACCCGGCAATAACGCCGCCGCGTGACAGGGGAAACGTCACCAGCCAGAACGCCGAAAGGCGCGAGCAGCCAAGATCCTCTGCCGCTTCGATCAGCGAGCCGTCCATCCGGTCCAGCGCGGCATAAATCGGCAGGATCATAAACGGCAGATAGGTATAGACGATACCGATATAGACCGCCGCCGCCGTGTTCAGGATTGTCAGCGGCGCGGATATCAGCCCGGTCCACAGCAGGAACTGGTTCAGAAAACCTTCGGTCGAGAGGATGCCGATCCATGCGTAGACGCGGATCAGGAACGAGGTCCAGAATGGCAGGATCACCAGCATCATCAGCGTCGGGCGCCATTCCTCGGGCGCGCGGGCCATGCCATAGGCCATCGGGTAGCCCACCAGCAGCGTCAGCACCGTCGCGATGGCCGCGATTTTCAGTGAGGACAGATAGGCCTTCCAGTATAGGTCATCCTCGGTCAGGAAGACGTAATTTTCGAAGTCGAAGGCCCGGATCATCTCGGCCAGACCGTCTTTCAGCGTCGGGGTGTAAGGCGGAATGGCGATGGCGATATCCGACAGCGACATCTTGAAGACAATCGCGAAAGGCACGAGGAACAGCGCCAGCAGCCACGCATAGGGCACCGCAATGAGGGCCGCGCGCCGCATTATCGCGCGCTCCCGGCCAGCGGCGCTGTCTTACGTGCGGAGGAGTGATCGGCAGGCAGCTTCATTGATCCAGCAGCACCCCGGCGGTGAAGGTCCAGCTGATCCAGACCTTGTCTTCCCACGTGATGTCGCGGCGCGACAGACGCCGGGTATTGGCGATTTGCGCCTTGACCACCTGGCCGCCCGGCAGGCGCACGTGATAGGTCGAGAGATTGCCAAGATAGGCGATGTCCAGAACTTCGCCGCTGAGCAAATTGTCGACCCCTTCGGGCTTTTCCTTGTGGATGGCGACCTTTTCCGGCCGGATCGCAAGATGGGCCGATTGCCCATCGGTAAAGGGCCTGTCCGACCGGGCGGTAATGGGTGCCTGATCGGGCGCGTAATGCAGGGCAAAGCTGTTTTCGCCATTGGCGGTGAGGGTTCCGTCCAGAATGTTCACATCGCCGATGAAGTCCGCGACATAGACGGAATTGGGCACCTCATAAATCCGGTCGGGCGTATCCACCTGCATGATCTTGCCCTCGTCCATCACCGCGATGCGGGAAGCGACGGTCATCGCTTCTTCCTGATCGTGTGTCACGATGACAAAGGTGGTGCCGGTCTTTTCCTGAATATCCATCAGCTCGAACTGCGTGTCCTCGCGCAGCTTGGCGTCCAGCGCGCCCAGCGGCTCGTCCAACAGCAGCAATTTCGGTGCTTTTGCCAGTGACCGGGCCAGCGCCACACGTTGCCGCTGCCCTCCGGAAATCTGGTGCGGCTTGCGGCGGGCAAATTTTTGCAGCCGCGTGAGTTTGAGCATGTCCTCGACCCGCGCGGCGATGGCCGCCTTGTCCTTGCCCTCGCGGCGCAGACCAAAGGCGATGTTTTCCCAGACCGACAGGTGCGGAAACAGCGCGTAGGATTGGAACATCATGTTGACCGCACGCTTGTTCGGCGGCACCGCAGCGATATCGCGTCCGGCCAGTTCGATCCGGCCCTGCGTCGGTTCCTCGAACCCGGCAAGCATCCGCATCATTGTCGTCTTGCCGCAGCCGGACGGGCCGAGAAGGGCAAAGAATTCACGTTCAAAGATATCCAGCGTCAGATCGTCGATGGCCGTGAAGTCACCGAAGCTTTTGGTGACGTTCTGAAAGCGGATCAGCGGCTTTGCGTCGGGATCGGCCCATGGCGCGAAAACAGGAGTGTTCAAGGAAGCGTCCCAAAAGAAATGGGCGGCCCGCAATCAGGCCGCCCGGTTGAACTTAGGTGCCGGACTTGATCTTGGTCCAGAGCCGGGTCAGAGACCGTTGATCTTTCGCGCCCCATGAAGTCACCGTGAACAGATTGTCCAGCGCGGCCTCGTCAGGATAGATCGCGGTGTCGTCGATCACGTCTTCGATCAGGTATTCCTGGCTCGCGAGGTTGCCGTTGGCATAATAGACGTAGTTCGACGCAGCGGCCATGTTCTGCGCGTCCATGATGAAGTTCAGGAATTTATGCGCGCCTTCCGGGTTCGGTGCGTCTGCCGGAATTGCCATCTGGTCGAACCACATCAACGCGCCTTCCTTGGCGGCGTTATAGACGATTTCGACACCGTTCTCGGCCTCATCCGCGCGGTCACGCGCTTGCAGCACGTCGCCGGACCAGCCGACTGCCACGCAGATATCACCATTGGCCAGCGCATTGATGTATTCCGACGAATGGAACTTCTGCACATAGGGGCGGACAGCCATCAGGACCTCTTCCGCCTTGGCCAGCGCCTCTTTGCTTTTGCCATCCGGGTCTTCGCCCGCATATGCCAGCGCGGCCGGGATCAGTTCGGTCGGCGCATCAAGGAAATGCACGCCGCATTCCGCGAGCTTTTCCATATTCGCCGGATCGAAGATCAGCGCGAGGGAATCGATCGGGGCGTCCTCGCCCAGAACCTCTTTCACCTTGCCGACATTCACGCCCAGCCCGGTGGTGCCCCACATGTAGTTGATCGAATAAGCGTTGTCCGGGTCATAGGCCGCGGTCCGCGCTTCGATCACATCCCACATGTTTTCCAGATTCGGCAGTTGCGCCGGGTCCAGCTTCTGGAAAACACCAGCCTGGATCTGGCGGCTCAGAAAGGTGCCGGTGGGAACCACGATGTCGTAACCGGACGAACCGGCCAGCATCTTCGTCTCCAGCACTTCGTTGCTGTCGAACACGTCATAGATCAGGTCGATCCCGGTCTCTTCTTCGAACTTCGTCAGAAGCTCTTCGTCGATATAGTCGGACCAGTTGTAGACTCTGACCTCTTCCGCCGTAGCAACCGTTGCGGTCAGTGCCAGTGCGGACATGCCCAGTTTGAGTGCGTGCATTTCATACTCCTTGTAGAATGCGCCGTTATCCCCTTGTTCACGCGACTTGAGCAAGTTTTACCGCTGGTAACAAGCGGATTTGCGTGGAATTGTGCCCCAAGACCCCCCTTATGGTTTGCGAAAGGCGAAATCATGAACAAGATCACCAATCACTTGCCGACTGCCGAGTTGCAGGCGCTTGATGCGGCCCACCATATGCACCCGTTTTCCTGCAATGATGAAATCGCGAAGAAGGGGGCGCGGGTCATCACACGGGCCGATGGGGTATTTCTGACAGATAGCGACGGGAATGAGATTCTCGACGCGATGGCCGGGCTTTGGTGTGTGAATATCGGCTATGGCCGCGACGAACTGGCCGAGGCCGCCGCCCGCCAGATGCGCGAACTGCCCTATTACAACACGTTCTTCCAAACCACGACGGCCCCCACCATCGCTTTGGCGCAAAAGCTGGCAGAGCTTGCGCCGGGCGATCTGAATCACGTGTTCTTCGGCAATTCCGGCTCGGACGCGAATGACACCAATATCCGCCTCGTGCGCACCTATTGGGCGTGGAAGGGTCAGCCGGAACGGACGATCATCGTCGCGCGCAAGAACGCCTATCACGGGTCCTCTGTCGGGTCAGGCAGCTTGGGCGGCATGGCCTATATGCATGATGTGAACTCCATGCCGATTCCGGACATCGTGCATATCGACCAACCCCATTGGTGGGCCGAAGGCGGGGACAGCACGCCCGAGGAGTTCGGCTTGCAGACTGCGCGCGCGCTCGAGGCCGTGATCGAAGAACATGGCGCAGAGCGTATCGCCGCCTTCATCGGTGAGCCGATCCAAGGCGCAGGCGGTGTCATCATCCCGCCCGAAACCTATTGGCCGGAAATTCAACGCATCTGCCGCAAGTACGACATTCTGCTGATCGCGGACGAGGTCATCTGCGGCTTCGGGCGCACCGGCAACTGGTTCGGATCGCAGACCCTTGGGATCGAACCGGATGTGATGACCGTCGCCAAGGGCTTGTCCTCGGGCTATCAGCCGATCAGCGCCTCCATCGTGTCGGACAAGGTGGCGAAGGTCATGGATGGCAGCGATTTCTTCCACGGCTATACCTATTCCGGTCACCCTGTTGCCTGCGCTGTGGCGTTGGAAAACCTCCGCATCCTTGAGGACGAGAATATCATCGACCATGTGCGGAACGTGGCCGCGCCCGCGATGAAGGCCGCGTGGGAAAGCCTGTCCGATCATCCGATTGTCGGCGACACACGGATCGAAGGGCTGATGGGCTCTCTCGCCCTGACGCCGGACAAGACGACCCGTGCGAAATTCGCCACGCCCGAAGGCACAGTCGGGCTGATTTGCCGGGAAAACAGCTTCGCGAATAATTTGGTGATGCGCCATGTGGGTGATCGGATGGTGATTTCCCCGCCGCTTGTCATCACCCCGGACGAGATCAAGATATTGATCACCCGCGCGCGCAAAGCGCTGGACGACACATATGCGCATCTCAAGGCCAACGACATGCTGAAATCCGCCGCCCCCGGAACGGCGAGCATGAAAGCCAAGAACTTCTAAGACAGCAGACCGGCGCGCGGCGTGGCAATGGCCCCACGCGCGCCGCATCGCACTGCGGCAAGGCAGACTTGCAAAAACGGCATGGGTCCTCCCATTGCTGCGCTCGCCCTTATCGTTTATCGACGATGAACGAAAGGACGCGACTCGATGACCGATTCCGATCTGCAAATTTCCGAACTCGGCAAGGCATTGGCGCACCCCGCGCGGATCAAGATTCTGCGCCTGTTGCAGAAAACGCCGGGTTGCATCGGCGGTGATATCGTGGGGGCCGTCGGACTTGCCCAGTCCACCGTGTCAGAACATCTGCGCATCCTCAAATCCGCGGGATTGATCCGCGGCGATATTTCCGGCCCGCGCATTTGCTATGCGCTCAACCCCGAAGGGCTGGCCCCCCTTGGCGCCTTCATCGGCACGCTGGACGCGCCCGAAGACGACACCTGCTGGACACCAGACACCTCGAAAGAGACATAAGGGAAACGCATGAGTCTGTTCGAAAGATATCTCTCGCTTTGGGTCGCGCTTGCAATTGTCGCGGGCCTTGCCCTTGGGCAATTCGCGCCCGCGCTGGTCGGGTTCCTCGCCGGTCTGGAATACGGGTCGGTCAATTTCGTCATTGCCGTGCTGATCTGGGCGATGGTCTATCCGATGATGGTCGCGGTGGATTTCAGCGCGTTGAAGCGGGTGCATGAGCGGCCAAAGGGGTTGATCATCACGCTCGCCGTCAATTGGCTGATCAAGCCTTTCACCATGGCCGCGCTTGGCGTCCTGTTCTTCGAATATGTCTTTGCCCCATCCATCGAACCCGGAACGGCGGGTCAGTATATCGCGGGGATGATCCTTCTGGGGGCCGCGCCCTGTACTGCGATGGTGTTCGTGTGGTCACAGCTGACCAAGGGCGATCCGAACTATACGCTGGCACAGGTCGCGCTGAATGACGCCATCATGGTCTTTGCCTTTGCGCCGATTGTCGCGCTGTTGCTTGGATTTACCGACATTTCCGTGCCGTGGACCACGCTGCTGCTTTCTGTCGGGCTGTATGTGGTGATCCCGCTCGCCGCCGGCATCGTGACGCGCCTGCGGATGACGCGGGGGACCAGATCCAAGGCCGAAGCCGACGCCACCGTGGATCGCTTCACCGCAAAGCTGAAGCCGTTTTCCGTGATTGGCCTGTTGGCGACGGTCGCGCTTCTTTTCGCGTTTCAGGGAGACGTCATCCTGTCACAGCCGGTAGTCATCGTGATGATCGCAATCCCGCTTTTGATCCAATCCTATGGCATTTTTGCCGTGGCCTATTGGGCGGCGCGGGCCTGGCGCGTTCCGCATAAAGTCGCCGCGCCCTGCGCCATGATCGGCACATCGAACTTCTTTGAACTGGCCGTGGCGGTGGCGATCGGGTTGTTCGGCCTGAACTCCATCGCTGCGCTGGTGACCGTGGTCGGCGTTCTGGTCGAGGTGCCGGTGATGTTGTCGCTCGTCTGGTTCGCCAATCGCACCCGGCACTGGTTCCCTACCGAAGAAAGCGCGATTGGCGCGAGCCGCCCGGAAAAGCGGGCCTAGCGCAGCGCGTTCAGCACGCGGAGCGAGGCATAGCCATCCGGCAACCGTCCCGTAGCTTGCTGCCAGCGCCGCACGGCCGAAATGGTGAGCGGGCCAATCTTGCCGTCCACCTTTTCGGTATCGAAACCGGCGGCGATCAGACGTTCCTGCAATTCGATCCGCTCATCATAGGTCAGGGCCCGGTCGCCTTCGGGCCACTGGCCTTGAATCGGCGGTCCGCCCAGAATGCGGTCGCCCAAGTGACCGACACCGATCACATAGGCATCCGCTGAATTGTACCGTTCCAGGACGGCGAAGTTGTCAAAGATCATGAAGGCCGCGCCCGACGCTCCGGCGGGCAGCAGGATCGCCGCAGGGCCATAATCGGGCACTTGCCGCCCGGTCTCGTCACGAATTCCGAGCACGCCCCAATCAGAGGGTGACTTGATGATCTTCCGGTCGGCCAGCGCATAATCGAAGCCGGGCGGAAGTCGCACTTCGACACCCCATGGCTGCCCCTTGGTCCAGCCGTTCGCCTTCAGGTACGCGGCGGTAGAGGCAAGCGCATCCGCCGGATCATCGCCCCAGATGTCGCGTTTGCCGTCGCCGGTGAAATCCACCGCATGTTCCAGATATGAGGTCGGCATGAATTGCGTATGCCCCATCGCCCCGGCCCAGCTTCCCTTCATGTTGGAAGGCACGGTATCGCCGCTTTGCAGGATGCGCAGGGCCGCGATGAGCTGCGTTTCGAAAAACTCCGAACGGCGGGCATCGAATGCCAGCGTCGCCAAAGAGTTCAGCGTGCTGTCAGAGCCACGAAACGCGCCGAACGCGCTTTCCAGCCCCCAGATCGCTACGACGATCTGACGATCGACGCCGTATTTCTCTTCGATCTGCTTGAGGGTCTCCGCGTGCTGTTCCAACGCCGCGCGGCCATTGGCGATCCGCGTGTCACTGACTGCGGTGGTGAGATATTCCCAGATCGTCTTGGTGAACTCGGACTGGTTCCGATCACGCCGCACGACGTCCGGGTCGTATTGAACATCCGCCAGCGCCGCATCCAGCACTTTCGGTGTGATCCCCTGCGCCTCTGCCCGAAGACGGAAATCCTCGATCCAACGCTCGAATGCAATTTCCTTGGGGTCTTTGGGGGGCGCTACGACCTTCGGCGGGCTCACGGGGGCCGGTTCGGCAGCCTCAACAGGCGCAGGGTCTGCCTCGTCTTCGCTGGCCGTGACGGCCACGGCGGGCCGGGAGCGTGGGCGGACCTGCGCCACCTCATCGGCGGCAACCTGTGGATCGCCGCGCAGAATAGGCCGTTTGGACTCGCTCAAGGGCGCACTGGTGACCTGCGTTACACTCATTCCAAGGGCCAAAGCCCATACAATCAACCGCATCATTGCCTCAACCATTCTCGTTTTGCCCATGATACTCGGCGCTGCGAGGCAGACCAAGATGCAATCATGTGCTGACATGGTCCGACGCGGTTTGCCGCAAGCGCGCGATATGCTCGCGCAGCATCGACACGCGTCGTGGGCGAAAACTGTCCTCCAGCACCGACAGATCGGACATGCGGTCCAACCGGAAGCTGCGATAGTCCTGCCGCAGCAAGCACCACGCCAGCAACACGTTGGACGCTTCGAGATAGACAATACCCAACGGCCAGACCGTGCGCCGGGTCTTGTCCCCCTTGGCATCCAGATAGGAAAACGCCACCGCCTGTTCCGCCCACGTGGCCGCACGCAGGGTCGCCGCGTCGATGCCGGGCGGGGGCGGGCGCACATAGCGTCGAGCATCCAGAACCGCGTGTTCCAGACGATGCGCCTGCCGCTGTGGCACCCGCGACGTGATCTTGGCCAACGCGGATCGGGCCGCCTTCGCCAAGGCAGGGTCCGCGATCACCGACACTTCGCGCAGGCCAAGGACCAGCGCCTCCAACTCGTCATCCTCAAAGGCAAGCGGCGGCAGGCTGGCATCCTCGACCAGCGTATAGCCGAACCCGGCCTCCCCATCGATCACCGCGCCAAGGCCGCGCAGGGCATCAATGTCGCGGTACACCGTGCGGATCGAGATATCGAGCTCCTGCCCCAGCACATCCGCCGTCACTGGCGGCTCTGCGCTGCGCAAAACAGTCATCAGTTGAAACAGCCGTTCGGTGCGTGACATCTGCTTGTCCTCGAACCTCTTGCCAGAAACTGACAGCAGGTTCCGCCATACGTTGATGCAAAGCAAGAAAGGAATGCGGCGGGATCAGTGTCATGCGTCGGCCAAGCGCCTTTGCAGACTGCATCCGCACTGCCATGATACCCATATGCCCCATCCAACGCCTCCGCCCGATGTCAAAGCCGCGATTGATGCCGCCCCGGCACGGGCGCAGGCAGGGCTGTGGGCTCTGCGAGGTCTGATCCTCGACACGGCGCGCACCTTGCCCGAAATCGGCCCGGTGACAGAGTGTTTGAAATGGGGCCAGCCGTCTTTCACGACGCCAGTCACCAAGTCCGGATCGACGCTGCGGATCGGGTGCCCGAAAGCGGGCGGTTTCGCGCTTTTTGCCCATTGTCAGACGACGATCATCTCTGACTTCGTGTCGGCCTTCCCCGGTCTCGACCGGGTCGATGGCAATCGCGCTATCCTGTTCGATGATCCCGCACAGATCGAACCAGCGCGGCATGGACAGCTTGTCGCCCACGCGCTGCGCTATCATCTTTAACGCCTATTTCTGGCGACGCTTGCGTTCCACTTTGCGCTTCGTCTTGTCCTTGCGCCGTTTGGCTTGCGCCGGTTTACGCTTTGCGGATCGGGCACCGCGCCTGTTCGATTTCGGACCGCGCGGCATTGCCGCGTCTTCAAGCTCCAGCAGCTCCAACGCCAGCCCACCGGTCACCGGGGCGGCCTCTGTCAGCCGGACCAGCACGCGTTGACCCAACCGGATTTCGATGCCGGTATCGGCCCCCATCAGGGTGCCGGCCTCGCGGTCGAAGTGGAAATATTCGTGACCCAGATTGCGCATCGGGATCAGCCCATCGGCCCCGGTCTCATCCAGCTTCACAAAGACGCCGAACCGCGCAATGCCGCTGATCCTGCCGCCGAATTCGTTGCCCACACGTTCTGACAGATAAGCCGCAAGATAGCGGTCCGTCGTGTCGCGTTCGGCCATCATCGACCGCCGCTCGGTTTCCGAAATATGGGCCGCCGTCGATTCCAGCCGGTCGATATCATCCGGGCTTAGCCCGTCATCGCCCCAACCATGGGCCGTGATCAGCGCGCGGTGCACGATCAAATCCGCATAGCGGCGGATCGGCGAAGTGAAATGCGCGTAAGACTGCAACGCCAGCCCGAAATGCCCGAAATTCTTCGGGCTGTAATAGGCCTGCGTCATCGACCGCAGCGTGGCGAGGTTGATCAATTCCGCCTCATCCGACCCGGCCGCCTGATCGAGCAGATTGTTCAGGTGCTGCGTCTTGAGCACCTGTCCCTTCGCGAGAGAGAACCCCGCCGCCTCTGCCGTGTCGCGCAGGCTTTCCAGTTTTTCTGGCGGCGGCTCTTCGTGCACGCGGAACAGCAGCGGCGATTTCTTGGCGATCAGTGTTTCGGCGGCGCAGACATTGGCGAGCACCATGAATTCTTCGATCAGCCGGTGCGCATCAAGCCGATCCTTGAACGCGACCGTGCGCACCTTGCCATCGTCATCCAGTTCGACACGGCGTTCGGGCAGATCCAGATCAAGCGGCTGACGTTGCTTGCGGGCGGCCACCAGCGCGGCATAAGCCCCGTAAAGCGGGCGCAGAACCGGATCCAGCAAACCCGCCGTGTTGTCATTCGGTGTGCCGTCAATCGCGGCCTGCACTTCCTCGTAATTCAGCGAGGCGGGCGAGCGCATCAGCCCACGCACGAAGTGATGGCGCAGCTTGCGGCCATGGGCGTCGATCACCATGCGCACCGCGATACAGGCGCGCGGCACCCCTTCATGGAGCGAGCAAAGATCGCCCGACAGCCGGTCCGGCAGCATCGGTACGACGCGGTCCGGGAAATAGGAGGAATTGCCGCGCTTGCGGGCCTCCCGGTCCAGTGCCGAGCCGGGCGTCACATAGCCCGCAACATCGGCAATCGCGACCCAGATTATGAAGCCACCTTCATTCTTTGGATCATCATCGGGATAGGCGCAGCAGGCATCATCATGGTCGCGGGCGTCGCTTGGGTCGATTGTGACCAGCGGCATATCCCGCAGGTCTTCGCGCCCGGACAGGCCAAGCGGCTTGGCACGGTCGGCCTCTGCAATCGCTTCATCGGGGAAATCGTCCGGGATGCCGTGCTGGTGGATCGCAATAAGGGAAACGGCGCGCGGCTCTGTCGGATCGCCCAGACGCGCGACGATCCGCGCGCGCGGCAAACCCATCCGGGCCTTGGGGCCGGCCTGCTCGGCCTCGACCAGCTCGCCGTCCTTGGCCCCGTGAGTCGCCCCTTCGGCGACCTGCCATTCAAGGTCAGAACCCTTGTCGATAGGCAGGACACGCCCGCCCTCGCTGCCCTTGCGGAAGATGCCCAGAATACGGCGCGGATTGCTGCCGATCCGGCGGATCAGTCGCGCTTCGTAATTTACGTCGCCCTCGGTGATGGCGGTCAGCCGGGCAAGAATACGGTCGCCTTCACCCAGCGCCGGGTCAGAGGCACGCGGGATCAGGATCACTTTGGGCTCCACCCCTTCGCCATGCCATTCCAGCGGGCGGGCGAACAAATCCCCATCTATGCCGGGCGCCAGAACCTGAAGGATACTGACAGGCGGGAGCCGGTCCGGATCACGATAGGTCTTTTTGCGTTTTTCGAGATGCCCCTCGGCCTCAAGCTCCTTGAGAACACGCTTGAGATCGATCCGCGCGGCACCCTTGATGTTGAATGCCTTGGCGATATCGCGCTTGGAGGTCTGTGTGGGGTTCTCCGTTATCCATTGAAGGACTTCGGCCTTGGTGGGGATCCTGCTCATAGCGTTTGCGTAGCACGGGGCACGGCGGAGGTCATGGCCAAATCGTGCTTGGTATCCACGTCGCGCAGCCGATCGACGTAAGCAATGCTGTGTCCATCCAGTGTCGCCACCGTATCTGTCAGCGCGTGTTCGGTGCTCCACCTCACTTCCGCGAAAAGCTGCGGCGGAACCGCCCGCCTTCGCCGCAGACCGACAAGCCAATAGCCGCCATCCATTGCCGGGCCGAATACCGCATCCGCCGCGCCAAGCGCCTTGAAGGCGCGTGCGATCTGCGGTTTGCCGATACCGGGAATGTCCGCACCGATCACACAAACCGGACCGGGCGGTGCGGATCGCAGTTGCCGGCCCATACGGTCGCCCAGCGACCCGGTGCCCTGTGCGCGGCGCGCCATGCCTTCCGGCCAAAAGCGGCTTTGCAGCCCGATCCGGTCGGGGCTGACGGCAAGGACGATCTGCCAGCGGGGATCACGCAAACGATGGATCAGCGACCGCGTCTGGTGCCGGAACCACCATGTCGCCGGAATAGGTCCGATCCCCGCCGCCAACCGCGTCTTGACCCGGCCCGGACGCGGTTCCTTCACCATGATGACGAGTGTTGGACGCTTCATCGGATCGGGTCAGGCGGCGAAATAGTCACGCAGGATACGCGCATAGATCGCCTTGAGCTGAACGATATGATCCACCGCCACATGCTCATCGACCTTGTGCATGGACTGGCCCACCAGCCCGAATTCCACCACAGGGCAATGGTTCTTCACGAAACGCGCGTCGGATGTACCGCCAGAGGTGGAAAGCTCTGGCACGACGCCGGTTTCCGCTTCGACCGCTGTGGCGACGAGTTGTGACAACGCGCCCGGCGGGGTCAGAAAACTCTCGCCCGAGATTTTGATCCGCGTGTCGATTGTGACCCCGAACGCCTCTGCCACTTGCGCGGCCTCATCGGTCAGCCAATCGGACAGGCTGGCACCGCTATGGGCATCGTTGAACCGGATATTCACCGTGCCAGAGCAGCGCGCCGGGATCACATTTGTCGCGGGGTTGCCGGTATCCATCGTCACAATCGCGAGGGTGGAGGCATCGAAATGCTCTGTGCCGCGATCCACTTCGTGACTGGCGAGCCGGTCCATCAGCCGTGCCAGTGCGGGCAGCGGATTGCGCGCCCGGTGCGGATAGGCCGAATGCCCCTGCACCCCGGTCACCTCGAACCACGCCGTCATGGAGCCGCGCCGCCCGATCTTGATCATTTCGCCCATGGTCGTGGGGCAGGTCGGTTCGCCGACAAGGCAGACCGACATCTGTTCGGCCTCCGCATGCATGTGATCCAGCAGCGCGCAGGTTCCGTCCACCGCGTCGCCTTCTTCATCGCCGGTGATGGTGATCACGATGGCCCCGTCCGGCGGAGCGGTCTGCACCAGATCGATTGCCGCCGCGACAAAGGCCGCGACCCCGGATTTCATATCGGTGGCCCCACGCCCATAAAGAACGCCATCGACAATCTCGGCCCCGAAGGGCGGGTGCGTCCAGGCGGCCTCATCCCCGATGGGCACCACATCCGTGTGCCCGTTGAACCCGAAGCTGCGCGGATGCCCCTTGTCCCCCCACCGCGCGAAAAGGTTTCGCACATTGCCCCGGTCGGCCCAGCGACATTCGAACCCCGCCGCTGTCAGGCGCGCCTGCAGCAATTGCAGCGCCCCGCCTTCTTCCGGCGTGACCGAGGCGCAGCGGACAAGCTCCGCGGTCAATTCTACGGGGTCGGTTTGGGACATGGATCGCTCCTTTGCTGTGGGCCTGCCCAGATTTGTGGCGAAAATGGCGCGTCCGCAAGGTGATATGGTGAACAGGCGCTTAACAGGCGCGACCGATGCGTGTAATTTCAACGCAATAATACAGACCCGAGGCAGGTCACACGCAGATCGCGGCACACAAAAAACAAGCCGCAACACTCATTCCGTCTCCGCCCTTCGTGGTGGGCGTGTGCGCTGTCTCGTGCAGGATACGAGGTAGATCATGGTTGCTTCAAGCTTGCCGATAAACCAGAACGCGACCGCCCTGCTGATGGCGGAAACGATCTTTGGCGACGACGTTACGATCACCGGCGCTTCCTATAACGGGGATTTCCGTAGCTCTGGTGTGTACAGCAATGGCGATACGGTCACGCCCGGCGTGACACCCAGCGATCAGGGCGTGATCCTGTCGACGGGCTTCGTGTCCGACTTCACGAATAGTTCCGGGCAGGAAAACCAAAGCAACAGCACCAGTTCCAACACGACTGGCGGGAACAACATAGCTGACTTCAATGCGGCGGCCGGTGCGCGTACCTATGATGCGGCCTATCTGGACGTCGATTTCGTGCCGACGGGCGATCTGCTGACGATGCAGTTCGTGTTCGCGTCCGAGGAATACCCAGAGTTCCAAAGCTCGGTCTATCAGGATTTCGTGGGTGTCTGGATCAATGGCACATTGGTCGAGATCGATGTCGGCAACGGCGACACGGACCCGGGAAACATCAATTCCGGTGAAAACTCGAACCTCTATATCGATAACAGCAATGACGCCTTCAACACCGAGATGGATGGCTTCACTGTCACGATGACGCTGACGGTCCCGGTCAATGCGGGTTCGGTCAACTCCATCCGGATCGGCATCGCGGATGTGGCTGACAGCACTTATGACTCCGCGCTTTTGATCGCTGCGGATTCTGCGCAAACGACGCTGGCTGCACTGACGGACGAGACCTCTGTCTATCCGAACGGCTCCAAGACGCTGGATGTGCTGGCCAACGATACCTACAGCGGGACCGGCACGCTGAGCATTACCCATATCAACGGCGTCTCCGTCACGGCAGGAAGCACCGTCACGCTGCCATCCGGGTCCATGGTGACGCTGAATGCGGACGGAACGCTGACGGTCACGGGCGATGGCGATACCGAGGATTACAACTTCACCTACAAGGTGACTGACGGCACGATCACGGATACCGGGATCGTGAATGTCGATCAGGTGCCTTGCTTTGTTGCCGGTACGCTGATCGCCACGCCGCAGGGCGATGTTCCGGTCGAAACCCTGTCCCCCGGCGATCTGGTTCTGACAAAGGATCACGGGGCCCAGCCCTTGCGCTGGATCGGCACGCGCCAAGTCGCGGCAGAGGGTCCGTTTGCCCCTATCCTGATCCGGGCAAAGACGTTTGGCGCGCATCGCGACGTGCTGCTGTCGCCGCTGCACCGCGTGCTGATCCGGGACGAGATGGCAGAGCTTCTTTTCGGCGAGGATGAGGTTCTGGTCGCGGCGCGCGATCTGGTGAACGACGCGACGGTCCTGCGCCAACCCGGCGGCGAGGTGACGTATGTTCATCTGCTGTTCGACCAGCATCAGGTTGTGTTCTCCGAAGGGTTGGCGACGGAAAGCTTTCTGCCCGGCCCCCAGACCAGCGCGAGTTTCGATCAGGAAACCTTGCAGGAAATCTGCGCCCTGTTCCCGGAACTCGATCCGGCCACGGGGCAAGGCTATGGCCCGGCGGCGCGGCGCAGTCTTCGCCGATATGAGGCCGAGTTGCTGATGCATGAAAGCGCAGTGGCATGACCTGGCTCGCCCTCGCTGATCGGACTGCGAAACGGTTCTGTCAGCGCGGGTTGGGATTGGACCGCAAAGAGGGTTCGGCCTGCACGCCCGGTCAGGGCGGCACCATGCTGCGCGGCACGTTGGTGATCGAAGCGGACACGCCCAATGCGATGGGGGCCGATAGCCTTGTCGAAAGCGCTACCTCCTCCGGGCACATCAAAAGCCTGTTCCGGTTGAGCTTTCTTCCCGGCGGCGGCGTTGCGCTGATGATGGCGCAGGGCGCAGAACAACGCCGCGCCGTGGTTCGCATCGAAAGCCGAACGCGCGTGGATACGCTGCGCATCGCCTATTCCTGGGACCATGATCGCAATTTGGCGCGTCTGTCAGTTGAACGCCCGGGCGGGCTGCGGTTCTTGGCGCAGGGCATCGAAGACCCGTTGCCTGTATCGCTTGAGGATATGCACGACCTGCTGATGGGGCAGGACACCTTGTCGCCCGCGATCCGGTTCGCGGCGCTGTCGTCGCAGGTGGAACCCTTGGGCCCGACGCCCACGCTTGGCCTTGATACGCCGGTCGATACCCCGTTCGGGACGGTTCCGGCAGGCAGTTTGCGCCGGGGCGACACGGTGATCAGTTCGGGTGGTGATGCGGTGCCCGTCTTGTTTGCCCTGCGCCGCCGTGTGCCAGCGCGCGGCAGCTTTCGCCCCTTGCGCCTGCGCGCACCGTATTTCGGACTGACGCAGGATGTCACCGTGGCCGCATCGCAGCGGCTTATCCTGTCGGGCTGCGATGTCGAATACACGTTCGGACAAGAAGCCGTGCTGGTTCCGGCAGGCCACGCCGCAAATGGAACCGTCGCCACCGAAGGCGCGCAGGGACCGGTGGCAGAATATGTGCAACTGCTTCTGCCAAGCCACGATCCCGTTCTATGCGCCGGCGCATTGTTCGAAAGCCTGTATGTCGGCCGCCTCAGACGGCATCGCACCGAGCTTGCCGCATCGATCCTGCGTGACTTGCCGCGCAGCAAACTGCCCGAACATGCAAAGCCGATCTATCCGGTGCCCAGCGCCTTCGAGGCGATCACCTTGGCGGCAGACCGTGCGGCGTGATTATTCGGGCGTGTCGTAAAACGGCGTG
Organism: Aliishimia ponticola; assembly: GCF_004803475.1. Classification (GTDB taxonomy): domain Bacteria; phylum Pseudomonadota; class Alphaproteobacteria; order Rhodobacterales; family Rhodobacteraceae; genus Aliishimia; species Aliishimia ponticola. The sequence goes on from NZ_SRKY01000004.1 coordinate 367,511, forward strand.
ACCTGCGCGACGATCACGGCGTTTTCCTCAAGCGCGCGCTGCATCAAGGCCCGCTCGTCCTCTTCGATCTCATGGCCTTGGGCCAAGCGTTCTTCCACCGTGCCATGCCCGGTGACATCCAGCGGCGCCATGTCGGCCTGCTTCAGGATTGCCACGGTCTCGCGCACGGCCTCGGCCTCGTCGACGCCGCCTGCATAGCAGATCAGCCCCGCGCCGGTGGCCTTGTCGGGAAGGCCATCGCCTTCTTTGCGTCCGACCTGCACGAGCAGGGTAAACACCTGCTGCGCGCTTTTCTTTTTCTTGACTGGTTTATCCTGTGCCATGCGCCCGGCTTATGAGGCCCCGGAAACGGGATCAAGCCCCTTCCGTGTTTACGGCCGGGATTCCAAGGCCGGGCACGAGGTCAGGATCAGTACCGGGGTCAGGAGGTCGTCGCCGCCTTCAGGGCTGTATCCATCAGCGCCTTGATTTCCGCCTCGGCGGTGCCAGCCACGATGCGGCCCAGTTCCGCATCGCCCTTCAGGACAAGCAGGGTAGAGCGGCGCGGGATGTTGCGCGATGTGGTCACGGGCGCGGATTTGTAATCGTCCCAATCGACATTCACGAAGACGATATTGGCGTCATAATCGGGGTTCTGCGACCGCAGCGCGTCGATCACACGGGCCTGACGGGCGCACGTGCCGCACCATGTGGCCGAATAATCGACGAAGACGGTTTTGCCCTCTGCCAGCGCCGTCTGGATCGGGTCGCTGTCGTCGAACTGGATCATGCTGTCCGATGCAAAGGCCAACGCCGGGGCAACGGCAGCAAGAAGGGAGGCGGTCAAAAAGGTACGTCGTTGCATGTCGTTCTCCTTAGAACATAACAGAAAGGTCGGTGAGCCAGTACGGCAGGGTGCGTACCGCCCAAGCTTCGATGATGTGATGGACGCGGAACAGGATCATCAGCCCGACCGCGATAAAGACGACACCAAGGATCGTCTTGGATTTGGCGGCGATGCCGCGCAGTGCTTGCGCCCGCGAACGGATCAGCTCCTGCCCGCCAAGACCGATCCCAAGGATCAGCGTCGACACACCGGCAGAGAAGAAGATCATGATCAGAAGCGCCCAAAGCAGGCTTTCGCCTTGGCTGGCCAGCGCGATGGCCCCGCCCAGCGTCGGCCCGATGCAGGGGCTCCAGACCGCGCCAAGAAGCAAGCCGCCCAGGAACTGCCCGCCCAGCCCCTGCGCGCCCGACTGCATCAACGTGCTGTCCGCCTTGGACGACACACCGGCAAGCGCGGTTTCAAAACGCCCGGACAATGCCGGGACCAGCATGATCAGCCCGAACAGCAGCATGGCAACGCCGCCGGCATTGGCCAAGACATCCTCGGTCAGGCCAATGGCGCGCCCGAAGGTCGCCACGACCATGCCGAAGGTCACGAAAGACAGGCTCATCCCCGCCGCCAGGGCGATGGGGCCGCGGCGGTCGGCATTGAGCGCCGTTGCCAGCACGATGGGCAGCACCGGCAGTACACAGGGATTGATCAGGGTCAGCAGCCCGGCGAGATATGCGAAGAACAGGTCCATGACCCAGCTTCTACATCGGGCGGTCACGCGGCAGAAATGACAAGTCCCTGCCGCGTTGTAACGTTGCTGTCAGCGTTTGTAACCTTAGTCGCGCAGCAATTCGTTGATACCCGTTTTGGAACGGGTCTTTTCATCCACGCGCTTCACGATGACCGCGCAGTACAGATTGATGTTGTTCTTGGACGGCATCGACCCGGCAACCACCACCGAATAGGGCGGCACTTCGCCATACATGACCTCGCCGGTTTCACGGTCGACGATCTTGGTCGACTGACCGATGAACACACCCATGCCAAGCACAGACCCTTCGCGCACGATGCAGCCTTCGACCACTTCCGATCGCGCACCGATAAAGCAGTTGTCTTCGATGATCGTCGGGCCAGCCTGCATCGGCTCCAACACGCCGCCAATACCGACGCCGCCGGACAGGTGTACGTTCTTGCCGATCTGCGCGCAGGAGCCGACCGTCGCCCATGTATCGACCATCGTGCCTTCGTCGACATATGCGCCAAGGTTTGTGAAGGACGGCATCAGCACCACGCCCGGTGCGATATAGGCGGATTTACGAACCACCGCGTTGGGGACCGCCCGGAAGCCAGCGGCTTTCCATTCGCTTTCGCCCCAGCCCTTGAACTTGCTATCGACCTTGTCCCACCAGCCCGAGCCTTGCGGACCGCCGGATTGTTCTTCCATATCCTTGATGCGGAAGCCCAGAAGCACGGCCTTCTTGGCCCATTGGTTCACGTGCCAGTCGCCGTTTTCACGACGTTCGGCCACGCGCAGCGCGCCACTGTCGAGCGCATTCAACGTGTCTTCGATTGCCTCGCGGGTCTCGCCCGTGGTGGCGGATGTGATCGTGTCACGCACCTCCCATGCGGCTTCGATCGCGGTTTCAAGCTGTGCATTGGACATGTGGGCAGTCTCCCTGACTTCGGTTTCCGGCGGCATAGCCGTCTGGGCGGTGTTAGGCAACTGCCCGCACGGCGTCAGGCCAGTGGATCAGGGGCGATGTTTCCGCCGCAGACCAGTATCGCGACACGTTCGCCCGGCTCTGGCGTGTAGGCCCCCGACATCAGCGCAGCCAGGGCCGCCGCCCCTGCCGGTTCCACCAATTGTCGCAATTCCTGCCACAGCGCGGTCTGCGCATGCAGGATCGCGTCGTCGGTCACCGTAACGCAGGTCAAGTCCTGCGCCTGAGCAAGGTCGAAACAGATCTGGCCGATCCGGCGCGCGCCCAGCGCATTGGCCGCAACCCCGCTGACATCCACATCCAGCGGCGCCCCGGTTTTGCGTGCCTGATACAGCGCGGCGCAACGCTCCGGCTCGACCGCGACGATCTTGCGCCGTCCTTGCAACCACGCCATCGCCCCGGCGACCAACCCGCCACCGCCCACCGCAATCAAGACGGTGTCGGCTTGCAGCCCTTGCGCTTCCCATTCGCGCATGACGGTGCCCTGCCCTTCGACCGTGGGAATCGCGTCATAGGCATGTACCTGCCCCGCACCGGTCTGTTCCTCGAACGCCCGCGCCTCGGCGAGCGCTTCGGCATAAGCGCCTTTTACCACGCGCAAATCCGCGCCGGTGCGTTCGATCAATGCAAGCTTGGAAGGGCCTGCGATCTCTGGCACGAAGATGGTCGCAGGGTGCCCCAGTTGCGCAGCAGCGTATCCCACCGCCGCCCCATGATTGCCCCCGCTGGCGGCAACGATCCCGGCCGTCGGTACGGGCGTGGACAGAAGCGTATTAAACGCCCCGCGCGCCTTGAACGACCCGGTGTGCTGGGTCTGCTCCAACTTGAATTCCAGCGGCCGATCAAGGCCAAACCCCGCCGTTTGCAGCACGGGCGTCACACGGACATGCCCTGCGATCCGCTGCGCGGCCGCCTCGATCTTGTTGGTCCACTCCATTCAAGCACGCTCCCATGACTGGTCATCAATCCGCACACCCTATAAGCACGGGCAGAACCCGCAAGCCGGAGACAGTAAAATGAATGACGACCGCCACAGCCGCTTTCGCGACGCCCATACCGACCTCGACACTGCCGAGGGCGTTCCGGATACCCCGCAGACCCGCGCGCCGGCTTACCGCCTTGCTTTCGCGGATGAAGAGTTTCTGCTGCGGGACGAATTGCGCCCGGTGCGGCTGCAACTGGAACTGCTGAAGCCGGAAATGGCGATGAACGAATCCGGCGTGGAAAGCACCGTGGTGCTGTTCGGCGGTGCCCGCATCCCCGCCCCTGCGCATAAGGACAAAGCCAAGACGCAGACCTTGGCAGAGCTTTCGCGGTTCTATGACGAAGCGCGGGTCTTTTCGCGCATCGTGACCGAAAAATCGCTGGAAACCGGCGGGCGGGAACTGGTGGTGGCAACGGGCGGCGGCCCCGGCGTGATGGAAGCAGGCAATCGCGGCGCGCATGATGCGGGCGGACGGTCCATTGGTCTGAACATCGTGCTGCCGCACGAGCAGGCCCCAAATGAATTCGTGTCACCGGAGCTGTGCTTCAACTTCCACTATTTCGCGATCCGCAAAATGCACTTCCTGATGCGTGCGCGCGCGATCTGTGTATTCCCGGGTGGGTTTGGAACGCTGGATGAAATGTTCGAATCGCTGACGCTGATTCAAACTGGCCGGATGGAACGTGTGCCCTTCCTGCTGTTCGGACGTGCGTTCTGGGAGAACATCATCAACTGGGAAGCGCTGAAAGACGCCGGCACGATCTCTCCCGAGGATCTAGACCTGTTCCGTTATGTCGATTCCGCCGCCGAGGCGCTGGAAATCATCGAAGCATGGCCAAAGCCGGAAAAACGCGACCACATTCCGGGCCGGTAAAACGGCCCGTTCAGGCGACGGCGGTGACGTTCATCAGGCAGATGGTTTCCTTCGTGGACAGCCGCGTGATCAACTGACCCGTCCGGGTCTCTGTCACCGCGTAGCCAAAGCCCAGAAGGCGATGTTTCCACTCACGCCGGGACAGGCATTTTTCCCGCTCGGACAGTACGAACTGCCGCATCTCGTCCAGCTCTTTCGCGTTCTCGATATTCGCTTGTAGCATGGTCCACTCCACCGTTTACCAACTTGGCAAGCATCCAGCCCAGTAAGCGTGGCGGGAATGGTTCGCGATTGGGGAAGTTTCGTGGCGAGAGGCTATTTCAGCACGTTTACCGCCGAAATCACGCCTTCGACCCGGATCGTCTGAAGTAGCGTGCCGCCTTCGAACTCAAGCCAAAGCTCTGTGCGGCCGATCTGAGTCGTGCCTTCGAATTGCGTCATGGGCGGCAGGGTCAGGCTGGTCAGAAAATCGCTGCCGGGCAGGCCGAACAGCCCCCAGGACAGGCCGTGTACGGACACGACACCAAAGCCAGACGTCTGAAGCGCAGGGGCAAATTCACCCGGCGCGGCGGTGCGGCCCATCAGAAAACCGAACACATCCACATTCAGATCGGAAGTTCCGGTCTCGTCATGCAGAAAGCTGCGGCTGCCATTGAGCGCGATCCCGGCCATGCCCCAAGGGGCATTGCGCACGCCCAGCGGCACGCAATGTTCCGAATCGACGCAAAAGCCCCCATTCGGGAATGCCACCAGACCAATCTGACTGCTTGCCGCATTGGCGCGGACCTGCGCCAGATCCAGTGCAACCGTCACGGCCCCAAGGTCAATCTGTGAAGACTGCAATGCTGTGGGATAGCCGGCGATCACCGCGTTCTTGGCGGCGGCGGGTGTGTCTGTCTGGTATGCCATCCGGCCGGTGACAACCGCCTGACCCGACGCGGCAGAAGGCCCGAAAATCTCGGCCATCAGCGCGCCCAGCGTTCCGCCGCCAGCACTGATGACCCGGTTCGGATCGAAGCTTAAGTGCCCGGTATATTCGAAACGCGAAAGCTCGGCCTGCGCGGCGCTTGCCACAAGAAGGAGGGCAAGCAGCAGGCGTTTCACAGCCCGGCTTCCTTGGCGATTTCCGCCCGGCTCTTGCGCGCGCGTTCGGTCGCGGATTTCAACTGGCCGCAGGCGGCAAGAATATCCTCGCCACGCGGTGTGCGGATCGGCGACGCATATCCTGCCTTGTAGATGATGTCGGCAAAGGCGCGGATGCGGTTGTTCGAGGAACGTTTATACGGCGCACCGGGCCATTCGTTGAACGGGATCAGGTTGACCTTGGCCGGGATGCCTTCGATCAGCTTGACCAACCGCCGGGCATCATCATCCGTGTCGTTGATCCCGTCGAGCATCACATATTCAAAGGTGATCCGCTCTGAGTTGGTCAGGCGCGGGTATTCGCGCAGCGCGTCCAGCAGCGTTTCGATGTTCCACCGCTTGTTGATGGGAACAAGCTTGTCGCGGACCGCATCTGTCGTGGCGTGAAATGACACAGCCAGCAGGCAGCCGATCTCTTCTGCGGTGCGCGCGATCTCTGGCACGACGCCGGAGGTGCTCAGCGTGATGCGGCGGCGCGACAATTGAATGCCTTCGCCGTCCATCACGATCTTCATCGCGTCGCGCACATTGTCGAAATTATAAAGCGGCTCCCCCATGCCCATCAGCACGATGTTGGACAGCAGCCGCGTCTCGTCCTTGGGCGCGCCGGGAACCGGCCATTCATCCAGATCGTCGCGCGCCATCATCACCTGACCGACGATTTCCGCGGCCGTCAGGTTGCGCACCAGCTTTTGCGTGCCGGTATGGCAGAAGGAACATGTGAGCGTGCATCCAACCTGGCTGGAGACACACAGCGTGCCGCGCCCTTCTTCGGGGATATAGACGACTTCGACCTCGTGCCCGCCGGCGATCCGCACAAGGTATTTGCGCGTTCCATCGGTAGAGACCTGTTTGGACACGACCTCGGGGATTTCGATCACGAAATTCTCGGCCAGTTGCGCGCGATAGGCCTTGGCAAGGTTTGTCATCGCGTCGAAGTCGCGCACGCCCCACTGATAGATCCACTGCCAGATCTGATTGGTGCGCATCTTGGCCTGCTTTTCGGGCGTGCCATGCGCGATCAGCGTGTCGCGCATCTGATCCCGCGTCAGGCCGACAAGGTTCACGGGCCCTTCCGGCAATTTCCGGGGGATCGTCATGACATCCTGTGTGATCGGCGCGCTCATCGCAGTGGTCCTGTTGCTGGGGATGCAGCTTCATATAGGAACGGTCGCCGAATGCAAAAGGATTCGGACGCAACAAGCAATGTCAAAGGGCGGGACAGCCGCGCAAGGGCGCCCCGCCGATAAGGTTTATCCGCCGCAGCGGCCTTCGGCATCTTCCAGAGCCGCCGTAAAGCCAAGCAGGCTGAACGTGTCCTTGGTTTGCGTGCCACGGCTGGACCGGGCAGAGACCACCGCATTCGCGCCGCGCTTCATCGCGGTCACGATCTTTGCGTCGTCCTGCGCGGATGCGGGCCATGCCCATTCGCCATCGGTGAACAATTCGAACTCGGTCCCCCCGATATTCATGTTCACGGTGGAGCCGCCCGCGAAGGGATAGCCGCCGGTAAAGGCCACCTGGCCATTGATCTGTTCACTGGGACGGAACGACACCATCAGCAGGATTTGCCCACGGTTGACCGCCACCACGTTGCCATTGCGCGTGTTCACGGTTTCCTTGGGGGTCGACACGCTCCAGCATTCCTTGGGGCTTTCGTCGACAAACACGCTCCAATCGGTTTTGGCCGCCACACGGTTGGTGGAACTGTCCTGTTCCTGTGCAAACGCCGCGCTTGCCACCGCAACGCCTGTGACCGCTGCCCCGAACCATTTGATTAACTTCATGCTTACAGCCTCCGGACTGTCCTTCGCCTCGTCTGCGCGCGTGGCGCAAGGCCGTTCGCCCTGTTCTTGCCACTTGCATACGCGCCTTGTTTCGCTCAATTGGGCCTACAGTAAAGCAAAACCCGACCCGAACGAAAGGGTTCTGGGCAGGATTTCGCCAAGTTGTGAGGGCATCATGCAAGCAGGTATTCCATTGGTCGAACTGTGGCGCGGTCCCTTTGCCGAAAGTGTGCATACCGGCCATGCGGTGATCTGCGACGCACAAGGCGACATCGTCGAGGCATGGGGCGATCCCACGCAGGTCGTGCTGCCCCGGTCTTCGGCCAAGATGTTGCAGGCGCTGCCCCTGATCGAAAGCGGCGCGGCGGATGCGTTTTCGCTGTCCACCGCGCAACTGGCGCTGTCCTGCGCGTCGCATCAGGGCGCACGTATCCATGTGGACAAGGTGTCGGCATGGCTGGGCGATCTGGGTCTTGGCGAATCCGATCTGCGCTGCGGCCCGCAGCAAAGCGAAGACATCCCGTACCGGAATCAGATGATCTGCGCCGATGAGGCCCCCTGCCAATTGCACAACAACTGTTCTGGCAAACATGCGGGTTTCTTGACGCTGGCAAAGCACCTTGGCGCCGGACCCGAATACATCGACCCGGACCACCCTGTGCAATTGGCGGGGCGCGAGGCGTGGGAACGGATGACCGATGAAGAGGTGCAGGGCTATGGCATCGACGGATGCTCTGCCCCGAATTTCGCGACATCCCTGCACGGCATGGCCCGCGCGATGGCCAAATTCGCCACCGCCGCCGAAGGCACGCCGCAGCAGCGGTTGGTATCGGCGATGACGACTCACCCGGAACTGGTCGCCGGGGAAACCCGCGCCTGCACCAATCTGATGCGGGCCATGGACGGACGCGTGGCGATCAAAACCGGGGCGGAGGGTTTCTTTATCGCGATCATCCCCGAGAAGAAGTTGGGTGTCGCGCTCAAGATTGCTGACGGTACGACGCGCGCCAGTGAATGCGCGATTGCCGCCATTCTTGTGAAATTGGGCGTTCTGGACGTGGATCACCCGGAAACCCGGAAATACCTTGATGCGCCGATCCTGAACCGGCGCGGTATCCAGACCGGCTGGCAGCGCGCAACGGACGCGCTGCGATAAACGCTCAGACCTCTGCGAAGTCCGACTTGGCGTAGCCTTGCAGGTACAAAAGCGCCGTCAGATCGCCGTGGTTGATCCGAATATCGCATTCGGCGGCAACGGCGGGCTTGGCATGCAGCGCCACCCCGGCCCCGGCGCGGCCCAGCATCCCCAGATCATTCGCGCCATCGCCGACCGCGATCACATCCGCATCCGACAGGCCGAGGCGTTCGGTGATCTCTTCCAGCGCGTCCACCTTCGCGGCGCGACCCAGAATCGGCCGGGCAACATCGCCGGACAGCGTTCCGTTCTCCGCCAGAAGCGTGTTGGCGCGATTTTCGTCAAAGCCCAGCGTCGCCGCGACCTTATGGGTAAAGGCGGTGAACCCGCCCGAAACCAGAGCGCAATAGGCCCCGTTCGCCTTCATCGTGGCAAGCAAGGCGCGCCCGCCCGGCATGAATGTGATACGCTGCGCCAGCACCTCGTCGATCACCGTTTCCGGCAAGCCCTTGAGCAACGAAACACGTTCCGTCAGCGCCTCTTCAAAATCCAACTCGCCATTCATGGCGCGCGCGGTGATCGCCTTGACGTGATCCCCGATCCCCGCCGCATCCGCGAGTTCGTCGATACATTCCTGTTGGATCATCGTGCTGTCCATATCGGCCAGAAGCATCTTCTTGCGGCGCCCCTTCACCGGTTGCACGATCAGATCGACGCCGATTTTCTGTAGATCGGCCCACACGTCCCAACGGTTCTCCGGCAGGATGGGAATTGCAAATTCGGCGGCTTCGTCCGGGGCCAGCCAGATGATCTCCTCCCCGGCCCAGGCATTGCGAAGCGATTCCAGCAAAGCGCCGTCCAGCGCAGCGCCCCCGGGCGCGGTCAAAAGCGTTGTGACATACATGGAGTTTCCGATCGTAGCCGTGTCTGTCGCATTTGAGCGATCAAGCGGCGCTATAGCGACGTTTTGTCTGTTGTGCCAGAGCGGCGCGCGCTGTATCGCCGTCCGTGGGACACCTCTCCCCAACGAGAGGCGAATATCTGGAAGGATAGCATTAATGGCTATGACCCAACCCGGCGCGCGGCCGATGAATCCGCGTTTTTCTTCTGGCCCCTGTGCCAAACCCCCCACATTCACGCTGAATGATCTGTCCGATGCGGCGCTTGGCCGGTCGCACCGTGCGGCTGTTGGCAAAGACAAGCTCAAAGCCGCCATCGAAGAGACGCGCACGCTGCTTGGCGTGCCCGCCGATTACAAGATCGGGATCGTTCCGGCCTCGGATACCGGCGCGATGGAAATGGCCATGTGGTCGCTTTTGGGCGCACGGCCCTGCACCATGGTTGCCTGGGAAAGCTTTGGCGCGGGCTGGGTCACGGATGTGGTCAAGCAGTTGAAGCTCGATGCCGAGGTAAAGACCGCCGATTATGGCGAAATCGTCGACATGGCTGCACTGGATTACGACACGGACGTCGTGTTCACTTGGAACGGGACGACCTCTGGTGTGCGTGTCGCAAATGGCGATGTCATTCCGGCCACGCGCGCAGGTCTGACGATCTGTGACGCGACTTCTGCCGCCTTCGCGATGGATTTACCTTGGGACAAGCTCGATGTGACGACGTTCTCCTGGCAGAAAGTGCTGGGCGGCGAAGCGGCACATGGGATGCTGATTCTGTCCCCGCGTGCGGTGGAACGGCTGGAAAGCTACACGCCTGCATGGCCGTTGCCGAAGATTTTCCGCCTGACCAAAGGCGGCAAGCTGATCGACGGTATCTTCTCGGGCGCGACAATCAACACGCCCTCCATGCTGGCGGTCGAGGATTACCTGAACTGCCTGAAATGGGCGCGCAGCGTCGGCGGCCTGCAAGGGTTGATCGCGCGGGCGGATGCCAATGCCCAGGCGATCTGGGATTTCTGCGCGAACCGCGATTGGATCGACAATCTGGCGGTCGATGCCGCGACACGCTCCAACACCTCCGTTTGCTTGAAGTTCACAGATCCGCGGATCACCGACGGGGCTGCCTTTGCAAAGGCGGTCGCCAAACGGTTGGAAGCAGAAGGCGTCGCCCTTGATGTCGGCGCGTATCGCGATGCCCCTGCCGGTCTGCGGATCTGGTGCGGCGGCACGGTCGAAACGGCTGATATCGAAGCGATGCTGCCGTGGCTCGACTGGGCTTTCGACGCGGAAATCACCGCGTTGGCGGAAGCCGCCTGATCCAAGGGTGCGCTGAAGCGCACCCTACACCCCATTCCCTCCCGTAGGGTGCGCTTGAGCGCACCCAAGCTCAGGATAAAGCTATGCCTAAAGTACTCATCTCCGACAAACTCTCCGACGCCGCTGTCCAGATCTTCCGCGATCGCGGGATCGAAGTGGATTTCCAACCGGACCTCGGCAAAGACAAGGACAAGCTCGCCGAAGTGATCGGCCAGTATGACGGTCTTGCCATCCGCTCTGCCACGAAAGTGACGGAAAAGATCATCGCCGCTGCCGACAATCTCAGAGTCATCGGCCGCGCCGGGATCGGCACCGATAATATCGACAAGGAAGCTGCGTCGAAGAAGGGCATCATCGTGATGAACACGCCCTTCGGCAACATGATCACGACCGCAGAACATGCGATCGCCATGATGTTCGCCGTGGCCCGTCAAATCCCCGAAGCCAGCGCTTCCACCCACGCCGGCAAGTGGGAAAAGTCCAAATTCATGGGTGTCGAACTGACAGGCAAGACCCTTGGCGTTATCGGCGCGGGCAATATCGGCGGCATCGTCTGCGACCGGGCCCGTGGGCTGAAGATGAAAGTCATCGCGTATGATCCCTTCTTGGGCGCCGAAAAGGCCGAGAAGATGGGCGTCGAGAAAGTCGAACTGGACGATCTGCTCAAGCGCGCGGATTTCATCACCCTGCACGTGCCCGCCACTGACCAGACGCGCGGCATGATCGACGCTGAAGCCATCGCCAAGATGAAAAAGGGCGTGCGGATCATCAACTGTGCCCGCGGCGGCCTTGTGGATGAGGCGGCACTGGCCGACGCGCTGAAATCCGGCCACGTGGCTGGCGCGGCCTTCGACGTGTTCAGCGTTGAGCCAGCGACCGAGAACCCCCTGTTCAACCTGCCCAACGTGGTCTGCACTCCGCACCTTGGCGCGGCCACCACGGAAGCGCAGGAAAACGTCGCCCTGCAAGTCGCAGAGCAGATGTCCAACTACTTGCTCGATGGTGCGGTCGAAAACGCGCTGAACTCGCCCTCCCTCTCTGCCGAAGAAGCCAAGGTCATGGGCCCGTGGGTCGATCTGGCCGGGCATCTTGGCAGCTTCATCGGCCAATTGACCGACGAACCCATCAAGGCGATCAACATCCTGTACGACGGTGTCGTCGCCAGCATGAACCTTGAGGCGCTGAACTGCTCTGCCGTTGCCGGGATCATGAAACGTGTGAACCCGGACGTGAACATGGTGTCGGCCCCCTTCATCGCGAAGGAAAAAGGCATCAAGATTTCCACCACCAATCAGGATAAATCCGGGGCGTTCGACGGGTATATCAAGGTGACGGTTGTCACGGACAAGCGCGAACGCTCCATCGCGGGGACGGTATTCTCGGACGGGAAACCGCGCTTCATCCAGATCAAGGGCATCAATATCGACGCCGAGATCGGCGCGCATATGCTCTACACCACCAACGAAGACGTGCCCGGCATCATCGGCCTTCTCGGCAACACGATGGGCAAGAACGGCGTGAACATCGCGAACTTTACCCTTGGCCGGAACACGGTCGGCGGCGAGGCGATTGCGCTTCTCTATGTCGACGATGCCATCCCGGAGGACGTGCTGAAGACCCTGCACAATACCGGGATGTTCCGGCAGGTTCGGCCACTGGCCTTCGACGTCGCGTAACACCGTCGCATCAAGAAATGAGCAGGGCGTGCCAATGGCGCGCCCTTTTTCTTTCGCGGCACCCACCGGGGCGCACCCGAAAGACTTCCGCCTCGACAACGGATGAGGCGCGTGGCACGTCAACCGCAGCACACGTATCGAAGAAAGGCGACCAACAATGACACCGATCTACGCCGTGGGCGATATTCACGGCCAACGCGCGATGCTGGACACGGCACTCGAACGCATCGAACAGGACGGTGGCTCCGATGCGCGGGTCGTTTTTCTGGGCGATTACGTCGACCGCGGCCCCGACAGCAAGGGCGTGATCGATGTGCTTTCCGCCGGGTTGGACGATGGCCGAAACTGGGTGTGCCTCAAGGGCAATCACGACCGGATGTTCGAATGGTTCATGCAGGACGAGCCGCGCCATGACCCGCACCTTCTGGTCGGCTACCACTGGTTTCACGAACGTATCGGCGGAATCGAGACGATGGCCTCCTACGGCGTCACATGGTCGGAACACACGCGGCTGCAAGCGGTCCATGCCAACGCGCAAGACGCGGTGCCGCCCGAACACCTGTCCTTCCTGCAAAACCTGCACACATCCCACGAGGAGGCCGGGCATCTCTTCGTTCATGCCGGTCTGCGCCCCGGCATTCCGCTCCATGATCAAACGGAAGAGGATTTCCTTTGGATCAGGGGCGAATTTCACGACGCGCCGACGAACTTCCCCTTTCTTGTGGTGCACGGTCACACCCCGGTCGAACGGGCGACCCATTACGGCACGCGGGTCAATCTCGACACCGGGGCCGGGTACGGAAACCCGCTCACCATCGCCTGTTTCGAGGGGGATGCCTGTTTCACACTGACCAGTGACGGACGCCAAAGGCTCGCCCCGGTCGGTTAGCCCCACAGATCGGTCGACAGATACTTCAATCCACTGTCGCAGATCACAACGCCAATGACGCCGCCCCGTTCCGGCCCGCGCAGCAATTCCAGCGCGGCGGCGACATTCGCACCTGCGGAAAACCCGCCGAAGATACCTTCGCGCCGGGCAAGGGTGCGGGCCGTGTCCCGCGCCACTCGCCCGCTGACCGTCACATAGCCACTGGGTGTCACCCCGGCCAAAGCGGCCAGTTCGGCCATCGCATACCCGCCCCCCTGAATCGGATGGGCAGGTTGCGTCACTTCCTCACCTGCCAAAACCGCCGCGCCTTCGGGCTCCAGAATATACCCCCGTATGCCCGGCGCCAAAGCCTGCAACCCGCGCATCGTTCCCGCAAATGTCCCGCCAGACCCGGCAAAATCGACAAAAGCGGTCAGCGTCCCTTCGCTGCCCTGCCAAAGCTCCGGCCCGGTCCCCTCCTCATGCGACCGCGCGTTGCCCGGATGGTGAAACTGGTCGGCACGGAAGGCCCCCCTCGCCCGCGTGATCTGCTGCGCTGCCTCCTCGACCAAGGCCAGGTCCGCACCAGACACTTCGCCCACACGCGCACCTGGTGCCTGATCGACCAGAACGACCTCAGCGCCCAGCGCCTCCATCATCCGGGCCCGTTCCAAGGAATTGCCCCGGCTCATCACCGCCACGAACGGATAGCCAAGGACACCGCAGACAATCGCCAAGCCTGTGCCCATATTGCCAGAGGTCAGTTCCACAACCGTCTGCCCGGGGGACAATGCCCCCTCGGCCTGCGCCGCGCGAAGGATCCCCAGCGCCGCCCGGTCCTTCTTGGAAAACCCCGGATTAAGATAATCCAGCTTGGCAACGATCCTGCCCTGAACATCGGCCGCCTCCGTCAGCCGATCCAGCCAGACAGCCGGCGTGTTCCCAATCGCATCCAAAACCGATTTCAACGCCAATTTTTGCTCTTTCGCCTGTTTCAAAATACTTTCGGGGAGAGTTTGAGAGGGGCAGACAGCCCCTCTCAAGGCCTGCGTGGCCCGAACGCAATTTCATCGAATGCGCCTCAGGCGCGCCAGTCAAGAACGACCTTGCCGCTGGAACCGGACTGCATTGCCGCGAACCCTTGGGCAAAATCACGCGCGGCAAAGCGGTGCGTAATCACTTTCGACACATCCAGTCCGTTTTCCAGCATGGCAATCATCTTGTACCACGTCTCGAAAATCTCGCGGCCGTAGACGCCTTTGATCGTGATCGCCTTAAAGACGATCCGGCTCCAATCTACCGGGGATTTGCCCGGCGGGATGCCCAGCATGGCAATACGCCCGCCCATCACCAGCGTGTCGATCATCTGATCCAGCGCGGTCTGGTTGCCCGACATTTCGAGCCCCACGTCGAAGCCCTCGCTCATCTTCAGGCCCGCCTCAACCTCGCGCAGGTCCTGCTGCGCGACATTGACCGGCACCACATCCACAACCCGCGCGGCCAGATCCAACCGATCCTGATTCACATCCGTGATCACCACATGCCGCGCGCCCACATGCCGTGCGACGGCGGCGGCCATGATGCCGATGGGCCCCGCCCCGGTGATCAGAACATCCTCGCCCACCAGATCGAAGCTCAGCGCGGTATGGACCGCGTTTCCCAGCGGATCCAGAATTGCGCCGATCTCGTCATCGATCTCATCGGGAAGCGTCACCACATTGAACGCGGGCAGGCGCAGATACTCGGCAAAGGCGCCTTGTTCATTCACCCCGATCCCACGTGTTTCCGGGTCCAGATGGAATTTTCCGGCGCGCGACTGGCGTGAGCTATGCTTGATCAGATGCCCTTCGCCCGAACAACGCTGACCGATTTCCAAGCCGGTGACATTGCGGCCAAGTTCCACGATCTCGCCCGCGAATTCGTGACCCGTAATCAGCGGCACCGGCACGGTTTTCCGGGCCCAGTCGTCCCAATTCCAGATGTGTATATCGGTGCCGCAGATACCTGTCTTGTTGACGCGGATCAGCACTTCGTCCGGCCCAATCTCTGGCACCGGCGCGGTCTCCATCCACAGGCCTGCTTCAGCGCGCGATTTCACGAGGCAGCGCATTTCATTCGTCATCAGATCGCTCCCACGGCTTTGCCCACGCGGCCAAATGCTTCCAACGCGCGATCCAGCGCGGCCCGGTCCAGCGCCGCGTTCATCTGGGTGCGAATCCGCGCCTGTCCAAGCGGCACCACCGGATAGAAGAACCCGCTGACATAAACCCCTTCCTCGAACAGCTTGGATGCCATGTCCTGCGCCAGCCGTGCATCGCCCAGCATTACCGGAATGATTGGATGTTCACCCGGCAGCAGATCGAATCCGAGCCGTTCCAGCCCGGCCCGCCAATAGGCCGCGTTCTCGAATAGGCGGTCACGCAGCGCATCGCCCTCTTCGACCAGACGCAACGCCTCAAGCCCGGCCGCCACAATCATCGGCGGCAGCGCGTTGGAAAAAAGATATGGCCGCGCGCGTTGGCGCAGCAGGTCGATCACCGGCTGCGGCCCGGCGATATAGCCGCCCAGCGCGCCCCCCAATGCTTTGCCCAAAGTCCCGGTCAGGATGTCCACATCGACCCCGAAATGCGCGGGCGTGCCGCGCCCCTTCGGCCCCATGAACCCGGTGGAATGGCAATCATCCACCATGACAACCGCATCGAATTCCTGCGCCAGCGCGGTGATTCCGGGCAGATCGGCCAGATAGCCATCCATTGAAAAGACGCCATCGGTGGCGATCACGATATGTCGCGCCCCTTCGTCGCGCGCCTGTTGTAGCTTTTCGCGCAGCGCGGTCATGTCATTATTCGCATAGCGATATCGGCGCGCCTTGCTCAGCCGAATCCCGTCGATGATCGATGCGTGGTTCAGCGCGTCCGAGATGATCGCGTCCTCTGGTCCGAAGAGCGGCTCGAACAGGCCGCCATTGGCATCGAAACAGGCCGCAAAGAGAATCGCGTCATCCTTGCCCAGAAAGGCCGCCAGACGCTGTTCAAGCTGGCGGTGCAGATCCTGCGTGCCGCAGATGAAACGAACAGACGCCATGCCATAGCCGTGCCCATCCATCGCGCTTTTTGCAGCGGCGACCAGATCGGGATGGTCGGCCAGACCAAGGTAATTATTGGCGCACAGGTTGATGACCTCACGGTCACCGACATGCACGGTTCCCCCTTGGGGCGAGGTGATCAGGCGTTCGTGCTTGGTCAGGCCCGCCGCGTCGATCTCGGCGAGGGTGTCGGTCATATGGTCGAGGAAATTTTGGGGCATCAGAGCGACTCCTTTCCCAAGAAAGGTAGCATAACGGAACCGCGTCCGAAATATCGGATTTCCATGATTGCGGAACTTTTCCGTGATGCAGGAAATCAGGCGTCGCGCACCACCAGAAAGGCGCGCGCTGGCGCATCTGCGGTGATCGAATGCGGCAAATCCGCCGGGTAACGCGCCGTGTCACCGGGACCAATCTGCCGTTCGACACCGCCGCTTGTCACGGTGAGGTGGCCATCGATCACTGTCAGATGCTCGGACGCACCGCGCTTGTGCGGCTGGCTGCGCAAGGCCCCACCGGCGGTGAATTCCAGCTCGTAGATTTCATGGCGACCAGCTTCTTCAGCCGGGGAGAGGATTCGAATCGTGCAACCTGAGCCCCGGTTTTCGATCTTGGGCGCAGCGGCACGCGTCAACACGTCGATCTTCGGGCCAACGGTTTCTTCGTCCAGCAGCCCCGCGAAATCGACCTGCAAGGCGCGCGTCAGGTTCCACAGCGTCGAAATCGTCGGAGAGCTTTCGCCGCGCTCTATCTGGCTGACCATCGACCGGCTTACGCCGGAGAGTTTCGCCACAGCGTCAAGCGACAGGCCCATTTCACGCCGCGCGTCTTTCAGGCGTGCGGGCAAGCGGTTCAAAATAGCGTCGGCATCTTCCGTCATGACGGAGTTAGTGGCGCAGCCAGCGCGCGGCTGTCAACCGTCCGGTCCACCGCCGGATCAGAGAAGCCAGTCCAGCAGCAATACGAAGAAGGCACCGCCAATCGCGGAACAGATCGCCGTGATTGCGATCCAGCGCCAGAAACCTTGCGGGCGGTGCGACGGTTCCAATTGCGCCTGGTTGATCAGGGCGTTCTCCACCAGACCCGGCAGCCGCGGACCAAACCGGGCCATGACGCGGGCGGTCTTGGTCAGGTCCGTCAGCACGGCGCGCGGCCCCACGGATTTGCGAATATAATCGGTGACAATCGGAGAGGCCGCTTCCCAGATGTTTATCTGCGGGTTCAGCCCGCGCGCAACGCCTTCGACCACGACCATGGTGCGTTGCAGCAGAATCAATTCTGTCCGGGTTTCCATGCCGAAGCGTTCAGTCACTTCAAAAAGGTAGGACAGCAGCCGCCCCATGGAAATCTTCGTCGCATCCATGCCGAATATCGGCTCGCCCACAGCGCGCAGGGCGCGGGCGAATTCCTCAACGTCCTTGTCGGGCGGCACATAGCCCGCCTCGAAATGGACTTCTGCCACACGTTTGTAATCGCGCCGGATGAACCCAAAGAGAATCTCTGCGTACACACGGCGCGTGTATTCATCGATATGGCCCATGATCCCGAAATCATAGGCGATGATATCCCCATTCGCCGCGACCTTGAGATTGCCCTGGTGCATATCGGCGTGGAAATATCCGTCGCGCAGCGCGTGCATCAGGAACACGCGCAGCACCCGTTCGCCCAGCGCGCGGCGATCATGCCCCGCCAGATCCAAAGCAGCGTTGTCCCCCAGCGGCACACCATCGGCCCAGCCCAGCGTCATCACACGGCGGGCGGACAGGCTCCAGACGATCTGGGGCAGTTGGAAGCCTTCGTCATTCTTGGTGTTGGCGTCGAATTCGGACGCGGCAGAGCTTTCGAGCCGCAGATCCAACTCACCACGCACAACGCCGTCGAAATGTTCGATCACTTCCAGCGGACGCAAGCGGCGCGATCCGGGAGAGAACGTATCGACGATCCGGGCGGCAAGGTAGAACGCATCGACATCCTGTCGAAATGCGCGTTCGATTCCAGGCCGCAGCACCTTCACCGCGACTTCTTCACCCGTATCCGCGCGGCGGGCCTTGTGGACCTGCGCGATAGATGCAGCGGCGACAGGCTCGGAAAACTCCGAAAAAATCTGATCGACCGGCAATCCAAGCTCGCGTTCGACTTCGGCCTTGGCTTCCTCCACCGAGAAGGGCGGCAGCTTGTCCTGAAGCACCCGCAATTGCAGCGCCAGCTCATCGCCGACCACGTCAGGGCGCGTGGACAGAACCTGCCCGAACTTGATGTAGGCGGGGCCAAGCGCGGTGAGCGCCCGTGTCGCGGGCGGCATGGACGGGTCGCCCTTGTAGCCCAACCACTTGAAGGGCCAGCCTAGGGTGCGCGCCACAAACCGCAGCGATTTGGGCGCATCGAACGCATCCAGCACCACATTCATGGCGCCGGTTCGTTCCAGCGTCGCGCCCGTTCGGATCAGGCGCAGAATATTGTGAGGGCCGCGCACCGGGTCAGATCTTCCAGCCGGAGTGCAGGCAGGCCACACCCATGGTCAGGTTGCGATACTTGGCGTTCTCGAATCCGGCCTCGCGCACCATGCCAAGGAAGGTTTCCTGATCGGGGAACTTGCGGATCGATTCCACCAGGTACTGATAGCTGTCGCGATCCCCGGCAATGGCCTGCCCCATGCGCGGGATGACATTGAAGGAATATAGATCGTACAGCTTTTGCATCCCCGGATTGGGAAGCTGGCTGAATTCCAGCACCATCAACCGCCCGCCCGGCTTCAGAACGCGATACGCCTCGCGCAGCGCATCAAGCGGGCGCGTGACGTTCCGGATACCGAAGCTGATCGTGTAGACGTCAAAGGTGTTGTCGCGGAAGGGCAGCTTCATCGCGTCACCCGTCACCCAATCAAGGCTGTCCGCCATCTGCGCGGCCTCGGCCCGCTTGCGGCCTTCGACCAGCATGGGCTCGGTCAGGTCCAGAACGGTGGCGTGGCCATGGCCGGCACGTTTGAGGAACCGAAAGGAGATATCCCCCGTCCCCCCCGCCACGTCGAGCAGCTTTTGACCGGGCCGCGGCGCCAGCCAATCCATCATCGCATCTTTCCAAATCCGGTGAATCCCCATGCTCATCGCATCGTTCATCACGTCGTATTTGGAGGCGACGGAATTGAAGACCCCCTGCACCCGTCCGGCCTTCTGGCTTTCGGGAATATCTTCAAAGCCGAAATGGGTGGTCTTGTCGTCCGCGTTGGTCATCTCTTGCAACCTGTCAAATTTCGACTTTGTTATAGAGCGCTCAGCCCCACGTACAATGCGAAGGAAAGCGCCCCATGCCCGAATTGCCAGAGGTAGAGACAGTTCGCCGCGGATTGGCCCCTGTGATGGAAGGGGCAGTGATCGCGCGCGCGGATGTGAACCGGCCCGATCTGCGCTGGCCGTTCCCTGCGCGGATGCCAGAGCGGTTGACCGGCGCGCGGGTGGATCGGCTGCGGCGGCGGTCGAAATATATCCTCGCCGATCTGGATACGGGAGAGACGTTGCTGATTCATCTGGGCATGTCCGGGCGGATGCTGATTTCCGGCGACCCGCTCGGACAGTTCGTGCATGAGCACCCCGCGCCGGAAAAGCATGACCATGTTGTATTCCACATGGAGAACGGCGCGCGCATCACCTTCAACGATCCACGGCGGTTCGGGGCGATGGACCTTCTGGATACGGCAACGGCAGAGGCGCACAAGCTGCTCGCCGTTCTGGGGCCGGAGCCTTTGGGCAACGATTTCCACGAAGATCACCTGATCGCCGCTTTCAAGGGCAAGATGACCCCGGTGAAATCCGCCCTGCTGGATCAGAGAATCGTCGCGGGATTAGGCAATATTTACGTTTGTGAGGCATTGTTCCGCAGCGGAATTTCCCCCACGCGCAAGGCCGGGCGCATTGCCGCGCAGCGGGTTGCGGCATTGGTGCCCATCGTCCGTGACGTTCTTCAGGACGCCATCGCGGCAGGGGGATCGTCTCTTAAAGACTTCCGCCAAGCCGATGGGGAACTTGGATATTTCCAGCACAGCTTCGATGTCTATGGCCGCGAAGGACAGGCCTGCACCACCGAAGGTTGCGCATCCCACGTGGCACGGATCGTCCAGTCTGGGCGGTCGTCCTTCTACTGCCCGACCTGTCAAAGATAACTTGCAAGACGCGCCGCCCGTGTTAAGGGTTCGGTTTCGTGACAACAGCAGGAAAGCTTGCAGACATGGCCTATGAGACGATCATCGTCGACGTCGAAGACCACATTTGCTTGATCAAGTTGAACCGCCCCGATGCGCTGAACGCTCTGAACCAGCAATTGCTGGGAGAGTTGATGACGGCGCTTGAAGAGGCGGATGCCAATGACAGCGTGCGCTGCATCGTCCTGACCGGGTCCGAAAAGGCTTTTGCCGCCGGGGCCGACATCAAGGAAATGTCCACCATGTCCTTCGCCGAGGTGAACTCGGTGAACCTGTTTGCCGATGCCAATGTACGGATCATGCAGATTCGCAAACCGATCATCGCGGCAGTGTCCGGCTATGCGCTTGGGGGCGGCTGCGAGATCGCGATGGCCTGCGATTTCATCATCGCCGCCGACAATGCCAAGTTCGGCCAGCCCGAAATCAACCTTGGCGTTATCGCCGGGATGGGCGGCTCTCAACGACTGACGCTGGCGGTCGGCAAATCCAAGGCGATGGATATGAACCTGACCGGTCGGTTCATGGATGCCGAAGAGGCAGATCGTTCCGGTTTGGTCAGCCGCGTGGTTCCGGCCAAGAAGCTGATGGAAGAGACCATGAGCGCGGCCAACAAGATCGCCGAGAAATCGCTGATCGCCGCGCGCACCGCCAAGGAAGCCGTGAACCGGTCCTTCGAAGTGCCGCTGACCGAAGGTCTGCTGGTCGAACGCCGCCTGTTCCATTCGCTCTTTGCGACAGAAGATCAGAACGAAGGCATGGAAGCGTTTCTTGAAAAACGAGAGGCGCAATTCCGCGACCGGTGACGCCCTGCGCGGCGTTCCGAAAAGAATCACTTCACTTTTGGCGGGTCTTTGCCTATACGGCCCGCCAGACAT
Organism: Aliishimia ponticola; assembly: GCF_004803475.1. Lineage (GTDB taxonomy): Bacteria > Pseudomonadota > Alphaproteobacteria > Rhodobacterales > Rhodobacteraceae > Aliishimia > Aliishimia ponticola. The sequence goes on from NZ_SRKY01000004.1 coordinate 388,885, forward strand.
GCGTGTGATGCCCGCTTTGGCAGGAGAAGCCCGGTAACAAACCGGGATCCCCTTGGGGGTGTCACGTATCATTTTTTGACGACAACCCTGAGGCAAGGACACACCGATGGCTAATTCGCCCCAATCCAAGAAACGCGCCCGTCAGAACGAAAAACGTTTTGCCGTCAACAAGGCACGCCGTTCCCGCATCCGCACCTACCTGCGCAAAGTCGAAGAAGCGATCGCTTCCGGCGATAAAGATGCTGCAGTTGCAGCACTGCGTTCGGCCCAGCCGGAGATCATGCGCGGCGTCACCAAAGGCGTCTACCACAAGAATACAGCATCCCGGAAAATCTCGCGCCTGAACGCGCGCGTGAAAGCCCTGAGCTGATATTCAGAGATTCTTATTTGACGAAAAGGCGTTGCGAGAGCAGCGCCTTTTTTTCGTGTGTGCTCTTCACACGACATAGAGAGATTCCCTCCGAACTTTTTAGGGCGTCAAGTTTTAAGTTTTGTTGCTGCGCCCTTAACGAAATTGCTACCTCTATTAATGCGACTCGCGTCGCGACCTTTTGGGGGGACAGGCCCGGAAACGCGTTCATGGGGATGAAATGTTCGTTTGTCCGGGGGCTGTTTGCAGATGGTGTTCCGTCTGCATGAATGCTGCTCAAGTGAAAGCCCAGCTTTCGCGCCCTGTCACAAATGTGTTGTACACGGCCCTTTCTTGATCGGGTTTCGATCCGAAGGATGGTGTCGTGTGCTTGGTCCGGTAACTGGCTCATCTGTCTCTGGTCCGACAGATGAATTCCTGTTGCCTGGTTGAATAGTGGCGAACCGGCTCGGCCACAGAACTGAGCCGAGGACAAAAAAGAGGATGGCAGGCTCGAATGACTGGGGAACAATGGGGCGAGTTGCGGCAACGGCTGCGCAAAACGGTAGGGCAGAACAACTACGTGACGTGGATCGAACCACTCAAGTTTCGCGACCTGCTGGATGGGGTCGCAACCTTCGACGTACCGACGACTTTTCTGGGCAACTACGTCTCGCAGAACTTCTCTGATCTGATCCTGCACGAGCTACATAGCCGCAATTCCGATGTCCGCCGCCTGAGCTTCAAGGTTGTCGCCAACTCGGATGCGCGCCCGGTCGAAGCTGCCAAGCCGCAACCGGTGGAACGCAAACCCTCTGCCGTATCCGCCCTGAACCCCGCGCCGCTCGACAGCCGCTTTACCTTTGACACCTTCGTTGTCGGCAAACCGAACGAGCTTGCCCACGCCGCTGCCAAACGCGTTGGCGAAGGTGGCCCGGTCACGTTCAATCCGCTGTTTCTTTACGGTGGCGTCGGCCTTGGCAAGACGCACCTGATGCACGCCATCGCGTGGGAGCTTCAGGCCCGCCGTCCCGATCTGAACGTCCTGTATCTGTCGGCAGAGCAGTTCATGTATCGATTTGTGCAAGCTCTGCGCGACCGCAAGATGATGGACTTCAAGGAAATCTTCCGCTCCGTCGATGTGCTGATGGTGGATGACGTCCAGTTCATCGCGGGCAAGGACAGCACGCAGGAAGAATTCTTCCACACCTTCAACGCGCTGGTCGACCAGAACAAGCAAATCATCATCTCTGCCGATCGCGCGCCGGGTGAAATCAAGGACTTGGAAGAGCGGGTGAAATCCCGTCTGCAATGTGGTCTTGTCGTCGATCTGCACCCGACCGATTACGAACTGCGTCTGGGCATTCTTCAGTCCAAGGTCGAGCAACAGCGCGTGACCTATCCGGACCTGAAACTGGATGACGGCGTGCTGGAATTCCTGGCCCATCGGATTTCCACCAATGTGCGCGTGCTCGAAGGTGCGTTGACGCGGCTTTTCGCCTTCGCATCGCTGGTTGGGCGCGAGATCACCATGGACCTGACGCAAGACTGCCTTGCCGATGTTCTGCGGGCGTCCGAGCGCAAGATCACGGTTGAGGAAATACAGCGCAAGGTGTCCGAGCATTACAACATCCGTCTGTCCGACATGATCGGGCCGAAGCGGTTGCGGTCCTATGCGCGTCCGCGTCAGGTTGCGATGTATCTGTGCAAACAGCTGACCTCACGCTCGCTTCCCGAAATCGGGCGGCGTTTTGGGGGCCGGGACCACACCACCGTCATGCACGGTGTTCGCCGGATCGAAGAGTTGAAACAGCAGGACGGCCAGATCGCCGAAGATCTGGAATTGCTGCGCCGCGCGCTCGAAGCCTGACGGCCACGCGCCCCTGATCTGTGCCAATCGGGCCTCGGTTTCACGCCGGGGCCTTTTGCTGTTACGCAATGGCGGCACATTGGCTTGACGCTCTGCTAAATCCAGAAGACAACTGCGAAAACACTTGTGCAGCGTCACTGTTCGAGTAGGGTTTGCGTCCCTGCAGGCGCGCAAGGAGAGCGATATGAAACTCAGTATAGAACGGTCCGACCTCCTTAAAGCGGTCGCGCAAGCGCAATCGGTCGTCGAGCGGCGCAATACCATTCCGATCCTTGCCAATGTTCTGATCGAAGCGGACGGGTCCGACGTTACCTTCCGCGCGACCGACCTTGATATCGAAGTTGTCGACAAGGCCCCTGCCATGGTCGAACGCGCCGGGGCGACAACCGTGTCGGCGATCACCCTGCACGAGATCGTCCGCAAGCTGCCCGATGGGGCGCAAGTCACGCTGACCGCCGACAGTGCCGCAGGCCGGCTGACCGTCGAAGCGGGCCGGTCGAACTTTTCGCTCGCGACGCTGCCGAAGGAAGATTTCCCGGTGATGGCGTCCTCGGAATACACCTCGAACTTTTCCGCCCCCGCACCGGTGCTGCGGCGCCTGTTCGACAAGTCGAAATTCGCGATCTCGAACGAGGAAACGCGGTATTACCTCAACGGTGTCTACATGCATGTTTCGGATGCGGATGGCGGCAAGGTGCTGCGCTGCGTGGCAACCGATGGTCACCGGCTTGCCCGGATTGACGCCGATCTGCCCGATGGGGCGGAAACGATGCCGGGCGTGATCGTGCCGCGCAAGACGGTTGGTGAATTGCGCAAGCTGCTGGATGACGACGATACCGAGATCGCCGTCAGCGTTTCGGAAACCAAGGTCCGCTTTGCGACCCCGGTGCTGACGCTGACCTCCAAGGTGATTGACGGCACGTTCCCCGATTACACGCGGGTCATTCCGGCCGGCAACACACGCAAGATGGAAGTCGATGCGGCCGATTTCGCCAAGGCGGTGGACCGGGTGGCAACGGTGTCTTCCGAACGCTCCCGTGCGGTCAAGCTGGCCCTTGACGAGGACCGTCTTGTTCTGTCGGTGAACGCACCTGACAGCGGCGCGGCAGAAGAAGAGCTTGCCGTAGCCTATGGCGACGAACGGCTGGAGATCGGCTTTAACGCGAAATACCTGCTGGAAATCGCCAGCCAGGTCGATCGCGAAAACGCGGTATTCCTGTTCAACTCCTCCGGCGATCCGACGCTGATGCGCGAGGGCAATGACCAAAGCGCGGTTTACGTCGTCATGCCCATGCGGGTGTGACGCGCCGGAATTTGACACAAATTCCGGTCCGTTTTCTGCGCCAGAAAACGGCGCCCGGCTCATGACGCTGGCCCTGACTTCCCTGACGTTGTCGCATTTCCGCTCGCATAAGCGCGCGGCGCTGAACGTCGATACGCGGCCCATCGCGATTTATGGGCCCAATGGTGCGGGCAAGACGAATATCCTGGAGGCCGTGTCGCTCTTTTCGCCCGGTCGCGGTCTGCGCCGCGCCAGCGCCGAGGATATGACCCGCAAGCCCGAGGCACTTGGCTGGAAGCTCACCGCTGTTGTCCAAACCTCCACGCAAGTACATGAGGTCGAAACATGGTCCGAGGGCGGCGCGGCCCGGCAGGTTCGGATCGATGGCAAATCCGCTTCGCAAATCGCTCTTGGCCGGATTGCACGGGTGCTTTGGCTGGTGCCGTCGATGGACCGGCTCTGGATCGAAGGCACCGAAGGGCGACGGCGCTTTCTGGATCGGATGGTCATGAGCTTTGAACCGGGGCACGCCGAGCTTTCCTTGAGTTACGAGAAGGCGATGCGAGAGCGGAACCGGCTACTCAAGGATCAGGTTCGGGACGCCGCGTGGTACGGCGCGCTGGAATCGCAACTGTCGCAATCGGGCGCGCAGATTCACGCCGCACGCCGGCGTACGGTGGAACGGCTGACGCTTGCCCAGCAGGGCGCCGAAACCGCCTTCCCCATCGCAGAGCTTGACCTGACCCAAACCGAAGGCGAGATGCCCGAAACCGCCGAAGATCTGCGCGCCGCGCTTGAAGAAAGCCGGTTTCGCGACATGGCCGCCGGGCGCACGCTTGTCGGGCCGCACCGCGCTGATCTTTATGGGGTGTATGCGGCCAAGGGCGTGCCGGCGCGCAACTGTTCGACCGGCGAGCAGAAAGCGCTTCTGGTTTCGCTTATCCTCGCCAATGCGCGTGCGCTGGCCGAGGATGCTGGCGCGCCGCCGCTTTTGCTGTTGGATGAGGTTGCCGCACATCTGGATGCCGATCGCCGCGCCGCGCTGTATGATGAGATTTGCGCGCTTGGTGCGCAGGCATGGATGACCGGCACCGGGCCGGAGCTTTTCAGCGAACTTGACAGCCGGGCGCAAAGGCTTGAAGTGACCGAAACCAACGGTATTTCCGAGACGACGATTCAATGACCGCTTCCGCCTTTGATTTGGCGCTTTATGCTTTTGCGCTTTTCATCCTGTTTCTGACCCCTGGCCCGGTCTGGCTGGCCCTGATCGCACGGGCGGTCTCTGGCGGGTTTCAAAGCGCGTGGCCGCTCGCATTCGGCGTCGTCGTCGGGGATGTAATCTGGCCGCTTCTGGCCATACTGGGTCTTGCCTGGATCACGTCTGAGGTGGATTACGCCATGTCGATCCTGCGCTGGGTGGCCTGCGCGTTCTTCGTGTGGCTCGGCTGGACTGTCATCCGAAACGCGGATGCATCCGTGTCGAGCGATAGCAGGCTCACCCGGCCGGGCAAGCTGGCAGGCTTTCTCGCAGGTGTTGCGGTAATCTTGTCGAACCCGAAGGCGATCCTGTTCTATCTTGGCGTCCTGCCGGGTTTCTTCGACCTTAGCAGCGTCACTGCGCTGGACATCGCGGCGATCTGTTTCCTGTCCCTTCTGGTGCCGCTGATCGGCAATCTGATCCTTGCCTATACCGTGCATCACGCGCGGTCCCTGATCGCCTCCCCCAAGGCCATGTATCGGCTGAATCTGTCCTCTGGCTGGATGCTGATCCTCGTCGGGGCGATCTTGCCATTCACCTGACGCGGAACATTGCGCGGGGCCGAAATCTGCGGCCACCCAAACCCCGCCGAAACCTACAAAATCTTGTGTCAGTCACGTGACAAGCCGCGCAAAAACCACTAGAAATGGGGCGTCAGAATAACAAGGCATAAGCATGGCGGAACACGAGCAAACCCCCGAAGAATATGGCGCTGATTCCATTAAGGTTCTCAAGGGGTTAGAAGCTGTCCGGAAACGTCCCGGCATGTATATCGGCGACACCGATGACGGGTCGGGCCTGCACCATATGGTGTATGAGGTCGTCGATAACGGTATCGACGAGGCACTTGCCGGCCATGCAGACTATGTTCACGTGAAAATTCACGCGGATAGTAGTGTCTCTGTGCGGGACAACGGGCGCGGTATTCCGGTGGGTATGCACGAAGAAGAAGGCGTATCCGCTGCCGAAGTCATCATGACCCAATTGCACGCGGGCGGGAAGTTCGACAGCAATTCCTACAAGGTCTCCGGCGGTCTGCACGGCGTTGGCGTTTCGGTCGTGAACGCGCTGTCCGTCTGGCTGGAACTCAAGGTCTGGCGCGATGGCAAAGTCCATTCCGCCCGGTTCGAGCATGGCGAGACAGCCCGCCACCTGGAAGTGATCGGCGAGGCCGGGGATGAAACCGGGACCGAGGTGCGGTTCCTCGCGTCCACGGACACGTTCTCCAACCTCGAATACAGCTTCGAGACGCTTGAGCGGCGGTTGCGCGAACTGGCCTTCCTGAACTCCGGCGTGCGCATCATCCTTGAAGACGAGCGCCCGGCAGAGCCGCTGCGGACCGAGCTTTACTATGACGGCGGCGTCAAGGAATTCGTGAAATATCTCGACCGGAACAAGACCGGGCTGATGGAAGAGCCGATCTATGTTGTCGGCGAACGCGACGATATCGGGATCGAGGCGGCGCTGTGGTGGAATGACAGCTACCACGAGAACGTCCTGCCCTTCACCAACAACATCCCGCAGCGCGATGGCGGCACGCATATGGCGGGCTTCCGCGGAGCGCTGACGCGCGTTCTGCAGCGCTACGCGACAGAAAGCGGAATCGCCAAGCGCGAGAAGGTCACCTTTACCGGCGACGACGCGCGCGAGGGCCTGACATGCGTTCTGTCCGTCAAAGTGCCCGACCCGAAATTCTCCTCTCAGACCAAGGACAAGCTTGTGTCCTCAGAGGTGCGTCCGGCGGTCGAAGGACTGCTGGGTGAGAAGCTGTCTGAATGGTTCGAAGAAAACCCGAATGTTGCCAAGATGATCGTCGGTAAGATCATCGAAGCCGCGCTGGCCCGTGAAGCTGCGCGTAAAGCCCGCGAATTGACCCGCCGCAAGACTGCGATGGACGTCAACTTCCTTGCAGGCAAGCTGAAGGATTGTTCGGAAAAAGACCCGTCGCAGACCGAAGTCTTCCTGGTCGAGGGCGACAGCGCCGGTGGCTCTGCCCAGACCGGGCGCGACCGCCGCACGCAAGCGATCCTGCCCCTGCGCGGGAAAATCCTGAACGTGGAACGGGCACGGTTCGACCGAATGCTCTCCAGCCAAGAAATCGGGAACCTCGTCATGGCACTTGGCACCGGGATCGGGCGGGATGAGTTCGATATTTCCAAGCTGCGTTACCACAAGATCGTCATCATGACGGACGCGGATGTGGACGGCGCGCATATTCGGACGCTGCTGCTGACCTTCTTCTATCGGCAGATGCCGGAACTGATCGAAGGCGGATACCTTTATATTGCGCAGCCGCCTCTGTTCAAGGTGATGCGCGGCCGGTCCGAGGTGTACCTCAAGGATCAGAGCGCGCTGGATGATTACCTGATCCAGCAGGGCGTGGATGGTGCGGTGCTTAAACTGGGCAGCGGGGCCGAGATGGGCGGCGCGGACCTGATCCGCGTGGTCGAAGAAGCCCGGCAACTCAAGCGCGTTGTCGATGCTTTCCCGACCCACTACCCCCGCCACATTCTGGAACAGGCGGCGATTGCCGGTGCCTTCGTGCCTGGCGCTGTGGATTCCGACCTGCAAGGCGTCGCGGACAAGGTCGCCGCGCGGCTTGACCTGATCGCGCTCGAATATGAGCGTGGTTGGCAGGGGCGTATCACGCAGGATCACGGTATCCGGCTGGCGCGCATTCTGCGCGGTGTCGAAGAAGTCCGCACGCTGGATGGCCCCATGCTCCGTTCCGGAGAGGCGCGGCGCACCGGGTCCTTCACCGAGTCGCTGCAAGAGGTCTACGGCACGCCTGCGCGGCTGGTACGCAAGGACCGGGATCAGTTGATCTTTGGCCCGCTCGATCTGCTGTCGGCGATCCTCGAAGAAGGCGAACGCGGCCTCACGCTGCAACGCTACAAGGGTCTGGGCGAAATGAACCCCGACCAGCTTTGGGAAACCACGCTGGACCCGGACGCGCGGACCCTGCTTCAGGTCAAGGTCGACGACATGGCAGAGGCCGACGATCTGTTCACCAAGCTGATGGGCGACGTGGTAGAACCGCGCCGCGAATTCATCCAGCAAAACGCGCTGAGCGTCGAGAACCTCGACTTCTAGGGAAATGTAGGTGAGCTACACTACGGCACCGGTCGTCCAGAAAGATGTCTGAAATGGTCCGTTTGTACAGGACCGAAATTCTCAAAAGTAACCCAACCCATCAGTCTTCAATCAGCGAAAAATCATCGTTATCGCCCGATTTGCTTTTTCGATTTCTGGATTTTCTGAGTCTTGGGGTTTTGGGAACGTTATTGTCGTTTAGCGCTTTCTCGACCAACCAAGTGGCAGGGTGATCAGGGAAGCCTTCGCCATAGTGGCGGATCAGATCGATATATTTGAAACCAATCGCAGAAATCTTTCCGATCTCCTCGCCGGTTGAAGTGCTTTTGACCACGAGGCCGCCGCCCTTGGCCGCCAGCGCTATATCCTTTTCTTTCAACGCCGCCGAAAGATCATTCCAAGAGTGTGTGTCGTCGATAGATTTGCGGATGTGTGTTTTGATGTCGAGTATCGACGGACTGCCAATATCCTGTGATTCTGGAACCGAGATATCCAATGCCTTTGCGGAAGGGCCGACCGTTTCTCGAAGTGGTTTGTTCCTGACACGGTCCGTCCGATCATCCTCTCGGGCTGTTGGTTAAACCTGAATATGCAGGGCTTCTGCATTCTCATGTCGGAAGACCAACTCTGGCAGTATGGTTTCCCAACTATCGCGCCTATGGTAGTGAGCGTAGCCTTCGCTACTATCGGTCTTGCGCCAGTTGATGATCGCCCCGATCTGACCAGTGGCGAATACATGACCGTGGGGTGGCTTCCACGATTTGGCCATACGTCCGACAACGCGTTTTTGGGCGTCCAGCAAAATCCAATGAGGTTGTTGAAACACAAGGGAAAGGGTGTCCCCTACATTCGCTGTGCGCACGGCGTTGTGCACTTCATGTGCATCAGTCTGGCGACCGGCGAATGACAAATCTACGATATCGAGCGCAGGCATCTGGTATTTTGTCGCGGGCAACGAGGTTTTGTCGAGATCGGGCGTCACATGCCTGATCAGAACTGAATCTGAGCCCGGTTTCAGAAAGGGGTGCGCTCCGGATGTCAGCACCGTCAGGCTTTTCTGTGCCCGGGTCATCGCCACATAGAATAGGCGACGAGGTGCTTGACTGTCCTCCTCTTTCGAGACCCTGGTCCAACCTCCGTTCAGAATGGCGACATGGTCAAATTCAAGGCCCTTCGCCCTGTGCGCCGTCAGCAACAGCAATCCACGTTGTTCACCGCGTGTATCCCGGGACCAGTCCGCGATCCATTCAATGATGTCGGGAACCGGCATTGTTTTGGTGCCCAACTCCCGGGCCAGTTCCGCCACACCTTCTGCCAGCAAACCCACCCACTTGTTACGATGTTGAACATTAAGGACCGAGAGGATGTCCTGAATACCCAAAAGTGCGCCTTGTTTCTCGCGCAATCCGGACACCAGACGTTGGGTTTCTCTAAGTCGCCAAACATTTGGAAGGTCTTCGTTGGCCATATCTACACGTAAACCCAATGCTTCGGCATAGGTGCGAACTGCATCGAGTGATTTCCAATCTCGAGAAATCACCGCAACACGGGACCAGTTCCAATTGGGGTCCAGGCGAGAAAGGCGGATTAGTTCGTCGATTGCCGCTACAGATTGCGGCATCGCGCCAGGTGGGACGTCCAGCAACTGCACTCGGCCATGGGCAACGGAATCCTTCCCCTCCAGACGTCCACCGCTGGGTTGTGAGAGCCGCGCCTGATTGATCGTGATTTGGTGATCAACTTTCATGCGTTCAGGCGCTTTGGATATGACCTGATTGGCAGCCTCGATAATATGTGCTGTCGACCGGTAGTTTTCGATCAGAAAAGATGGTCTGGCCTTATAATCCTCTTCAAATCTTCGGATGAAATCGACAGAAGCTCCGTTGAAGGCATAGATATTCTGGTCATCGTCGCCCACGGCAAACAGGCTAAGTTTAAGCTCTGCATCTTCCAGAGAACGACCAGCCACGGCGGAAATGAGCGCGTATTCCTCCGGGCCAATGTCTTGGTACTCATCCACCAAAATCCAGCGAAACCCTTGAATGAGGCTCTCGCGCTGCGCCTCTGCTTCGGCTTTTGTCAGGCCTTCGGGGTTGAGCTGGCGCACCGCCTCCATAATGACATTGTCGAAGTCTTCTGTTGCGGCCTGAACCCCCGCAAAACTGGCACCGACCAGCTTCATCGCAAGTGAATGGCAAGTCGAGATCGTAACCCCCGCCGCATCATCGCCCACCAGCGCTCGCAGGCGAACGCGGATTTCGGCAGCGGCATGGCGATTATAGGCCAGTACCAGAATACCGCGCGGGTCTTCGCGCTTCATCCGTAACAGATAAGCGATCCGGTGCACCAAAACACGGGTCTTCCCAGATCCGGGACCGGCCAGAACCAAAACATTGGTCTGATCCCGATCGTCCGCGACAATGTCCTGTTGGACCTTGTTGCCCAGGTCTTCGACAATGGCCGTCCAGGACTTGCTTGTTGTCTGTCGCTTGACCTCACGCGCCATGCCCGGCATCCAACGTTTCAGGAACTGCTCTTTGTTGAGCAGGAAGTAATCCTCCGATAGGCGTTCGGCGTCAGTAATCTTCTCGAGACCGGTTTCCGCGTAAGTTGCCATAACATGGGTCTGAAGTGTCTGTTCGGCGTAATGCTCTTCCAGAGGAAGGAAGTCAGATTGCGTGAACTGACCACCTTTGGGGTTGAGGAATACGGTCATGGCCGGGCGGAATACGGTCAACCCTTTCCCCAGTGTCAACACGCCCTGTTCATGCATCCAAAGCAAGGAGCGTTCCAACAGTTTGGTCATATCGCGCAGACCGCTGGATTTAAGAATGGCATCCTGTGTGAGCTCCGCCAGAAGGTCACCCACGGTAGTTTCGACCTGCAGGTCTTTGCCGCGCGCGCCTTTGTCGAGTCGACCCATCAGAAATTTCAACAGAATCCCGGCAGCTTGCCACCGAACCTCAGCGGTCTGGGCAATGACATCCCACGATCTTACCCGCGTCACGTTTAGAGTATTCCGGCTGATCTTGCGCAACCGAATATTGCCGGTGCCACCATCCTGCCCCTTGCCATCCCGAGCTATGCCCCGGATCAGTTTGTCGATGACATCGGGGCGGGCATCGGAGTGGCCCTGATCGCGTAGATGCTGGCAGGTTTCCTGCAGGTTCAGCGGTATTGGAGTCTCTTTGTCCGCATCAGGTGCCAGCTCTCGCATCGACGCGATCAAATCCCGTTCCAGATTTGCGGCCGCTGTAAGGCGCCCGGAGGAAGACTGCGCCACACCGACATGGATGAAGAGCGTGATCACAACGTCGTTGCGCGCGATCCCAAACCTTTCAAGGTTGGCCATCGCCTTTGTCAGTGCGCCGGGTGTCAAACCGCTGACGCCGCAGAGCTGATCGGTTGAGACCCCTTCATCCCCCGGAGCCAAAATCAGATGCTGCACGATGGCCAGCAATTGTTTGCGATGCTCTTGAGTGATCTCCGCATCCGCAAGCCGTTGTTTCGCTTCGTCCAATGTGCGGACTGTTAGCGAAGAAGGGAAAATACGAACACGGTTCTCTTCTCGCGAAACAAGTGTCGCTTCTTCAAGCCAAGATACGGCCGTCTTGACTCGTGTGTCATCAGTCGCGCTGTCCCGTTCAAACTCGTGATCCTTTTCGAACCGGACAATCTCACCCGCAGTCGCGACGATTTTGCCAGTTTTGCGTGTGCGCTCGTCGATCCGGCGTAGGGCTTTTAGAATGGCTCCGATTTCATGCCGCGCCAAACGCGAACCCGCGGACAGCCTGAACTGGCGTTCTACATCATCCCCCGCGTACAGAAGTACGCAATCGGCGGCTTCCCGGTCGCGTCCAGCGCGCCCAGCTTCCTGCAGGTAATTTTCCAAGGACCCTGGGATGTCTGCATGCACCACCAGCCGGATGTCGGGTTTGTCGATGCCCATACCAAAAGCGTTGGTGGCTGCGATTACCCGCAGGTCTCCGACCCGGAACCGTTCCTGGACGTCGTGTTTGTCATCGGACCCAAGTCCAGCGTGGAAATGTGCCGCGTCCATACCTTGTGATTTTAGAAACTCGGCAACGCGCTCGGTCTCTTTGCGCGTCGCGCAATAGATCACGGCGCCGGATCGACCCTCAGCAGGCAGCAGCTCTTCGATCACGTTCAGGACATCGGACAGTTTGCTGTTCTTGGTCGTGGGTCTGACATCAAATGTCAGGTTTTTCCGCGATGCTCCACCATCAAGGGACAGCAGCTCGACCCCGGCGCGGGACTGGAAATGCTCGACGATATCGGCGACGACTTCTGGTTTGGCGGTGGCCGTGAGACAGAGGATTGGGGCAGGGGCTTGATCGCCCGAGAACTCTTTGATGAACCGTCCCAGATATCTGTAGTCCGGCCTGAAATCATGACCCCATTTCGACACGCAGTGAGCCTCGTCAATAGCCCACAGGCCAACTTCGCGCTGAGCCAGTACCGACCGGATTGACGTACTGCGCAATTGCTCAGGCGAGATAATCAAAATGCCCGCATCCCCCATGCGGACCTTGTCCAAGGCGTCTTGTCGCTCGGGCATTGACATCTGACCATTCACAGTCACGGAACAGGAAATACCTGCGCGCTCCATACCCTGAACCTGATCTGCCATCAGCGCGACTAACGGGGAAATGACCACGGTCAAAGCTCCGATTTTGTCGAACCGCGACAAAGCGGGCACCTGGTAACACACGGATTTTCCAGTGCCTGTTGGCAGGATGCCAAGCAGGCTTGTTCCGGACATAGCCTCATCGACAATGCGTTCCTGCAGAGGGCGACCATCTGGGTCCACAGGCTGTGGGCGAAAACTGTCGAAACCGAACCACCTGTTCAGCGCACGCACCGCGTCATTCTGTTCAGCACACCACTGACAGGCGGGATCTTTGCAGGACGTATCCCTGAGATGGCGGACAATCAGAGATGCCTCGCGAAACTGCGCCCGGACCCATGGGGGCATGACCGAGTCCCCGCCCGCTACGGTAATCCAGGATAGCGCATAGGCCATAGGCCATCCGTTTCGGGGATCGCTAAGCCGTCCCAGAGTCTGTTCGACCCGTTTGCCACAAGCCCGACCGTCGAGCATCCGGCGGATGGCGGCAACGGCTTCATCATGCGGCGGGCAATCGGCTTTTCGTAGGTACTTGAAAACCGCATCGAACCCTTCAGATTGTCCCGTTCGAGTGGTCAGGAAGTGATAGGCTACGAGCGTATCCGGTTCGCTTTCAGCAAGGTTTTGAAAGGCGTCGAGCTGATTTGCCAACACCTTGAAAACGAGCCGGGCGTCAAGTTCTGGATCATTAATATGCCCCGCAGCCAACCGGCCGTCCTGATAGTGTTTGACCAGATGGTGGTACGGGTTGCGTGGGAAGGCCAGCGGGTTCAGCCATAATGTATCAATTGGTGCCTGCATGATCTGGGTCAGACGTGGTCTGGCAGCAATTAGGTGTTCCATATCGTGGTGCAGAAAATTGTGACCAATTGGATGTAAGACGCCTGCGATAGCCTCTTCCAAGCGGTCGAGATTTTTCTCCAATGTGCCGGATTTCGACTTCAATGCCGGTTGCTCATCGTTTCGGACGGCGGCAAAGGCAAATACCTTCGCGGTTTTGGGATCCACTTCCAAATCGATGGACAGACATTTGGAAAGTAACTCGTTATGTCGACCGTTCATATGTGATGCGCAACTTTTCAAAACTTGCAGATAGAAAATACCTTTTTGAGACCATGCACAACCCGCGCGGGGCCTGACTTCAGACATACAACGTTTGATGGCCGACAGTCGAAGTTATCTCGAAGCATGTCTCGAATGGCAGAAAGAAACTACTTCTAAGCCAGTCGCCGACGCTCAAAACGAGGATCAAGATAGCGATCTTTAATTTCCCGGAGCGGAGACATTCAGGGTGGTACAGCCGATTTCTTCTTTCTGACAGACGCGTGAGCAGGCGCACCGCCTTCTACAACCATGTTCGGTTCATAATGCGATCGTTGCTTTTCCGTAGTTACAGGCAATTTTGTGGATTTTGCTATAACTGCAATTGCGTATCAAACTACTGCTAATCATGGTTTCCTGCAGCGCAGCCGGAGCAATGTCAATTTGGCGATATAGTCAAGCATTGGATTCACTATACCGGTATAGTGCATGAAATACCGTCGCTATACCTACAAAACAAAGACAGGCTCCATCGAGCTTAATGCTTCATTGCCACTATGGGCAGTTCCGGCACGTCTACTTGCTATGCGCACAAAGTTATGCGCTCAAATGGCGCAAAGGTTCGCGCGTCCCGAGAGGAAACTACAGCGAACACTCCTCGAACGCATTCCACAGATAGGCCGCGACCGGTCCTATCGCTGGCTTGCGTTGGCGAAAGACGAACACTTCAATCCCGAAGCTCAAATGCGTGTGGGGCAGGACGATTTCCCGTAACGCGTCCTGCGCCAACTCTTCGGCGATCATGTGTTCGGGCAGACGCCCCCAACCAAGGCCCGCGACCAGCAATTGCTTTTTCATATGCAGGTCGTTGACATACCACCGCCGCTGTCCCTTCTGAACCCCAAGCTCCCGGTCGAACAGGCCCGAAGCCTGACCGCTGTCGCGCGCGATGACCTGATGGAATCGCCGCAGGTCGGCCAACGTGCCGGGCGCGTCCATCGCATCCAGAAGCGAAGGCGCGGCGACATTGCGCATCGCGGACCTGGCCACGGGCCTGTAATCGAACCCTCCTTCTTCCAGCATCACATGGATCGCGGGCGCGAGGGCCAGTGCCGCTTCGCCGGACTGCACGGCCCCGATCGCGCCTGAAAGAACCTCGCCGCGCAGGACAAGGCGGGTGTCGGGAAAGCGGGCTTGCACCTTGGCCAGCACCGGCGTCACGACGTCCAGATCCGTGGCGGCATCGATGGCGATGGTGATCGTTTCTTCCTGCCCTTTTTCGAAATGCTGGATCAGCTGCGTCAGGTCTTCCGCCTCGGACAGAACCCGCAGCGATTGCAGATAGACCCGCCGACCCACCGGGGTCAGTTCCAACCGATAACCTGTGCGATCAAAAAGCTCTGTCCCGGTCTGGAATTCCAACGCCTTCAAGGCCTGGCTCACCGCGGGTTGGGTTCGGTTCAGGCTCTCCGCCGCCGCTTTGACCGACCCGGTGTCGACCACGGCGCGCAGCACCTTTAGTTGATCCAGCTTCATCGGTGGCCCCTGATGTTAAGCAATACTTATATAGACAGGCAAAAAATATAAATTTCAATCCATCGTTCGGACGCTTACCTCTGAGTCAGAGAATGGAGTGTCGCGATGAGACAGGTCACATCACAGCAGGATATCCAGCCCGACCGCGTCGGTAGCTTCACCATTGCCCGCGCGATCCCAAATCCAGCGGTGCAATTCGCCGGTCCGATCATGCTGCTGGATCATCTGCCGCCAAAGGACATCGCACCGCGTGAAATTCCCGATCCCGACGGATCCTTCGCGCATCCGCACCGGGGTATCGCCACTTTCACTTATGTTCTGGAAGGCGCGCTGACCCATGCCGACAGCAGTGGCGGGCATGGCACCATCACCTCAGGCGGTGTGCAGTGGATGAAGGCCGGGAACGGCATCGTCCATGACGAAATGATGCCCGCAGACCTGCGCAACAATGGTGGCCGCCTGCACAGCTTCCAATTCTGGATCAACCTGCCCGCCCGCAACAAGGCGGAGCCTGCTGAATACATGCCCGTCCCGGCCGAGGATTTGCCGGTACTGCCCCTGCCGAGCGGCCGCGCGCATCTCAAGGTTCTTCTGGGCAGCTATGATGGCTCCGCCGCGCCCATCCCGACCTTTTCCGAAGAATTCATCTGGCATGTGAGGGTTGAGCCAATGGGCTCTGCCCGTGTGGACTTGCCCGCGGGCCTTCCCGTGGTGGGCTTTCTTCCAGGCCAAGGCGCAATCGTCAGCGGAACGGAGGTGGCCGCGCACCGGTCCTTCGTGCTGGGCGATGAAGGGTCCGACATCGAAATCGTCAATCCGGGTGCCGACCCGCTGGACCTTTTGCTGTTCGGCGGCGCACCGATCGCCGAGCCGGTCGCCATGCTTGGCCCCTTTGTGATGAACACGCAAGCCGAACTGACCGAGGCTTTCCACGAATACCGCGCGGGCAAGTATGGGCAGATCACCTATCCGCCTGAAACAGGCTGAACCACGGCAGAACACGCGCCTACCAGCCTTCTTTGACCTTCATTCCAAAACCCGCGGCCAGCGATGTGGATCACCCGCCGTCTGACCGCCCTGAAAGGAAATACACTCCCATGTCCAAACGCATCGTTATTGTCGGCGGCGGCTATGTTGGCGTCGGTCTCGCCAAATCGCTTGACGCCACTGCTGACGTCACCCTGATCGAACCGCGCAGCCATTTCGTCCACGCACCTGCCATGATCCGCGCCGTTGCGGACCCGTCGCTGCTTGACCGGGTGTTGATCCCCTATGATCGTCTGCTCGAGAACGGCCGCGTGCTGCATGCCCGTGCGACCGGTATCGACGCAACCGGCGTAACGCTGGATGACGGACAAAAGGTAGAAGCCGATTACATCGTGGTTGGCACCGGCTCTTCCAACGCGACGCCCTTCAAACCTGTGGGCGACGACATCGAGGGGCTGCGGCAGGCCAACCAGCGCATCCACCAGCAGCTCAAGGCGGCGCAGACCATCGGTATTGTCGGCGCGGGGGCCGTTGGCACGGAACTGGCGGGCGAGATCGCTTATGCCATGCCGGACAAGAAGATTACGCTGATTTCGGACACGGACCGCCTGTTCCCCACCATGCCGGAGAAGCTTGGCGCATCGCTGGCCAAGAAATTGCAGGACGCAGGCGTGACCCTCAAACTTGGGAACAGGGCCGAAAACCTGCAAAGCATGACCGAACCCTATGCCGGTCAGCTGCGGCTGTCGGATGGGTCTGAACATACGTTCGACCTGATTTTCCCCGTCCTTGGCTCGCGCGCCAGTTCCGAATTGCTGGAGGCGTTGCCCGACATCCAGAAAAGCACCGCAAACCGGATCAAGGTGGACCAGTGGCTGCGCCCATCATCGCTGCCCAATGTCTTTGCCGCCGGGGATGTGGCCGATGCGGGCGACAGCATGACCATTGTCGCGGCCAGCCGCCAATTGCCTTGGCTCACCGCAACGCTGAAAGGGCTTATGGCGGACAAGCCGCTCGACACGATGAAACCCTATAAGCCATGGGGGCCCAAAGCGCCGATCCTCGTACCGCTTGGCCCGAAGCGCGGCAGTTCCTTCCTGGGCCTGTTCACCGCCGGCGATTTCCTGACGCGCAGGCTGAAAGGCGAAGACCTGTTCGTGACAAGGTACAACAAACTGCTGAACAGGGAGTGACGCAGGTGCCTTCCAGACGTGGCTGACCCCGCCGGATGTTACCGGTCTGCCAGCGGATATATGTCGCTGGTTTGACCGTCATCCGGCACCCGGATACGAAAACGATGTGAGAGTGCATTCGACTGGCAGCAGGGCACTCGCAGGGCAAGGGGGGTGTGAATGGACGACAATCTGGCCACGGGTCAGTGCCTTTGCGGCGCTGTGTCATTTCGCGTTTCGGGCGCGTTCGAAAGCTTTTACCTGTGCCATTGTTCGCGCTGCCGCAAGGATAGCGGATCAGCGCATTCGGCTAATCTGTTCTCGACCGTAGCCAGGATCACCTGGGTGTCGGGAGAGGATAGGATCAAGACGTTCCGGCTTCCCAAGTCGCAGCACATCAAGAGCTTTTGCGCCGATTGCGGCTCCGCGCTGCCGGTGTTCCAAGAGGCGCATGGTGTGCTTGTCGTGCCCGCGGGGTCGCTGGAGACCCGGATCAATATCCGACCGGGCGCACATATTTGCTACTCCAGCCGCGCCGATTGGGACAAGGATCTCTCCTCCATCACAAGGATCGGCGGTCTGCCGGGATGAACGTTCGGTCCTATGATCGGCCCCTGAACAGCGCACCGCCGGATAGCATTGCTATTTACATCATGCTTCCAAATGATCGTGCCCGTACCCCGCGCGCCGCTCTGCAAGCGCTTGTCGCACGATCTGGAACGCGGAGGACAGGAAAAGCCCCGCCATGATGGTTGCAACGATCAGGTCCGGCCAGCCGCTTGCCGTGCCCCAAACGCCTAGGGCTGCGATCATAACCGCCACGTTGCCAATGGCATCGTTGCGCGAACACAGCCAGACCGACCGGACATTGGCATCCCCATCCTTGTACCGGATCAGCAGCGCGACGCTTGCCAGATTGGTAAGCAGGGCAAGGAAGCCGACGATGCCCATGATCTCTGCCGTGGGAATGCCGACATAGAACACGCGATACACCGTCGAACCAAAGACCCACAGCCCCATAAGCAAGAGGCTGACGCCCTTGAACAGCGCCGCGTTTGTCCGGGCGCGGACCGAAGCCCCAATGACCGCAAGCGAAATCCCATAGGTCAGCGCATCCCCCGCAAAGTCGAGCGCGTCCGCCTGCAACGCCTGCGATTTGGCCAAGTGACCGGCCGTCATTTCGACGAAGAACATTGTCGCATTCAGCGCGATGACGATCCAGAGCCGTCTTTTGTAGTCATCCGAGACACCGTCGAACTTGGTGTCATGTCCGCAGCAGCCAGTCATGACGCGGCCCCTTTGTCTTGAGGAATGGGCACGGGCGGCAGCAGATTGGACTCTCCACCCGGAATGGCCGGGACACGCCCGGCACGAATCTGTGCGACTCGCCGGTTCATCCAGTGCCGGATGGCCAAACGATAGGCCAATCCGCGCAACCCGGTAAGCTGCCTATGATCTGCATAGAAGGCATCCGGGCTGTCAAAGACCCCAAGATCGCTGTTGATGCCTGTCTTCTGGATATAGGTACTTTGCCCCGCCCAGCCGACGCTTGGCGTTTGCAAACAATCCGTGCCCACCCCGTATGCACAAAGCACCCTGCGCTTCGGAAAGCTTGCTTGAAGCGCTTCCAGAACGCCCCGATCCAGAATGAACCCTTCCAGCTCCAGCCATGTGCCGCCGTGCTGCACCTCCACCCAAGAGTGGATGATGTTGCGCGGCGCGAGCGGATAGACAGCCTCTGGCACCACGCCGCGTTGCAGGCGCTTGTCGATGGTAAAGCCGTGAAACCGGCACGGTATTTTCAAGGCCCGCAGCAAGGCCATCAGAAGCGTGCCCTTGGTGTTGCATTGGCCGTAGCCATCGGCCAGCACTTTCGAGGCAGGCAGGGCGTCGTCAGAATTGTAGCCAAACAGCACCTCGTTGCGCACGAATTCATAGGCTGCGCCGATACGCGCCTTTTCGGTCAACTCCGCCCATCCCCGCTGCGCAACAAGCGCCTGAATCGGCGCGGCCCGGTAGTCGAGCAGAGGCGTGGCAGAGAGATAATCGTGGGACATCCTGACCTCTTCTTCTTGTGTCCCAATTCATATACGATCTCTAGTAACTAGAGGTTCAAGAGGTTTCTGCATGTTTTCCATCGGGGAGCTTTCACGCCGCACCAAGGTCAAGGTGCCGACCATCCGGTACTATGAAGAAATGGGATTGCTGCCCAAAGCCGCACGCACATCCGGCAACCAACGGCGATACGACACAGCCGGATTGGAACGATTGAGTTTCATACGCCACGCGCGGGATCTTGGATTTTCCATCGAGGCGATCTCGTCGCTGATCGAATTACAAGAGCATCCGGATCGGTCCTGCGAGACAGCGGCAGTTATTGCCAGATCGCAACTTGCAGAGGTGCGGGCGAAGATCAAAAGGCTCAAAACGCTTGAGAAGGAATTGAGCCGGATTTCCAAAGGCTGCAACGGCGCAGGTGTGTCGGAAGATTGCTATGTGCTGGCATCGCTGGCGGACCACACCTTGTGCGACCGCGAACACTAGCAAGCGCCAGATCGCGCTAACCAACAGTCAGCGCGGCCCGCGTCATTGCCCATTTCGACAGGGCGGCGATGCGGACCCTCTGGATCGACGCCTTTGTTGCCAGCGGCCCGGTCGGCCTGTTTCTGGCAATGGTTTTACAACGGCGTGGCCGTGGTTGATGGCGATGCTGCGGGCCGCGCGGCCTCGGCAGCCATCCATGTATCCAGGTCGGCGATTTCACCTGCTGACAGACGGAGTCCCAGCTTGCTGCGACGCCAGACGACATCCTCAGCCGTGCGGGCGAATTCCTGTCGCATCAGCCAGCGCACCTCCGCCTCTGTCAGCGTTGCGCCGAAATCGCGGCCCAGATCCTCGGCAGTCGCCGCGCCTGACAGCATCTCGGCGCTCTCTGTCCCGTAAGCGCGGACAAGGCGCAGCGCCCATCTGTCCGTCAGGAACGTGAAACGCGCCTGCAAGTCGCGGACCAGATCATTGACCCCATCCACAGGGAAATCCCCGCCCGGCAGCGGCACACCAGCGGTCCACGGCCCTTGGGGTGCCCGTATATGCTGACCGATCCGCGCCATCGCGCTTTCGGCCAAGCGGCGATAGGTGGTGATCTTGCCGCCAAACACATTCAGCAGCGGCGCGCCGCCTTCGGCATTGACTGTCAATGTATAATCCCGTGTCGCCGCCGTCGCGCTGCTGGCCCCATCATCATACAGCGGGCGCACACCGGAATAGGTCCAGACGATATCCTCGCGGCCAATCGGCGTCTTGAAATAACCGTTCGCGAAATCGATCAGATAATCCTGCTCCTCCGGTGTGCAAACGGGCGGTTCCGACGGGTCATCATGGTCTGCATCCGTCGTGCCGATCAGCGTGAAGTCCGTTTCATACGGTATCGCAAAGATGATCCGCCCATCGGTGCCCTGAAAGAAGTAGCATTTGTCGTGGTCAAAAAGGCGCCGCGTCACGATATGCGAACCACGGACCAAGCGGACATTGTCGCGTGACGACAGTGCCAGAGTGTCATGGATCGTGCGCGCCACCCATGGACCCGCAGCATTCACCAACATCCGGGCGCGGCGTATCTGTTCCGCGCCGGTGACGCTGTCGCGCAAGGTGATTTCCCAGTGATCCCCACCGCGCTGCGCCGAGACGACTTCTGTCCGCGTCAATATCTCTGCGCCACGCGCCTTTGCATCGCGGGCGTTCAGCACGACAAGCCGCGAATCTTCGATCCAGCAGTCGGAGTATTCATAGGCCTGCGCGAACTGGTCTTGCAAAGGCGCGCCTTCCGGGGCGGTCCTTAGATCAAGCACCTTGGTGCCGGGCAAGACCTTCCGCCCACCCAGCGTATCATACATGAACAGCCCCAACCGGATCAGCCACTTCGGGCGGCGTCCCTTCATCCACGGCATGATCGTCGACAGCAGCTTGGATGTCGGCGTCTGCGCGTCAAAGCGCATCCCCTTGTGATAGGGCAACACGAACCGCATCGGCCAGCTGATATGCGGCATTGCCGAAAGCAGAACCTCGCGTTCGATCAACGCTTCGCGGACCAGCCGAAATTCGAAATATTCAAGATAACGCAAGCCGCCGTGGAACAGCTTCGTCGATGCTGAAGAGGTCGCGCTGGCCAAGTCGTTCTTCTCTGCCAAGGCCACGCGCAGACCGCGCCCGGCCGCATCCCGTGCGATACCGCAGCCATTGATGCCACCGCCGATGACGAAAAGATCGACAGGTTCGACACTGCTTTGTGACATTAGAATGCTCCGGTTAAGTGCGCACTGTCCGCTTAACGGATCACCGCGCGGTATCGCAAGGAAATCATTTTCGTTTGTGTTCGTTTTCTCGTATAAGTAGCCGTATACTACGAAAATCAACCGTTATGGTCGCAAATTCGTGACTCACAAATTCGTTTCCATGCGTACGACTTGCTGATCTTCGCGACTTAATGCATGGTCCGCACAGTCAGCACGGACCACCGAACCCCATGTCACAAACCTTCCGACATCCGGAAATTCTGGAAATCGCACGTAAAGACGGGAACGTGACCGTCGACAGGCTGGCGCGGCATTTTCGGGTAACGCGGCAGACGATCCGGCGCGACCTGACGGACCTTGCCGAGGCCGGCAAGTTGGAACGCGTGCATGGCGGCGCGGTTCTGCCCTCTGGCACGACAAACATTGCCTATGCGGAACGGCGTACGCTTAACGCAGCGGCAAAGGCTGCCATCGCACGTGACTGCGCCGCCCAGGTGTCGCGCAACAGTTCGGTATTTCTCAATATCGGCACCACGACAGAGGCCGTCGCGCGCGAGCTTCTCCACCGCGAGAACCTGATGGTGGTGACGAATAACCTGAACGTCGCCAATATCCTGACTGGGAACCCAACCTGCGAGGTCATTCTGACGGGCGGCTTGTTGCGGCGGGCCGATGGTGGCTTGATCGGCCCCGTCGCGGCAGAAACCATCTCAAAGTTCAAGTTCGATGTGGCGATTGTCGGATGCTCCGCCCTCGATCAAGACGGGGACATCCTGGATTTCGATTTGCAGGAAGTGGCGATCAGCCAAGCGGCGCTGCGCCAATCGCGCGACGTCTATCTTGTGGCGGATCATTCGAAATTCATGCGCAGCGCCCCGGTACGGATTGCGTCGCTGGCCGATGTGGATGTGTTCCACACCGATACGCCGCTTTCGGCGCGGCTGTCAGAACGCTGCGTTGAATGGGGCACAAGCGTCCATCTGGCGTCGACTTAATCGCCTTTCGAAACCCGCTCCACCGGCCCGCCTTGCGCTTCCCATGTGGAAAACCCTTCGCGCAGGTTTGATGCTTGAAACCCCATGTCCTGCAATGCCGCAACCGCCAAAGCGGACCGCCACCCGCTGGCACAGTGGAGAACATATTCCTTGCCCTCTTGGGCGAACACGTCGCGGAAATAGGGGCTGTCAGGATCGACCCAAAACTCAAGCATACCGCGCGGCGCATGTACCGATCCGGGGATGAATCCGAGTTTCTGGCGCTCCCGCACGTCGCGGATATCGACGATGACGACAGAGGGATCATCGATGCGGGAAATGAGGTCAGGCGTTTCGACATTCGTGATGCGGGCTTGTGCCTCTGCCACCAATTCTGCCGATGTTTTCTTGAGCTTCATGCCGAGTCCTCCTGTCGCGCAGGTTATCCTTGCCACAACCGGGCAGCGCCGACTAGGGGCCACCCGGTTGCAACATGGATACCACGATCAGGCTGGGACGATCTTGACCGTGGCCGGATCGAAGCTGACGGTTCCGGTCTGCGCATCGCCCTGCACGACGCGGAGCGAACACGACCCGTCTGCCTCACGGATGACTGCGCCGCTTTGGTCGGCGGCAACCGACACGCCCGTCACCCAGACACGGTGCGTTGACCCGGTGTCAGGATATGTCGAATACCCGCCAGCGCGGTTGGAGTAGTTCAGCAACCAAACCGGACGCACCTGCGCCGTGCCCGGCGGGAAATTGGTTGGTACGTTGCGGCCTGACAGGTCCACCCCGCCCATGGCATTTTCCACACGGTACCATGCGTCAGTGGCATCCACGACCAGATCGCTGAAGAACCCGAACTTGTAGTTCCAGCCGGAACTGCGGTTGGCGATTTTCGTCCCGGCAGGCCACACCCCAGCCGGATCATCCGGATTTCCAAGCGCCGCCGGCAGGGGTTGCTTCAACAGAACCTTGTGGTTCGCCTTATCGACACTGCCCAGATCGAACATGTCGATCTCTTCGATCCGGCTGTAGAACTCGTAGGTTTTGCCAAGGGAGTTCTTGTAGCCGAAGATGACGATCCCGCGCTCATAGCTGCTAGAGGTGCTTTCATTCCAGCCAGAGGCATCGGTCAGGTGCAGTTCGGTGTCGCCCGGCGCAAGTGGCTGGTCCAGCGTGGTCATGCTGTCGATTCCGCCATGGTGATAGCGCGTGTGATGCGCCGCGTTGATCGTCAGCCCGTCGGAATCGTAGCAGCGGAAGCCCATATAGTGGACATGCCGTTCTTCGTTGGCGAATGCCGACCAATCTCCGGCCACGCTTTCTTGCCGGATATAGACGCCCAGACGATACAGCCGGTTCGGATCCAGCGCGACGAATTCCGCCATTTCTTCCACGCCGGAATAGTACCCAGCCTTGGAGAAAGAGCCCGGCATATTCGGCGTCTCCAACGGATCGAAGGTGAAGCTGGCTGGATAGTTATAGGTATTGCCCAGATGGCCCGTGCTATTCGTTACCATGCCGCCGCCGCGCGATGTGGTGTAATCCTGTGTGACCAATGGCGACGCGCCGAACGCGGGGTCGCTCAGCAGGGTGTTGGGCAGGCTGACCGCGCCGTTATTCCGGTCCACGCGCAGCGCCGTGTGAAAGGCGGTTCCGTCCGCGCTGACCTTGATCTCGAAGTCGTCGGACCCAGTGATGCCCATCTCGGCACGGCCCGACCAACCGGTTTGGAACAGAAGGCTCGCAGTATCGATGTCGGACTGCTTGTTCAGCTTAAGCTGATGTCCGCCACCAATATCGTGGGACAGCAGCGTGGCATCCGCCGATACCGCCAGCCGGTTCACGGTATCGGCCGTCGTGTTGATCCCGAACCGATCCGAAGCCGTTGCGCTGCTGACCCCGCCGCCGACCGTCAGCCAACCCGTACCGTCATAGGCAATCTGCGACCCGCTGGACTGATCATACGCGACCCAGCCGATCTTGGGCGTCACGAATTGCCAGGTGCCGCTTTCGAATTGGGCGATCTGCCCCTCGTAGCCCGCGAAATCGCCCGTGGCGCCGGGTTGGATGATATAGCGATCCCCATCGACAGCCGTGGGATCGGGCGCTTGAACCCGGTCCCGAACGCTCAACTGGACGATGGTGTCCAGCGTGCGCAAGGCTTCGTTATGCGTGACATGTTTCTGCGCCTGACCGCCCTGAATGAACGGCAGTGAGAGATTCAGCGAATTCTGCGACATGTGTCCCCCGAAGGTCTTTGATCCGGGGGGCAGACTCGGCCAAAGGATTGAAAATCCGTTAAACTGTGCGCGCGTTGGAATTTTGCCGGGACCGGCGGCGGCTCAGGTCGCGACGCGCAGGGCGTTGATACAGCCGCGCAGACCGAAATCGGTGATCGTCACCAGATAGACACCGCAGGATGCGCGCAAGTCGCTGAAGCGGCCTCCGGCGGTGTAAGTGTCCCAGAAGCTTTCATCGAAGAGACCGGGATTTGCCTGCGCAACGCCGCCCAACAGGAACAGCCCCCCTTGCGCCTTGAGCGTTACGGCCAGATCGCCCGCGACCGACGCCAGATGCGCGCGGAACAAGTCGACACAGCGGCGTGCGATCGGATCATTGGCCTGAGCTTGCGCAAAGATTTCGGCGCCCTTGACGCCCGCCGCGCCGCCACAGGCTTGGAACAGCACCGGCAGTCCGGTCCCGCTAAGGATACTTTCCGCTTCGAATGTCAGCGTGTCGCCAAGGCGTGTTTCGGGCCAAAGTTCTGCCATGCGCTGAAATACAGGCACCTCGTCTTCGCGTCTGGGGCCGACCGCGACATGCCCGCCTTCACCGGGAATGACGTGATACCGGGCGCCGTCCCACATCAGGCTGCCGACGCCAAGCCCCGTGCCCGGCCCGACGGCGACCCTGTGGCCTTCCGTCAAAGGCCCGCTTTTGCCGATAGGGGTCACATCGGCATCTGTCAAAGACGCCAAGGACCACGCAGCGGCTTCGAAATCATTGATCACTCGCACGTGGCGCGCACCTGTCACAGCGCCGATCTCGGATTCGGATACCCGCCAGCCGCCATTCGTCAACAGGATCTCTCCGCTGCGAACGGGGCCTGCCCCCGCAGCGACAACGGCACGCGGCGCGCCGCCAAGCTCATCGCAGACAGATTTCAGCGTTTCGGCGATATTCCGGTCGGGGGTCATCGGGAAATCTGTCCGCAGGGCAATGCGGCCCGCCACGATTTGCGCGACACGCATATTGGTGCCGCCGATATCCGCCACAAGATCCCAATCCATTTCGCCCCCTATGCGCGTCGCAGGCGCAGTGCATTGCTGACCACAAAGACAGATGACAACGCCATCGCTGCCGCGCCCAGCATAGGGGATAATTGCCACCCGAATGCAGGGAAGAAAACACCCATCGCGACGGGGATCAGTGCTGCATTATAGGCGAAGGCCCAGAACAGGTTTTGCCGGATATTGCGCAGCGTCGCCCCGCTGATGGTTTTCGCCCGCGCGACCCCGGCAACCGCGCCGGACATCAGAACGATATCCGCCGCCTCTATCGCGACATCCGTTCCAGCCCCCATGGCAATGCCGACATCCGCCTGCGCCAAGGCCGGGGCATCATTGATACCGTCGCCAACGAAGGCCACGGGGCCATCGGTTTGCAGTTGTTTGACCACGTCAAGCTTGTCGCCGGGCAGCAATTCGGCCCGCACTGTATCCACGCCCAATTGCGCACCAACCGCCTGCGCCACTTCGCGCCGGTCGCCGGACATCATCGCAAGACGTACACCTTGCGCCTTCAATGCCGCCAAAGCCTCTTGCGCGTCGGGCTTCACCTTGTCGGCAACCGCGAAAACAGCGCACGCTTGCCTGTCCTTGGCCGCAAAGACGGGGGTTGCCGCCTGCGTCAGATACCGCGCTTCGGCATCACGAAATGGGCCAAGATCGACGCCGCGACTGTCCATGAAGGCGGCAGAGCCAACGGCAATTTCCGCACCCCCGACCTGGGCGATTGCCCCACGGCCAGAGACGGCCTCAAACCCACTGACTGCCGGCAGCGGCCCCGTCGCTTCGTCGGCGATTGCTTGCGCGATGGGATGCTCGCTTTGCGCTTCGACCGCCGCAATCGCGTGCAGGCTGTCCGCCCCGCCGATCACTTCCCGGTCGATCACAGAGGGCCGCCCTTCGGTCAGCGTACCGGTTTTGTCGAACGCGACAATGTGCACAGAATTCAGGCGCTCCAGCGCGTCACCCTTGCGGAACAGAACGCCCGATTGCGCCGCACGCCCGGTGCCCACAACGACAGAGACCGGAGTCGCCAGTCCCATCGCGCATGGACACGCGATAATCAGCACCGACACCGCCGCGACAAGCGCTTGGGCCAGGGTGCCGCCAAAGGCGAGCCACCCGATGAATGTCACAACGGCCAGCGCCATGATCACAGGTACAAAGACCCCGGTGATGCGATCGACCAGAGCCTGCACAGGCAGTTTCGCCCCTTGTGCCGTTTCCACCATGCGGACGATCCGCGACAGCATGCTATCTGCACCAAGCGTCGTGGCGGTGATCCGCAGCACGTTTGTGCCATTCACCGTGCCACCGATGACCGGCGCGCCGGGTTGTTTTTCGACCGGGACCGGCTCTCCGGTCATCATGCTTTCATCGACGAATGCGTGACCGTCGATGACTTCGCCATCCACGGGGATACGCCCGCCGGGTCTAACCACCAGAACGTCCCCAATCGCGATCTTGGCCAAGGGGCGTTCTTCCACGCCAGTTTCAGTCTCTACAAAGGCGGTATCAGGCCGCAGTTCGACCAGTTTTGCGATCGCCTCTCCCGCCTGCCCTTTGGCGCGCGCCTCCAGAAACCGACCCAGCAGGATCAGCGTGACGATGACACCGGCCGCTTCGAAATAGACCGCGCGGGAGGCTGCGGGAATAACGCTCGGCGCGAAAGTCACGACGGTCGAATAGGCCCACGCAGCGCCAGCACCTAACGCGACGAGCGAATTCATCTCTGGCGCGCCACGTGCCAACGCCCGCAACCCGATATCGAAGAACACGCGCCCCGGCCAAACCAGAACCGCAGTAATCAGGATGAATTGCGCGATCCAGAATGCCTGCATCCCGACCGCAACCATGACCCAGTGATGTATCGGCGGGTACAGATGGCCGCCCATCTCCAGCACGAATACCGGCAGCGTCAAAATCGCAGCGATGGAAAAGCGTCGCCACATATCGCCCGCGACGTCGGCGCGCTTGGTTTCCTCTGTCTTGACCTGAGCTGGATACCCCGCCTCGGTCAGGGCCTGCGCCAGCGTGGTCGGGGACACGGAATCCGCAACTGTCGTCACCTGCGCCGTTCCCGTCGCAAGGTTCACCACGGCTGACACAACCCCTTTCTGTCCGCCCAGCGCGGTTTCCGCGCGGCGCACACAAGACGCGCAATGAAGCCCGTCAACTTGCAAGGCAATGATCTGTGACATGATGCACATAAGTGACGCGGCTTACGAAACGTCAAGAGGGTTGCCAAATTCAAACCGTGGGCC
Source organism: Aliishimia ponticola (assembly GCF_004803475.1). Classification (GTDB taxonomy): domain Bacteria; phylum Pseudomonadota; class Alphaproteobacteria; order Rhodobacterales; family Rhodobacteraceae; genus Aliishimia; species Aliishimia ponticola. Next base: position 416,947 of record NZ_SRKY01000004.1, read on the forward strand.
AATCCTGCGCGCATGACATTGGACACACGCATCGAAGCCGCGCGCGACGACCTGATCGCGCTGACACAAGACCTTATCCGCATCCCGACACTCAATCCGCCGGGCGCGGAATATGCGACGATATGTGACTATCTCGACAAGCGTCTGACCGCAGCGGGATTCGAGACGCAGTGGGTCCGCGCCAAGGACGCCCCCGGCGACAGCGACGCCTATCCGCGCTGGAACCTCGTTGCGCGCAAGGAAGGGCCTAACAAGGGCGAATGCGTGCATTTCAATTCCCATACCGATGTGGTCGAAGTGGGGAATGGTTGGACCAAAGACCCGTTCGGCGGCGAGGTCGAGGATGACCGGATTTATGGGCGTGGGGCCTGCGACATGAAAGGCGGGCTCGCCACGTCGATCATCGCGGCCGAAGCCTTTATCGCGGAACATCCCAACTTTTCCGGTGCCATCGAAATCAGCGGTACTGCGGACGAGGAATCGGGCGGTTATGGCGGGGTGGCATATCTTGCATCGCAGGGATTTTTCGATCCTGCCCGCGTGCAACATGTCATCATCCCGGAGCCACTCAGCAAAGATCGGATCTGTCTGGGCCATCGCGGCGGCTGGTGGGCAGAGATCGAAACAAAGGGCCGTATCGCGCATGGGGCGATGCCGTTTCTTGGCGATTGTGCCGTGCGCCACATGGGCGCGGTGCTCGACCGGTTCGAGACAGAGCTTTACCCCGCCATGGCGGCACGGCGCACCGAGATGCCAGTGGTGCCCGAAGGCGCGCGGTCCTCGACCATGAACATCAACTCGATCCATGGCGGTATGGTGGACCTTGCCCCCGGCGACACATCGCTGCCAGCGCATTGCGTCCCGGATTCGTGCCGGATCGTGATTGACCGGCGCTACCTGATGGAAGAACCGCTTGAACAGGTGCGGGGCGAAGTGGTGGCGCTTTTGGAAGACCTGAAAGCCAACCGCACCGATTTCGACTATGGGCTGCGCGAATTGAACGTGGTCATCCCATCCATGACGGATGTGGAATCCCCGGTGGTGCAGACTGTCTCCAAAGCGATCCACGACACGATGGGGGTCGATCCGACCTATGTCGCCTCGCCCGGTTCTTACGACCAGAAACATATCGACCGTATCGGCAAGCTGAAAAACTGCATCGCCTATGGACCCGGTGAACTGGAACTGGCGCATCAGCCGGATGAGTGGGTCGGGATCACGGATATGATCGACAGTGCCAAGGTTATGGGCAAATCGCTGGAAAAACTGCTGTTGCCGGGGCAGTCCTGAATTTTACCCCGCAGGGAAAGGCCGTTACGGCACCCCCCCTTGATCCGCAGCGCGTTTCACCAGACACTTCGTGCAAAGCAAACACGGGGAGACTGGAATGAAACACCTTTTGACGCGCACCGCGATGGCCGCGGCGCTGGCTGTCGGGGCCATGGCCGCCGAAGCCAAGGACGACATCATCATCGCGATGCAGCTTGAACCGCCGCATCTCGACCCGACTTCTGCCGCTGCGCAGGCCATCGACAGCGTGGTCTACACAAACATTTTCGAAGGACTCACCCGCTTCATGGGGGACGGTTCCGTTGTACCGGGCCTCGCCGAAAGCTGGGAGATCAGCGATGACGGCACCGTCTATACCTTCAAGCTGCGCGATGGCGTGACCTTCCATGATGGCACGACAATGGATGCAGAGGATGTGAAGTTCTCTCTCGATCGGGCGCTGGCAGAGGACTCTACCAACGCGCAGAAAGGTCTTTTTGCCGGGATCACTAGTGTCGAGGTCGTCGACCCACTGACCGTGAAGGTTACGCTGGACGGCCCGAACGGGAACTTCCTGTTCAACATGGCGTGGGGTGACGCGGTCATCGTCGCGCCTGAAAGCATCGAGAACATCAAGCAGAACCCGGTCGGCACGGGCGCTTACGCGTTCTCTGAATGGGTGCAGGGCGACAAGATCACGCTGACCCGCAATTCCGATTATTGGGGCGAGGCACCGGCACTTGCCAGCGCCACGTTCAAGTTCATCAATGATCCGACCGCCGCTTTCGCGTCTGTCATGGCCGAAGATGTCGATGTGTTCACCGGCTTCCCTGCGCCGGAGAACCTGCCGCAATTCGAAGCGGACCCGCGCTTTCAGGTGCTCGTCGGCTCGACCGAGGGGGAAACGATCCTTTCGACCAACAACAAGCAGCCGCCTTTCGACAATCTGAAGGTCCGTCAGGCCGTCGCCCATGCCATCGACCGTCAAGCCATCATCGACGGGGCCATGTTCGGGCTTGGCACGCCGATCGGCACGCATTTCGCGCCGCACAACCCGGCCTATGTCGATCTGACGGCACAATCTGCCTATGACCCGGAAAAGGCCAAGGCGCTTCTGGCCGAGGCGGGTTTTGCAGACGGCTTTGAAACCACCCTGCACCTGCCGCCGCCATCCTATGCCCGCCGCGGCGGAGAGATCATCGCCGCGCAGCTTGCACAGGTGGGCATCAAGGCAGAGATCATCAATGTCGAATGGGCGCAGTGGCTGGAAACCGTGTTCCGGGGCAAGAACTTCGGCCTGACCATCGTCAGCCATACGGAACCGATGGATATCGGCATCTATGCGAACCCGGATTACTACTTCCAGTATGACAATCCAGAGTTCCAAGCGCTGCTGGACAAGCTGAACAAGACCACCGATCCCGACATGCGCACACAGCTTATGGGCGACGCGCAGAAGATTATCGCGGATGACGCTGTGAACGGCTATCTGTTCCAGCTGGCGGCGATCACGGTTGCGAAAGCCGGGGTTCAAGGCCTGTGGGCGAACGCCCCGACCGCCGCGGTGGATCTCACTGGCATCAGCTGGGCGGAGTAACCTCCCCCCGCATTGCACTAACGCGCCTCGCCCAATGGCGGGGCGTTTTCGTTTTCAATTCAGGTGGTCATCCATGCAGCATTTCAAAGCCGGCGCACGGCCGTCGACCCGGCCCAATCCCGATTATTTCACCGGCGATGTCTGGTTCGATCCGGTCATGTCCACGCCCGCCCCTGCGCGGCTGAACGCTTTGGTCGTGCGTTTCGATCCGGGTGCGCGGACCGCATGGCACACGCATCCCCTTGGTCAGACGCTTTATGTACTTTCAGGCAAGGGGCTGATCTGCCGCCGAGGCGAAGCGCCGCAAGTCATCCTGCCCGGTGACACTGTTTGGTTTGATCAGGGCGAAGAACATTGGCACGGTGCCGCGCCTGACGTGGGCATGACCCATCTTGCCATGCAAGAGGCGGATGAGACCGGGTCAGCAGCGGTTTGGCTGGAAAAAGTGACCGACGCGGATTACCGCTTGGACACGCAGGACCCGCCCGAAAGACAGGACTGAACTCGCCGCAGCAAGCCCGCATCCGGCTGGACGAAGGCCATGGTGGCGCAGGGATCGGCAAGAACCTCCTGCCCGCCACCGACGCTACGCGCGAAAAGCAGATACTCCGCCCCCGGGGTCAACCTGGCACACCAAGGCCCGGCACAGCGCACGACGATGCGCAGATCCCCCTCGAACGGCATGGTGCCACTGCGGCTTAACAGGTGCCCTGAAAAGCGCGCCGGAATGGTCGTTTCGGGCGGCACATTCTGTTGTTTGTTCCAATCGACCTGCGGAAGCGCGCTGCCATCAAACTGCATGACGCCGTGCAAGACGCGGTAGGAATCGGGGCTGTCCTTGGCCTTGAGAAAGGCGTCCTCCACCGACCAAGGCAGACAGGACAGCGCCGCAACCTGCATCGGCAGCAACGCCAGCAAAAGGACAAGCAGCCGCATCACAGGTAGTCTCGGAACTCGTCAACAACCCGCGCATAAACATCGCGTTTGAACGGCACGATACGTTCCACCAGATGCGCCGGATCCTGCCAGCGCCATGCGGAAAATTCCGGATGCTCGGTTTCGATATTCACCTGATCATCCGTGCCACTGAAGCGCATCAGGAACCATTTCTGTTCTTGGCCGCGATACCGGCCCTTCCAGATTTTCGGCACCAGATCATGCGGCAACTCATAGGGCAGCCATGTTTTGCTTTCGGCGATGATCTCCACCAGATCGGCGGAAATACCTGTCTCTTCCCAAAGCTCGCGCAAGGCGGCTGCGCGCGGCTCTTCACCCTTGTCGACGCCACCCTGCGGCATCTGCCATGCCTCCTGAAAGCGGTCATTGCGCTGACCGACGAACACATGTCCGTCCGGGTTCAAGATCATCACGCCAACACAGGGGCGATAGGGTAGCTTGGCAATCTCTTCGGGGGTCATTGGATTCTCCGTGTGTCGCGCTTCCTATCCCACGTGACGCGGCGTCCGTCCACCAGACTGACGCGGGGTTGTGCGTGACAATTCGCTGGCCATGCGGTGAGAATGTCCCAAATCGGCAGGGAGGACATGACGATGACCCAATATCCCAACCTACTCGCGCCCCTCGATCTGGGCTTCACGACCCTGAAGAATCGCGTTTTGATGGGCTCCATGCATACCGGGCTGGAGGAAACCGGTGACTGGAACCGCGTGGCGGAATTCTACGCAGAGCGCGCGCGCGGCGAAGTGGCCCTGATGGTCACGGGCGGCATTGGCCCGAACCTCGAAGGTTCCGTGATGCCGGGTGCGTCCATGATGACCACCGACGAGGACGTTAAGAACCATTCCGTCGTGACAGAGCGCGTCCACGAGGCGGGCGGCAAGATCGCGATGCAAATCCTTCATGCCGGGCGCTATGCCTATGGGCCGAAATGCGTCGCGCCTTCCGCGATCAAATCGCCGATTTCGCCTTTCCCGCCGAACGAGTTGGACGAGGACGGTATCGAAAAGCAAATCTCCGACATCGTGAACGCCGCCGTGCTGGCGCAAAAGGCCGGCTATGACGGGGTGGAGATCATGGGCTCCGAGGGGTATTTCCTCAACCAGTTCATCGTCAGCCATACCAACAAGCGCGAAGACCGCTGGGGCGGCTCTTACGAAAACCGTATTCGCCTGCCGATCGAAGTCGTTCGCCGCACACGCGAAGCCGTTGGAACCGACTTCATCATCATCTACCGGCTCAGCATGATTGACCTTGTGCCGAACGGCTCGACCTTTGACGAGGTCGTGCAATTGGCGCAGGAGATCGAAAAAGCCGGGGCGACGATCATCAATACCGGAATTGGCTGGCACGAGGCCCGCGTGCCCACCATCGCAACATCGGTTCCGCGCAAGGCCTTTGCCTGGGTGACCAAGAAGCTGATGGGCCATGTGGGTATTCCGGTCATTACATCGAACCGGATCAACACGCCCGATGTGGCCGAAGACGTGCTGGCCGATGGCTGCGCCGATATGGTGTCCATGGCACGGCCCATGCTGGCCGACGCGCATTTCGTGCGCAAGGCGATGGGCAATGAAGCCGCGCAAATCGCGCCCTGCATCGCGTGCAATCAGGCCTGTTTGGACCACACCTTTGGCGGCAAGCTGACCTCTTGCCTGGTGAACCCGCGTGCGTGCCACGAAACCGAACTGGTCATCGAACCGGCAGCGCAGAAGAAAACCGTGGCGATCGTGGGCGCGGGGCCAGCGGGCCTGTCGACAGCGATCACCTGCGCAGAGCGGGGTCACGACGTGACGGTGTTCGACAAGGCCTCCGAAATCGGTGGGCAGCTTAACCTTGCCAAACAAATCCCCGGCAAAGAAGAATTCTGGGGCTTCGTCGACTGGTATCGCGCGATGATGGATGTGCATGGCATCACCGTGAAACTGAACACGGAAGCCACGCCGGAACTGCTGGAAAACTTCGATGAGATCGTGATCGCCACCGGCGTATTGCCGCGCGATCCGGGCATTCCGGGCGGAGACCGGGACAATGTCGTCAGCTATATCGACATCCTGAAAGGCAAGGTGACCGCAGGCAAAACCGTTGCCGTGATCGGCGCGGGCGGGATCGGGTTCGACGTGTCGGAATATCTTGTCCACGAAGGCGAAAGCCCGGCGGAAAATATCCCGATGTGGATGAAGGAATGGGGCGTCGCCGATCCGGCAGAGCATCGCTCCGGCCTCGCGCCCGAAGGGCCGCAACCCGAAGCGCCTGCACGGACGGTCACACTGCTGCAACGCAAGGCGGAAAAGCACGGCAAGCGTCTGGGCAAGACAACCGGCTGGATTCACCGGGCCGCGCTGAAGATGAAGGATGTGAACTTCGTCGGCGGCGTGAATTACGAGCGGATCGATGATGACGGTCTGCATGTGACCTTCGGCGAGGCGCGCGAGAACCCGCAGGTCATTCCGGCCGAGACGGTCGTTCTGTGTGCCGGGCAAGAGCCGCTGCGGATCTTGGCGGATACGCTGGAAGCGGCCGGGCGGTCTGTTCATGTGATCGGCGGCGCGGATGTGGCGGCGGAACTCGACGCCAAGCGCGCGATCAATCAGGGGACGCGGCTCGCAGCCGCCTTGTAAAACGCATGTACATGGCCCGGGGCGGGCCTTGACTGCTTCGCGCCACCGGGCGACACGCGGCGCCGGCCCAAGGGCGCAGACGGGTTTATTGAGTCATGGCGGCAACGAGCGTTCTTTGAAACTCCACCGCCAGTTGGGACAAGGACCGGCCCGGCCGCGATACCACACAGGCAGGCACGGAGATCGCCGGATCGAAAGGACGGCTGGTCAACGCCATATTGGGCAGGAACATCGCGGTGTGGTGATCCACGACAGCAATCCCGTTGCTTGACTGCGCCAGCACGGCGGCTGTGTGGCAATACCGAACCTCGATCTGCGGGGTGTAAGGCACGCGGGCAAGATCGAAAGCGTTCTGCACCATCAGCCCCAGGCGCGAGGCGCGGTCGAGCCCGATGAAATTATGCCCGGCCGTATCGTGCGGGCTGACAATCGACAGCGCCGACAAGGGGTGATCGTCCCGCATCAGCGCCACCATACGGTCACGCCGGATCGTCGTCACATCGACACCGGGATGGCTTTCCAGCCCCAGACACAGCCCGATATCCGCAGCCCCGATTGCAACGGCGTCGATCACATGATCCATGCGGCGCACATCATACTGCACCGTCACTTCCGGGCGGCTTTCCAGAAAGGCAGAAAGCGCGCCGGGCACGACCGAATGGCCGAGTGGCGGGGTCGCCATGATGCGCAATTTTCCGACTGTCCCGCCACGCAGATCCCGAACGCAGGATTCGACAGAGCGAAGTTGCTCGAAAAGCGGTTCGACCTCTTGGAACAGGCTGCGTGCCTCGTTCGTCGGGATCATTCGCTTTTTCTCGCGCTCGAAAAGCTCAAAGCCCACTTGCTGTTCGAGTTGCTTGATCGCAGTCGACACCGATGGCTGCGAAATCCCCAACTCTTCTGCCGCCGCAACCGTCGTCTGGCGCAGCATCAGCGTACCGAAAATTTCTAGCAGGCGAAGGGACAGGTCGTTGCGTCGTGCGATCTTCATACCGCATCTCTAGCGGCTTCAAAGGGGGTTAGCCAGCACCGTTCCAATCGCCATGGAGACCGCCGCCTGCGTCGGATCGATCACCGGAATGCCCAGATCCTTCTCAAGCGGGGCCCGATGCACCGCCATGCCGGCACAGCCCAGAACCAGCGCCTCTGCCCCGTCCGAAATCAGTGCCTGCCCGACCTCTTGGAGGCGGGCAAAGGTGCCAGTGCCGCGGGCCGATTCATCGACCGACATGTTCAGCGCGTGTTCGCCCGCGATCCGCGAGGTCACGCCCATGCGCCGCATGTACAAACGGTGCCGCTTTTCCGACGCCGCGGCGATGGCCACGATACCGATACGATCCGCACGGCTCAGGGCGGTCAGCACTCCGCTTTCCTGAATTCCGAACACCGGCACCGGCGAAACAGAGCGGCAGGCGTCGATGCCCGGGTCCGAATAGCACGCAATGACGAATGCCGAAGCATCGGCGCGCTGTTCGACAAGCCGCACCAAGGGCAGTACGACCTGATCGGAATGCACCTGGCTTTCGACACCGAACGGGCCTTCGGTCAGGGTCACGCATTCGATGGGGGGACCGCCTTGCAGCCGGAACGATTCCAGCGCGCGGTCCAGACCATCCGTTACCGCCTGATTGCTGTTCGGGTTGATGACGACAATCGGACCGCTCATGGCTTTGTCTCCGGCATGATCTGTGCGCCGAAATTCTGCGCAGGGTCCAGTTCGACAGCGCGGTGTCCCGGATAGCCCGTCAGATCGATCTTTTCGCGGGACACGTATTGCCCGTGGCCGGGTTCAACGCGCAGTTCACCACCATCAACCACACGCGTGCCCCGCGTCAGAACGGTGACAGGCCAGCCCGTCACCGACCAGCCGTCAAACGGCGTGTAATCCATATTGTCATGCTGATCCTCGACCCGCACCTTGCGCGTCTCTTTCGGATCCCAGATCGCGATATCGGCATCCATACCGATGGCGATGCTGCCTTTGGACTTGAGGCCATACAGCTTGGCCGCATTGCTGGCCGACAGGGCCGCGAATTGTTGCAGCGTGATACGCCCCTTGGTGACCCCTTCGGAAAACAGAAGCGGCAGGCGCAGCGCGATGCCCGGCATACCATTGGCGATCTGCTTGAAAGTGGCGTCCGGCCCCTTGGAGAGCTTTCCGCTTTCGTCGAACCGGTAGGGCGCATGGTCGGAAGAGAACACGCTGAACGTGCCCGCCTGAAGATGCCGCCACAGCGCTTGTTGCGTGGCCTCGTCCCGCAGCGGCGGAGAGCACATGAACTTCGCACCCTCCATCCCCGGACGGTCCAGATCGTCGCGTGTCAGGAACAGATACTGCGCGCAGGTTTCGCCGAAAATCTTGGCGCCATCCATGCGGGCATCGCTGACCAGCGCGGCGCCTTCGGGCGTGGATACGTGCACGATCAGCAGCGGCGCATCCACCAGCTTGGCGAGCGAGATCGCCCGGTTGATCGCCTCGGACTCGGCCAGTGCCGGGTGGCTGACCGCGTGATACCGCGGCTGGGTATGGCCTGCCTCAACCAGACGTTCGGACATCCACGCGATCATGCCGGAGTTTTCCGCATGCACCATGGTAAGCGCGCCGTTTTCCTTGGCGATGGTCAGGATATCAAGGAATTGGCGGTCGTCGATCTTCATCAGATCATAGGTCATGAACACCTTGAAGGACGTCACCCCGCGCTTGAACGCTTCGGGCAGTTCCTCCGTCAAAACCTTTTCGGTCGGGTCTGCGACGATCAGGTGATAGCCATAGTCGATCACCGCCGCGCCCTGCGCCCGGCTGTCATAAAGATCGAGCGTTTCGATCACGCCCATGCCGCGATGCTGTGCCGCGAAGGGGACAAAGCAGGAATTGCCCCCAAAGGCCGCACTGATCGAACCGGAGCGATAATCATCCGCCGTCATCCCACCCGTCGCGCTTTCCTGCGCGATGTGGCAATGCGCTTCGATCCCGCCGGGCAGCACCAGCTTGCCGGTGGCGTCGATGGTATCGCGCCCTTCGAGTCCGGTGCCAAGGGCAGCGATCTTGCCATCCTTGATTCCGACCTCGGCCTCGTATGTGTCGGCGGCTGTGACAATTGTCCCGCCCGTAATTACCAGATCGTACATGTTCTACACCGATTTGATTGCGCCACCGTCGCAGCGGATGAGGCTGCCGGTAACATAGCTTGCCTGCCGCGAGGCGAGAAAGGCACAGACTGCACCGAATTCTTCCACCGTACCATAGCGGCCCGCCGGGATTGTCGCTTTTGAGGCGACGCGGACGTCATCAAGGGACTTGCCGCTTTTGCGGGAGGCATTCTCGTCCAGCTCATCCACCCGTTCCGTATGGATGCGACCGGGCAGCAACATGTTCACCGTCACGCCATCCGCCGCCACATCGTTGGACAGCGATTTCGACCAACCGACCAGCGCCGAGCGGATCGCATTGGACAGGCCCAGATTCGGGATCGGCTGAATGACGCCCGACGACCCGATCGTGATAACGCGCCCCCAGCCCTGTTCCTGCATGGCGGGCAAAACCCGCGACGTCAGGGTGGCGACGGTCATCACCATTGTATCGAACTGCGCGGCAAGTACGGCGGGATCGGCCTCCACCATGCGGCCGGGGGGCGGGCCGCCGGTATTGTTCACAAGGATATCGACGCCGCCAAGAAACTCTTGCGCGGCTTGCAGCACCGTATCCACAACATCGCCCGAAGTCAGATCGGCGACGACGAAATCCGCCCGTCCCGGCCCCGATGCGTTGATGCTGGCAACCGCTTCGGCCAGCTTGTCCTCTGATCGGCCGGTCAACAGCACATGCGCGCCCTCGGCGGCAAGCGCCTGCGCACAGGCCAGCCCAAGCCCGCGTGAGGACGACATCACCAAGGCGCGTTTTCCCGTCAGCCCCAAATCCATTAGCCCAGCTCTCCCAGTCGTTTTTCCAGACGTGTCATCAACCGCGTCAACTCTTCGTGGTCGCGTGCGGTCATCGCCGGTCCCGGCGCCCGGACCTTGTTGCTTGCAATGACCCCGCGACGCCGCAGCACTTCCTTGCGGATGGCAAGCCCAAGGCCCAATTGCTGCTCGTACCGCACCATCGGCAGGTAGGCATCAAAGAGGTCTTCCGCCCCGTCCACATCGCCTGCCTTGTGCCGGGCAACGACCTGCACCAGCATTTCGGGATAGGCAAAGCCCGTCATCGCACCATCGGCGCCGCGCTGCATTTCCTGCGCCAGAAACAGCGCCGAATTGCCCGTCAGGATCGACAGGCGCGGCACGTCATCGGTGCCGGATTCCGCGCGTACGCGGCTTAGCTTGGTCAGACCCGGCCAATCCTCGTGTTTCAGCATGACGATCTGCGGATGATCCACGGTCAGGCCCAGGATCGTCTCGACCGAAACCTGCACACCGGTCGTTTGCGGGTAGTCCTGAAAGCAGATCGGCGTGTCGCCCAGCGCGTCGCAGACCTGCGCCATGTAGTTTTTCAGCTTCACCTCTGTGACCAGTCCGGGCTGCGGCGCGACCATGACGCCCCCGGCACCGGCATCCATGACGGTGGCAGTCAGCCGGGCCATATTGTCGAGCCCCGCCGCCGATACACCCACAACCACGGGCACGCGCCCAGCCACACGTTCCAGCACATGGGCCGCGAATTTCTGCGCCTCATCTCCGGCCATCTTTGGGGCCTCGCCCATGATCCCGAGGATAGTCATGCCGCTCACCCCGGTTTCGAGGTAAAAATCCACCATCCGGTCGGTGCTGTCGTAATCAATCGCACCGGACTCGTCGAACGGCGTCGCGGCGATGATAAAGACCCCGTCAGAGTTTCGGGTAATCAGGTTGCTCAAGTCGGTCTCCTAGGTTGTCGGTAACGGCGGAATCGCGCGCGGGGCGGTCTCCACCAATGTTGCGTATTTGTCCGCGAAGAGGCGCGCCAAAGGATAGGCGCTGTCCCATTCGACGCGCCATGTTTCGGTGTCGATCAAGCCGTCCCGCGCGACCAGACCAGCGGCTTGCCCCACGACGATGTCGCGTTCCGGCGAATAGCTCAGCTTGTCCAAGAGGCGGCACTCGATCGCCACGGGCGCGTCCGCCAGCCGTGGTGGCGCGACTTGGGATGACGGGGCCAGCGACAGGCCAAGCGCCTGCGGCTCGGACACATCGGGCGCATAGGCCGCGGCCGTGCCCACCATCGCTCCGGTCAAATCGGGGGTCACGATGTTGACGACGAACTCGCCAGTGTCGCGGATATTCCGCGCGGTGTCCTTGGGAGTGCCGTCTGCGTGATGCTCAAGCCCGACGATCACAAGTGCCGGATCCTGCCCGAAGAGATTGAAGAAGGAAAACGGCGCGGCATTCACCGTCTGATCCGTGCCAAGCGTCGTGATCCACGCGATCGGGCGCGGGATCACCACGGCAGTCAGCAACTTGTAACGCAGCGCCGGTTCCATCTGGTCAAGGTCAAGGGACAGGGTCATGCAGATCAGCCTGCCTCATTGGGCAGGATGACGCCCGTTTGCCCGGTTATCCGCCCGTAATGTTCAACCCGGCGATGGCGCGCGAAGTCAAAGATCGTGCGCTTGCCAAACGCGCACAGGTCCATGTCACAGGCATGGACGACCAGTTCGTCCCCCTCGGTCTTGGCGCGGGCAACGACGAACCCGTTCGGGTCCACAATGATCGACCCCGCCATCAGCGGATGCCCGTCTTCGTCGCCGCCCTTGGCCACGCCCACAACCCACGCTGCGTTCTGATAAGCCCCGGCGGTCATCGACAGTTCCGAATGATACAGACGTTCTTTCAGCCCCTCCGCACTGTCTTGGCTGTTTACCGACGGCGTGTTGTAGCCCAGCGTGATCAACTCGACACCCTGAAGGCCCATTTCGCGGTAGACTTCCGGCCAGCGCCGATCATTGCAGATGCACATGCCCATCCACGCATCCAGATTACGCCAGACCGGAAAGCCCAAATCACCCGGCTCGAAATAACGTTTTTCCAGATGCTGGAACGCGCGGTCATGGTCGTATTCCGAATGGCCCGGCAGATGAACCTTGCGATACTTGCCGACGATGGTGCCAGACTTGTCGGTCAGAATCGACGTGTTGAAATACCGCCCCTCCGGCGTCTTTTCCGCATAACCGAAGGTCATCGCGATACCATGGCGTTTGGCCGCATCGAACAAGGGCTGGGTCGCAGGCCCCGGCATTTCGGTTTCGAACCAAGTGTCTACCTCGTCCTGATCCTCCATCCACCAGCGTGGAAAGAACGTGGTCAGGGCAAGTTCGGGAAACACCACTAGATCGCATTTCGCCTCGGCGGCCTGTGCCAGCAGGGCCAGCATCCGGTCCACGACCGCCTCGCGGCTTTCAGCCTTCTGGATACCCCCCATCTGCGCCGCGCCAATCACGATTTCCCGCATGTCTCGTTCTCCTTTTCAGCTCGCAATGCGCCGCTCGAAATGGCTGATCAATCGGATCAGCGGCCAGAGCAGCAGCAGGTAGATGCCCCCCGCCAGAACCAGCGGCGAAGCATTGTAAGTCAGGGACCGCACCAGCCCGGCGGCGTGCAGCATTTCTCCCAGTGAGACCACCGAAGCGAGCGACGTCAGCTTCACGATCTCGACCACGTTGGACAGAAGATCCGGCAGCACATTGCGCACGGCTTGGGGCAGCGTGACCCAGATGAGGGTCTGTGTTGCCGTCATTCCGGTGGATCGCGCCGCCTCTGTCTGGCCTACCGGCACGGACAACAGGCCGGCGCGAAAAATCTCGGCGAAATAGGCGGAGTTGTTCAGGAAGAACCCAAGGGTAACCGCCGCGAAGGGCGACAGGCGGATACCGGCAAAGGGCAGGCCCGCATAGATGAAGATCAGCAGCACAAGCGGCGGCAGCGCGCGAAACAGGTCAACGAAGGCGATGGCGCTCCAACGGATCAGCCGGTTGTGCGACACCGACCCCAAAGCCGCCGCCAGACCACCAAGTGCGCCCAGCGGGATCACCACTGCGCAGATCAGCAGCGTCATTCCCAGACCTTTGAGAACCAGCGGCATGGCTTTCGCCATGATCTCGATATTGAAGAACTGTTGGAGAATGGCGTCCATGACTCAGCTTCCCGGCCGCGCGAACCGCGCTTCCAGCCAGCGCGAGGCGATGACGAAGGGCAGGAACAGCACCACATAGGCCACGGCGGCCAAGGTCAGTGGCGAGGCATTGGCGCTGAAGGATTGCGCGGTGGTCGCTTGCCCCAGAATGTCCGGCACCCCGATCACCATGCCCAAGGCGGTCATCTTGGTGATGGCGATGGCCCGGTTGGTCAGCGGTGGAATGACCATGCGCACCGCTTGCGGCAGCACGACATAGGCCAGCGCCTGCGTGAAACCCAGCCCGGTGCTACGCGCCGCCTCCCATTGGCCATTGGGGATGGATGTGATCCCGGCCCAGACGATCTCTTCCGCGAAGGCCGCCAGCACGAGGGTCAGCACAATGAACAGCACGGTGAAGGAGGACAGAACAATCCCGATATTTGGCAGGCCGAAGAACACCAGCAGGATCAGGACCAACGGCGGCAAAGCCCGGAAGACATCGGCGTAGATGACGATCAGAAAGGAAACCAAATTAATCCGGTAGGCGCGCAGGCAGGCCAGCAGCGCACCCAAGCAGATTCCGGCCAGCACGACCAGCAGCGACAGCACAACGGTCACGCCCGCCCCCTTGAGGATCAGCGGCGCGTATTTGGCCAGAACCTCCGGGTTCAGAAATTGGTCCAGAAACACGTCCATCGGCGTTACCCACGCATCCGCGAGAGGAAGGCGCGCGTGCGCTCTTGCTCTGGCGCGGCAAAGAAGCGGTCGGGCGGGCCTTGCTCGATGATGGAGCCGCCATCCATGAATACGACACGGTCGGCGGCTTCGCGTGCGAATTGCATCTCGTGGCTGACGACCAGCATCGTCATGCCCTGTTCCTTGACCTCGCGCATCACGTCGAGAACATCACCCACCAACTCCGGGTCCAGCGCCGATGTCGGCTCATCGAACAGCATGACGGTTGGCTTCAGCGCCAAGGCGCGGGCAATCGCAACCCTTTGCTGCTGCCCGCCGGAAAGTTGCGCGGGCGTGTGCCGCGCCCGGTCAGACAAGCCGACGCTTTTCAGCGCTGCCATGGCTTCGGCCTCGGCCTCGGCGCGCGGCATCTTCAGCACCCGCCGCAAGGCAAGCGTGACATTCCCCAGCGCGGTTAGATGCGGATACAGATTGAAGGATTGGAACACCATACCGATCCGCTGCCGCATCTTATTCAGGTCGACTCCGGGACCGGTCAGCAGATCGCCCTCGACCCAGATGGCCCCGGAATCGGGTTCTTCCAACCGGTTGCAACAGCGCAGCATGGTCGATTTCCCGGACCCCGAAGGGCCAAGGACAAAGACCATTTCACTGCGCTGCACATGCAGGTCGATGCCATTCAGCACCGGGAAGGTGCCAAAGGATTTGTGCAACGCCCGCAATGACAGGGTCGCCGTTGACGGCGTCCCTGCACGGTTGGAAACAGTTTCCATATCAGTCGCAGCTCGGCGTGTGATCGTCAGCGGCATAGCCTTCGAAGCCGGGCTGGCCAAAGCCGGCTGCGGGCGTGACCGCTGCCGAACCGGCGGCCGGCGTGACACCGAACCACTTCTCGCTGAGCGCAACCATCGTGCCGTCGAGCTTCATGCATTCGATCACAGCCTCGACCGTGTCGCGTAGTTCTTCGTCGCCCTTCTTGAAGGGCATCCCCCAGACCAATCCGGTGGAATGCAGATAACTCAACTCCAGCGCCGGGTTCTGCTTGACGGCCCACGCCGACACGGTGTTGCCCGCCACGTTGGCATAGGCGCGGCCAGAGACGACAGCCTGCACGGCATCGCTATTGGTGCCGTAGCTTTCGACTGTCCAGCCAACCTCGTCCGCCTTGTCGCGCGCCCATGAATCATAGACCGACCCACGGTTCACCGCGATGATCTTGCCGTTCAGGCTGTCCAGGCTGGTGATTTCATCCGTCCCGGCTTTGACGACGAATTGGAAATCCGTGTTCAGATACCCTTCGGAGAACAGCAGATTGCCCGCGCGTTCTTCGGTGATCGTCACCGGGGCCACGACGAAGTCATAGGTTCCCGCGGCAAGGCCGGGCAGAATGCCCGAAAACTGCGTGGCGACGATATCCATCTTCGCGCCAAGCCGTTCGCCGATCTCGTTCGCCAGATCGACGTTGAACCCTTCGACACCGCCCGACAGCGCCGGCATCGCGTGCGGGGCAAAAGTGCCATCCAGCGCGACGGTGTAGGTCTTGTCCTGCGCGTGCGCCGCGCCGCCAAGAGCAAGGATCGTGGCGATGGTTCCGAATGTGAGGCGTTTGGTCATGGGTGATCTCCTGTTGGTTTATGTGTCGTTATTGTGGTGGGTTGTGCGGCTGCGCCCTACATCATCGCTTCGATCAGGGACGGGCCGGGCTCCAGCACCGCGTCTTCGATGGCTCTTTGCAGCGCTGCCGCGTCTTCGATGCGTTGCGCCGGAACGCCCATGCCGCGGGCCAGCGCCACGAAATCGAGATTGGGCCGATCAAGGTCCAGCATATCCAGCGCCGAGCGGCCCGGATTGGCACCGACAGCAAAGAGTTCGGTCTTGAGGATTTCATAAGTCCGGTTGGCAAAGATCACCGTGGTGATGTTGGCCTGTTCGCGCGCCTGGCTCCACAGGCCCTGAATCGTGTACATCGCAGACCCGTCCGCTTGCAGCGACACGACGGGCCGATCCGGGCAGGCCACCGCCGCGCCCAGCGCCATCGGGATGCCGTCGCCAATCGCACCGCCTGTCAGCGAAATCCACGAATGCGGCGCGGCGGCTTGGGTCGCGCCCCACATGTCGCGGCCACCCGTGATACTTTCATCCACGACGATCGCGTTCTCCGGCAGGGCGTTGGCAATAGCGGCGGCAATCGTCGCAGGCGTAATCGCACCGGCCATGGGGCTTGGCGGCAGCACTGCCGGGGCGATCCGTTGGCTCGCGCCGACGCAGTCTGCCAGCGCCTCGATCGCGGCAGGACCGTCCCCGTCCAGCCCGGCCAGTGTCATCACTTCGCACTCCGCGGGCAGCAACAGGCTGGGCTTTCCCGGATAGGCAAAGAACGCGACAGGAGGCACCGTTTCGATCAGGATCGCGCGCTTGAACGGGGCCAGCGTTTCCAGCGCCATGTTGATCGGATAAGGCACCTTGTTGATCGCGGCGCGCCCCGCCCCACGTTCGCAGCGGCGGTTGGACGTCGGTGCAAGCACCTTGGCGCCTGTCTTCTCGGCGATGCCATGCAGCAGCGCCAAAGCGCCGGGATGTTCCAGAACGGTGCCCCCGGCCAGCAGAACGGTCTGCGCGTCCAGCTTCCCGGCCGCTTCTGTCACCGCATTTTCGTCCAGCGCTGCGAATTCCGGCGGCGGCGGCGGCGGTGCCACGACACCACCCGCATCCCAACCGATGTCAGCCGGGGCAATCAGCGTCGCGACACCATTTGGCCGGGCCATGGCCGCGGCAAGCCCTTCCATCGCGTCCTGGGCAAAGGTCTCCGGGCTGGTCGCGGTCTTGATCCAATCGGAAAACGGGGCGGCCGCGCCCGCAACATCCGAGGTCAAAGGCGCGTCATAGCCCCGATGCCGTACCGCATGGTCGCCCACGAGGTTCAGCATTGGCGAGCGCGCTTTGCGGGCGTTGTGCATGTTCGCGCTGGCATTCGACAGCCCCGGCGCAAGGTGCAGCAAGGTCGCGGCCGGGACATTGGCCATCCGTGCATAACCGTCTGCCGCACCGGTCACGACGCCTTCGAACAGGCCTAGAACGCAGCGCATCAGCCCGGTCCGGTCAAGCGCGTCGACGAATTGCATTTCGGACGTGCCGGGATTGGCAAAGCAAACATCGACACCCGCTGCGTGCAGGCTGCGCACCACGGATTCGGCGCCGTTCATCGGGGGGTGATCTTTCATGGTTTCTCCTGGCTGCGCGCGGCATTCAACACGGCAAGTCGGTCGCGGAAGGCCTTCGGAGGCGCGCTTGCCTCGACCTGACCCGTGGCGGTGACGTTTTCGGCAAAGTGGCACGCGACACGTGCCGCGCCGACATCGCGCAGCACGGGCCGTTCGCTGCGGCAGCGATCCGTGGCCAAAGGGCAACGGGGGTGAAATGCGCATCCCGACGGCGGATAAAGCGCGGAGGGCTGATCGCCTTCCAATGGCGGTCGGTCGTTCTTGAGGTTCGGATCGGGACGCGGCGCGGCGTCGATCAGCGAGCGTGTGTAGGGGTGCTTTGGCCACGCGAACAGGTCAGCTGCGGGCGCTTCCTCGACGATGCGGCCCAGATAGACGACCGCGACCCGGTCTGCCATGTGGCGCACCACGGCAAGGTCATGGCTGATAAAGACGTATCCGATGCCGAACTGCTTTTGGAGGTCCTGCAAAAGGTTCACGATCTGCGCCTGCACCGACACATCCAGCGCCGATACCGGCTCGTCGCAGACGATCAGCTTGGGGCGGGTGGCAAGGGCGCGGGCAATACCGACGCGCTGTCTTTGTCCACCGGAAAATTCATGCGGATAGCGTTCGGCATGCCACGGTTGCAGCCCGCAGGTTTCCAGCAGGTTCGACACTTTCTCGCGCACGTCTTTCGGCGTGGCCAGACCATGCAGCAAAAGCGGCTCCGCCAGTGTTTCCCAGACCGTCATACGCGGATTGAGCGACCCGAACGGATCCTGGAAGATGATCTGCATCTGTTTGCGCATCTCGCGCATTTTCGCCGCGGGCTGGTTCAAGACATGCTCGCCATCCAGCCTGACGGAGCCTGCCGTCGCCTCGATCAGACGCAACAAGGTGCGCCCGATCGTGGACTTGCCGCAGCCGGATTCGCCGACAATGGCCAGCGTTTCGCCCTGCTCAACATCAAAGCTGACATCTTCGACCGCCTTCACATGCCCGACGAGCCGTTGCAGCGGACCGCGCCGCACGGGGAAATGCTTGGTCAGCCCCCGGACTTCCAACATCGTGCTCATGCTGCCACCTCAATCGGGGCGCGCCAGCAGGCGACGCCATGCCCGGCAGAGATTTCTGTCATCGGCGGGTCTTCGGCACGGCACTGATCGGTCGCCAGCGGGCAGCGGCTGGCAAACCGGCAGCCCTTGATCGCAGCCCAGGGCGGCGGCACGGACCCGGGGATCGTGGCAAGCCGCCCTACCGCCGCATTGATGCGCGGGATCGCCGCCATCAGCCCCACGGTGTAGGGGTGTTGCGGATCGGCAAACAGCGTGGCGGTCGGGGCGCGTTCCACCACGCGGCCTGCATACATGACCACCACATCGTCACAGGTCTGGGCCACAACGCTGAGATCATGGGTCACAAGCACCACGGCAGCCCCGGTCCGGCTGCGAAGATCCCCCATCAGGTCAAGGATCTGCGCCTGCACCGTTACATCCAAGGCGGTCGTCGGTTCGTCGGCAATCAGAAGGTCGGGATCATTGGCCAGTGCGAGGGCAATCATCACCCGTTGACGCTGTCCGCCGCTCAACTGGTGGGGATAGTCATCGACCCGGCTGCTTGGCGATGGCAGCCCGACAAGGTCGAGCATCTCGATCGCCTTCTCGCGGGCCTCGGCACGGGACAGACCGGAATGGATGGTCAACGTTTCGATGATTTGCTCTCCGCAGGTATAGACCGGGTTGAGCGATGTCATCGGTTCCTGAAAGATCATCCCGATCCGCGCACCGCGCAGCTTGCGCATTTCCGCTTCTGGCAGGGTCAGCAGATCACGTCCGTCAAAACGAATTTCGCCGCGTGCGTATTTGCCCGGCGGTTGCGGAACAAGACGCATGATCGACAGCGAGGTGACCGATTTTCCGCAGCCGGATTCCCCGACGACGCCCAGCGTTTTTCCACGCTCAAGCGAGAATGAGACACCCTGAACCGCGCGCTGCACCGTGCCGCCGACATGGAATTCAACGGCAAGGTCATCAACTTCAAGCAAGGGGGCCGACGCCTGTTCCATGATCAGCCCTGCCCGTACACATAGGGGGAGGCTTCGTCATGGGTGCGCCCGGCGAAATCGAGCTTGGCGAATGCCTCTTCTGCACGGCGCTGCGCCGCTTCGAGCCGCGCCAATGCGTCCGGCAGATCAAAGGCCGGAACGTCGCCATCCACGACAACGTGGCGCCCATCGACGAAGACATCACGCACCGCCCGTTCCGCCGCCACATAGATCAGCGACCGCAGCGGATCACGCACGGGCATCATGTTGGGATCGGTCAGATCGGCAAGGAACAGGTCCGCCTTGGCCCCGACAGCAAGCCGCCCAATGTCTTCGCGACCCAGGATTTGCGCCCCGCCCAGCGTTGCCGCGTCAAAGATATCCGACGTGCGCAGATCGTAGGGGTTCTTCGACATGATCCGGCTGAGATAAAGCGCGCTGCGCATCTCTTCGAGCATGTTATGGGGGTAGGTGTCCGTCCCGATACCCACGGGGATACCGCCGCGGATATAGCGGCCCACAGTGTTCATCGCGATGCCGCGCCGCTGGAACACGGTTGGGCAGTGGGCAACCGCCGCGCCCGAGTCCTGAAGCAGCTTGAAATCCTGCGCCTCTGGCCAGAACACATGCGGGTAGTCGTTCAGGAAGATGCCGTGGCCGATGATCGCGCCGGGTTTCAGCACGCCAAGGCTGTCCAGCCATTCCAAGGGGGTCACGCCGTGGCGGCGCGTGATCTCGGTGAATTCCACGACCGATTGGGCCGCGTGAATTTGGAAGGGCAGACCCTTCTCCTGCGCCAGTGCGAAACTGTCTGCGATCAGGTCCGGCGTACAGGTGTCGATCTGCGACGGGGAGATCATGCCCGACAGCCGACCAGAGGGGTGGTTTGCCGCCGCTTCGACCGTTTTGACGGCCGCATCCATATCGGCCTTGCCGGCGGCTTCGTCCCATTCGTATTCCACCACATGGCCGTTATCGGTGTACCACCGGGCAGAGCGGTACATCGGGCTGACGATACCGCGCAGACCGGAAGCGGCGAATGTGTCAATCCAGCCGTCCCAATTGACGGACAAGTCCACCAGCGTCGTAACCCCGGATTTCAGCAGTTCGGAATAGGTGACCTGCACGCAGGCCTCGCGCCCTTCGGCATCACAGCGAAAGAGCGGCATGTATTCGTATAGCGATGACATCCCAAGACGCGGCGAGCCGAGTTCGTCCAGCATCCCCTTGTTCATCGCTTCGGAGCTTGGGTGCGAATGGATGTTCACCAGACCCGGCGACACCAGACGATCGCGACCGTCGATTTCGGTCTCTGCCTCGCCCGTATAGGTTCCGCCGACATGGACGATCTTGTCACCATCGAACGCGACGTCCCCATCTTTCAGATAGGTGTGGGTGCCGGTTTCCGTGTCATAGGCGACGATCCAGGCTGCATTTCGAATGACGGTGACGGGCATTGCTTAAGTCTTTCTTGAGGGGGAAGGGAATCGAAACAGGGCAGCCGGGCCGCACCACTGGAAGGCGCGGCCCGGAGTTTGGATCACTCCTTCAGTTTCAGGTCGAGCCCTTTGTACAGACCGGCACCGTAGATGTTGTGCGGCACGATCGTCTCAAGGTCGGTGGATTGCGCGATGACCATCGGCTCGTGGTAAAGCGGCAGCCAGACGGCAGCCTCATGCACCTTGTCCAGCACCTCGCCATAGGCCGATGCGCGACCCTCATCGCTTGTGGCTGTGGCCCCGGCGAGCAGCAGTTCGTCGGTTTCCGCATCATTCCAGTTCATGCGGTTCGGGGACGGCATGTTCTGGCTGCGGAAATAGAGGTTCAGCGCATCGCCAGAGGACACATAGGGGAAGGACATGCCGTACATGTCGAATTCCTGCGTCGCCAGCTTGCCCCAAGCCACGGTGGCATCGAAGGCCTGGATCTGCATATCAACGCCGATTTCGCGCAGATAGGCTTGCACCGCTTCGGAGAGTTTCCCCCAAGTCGAGCCTGCAAAGACATAAGCTGTCGGCGACAGGCGCACGCCGTCCTTGGACCGGACGCCATCATCGCCGCGGACCCATCCGGCGTCGTCGAGGATTTTGTTCGCCTCTGCCACATCGTATTTCAGCAGTTTGTCATCGACCGCCGTGTTCCAATCCAGCGCCTCTTGGCTGACATAGGAATAGGCGGGCTGCACCACGCCAAAGAACAGGTCTTCGGACATTGCGGCCTGGTCCACAGCAAGGTTGATCGCCTTGCGTACTGCTGGATCGGAGACCGTCTCTTTGTCGATCTTGAAGCCCATGTAATAAGTCCAGAAGGCCAGATCGGACCGCACGACCTCAACCCCCGGCGAAGCGGCGAGTTGTTCCAGCGCGATGTAAGGGACGTATTGCGTCACCTGACTTTGCCCGGTGATTACAGCCACCGTGCGGGTGTTTTCCTCTGGGACGATCTGCCATGTGATCTTGTCGATCGACGCGGGGCCGGTGTTGGAATGGAACGGCGCGCCCCAGGTGAAGGCTTCGTGCTTTTCGATGATCATCTTGTCACGCGGCGTCCATTCGACCCAGCAATACGGCCCGGTGCCGTTAAAGCCGGAAATCCCGAAATCCGGGCCCAGCGCTTCGACATTGGCCTGATCGATGATGGTGCCGAAGCTTTGCGTCAGTTGGTAAAGCAGTTCCGAGAACGGGGCCTTCAGCTTGTATTCGACGGTATAGTCATCAACCGCCGTGACGCTTTCCACCTCACCCGCGCGCCATGCGACCGGGCTTTTCGTGTCGGGATCGATCCAGCGGTTCACGGAATAGGCAACATCGGCTGCGGTCAGCGGCTTACCGTCGCAAAAGGTCACATCCTCGCGCAGCTTGAAGGTATAGGTCGTGGCGTCCTCGCTGACCTCCCAGCTTTCGGCGATGCCCGGTTCGATCGTCTGCATATCCGGTGCAAGCGAGACAAGCGTATCGCCCAGCATGAACAGGATTTCCGATGCGGCTCGCGCAGTGGATTTATGTGGATCGTAGTTGTTGCTGTCCACTTCCCGCACGATCGTCAGTTCCGACGCCTGTGCAAGGCCCGCCCCAAGCAGGAGCGCCGTTGTCGTCAAAAGTCTTTTCATGGTGTTACCTTTCCCTGTTGTTGTGCAGTGAATTATTCGGATCTCTGATTGTTAGGATCTCAGTCTTGGGTCGAGGACGTCGCGCAATGCGTCACCAAGGATGTTCGCGGCCAGAACGATCACAAAGGTCAGGACTGCGGGAATTACGGCGATATGCGGTGCGAACAGCAGGAAGTCCCTGCCTTGGGCGGCCATCATGCCCAGCTCTGCCGTGGGGGGACGCGCGCCGAGGCCAAGAAAGGACAGCGCCGCGCCGATCAGGATGATTTGCCCGAACCGCATCGACATGAAGATCATGATCGTCGAAACGCAGTTGCGCAGCAGATAACGGTGGAAAAGCGCAAAGGATGACAGGCCCAGCGCGCGGCCAGCTTCGATATATTCCTGCTTCATCACCGATACCGCGATGGATCGTGCGATCCGCGCACTGTCCGGGATCGTGGCAATCGCAAGGGCGATGATGACCGGCGTCGCGCCCGGTCCGACCACGGCGACGAGCGCCAACCCCAGCAGGATGGCCGGGAAGGACAGCATCACGTCCACCAGCCGCATCACCCACGGGTCCAGCTTCGGGCGGAAGGCGGCCAGCAGCCCCAGAAGGGAACCAAGAACCCCGCCGATACCGACAGACAGCACCCCGATGATCAGGGTCAGCCGCGTGCCGTAGAACAGGCGCGACAGCATATCCCGGCCCTGCCCGTCCGTGCCCAGGATATGGGCCGGGTCGCTGCGGTCGGACCAGAAGGGCGGCTTCATCACGGCGCGTGAACTGGCGAATGGATCATGGGGGGAAATAAGCGGCGCGGCGATGGCGCAGAACACGATGACGGCCAGAACCGCTGCGGCGATCAGCGCGATGGGGTCGCGCAGCAACCTTTGCCACCATGGGCGAACGGGAGCGGGTGCATCCCAGGACGGGGCTTCGACATCGGTCATTGCAAACCCTCCTGCCCCTGTGCGGCGGCTGCCTGCGGATCGGCGACGACGGCCTGAACCATGGGGTGATGCGGCATGACGGTCATGACAGCACCCGTGGGTCGAGCAGCGCGTAAAGAATGTCGACGATCATGTTGATGAGGATGAAGCTGAGCGCGAGGATCAGGATCGTGCCCTGCGCCAGTGGGAAGTCCGATGACAGGATCGCGCCGACGGCCAGCCGTCCGATACCCGGGAAGGAGAAAATGCTTTCGGTCACGACCGCGCCGCCCAGAAGATAACCTGCCTGAAGGCCGATGAGAGTCACCACCGGGATCAGCGCATTGCGTAGCCCGTGTTTCAGGATCACGCGCGTTTCCGGCAACCCCTTGGACCGGGCGGTCCGCACATGATCGAGCTTGAGTACCTCCAGCACCGAGGATCGGGTCATCCGCGCCACCGGCCCGATGAAAATCGCCCCAAGCGATAGCGCCGGCAGCGCGATATGGCGTATCCCGTCAAGGGTCCAAAGCGGCCCGCCACGCCCGATGAAGGGCAGCAGCCGCCATTGCACGCCGACGAAATGGATCATCATCAGGCAGATGAAGAAAATCGGCAGCGACACACCGGCGACAGAGATCGCCATGATGATCCGGTCGATCAAGGTGCCGCGCTTTACCGCTGCCAGCGTGCCAAGCCCGATACCGAAAGGTATCGACCAGATCAGGCAGGCGAACATGAGTTCTGCGGTCGGTCCGATGGCGGACAGAAGTTCGGACCCCACCGTCTTGTTCGAGATCAGCGACCGGCCCAGATCACCTTGCAGGACGCGGCCGATATAGCTGAAGAACTGTTCGTACAGCGGACGATCAAGGCCCATCTCGGCCCGGATGGCCGCCAGAACTTCCGGCGTTGCGGTCGGACCGGCCATGACGATGGCGGGATCGCCGGGAACAAGGACCAGCAGCCCGAAGCCCAGCAGAAGCACTCCGAACAGGACCGGGATCGAAATCAGCAACCTGTTGGCGATCTGGCTCAGCATCAGGCGGCCCCGTCCCGTTGATACACGACGCGCCCACCCAAAAGCGCCATGTCACAGCGCGTGGTCAGGATGTCTTCGACAGTGCAGGTCAGAAGATCGGTATCGAACACCGCCACATCGCCCAGTTGCCCGGGCACCAACCGGCCTTTGATCTTTTCTTCATGGGAAGCATAGGCGGATTCGTAGGTATAGGCGTTAAGCGCCTCTTCCATGGTCAGGATATGTTCCGTCCCGATCTGGGTGCCGTTCTCGGTCTTGCGCGTGACCATCGTATAAAGATTGGCGAAGGGGTCGATCTCCACCACCGGGCAGTCGGTAGAGGCAGAGGGATGCAACCCGGCATCGATCCATGTGCGCATCGGGTGGCTTGCCTCGACCCGTTCTTTTTCGATCAGCGTGAGATACAGGTCCCCGAAGTAATACAGGAACGCGGGCTGCGAGGCGGGTAGCACATGCATCGCCTTCATCCGTTCCATCTGGTCGGGGCGCAGCCAGCCGCAATGTTCGATCCGGTGGCGGCGGTCTGGGTCCGGCACCTCGGCCAAGGCCAGTTCGAAGGCGTTCAAAACCTTCTCGATCGCGGCATCACCGATGGCGTGAATGGCAAAGCGGTAGCCCTTGCGATGGCCGTCCGCCACCATGGCGTTCAGTTCGTCATCATCAAGGCAAAGCAGGCCCAGATCATCCTCATCCCCGCCCAGATAGGGCTTGGTCATTGCGGCCGTGCGCCCACCGGCGGAGCCATCGGTGAAAATCTTCACCGGGCCGATACGGAACATGTCGTCGCCGCCGCCAGACACCATTCCCGCCGCGCCCGCCTGTTCCATGATCGTGCGACCCTTGTCGCCCATCAGCACGCCATAGACCCGCAGGGGCAAACGCCCTTCGCGATGCGCTTTCTGATAGGCCAGCATTTCGGTCCAACCGTCGCGGATACCGACTGCGGCTTCCATGCAGGACGTGATGCCGCGCGACAGCAGATCGGCCCCGCCGCGTTCGATGCTTTGCACCAGAGTTTCGACCGAGTTTTCAGGCAATACCTGCATCACCGGCTCGCGCCCTGTTTCGGCCAGCAGACCTGTCAGTCGTCCGTTTTGCTTTTCGATCAGCCCGCCTTGCGGCGAAGGCGTGTCTTCGGTGATGCCCGCGATTTTCAGGGCCAGCGAATTGGCGACAGCCAGATGCCCGTCCGTGCGCACGATATACACCGGGTGGTCCGGGCAGGCCTCGTCCAGTTCCTCGCGGAACGGGTGGCGCCCGACATCCAGTTTGAAATGGTCATAGCCGCGCCCGATCACCCAATCGCCTTTGGGCAGGCTTGCGGAGCGATCACTGAGTGACGCCAGCAACCCGGCAAGCGTCGGCACGGTCACGGGGCGCAGATCGACCTCTGCCATGGCCGTGCCGTAGGGGATCAGGTGCATATGGGCGTCATTCAGCCCCGGCGTCGCCAGCCGACCGTTCAGATCGATCACTTCCGTGTCGGGGCCAATCAGCGGTGCAAGCTCTGCATCGCTGCCGGTTGCAAGAACGCGGCCCCCCCAAAGTGCAACGGCGCTGACCACAGGCAGGCCAAGACCGCACCAGACCTTGCCATTCTTCAAAACGGTTTCAGCTTGAACGGGTGCTCCGGTCATGCCGTGACCCCGTTGATATCGTCGCCCTTGATCATTGAATTCTCCGGTTTCGCCGCCCAGCGCATGGCGTGTTGAGCAAGTTCAGCGAGCGGGCAGTGCTTCTGTCAATGAAGGCGCGCGAACGGGCATCGGGCGGGAAGCCGTATCCAAGATATTGTTATTGCACGATAAAATCCACACACCCTTTGAGCGTTAAAGATGATTAAATTCTTGATAAGAATATTGACGCTTAAAATTGGTAAGCGCTGGCGGCGTCTGGGCCGCCTTTCTGGCAATTCCGCACCCCCTTTTGACGGGGCCGCGACGACCAGATGCAGCGCAAGTGATTTCCCAATGTGATGAGTCGCCATCCAACCCACCTGCGTTCGCCGGGAGGCAGGTGATACAAATCACTGTCAACGCGGCGGAAATTCGCCTATAGATTGATTATAATCGCCTCTAACATGATCTGAAGTTGTGTATCCGCCACAACGATCGGGTCGGTGTATCCCGGGCAGAATCGTCATTTTCCAGCGGTCAGGCGTGTTTCCAGCCATGAACCAATCAGGTCCTTTACCCAGATATTATCTCATCTGCGCCCAGTTCTTGCCCAGATTGGTCTGGATAAGCCGAGACTGACATCGAGCGCATCAAGAAAGGACGGCTATGGACCGCCTGACAGAAATGGAAGCTTTCGCAACGGTAGTGGATCAAGGTGGATTCACCGATGCCGCCAAGAAAATGGGCATCTCGAAATCGGCTGTTTCGAAACACGTTTCCTCGCTTGAGGCGCGTCTTGGCGCACGGCTGCTGAACCGCACCACCCGCCGTGTTTCCCCGACCGAAATCGGGCTTGCCTACTATGATCGTGCGCGCCGCGTGCTGAATGATGCGGGCGAGGCCGATGCGCTGGTCACGTCGATGCAATCGGCACCATCCGGGCTGTTGCGGATTTCCGTGGCCACCGACTTCGGCGTCAATCACCTGTCACCGCTGCTGTCCGGCTTCCTTGAGGAATTCCCGGACATCACTGTCAACATGGTTCTCAACAACCGGTATGTCGAACTGATCTCTGAAGGCTTCGACATGGCCGTGCGGATCGGTGAGCTGGAAGACAGCACCTTGCGGGCACGCAAGCTGACCGAAACCACCAAGCGGATGATCGCAGCGCCGTCTTACTTTGAAAAGTTCGGCCGTCCACAGCGCATCGACGATCTGAACGAACACAAGCTGCTGCACTATTCCAGCCAATCCTCCGGCAATGTCTGGAAGATCACGGCCCCGTCCGGCGAAAAGCGTCAGATCCGGACCGCTGGCTGGCTGAGTGTCAATGACGGGCAGTCGCTGTTGAACGCGGCCATTTCCGGTCTTGGCATCGCCTATCTGCCCAGCTTCCTTTACGCCGACGCGATGGATCGCGGTCTGGTCGAGGACGTCATCCCCGATCTGCCAAATGAAACGCAGGGGATTTACGCGGTCTATCCGCCCGGCCGCTTCACGCAGCCCAAGGTGCGCGCGTTCATCGATTTCCTTGTCCACGCATTCGCGGATAAAGGCCCCGACGACTGGAACTGACCTAACGGTCGTTCGCCAACACCACAGCTTCGACGCGCCGATTGGCTTCGCGGCCCTGCTCCGTGAGGTTGCTCGCACGTGGTGCGAGATAGCCCATGCCTTCCGCTTCGATCCGGTCCGGTGCGATCCCGTATTGATCGATCAGCCGTTGCCGGACGGCGGCGGCGCGCGCACGGGAGATGCGGATATTCTGGTTCAGGTCCCCGACGCTGTCAGTGTGACCGACCAGAGCGATCCGCAATCCGGTATTCTGCTTCAGCAACGCCGCCAGATTGGCAAGCGATGGAAACGGGCCATTCGTCAAAGAGGTCGCCCCGGTCGTGAATTCGACCCCGTCCAGCACGATGGCGCCTTTCTCCATCAACTCCTGCCCGGCAGAACCATTCAGCGGCGCGGCGACCTGAGAGGGGCCAACCGCCGTAGTCTTGTCAAACTGGCCGGAAGGGCGCGCTTCGATGATCTGCACATAGGCGCGATCTGCCAAGGCTGTCACCAGAAGGGTGACAATCGCCTCGGGCGCGGCGGCATTCCCTTTGCGCAGGGTCAGAAATTGGAAATCGCGCAGATTTACGAACATGTTCGGCGCAGGCAGCACCTCTGTCCCAAAGCGGAAGTCGAAGCCCCCGCAATGGGCTGAAAGGCAGTCCAGAACGATTTCGAATCCGTCCGCCTCGAACTGCGCACGAAGCGGCGCCACGATCCGCAACGGCGATTGACCGGGGCCGGGCAATTCCCACGCCTGTCGACGCACGGCCCCGTCGATCTGCTGGACCGGAATGGCGCTGCCATCGAAGGGGGCAATCGGCGCAGTGTATCGATCCGCGTCGGACGTCCGTTCAGCGGTCAGACGTGCGTGTCCCGGCATATCCAATGCCCAAGACCCCGTGGCCGTTGCTGCCACCGCGAGAAGGCAGAGCCAACGGATCATCGGGACTGTGCGTGATACTCCACATTGGGCCGCATATCTATGCCGCTCGCGACACGGTTGGTCATGTTGAAAAAGCCCGTCACGCTGGAAATGTCAAAGATATCGCGATCCGTGAACCCGGCATCGCGCAGCGCGTCGCGGTCGGCCTCTTCGACATCGGCGCTGGATTTCGTCAACTTGGCCGCAAAGTCGAGCATCGCCCGCTGGCGGGCATCCAGATCGGCGACCTTGTAATTCATCACCATCATTTCACCCAGGATCGGGTCGCCTGACAATTGCCGCACCGCCGCGCCATGCGCGACAAGACAGTAGAAACACTTGTTGATGGAGGACACGACCACCGCGATCATCTCACGCTCAAGCTTGGTCAACGCGGACTCGCCCAGCATCAGATCGTTATACATGGCCGTGAACGCGTTCAGCTTGTCGATATCGAACGTGTAGCTGCGCAGCACATTGGGAACCATGCCCAGCTTGTCCATGCAGATGTCGAAATACTTCTGCGTATCTGCGGGCAGCGGATCGACCGGCGGTAGATCGAGGGCGGTTGGTTTGTCGGTCATGTCAGTCCTCCAACTGGCGATAGTGGTATTGTCCCTCGAGCGTCATTCCGAGGGACGTATAAAGCGCATTCGCGCCGGTATTGGCCTGAGTACACAAGACGCTGAGCGTCGTCGCACCCTGTTCCGCACCCCAGAATGCGGCCTTGCGCATCACCCATCCGGCAACGCCCTGCTTGCGCTGGTGTGGAAGAATTTCGACCGCATGTACCATGCAGCCCCCATCCGCGGCGGCCGCAAATGCGGCGCCTGCGGGCTTTTCGTTCCAGCGGGCAAGGATACCGGTTTTTGTCTTGGCACGGGCCATGACGGCCAGCCGGTCCGGCCCGATGCCGCCTTGCGCCCAGATTTCCTGCATGATCGCCAGCGGCTCCCAGATGGCAAAGGCCGTGACGCGCGGAATCTCGATATCCGTCAGTTGCGTGATCGGGCAGGCATACATGTTGACCGGATCGACGATGGCATAGCCGCGCGCCTCCAGCTCCGCGTCGAGATCGGCATCGCCGTCGCGGATCATGAACAAGGGCCGCTGCCCCATCTCGCGCATCGCGTTTTCGGCCTTGGCGACATCCGCATCCGTGGCGGCCCGTGTTGAGGCAGACACCCGCTTGCCGCCCCCGGCCCCGTCCCGCAGGGTCCAGCCGTCTTGCTCCCATGCCTTGCGCGGGGGCCATGTGGCCTCGCACAGCGCGTAAAGCTGCTGCGCCGTTGTCATTCAGCGAACTCCGCGGCCAATCGGGTCATCGCCGCATCGACCCGCGCACCGTCGGTGCCGCGAATGACAATCTGCGCGCCAAACGCACCATTGCGCTGAAACGGGTAGGAACCGATGGACAGGTCCGGGAAATCCTCGGCCAGTTTCGCGACCGGCCCGGCCAGATCGCCCTCACCGCGCATGATGCTAAGCGCTTGGCTAAGCACCGGATCACCACCCGTGATCGTCGGAAGGATGGTGGCCACCATGGCCTGAAAGACCGACGGAACGCCTGCCATCACGTGCACATTCTTCAAAGTAAAGCCCGGCGCGCCCGACACGGGATTTTCGATCAGTTCGGCGCCATCCGGGATGCGGGCCATGCGCAGGCGCGCTTCGTTCAAATCCGTGCCCATCGCGTCATAGCGCGCTTGCAGGATCGCGCGGGCATCGTCACGGACATCAATCGGCACGCCGAACGCCTCTGCGATGCAATCGGCGGTGATGTCGTCATGGGTCGGGCCGATACCGCCGCTGGTGAACACATGGTCATAGGCCTTTGACAGGGCCTTGACCGCCGCCACGATCGCCGCCCGGTCATCGCTGACAATGCGGGCCTCGCACAGTGTCACGCCGTGGCCGGTCAACTCTCCCGCAAGGTGATGCATGTTCGCATCCCGTGTTCGACCTGACAGGATTTCATCCCCGATCACCAGCATCGCGGCAGTTGGATTGGGCATTCGGCACCTCCCTTGAATGAGCCTGTCTCCCGGTATAGGCCCCGGCCCATGCGCTTTCAAACCGATCTTGTGCCTGCGACACTGCAACGCCGTTACAAACGCTTTCTGGCGGATTGCGTGTTGGAGGATGGGCGTGAAGTCACGGCCCATTGCGCCAATCCCGGTTCGATGATGGGGCTGGCAGAGCCGGGTACGCGCATCTGGCTAGAACCCAATGACGACCCGAAGAAGAAGCTGAAATTCGGCTGGCGGCTTGTGGATCATGGCAATGGGCATTTCACCGGCGTCGATACGGCCGTGCCTAACCGGGCCCTGCGCGAGGCGCTGACATCGCGCGCGGTGCCCGAGCTTGCCGCCTATGCAACCGTCCGGCCCGAGGTGAAATACGGGCAGTCCAGCCGGATCGACTTTCTGCTGACCGAACCGGGGCTTCCCGACGCCTATGTCGAGGTCAAATCCGTCACCCTGTCCCGCCAGAAGGGTCTGGCCGAGTTTCCCGACAGCGTCACGGCACGCGGGGCCAAACACTTGGCAGAACTGGCAGCCATGGCGCGCGACGGACATCGGGCCATCATGTTGTATCTGGTGCAGCGCACGGATTGCGACACCGTCACCCTTGCAAAAGATATCGACCCGGCTTACGCGGCCGCTTTCTGCGATGCGGCATCCTGCGGGGTTGACGTCATCGCTTTGGGGACAAATATTTCGGTTGAAAGCGTGACCGTGGCGGATCGACTACAATTCCGTCTTTGAAACACGTATAGTGCAGCCGCAGAAACGGGCCGTTTGCCCAATCAGGAGCGACTATTGGAACAAGATGCACGCGGGCAAGTGACGAAGGACGGTATCCGGCTTTACGAAGCAGCGGATTTCGCAGGTATGCACAAAGCCGGCGAATTGGCGGCCCGCATCCTTGATGAGATCGGCGAACACGTGTTTCCCGGCCAGACGACCGGCGAAATCGACCGCATCATCGAAGAAAAGGTGAATGCGGCGGGCGCGACCTCTGCGACCATCGGTTACAAGGGCTACCAGCACGCATCCTGTATCAGCGTCAACCATGTGGTGTGCCACGGGATTCCCGGAGACAAGAAGCTCAAGGATGGGGACATCCTGAATATCGACGTCACCGTTATCGTCGATGGCTGGTTCGGGGACACATCGCGCATGTATGTGGCAGGCAAGATGCCCCGCAAGGCGGAACGTCTGGTGCAAGTCACCCATGATGCGCTGATGCTGGGGATCAAGGCGGCGAAACCGGGCAACACGTTCGGCGATATTGGCTACGCGATCCAGCAATATGTCGAAGGCCACCGTATGTCGGTTGTCCGCGATTTTTGCGGTCACGGGCTGGGCCGTGTGTTCCACGCACCGCCAAACGTGCTGCATTACGGGCGTCCGGGCACTGGCCCCGTGTTGGAGCCGGGCATGTTCTTCACCATCGAACCGATGGTCAATCTGGGCCGGCCAGAGACCAAGACACTGGCCGATGACTGGACTGCCGTGACTCGCGACAAGACCCTGTCGGCGCAGTTCGAACATTCGATTGGCATCACCGAAGACGGCTGCGATATCTTCACGCTGTCTCCGGCGGGTACATTCCACCCGACCTATAGCGCCTGACGCAGATCACGCGGCGCGCTTAATCGAACCAGTGGGGATTGAGCCAAGCGCGCTTGCCCGCCGCGTCCATGATCGTCACGCGAACCCACGGGCTGTTTGCGAACCGGTCCAACGGAATGCGCGTGCGTGTCATCGATGACCCGTGTACCGCCGTGGAGGCCGATCCTTTGCCCTGTACGATCACTGCCGATACCGCGCTGCTTTCGACCACGACGGCGCGGTCTTCCCATGTCACGCTGCGAAAGTCCGGCCCGGTAGAGGCATAGTGGTGCCCCGCCTTCAAAGCATCGAGAAGCGCGTCCGGCGTGTTTTCTTCCGCTTTGACCATGACCCACCCGCCAAAGTGATCAGGTTCGGAGAAATGCGCATCATCCGTCGCGCAAAGGGTCAGGCGGCGTCCTTCGGTCAGCAATTGATCCAGGGTGTAGAACCCGTGCGGCCTGTCGCAGCTTGTCGCGCAGCCGTGGTTATAGACCTCGACCGCGTGGGCCGCTTCGATGCTGCGCGCATCCTGCGTTGTCAGCCCGGACCATTCAGGATGGGCAACCGCGACGAACGCACCCGCCTCGCGCGCGCGGCGCGCAATTTCCGCACCGGATTCCTGATCCTCTATCGGCAGAAAATGGGGCGAGTTGGATGGTTCGAAATCTTCGGGCAGGCCCACGGCCAGGATATGCCAAAGCTCGCCGTTTTCCATCGCCCCGGAATGCAGTTCCGCGCCAAGGATCGTGGTGAAGGCATTGTCGCGGTAGGGCACCGTGTCCGCGATCGGATAGCCATACAGCCCTACCATGTGATCGGTCAGCGCGATGAAATCGTATCCTTCCGCCTTGTACCGGCGGCAGACCTCTTCCGGCGATAGAACACCATCGGACAAGGTGGAATGGGTATGCAGATTTCCGCGCCAGAAGCGGCCGGGCAAATCGAAGATATCAGTCATGTCTCTCTCGCGCTTTTGGGGCCTTCTGGCAGAAGACCCATGACACCACTGTGACAGCGGACGCGGAAAAGAAAACCCCGGCGATGACGCCGATTGCCCCCGCGCTTAGCCGCGTTGGCCGGGCTTGATGATCGGCATACCGGGCGCTGCGCTTTGCGGGTATATGCCCAGCGTGCGCGGATCTTCGGCGACTTCGATCGCGCGCCGATATGGCGTGAAGCCTGACCGCTTGTAAAACGCCATTGCTTGCGGACTATCCAGCGTGCAGGTGTGCAGCTTGAACCGGGTAATGTCCCGCGACCACGCCATCTCAATCGCCCGATCCATCAGATACGCCCCCGCGCCCGATCCGATCAACTTGGCGGTAAGGCCGAAATATTCCAATTCGCACGCGCCGGACTCTTCGAACTTCAGGCCCAGCAACGCCTCTGGGGTGCCGTCCTTTTCCAATGTCCAAAGCTCGATCTCGGGGCTGTTCAGATGGGCAGAAAGCGTTGCATCATCCAGCAAAAGATGCCCGAACCAAAGCCATTCCTGACCGACGCGGCGGAAAACGTCGCGATAGACGTCCACATCACGGGCGAGCGGTACAAAGGCACATCCTTCAGGCAAGGGCACCCCGCGCAAAGGCGCGGGTTCGGTCATCTCCAGATAGGTGACGACCATTGCCAAATACCCGTCGGGTACGTCGTGATAACCGTCAGACAGCATCAGACCAGCCCTGCATCCCGAAAGCGGTGCATCATGTTGGCTTGCGGACGCGGCCCCACATGAGAAATCACTTCGGCGGCGCAGATGTGGCCCATCTTGCCGGCGGTCTCCAGATCGTGGCCCGCAGCCAACCCGTAAAGGAAACCGGCGGCGAATTGGTCGCCCGCGCCGGTGGCATCCACAGGAACGACCTTTTTCACGGGAAGGTCATGACGTTCCTCGCCAGAGATAATCGTCACACCATCGCCCGACCGTGTGCAGACCATCAGCGGAATCATCTTGGCCGTGCGCATCATCGCGTCTTCAAGATCATCCGTTTCGAACAGGGATTTGATCTCGTGCTCATTGCCGATCACATAGTCCAGTTCGTTCTCGATCATGTCGAGGAAATCGGCCCGGTGCCGATCCACGCAGAACGGGTCAGAGATCGTCATCCCCGCCTTGCCGCCCACCGCGCGCGTCAGACGCGATGCCTGACGGAAGGCGTCCTTTCCCTTGTCCTTGTCGAACAGGTAGCCTTCGAGAAAGATCATCTCGGCGGCGGATGCGACCGCGTCCGGTACGTCATCGGGGCCAAGTTCCGACGAAATCCCAAGATACGTGTTCATCGACCGTTCCCCGTCCGGAGACACGAAAATCATCGAACGCGAGGTCGGCAATTCACCGCCCGGCACCGGCGGGTTGACGAAATCCGTGCCATCCGCCGCCATCGCATCTGCATAAAAGCGACCCAGCGCATCGTCATGGACCCGCCCGATAAAGGCCGTCGGCAGCCCCAGCGCACCGACACCGGCGATGGTGTTCGCCACCGCGCCGCCCGGCGTTTGCGTCCGGTCTTCCATCGCGCCGTACAGAACCTCGCCGCGATCTTTTTCGATCAACTGCATGATCCCCTTTTCGATCCCCATCATCTCAAGGAATGAATCGTCAGCGTGCGAGATCACGTCGACCACGGCGTTACCGATGCCAACAAGTTTGTACTTGGTCATATTGTCTTTTCCTCGAAGGGGCAGAGATCTTTGATAAGGCATGCGCCGCATTTGGGTTTGCGCGCGACACAGATATATCGGCCATGCAGTATCAGCCAATGGTGAGCATGAAGTTGAAAGTCGACCGGCACGTTGTCTTCGATCGCGCGTTCGACCACATCGACGGTCTTGCCCGGCGCGATCCCGGTGCGATTGCCGACGCGGAAGATATGCGTATCCACAGCCTGTGCGGGATAGTGCCACCACATGTTCAGCACCACATTCGCCGTCTTCCGGCCCACGCCCGGCAGCGACTGCAACGCGGCACGTGAATTGGGCACCTGCCCGCCGAACTCATCGACCAGAATGCGGCTTAATTTGATGACGTTCTTGGCCTTCTGACGGAACAGGCCGATCGTTTTGATATGCTCGGTCACGCCCTCTTCGCCCAGCGCGAGCATCTTTTCGGGGGTGTCGGCGATCTCGAACAGCTTGCGCGTGGCCTTGTTGACCCCGGCATCGGTTGCCTGCGCGGACAGGGCCACCGCCACGACAAGCGTATAGACATTCACATGCTCAAGCTCACCCTTGGGTTCGGGTTCCGAGTTGCGAAAGCGCGTGAAAATCTCGCGCATCGTGTTGTAGTCGAGTTGCTTGGCCATGGCCGCGATGTTTGCCGGAGGATTCCGTCTGCTTCAAGCGGTTCCGGGCCTTGGGACCGGACAAAGCGCAGGAATCGGGTCGCCCTGCATGTCAGAGGTCCTTAAACTCGGGCACATGGAACAGATGACCGACCCTCAGACCGGCTACCACTATCAGGTGATGCGCCGTGCCATTGACCTGATCGACAGCGCGCCCGAGCCGATGTCGCTGGACGACATTGCCAGCGCGATGGATATGAGCGCCGCGCATTTCCAACGGCTGTTCTCTGCCTGGGTGGGGGTGTCGCCGAAACGCTATCAGCAATACCTGCAATTGGGGCAGGCCAAGACGCTTCTGGCGGAACGTTTCACAACGTTAGAGGCGTCGATTGCAACAGGCTTGTCCGGAACGGGCCGTCTGCATGACCTTTTTATCCGCTGGGAGGCAATGAGCCCCGGCGAATTCGCCCGGCGCGGTGAAGGGTTGACGATCCGTTACGGCTGGATGCCCTCCCCCTTTGGCGAGGCGTTGGTGATGGGGACGCAGAAAGGCATATGCGGGATCGGGTTTGCCTCTGACCACGGGCGGGACTGGGCATGGGCGGATATGACCGGGCGCTGGCCCAACGCGCGCTTTGTCGAAGACCCCGAGGCGCTGCGCGTCTGGACAGAGGCCGCCTTTGCACTGCGCGGCGACACGGCGCTTTACATGATCGGCGCGCCATTCCAGATCAAAGTGTGGGAAGCGCTGCTGCGTGTGCCGTCGGGCCACGTGACCACATATTCGGAAATCGCGGGCAGCATCGGATCACCGCGGGCCGTTCGCGCCGTGGGCACGGCCGTCGGGCGTAACCCGGTCAGCTGGCTGATTCCCTGCCACCGCGCCCTGCGCAAGTCTGGGGCGTTGGGCGGTTACTACTGGGGATTGCCGATGAAGCGCGCAATGCTCGCCTACGAATCCGCACGCGCCGAAGCGGGATAGCCCCGGCGGCGCGTGCCGTTGATCAGTTCAGAACACCGGCGTGGCGCAGACCATCGTCGATCAGTGCCTGGGTTTCGTCACTCAGCCCGGTGAGCGGCAGACGCACCTCATCGGAACACAGACCAAGGCGCGACATGGCGTATTTCGCCCCGACCAGCCCCGGTTCGGTGAAAATCGCCTTGTGCAGCGGCATCACCTTGTCCTGAATCCGAAGCGCGGTGGCATAATCGCCGGCAAGGCACGCTTCCTGCATCTGTGACAGCAGCTTTGGCACCACATTCGCGGTCACGGAAATACAGCCGACACCGCCCTGCGCGTTGAACCCATGCGCGGTGGCGTCTTCGCCGGACAGTTGGATAAAATCGGTACCGCACGCCATCCGGGTATCGCAGACGCGCGCCAGATCGCCGGTGGCGTCTTTCACGCCGACAATCCGGGGCAGCTTGGCCAATTCGCCCATGGTTTCGGGCGTCATGTCGATCACGGACCGACCCGGAATATTGTAGATGATGATCGGAATATCCGCCGCATCATGCAACGCGGTGAAATGCGCGATCAGCCCGCGTTGGGTCGGCTTGTTGTAATAGGGCGTCACAACCAGTGCGGCATCCGCACCAACCTTGGCCGCATATTGCACGAAGCGGATTGCCTCGACCGTGTTGTTCGACCCGGCACCTGCAATGACCGGCACACGGCCAGCGACTGCTTTCACGACCGTTTCGATCACGATCTCATGCTCATCATGGGTCAAAGTGGGGCTTTCGCCCGTGGTCCCGACTGGCACGAAGCCATGAGACCCTTCCCCGATATGCCATTCGACCAGCTTCTTGAGCGTATCCAAATCCAGTTCGCCGCCGCGAAACGGCGTGACGAGTGCCGGCATTGAGCCCTTGAACATGTTACACGCTCCCTAATCTGGATGGCCTGAAATGGCCCGTGAGTCCTGTGATCGCGCAAGCTTGAGTTGATCCCCTCCCCATGCGCGTTAGTCTGTCAGTCTGTATCTTTTGAAATGGACCAAATGCAAGCCGTGATGCGCTGGATTACCGTTGCCCTTGTTCTTCTGGTGACTGCCACCGGGGGCACCTTTGCCCAATCCTCCCCCGGAGAGGTGCGGCCGGTCGCACGGCCCGACCCGATTTCGCAGGTCATTGGCGCGGTGCGCGCGGACGAATGGCAGCGGGCGCGGGCGCTTGCAGACGCCATCGGTCCGGTCGCGGTCGATCTTGTCGAATGGCACCGGTTGCGCGCGGGTCTTGGCGACTTTGCGGAAATACGCGCGTTTCTGGATCGCCGCGCCGATTGGCCGGGTCTGGACTACCTGCGCCGCCAGGGCGAGCCTGTTGTCGCCTCCGCAGGCCGTGCGGACGTCTTGCGCTTTTTCACAGAAAGCCCGGCGCAGACCGGTATCGGCGCTTTGGCACATGCACAGGCCTTGGAGCAGTCCGGAAAGCCCGAAGAAGCCCACAGCCTCATCGTGCAAAGCTGGCGCGAAATGCGCTTGTCAGAGCCTGAGCAGGAGCTGTTTCTAAGCCGGCACAAGGCGCTGATCGAACCGCATCATCTGGCGCGGCTGGACAGTATGCTGTGGCGCGGCTGGTCCGTGGAAGCGCGCCGGATGTATCCCCTCGTCTCCGACGACCAGCAGGCCTTGGCCGAAGCGCGGATTGGGCTGTCCCGTCTGGCCGGGAACGTCGACACGTTGATCCAGCGGGTTCCCAAAGCGCTGCAAGAACATCCCGGACTGACCCATGCACGATTTGAATGGCGGGTGCGCAAGGGGCGGCGGGACGATGCAAAACAAATGCTGCTGGCGGCTTCGGCCAGCGCCAAGAGTTTGGGTCGTCCGGAAGCCTGGGCCAACCGGCGGCGTGCCCTGGCACGGGACGAATTGCGCGAAGGCCGCGTCAAGAATGCCTATGCGCTCAGTTACGGCCATCATCTGACCGCCGGGTCGCATTATGCCGATCTCGAATGGTTGTCGGGCTACATCGCGCTGCGCCATTTCGACGACCCAGAGCGCGCCTATGAACATTTCGACAACCATGACAGCGCCGTCGTTTCGCCGATTTCACAAGGACGTGCAGGGTATTGGAAAGGTCTCGCCCTGCGTGCCATGGGCAAGACCGCAGAAGCGGATATGGAATTCGCCAAGGGCGCGGCTTACCAGACATCCTTCTACGGGCTGCTTGCCGCTGAAGAAGCCGGCCTGCCCTTTGACGTGGGGCTTGATCAAGTGCCGCCCGGCGATTGGCGCACAGGCCCATTGTCCCAAGACAGCCTGTTTCAGGCAGGGCTTATGTTGGCCCGCGCCGGAGAGCGCAATCTGGCGGAGCGTTTCTGGGCGCATCTTGCCGAACAGCTGGGAGAGCATGATGCGGCGATGCTGGGACAGGCTGCGATCGATCTGAACGAACCGCATCTGGCAGTGATGATCGGCAAGGCAGCCGCGCGGCGCGGCGCGATCATCCCGGTCCCCTATTACGCTTTGCACCCTCTGGCGGATGTGAAACTTCCAGTGGCGACAGAACTTGCCCTGGCCATCGCGCGCAGGGAAAGCGAATTCGACCCCGTCGTCGTATCCGGGGTCGGGGCACGCGGCTTGATGCAGTTGATGCCGGCGACGGCCAAGGAGGTAGCGGGGCAACTGGGCCTGTCCTCCGGTCATTCAAATGCCAGGCTGACGCAGGATTCGACCTATAATGCCTTGCTAGGCACGCAGTATCTGAAGGAATTGTTCGACCGCTTCGATGGCAACGTGGTGATGATCTCTGCTGCCTATAACGCCGGGCCGTCGCGACCGATCCGGTGGATCAACCTGTATGGCGACCCGCGCACGCAGGATATCGACACGATGGTCGATTGGATCGAAAACATCCCGTTCCGCGAGACTCGCAACTACGTCATGCGCGTTACGGAAAGCTTGCCGGTGTTCCGTGCGCGGCTGGGCCAGGACCCATTGCCGGTTCCGTTCAGCAAGGAATTGTTGAGCCGCCCTCTCAGGAACTGAGGCGCTCGCGCCAAAGTGCGAACAGCCCTGCGGCCACGATCAAACCCGCACCGATGGCAACATTGGTGCGAAGCGTTTCGCCAAACACGGTCAAGCCGATGATCGACACGAAGACGAACTGAAGATAGGCAAAGGGCTGCACCGCGCTCGCTTCGGCCACTTCGTAGCATTTGATCAGCAACCAATGCCCAAATGCCCCGGTGAGGCACAGGCATCCCATCCAGATCCAATCACGCGCGGTCATCGGCTCCCACGCCCAGATGCCGATTGCCGTCATCATCACCGCCCCGGTCACCCCGGTCCAGAAGAACGACGTGGCGGCGCTGTCCTGCCGCGCGGCATAACGCGTCAGCAAGCCATACAGCGCGAACATCAGGGCAGAGCAGAAGGGGATGATCGCCGCCGGGTCGAAAACGCCGACGCCGGGTTCCAGAATGATAAGCACACCGACAAAGCCGACACCGATTGCCGCGTATCGACGCCATCCGACAAATTCACCAAGCACCGGACCTGACAGCGCAGCGACCAAAAGCGGGTACACGGTGAAAACCGCAAGGCTTTCGATCAGGCCCACGACCGTGAAGGCATAGACCATCACGCAAATCTCTGCAGCAAGGAGCGTACCGCGAAAAACCTGCAACAGGGGCTGGTTGGTCGTGGATACCGCTTTGAGGCCCCCGGACCGCCGCGCGCTGATCGCGATCACGAAACTGGCAAAGAACCAATAGCGGATCATGACGACCATCAGCGTGTTGTATTCAGCCGCAAGGTGGCGCGAGATCCCGTCCTGCACCGCAAACACCAGACAGGTGGCGATCATCAGCAGGATACCCAGCCGCGTGTTATTCGCCTGCGTCACGCCAATACCGCCCGCGTCATGTGCCTTTTGCGCCCGTACCCCGTTACGCGCGTCACGGAAAATCCCGCGGCCTCCAGCCCACGGCGGACGAAGCCTGCCGCCGTATAGGTCGCGGCGGTCCCTTGGGGCGCCGTGTGACGCGCGACCTCAGCCAACAGGGGCTCTTCCCACAGTTCCGGGTTTTTCGCAGGGGAAAACCCATCAAGGAACCATGCGTCCGCGCACCCATCCCATCGAGGCAGCGTCTCGCGCGCATCGCCTTCCACGATCGTCAGGTTGACATCATCGGCCCCTGACAGCGCATCGACCGGCAGACCATCATAGGCGGCAAGCGCGCGTGTCCTGTCACTGTCGGACATTGGAAACGCCTCAAAGCTGGTGAAGTGCAGCCGCCCCGGAATCCCAGCGGCGCGCCATGCCTGCACCGTTGCCAGAAAATTCAGGCCTGTTCCAAAGCCAAGTTCCGCCACATGGAAGCCATCGCGAAAGCGGGCGGGCAGATCATTGCCAGACAGGAAAACATGGCGGGTTTCTTCAAGCCCGTCGGCAAGACTGAAATAGGGATCGTCGAAACGGGTGGAAATCGGCACCCCTTCCGCGCTCCACGCGATGTTCGCCCGCTGGTCTGTCATGTGCACGTTCTGTATTGCTCTGGGACTGAATGGTGGAAAGGCAAGAACTTGGCAAGCGTTGACGTATCCGTTCGCGGGGCGGGGATTTTTGGACTGTCGGTGGCGTGGGCCTGTGTCAAGGCGGGCGCGAAGGTGG
Source organism: Aliishimia ponticola (assembly GCF_004803475.1). GTDB lineage: Bacteria > Pseudomonadota > Alphaproteobacteria > Rhodobacterales > Rhodobacteraceae > Aliishimia > Aliishimia ponticola. The sequence continues at coordinate 458,102 of NZ_SRKY01000004.1, forward strand.
AACTGGTCGATCCGAACGGCGTCGCAGCCGGATCGTCCGGCGGTGTCGTGGGCGCCCTGGCCCCGCATGTGCCGGAGAACTGGAACCCTAAAAAGCAGTTCCAATTGGAAAGCCTGTTGCTGGCCGAAGAGTTTTGGGCAGACGTGGCGGATGTGTCCGGGACGGCCTCTGGCTATATTCGCGCTGGCCGTATTCAACCTTTGGCAGATATGGCAGCGGTCGCTTTGGCCGAAGAACGCGGGCGCGGCGCGGCGCGGCTTTGGGGCACATCCGCCAAATGGCACGTCACGGACAGCGCCAGCGGATGGCAAATCGGGAGTGGATCTGGCCAGTACGTCCACGACACGCTATCGGCGCATATTCACCCGCGTAGAGCCTGTGTATCGCTGGCAGCGGCCCTTGCGGCACGGGGTGTCAAAGTCCAGGCGGCCCCCGAAAGCCCGGCGGCAGCGACCGTCTGGGCAACCGGCGCAACCGGATTGGCGGATCTGTCCCACGCAGCGGGCAAAGAAATCGGGCGCGGGATCAAGGGGCAGGCCGCCTTGCTAAAGCTGGACCGGGCGCAGCTTCCGCAACTTTTCATCGACGGGGTGCATATCGTGCCGCATCTCGACGGCACCATCGCCATCGGCTCAACGACAGAGAGGGAATTCGACGACCCCACTGGAACGGACGCCTTGCTGGACGACGTTGTGGCGCGCGCAACGGACGCTGTACCGGAATTGCGCGCCGCTGCCGTGCTGCTTCGCTGGGCGGGATTGCGACCAAGGGCACGCACGCGCGCGCCAATGCTCGGGCCTTGGCCCGATCGCCCCGGTCACTTCGTTGCCAATGGTGGTTTCAAGATCGGTTTCGGTATGGCCCCCAAGATTGCAGAGGTCATGGCCCGCTTGGTTCTGGACGAACAGAACGAAATCCCGCAGGGTTTCCATGTGGTGGATAATCTGTAGTTCGGTGGAGATATGAAAAACTGGCCAATCTTTCTGCTCGTCGCGATCTTTATCGGCGGAATGCTGTACCTTGGAATCAAGGCGCAGCCGCCGGGTTTTTGATGTTTCGCGTGCTGTGACCTGCGGCCTAGGCCCACGCCATTTTCCGGGCTTGTAGCGCCTGGACTGCGCCGCGAACCTCTTCTCGCACGGGGCCGTGGCGGGGCGCATCGCGCAGCGTGGTAAACCAGTGATCAGGCGGGTTTCGTCCGCGTGAATTTCCCGGAAATGTCAGCGCCCTTAACACGCCCTCGGCCTCGGCGGGCAGACGATCGGGTATATCCTGCCGGTTAAGTACCCCCCAAATGCCGGTCCAAAGGCGGCCAACCGACCACGGATTGTAGCCGCCGCCGCCCAAGACAAGCAGGCGCGGGGCAAGGCTCATCAATTGCGCCAAGATCGCCCAATGCGCGTTGTTCGACAGGGACAGCCGGGATAGCGGATCTTCTTCGACCGCATCCGCACCGCATTGCAGGATGATCGCATCTGGCTGCCACGCTTGAACGAGGGGGAGCATCAAGTCGTCTCTAACAAGGGCCATTTCGCTGTCATTCAGCCCACGCGGAAGCGGAAGGTTATATACGTTCCCGACGCCACGATCCGTGATCTGGCCGGTAAAAGGCCATCGGCGCGCCTCGTGTACCGAGATCATCAAACAGTCGGGATCATTGCCGAACCCATGTTCGACCCCGTCCGGATGATGCGCGTCGATGTCGATATAGGCCAACCGCCGCAATCCGTTGCGGCGCAAGGACAGCATCGCGAGCACCGGGTCATTGAGATAACAGAACCCACCGGCGCGGTCAGGGAAGGCATGATGCGTCCCACCGGCCGGGTGATAAACGTAGCGCCCTTGCGAGACCAGTTCTCCCGCCAGCAGCGATCCCCCGGCCGTGGTTGCGGGACGCCGCCATATCTCGGGGAAGACCGGGTTGGTATGGGTGCCGATCTGATGACGTTCGCGCGTCCGATCCGAAACCGCGCCGTCACGTTCCGCGATTTGCAGCGCCTGAAGATAATCGGCGCTGTGCCAATGAGTAAGTGCTTCTGGCTTGGCACGCGGCGCGGTGCGGAAATTGGCAGGCCCCAGCCAGCCCAGCGCGCGAGACAGGTCCATCACGGTACTGACACGGGGTATCCGCAACGGGTGCATGTGACCGTAGGAGGAATGCCGGTAAATTTCGTGCCCGATAAACACGGGCGCAGCACTGTCGAGGTCAAATGTCATGCGGCAAAGCTAGGCCAAGCGACGAACAACACAAGCCCTCTGGACCCTGCCGCAGACCGTGCCTAACGTGTGCGCAATGTTGCGCTACACTCTCAAACGACTTCTGTCCCTTATCGTCAGTCTGCTGGCCGCAAGCGTCGTGATTTTTCTGCTGATCGAAATCGCGCCGGGCGACCCCGCGTCCTTCATGCTGGGCGTGAACGCACGGCCCGATACCTTGGCCGCGTTGCAGGCGGAGCTGGGGCTGGATGTGCCGAAGTGGCAGCGCTATCTCAATTGGATCGGCGGGATGGTCACCGGCGATTTCGGAACATCGTACCAATACCGCACCCCCGTCGCGCAAATGGTGGCGGACCGGCTTTGGGTGTCGCTGCCGCTTGCGCTGTTCGCGCTTGTTCTGTCGACGGTTATCGCCCTGCCCGCTGGGATTTTCGCCGCCGCGCGCCGAGGGCAGGCGGGCGATATCGCCGTGATGGGTGCGACGCAGCTTGGCGTTGCAATTCCGAATTTCTGGTTCGCGATGATGCTGGTTCTCGTCTTTGCGATCAATCTTGGCTGGTTCAGTGCTGGCGGGTTCGCCGGATGGGATCAAGGCCTGTTCGCCGGGCTGAAGTCACTGACCCTTCCCGCAGTCGCACTGGCCTTGCCCCAAGCCGCGATTCTGGCCCGCGTCATGCGATCCGCCTTGCTGGATGTGCTGGGCGAGGATTTCATGCGCAGCGCCCGCGCCAAAGGCCTGACAGAACGGCAGGCGCTGTGGCGGCACGGGCTGCGGAACGCGCTGATCCCGGTCCTGACGATCCTCGGCCTGCAATTCGCGTTCCTCATCGCAGGGGGCATTATTATTGAACAGGTTTTCTACCTTCCCGGGTTGGGGCGGCTGATTTTCCAATCGATTTCCGCCCGCGACTTGATCGTTGTTGAAAGCGTTGTGATGCTGCTGGTCTTTGCGGTGATCATGGTGAATTTCATCGTCGATCTGGCCTATGCCGCTGTCGATCCACGCTTGAGGCTGCGCACATGAAGCATTCGCTCTATCTTGGTGCGGCGCTGTCCTGCGTGTTCCTGTTCGCGGCGCTCATTTCGTTCCTGTGGACACCTTATGACCACACGGCGCTCGACATCCCATCGCGTCTACAAGGCCCTAACAAGGCGCATTGGCTGGGAACGGACCACTTCGGACGCGATATTCTCAGCATGCTCATGGTGGGTGCGCGTACCTCGCTTGCGGTTGCGCTTGTCTCTGTCGGGATTGGAATGTGCATCGGCGTGCCATTGGGACTGTGGGCCGCGGCGCGCAAAGGTGGCTGGGCGGATGAGATCATCATGCGCACCAATGACCTCATTTTCGCGTTCCCGTCCTTGGTGATCGCGATCCTGATCACGTCGATCATGGGCGCCGGTGCGACGAACGCGATTCTGGCCATCGGGATTTTCAATATCCCGGTCTTTGCCCGTGTGGCGCGGGGCGCCGCGCTTCCCATTTGGGAGCGCGAGTTCATCCTTGCCGCACGCGTGGCCGGGAAAGGTCCGGTCCGGATAAGTCAGGAGCATATCCTGCCGAACATCCTCAACCTGCTGATCGTTCAAGGCACCATTCAGTTCAGCCTTGGTATTCTGGCCGAAGCCGGGCTGAGCTATGTCGGGCTGGGCGCGCAGCCGCCGACCCCAAGCTGGGGGCGCATGTTGGCAGATGCCCAAACGCTGGTCGCCATTGCGCCGCATATCGCCTTGATGCCCGGCGTGGCGATCATCCTTACCGTGCTGGGTCTGAACCTGATGGGCGACGGGTTGCGGGATTACCTGGACCCTAAATTGAGGGTTTCGCGCGCATGAGCCTTCTGTCGATCCGCGATTTGTCTATCACCATTGACGATACCCCGATCCTGAAGTCGGTGTCCTTCGACATCGCAGAGGGAGAGATCGTCGCCGTCACCGGTGAAAGCGGGTCCGGTAAATCCATGACCGCGATGAGCGTTATCCAACTGCTTCCCAAATCCGCGCGTCAAACGGGCGAGGTCGTTCTGGACGGCGAGGACATGGTCACGATGCCCGAAAACGCGCTGTGTGACAGGCGTGGTCAAACGGTCGGCATGGTATTCCAAGAGCCGATGACGGCCCTGAATCCGGTCCAGACGATTGGCGCGCAGGTGTCGGAGACAATCCGCGTCCATACCGGTGCCTCGCTGGCAGAGGCAAAGGCGCGCGCTGCCGAGGTGTTGGAAAGGGTCGGATTGCCTGCCGACCGCTTCCCCCTGTCACGCTATCCGCATGAGCTTTCCGGTGGCCAACGTCAGCGCGTCGTCATCGCCATGGCCATCGCACTGCGGCCCAAGCTGCTGATCGCGGACGAGCCGACAACGGCGCTGGATGTCACGACGCAAGCGCAAATCCTCGACCTGCTGAAAGACCTTGTATCGGATTTCGGTATGGGCCTTTTGATGATCACCCATGACCTTGCCGTGGTGGCCGATATGGCCGACCGGATCGTTGTCATGCGCCATGGGGAAATCGTCGAACAAGGGCAGACGCAGGCGCTTTTGCGCGACATGCAGCATCCCTACACCAAGATGCTGTTCGAAGCGTCGCGCCACCAGGTGGACATGCCCGCGCCGCAAGATTCGGCCCCGCTGCTTGAGTTGAAGGATGTTGTTCGCGATTACGACTTGCCGCGCCGTTCGCTTTTCGCAGCCCGGGAAAGCTATCGCGCCGTGAAGGGTGTGAGTTTCAAGATCGACCATGGCGAACGTGTTGGCTTGGTGGGCGAGTCCGGATGCGGAAAATCGACCCTGACAAAGGCAATACTGGGATTGGAGCCGATACAAGGCGGCAGTATCCGACTGGACGGCGCGCCCGTGGATGCGGACCATCCGGGCACCCGCCGGCAGATGCAGGTGGTGTTCCAAGATCCTTTCGGCAGCTTCAATCCGCGCCACCGGGTGGACCGCTTGATCACCGAGCCGCTTCACCTGCTGGACACCCCGCCCGAAGGCAGCGAACGCAGTGACCTGGTCGCGCAAACTCTTACAGCCGTGGGCTTGTCGCCTGATGACGCGCGAAAGTACCCGCACCAGTTTTCCGGCGGTCAGCGCCAAAGGATCGCGATTGCGCGTGCGCTGATCATACGCCCGCAATTGATCCTGTTCGATGAGGCCGTGTCAGCGCTTGACGTGTCCGTGCGTGCGCAAATCCTTGATTTGCTCGCCCATCTTTGCGCCGATTACGGTCTGGCCTATCTCTTCATCTCGCACGATCTGAGCGTCGTCCGCTCTGTCACTGATCGTGTGCTGATCATGCGCGCGGGCGAGATCGTGGAGCAAGGCGCGTCGCAGGACGTCTTTGCCAACCCGCAACACCCTTACACACAATCCCTGATCGCGGCCGCACCTGTCTTGCCCGATCTGACGCAGGAGACCGCCCATGTCTGACCCCCTTTGGTTCGATCCGAAAACCTGCCTGATCGGCGGAAACTGGGTCTCTACGCAGGAGGTATTGCCGCTTACGAACCCGTCTGATGGGTCTGCTCTGGCCCAGATCGCGCGCGGCACTGATGTTGAAATCGACAAGGCCGTCGCAGCCGCACATAACGCCAGAGCCGGCGACTGCTGCCGTATGTCAGCGACGGAACGCGGGCGCATTCTTACGGAGATCGGTCGGCGCGTGCTTGAGCGGGTCGATGACCTTGCCGTGCTCGAAGCGATGGATGTCGGCAAACCATTGTCTCAGGCGCGCGCCGACGCTGTGGCGCTGGCCCGGTACATGGAATTCTACGGGGGTGCGGCAGACAAGATCATGGGCGAAACCATTCCCTATCTTGACGGTTACACCGTCTACACCTTGCGCGAGGCGCATGGGGTGACGGGCCATATCGTTCCGTGGAACTACCCGATGCAGATCATTGGCCGGTCTGTCGGGGCCGCTTTGGCGATGGGCAATGCCTGCGTGCTGAAACCAGCGGAAGAAGCCTGCCTGACTGCCCTTGCCTTTGCGCATATCGCGCAGGAGGCCGGACTGCCGGATGGCGCACTGAATGTCGTGCCGGGACTGGGGGCGGAGGCTGGCGCGGCTCTGTCGGCGCATCCCGGCGTGCATCACATAAGTTTCACTGGATCGGTCCGGACCGGTGCGCTGGTACAGCAGGCTGCGGGCAAGAACGTGGTGCCCGTCACGCTGGAGCTTGGTGGCAAGTCACCGCAGCTTGTCTTCGAGGACGCCGATTTGGATGACGCGCTGCCATTTCTCGTGAACGCCGGGGTCCAGAATGCCGGGCAGACTTGCTCTGCCTCATCGCGGATTCTGGTGCAAAGCAGTGTCTATAAGGAAGTCTGCGATCGCATGGCCGCTGAATACGGCGCGCTGACGGTCGGTCCCGCGTTGAACGATCTGCGGATCGGGCCGCTGATCTCTCAACGGCAGAAAGCAATCGTTTCCGAGTTTCTCGACCGGGGTGCGGATCTGAAAAAGCTCGCCCAGGGAAGATTGAGCGACGCGCCTGACTCGGGAGCCTATGTTTTGCCAACACTGTTTGCGGATGTTCCGCCCGATCACAGCCTTGCCCGCGACGAGATTTTCGGACCGGTGCAGGTCATCATTCCGTTCGAGACCGAAGAAGACGCGCTGCGCATCGCAAATTCCACGGATTACGGTCTGGTCGCGTCGATCTGGACGCGCGACGGGGCACGGCAGATGCGACTTGCACGGGGGCTGCGGTCCGGTCAGGTTTTCATCAACAATTATGGCGCCGGAGGCGGCGTCGAACTTCCCTTCGGCGGCGTCGGGAAATCCGGACATGGGCGGGAAAAAGGGTTCGAGGCGCTGTACGGTTTCTCGACGCTCAAAACCGTCGCGGCACGGCACGGATAAGGCTCTAATCGGAGGTAATATGAGGCTTCATGGAAAAACAGCGATCGTCACTGGCGGCGCTCAGGGATTTGGAGAAGGCATCGTTCGCAAGTTTGCGGCGGAAGGTGCACGGGTTCTGGTTGCCGATATAAACGAAGTTGGCGCGGCGCGCGTGGCCGAAGATATCGGCGGTGTCGCTTGCGCGGTCGATGTTGCAGATGGAGGTTCGGTTCAGGCGATGGTGGACACCGCTTTGAACACGTTCGGGCATCTCGACATTCTGGTGAACAATGCCGGCGTGACCCATCTGCCGCAGCCATTGGAAGAGGTAAGCGAAGAGGATTTCGACCGGGTCTTCAACGTCAATATGAAGTCCGTTTATCTGACCGCCCGCTCCATTGTTCCGCACTTCAAAGATCGGGGACAGGGCTGCATTCTCAACATTGCATCAACCGCCGGCGTGTCGCCGCGCCCGCGGCTCAACTGGTACAATGCGTCGAAGGGTTGGATGATCACGGCAACCCGCACGATGGCCGTCGAACTGGCGCCGGAAGGAATCCGAGTCAACGCGCTGAACCCCGTCGCTGGCGAGACGCCCTTGTTGAAAAGCTTCATGGGCGAGGACACGCCAGAGATGCGATCCAAATTCGTGTCCACCATTCCGCTGGGTCGCTTTTCGACGCCGCAGGATATGGGCAACGCCGCGTGTTTCCTGTGTTCGGACGAGGCCAGCATGGTGACGGGTGTCGCGATGGAAGTTGACGGCGGGCGCTGCATATGACGCCCGGCAAGCGGAACCTGATCACGGATGTTCCCGGAATTCTGGTTGGGAATGCCACGGATCAGACCCTTAAATCCGGCAGTACGGTGCTTGTTTCGGACAAACCCATGACCACGTCTGTCAGCGTGATGGGCGGCGCGCCGGGTACGCGTGAAACCGATCTGCTAGCGCCGGACAAGTCCGTCGCGCAGGTGGATGCGTTGGTCCTGTCAGGCGGTTCCGCTTACGGGCTTGATGCGTGTTCAGGGGTCGCTGATGCGCTGCGGGCCTCTGGACGGGGGTTCAAGATTGGCCCGGCGATTATCCCCATCGTTCCCGGTGCGATCATCTTTGACCTGCTCTCAGGTGGCGACAAAGCATGGGAGGAGAACCCCTATCGCGCGCTCGGACGAGCGGCCTATGACTCGGCGGAGGAGGCGTTTGCGCTAGGCTCGGTTGGCGCCGGAACCGGTGCGATGACGGCGATGATGAAGGGCGGGCTTGGGTCCGCCTCATTGGAATTTCCCGACGGCACGGTCGTCGGCGCGCTGGTGGCGGCAAACCCGATGGGCGCGGTTACAACGCCGGGGGACCGTCACTTTTGGGCCGCGCCCTATGAGATCGACGGGGAATATGGCCGGTTAGGGCCTGATCCCGCCGCTGGCCTTGGGACAGCGTTCGAAAGTCGCAAATCGACGGCAATGCTGGAACGGGCCAATACGACCATCGCCATCGTCGCCACCAACGCGATCTTGAGCAAAGCACAATGCCAAAGGGTCGCGACGATGGCGCATGACGGTATCGCCCGTGCCTGTGTGCCTGCCCATTCTCCCGGTGACGGTGATCTGGTGTTTGCCGTGTCCACCGATGCCAAGCCGATGACCCATCCCGAACGGGATTTGGCGATGATCGGACATGCGGCCGCCGTTTGCCTGTCTCGGGCGATTGCCCGTGGCGTGTATCTGGCGCATCCCGAACCCGATGATCTTTTGCCCACATGGAGCCAGTTGAATGCCTGATCTCGTCCGCCCGGATCTTTCCCTGCATTACGAAATCGGCGGCGACGGCCCGCCGCTGCTTCTGCTGGCAGGCATGTTGTCGGATAGCGCAACTTGGGCGCCGTTATTGCCGTTGTTAGAGCCTCATTTCACTGTCATTCGACCGGATAATAGAACGACGGGCCGCAGCACGCCGTGGGACGCGCCAGTGACGGTTGCACATATGGTCGACGATGCGATTGCGCTGCTGGACCATCTTGGGCATGACAAGGTGCATATCGCGGGACATTCGATGGGCGGGCTGATGGGGATGGAAATCGCCGGACTGCATCCGGACAAGGTGGCCAGCCTGTCGATCCTTGCCTCCGGTCCCGTTCGTATCCCGCGCGGGCTGGCGATGTTTGAAAGCCTTCTTGCGGTCCGACGCTGTGGCCCGGGGGGCGAAGAAGCCTGGTTGCGTGCTTTGTATCCATGGATTTTCGGGCCCGCGTTTTTCGAGACCCCGGAGAATGTGGAAACGGCCCTTGGTGCCGCCCTGGCGTATCCCCATGCGCAAAGCGCGGATGCCATGGCCTTGCAGATCGAAGCGCTGCGGGGGTTCCGTCCGCGTTCAAAGATAGGCGATATCGCTTGCCCGGTGCAGACCGTCTTCGCAGGTGAAGACCTGATCATTCCGAATGACGCCGCGCGGGACGCGTTTCGCGCCATTCCCAACCTGACCCAATCCGAGATCGCGACGGCAGGGCATTCGATTGTCTGGGACGCGCCGAATGAAGTGGCCGACAAGATCATGCACTTCGTACAGACCGCCTGACCAACGCAAAGAGCCGCGGCCAGAGGGTCGCGGCTCTTCTCATGCGTTCAATGGCTGGACGTTATTCCGGTGCCGGACCGTGGGACACGATAAAGGCCCACACGTCAGCCGCTTCTTCTTCTTTCTTCAGGCGGAAAGACATTTTCGACTTGGCGCCGCCGCCAAGCTTGTCGTTCAGCCACCCTTTGGGATCGGCGACATAGCTGATGAATTCAGCTTCCGTCCAACCGCCTTCGATTGTCTCGCCCGCTTTTACGAGGTCATCGCCATATCGATATCCCTCGACGCTGCCGGGCTGGCGACCAAAGAGGCCATAAAGGTTGGGGCCGGTCTTGCCACCCTTCACGATCGTTTCACCTGCGTCGGTTTCGATCATGTGGCAGGACTTGCACTTCTTGAACGCTTTTTCACCTGCGTCGGCATCGCCGGACGCATGGCCATCCGCAAAGGCAGGCGCGGTGAAAGAAAGTGCGGCAAGAATTGTAAGAGTGCGTATCATGGGGATCTCCCTTGCTTCCGTCACCTCAAATCGTAGCGAAGTTTGACGAGAGTCAACCTGATCCGGGCGTCAATGCGACTGTTGTGCCGTTATGCCACGCCGAAAATCGGCTGATTTCCCGTCTAAGTGAATTTTCCGGAACTGCGACAGCATGCGCGGCGACCTGCGGTGGCAGCTATGATAATGTGCAAAAAGTCGCGCACTGAAGGCAGCCATGGCGTTTGAATGTCGTGTCGGGATGCAAAACGGAACTTTGCTCCTACATTCGACTGACGTAAAGCGCCGCTGCGGTGTCATCCATTGTCACTGTCTTGGCGTGAATAGACGCAGTTTTGGAACCAGATACATGACGATCATGATTCCTGCTTGGGTAGACGGTACGCTTGTTCCCGTTGAAAAACTTGAAGCCCATGAGCGTGGGCTGAAGCATAAGGCGGTGTCCGTCTTTGTGCTGCGTGGGCGCGAAGTCCTGATGCAGCAGCGCGCGATGAGCAAATATCACACCCCCGGTCTGTGGACGAATACCTGCTGTACGCATCCGCTTTGGAATGAGACGGCCTCTGCCTGCGCCGCGCGGCGTCTGAACGAAGAACTCGGGATCACTGGCCTGCTCACCGAACACCGGCACCAGCTGGAATACCGCGCGGATGTCGGAAACGGCATGGTCGAACACGAGCTGGTCGATGTGTTCCTTGCCGAAGCGCGCCCGGGGATGAAGATCACGCCGAACGCGGACGAGGTTCTTGATGTGCGCTGGATCGACTACCACGATCTTCTGGCGGAAGTGCAGCGTCACCCGCAACGGTTCACGCCGTGGCTGCGGATTTACCTGACGGAACATGCAAACGTGATCTTCGGCCCGCATCTGACCTATTCGACGCAGCAAAGCTGAGCCGGTCAGGTGGACAGAAACTCCACCCCGGACTGAGCGATCAGCGCCGCTGTCAGCTTCCCGGACGAGAACGCGCCCGTATCCACCGAAATCACGCCATTCTGCGCCATGGGCGTTTCGACAATGGTATGACCATGCACAACCCAGACACCGTCTGATCGCTGCATCTGCATGAAATTCTCGTGGCCCCACATGCATGTGTGGTCATCCTGCGCCGCAATGGGCCGCTGGGGATCGGCGCCCGCATGTACCACTGCGACATTGCCGGATTGCCAGCGGGTCGGAAGCGCCCGCATCCACGACACCAATTCCGGCCCCATCGTATTTCGCAAAGTGTTGGCAAGGTCGATCAACTCGCCGATATCAGGCTCTGACCTGAGGACATTCAAGCCGAAGCTCGCAAGCGTTTGCATCCCGCCTGTGCGCAGCCAATTCGCGTGCCGGGCGGGGTCGTCGATAAACCGCAGCAACATGTCTTCGTGATTGCCTTTCAGGCACACGACTTTCTCTGGTCCCAGATGGTGTTGCAGCGTCCACAGATATTGCAACACGCCCACGCTATCGTCGCCGCGATCGATGTAGTCACCGACAAGAACCACCCGATCAGCGCGTTCGGGCAGGCCCGACAGCAACGCTTCGAGAAGGTCGGAGCGGCCATGCACATCGCCCACAACATAGAAAGGCTTGTCCGGCGACAGGGGCGCGGAAAATTCGGCGGAACGGCCGAGAAGGCGGGATAAAAGCTGCATAATACGGCCCTAATCTGTATTTCCGGACATGCCAAGCCGGGTTCGATTTCAGGGCAAGTCCACGCCCGGTTGTGGGATCAGGAGCGTTCACTATTTGCAACAGACTGGGACGCAGTTGCCACAATAAGCCCTTGTTCGTTGTTTGATAAGTTCGTCTGCTGTATCCGAAATTTGGTGGGTGTGGACGAAAATGCAATATTTCGCCCCCCGCAGAACGACGCAGTACAAAACAAAAAGGTGGGCTGGACCCACCCAATAACGACAGAACCGGCGCAAGTGATGAGGCATAAAAACCAGACCTCGTCATGTCGGAACGCCCGCAGGCACCACGCGCAATGCGCTGGATATGGGCGAATTGAGAGGGCAGTATATGTTGCGTATCTTATGGATCGTGGCGCTTCTTGGGCTATCGGCGTGCAGCACGTCTTACGTTTCGCCGCGCGTTGCGAAAACAGGCCCGAACAAGGACCACGTGGAAGTCATTCCGATCACCGGCGAAAACCTTGTGCGGGCGAACCAATCGGCGTTTGTACCCAAGGCACTTCCCCAGGCCTTCTTCCAGACACCCGGATCAAGCGGCTCTGCGCAAGCGACCGGAACTGTGCCGGACACGGTGCAGCCTGCGCATAGACGCGGCGCGCCCATCGAAACGCGGCTGCCGCCGGCGGCAAATCCCGGCCCCTACCGGGTCGGCGTCGGCGATGTGCTGATCCTTGCCACGCCACGCGGCGGTTCCACCGTTGAACAACTGACAGGGCTGCTGGCCGCGTCAAATCGGCGGCAAGGATACACGGTGCAGGACGATGGCGCGATCGCGATCCCCAATGTCGGCCGGGTCCAAGTCAGCGGCATGACCTTGGAAGAGGTCGAAGCCACGCTGTTTCAGCGGCTTGTGTCCAACAATATCGATCCTGCTTTCAGCGTCGAAATCGCGGAGTTCAATTCGCAGCGGGTCTCTGTTGGCGGCGCGGTTGGAAACCCGTCCGTCATCCCGGTCACGTTGACGCCCTTGTATCTTGATGAGGTTCTCGCTGCGGCTGGCGGGGTCACGGCGGCGGATAAGGACGATGCCACGGTTCGGATTTACCGCGATGGGACGCTTTATCAACTGCCGGTCTCTGATCTGTATGCCCGTCAAGCGCTGCCCCGCATCCGCTTGGTGGATGGCGATAGCGTGTTCGTCGACACCACCTATGATCTGAACCTGGCGCACGCCTATTTCGAACAGCGCATTCAACGCTCCCGTTTGCAGCAGGAAGCGCGGATGGTGGCGCTCAAGCAGCTTGAGACAGAATTTCAGATCCGCCGCTATGCCCTGTCCGAAGCGCGCGAGGCTTACGCCACAAGGATCGAACTGGATTCCGTGGATCGCGACTATGTTTACCTAACCGGTGAAGTCAAAACGCAGACCCGCTATCCCCTGCCCTTCGACAAGCGCGCCACGCTGGCAGATGCGCTTTATGAGGCCGCCGGAGGTATTCCGACGCGGACCGGCAATGTGCGCGAAATCTATGTTCTGCGGTCGGCCGCCACGCCCGCCAACCCCAGCGCCGTAACGGCCTGGCAGCTTGATGCACGCAACGTCGCCAATCTGACTTTGGCGACCCGGTTCGAATTGCGCCCCAATGACGTGATCTTCGTTGCCGAACAGCGCGTCACCCGGTGGAATCGCGTGGTTTCGCAGATTACGCCTTCGCTCATCACGATGGGCGCGCAGGCATCGCTGAACTGACGCAAAGCGCCCTCGCAACACGGGTTTTTGCGAGGGCGTCATAAACTTTCCCCGTCATTGCCCCATTTTGCCCAAGCGCATGGTGATTGTGGAACCTGATCAAGAAGTGATCCGGTTGCGCTCCTGTCTCTGTTGGCGGTTCAGCGACCGCGTGCAGGGTAAAGATTGGGGCACACCGTGGAATATGCACATATCGCCGAAGGCGGAGCAAACGAAGCCAAAGCAGCCATTGCAGGTCGCATGGCCGGACAGGATGCACCGTTCTATCTGCGCCACGGAAAACGCCTTTTCGACATTACTGCCAGCCTGCTGATCCTTCCGCTGATTCTTCCGCTAATCGCGATAATCGGGTTCATCGTCCGGCTTGATGGCGGGCCGGGGTTCTTCGGGCATGCGCGTGTCGGCCAAGACGGGCATCGGTTCCGCTGCTGGAAGATCCGCACCATGGTCCCGAATGCCGAGGCCGTTCTGAAAGCCCACCTTGCCAACAACCCTGCCGCTGCCGCTGAATGGGCCCGCGACCACAAGCTGTCCAATGATCCGCGCGTCACGCGGCTTGGAAACTTTCTGCGCAAATCGAGCCTCGATGAGCTGCCGCAGATCTGGAATGTGCTGCGCGGCGAGATGAGCCTTGTCGGCCCCCGCCCGATCGTCACCGCCGAGATTGCGAAATACGGTCCCTACAAGCACGGCTACCTTGCGATGAAGCCGGGTGTGACGGGGCTTTGGCAGGTCTCTGGCCGCAATGACGTGACCTATCAGGAACGTGTGCTGCTCGACATGGATTACCTGGCGCAGCGGTCGTTCTGGATGGATATGCGGGTTCTGTTCCTGACCGTGACCGTTCTGTTCGCGTGGACCGGAAAATAAACGCAAAAGCTGCGTGCGCTGCGGGCAGCCAGTTTTAACCCCAAGACATGACAGTGCCCGGCGGATGCCGGGTCTTGGCGCAGCTTTTTCAGGCTGTCGCGCCGCGCCGTGCATCCTTGGCTTCAGCAAGGACTGCGCGACATGGCACTTCTCGACCTTCAACAGATCCCGTCCCCCACAGCGTTTCCGGCAAATATCCCGGCGAATGCGCGGCTTTACGTCTTGTCCGCCGATTCCGAAACGCTCAGCCCCCTGTTTCAGGATTCGCACCTGACCGAGATGCAGGCAAATCCGGTGATCGCGGATGCCTCTGGCACCTTTCCGGCGCTTTACGTGCAAAATGGGGAGTACCGCCTGATCCTGCGCAGCGCGCAAGGGCGGGTGCTGCACCAAGACGTGGCCATCAGCGTTCGCGGCCCGGCACGAGAGTTCGCAACGCCCAACGCGCTCCGGCTCGACAATGCGCTGGCTTATAACGGCAGCACACAGACCGTTGCAGCCGGCAACGTGCTGCGCGTCATCCATGGTGGGTTCAGCTACACCGTTGCCGATGAAAACGCGCTTGCCGCCGATATCGTCACGACGGGCGGTGTCAATCTGGCGCTGACCGGGCGGGATCAATTCTGCCCTGAAGCCTTCGGTGCGGCGGGCGACGGGGTGTCGAATGATACCGCAGCATGGAACGCCATGCTGCGCGCGGTCGCGCGGGCCACGGCCCAAGGGCCAGCCCATATCCATGCCAGAGGGCGTTACCTTCTGGATCAGCTGGATGGGCTTAGCCAGTTCTCCGGCCCGGATGTGCAAGAAGACAGCGTCACGTTCGATCTGTCTGGCGCATATTTGATCCACAGCGGCAACGGCGCGGGTATTCTGCCATTGGAAGGGCGTTCCAGCAGCCGGGCGCGGTACGAAATCAACGGCGGTGTATGGCAGGCGCACGCAGACACGAACTGGCTGATCCGGGGGCGCGACGTGCGTGGATCGTTGTTCGCACCGGAAGCCCTGATCGGCCCCTCTGGCTGTTTTGGCATATTGCTTCAGAACTGGCGCACATGGTCGGAGAACAACGGTTTCGGTGGTGCGCGCACCTTGGAGGGGCGCAAACTGGGCCACATCCTTGGGTTTCAGGGTCGTCTTCAAGCATGGGCGGCGGCATTGACGGAACAGGGCGCACCGGCAGACGCGGACAATTACCTTGGCGCGCTCAGTGACGACCCGGCGGGCCAGTTCGGGGCCTTCTACTACAACACCAGTGTCAAAAAACTGCGCCACAATGACGGAACCGCGTGGCTGGATCAGCTTGTGATCGATGATGTGGATGCATCGGTATCGGGGAAGTCCTTTGCCCGCACAAAGATCGCCAACCTTCTGTCTGCAGGTGCCTTTGATGAGGCGAAAGACGGGCTGGCAATCCATGTCGATGGGGCAAGCCTTTATGACAGCGAAATTGACGGGCTGCGCGGAAATGTCGGCAATGATGGCGGTTCGCTGATCTGGTGGAACGACAACTACGCACGCGGGACTGTCATTCGGAATGTCGGGGTGGAAAAAGCCAATGTAGGCTCTGCTGCACACTCTGTTGTCTTCCGCACTGGCCCGCTTTTCCTGACCGCGACCGCAGCCCCCTATCTTGAGAACATCAGTTGGACTGGCGGATTTGCGCAGGCGACTGATCCTGATGCGGGTGTGGCTGTCTCCACCCCGTTTTCCGAGGCGTTCATCGACACACAGGCCGGTATTCCGGCGACCGTACTTTCCGCAGGTCAGTTGCATGGGAACAGCATGGTTGAACTGGCGCTGAAGACCGATTCCAACCTTGTCATGGGTCGCGCCTTGGTCGCGCGCAAGAACGCCAGCCCTGCCATCAGAATCGAAGATTGCTTGGCCCAGAGGATGACGGCTGGCCCTTGGTCCCGTTCTGATACCGCCTCTGCCATGCCGGTTACGGCGTTGGAGGGGCCACGCTGGCTTGCGCCGCGGTCCGGGTCGATTACCGGCATTGTGGTCTTGGCAGATCAAGCGGCGCTGGCGGGCAACTGCACCGTGGCAGCGCGGCACAATCCCGGCAGTGCCGGCAGCTCCGGTACATCCGTGGGCGTGTCTGCCGCGCTGACAACGGGGGAGACACGCAGCATCACCCGGCGGCCTGCCGGCGAAACGCGCTTTGCGGCTGGGGATGAAATTTATGCGGTCGTGACCACCGATGCCGCCTGGACGCCAGAGAATGTCACCCTGCGCGTCGCGATCGAGGTTCAATTGGACGGCGACGTCATCTGGGGGGAAGAGAATGGGGCGCTCACGATTGTCACACAAGCGGATGAAACGCTGCGCGTCGTCAGCCGCGTCTGGAAGAGTTGACCGCCGGAAGTTAGGGTAGTCTGGACTGTCACCGGATGGCCCAGATCGCCCATGCCCGCGCACGCACTTGCCCGTCATTCCCAGCGTTACCTGACCGCTGCTGCGCTGACCTTGTTGGTGCTTGCCAGCTTTCTGCTGCAGACCTTCCTGTTCACGACAGATTTTCGACCGGACGAATGGCGCGCAATCCATGTGTTCTTGGAACGGATCACCGGCTTTGACACGTTCGAGGATGAAATCTGGGTCCGAACCTGCCTGACGCTGTTCAACCTGGTGGTCGTCCTGGCGCTGCACGCGGTGCGGCTGATAGACGATCGCACGGTCCTACTGGCGCTGGTCTGGCCGCTGGCCTTGTTCCTGTTCTCCAAGATTTATTGGGAATTCTTCGTCTTCCCGCTGTGCCTGATCCGGTTTGATCTGCCGCGCAAGCAAGAAGCGCTGGTTCTAGCCGTGCTGGTCGGTCTGCTTGCCGTGACGGGGGAGGGTAATCTTGGGGTTCTGGTGATATGGCGCGCGGTCCTGCTGGCGCAGAAATTCGGGTTCAAGCGGGCCGCGCCTGCCTTCTTGATCGTCGCAGGACTGGCGTTGGATGTGATGCTTTCGACCGGCATCGCGCGATCGATCCCCTTGATAGGCTCTGAGTTGTCGCGGTTCAGCTGGACCCGGGATATCGTGAACCCGGAGTATTCGCTGATCGAAACCGCCGCCGTATTCGTCAGCAGTTTTCATTTTTTCAGCCTGCATAACGGCGCCTATTGGATCGACGCGCTGTTCTCGCTGCTGGTCCTTGCCGTCATCTTCAACGCGAAGGACGCTTGGTGGAACCTGAAGGACCACGCCTGGACATTGATCACCTTCGTGTCGGTCGTGTTCTTCTTCACCTCCGTGACGCACGCGTTTCAGAACGCGCGGTACTATTTCTTTTTCCTACCGCTGCTCGCCGCCATCACGCCGCCGCGCAAATTGCTGGCGCTTGGCGTGGTTGGTATCCTTCATGTCGGGTTTCGCGGGCTCAGCCTGTAGCCAGCAGCGCCCGCACACCGGCGCGCACCTTCGGTTTCAGACGGGAAAGTTGCTTTGAAGCGACGGGGGAAATGGGGGAAAGCAGCGCATCGACCAAAGCAGGCGAGTCCGATGGCGCGTTGAACAGACATTCCGGCTGGCCTGTCATCTGGAAATAGGCGTCGATCTTCTTGTCCCAGCGGAATCCGACAGCTTTCGTGCCTACGGCGTTGGCCGCGATGCAGGCATGAAGGCGATAGGACGCCACCGCGTCAATGTTTTGCATGAAGTCGGCAAGCTCCAGCGGGGTGCGGAACCGTGCGATGGTGTCCGTTGAGGGCAGCACACCCACCCGCAGGATGAAATCATCAAGGAACTCTTCATCCTCGCCCGCGCCATTGGTGAACAATTGCACCTGTGCCCCTGCGGATGTGAGCGCGGTTATCATTTCTTTATAGGCGCGGAAGGCGTCGCGCCGTCTGAGAACGGGGCGTCCTGAACTATGCGTGGCCAAGGCCGCAGGATGCACAATGCCGACCCCTATGCGCGGACCACCACCCAAAAGGCCAATCGTCGTCGATGTCTTCAGCCGGTCTGTGCAAAGCCCCGGATCCGGGTAGACGCGTATCGCTTGTGCGGGGTCTGGCCCCAAAGCCGCATAATGCCGCGCAAGGCTTTTGGCAGAAGCGTCGTCGCGCACCGAAATGAATTTCAGATTGGGGGATTGCAGCGTCTTGGCGAACAAGGAGCGCCCCCGGTCGGACCATTTCGCCGCGACCCCCACACCGTGCAAGGCCACCGGGATATTCCGCGCCTCGGCAGCGGCGACCACATGCGCAAGCTTCAGCGGAAAGTTCAGATTGGCATCGCCCAACAATTGCCCCCCACCGATGATCAGCAGGTCCGCGCCCTCAAGCGCCTCCGGGATATTCGGGGCAAGCCGCCCTTGTATCTGGCGCTGCACAAGTTGGGCAGAGATCGGGTGCGACAGGCTTTGCGGCAGCCAGGACAGCAGGCCAAGCACCCGTGTCCGCAACCCACCGGACGGTTCGACAAATTCGGTCCGGCCCGCCAGATCAAGCCAGACGACCTCGGCCTCCGGGCGTTCTTCCCTGATCAGCGACGTCAAGCACTCCGCGATCAGACCATCCCCAAGGTTGGGGCTGAACATAACAGCAGCGATTACGATTTTCATGCGTCGACCGGTGTTGGTTCCGTCAGGACCCGCAACAGGGCCTGATCCTCGGCAAATCGTTTAACCAGTTCTGCGCGGGTTTCTACCGGTATCTCAACCGCTCTGCGCTGTTCACCGGGGGGGACGTAGAGAACGCGTGATACGAGCGGGCTGTTTTTCACCCGATTGACCAGCCGTGGCGCACCAAGCGATCGCAGCACCCAACCCGCGTTTCGCAGCAACCGGACCAGACTTGGGTTTCTGGATTCCTGCGCTTCCAACACTCGGTCGGTATAGGGAAGGTCCGCGACATATCGGACGCCAAGGGCCTCTGACAGGTCCTGTCCAAATGCAACGGGGTCGGTCTGCAACGCCTCGAACGACAGAACATGGACGCGGTCCTTGCCCAGAATATCCTGCGCCAGTCGCACGTATTTGCCGAACATCGAATGTTCGACAATCTGCGGATGCGCTTTCAGGGCCTCGTCGAATGGCAGGTTCGTCCGCCCGATCTTTCTTAGATATTTGTAATGCGACACGGTCCGCGCCACAGGCTCGCGCACGGTGATCAGGAACCGGCTGTCCTGCGGCAAATCCCGCGCGATGCGATCCAGCGCCTCGCGGGAATACAGGTAATCGTGGCAAATCTCGCCCATGCGGATGGTCAGCGGTTCTTTCGGGAACTGGCGAAGATACCAGTCCGCGCCCATGCTGTAGAAGCGGTCGAAGTAGAACAGCTCTTTCGCCTTGGCGAGCGTAACGTCCGGGTGCTTGCTGAGCACGTGATACACCCAGCTAGAGCCGCATTTGTCACCGCCGAGATAGAGAAAATTGACCGGAAACGTCATGCGCGTGCCCCCATCGGAAGAAGCCCGGCAGTCAGGCCCATATGCGCGTGGATGAAAAGGGATGCCCAGATGTTCAACACCACCAGATTGCCCGCGATGCACAGTGCCGCGCCAATGGTTCCAAACCACATCACGGCGAAGGGGAGCGCGACAAGGCTGACGCCGGTGGTCACGACCAGCATCTTGAAATAGGCGCGCTCATACCCGCCCATTTCCATCAGTTGCATCGTGGGCCCGGCAAGGGCGCTGACAAGGTATCCGGCGGCGAGGATCACCAGTTCCGCATGCATGATCGCGTAGCCCGCGCCAAAGAGGTTCAGCACCCTGTCGCCCGCGACGACCAGCAGCAGGAAGGCGGCAAGCGTCGGCATCCCGATAAGCAGCGCGACTTTGCGGCAGATGGTTTGCGCCTCTGATGTCGCATGACTGTGCAGGCGACTGGCAAGCATCGGCGCCGCGACAATGTTGATCGCCATCAGGAACAGTTCCATTACCATGGCCGTGCGCAGCGCCGCGAACATCGCCCCGACAGCAGCCCCGGACAGCAGCACGCCAAGGATCACCATCGCGAGATTGCGTCCGGCGGAATTGACGACGGAGTTGCCCCACAGGCCCCACATGGCAGAGCGCCATTCCGGAAGTGCTTGCGTATCGCGCGGTTGTGTCAGCACCGCGTCGGGACGAGTCTGCGGCAACAGCATCGCTTGAACGCATGTAAGGGCCAGCATCAGCGCGCTCATGATCCAAAGGGTCTGGACCGCCGTAAGCTCGGGCACCAGCCCTTTGGCGGCAAGTCCTGCAACACTGATCATCGCGAGGCGCAGCACGATATCCCGGGGCAGAAGCGCCAGCCAAACCCGTCCGGCGGCCCGTTGCGGACTGGGCAGAAACTCAGCCAGTCCCAATGCGATGGTCAGCACGGCAGTCGCACGCAAAAGCGGTCCATGAATGGAGTATACAGAGCCTAATAGAAGGATCGCCGCTGTTCCACCGCAACCAAGAAGCACAAGCCGGGCCGAATGATGGATCACGCCCCTGCCCTGTGCCTCGTCCCCAGCGGACAGGTAAATCGCCGCGAAACGCAAGACGAGGTTCCGTTGTCCGAGAGAGCCGACAACCGCGAGGATCGTCGCAAGCGAAAAGGCAAAGCCGAACTGCCCGAACTCCGCCTGCGACATTGCGCGGGCAAGGGACACGAACATCAGGAAAGACAGGCCCGCCGCACCGATCTTGATCACGACCGCAGACAGACCGCGCCGTGCGAAGCCTTTGAGGCCGGGAACGCGGAGAGGCAGTGCAGAACTCACGCGCGGCCCCCTTGGGCGGATGAAAGAAGATCCGAGATCGTCGTTGCCATTTCCTGCCGGAATCTGTCGCGCCCGAATGCTGCCACGTGGGCTTGAAGGGCCTGAGGATCGAGAGTGCCTAGAAGCTCATTCTCCAACCGATCGATTGCCCCATTCAGGGCCGCTGGGGTGTGATCGTGAAAAAACACGCCGGTAACACCGTCCCGGACGGTCTCCAACGCGCCGCCGCGCCCATAGGCGACCACGGGTCGACCCGATGCCATGGCTTCCAGCGGAATGATCCCGAAATCTTCCACGCCCGGAAACAGAAGCGCGCGGCAGCGTTTGTAATGGCTGCGCAGCGTTTCGAAAGAGGCCCGCCCAAGGAACCGGATGTTCGGTTTGGCCACCTTTTCCAACGCGGCTTTTTCCGACCCATCCCCGATGATGATGAGTGGGCGGCCACTTTCGTTGAAGGTCTCGACCAACAGGTCGGGGCGCTTATACGCGGCCAATTCCCCAACGTAGAGATAGAAATCCTCAACCTCTGCGGGGTCGCCCGGCTGGAAGGCATCCAGATCGACGGGCGGGAACACGACATCGGCGCTGCGCCCCCATGCCTTTGCGATCCGGCGGCGCACGAAATCGGAATTGGCAACCACGTGATCGACACGCGCGGCGGACGCATGATCCCAAACGCGGAGCCATGGCGCGAAGATCGACATCGCCGCCCGCCCCGCAAGACCGGCATTGGCGCGATAAACGTGGTATTGGTCCCAGATGTAGCGCATCGGCGAATGACAATAGCACAGATGCACACAGTCGGGCGCGGTCACAACGCCCTTGGCAGGCCCTGCTTCCGACGAGATGACAAGGTCATACCCGGACAAGTCCAACGCTTCGAGCGCACGCGGCATCAAGGGCAGGTATTTCTGGTAATGCGTCTTTGCCCCCGGCAGACGACCGATGAATGTCTCGGTGATCTTGTGGCGTCGGATCGTATCGGACAAGTTGTCGGGGTCGGCAACATGGGTGTAGATATCTGCCTGCGGGAAAAGATGGCACAGGTCTTCGACGACCTTCTCTCCTCCGCGCATACCGACCAGCCAGTAATGCACGATCGCCACTTTCAGCTTCGTGAAATCGATGGCGGTCTTGGCGCTTTCTTCTGCCTTGTTCTGGGACTGGTCAAACATCATCATCCCGCCCGTCAGTTGACGTAATACTTCTTGCCATAGCCACTATACACGTCGAAGCCGTACCGCTTCATACCGCGTGGGCTGATCTGGTTGAGCGCGAGCCCGCTGACCGGGTGATTGACACTTTCGAACATTCCCAAGGCTTCGGAGACCTGGCTTTGAAGTGTCTGATCCCACTTCACCACGAACAGGATCGCGTCGGCATGTTGTGCAATGATGCGCGCATCGGGCACGATCAGAACGGGCGGCGTGTCGATGATGATCTGGTCATACGTCCCGCGCATCTCCGCAATCACTTCGCGGAACCGGTCAGAGGAGAACAGATCGGCGGCGTTGTAATTGCCCTGATCGCCAAGCAGCACGTCAATGCCGCTTTCCTCGTCATGCAGAACCGCATCGGACAGGGTGCTTTCACCGGTCAGGACGGACATCAGGCCAGAACTTTTGCGACCACCGAACATGGCGCTGAAATCTTGCCGCCGGATGTCGCCTTCGATCAACAGAACGCGCCGACCCATTCCGACCATGTTCTGCGCCAGAGACAACGCAATGGTGGTTTTGCCTTCGCCTGGCAACGACGAGGACACGACCATGATTTGGGGCGGATTATCCGCATCCGACAGCAACAGCGACGTGCGCAGGTTGCGGATGGATTCCGCCGCTTCGGAATTCGGCTTGGACATGAGATAGGCCAGCGCCTCTTTGCGATTGCGTGCCGGGAAGGTCGCGATCTGGCCCATGACCGGATAGCCGGTCGCGTTTTCCAAATGCTGGGCCGTGCGGTGCGTGTCGCGCCGCGCTTCGCGCAGAAAGACCAGCGCCGCGCCAAGGACAGCCCCCAACATGGCGCAGAGCGCAAGGATCAGCGGACGGCGCGGGCTGGCGGGGCGTGTGGGGATCACTGCGGCGGACAGAACCCGGCTATCGGCCTGCTGGATACCTTGTTGCGCCGACGTTTCTTTCAGACGGCCAAGGAAATATTCATAAAGCAACCGGCTGGCCTCTGCCTCGCGAGTCAATTGCTGCAGGGTGATAAGGTCGGCGCTTTGCGCTTCGATCCGGGCCGTAAGCTGGTCGCGCGAGGTCGCCAATGCCGAACGCTGGGCTTCGGCGCGGCGTTGTTCCAATGTGATCCGGGCCGTGACATCGGCAACACGCGCATCGAATGCGTCGGATATTGCGGGCTGGTCGATGCGGGGCAGCAACCGTGTGAGCTGCGGGTCTTGCAGGATCGTCGCGCGCTCCTGCGCAGTTTGCGCAGTGGCGAGACGGTCCAACCGCGTTTGCGCGGCACCAATCGCCGCCTCGGAATCCACGATCCGGTCCCGCAGGTCTTTGAGCTGCACTTCAAGCGCTGAGAGCGTTTCAGAATTAACCAAGTCAGTCTTGGCCCGGAACGCCTTCACCTCGGCCTCTGCCGCCTCAAGAGAGGTTCGCAATTCGCCCACGCGGCCTGACAACCAGGTGGTGGCTTGCCGCGTCGCGTCGAACTTCGCTTCGAGTTGGTTGAGTATGTACTTGTCGACCACGGTGTTCGCGATAGCGGCCGATTTCTCGGCATCCGTGGTTTCCACGGTGACGTTGAACACAAGACTGTTTGGCACGTTCTTGATTGTCAGGCGTTCCAGCAGGCCATCAATCGCCGCGTCTTCCATGCGGCCTTGCTTGACGGGCAGAGTCGGGGTCGGCGGCGCTTCGGTCAGGCCCAATCCGCGTTTGGCGGCCAGCTTCCACGACGCGATCAGGCCCGGCTCCCGCAGGAAGCGGTTGAACTCGGGGTCGTTGGGCAGGTCCAGTTCAGTGCTGACCTTGGACAGAAGGCCACGGCTTTTAAGCACTTCGACCTCTGTATTCACGACTGACGCATCGGACGACAGCCCGCCGATCACGCTTTCGATGTCGACGACCTGCTCTTCCCGCGTGTCCAGCATGACAACAGCCTTGGCCCGGTAGAGCGGGGTCGCGATCAGGTAGGCATAGTAAAGCCCCGCAGCGAGAGCGATGGCCATAACCGCCAGAATGGTGAATTTCCCGCGCCACAACGTCCCGAAAAGGGTCGAAAGATCCAGAAAATCCAGGTTCGACTGGTCGGACCGCGCGGGTGCTCGCCGGATCGGCGTGGCGCCCTGTGCCCCAATGCCTTGCACGTTGCCATTCATCTGCTCTGCCTCGTTCGCCTTTGTGGCGTGCGCGTTTTCGCGCGTTTTGTTAACCTTTAGCAGGTTCAGCCAAAGGTCGGGATAGTTTCAAAAGCATAAATGCGGCTTTTTTGAGGATGTTGCCCCGCGACGCGATCTTTAGGCAGGAATAAGCGCGTCCCAACGGAAAACGGCCCCACCGATTGGCAGGGCCGTCTTTATTACTTCTGTGTAGCTTACGCTGCGCGACGGCGGCGTTCCCAAGCCAGCAGCACAACTGCGGCAACAGCTGCCAGAGCTGCAGTGCCTTCCAGTGCGCTGATTTCCGGAACTGCTGTGGACGTCGGCGGTGCCAGGCTGGCAATGTTTGCGAGCGACGCTTGTGCAGACGCGATCAGCGCAGTCGTAGCGATTACGAGTTTCTTCATAACGTTCTCCTTCAAGAACAATGGTTAGCAGGTCAGACAACGTCCTTTTTAGTAATCCGGACCAGACCCGTCGGCGGGGGCTCCGCCTAAGACGCAGCCCGAGCCCCGGGCGACGCCTATTTCGCGGCGCCCCGACCCAACCGGCCGGGGCGCCATTTAGACTTACGACAAGATCATGCCGCTATTGTCGATGCAGAAGCAGTCAACGTCTTCCCAATCAACCGCGACAAGGAACGGCTGCGAGTTTTCTGCAGTGGCAGGGTTCGGATCAAGAACCACACCAACCACGTCACCGACGCCTGCGACAAAGCCGTCACCATTGGCCAGTGCTTGCGAGACGATGAAATCAACATTCGCATCGTCGCCGAGAGCCGGGTCGATATCCGACAGGTAGTCTGTGTCGAAGCTATCGGTGAACTCCCAGATCGCGCGCTGAACTTCCCAACCGGTGAACCCGTTATCCTCAAAGTCTTGGTTGAGGATCCAGTTGATCACGTCGAGGTTGTCCAGAGCGGTCTCGCCATTCGCGAAGCTGATCTGATCGGCATTGAAGAGGCTTGCAGTTGCGTCTTCGATCCCGAATGCGTCAGCGGTGTTGATGGGCGCTGTGCCGAAGTTTTCAGCAGCCGCTGCCGGATCGATGATGCTCAGGCAGTAAGCTTCTTCGAAGATAACGTCTTCGAAGCGGCCATCACCACCTGCGGAAACGATCTTGATGTCGAAGCCTTCGTCACCGTAGGGCGCCTCAACGCTGGACGAGCTGATCTGGTACTCAACCAGACCTGTCGGCAAGCTATTGTTGAGGGACGATACGGAGTTCGCATCACCGCAGAAGGTCACTTCCAGGTTCGCTGTTGCGAAGTTACCGTTTCCGTCGGTCACGGTGTAGGAGATGTTCTCCACACCCATCTCACCGATATCCAGCGCGCTCCACACTGCGGAACCCGTCGCATCGATGGACAGCGATTGGCCGAGGAACAGCAGATCGTCCAGCGTCACTTCAGTACCGTTGGCGGTCGTGATCGAACCGAACGGTGCGATCGCTTGGCCGTCAACTTCGACGATGCTCAGAAGATCGAACTCCGGATCAGTGTCGTTCAGCAGGACAGAGACACCGCCCACTGTGTCGGCACAGATCTTCAGCTCGTCATCCATCGGCGTCGGTGCACCGTTTTCGGACACGAGACCAGCGTCGATGTCGGTTTCCGCTTCGCCGATGGACAGATCGAACGTGTCGGTCATGCCATTCACACCAGCGTCGGAGTCACCGTCGACCAGATCGTCGGCATCCGCACCCGTTGCTGTGAAGTCGAAGCCGTTCGGCTCCACGAACATGACCGCGTACTCGCCTGCATCCAAACCGTCGAACAGGTACTGACCGCCATTCGCCGTTGTGGTCGTTGCAACCACATCGTCGACTTCGCCGTCACCGTCCAGATCTGCCAGCAGCTTGACTTCAACACCGTCCACACCGGCTTCGCCGCCGTCGAGGATGCCGTTGCCATTCGCGTCGAGCCAGACCGTGTCACCGACCGAGGCTGTGCCCGGATCGATCAGACCTGCGTCCACGTCCCGCTCGGCTTCGCCGGTCGAAAGCGTGATGACATCGGTCATACCGTCTGTTTCATTCGCGTCGGAGTCGCCATCGACGTCCTCTGCCGGGTTACGCGATGCACCGGTGAACACCAGGTCGCCGGCTGTGCCGAACATCACCTTGTACTCGCCAGCCGCAAGACCGTCGAACAGGTACTGGCCGCCATTCGCCGTTGTGGTCGTTGCAACCACATCGTCGATTTCGCCGTCACCGTCCGTGTCTGCCAGCAGTTTGACTTCAACGCCGTCGACACCTTCTTCGTCCGCACCAAGGAGCCCGTCCTTGTCAGCGTCGAACCATACGGTGTCACCGATGGACGCCGTACCCGGATCGACCAGACCTGCGTCGATGTCGCGCTCTGCTTCACCGATTTCCAGCGAGATCGTGTCGGTCATGCCGTCCACGCCTGCGTCGGAGTCGCCGTCCACGTCTTCGTCCGCCGCTGCGCCTGCAGTGGTGAATGTCAGACCTGCAACCGTGCCGAACATGACTTTGTAGTCATCAGCGTCCAGGTTCTCGAACAGGTACTGGCCGCCATTCGACGTGGTGGTCGTTGCAACCACATCGTCGATTTCGCCGTCGCCGTCCGTGTCTGCCAGCAGTTTGACTT
>NZ_SRKY01000005.1 GCF_004803475.1 Aliishimia ponticola
CCGTCGACACCGGCTTCGCCGCCGTCCAGCGTGCCGTTGCCGTTCTCGTCCAGCCATACGGTGTCACCGATGGAGGCCGTGCCCGGATCTTCAACGCCCGCGTCGATGTTCTCGACCCGCTCGCCAATGCCCAGTGTGACCTGACCGGTTGTGCCGTCCGCTTCGGACGCGTCGCTGTCCACATCGTCGGATGCGTTGCCGTCAACGTCCTGTGTGACCAGAACCTTGCCGTCCAGATCGGCGTCATTCTCGTCGAAGTCGACGGAATAGGTGCCTGCGTCCAGACCGACGAACTCGTAAGAGCCGTCTGCGCCGGTTTCAGTGGTCGCAACCACTGCGCCGGATGCGTCCAGAAGCTGAACAGTCACACCCGCGATGCCGGGCTCACCGTCATCAAGGCTGTTGTCGTTCTCGTCGCAGAACACGCGGCCCGCCAGCGAAGCCGTGCCGGGATCTTTGATACCTGCATCGACATTGGAGGTCGTTTCGCCAGCCACAACAGTCACCGTGCCGGTGTTGCCGTTGCCTGCGCTACCCACGTTTACGACGTCGCTGTCGACCGTGTCGTCACCGCCTTGATCGGCTTCAACGAACACTTTGCCGTCCTGACCGATGTCGTTCGGGTCTTCGAAGCGGACAGAGTAGTTGCCGGCTTCCAGATCGGTGAACGCGTATTCGCCGTTGGCGTCGGTCGTGGTGGAACCTACGATTGCGCCGGTGTCGTCGAGCAGCCAAACGGTTGCGCCTTCGATACCAACTTCGCCATCGTCGATGTTGTTGCCGTTTTCGTCGCAGAAGTAGCGGCCTTCCAGAGCGCCCAGCGCAGGCGCTTCGCCCGGCTTCCAGCACAGATCGTCAACAGCGCCGGAACCGACGAGGTTGATTTGCATCTGGGACACGCCCTCGGCGGACAGATCGATCGTTTGGATCGAGTTGTTGCCAGCTGCCGGAATTGCGACGGATTTGATCAGCGAACCATCGGCCGCGTACAGGTCGATCGTGCCGCCTGCTTCTTCGATGTCGAGCAGCTTGATGTCGGACAGATCGGACGGGTTGTCGAAGTCGAAGGTGATCACACCGCCGCCTGCGTTGTCGTCCGGGTCGGAGCTGTCGCCATCTTCGGAGATGATGATGATGTTGCCCAGATCGGCAAAACCAAGATCGTGGTCACCGCCGGTCGGGTTGGAGCTGTCGAAGATCATCGCGTCGTTCGGCGAGGATGCGCCGTCGCCTGCACGTTGTGCAGAGATGGTCACGCCTTCGATCTGGTCGGAAACGATGGTGCCTTCGCTCAGCGCCTGGAAGTCTTCCTTGGTGAAGCCTTCGGGGCACGGCTGGCCACCTTCGGAGCACAGCTCGATCTTGTCGATGCGAACGAATTCGCCTGCGTTGCCAACAGCAACCAGCTTCACAACGTCGCCGGTGTTCAGCTGCAGATCGTCGATGGTGAAGTCGGAGAAGCCGCCATTGTTGGAGCCACCGCCATCGGTGTTGGTGTTCAGGTAGATCGTGTCGACATAGTTGCCGTTCACGAAGACCTTGATTTTGGAGTTACCGTCGTTCTCGTCCTGAGCTGAGATCGTCAGGTCATATGTGCCGGATTCACCGTTGAAGGTGGTCCAAAGTTTGCCTGTACCACCTGCGCAGTTCAGCTTGACCAGTTCGCCACCGGACGCCTGGGAGCCGGACACCGTGTGGTAACCGGTTTCGGACATGTCCTCTGCTTCGATCACGATGCAGGTGCCGCCCGGCGTGGTTTCGGTCACGTCTTCGACGCAAACTTTCAGAAGCTGAGTCGCTTCGCCGCCATTGCCGTCGGACACGCGCACTTTGACTTCGTACACATTGTCGCCGCCATGGTCGGCAGGGTTTTCGTAGTCAGGTGCTTCGACGAAGCTCAGCTGACCGGTATGTGCATCGATTGTGAACAGCGCACCGTCGGCACCGCCGATGATGTCATAGCTGCGCGCATCGCCGTCTGCGTCGCTGGAGTCGATGTTGAACACGTCGGTTGTGTTCTCGTCGATGCAGATTTCGCCGTCCGTGGGGATATTGTCGAATGTCGGCGCAGTGTTGACCGGCGTCTTTTCACCTGCGTCGAGGCATTTGAAATCGATCCAGTCGCTTGTGACGTTGCACTGGCTCACGACCGTCAGCTCTGTGCCTTCCGGCGGGATGCCGTAGCCGCTGTGGAATGTGAAGTAATCGTCGCCCGAGCCTTCTTGCTCGATCTCGATCAGCATGTACCAGTTGCCAGCCGAGTCCTGGACCCAGAAATAGCTTTCAGCATAGATCTGGCCGCCATTGCCCAGTTCGGTGCCGTTTGCGCCTTCGATCGATGCCTTCTGACCGGATGTATCGTCAGAGTTCTCGTTGTAGCACTTGTCGCCCGACAGGTAACGGTCGTTGTCCGAAACCGAAAAGCAGGTCGACGCGGACGCCGGCATGGTGAACGTGTCACCGCAGCCAAGGTTGTTGTCGCCCGCGCTGAGCAAGTCAGCCTCTGCGAACGCCGTGAATTCATACGTGGTGTAAGAGCTGTAGTGGTAGGTCATTTCCATATCCCCCAGTTTTAAGGCCAACGGGCCACACCAATTAAAATAATCCAGCCTTTCGACCGGACAGGTTGAAAGGTTCCAGCAAAGCCAGAGTCGCGTTCACGCTAGATTAGGTTTCCTCGGAGATTTGCAGGCACCCTCATGCCAGCAACAATCAAAGTTCAGAAATAAATTTGACCCCCACGGCAAAAAAATGCCGTCACTCCGCTTAACCCAACGCTCCCACTCTTCCAACCACTCAAACCCAGCGCCCGGCAACACTAGCCTGGACACATCACAGTCTCATTAAACGATAACAAAATTTTAGTAAATTCCCTTGATCATCCAACCTTAAAGTTCAACTGGAGGGTGTCGATCTCGGTTTACAATCGGATTGGTTGAGCGGCTTTGTTTCCAAAGCACGGCAACCTGCTGCAAGAATGCGCCACATTCTGAAAATGTGAAAACTTGAAAGAAGCCCTGCAAATCAATGCTTTTCGGTGACTTTTTCGGGCAGTCGAATCGCTGAACCGCCTTAGAACTTGTGTCAGCTTTGTGGCGAGTTTCCCCTACGGAATTCTGCGCGGGAATATCCCCCGTGAATGCGCAATTCAGCCCGAAATCTTTGGGGAAAATAAATCTTATCGCGTCAGATTTTTGTGGAATACCACTTTAAATAACTCCGTTTTTCGACCATCACGAGCATATGACAGGCACTGCACTCGTTACCGGTTCGGCCGGCTTCATCGGATACTTCACCTGCCGCGCGCTTCTGGATGCAGGATGGCGCGTCGTCGGGTTGGATGGGCTGACCGACTATTATGATGTCGCCCTGAAGGAACGGCGCCACGCGATGCTGGCCCAGTCGGAAGGGTTCACGCCTGTCGTGGGGCTGCTTGAAACCCCGGATCTGCTGGCAGATCTTTTTGCACAGGCCAAGCCGGACTTGGTGATTCACCTCGCCGCGCAGGCAGGTGTGCGCTATTCCATCGACAACCCGTCGTCTTACGTTCAGGCGAATATCGTCGGCACGGCGAATCTGTTGGAGGCTGCGCGCGCCCATCCTCCGGCGCATATGCTGCTGGCCTCCACGTCGTCGGTCTATGGCGCAAACACCGAGATGCCTTACCGCGAGACGGATAAGGTCGATACGCAGATGAGCTTCTATGCCGCCACGAAAAAGGCGACAGAGGCCTTGGCGCATTCATATGCTCATCTCTACGATCTGCCGACGACGATGTTCCGGTTCTTCACGGTCTATGGGCCATGGGGTCGCCCCGATATGGCGCATTTCAAGTTCACCCGCGCGATCCTGAATGGTGACCCGATTGACGTCTATAACAACGGCGAAATGATGCGGGACTTCACCTATATCGACGACCTGGTCGCCAGCATCCTGGCACTGGCGAAGGCCATCCCCGAGGCCGGTGCACCAGTCGAAGGCGACAGCCTGTCTCCGGTGGCGCCGTTCCGGGTTGTGAATATCGGCAATGGCGCCCCGGTAAAGCTGATGGATTACATCGCAGCGATTGAACGGGCCTGCGGAACTCCGGCGCAGAAGAACTTCCTGCCCATGCAGCCCGGCGATGTCCCTGCAACATGGGCGGATACGCAGCTTTTGACCGCCCTCACCGGTGCGCGCCCGCAGACACCCGTGGAAGTCGGCTTGAAGCACTTCGTCGACTGGTATCGCGATTATTACCAAGTCTGACGGGCATCGATGTTCTGCAAGGTGCCGAAACGTCTGCGCTTCTTCAGATCATGCGTTGGTGCGCCGCCCGACAAAAGCCCCAGCGGCCCGTATGGTTCTGAAGTGCTATCTGGTGCCGCTGAAGGGACTCGAACCCCCGACCCCATCATTACGAATGACGTGCTCTACCAGCTGAGCTACAGCGGCACCGTGGCGCGCCTATTAGCACCACGGTTGCCGACTGCAAAGAGCTATTTTTTGGGCTCTTCTGGTGCCACTTCGGTGTCTACGATTTCCGCGTCCTCGACCTCTGTCACGTCGCTTGTCGCGTCCTGAGCCATCGGTTCCTCCGCATCCTCTTCGGCGCTGTGATCTTCCAGCGCACCAACGATAAGTGGCAGCATTTGCACCCCGGTCGGAGTCGCTACCTCGGATTGCGGCGGGGATTTCCATTCCAGCGTATCGAAGCTTCCGCAGTTTTCGCAGGTCGGCGTCCATTCTGTGTGGATGTGATGGCAGTTCTCGCAGACCCATTGCGGGCCACGCGGCACCGTCAGCGCCTTGGCAAGCCAGCCTTTCACGACCGTGTCGGACGCGCCTTCACCGCGTTCGATGGCCGCCATGATGGTGACCGAACGGGCTGTCGGATCGGTTTCGACCAGATCGCCCAGCGCACGCCGCGCTTGCGGGAAGTCTTCGGCCGCGATGCACAGTTCTGCCATCAGCATCCGGGATTCCGGGTGATCGGGCAGCGCGCGTACCAGCGGCTTGAACCGTTTCAGGCGCGCTTGCGGCGTTTCTTCGGGTTCAATCTCAGCGAATGCGGCAGCGAGTTCGGGATGGGGCTGCGTGGCCCATGCCTTGGTCAACAGACGCGCGGCCGGGCGCTTTTTGCCCTGCGCGATATAGCTGCGCGCGGCCATGACGGCGGCGGGAATCAGATCGGGCGACAGCTTGTTCGCTTCGATCGCAGCTTCCTGCGCCTCGACCGTTGCGCCATCGGCGACGATGTCACGCGCCTTGCCCAGCGCCAGAACTGCGTCCCGGCGACGATAGACGTCACGCGGCAGCGCCCCGGATTTCAGCTTGGCATTCAGCGTCTCGCGCGCCCCGGTCCAATCGGCTGCATTGGCTTGCAGCTTCAACAGGATATCCTGCGTTTCGCCATGGCGCGGCTTAAGGGCGAAGGCCCGCTGCGCCAATTGCATCGCGGTATCGGTATCCCCATCCGCCAGCTTCTGTTTCATGATACCACGCACCCCGACAAAGCGAGTCGCGTCGTTCTGAACCAGCTTGCGATAGGTTTCTTCGGCCTTGCGTTTGTCACCGGCAAGCTCTGCCGCCTGTGCGGTCAGCAGGTTCGTCAATTCCGGCTTTTCCAGATAGCGCTGGGCCTTCTCTGCCTTCGCCATCGCGACACGACCCTCGCCAGAGGCGAGCGCCATCATGCCCTCGGCCAGCGCGTCATATCCGCGACGTTCACGGCTGCGGTCGAAATACCGCGACAGCGCCGTTTCATCGCCATTCAGGAATTTCCAAGTGGCAAACAGAAGCGAAACCAGTTTCAGGACCACCCAAAGGGCAAAGACCAAAACGATCAACGCGATGACCGATTGCAACGGACCAAAGGTATATTCGGTGCCCATAACGGTGATCTGCACACCGCCCGAGCTTTCAAGAAGGTAGCCTGCACCAAGCGCCAGCGCGGCGACAGCCACCATGAAGAGAATGATTTTAATTAGCGACCAAAGCATTGAACCATCCTCAATTGGAACCGAGGGCTGCGGAAACGTCCTGAGCGGCGGACATGGCAGCAGCGCGTGTATCGGCGGCGGAAATCCAGTCCGCCATTGCCGATTTAGCTGTTTCGGGAAGTGTATCTATTTCTGAAAGTGCCGTACCCAGTTGACCGGCGCGCACGGCGGCCTCTGCCCGGCTTAGAACGGCGTTGGGATCGGAGCCTTCGCGGGGTGTCACCGACCGGGCGCCAAGCTGGCGTTGCAGGAAGGAACCGAAACCGCCCCCTTCGCTTTCCGATTGTTCACTGCGGGCCGCTGACAATGCGCTGCGGGCGGCGAGCGGGAAATCGGCTTGCAGTGCCACAAGCGTCGCAACCCCGGTTTCGGCGGGGCCGCTCAATGCTGCGGGAATTTCCGCGTCGCTGGCTGCATCCAGCTCTGACAAAAGGTCGGCATAGGGCGCGCCATTGTCGAGCGCGACCATGACACTGGCCAGCGCGGCGCGGGCACGGGCCAAAGCCTCTTTGCGGGCGGCCTCTGCCTCTGTGTCCTTGGCGGTGTTCAAAAGCGCTTCGATTTCGCTCCGCTGGCTTGCGGCGGTTTCCTCGAAGGACTGCAATTCCTGCTGGACCGTCGATTTCAGGCGATCAAGCTCTGCCTCGTAGGCGGCGATGGCATCTTGCGACAGGCCTTCTGTCATCGGGCGCTTTTCCAGATCGGTCAAACGCTGCGTCAGGGTCTCAAGCTCTGTCCGCGTGGACGATACTGCGCCTTCGATACCGGACAAGTCCACCTGCGCGGGGGTATCTGGCAGCGCCTCGATCTTCGCGGTCAGTTGCGCGATCTGTTCGGCCAGCGCGTTGATCTTTTCATCCTGCGCAGCCAGTGCATCCCGCTGCTGCGCGATGACCTGTTCAAATTGTGCATCATCCTCGGCCCAACCCAAGGCTTCTTCGACGGAGTCCAACTGACCCCCGAAAAATCCCAGCGCCGTCGCAACCGCGCCGCCAAAAATCAGGGGTACGAAGACACCCTTGTCTTGTCGGTTTGCGGCTGTGTCCGAGGGTGAGTTGACGACATCTCCGTCTACGACGGTGTTTTCTTCAACCAATGCTAACCCCCTATCGAATCTTTACAGCTTGGTGGAGCCCTGACAGAGACTAGACCGGGTTATCCCCTGCCTCAACCCGGCGCAGCGTCGTTTCAAGCCTTTCCAGCATTGAACAGGCATCCGGAGACAAAGCGATTTGACGCGTCGTCGCAGGCAGATGGGCCAGTTCGGCCATGACTGCCTTGCTTATCGCCACCAAATGCGGCCGCGCGGTGGGCGGAAAGTCATTGGCGAAAATTCGGGCAGTCCGGGGGGAATACAGCGGTACAATCACCGGAAGCCGGTCACAAAGCGCTGTTTTTGCGGCTTGCGACAGCTCAAGCGGGGCTTGATCGTAGACATCGACCTCGGTTGTGGGCAGCCCGGATGCGGTCAGACGCTTTGCAACATGGCCGCGCCGATGCACGCCGCCGATATGTACAAGCGGCCCGCTGACCTGCCGTTTTTCAAGCGTGGCGACCAAGGCGTCGGCGGTATCGCCAACATATTCGGCCTGCCAGCCCGCCTGTGACGCTGCGTCGGTTGTGGCCTTGCCAACGCAATAGGCCGGGATCGCGCCGGGTTTCCCGCCGAAACTGACCCCATTCGCAGAGGTAAAGATCACTCCGGCACTGCCCGACTGATCGGGAACTTGCCCGGTCGCCGCGATCTGGAGAAGTGGCGAGACGATAATTTGCAATCGGCGGCCAAAAGTCGTCCGCAATTGATCCGCGACCTGGTTCGAGGCATCAGCAGGACGTGTCAGCAGCACGGTCGCATAGGGATCGGACATGGCCTACCGGGATTGTTTGAAGCGCTGCCCGGTGTTACCTGCGCAATGCACTCCAATCAACCAGGACGGCACATGACGCTGCCCCAGACCATTCTCGCCATTGAAAGCAGTTGCGACGATACCGCGGCGGCCGTGGTGCGCGGCGTGCCCGGCGCGCCCAAGGCACAGGTGTCGTCATCCATCGTGTTCGGCCAAACGGAACTGCATGCGGCATTCGGCGGTGTCGTGCCTGAAATCGCGGCCCGTGCCCATGCGGAAAAGGTGGACCTGGCCGTTGCTCAGGCACTGGACGCGGCGCAGACCGATTTGGACGGGATTGATGCGATTGCCGTGACGTCGGGCCCCGGTTTGATCGGCGGCGTGATTTCGGGCGTGATGTGCGCCAAGGGACTGGCCGCAGCGACGGGCAAGCCGATCTTTGGCGTGAACCACCTTGCCGGCCACGCCCTGACCCCTCGGCTGACCGACGGGGTCGCCTATCCCTATCTGATGCTGCTGGTGTCCGGCGGGCATTGCCAATTTCTGCTGGTCGAAGGGCCGACCCGCTTTCGCCGGCTTGGCGGGACGATCGACGACGCCCCGGGCGAGGCTTTTGACAAGGTCGCGCGCCTTCTTGGCCTGCCTCAGCCGGGTGGTCCAAGCGTGGAGAACGCGGCGGCTTCCGGCGATCCGCGACGGTTCGCCCTGCCCCGGCCTTTGCTCGACCGGCCGGACTGCAACATGTCCTTTTCCGGATTGAAAACCGCCGTGCTGCGCGCGCGCGACACGCTTATTGCCGATCAGGGCGGACTTTACCGACAGGATATCGCCGATCTGAGCGCGGGGTTTCAGGACGCGGTGGCGGATGTGCTAGCCAAGAAATCCGCGCGCGCTTGCGAAGAATACCTGTCCCTTGCGCCGGATACTCCGGTCTTGTGTGTGGCGGGCGGCGTTGCCGCCAATCAATCGATCCGCGCCCGGCTTGAGGACCAATCCGCGTCGCTTGGGATTGCCTTTGTCGCGCCGCCCCTCGCCCTGTGCACCGATAATGCAGCGATGATCGGCGGTGCCGCGCTGGAACAGATGTCGATGCGCCCTGCCGACGGGCTGACACTGGCGGCCCGGCCGCGCTGGCCCTTGGATGATACCGCGCCCGCCATGTTGGGAAGCGGCCGAAAAGGGGCAAAGGCATGAGCATCGTGATCGCGGGCTCTGGCGCCTTTGGCACAGCACTGGCCATCGCACTCGCCGGACCGCAACCCGTCATCCTGCTTGGCCGCGATGCAGGGCAAATGACCAAGGTCGAACAAACACGCCGCCACGAGGCACGCTTGCCCGGCGCGACCCTGCCGGACGGGATCATGGCCACCGCAAATGCAGACTGTCTTGCCGATGCCGATATCGTGCTGCTGGCAGTTCCGATGCAACAGCTTGGCGCATTTCTTGATCGCAATGCGGCGAGTTTGGCAAACAAACCCTGCGTCGCTTGTTGCAAAGGCGTCGATCTTCAAACCTTGTCCGGCCCGGTGGATATGATCGCCCAGCGCCTGCCGGGTGCCACCCCTGCTATTCTGACCGGCCCAAGCTTTGCCGCCGATATCGCGGTGGGGCTGCCAACGGCGTTGACACTAGCCTGCGCCGACACGGACGCGGCCAAACACCTGCAAGAGGCGCTGAACCGTCCGAAACTGCGGCTTTATCGCAGCGCGGACACCACGGGTGCGCAGCTTGGCGGCGCGGTGAAGAACGTGATCGCCATTGCGGCGGGCGCCTGCATTGGCGCGGAACTTGGCGAAAGCGCCCGCGCTGCGCTGGTGACCAGAGGGTTCGCAGAAATGCAGCGCCTTGCCACTGCGCTGGGCGCAGAGACGGAAACCTTGATGGGTCTTAGCGGGCTTGGCGATCTGATCCTCACATGCGGGTCGCCGCAGTCCCGCAATTTCCGGTTTGGCCTGTCCATCGGCAAGCGCGATCCGTTCGATGCCTCCATCACGGTGGAAGGCGCGGCCACTGCGCAGGCGTTGCGCAAGATCGCGGTGCAGCGCGGGCTGGACCTGCCGGTATTGGACGCGGTGAACGCCTTGGTAACCGGACAGACAGAGATCGGCGCCGTCTTGCAAAGTCTGCTGTCACGCCCACTGAAAGAAGAATGAAGGAGAAGACGATGGCGTATTGGCTGTTCAAATCCGAAACGTCCACCTGGAGCTGGGACCAGCAAAAGGCCAAGGGTGACGCGGGCGAAGAATGGGACGGCGTGCGCAACTACCAGGCCCGCAATTTCATGCGCGAGATGAAGCTGGGCGATCTTGGCTTCTTTTATCACTCGCAGAAGGATCGGGAGATCGTCGGTATCGTTGAAATCTGCGCCGAGGCGCATCCAGACAGCACGACCGATGACGACCGCTGGGAATGTGTCGACATCAAAGCGGTGAAGGACCTGGCCACTCCGGTCAGTCTGGATCAGATCAAACAAGACCCACGTCTTGCAGAGATGGTGCTGGTCAAAAACTCGCGTCTTTCGGTTCAGCCCGTGACCGAAGAGGAATGGAAGATCGTCTTGGAACTTGGCGGCACCACACTCTAGTCAGAGCGGATAATCGCCCCTAACCTTGCTGAAACAAAGCATGGGAGAGCGGAATATGGGGTTTCTAAGCGTGATCATCGCCGCGGCGGCGGGATGGGGTTTCGGCGCGATCTGGTACATGACGCTGGCAGAACCATGGATGAACGCCGCTGGCATTGAGCGGGACGAGAACGGCAAGCCCAAAGGGGAAAGCGCCCTGCCCTATATCCTTTCGGCCATTGCGATGGTGCTTGTTGCCGGGATGATGCGCCATATCTTCGCGCTGT
This sequence comes from Aliishimia ponticola, assembly GCF_004803475.1. GTDB lineage: Bacteria > Pseudomonadota > Alphaproteobacteria > Rhodobacterales > Rhodobacteraceae > Aliishimia > Aliishimia ponticola. The sequence goes on from NZ_SRKY01000005.1 coordinate 10,679, forward strand.
CCGAGATCGACGGGTTTGGTATGGGACTGGTCGCAGGGCTTGGGATCGGGCTGTTCTTCATCGCGCCTTGGATCATGATCAACAACGCCTACGCCGGGCGTCCGTTCAAACTCACACTGATCGATGGTGGTTATGCGACATTCGGATGCGCAGTGATCGGCGCAGTCTTGGCATTGTTCTGAACGGGAACAGGTCTGAAAAGGAAAAAGGGTCCCGGCGGGACGACCGGAACCCTTTACTCACCCCAGCGCGTTATTACACCACCACACGCTTCGGAAGATTTTGTAGGCTCCAGCCTCCTGGCCGAATAACCTGACCTTAGAAGAAAGAGGCTCCGCGTGCAAACAAAGAGCCTCTAAAATTCTATTCGATTGAGAGGTTTAGCTGTAAACCGACTCTTTGCCGAAATGCTTTGTCAGCATGTAGTAAATCACGGCGCGGTATTTGTTGCGCTCGGACTTGCCATAGGTTTCGATCACGGAGTTGATCGCCGCCATCAGCTCTGGGCCATCTGCCAGACCCAGCTTTTTCATCAGGAAGCTGTTCTTCACTGTTTCAAGCTCATCCGGCTGGGAGCCCGCGACCGTGGACGCGTCGGCGTTATAGATGGACGGGCCGCAGCCAATCGTCACTTTTGTCAGCAGGTCCATATCCGGCTGGATGCCGCATTTGCTGATCAGGTCGTCTGCGTATTTTGCGATAAGCTCGTCACGTTTGCCCATATCGAAGTCTCCCACCGTTTTATTGGACTTGGCCGCGTTTGGCCTTGTTGCGAAGGTTACCGTCCAATCCGCCGGAGACAAAGGGAAAATTACACGGCGCTTCCCCGCAAAGCGAAGGCCCGCCGGGATGCGACGGGCCTGCTGCACTTCAATACGTATCCCAGTGGTTTCGATTTGCCGGACCAAAGGTGGTTTTAGGGCGTATCACGTACCATCCAGAAGGGCTGTCAGATCCTCAACCGACAGATCCCCAGGGCTATGTCCTTGCCGGACCAGATCGGCGCCAAGCTGCGTCAATCGCGCGTTGAGAGGTGCCTCCACGTCATGACGCCGTCCCAGATATGCGATCTCCCCGTTCAGGTAATCGGTTTCGACATGCCCGGTGCCACGCCGCAGGCTTTGCACTGTCGATCCGCCCGGCCGTGCCTCACCTGGAACTTCGGCGACTTTCAGAATTGCGTCACGTCGCGGATCGGCAGCCCCTACATCGACCCAACTGATACCGGCTGCTTGCAGGACGGTTTCCGCCTCGCTCCGGACACGCTGTCGAAGCGGCGCGGTATCGACGCCCGGTCCGACGCTGGCCTCGATGATATTTCCAAGGTTCATCAACAGCTTGCCGTATTTGCTCTGCATGACGTCCTCCATCGGAAAGCCCGCAAATCCGGCTGCATCCAATGCCGCTGCCAAACTGCGGTCGGCATCGTCCGCGCCATGCGGGTAGCGTCCGATATCGAACAGCCCAAACCGGGGCTGCGCCCGGACCGAAACCTGCCCCGGTTTCAGATAGCTACAAGGCATCATCACTGTAACGCCGTGCACATTCGGGAACCGGCGCAACGCCGTCGGCTCATTCGCGACGCCGTTCTGAAAACAAAAGATATGCTGATCGCGCACGCCGGCTGCGCGCAAGTCTTCCAAGGCAGCGACCGTGTCCTGAGACTTCATCGTCAGAAGGATCAGGTCGTCCGCCTCAAAAGTGATTTCAGACGGGTGCGCGACACAGTCGAAGCGCGCTGAGAACGTCTCTTGCGGGGTGCGGACGGTCAGGCCGTCTGCCCGGATCGCCTCAAGCTGGGCGCCGCGTGCAATGCCGACAACCTGCTGCCCAGAACGCGAAAGCGCGGCGGCGAGAACCCCGCCAACCGCGCCAACACCGTGGATAATGATCCGCATCGGGATCAGTACCGATAATGTTCTGGCTTGTAGGGGCCTTCCGGCTTCACACCGATATAGGCCGCTTGCTCCGGGTTCATCTGCGTCAGCTTCACGCCGATCCGATCAAGGTGCAAGCGTGCGACCTTCTCATCGAGATGCTTGGGCAGGATGTAGACGTCGTTCTTGTACTCGTCACCCTTGGTGAAGAGTTCGATCTGCGCCAGCACTTGGTTGGTGAAGGATGCGGACATCACGAAAGACGGGTGACCGGTTGCGTTACCAAGGTTCAGCAGACGGCCTTCGGACAGCAGGATCAGGCGATTGCCGTTCGGCATCTCGATCATATCCACCTGTTCCTTGATGTTGGTCCATTTGTGGTTCTTCAGCGCGGCGACCTGAATTTCGTTATCGAAGTGGCCGATATTGCCGACGATCGCCATGTCCTTCATCTCGCGCATATGCTCGATGCGGATCACGTCCTTGTTGCCGGTCGTGGTCACGAAGATATCCGCGGTTGCGACGACCTCTTCCAGCGTAGTGACCTGGAACCCGTCCATGGCGGCTTGCAGCGCGCAGATCGGATCGACCTCTGTCACGATGACACGTGCGCCAGCACCGGCCAGCGACGCGGCAGACCCTTTGCCCACATCGCCATAGCCCATGACCACAGCGACCTTACCGGCCATCATCGTATCGGTCGCGCGGCGGATACCGTCGACGAGCGATTCCTTACAGCCGTATTTGTTGTCGAATTTCGACTTGGTGACGGAGTCGTTCACGTTGATCGCGGGGAAGGGCAGTTGGCCGTCGCGCACCAGTTGATACAGACGGTTCACGCCGGTCGTCGTTTCTTCGGACACGCCTTTGATCTGATCACGGACTTTGGTGAACCACCCGGGGGAGGCTTCCATCCGCTTCTTGATCTGCGCCTTGATGACTTCTTCTTCCTCGGAAGTCGGGACTGGGATGATGTCTTCGCCCGCTTCGGCACGCGCGCCAAGCAGCACGTAAAGCGTGGCGTCACCACCATCGTCGAGGATCATGTTCGGGCCGTCTTCGAACATGAAGGACTTATCGAGATAATCCCAATGCTCTTCCAGCGATTGCCCCTTGATCGCGAAGACAGGCACGCCCGCTTCCGCAATCGCGGCGGCAGCGTGATCTTGGGTGGAGAAGATGTTGCAGGATGCCCAGCGCACATCGGCGCCAAGCGCCACCAGAGTTTCGATCAGAACAGCAGTTTGGATCGTCATGTGCAGCGATCCGACAATGCGTGCGCCGGACAGCGGTTTGCTTTCGCCGTATTCTTCGCGCAGCGCCATCAGGCCCGGCATTTCGGTCTCTGCAATATCAAGTTCCTTGCGGCCGAAGCTAGCCAGCGCAATGTCCTTGACGATGTAGTCGTTGGCCATCGTTTGTATCCTGTGTTGAAAGGTTGCGGCGCAGATACCACTGCACAGGCCCCCTGACAATGCAGCAGACAGCCTGTTCCGCCCGCAACTGTCGGCGGATTTCGGCACAAACGTAAAATGCCCAGTGGTTTATCGCGGCAGACGCTTCGGTCCCGACCGGCCCAAACTGCGGTTATGTTAGCCTGAAAGGTCTCACGCAACATTCTTTGACGCGCACTTCGCACCCGGCAGGGAAGAGCGCCGGATGCACCATTCAGTGACCTAAGATGCGGGCAGCAGCGCAAGGGCTAGCGACCGGCGCTTGTCTGACTATACAGTGCCTAATATGGCCTATTCGGCATCCGGTGCGGCCAGCTCGGCCACGCGATCCGGGCCGGGTCGCTCGGACGGATCGCCCGTTCCGCTGGCAACGGTGCAGGCAACGCCATCGGGAAGATAGCGGACCAGTGTCCATGTCTCATGCCGGTCAGAGGCCCAAAGCTGCGTATTTCCGACACGCACATCGACGGGTCGTTCGCCATACCAATCCTTCAGGGCGGCTTCCATGTCGGTTGCAGGCTGGCACGCGATATCCGCGCTGGCGGTGGCAGCGGTAGTCATCAGAGCAATTGCAGCAAGAACGGTTTTCATGTCGGCCTCCTTTGAGGTGACAACGCCGTTGCACATAAATCGTTCCAGAAACGCATTAATTTGCCGAATTGTGGCTCTGGTTTTCCTCTTGGTAACCCAAAGCCCCACATAATCGCCCCAGAGATTCACGGCGATTACCAATAATGGGCAACTCAGCGCACCGAGGCGGCAGATAATGCATGACATTCCCCAGAACCTGCCGATCTCCGATGATGCCAGGTATCGCATCGCGACCAATTGCTATGGTCGGTACTGCGTTCCCTCTGATCTGATCAAACGTCCTGCTGCCTGGGCCGTTTTGCGCGGGAACGTCCACGAACCCGATACGTTGGACTTCATGCGCACCCATGCCGGAACAGGCGACATCGTTCATGCGGGTACGTTCTTTGGCGATTTCCTGCCCGCCTTGTCAGGCACCATGGCCCGAAATGCCAAAATTTGGGCCTTTGAACCCGGCCCTGAGAACCACAAAGCGGCGGAGCAGACAGTCGCAATAAATGCGCTGCGGAACGTCACTTTGACCAATGCCGCGCTGTCCGACCGGGCAGGGCGGTTGTTCTTCAAAACCCATGACGCGACCGGAAATCCGATCGGCGGCGTGTCACGGATCGTACCGCAGGATGGACCCGGCGTGCAGAAAGTGAACGCGCTGATGCTGGACTATACCGTGCCGCAAGATCGCGACGTTTCGATCCTGCAACTTGATGTGGAAGGGCACGAGAAAGAGGCGCTGCTGGGGGCGATTCACACAATTGGACGTTGCGCGCCGATTCTGATCCTCGAATACATGGATGATTTCCGCTGGCTGCGGCGCCATTTCGGGCGCTTTGGGTACAAGCCAGCGGGAAAGGTTCACGGCAATTTCGTTTATGCCACGCCAAAGCGGATTGAACAGATCGCCGCAGCGAACAGGGGTTGAGGGAAACCCGGTTTACCAAGCGCGCGGTCCGGCGTATCCGGTGCGTATGAAACAGACGCGCGCTTGGCAAAGAATGCTTTCGGGACGCAGGCTGGACCTGCTGGACCCAACCCCCGTGGATATCGAAATCGAAGATATCGCACACGGGCTGGCATTTGTCGCGCGCTGGAACGGGCAGACTCAAGGCGACTACGCCTATTCCGTCGCAGAACATTCGCTGCTGGTTGAACAGCTTTTTGAACGGATCAGCGCCAAGCGCGACCCCAAATGGCTGCTGGCCGCGTTGCTGCATGATGCGCCCGAATATGTGATTGGCGATATGATTTCCCCGGTGAAGGCGGCTGTCGGTCCCGGGTATGGCGCGTTGGATGATCGGCTGACTGCTGCCATTCATTTGCGGTTCGGCCTTCCCGCGCAGATCCCCAAAGAGATCAAGCGTCAGATCAAGGCCGCCGACAAGGTCAGCGCTTGGATGGAGGCGGTGGAAATCGCCGGATTCTCCACCAGCGAGGCCGACAAATTCTTCGGCAAACCGAAACCGGAATTGATGGGTGGCCTTGCCATCACGCTGCGCCCGCCGAAAGAAGTACGCCAAGCGTATACGGATCGCGTCGCGCTGCTGCTGGAGGAGTTGAAATGATCGACACACGGCCCGCCACACCTTTGGATGCGCGCCCGATGGCAGCTTTGCTGAACGCAATCATCGAAAAAGGGGGCACCACGGCGCTGGTCCGTCCGGTCACCGCAGAGGATCTGCACGACTGGATGGAGGAAGAAACGCCCGGTCGCTCCGCCTGGCACGTGGCGGTGGCCGAGGATGGCGAGATCGTCGGATTTCAATGGATCGAACCGGCGCAATACCTGCCCGAAGACGCGGCAGAGATCGCGACTTTCGTACAGATCGGCCGAACTGGGCTTGGCATTGGCTCTGCCCTGTTCGAAGCAACGAAGAAGGCCGCGCGCCATATCGGATATGCATGGATCAACGCCAATATTCGCGCCGATAATGATGGCGGGCTCGTTTACTACCAAAGCCGGGGGTTCCGCGATTACGACCGCTGGGAAGGCTACAAGCTGGAGAACGGCGAAGTCGTGGACAAGGTTCTCAAACGCTACGATCTGGACTGACCGCGCCAGGGCGGACTAGCGCGGCGAGCGTTTCGCAAGGATGCGCTGCAAGGTCCGGCGGTGCATCGACAGGCGCCGCGCGGTCTCGCTTACATTGCGATCGCACAGTTCATAGACGCGCTGGATATGCTCCCATCGCACACGATCGGCACTCATCGGGTTTTCGGGCGGCGGCGGCATATCGTCCCCGGTGGCAAGCAGCGCATTGGTAATGTCTGTCGCATCCGCTGGCTTGGACAGGTAATCCGTCGCGCCGATCTTGACCGCGGCAACGGCAGTGGCAATCGCACCGTAACCCGTCAGAACCACGATCCGGCTGTCGGGACGGATGGAGCGCAGGCTTTCCACAATGTCGAGCCCGTTTCCATCCTCAAGGCGCAGATCGACAACGGCGAAAGCGGGCGGGCGGGCTTGCGCAATGGCCTTGCCTTCCGAAACGCTCCCCGCAGTTTCGATATCGAAGCCGCGTTTTTCCATCGCTTTGGCAAGGCGACGCAGAAACGGCTCGTCGTCATCGACCAGCAGCAGGCTTCTATCCTCACCGATCTGGGTCACGGCGCTGTCGGCCATCGCGTCCTCCACCACGTTCATGTTGCGTGCCGGAGACTATGTAGCTGCGAGGGTGAAAGGTCAAACTGACTTCACGCGGTCGCGATCAACTGTTCTGCACAAAGCACGCAACGCGGTCGGCCATCTGCTCCGCCGTGACGTCGCGGCGGAAGAACTCGACAAAACCGTATTCGGGCAGCACGAGGTAGGTGAATGTCGAATGATCGACGAGGTACTCATCCGTCCCGTCCTTGTTGGCACTGTAATAGGTCTTGTAGGCGCGGCTGGCCGCGGCGACCTGTTCGGGCGTTCCGGTCAGCGCGATCATCTTGTCATGCATGTTCGCCTCGTAGTCGGCGAGCGCCTCTGGCGTGTCACGTTCCGGATCGATGGTGATGAAGACCGGGGTGCTACTGATCCCGCGTTCGGCAAGAATATCAACCGCTTCGGCGTTGCGCGACACATCGAAAGGGCACACATCGGGACAGAACGTATAGCCGAAATAGACGATCGACGGTTCGGTGAAGACGTCCGTGTCGGTCACTGTCTCGCCAGACGTGTCGACCAGTTCGAACGGCCCGCCAATGTCGCTGCCGCTGGCCGATTGGGAGCATTGCGCGAACTGACTCTCTGCGCCGGGACGTCCTGCGTACCATGCGGCGCCCAAACCCGCGATCACGGCGGCCACGGCGGCTATTGCCAGAGTTCTTCCCATTGCGTTCTCCCATCCTGCCAGATTGCGCTATGTCAGGTGCAGACCTATCAATCAAAGAGTGAATTACAACAGGACGCTTAGCCACATGGACTTCTTGGCCGGTCAGAACCGAAGCAGTTGGGTCAGATTGCGCACTTTGATCCTTTTGCGTTGGGTCGCGATCCTTGGCCAGATCATCGCTTTGACCGTCGCGGAACGGTATTACGGGCTGATCCTTCAAATGGGTCTTTGCTATCTGATGGTGGGCATATCGGTCATGGGCAACCTGATCGCCATCTTCGTCTTTCCGGAAAACGCCCGGCTGAGCGAGCGGCAGAACTTCTTCATGGTGCTGTTCGATGTGCTTCAGCTTGGCTGCCTGCTGTTCCTGACGGGCGGATTGCACAACCCGTTTGCAGTGATGCTGATGGGGCCAGTGATGATCAGCGCATCGATCCTGACCGTGCGATATTATCTGATCATCGGGGCCACGGCGGTCTTGATCGTGTCGGTGTTGTCTACCGCCTATCTGCCGCTGCGCACCTCGTCCGGGGCAGAGATGTCGATGCCGGATATTTTCCTGTTCGGGACATGGATTGCATTGGTCATCGCGGTGATCTTTTTCGGTGCCTATTCGCGGCGGGTCACGACCGAAATGCACTCCATGTCCGACGCGCTTTCCGCCACGCAGATGGCTCTCGCTCGGGAACAGAAGCTGACCGACCTTGGCGGCGTCGTCGCTGCGGCCGCGCACGAGCTTGGCACGCCGCTGGCCACGATCAAGCTGACCAGTTCCGAACTGATCGAAGAGTTGGAGGATCAGCCAGAACTGCGCGAGGATGTGGAACTGATCCGGGACCAGGCGGATCGCTGCCGGGACATCATGCGCAACATGGGCCGCGCGGGCAAAGACGACGTCCATCTGCGGCGCGCGCCGATTAGTGCCTTGGTGGAAGAGGCCGCCGAACCGCATGAGGGGCGGGGGATCGAGCTGTCCTATCATTTTGCACCGATTGGCGACGTCGAGGACATCCAGCCGTCGGTGCTGCGTAAACCGGAGGTTATCCATGGTCTGCGCAATCTTATACAAAATGCCGTTGATTTTGCGTCGCGCCGGGTGTGGATTGATGTGGAGTGGTCCGAAGATGTGATCGCGATCCGGGTCTCGGACGATGGGCCCGGCTACCCGCCAGCGATCATCGGGCGGATCGGCGACCCCTTCGTGCGTCGTGGGCGCAGGTCTAACGAACCGGCAGGGCAGCAAAGGGATGATTACGAGGGCATGGGCCTGGGATTGTTCATTGCCAAAACGCTGTTGGAACGCAGTGGCGCGACCATCGTGTTTGCCAATGGGCGCGAAAACTTTGACCCGTCGCCCAATGCGGGAGGGCAGGGCGCGGTCGTGAAAGTGAGCTGGCCCCGTGATGTTATCGACGCCCGCACGCCGTATTCCGGGCCGGAATATGAGCAAAACAAAAGGATCGCGGTGTGAACCTTAAGTGTTCGTTAACGAAAGATGAGTACCTTTAATTGATGATCGGAGTATCGGCCGAATGCCTTTCCTAGACACCACTATCGCGCTTCTTGCAGGTATCGCGACGGCGATCCTCGCCCTGTGGTGGACTGTCCGAAGCCCTGTGAAGTCTCATAAATCGATGAAACTCGAAGACGGTGGGTTTTCGTTCCTGTTCGTTGATGGCGGGCTTGTCGACGCCTCGGACGAGGCCGAAGCGATGCTGGCCACATCCGGGGAAAAATCCGATTGGGATGGTGTCACACGTCTGTTCAAGAACCGCTTCAACCTGCCCGAAGGTGAGTTGATGCCGCCCAACCGCGACGGCGTTGAATATTTCTCTGCGCGGGATGCGGCGGATAATGGCGTTCTGGAAGTTCGCAAATCCGGCAATCGCATCCGTATTGATCTGTTCGACAAGGACCAGTCCCCGGGCGCGAGCGGACAAAAACTCTACATCATGAAGGAAAAGCTGGAGACACTGAGTCATGCCAGCGATGTGACCCCGATCCCGGTTTGGCAGGTGGCTGAAAACGGCACTGTGAGTTGGTTCAACCCAGCCTATGAAAAGCTGTATCGCACCGTATTCGATCAGGATCCGCAGCCCGGTTTACCGCTGTTTCGTCTGCCTGAACCAAAGCTGGAACCGGGCCGGACCCGCCGCGTTCCGATCAACCCACCCAATGCGCGCAGTTCTGTGTGGTTCGATGTGCAGCGTGCTGAAACCCGCGTCGGTGATTTCTATTCAGCCGTGGATGCCAATGCGATCGTGCGGGCCGAAGCCGCCCAGCGCAATTTCGTCCAAACCCTTGCCAAGACCTTCGCGCACCTCACCATCGGGCTGGCGATTTTCGATGATAACCGACAGTTGGTCCTGTTCAATCCGGCCGTGATCGACCTGACAGGGCTTGGCGCCGATTTCCTGAGTTCGCGGCCAAACCTGCTGTCCTTCTTCGATGAGCTTCGCATCCGCCGCCTGATGCCTGAGCCGAAAAATTACAATTCGTGGCGGCAGCAAATTGCGGACCTCGTCGCAGCGGCGGCGGATGGCAGGTATTCGGAAACATGGACGCTGGATTCCGGGCGCACCTACCGGGTCACGGGTCGCCCGCACCCAGAAGGCGCAATCGCGTTTTTGATTGAGGATATCAGTGCCGAGGTCTCGCTAACCCGCAAATTCCGTGCCGAATTGGAATTGAGTCAATCGGTCCTTGAACATCTTGGAAGTGCCGTTGCCGTTTTCTCCTCCAACGGGGTTCTGACCGTTTCGAACGAGGCGTTCCGCGACCTGTGGAACATGGACCCCGATAACAGTTTCGCCGAGGTGACAGTCATCGACTGCATGAGGAACTGGCAAGATCACAGCAAGGCCAGCCCGGTTTGGGGCGAGCTGCGCGATTTCGTTCTGGAATACACGGAAAAGTCGTCCTGGACTGCCGAAGTCGAAAAGACCGATGGCACGGTGATCGATTTGGCCGTCACCCCGCTTGCAACCGGGGCGACATTGGTGCGCTTTGATATCGAGGACACGGCGACCTTGTCCGAGCCGGAAAATTCAGGTCAGGATTTGCACCGGGATACTTGAAGCCAGCGTGGCGCGCGGTACTGTGCGTCCATGTGCTCTGACCTGTTCGACATCGTTCTTTCCACGCCTGATGCGACGGCAAATCTGGCACAGCAAATCGGCTCAAGGCTCCACGTTGGCGACACGCTGCTTTTGACGGGCGATATTGGTGCCGGGAAAACCCATTTCGCCCGCGCTCTGATCCAATCGCTGCAAGATCACCCGGAAGATGTCCCATCCCCCACATTCACATTGGTGCAAACCTATGACACTCGGAAGGGTGAGGTGTGGCATGCCGATCTGTACCGGTTAAGCGGACCGGACGAGATTATCGAACTTGGTCTATTGGACGCTTTTGACACGGCAATTTGTCTTGTGGAATGGCCCGACCGGCTTGGAGATGATGCGCCGCCCAGCGCGTTACATCTGAACTTCACGCAAATGGACGTGCCGGATACACGCCGTATCAAGGCCTCGGGGGCGAGGGATAAATGGGCCGACAAATTGGAAGGCATCACACATGACTGAGCGCGACGATCTTATGCATGCGTTCATCATCGACGCCGGGTGCGATGCGGCGACGAAAACCATGGTCGCGGGCGATGCCTCCAACCGGAAGTATTTCCGACTGCACCGCGAACAGACGACGGTGATCCTGATGGATGCCCCCCCTGAAAAGGGCGAGGACGTGCGTCCCTTCATCCGCATTACCGATTGGTTGCGGTCACAAGGCCTGAGTGCGCCAGAGATTTATGCTGCGGATGACGAAAACGGATTCCTGCTGCTGGAAGACCTTGGGCCAAACCTTTTTGCACGACTTCTGGAAGCCGGGCGGGCGGACGAAACCGAACTTTACGAGACAGCCTGTGACGTTCTGCTTGCGATTGCACAAGGCGATGCCCCGAACCTCGCCCGATATGACGCGCAAACCATGGCCCCGCTTTCGGCCTTGTCCGTCGACTGGTATCGCAGCGGTGTAACAGGCAGCGAAACGCCGGATCTGTCGGCGACATTGGCGGATATGATGCGGGCGCGGCTAACCGTTTTGGATCACGCGCCGCGTGTCCTCATTCAACGCGATTACCATGCGGAGAACCTGATCTGGTTGCCGGATCGCGACGGGCCCGCTCGGGTAGGTCTTCTGGATTTTCAGGACGCGATGCTGGGTCACCCCGCCTATGATCTGGTATCGATCCTTCAAGATGCCCGCCGCGATGTCAGTCCCGATGTTCAGGCCAGCGCCTATCAGCACTACATCCAACGATCCCAGATGGACACGCAGGAATTCTCCAAGGCCTACTATCTGTCCGGCCTACAACGGAATTTGCGGATCGTCGGTGTTTTTGCACGTCTTAGCTTGCGCGACGGCAAACCGTCCTACGTTGATCTGATCCCGCGTGTCTGGGGGCACGTGCTGCATAATCTGCAATCTCTGGAAGACGCGGAGCTATCAGATTGCGTGCTGTCGATCTTACCAGAGCCGACGACGGACGGGCTGAAAAGGTTGAAACGCGCATGACGCAGACACCGAACGCCGCCATGATCTTTGCCGCCGGGTTCGGCACACGGATGATGCCGCTGACGAAAGATCGCCCGAAGCCACTGATCGAAGTCGGTGGAACACCCCTGATCGACCGAACAATCGCGTTGCTGCAAGAAGCGAAGGTCACGAAGCTGGTCGCCAACCTGCATTATATGGCTGACATGCTGGAGTCGCATCTGTCTGGCAGCGGTGTTCAGACGGTTATCGAAACGCCCGAAATCCTCGACACCGGAGGTGGGTTGCGGAACGCGATGCAGCATCTTGGTGGTAGCCCGGTGTTTACCGTCAACTCGGATGTAATCTGGAACGGTCCCAACCCGGTCAACGTGCTGCGCGAAAACTGGCGCGGCGATGACATGGACGCGCTGCTGCTTTGCGTTGATCCGACACGGGCGATTGGCCGCGTCGGTGGTGGTGATTTCGATTTGTCCGGGGGCGGCATGCTCTCTCGTGGGTCAGAGGTGATCTATGGCGGGTTCCAGATCATTCGCACCGACCGCTTGGGAGAGATCGAAGATGATGTATTTTCCCTGAATAGGCTCTGGGATTTATTGATCGAGAAGGGTCGCGTCTTTGGCTGTGTCTATCCCGGTCAATGGTGCGATGTTGGCAGGCCAGAAGGTATCGCACTGGCCGAGGCACTTATTGAGGGCTCGCAAAATGCATGATGCCGGGACCGGTCCGCACCTGTTCATGGAACCGCTGGGCGCTGATTTCCTCAAAGCGCTGCGGGACGGTCTGTTGGACCGGGTCCGTGATCAACCACCGGAGGCGTTGGCAAAGATCACCGTGATCGTGAACACCTCCCGGATGCGGCGTCGGCTGCAATCGCTGTTCATCGAAGGACCGGCGGGCTTTTTGCCCAAAATCCTGCTGCTGTCCGACCTCGACAAACTGCTGACCTCGCCGCCGCCACCGCCTGCGCGCGATCCCCTGCGGCGACGGCTTCAGCTTGCGCAGCTCATTGCGCCGGTGCTTGAGGCCCATCCGGAACTTGGCGCGCAGGCGTCGGTGTTCGCGCTGGCCGATAGTCTGGCCAGCCTGATGGATGAAATGCAGGGCGAGGGCGTCGATGCTGCGACAATTGCTGCGCTGGATGTGTCGGATCAATCGGGACATTGGAAGAACGCGCAGACCCTATTCGGCATCGCCCATAACTACGTCAGCGCGATCGATGACGGACAGGATAACGAGGCGCGGCAAAGGGGCGTTGTGCAGGCTCTCATCGAACAATGGGCGGAAACCCCGCCCACGGATCCCATCATTCTGGCCGGCTCCACCGGGTCGCGCGGCACCACCGCGCTGCTGATGAAAGCGATTGCGGGTCTGCCGAACGGCGCTGTCGTATTGCCGGGCTTTGACGCGGATATACCGGACGACGTCTGGCACCGGATGACCGACGCGCTGTCCTTCGAAGACCACCCCCAGTTCCGTTTCGCGCGTTTGATGCATGACCTTGGTGTTGGGCCCGGCCACATTCGGCAGTGGTCCGATACGCAGCCCTGCGCCCAGGATCGCAGCCGGGTCGTGTCGCTTGCCCTGCGCCCGGCGCCGGTGACGGATGCGTGGTTGCGGGAGGGGCCAAGCCTTTCGAATTTACCAGAGGCGCTTGGCGGCATCACGATTGTCGAGGCATCAAGCCAGCGCATCGAAGCACTTTCCATCGCCATGCGGATGCGGAAGGCGGCGGAAGACGGGCAGACGGTGGCCTTGATCACGCCGGACCGGATGTTGGGGCGGCAAGTGTCAACCGCATTGGATCGCTGGAACATCGTGCCGGATGATAGTGGCGGTGCGCCGCTTCACCTGTCCGCACCGGGACGCTTCTTGCGCCACGTGGCCGAACTTTTCCGCCATCCGCTTGATGCGCAAATTTTGCTGACGCTCCTCAAACATCCGCTGACCCAGACGGGCGACGCGTTTCCCGAGCACGGCCTGCGCACCCAGCAACTGGAAGCCAAGCTGCGGCGTGATCGCGTTCCATTTCCCGGCGAGGATGACCTTGTTAGGCTCTCATCCAAGGGTGAGGACGACACTTGGACAGCGTGGCTTTGTAGCTGTTTCTGCGGTCAGGCAGTGGCTGGTGAACTGCCGCTGACCGACTGGCTGGCACGGCACCGCGCCTTGGCGGAGGCCATCGCCGGACCAGACGCGGGGGAACTTTGGAAGAAAGCCGCCGGGCAGGAGGCCGCCAAGGTTTTCGCGGCGCTGGAAGAAAACGCCGAACATGGCGGCGCGTTCAGCGCGCAGGGCTACGCGCAGCTTTTCGCGTCCGTTCTGTCACAGGCAGAGGCGCGTGACCGGGATGAACCCCATCCCGGCGTCATGATCTGGGGGACGTTGGAAGCACGGGTGCAGGGGGCCGATCTGGTCATCCTGGGCGGGCTGAACGAAGGCGTCTGGCCGGAGCCGCCCAGCGCCGATCCATGGTTGAATCGCCAGATGCGTCAAGCTGCCGGGCTTTTGCTGCCGGATCGGCGCATCGGCCTGTCCGCACATGATTTTCAGCAAGCCGTGGCCGCGCCCGAGGTCTGGATCACACGGGCCATCCGCTCTGACGATGCGGAAACCGTGCCTTCCCGATGGGTGAACCGCCTGACAAACATGATCAGCGGGCTTGATGGGCCGAACGGGCCGGAGGCGCTGCGCCAAATGCGTGCGCGCGGGCAGGAATGGCTGAACCGCGTAACCGTGATGGAGACCGTGCAAAGGACCAGACCGGCCGGACGCGCAGCGCCCGTTCCGCCTGTTGCTGCCCGGCCGCGTGATTTCTCGGTAACGGAAATCAAAACGCTGATCCGCGATCCTTACGCGATCTACGCGAAGAAAATTCTGCGGCTGAAACCTCTCGACCCTTTGGTGCAGGAGCCTGATGCCCCGCTTCGCGGCATTCTGATTCACGATATCATGGAGCGGTTCATCAAAGATGTGATGCGGGATTCCGCGCTTCTGACGCAAGCGCATCTGATGGAGATCGTCGACAGCGTGCTGGAAAAGGACGTTCCGTGGTCCACCACCCGGCTCTTGTGGCGGGCGCGCATGGCCCGCGTGGCCGAATGGATCGTCGAAGGGGAGCGGGAGCGTCTTAGTATCGCACAGCCCGCCGCGATGGAACATTCGGCACAAGGGCGCATCACTCTGCCCTCCATCGGGTCCAGCATTCAGGCCCGCGCTGACAGGATCGACCTGACCGAAACCGGCGAGGCGGTTCTGTATGATTATAAAAGCGGCAAGCCCCCGTCGAAGAATGAGCAGCTTTATTTCGACAGACAGCTGCTGATCGAAGCTGCGATGATCGAAAACGGCGGTTTCGAAGCACTCGGCCCCAGAACGGTGGCGGATGCCGCGTATATTGGTTTGGGCAGCAAACCCGAACGCGTGCCCGCGCCACTGGACGAAGAACCCCCAAGCAAAACTCTTGCCGGATTGGTGGACTTGCTGTCGGCCTATTTGGACCCTGACCAGCATTACCTGTCGCGGCGCGCGGTCCGGCAGAAGAACGATATCGGGTATTACGACCAACTGGCCCGGCACGGCGAATGGGATGACGTCGATGATCCTTCGCGGGAAGACCTGACATGATACGCGATGACGCAACGCAGGCGCAGGTGCGCGCCGCCGATCCCGGCACATCAACTTGGCTTTCGGCCAATGCCGGGTCCGGCAAAACACGGGTTCTGACCGACCGCGTGGCGCGGTTGCTTTTGGCAGGAACGGATCCGCAGCAAATCCTGTGCCTGACCTATACCAAGGCCGCCGCATCCGAGATGCAGAACCGTCTGTTCCAGCGGCTTGGCGATTGGGCGATGTGTGCGGATGAACCGTTGCGCGAAGCCCTTGCAGAGCTTGGACATGACGGGGCCTTGGATGATGACGGGCTTGCGATGGCGCGGACCTTGTTCGCGCGCGCGATCGAGACTCCCGGCGGGCTCAAAATCCAGACGATTCACTCTTTTTGCGCAGGGCTGCTGCGCCGCTTCCCGATGGAGGCCAAGGTCAATCCGCAGTTTCAAGAAATCGAAGACCGTGCTGCCGAATTGCTGCGCGAAGAGATCGTCGAGGACATGGCAACGCAGGACCAAGGCGGCGCGACACAGGCTCTAACCGTGGTATTCACCGGCGAAAGCCTCAACACCTTCACCAAGGAAGTGATCCGCCATCAAACGGCCTTTGAACACAAACCCAGCGCAGATGACCTGCTTCAGCTGTATGGCCTGCCCGCTGGTTTTGGTGATGCCGATATCGAACGCGCGCTATTCACCGGGGAGGAGCAAGACCTTCTGGATGCGATGATTCCGCTTCTGATGGCATCCGGTGTAAACGACCAGAAAATGGCAAAAGCCTTGGCTGAGGTCGGTGAATTGACGATGGCTGCACTGCCAAAACTCGGCGCCGCGTTGTTGACCCAAGCCGGAACCGCACTCAAGAAAAGGCCAGCCAAGGCCGTGGCCACGGCACATCCCGCAGAATCCGAGGCGCTAAACGATTTCATGCTGCGCGTGGAAGAGGCCGTCATGGCGCAGAAAACGCTGAACGCCGTGCGTCGCAGCAAGGTTCTGCATGATTTCGCGCATGAGTTTCTGGCCCGATATGCTCAGGCGAAGCAGGTGCGCGGCTGGCTGGACTTTGACGACTTGATCTTGCGGACCCGCGCGCTGCTGCGGGATGAAAAGGTTGCGGCGTGGGTACTGTATCGTCTGGATGGCGGGATCAGTCACATCCTTGTGGACGAGGCGCAGGACACCAGCCCGGCGCAATGGGATGTGATCCGGCTTTTGGCGCAGGAATTCACCAGCGGCGAGGGCGCGCGGTCGGACACGCTGCGCACGATCTTCGTCGTCGGCGACAAGAAGCAGTCGATTTACTCGTTCCAGGGGGCCGACCCGAATGAGTTCGACAGGATGAATGCCGAATTCAAGGAAAAGCTGACGACGGTCGGTGCGCCATTCAGCGATGCGACGCTTGAATATTCCTTCCGGTCTTCCAGCGCCATTTTGCGGAGCGTCGATCTGACATTTGAGGGCAGCGCCGCCGCGGGATTCGTGCCGGATCAGATGCACCGCGCATTCCATCAGGATATGCCCGGCCGCGTCGATCTTTGGCCTGTGATCCCAGCGGCAACCAAGGAGACGGACGGCGATTGGACCGATCCCGTCGACCGTGTGTCGGACACACATCACAGTGTCGTCCTCGCCCAGACCATCGCCGATCAGATCGCGGCCATGCTGGATCAAAACAGTACCGCCCGGATACCTTTCCAGAAGCAAAGGGGCGGGCCGTTCTTCATGCGGCGGATCACACCGGGCGACATCATGATCCTCGTCCAGCGGCGGAGCGAGCTGTTCCACGAAATCATCCGCGCTTGCAAACAGCGGTCGCTCGATATCGCCGGGGCGGATCGTTTGCGTGTTGGGGCGGAACTAGCGGTGCGCGACTTGCTTGCTTTGCTATCGTTCCTCGCAACGCCGGAGGATGATCTATCGCTTGCCACGGTCTTGCGGTCGCCGCTTTGCGGTTGGTCCGAAAGGGATTTGTTCCGATTGGCGCATGACAGGGATCGGAAATACCTGTGGGAGGCCCTGCGGGAAAAAGCTGACCACGTTCCCGAAACCCTCGCCATGCTGACGGATCTGCGCAACCAGATCGATTTCATGCGGCCCTATGAACTTCTCGAACGGATTTTGACCCGACACCAAGGGCGCGCGCGATTGCTGTCTCGTCTTGGACAAGAAGCAGAGGATGGCATCGACGCGCTTTTGTCCCAGGCTCTTGCCTATGAACGGTCCGAAATCCCCAGCATGACCGGTTTCCTTGCCTGGGCGCAGGCGGATGATCTGGAGATTAAACGTCAGATCGACAGCGGAAGCGACCAGATCCGTGTGATGACCGTCCATGGCGCGAAAGGGCTGGAAGCGCCCATCGTGATCCTGCCGGATTGCGGTCAACGCAAGATCACCATTCGCGACGAGGTTTTGGAGATCGGCGAAACACCCGTCTGGAAAGAGCCCGGCGACGTCAAGCCCGAAGCGATCGAGGACGCCTTGGCGCAACGCAAAGACGCCGAGGAGCGGGAGCGAAAGCGCTTGCTTTATGTCGCGATGACCCGTGCGGAAACCTGGCTGATCGTGGCCGCCGCCGGTGACCTGAATTCCGATGGCTCTGACTGGTACACAACGGTTTCCAACGGGCTGGACAAGGCTGGGACAATCGATGTTCCAAGCGCGCTGGGCGTAATCCGCCGCTATGAAACGGGGGATTGGACGGCCGCAGAAGCGCAGCAAGAGGCGCGGGTACAGCCCGAATTGGCCAATTTAGAGCCTGTATATTCCGAGAAGATCACCAGCACGCCAAAGCGGAAAGATCCCTTGACCCCCTCCGATCTGGGTGGCGCCAAGGCCCTGCCGTCGCCGGACGCCTTGGACGAGGACACCGCCAAGGCGCGGGGTGTTTACATCCACGCGATACTGGAGCTTTTGGCCGCGACTTCGCCAGACACATGGTCCGAATGCATTACGGCAATTCCCGCTCCGTCGGAACTGCCGCGGGAACTGCTTCCAGACGCACAGGCCGAAGCGCGCCGCGTCCTGGAGGCACCCGATTTGTCATGGATATTCGCACCGGCGGCGCTTGCCGAAATCCCGATCCACGCGCAGGTCGGGGAGCAAGACCTGATCGGGATCATCGACCGCCTAGTCATTACCGACGACGTGATCACCATCGTCGATTTCAAAAGCAATATGCGCGTCCCAAAGGGCGAAGAGGACTGCCCAGAGGGCATCTTGCGGCAAATGGGTGCTTATGAGAGTGCGATTTCGCAAATCTATCCCGGTCGCACGATTGCTTGCGGGATTTTGTGGACAGCAACAGCAACATATACGCCTTTGTCACAAAAGCTTGTGAGGGAGGCTCTGGCGCGCGCAGCTTAGCTTGACGATGATGCAGCGCGTTCCTAGGTTCGCATCCCAAAGCCAGATCATCAGGAGATACACATGGCCACGGTTCCCGTCACAGACGACACGTTCGAAACCGAAGTTCGCAATTCCGACATCCCCGTGGTGGTGGATTTCTGGGCGGAGTGGTGCGGCCCCTGCAAGCAGATCGGCCCGGCACTTGAAGAACTCTCCGCCGAGATGGAAGGCAAAGTGAAGATTGCCAAGGTGAATGTGGATGACAATCCGAATTCGCCAGCGCAAATGGGCGTGCGCGGTATTCCGGCGCTGTTCATCTTCAAAGACGGTCAGGTTGTTGCCAACATGGCCGGCGCGAAGCCGAAAGCGGCTTTGCAAAGCTGGATCGAAGAGTCGATCTGATCCAGCGCAACGATCACGTCGGGCGGGGGCTTCCCCGCCCAGCGCTTCTGCTTCCTCAATTGGCCTGACCTTGTACCTGACCGATCCCACGTCCATATAGCGGCGACAGGAAACGAATGGAGACAGGTATGGCTCAGGAGGAATTTCCCGGCTGGCACGGAACCACCATCATCGGCGTCAAAAAGGGCGGCAAGGTGGTCATCGCCGGGGACGGACAAGTCTCACTGGGACAAACGGTCATCAAGGGAACGGCCCGCAAAGTGCGCCGCCTTTCGCCCGGCGGGCATGAGGTCGTCTGCGGTTTTGCCGGTTCGACAGCGGATGCGTTCACTCTGCTGGAACGGCTTGAGGCGAAACTCGAAGCGACGCCTGCGCAGCTGACCCGTGCCTGTGTCGAGCTCGCCAAAGACTGGCGCACCGACAAGTATCTGCAAAAACTCGAAGCGATGCTGATCGTGACGGATGGCAACGAATTGCTGGTGATCACCGGCGCCGGTGACGTTCTGGAACCTGAACATGATGTGACTGCGATTGGATCGGGCGGGAACTATGCGCTCGCCGCTGCGCGCGGCATGATGGATAGCGACAAGGACGCAGAACAGATCGCCCGCGCCGCCATGGCGATTGCGGCTGATATCTGTGTCTACACGAATGGAAACCTGACGGTTGAGGAGATTTCCGCATGACCGATCTGACCCCGCGCGAAATCGTTTCTGAACTCGACCGGTTCATCATTGGCCAGAAAGACGCCAAGCGCGCTGTCGCGGTGGCGCTTCGCAATCGCTGGCGGCGTAAACAGCTAAGCGATGATTTGCGCGATGAAGTGTACCCGAAGAACATCCTGATGATCGGGCCCACCGGTGTTGGCAAGACAGAGATCAGCCGCCGGCTGGCCAAGCTTGCGCGCGCGCCTTTCATCAAGGTCGAAGCCACTAAATTCACGGAAGTCGGCTATGTCGGGCGGGATGTCGAACAGATCATCCGCGACCTGGTGGATGCGTCCATTTCCATGACCCGTGACCACATGCGCGAAGACGTGAAGGCAAAGGCCTATAGCGCTGCGGAAGAGCGTGTGATCGATGCGATTGCTGGGTCCGATGCGCGCGAGGGGACGCGCGAGATGTTCCGCAAGAAGCTGAAATCCGGCGAGCTTGATGACACGATGATCGACCTTGAAATCGCCGAGACCGCCAGCCCCTTCCCGATGATGGAAATTCCGGGTCAACCCGGATCTAACATGGGAATGATGAACATCGGCGACTTGTTCGGGAAGGCCTTTCAAGGTCGCACCGTGAAACGCCGGATAACCGTCGCGGACAGCTACGAAATCCTGATCAGCGAAGAAGCCGACAAGCTGCTGGATGATGAGCAAGTGACCCGTAGCGCCCTGGAAGCGGTTGAGCAGAACGGGATCGTCTTTCTGGACGAGATCGACAAGGTCGCGACACGTCAGGATGCGCGCGGCGGCGAGGTCAGCCGCGAAGGGGTGCAGCGCGATCTGCTGCCCCTGATCGAAGGCACCACGGTTTCGACAAAGCATGGGCCGGTAAAAACCGACCATATCCTGTTCATCGCGTCCGGTGCATTCCATATCGCCAAGCCATCTGACCTTCTGCCGGAACTGCAAGGCCGCTTGCCAATCCGCGTCGAGCTGCGTGCTTTGACCGAAGAAGATTTCGTGCGCATCCTCACTGAAACCGATAACTCGCTGACCAAGCAATACACCGCCCTGATGGGGACTGAGCAGGTCACCGTTTCCTTCTCGGACGACGGGATCGCGGCCTTGGCGCGGATTGCAGCGGATGTGAACCAGTCGATTGAGAATATCGGCGCAAGGCGGCTTTACACCGTGATGGAACGTGTGTTCGAGGACTTGTCCTTCGGCGCGCCGGATCGCGGCGGTGAGGTGATCGAAGTCAACGCCGCCTTTGTTGAAGAGCATCTGGGCGAACTGACAAAATCGAGCGATCTTAGTCGATACGTTCTCTAGTAGCGGGGGCGGTTTGCAAGTACGGTGCCGGAAAGTTACCCGTACTGGATTTCCCCCGATGCTCCGTTTCTTGCTTGTTTTCGTCTTGTTGCTGAGCGCCTGCGCGGACAGGATCGAATCGCCTATTGTCCCCGAAGCGGCTGACATTGGTTCCAACCGGCGCATCTATGTGGCGACCAACCGCGAACAAACGCCGGAAGGTTTCTATGGCATCGGGCGTTCCAACGAACTGAAACTGCTGCGACTGCTTGTGTCGATCCCGCCGGAACGCAAAATCGGTACGATTTCGGACGGGCAAAAGAAGCCGGACCCCGTCAAGGATTTCACTCTCGCACGGCAGGCCCGTTTCGATAGCGAAGTCAGCTTCCGCGAGGCCTTGCGTGCGGACATCGCCAAAGCGCCTGATCAGGAAGCCACCGTCTATGTCCACGGGTTCAACAACAGCTTTGCGGACCCTGCCTTCCGGCTTGCCCAGCTTTCCTACGATCTGGAAATCCCCAGCGCCCTGGTCACGTTTTCATGGCCAAGCAGGGGAAATCCGTTTGGGTATCAATACGATATCGACAGTGCGTTCTATTCGCGCGATGCGCTGGCGCGGCTTCTGAAAACCGTCAAAGCAGCCGGGTCAAAGCGGATCACCTTGATCGCCCACTCGATGGGAAGCGCCCTTACGATGGAAACGCTGCGCACGATCGAAATTTCGGAACCCGGATGGGCGGCGCGCAATCTGGCGGGTGTGATCCTGATTTCGCCGGATGTGAACGTGGACTTGTTCCGCGAACAGACGCGGCAGTTCAAGGAATGGCCTCAGCCCTTCGTCGTGTTCTCCTCTCAGCGGGACAAGGCATTGCTTTTGTCCGGGAGAATTCGCGGCGATAATCGGCAGCTTGGCAAATTGACGGACTTGTCCGAAGTGGAGGATCTGCCCGTGACCTTCATCGACGTGTCCGATTTCGTGGATGGGACGGATCACTTCGTCGCCGGGTCATCGGCCAGCTTTATCAGCCTGATCGGCGGGGCGCGTGACGCTGGCATCGACTTCTTGTCCGGCACGGATGACGCATCGATCCCGCTATTCGGGTCAAGCCGTGTGATCGGCTCTGCCAGGCGCGTGGATTTCAACCCCGTCCAAGGCGCGATGCGTTTCGTCGGTAAGTGAACTTGATGCAGGCCGTTATCGCGGTTTGCGCAGATAGACGTAATAGGCACCACCGCCGCCATGGCTCAGATGCGCTTCGGTGATTTGCAGCACGGCTGAGGACAGCGGCGGCATCCGCAACCATTCGGGCACCTGATGACGTAGCACTCCCAGGCGGACAGGGATCGGGCCGCCTTCGTCGCGATGCTTTCCCTTGCCGGTAATCACCAGCAGAAGCCGTCTGCCAGAGCTGTGTGACGAAAGAACGAACCGGGTCAGGGCGGAATGGGCGCGATCCAATGTCATGCCGTGCAAATCAATCCGCGCATCGGGTTTCAGCTTGCCGCGCTGCATCCGCAGATAGGTTTTGCGATCCATCTTGACCGGTTGCGATCGCAAACCGTGGCTCACTGACGGGGCAAGATCGTCTTTCAGCGGCGCCCGCCCGCCCGAGATTTCCGGCAACCGTGTGAGATGCGACACCGGCTTACGCGGCTCTTGCGGTTTCGGCGTCGGATGGGCGGCAGGGTCAGGCATTTGACGCGCCCTTGGCTGCACGCTTTTGGCAACCGTGCGCCAAAGCTCCAGTTCGTCCTGCCGTGGTTTGCGCCCCTTCATTGCGCCCCCTCGGGCAGCATCGCATAGGCGCGCTGGATCGGCATAAGAACGATCATCCGCCCAGGGTCTTTCAAGCGGCCGGCCTGACGACCCGCTTCATCGCCGGTGCCAAAGAAAATATCCGCGCGCTGCGCCCCCTTGATGGCAGAGCCGGTGTCCTGCGCGACCATCAATCGCCGCAGCGGTGTTTCCCCCTGCTTTTCGATCCAAACCGGCGCGCCCATTGGTGTGAAAGCAGGATCGACGGCGATTGTCCGCATAGCGGTGACGGACCGGTTCATCGCGCCCAGCGGGCCTTTTTCGGGTGGGACACGGGTCACTTCGCGGAAAAACACGTAAGACGGGTTGTGGTACAAAAGCTCTTTGCCCGGAATTGGATTGCGACGGACCCAATTCTTGATGACTTCGGCGCTGACCTGATGGGCCGCATATACCCCGCGACGGACCAGTTCCTTGCCGATGGACCTGTATGTATGACCATTCGCCCCGGCATATCCCACGCGAAGCACACCGCCTTCATCCAGCTTGATCCGGCCTGAGCCCTGGATTTGCAGAAAGAAAAGCTCCACCGGGTCTTCGACATAAGCAATTTCAAGGCCGCGCCCGTCGAGGACATTGTCTTCCAGAATTTCGCGCCGGGTCAGCCATGGTCGCTGCGCGGCTTCTTCCGGCATTCCGTAAACCGGATAGGCAAAGCGCGCCGAACGATAACGCGATCCGGCCAGTTCCGGTTCGAAATACCCGGTGAACAGGCCCGGCGCACCATCCTGAATAAGGACCGGACGGAACATAAGTTCAAAGAAGGCGCGGGCATCGGTTTGCCCCTTTGCATTGGCGCAGATGGCGCGCCAATCGGGGTCTTTCATGTCGCCGCAGGTTTCAAGGAAAACGGAAAAGGCTGCGGCGTGGTCGTCATCCGACCAGCCATCCAGTTCCGCGAAATCAAGAACCCTGACTGTAAGATCAGTCGCCATGGCCGGGGAAACACAAAGCCCCAGCCATACCAGCGCCAAACGGGCGACGGACTTTACGCATCTGTGGAAACAAGCAGCCAATTTGGATCGTCACTGCCCATTTTACGTGCGAAGGCCCAGCTATCTTTCTGGCGTTTCACCTCGGTCGTCGACCCTTCGATGATGTCGCCCGCGCTGTCCCGAACGGCCGATGTCATCTCGGCCACGAAGCGGATCGAAATCTCTGCCTCGTTCGTGCTGTCGTCAAAGCTGGCATCCAGAAGACGTACTTCACGCACACCGATGAATTCCGCTTCGATCTTCAGACCCTTGGCTTGGCGATCTTCCACCACAGCGGCAAAGGCCTCGTAGATTTCAGGCGCGAGGAAGGGTTTGATTTCGGACAGTTCGCTGTTTTCGAACCCCATCACGATCATCTCGTATGCGCCCCGCGCACCGCCGATGAACTCACCCACAGAGAAACTAGGTTCCACTTCCTTCATCCGGCGCAAAGCATCCGCAGCAGAATTGCCTTCTTGCACATGATCTAGGATATCGCGGTCGGGCCCGCCTTCGATAACTTCAAATTCGGGGCGCCGTACCGATCTTTCGACAGGTTGGGCACCGCGTTCACTGGGTTCAAAACCGTCACGCGTACCCAGCACATTGCGCAGGCGAAGGATCAGGAAAACTGCGATTCCAGCCAATACAAGCAGCTGGAGGATTGGGGAATTCATTGCGACCTCATTCTCGGACAGACATGGTAAGGCTGTTCTTGGGTTCTTATGTAGGTGCAGGAAAGGTCCGAGTCCACTGGCTGGCCGAAGTAAGGAGACCCTCATATGTGGTTATTGATCGCATTCCTCGCAGTTCCGCTGATCGAAATCGCCCTGTTTATTCAGGTTGGCGGTGCGATCGGGCTGTGGCCAACGCTGCTGATTGTCGTGATCACGGCCATTCTGGGCACCTATCTTGTGCGCCAGCAGGGCCTTATGGCGTTGGGCCAACTGCAATCGCGGCTGGGGCAGTTAAGCGATCCGACGGAACCTTTGGCGCATGGGGCGATGATCCTGTTTTCCGGGGCACTGTTGCTGACGCCGGGCTTTTTCACGGACGCGATGGGGTTTGCGCTGCTGGTCCCAGCGGTGCGGGAATATGTTTTCAAATCCGTGCGATCCCGTGTGAAGGTCCAAAGCTTTGGTCCGCACGGCCAATCCATGCGCCGGGATGAGACCATCATCGAAGGCCAGTTCGAAGAGGTTGACCCGGAACCGCGGCGTCACCAAGGCCCGTCTGGATGGACAAAAGACGACGGAAGTCATTGAGAGTTTACCTTCGTCCTGCTAGTTGGGGCCGGAAATTTAAACTCCGGAGTTATCCATGGCTGACGAATCCGCCAACGCACAAGCCCCGCAAGTCCAGATGCGTGTTCTGGGACAGTTCGTGCGTGACATGTCGTTTGAAAACATCATGGCGCAAAAAGGTATTGGCACCGATGCGCAGCCTGACGTTCAGGTTCAGGTGAACCTCGACGCGAAGAAACGCAGCGTCGAGAACCAGTACGAAACCGCGATCAAGCTGAACGTGACCTCAAAGGCGAAAGACAGCGACGATGTGCTGTTCGTGCTGGAGATCGATTACGTTGGTGTTTTCCACATCGAAAACGTGCCGGACGACCAAATGCATCCGTTCCTGCTGATCGAATGCCCGCGCATGATCTTCCCGTTCCTGCGCCGTGTGGTCAGCGATGTGACGCGCGACGGTGGCTTCCCGCCGCTGAACCTCGAAAACATCGATTTCCTGAACATGTACCGCAGTGAACTGGCACGCCGTCAGGCAGAGCAAGCGAACCAGAAGCCGTCCTGATCGTCAGGATTTGCTCCAAAGCGCGTCGTCCCCAAGCTTTTCAACAAAAGCGGCATGGGCGGCGCGTTCTTCTTCGGTCAACCGGGATGGCAGTGGGGCAGGGCGCGGCTTGGGCGCCCAAACGGCCGTCGTGCCGGAATGCTTTTCCACCGTGACGGAAGACAGCGCGAAATCCGGTTGCCGCCCGCCGATAAGCTCAAGATACACTTCCGCAAGAATTTCACTATCGAGCAAAGCGCCGTGAAGCGTCCGCGAACTGTTGTCGATGCCAAACCGGCGACACAGCGCGTCGAGAGATGCGGGCGACCCCGGAAATCGTTTGCGCGCGATCAACAATGTGTCGAGCGCCTGATCCATGGGCAGGGTCCGCAGTCCCATCCATGACAATTCCGCGTTCAGGAACTTCATATCGAAGCTGGCATTGTGGATGACCAGTTTGGCATCGCCGACGAAATCCAGAAAGGCTTGGCCGATCTCGGCGAATTTGGGTTTGTCGGCTAGGAACTCATCACCCAGCCCGTGCACTTCGAAGGCCTCCTGCGGCATGCTGCGTTCAGGATTGATGTATTGGTGATAGGTCCGGCCTGTGGGCATGTGACCCATCAGTTCGACCGCGCCGATCTCGACAATACGATCCCCGGATTCAGGATCAAAACCGGTCGTTTCGGTGTCGAGCACGATTTCACGCATCGTCCATGTCCTTCCTGATCTGTTTCACCACGTCTTCGACCTGCGCGCGGGCGTGTTCAAGCGTATCTGTCACGATGACAAAATCTGCGCGATCCGCCTTTTCACGCGCGGGCAGTTGTTTTGCGATGATCATGTCCAACTGTTCGGCGGTCATGGTGCCGCGATCCAGAACGCGCTGCCGTTGGATCTCTTCCGCCACGAAAACGCATGCGACCGCGTCGAACTCACGCTCCGCCCCGGTCTCGAACAGCAGCGGAATGTCAAAGACCGCGATATCTGCGTTAGCGCTTTCCATAAAGGATTTGCGATCTTGCAGAACAAGCGGGTGCACGATGCCTTCGATCACTTTGAGGGCACTGGGATCTTGCCCGATGATGGTCTTCAGCGCCGCGCGAGAGACCGCACCATCCACGATCGCGTCTGGAAAAGCCTTGGCCATGGGGGCCACCGCCGCGCCGCCCTGTCGATATAACCGATGTACTGCCGCATCCGCGTCCCAAACCGCGCAGCCCATCTGTGCGAACATCTCGGCCGTCGTGGATTTTCCCATCCCGATGGAGCCGGTCAAACCAAGAAGAAACATCAGCGCAAGGCCGCCGCGCGGGTCGCGTCATCAACTTCCGGGCGGATACCGAACCAGCGTTCAAATCCGGGAACGGCCTGATACAGCAACATGCCCAACCCATCGACGGTGGTTGCGCCGGCCTGCTCTGCCTCTGCCAAGAGGTGCGTTTTCAATGGGTTATAGACCAGATCGGTCACAACCATGTCGGATCGCAATCCATCCAGCGGCACGCGAAGCTCTGGGTGGTCAACCATGCCAAGACTGGTCGTATTGACCACCAATTTCGACTCGTCGATCATGTTGCCCGCTTTGACCCAGTCGAAAACGGTCACGCGCTTGCCAAAATCGCTGGCCAGTTTTTCGGCGCGGATACGGGTGCGATTGGCCAACAAAATCTCGGGCACGCCCGCATCAAGAAGCGACGCGATCACGGCACGGCAGGCCCCACCGGCGCCAAGTACCGCAGCGGGGCCGGAATTCGGCTGCCAGTCTGGTGCATTATGCCGGAGGTTTTCGAAGAAGCCGTACCCATCCGTATTGTCAGCATGAATTTTGCCGTCTTTGCGGAAGATGATGGTGTTTGCCGCGCCGATCATCGTCGCACGATCTGTTACCAGATCCGCGATTTCCAAAACGGCCTCTTTATGCGGGATCGTGATGTTCACCCCGACAAAGCCCATTTTCGGCAGGGTCCGCAGGGCTTGCTCCAGATCGGCGGGCGCGACATCCATCGGGATGTAGTGGCCCCGCAGTCCGAGCGTTTTTAACCAATACCCATGAATCTGCGGCGACTTGGAATGTGCGATCGGAGAACCGATCACGCCAGCCAAAGGTATCTTGCCAGACATTCAGACCCCCACATCATTTCTGGCTACCAGATAACTGATCAGCTCAAGCAGCGGCAAACCCAGAACGTGAAAAAAGTCGCCATGCACCGAAAAAAACAGGCGCACGCCTTCTTCTTCGAGTTTGTAGCCCCCCACACTGTGCTGGATGCTGTCCCAATTTCTGGCGACATAGTCTTCTATATACGCGTCCGACAGATCGCGCATTTGCAGGGTCGCGGTCCCGATATGCCGCCAGATGGGTCGACCCGCCTCGCAGATCACCGCAGCGGAATGCAGTTTGTGCCGCTGTTTTCGAAGAAGTTTGAGTTGCGCGATGCAGTCGTCTGGGTCCGTGGGCTTGGACAGCAGCTTGCCGGACAGGTCCAGTACCTGATCACACCCAAGCACAAGCTGGTCCGGGGCGGCCTCACTCACCTTGCGCGCTTTTGCTTCCGCCAAGGCATCAGCGATATCCCGCGGCGAGATTTCTTCTGCCAGAAGCGATTTTTTCACCGAATCTTCATCTATCCGGGCGACCCTGATCTCGTGTTCAATCCGCGCGCGGTGAAGCAAATCGGAGCGGATTTGCGAAGCTGATGCAAGAATCATGGGGAAAGCCTTCGGTAAATCCCTGTGGATAACGCAGTAGAACATGTGACGGTTTGATGTCGCGCATGCTGGCAAAACACGTTTCATCCCGCCATCGAACAAGTTCCCATCTCTTTACGGGATTCATCCCACCGTGGAAAAGGATAAGTTGTGGCTGTGAACAGGCGGACAACTGGCGGATTGGTCCCAGACTGTCCTGAACTTGTTCAAAGTCAATAGACCGATAAGGCGTTGGATTTTCGTAACGAATCTTGCTTACCCACAGATGTTGACGGATCAGGCCAAGGTTCCTCACCCTGCGCATAATTCCGTGGATAACTGCACAATCCACATAAATCTGTCACACTAAGAACAACTACAATCTTTCTTCTTTTCTTCTTTTAAGAGGGAAAACCCTGAAGCGTTGACTCGAGAAGACGAGCAGCCTAGGACAGACAGGCACTTCGTCCGAAGATGCACTCTCCTTACCCCTTTCACGGACATGGATGCCCCGCATCTATGAGGAATTCTGATGAGCACGGAAAAACTAACTCTCTCTGACCTCAAGGCGAAGAGCCCCAAAGATCTGCTTGCGATGGCTGAGGATCTGGAGATCGAGAACGCCTCCACCATGCGGAAGGGCGAGATGATGTTCCAGATTCTGCGTGAGCGCGCGGATGAAGGTTGGGAAGTTTCGGGCGATGGGGTTCTGGAGGTGCTTCAGGACGGTTTCGGGTTCCTGCGGTCGCCGGAAGCGAACTATCTGCCGGGTCCGGATGATATCTATGTGTCGCCCGACATGATCCGGAAGTTTTCCCTGCGGACAGGGGACACGATTGACGGTGTGATCCGCGCCCCTGACGAGAACGAGCGTTACTTTGCGCTGATGAATGTCAGCAAGATCAACTTCGAAGACCCGGAAAAAGCGCGTCACAAGATCGCTTTCGATAACCTTACGCCGCTCTATCCCGATGAGCGTCTGAACATGGAAACGGACGATCCGACAACCAAGGATCGCTCTGCCCGTATTATCGATCTGGTTGCGCCGATCGGGAAAGGCCAGCGGTCGCTGATCGTGGCGCCGCCGCGGACCGGTAAAACCGTTTTGCTGCAGAACATTGCCTCGTCGATCGAAAAGAACCACCCGGAATGCTACCTGATCGTGCTTCTGATCGACGAACGTCCGGAAGAGGTGACGGATATGCAGCGCTCCGTCAAAGGTGAGGTGATCTCGTCCACCTTCGACGAACCCGCGACCCGTCACGTTGCTGTCTCTGAGATGGTGATCGAGAAGGCGAAACGCTTGGTCGAACATAAGCGCGACGTCGTGATCCTGCTGGATTCGATCACGCGTCTGGGCCGGGCGTTCAACACAGTCGTTCCGTCCTCTGGTAAAGTTCTGACCGGTGGTGTGGATGCCAACGCGTTGCAACGCCCGAAACGCTTCTTCGGTGCGGCGCGGAATATCGAAGAGGGCGGGTCGCTGACCATCATCGCGACGGCGCTTATCGATACAGGCAGCCGGATGGACGAGGTCATCTTCGAAGAGTTCAAAGGGACTGGTAACTCCGAGATTGTTCTGGACCGAAAAATCGCGGACAAGCGCGTGTTCCCTGCGATCGACATCCTCAAGTCCGGGACGCGGAAAGAAGAACTGCTTGTCGACAAGACGGATCTTGCAAAGACATTCGTTCTGCGCCGGATTCTCAACCCGATGGGGACGACAGATGCGATCGAATTCCTCGTTTCGAAGTTGAAGCAGACCAAGACCAACGCAGAGTTCTTCGACTCGATGAACACCTGAGTTTTGTTTTAAAACAAAGGCTTAGCTATGGACACGATATTCGCGCTTGCCTCGGCGGTGGGACGTTCCGGCGTGTCTGTTATCCGCGTTTCCGGTCCAGATGTGGGCGAGGTTTGTGGCCTTGTGCTGCGCGGCTCTCGCCCCGAACCGCGCTTAGCGTCGGTGCGTCAGGTGCTTGATACGGATGGCGGCATACTCGACGAAGCCTTGGTCCTGCGTTTTGAAGCGCCACATAGTTTCACGGGCGAGCATGTTCTTGAACTGCACGTGCATGGTAGTGTTGCGATTGTGAATGCGGTTTTGAGGCGTCTTGGCGAGGTGCCAAACTGCCGGCTTGCAGAACCAGGGGAATTCACGCGACGAGCTTTGGTGAATGGCAAGATGGACCTGACCCAGGTCGAGGGTCTGTCGGACTTGATCGAAGCGCAGACGGAAGCACAGAGAAAGCTGGCACAGCAAATTGCTTCTGGTGGTTTATCGACTGTGATCGATGGGCTGCGGACGGATCTGATCCATGCAGCGGCATTGTTGGAAGCCTCCATTGATTTCGCGGATGAAGACGTGCCAGAAGATGTGACCCCGGAAGTGTCGCGCTTGCTGTCGGCTTCGTTAGAGCGGATGGAGAAACTGGTTTCCGGTCAGAAGTATGCAGAGCGCGTCCGCGAAGGATTTGAAGTCGCGATTGTCGGTCTGCCGAATGTTGGGAAATCCTCGCTGCTGAATGCTTTTGCGGGTAGGGAGGCGGCGATCACGTCAAACTTCGCCGGCACGACACGCGACATTATTGAGGTTCAGATGGACGTCGATGGTATCCCGGTTACTTTTCTGGATACGGCGGGTCTTCGCGATGCGAGTGACCCAGTTGAACAGATCGGGGTTTTGCGGGGGAAAACCCGGGCTGAAGACGCCGATCTGCGACTGTTTTTGTTGGAAGCTGATGAATCTTTGCCGATTGAGAAGCGCGATGAAGACATTGTAATACGGTCAAAGAGCGATTTGCGACCCGATGAAGCGGGCGGCGTATCGTCCGTTACCGGGGCGGGGGTCACGGAACTTTTGGATCGGATTGGTGCGATTCTGGGGGAACGCGTCGCGAAATCCGGACTGGCATCGCGTGATCGTCATACCGCTGCGCTGAATTCTGCCTCGGTCAATGTTGAAGAAGCAATTCGTTTGGCAGGACTTGGGCAAGACCACTATGATATCAGCGCAGAAGAAATCCGGTCTGCTTTGCGTCTGTTGGACGAAGTCGTGGGTCGCGTGGACGTCGAAAACGTACTAGATGTGATTTTCGCGAGCTTTTGCCTCGGGAAATAGGAGTGTTTCACGTGAAACAATGCGACGTTATTGTCATCGGCGGTGGGCATGCGGGTTGCGAGGCCGCGCATGCAGCCGCGCGGATGGGGTGCGCAACTGTTCTGATTACCATGAATGCCGGCGATCTTGGGGTGATGTCCTGTAATCCCGCGATCGGGGGGTTGGGCAAAGGCCATCTGGTGCGCGAGATTGATGCAATGGATGGTGTCATGTCGCGTGCGGCGGATGCGGCCGGAATTCAATTCCGTTTGCTCAATCGGCGAAAGGGGCCTGCGGTTCAGGGGCCGCGCGCGCAGGCAGACCGCAAATTGTATCGGAAGGCGATCCAGCACCTGACAGAGCGGCAGGGAAACCTGCATATTGTGGTCGGCGAGGTTGTCGATCTCAAGATGAAGGCAGGACACGTGTCTGGTGTGGAGCTGGCCGATGGTACCACGATCGATGCGAAATCCGTTGTTCTGACCACCGGGACATTTCTGGGCGGAACAATTCATATCGGCAATGTGTCGCGGCCGGGTGGCCGGATGGGCGATAACGCTTCTGTTCGCCTTGCGGATCGCTTGCGGGATTTGACGCTTCAGCTGGGGCGGTTGAAAACGGGCACACCCCCACGGCTGGATGGAAATACAATCGACTGGTCAGGTCTGGACATGCAGCCCGGCGATGATGATCCCACGCTTTTCTCTTTTCTCTCCAAGGGTACACAAGCGCGGCAGATTTCCTGCGGTATCACGCATACCAACGAACGCACGCATGAGATCATCGTTAAAAATCTGGAAAATTCTGCGATGTATGGCGGTCATATTGAGGGCGTTGGCCCAAGATACTGCCCGTCGATCGAGGATAAAGTGGTGCGGTTTGCGGATAAGACCTCTCACCAAGTCTTTTTGGAACCGGAGGGCCTGGATACCAGCACGGTCTATCCAAATGGTATCTCCACCTCGCTCCCTGAAGACGCGCAGGAGGAATACGTCCGGTCCATCGTTGGGCTGGAAGCTGCGAAGATCCTTCAGCCGGGCTATGCGATTGAATATGATTACGTCGATCCAAGATCGCTGGACAACACTTTGCAATTGTCTGAATTGCCCGGATTGTATCTTGCGGGACAGATCAACGGGACAACAGGGTATGAAGAGGCGGCGGCCCAAGGATTAGTTGCTGGTTTGAATGCGGCAGCAGCAGTGATGGAACAAGATGTAATGGTCTTCTCGCGGTCCGATAGCTACATCGGCGTGATGGTTGATGATCTGACAACCCGTGGTGTGACAGAGCCATACCGTATGTTTACGTCGCGTGCGGAGTTCCGGTTGTTCCTGCGGGCTGACAATGCGGACCAGCGTCTAACGCCAAAGGCCATGGAACTGGGGTGCGTATCGTCCGAGCGGCGTGACCTGTTTCTGGATAAAATGGAGCGTTTGAACACTGGCCGAAATGTCATCCAGTCTGGCGAGTATACATCGAAGCAACTCAGCCAAAGCGGCGTGACCGTGAAGGAAGACGGACAGAAACGTAGCTTGGAGCAGTTTTTGGCGTTCCCAGACGTCACCTTCGAACATATCGAGAAAATTCAGCCCTCGGTCGGCACGATTGATGAGGAAACGCGTGCACAGCTTTCCCGTGAAGCCCAGTATGCAAACTATATCAAGCGTCAAGAACGCGACATCGAGATGTTGAAACGGGATGAAAGCAAGGTCATCCCAGCGGATTTCGACTATTCTGATCTGCCCGGCCTGTCGAATGAGTTGAAGCTGAAATTCTCCACCTCGCGGCCCCAGAATATTGCTCAAGCGGCGCGGATCG
This sequence comes from Aliishimia ponticola, assembly GCF_004803475.1. GTDB lineage: Bacteria > Pseudomonadota > Alphaproteobacteria > Rhodobacterales > Rhodobacteraceae > Aliishimia > Aliishimia ponticola. The sequence continues at coordinate 43,977 of NZ_SRKY01000005.1, forward strand.
ACGGGGCCACGCCGGCCGCGTTGGGGCTCATCCTCGCTAAATTGAAGCAATCCGGGGCGAAAAGTGCCTGATCTGAGTTCTGTGGGCTTCGATGTTTCACGTGAAACACTCGATAAGCTAGCCCGATTTCAAAATCTGGTGGAGCGGTGGACGCCACGGATCAATCTTGTGGCGCCAAAAACGGTGCCTGAGATCTGGACGCGCCACATCGTGGACAGCGCGCAACTTTGCGAATTGGCGAGCGTTCCGACGCATTGGGTGGATATCGGGTCAGGGGGCGGATTTCCCGGAATTGTCGTTGCCGTCATCCTGGCGGAGAAAAGCCCGGATGCCCAAGTTACGATGATTGAAAGCGATAAGCGCAAGTGCGTGTTCCTGAAATCCGCGCTGCGTGAACTGGAAGTGAAGGCTACCGTGCTCAATGACCGTGTTGAGCGCCAAAAAGCGCTTGACGCAACAGTTCTGAGTGCCCGCGCGCTTGCTCCTCTTTCGACGCTTTTGGCTTTTGCTGATGGAAATTTGGCGAAAGGCGGCGAAGCCTTGTTCATGAAAGGCGAAAACTGGAAATCCGAGGTCTATGTGGCACAAGAGGAATGGTCTTTTGACCTTGAGGTGGTACAAAGTAATACGAACCCTGATGCAGCGGTTCTCAAGATAACAAATCTCAAGAGAAAACAGTGATATGGCAGGGAATAGCACCAGAATCGTGGCGGTTGCGAACCAGAAGGGTGGTGTCGGAAAAACGACGACGGCCATAAATCTGGCGGCTGCTCTGTCATCGCAAGGAAAACGGACGCTGGTCGTCGATCTTGATCCACAAGGAAATGCGTCGACGGGTCTGGGGATTGCTCCGGAACAGCGGGAGCTGACGACCTACGAATTGTTGCTGGAAGAGGGAATTCCACCGCGCGAGGTCGTGCAGAAGACCGAAACACCAAACCTTTGGATCATTCCCGCGACTGTTGATCTTAGTTCCGCGGATATTGAGCTCGTTTCAAACGAAAAGCGCAGTTATTTGCTGCGGGACGCGCTACGCCAGCCAGCCATGGCTGAGTTGGGATTCGACTATATCTTGATCGATTGCCCGCCGTCGCTCAACTTGTTGACGGTTAACGCGATGATCGCCGCGCATTCGGTTTTGGTGCCGCTTCAAAGCGAATTCTTCGCGTTGGAGGGTTTGTCCCAGCTTATGATGACGGTTCGGGAGGTGCGTCAGGCCGGGAATCCTGATCTGCGCATCGAAGGAGTTCTGCTGACGATGTTCGATTCGCGGAATAATCTCGCGCAGCAGGTCGAACAGGACGCCCGGAATACGTTGGGCGAGGTGGTTTTCAAAACGATTGTGCCGCGAAATGTACGTGTAAGTGAAGCGCCATCATATTCGCAATCGGTTCTCGACTACGACCCGAATTCCAAAGGTGCGATCGCGTATCGCGACTTGGCGACCGAAATTCTACAAAGACATGAGAAGCAGTGAGGGCGAAATGAGCAAGAACGAAAAGAAAAGAGGGCTCGGCCGGGGCCTGTCCGCTCTTATGTCTGATGTAACGGTTGAAGCCGCGTCTTCCGAAACTGTTAACCAACCTGGTGGTCCGCAATACCTTCCGATCGAATTTATTGAACCGAACCCCGATCAGCCGCGGAAACGGTTCACTGACGGGGAGATGTCTGATCTCGTTTCCTCCATCCGCGAAAAGGGTATCATCCAGCCGCTGATCGTCCGGCAAATGAGTGACACGAACTACCAGTTGGTCGCGGGCGAACGTCGGTGGCGGGCGGCGCAGCAAGCCAATTTGCACGAAGTCCCAGTTGTTGTTCGTGATTTCACAGATGTTGAAGTGATCGAAATCGCGATCATCGAGAACGTCCAGCGGGCGGATCTGAACCCAATTGAAGAAGCGGCTGGTTACCGGCACTTGATGGACGGTTTCGGCCATACGCAGGAAAAGCTGGCGGAAGCCTTGGGCAAAAGCCGGAGTTACATTGCTAACCTGTTGCGCCTCCTGCAATTGCCTGCCAGCGTTCAGGCTTTGCTGGAGGATGGAAAGCTTACATCCGGCCACGCGCGTGCGCTGATCACAGCCCCAAATGCAGAAGAGTTGGCGCAGAAAATCGTGGCCGAAGGGTTGTCAGTGCGAGAAGTAGAGGCGCTGGTAAAAAAGCAAGCCGCAGGCGATGGCGCGCCAGAAAAGCGATCCACCAGCAAGAAGGGCGCGTCCAGCAAGGACGCAGATACAGTTGCGCTGGAAGGTGATCTTTCCGCTGCCATCCGTATGCGCGTATCGATCAACCACAATCCCGGAAATGACGGTGGGTCCATGACCATCCAGTATAAAACTCTGGATGATCTGGATGAGCTGTGCAGGGTTCTTAGCGGTGGTTAATCTTCAATAAGCCGCTCCAATACGGCATTGAGAAGTTTAACATACTGATCTGAAACGATTATTTGGTCATCGCGCCGAATTATCACGCCCTCGCTTTCCAGTTCCGCAAGGATATTGGGGGATAAATCTTGCCCGGCTAACTCTGTGAACCGGTCGAGGCTCACACCTTCCCGCAGACGCAGGCCCATCAACAGAAATTCGACGCCTTGCTCCTCTGCGGACAAAAGCTGCCGAGTTTCCTGATCACGTCCAGCCAGCGCGGCTTGCAGCCACTTTGCGGGGGACAGCGGCGTTTCGGTCGCTGTGCGTGTGCGTTCGGGATGTGAAAACCGCCCGTGCGCTCCGGGGCCGATCCCAACATAGTCGCCGTAGCGCCAGTAGATCAGGTTATGGTTCGACTGTTCCCCCGGCGCGGCGAAATTCGACACCTCGTACATAGGAATCCCGGCGGCTTTGCACATCTCTACAGTCACGTCGTACATGTCCGCTGAGTCGTCTTCTGATGGCAGACCGCCCAGTTTGCCGCGTTTGTACCGATCACCGAACGCCGTGCCGCTTTCGATCGTCAATTGGTACAGCGACAAATGTGAAAAACCCATTGTTAGGGCCTGTTTCAACTCCGCTGTCCAGTCCGATACCGATTGGTTCTGCCGGGCGTAAATCAAATCGAAACTGGCGCGATCAAAGGCATTCTGCGCAATTTCCATCGCGCGCACAGCCTCTGCCGCGGAATGTAGGCGACCCAGGCGTTTAAGATCCGGATCGTTCAACGCCTGCACGCCCAAAGAGACGCGGTTCACTCCGGCGGTGCGATAGTCGGAAAAGCGCGAAGCCTCGACAGAGCTTGGATTGGCTTCCAGCGTGATCTCAATGTCATTGGCGACGGAAAACCGTGTTGCAACCCGGTCGATGACAGCTTGCACCGTCGACGGTTCCATCAGGCTAGGTGTCCCACCGCCAAAGAATATGGATTGAACGACGCGGCCGGGAAGCTCGTCGGCATATCGGTCGATCTCGCGCAGATAGGCGGATTTCCAGGCGTCCTGGTCTATGGATGCGGAAACGTAGCTATTGAAGTCGCAATAGGGGCATTTCGCCTCGCAAAACGGCCAGTGCAGGTAAATGCTGAACCCGCCGTTTTGCCAGTTTTCAAGCAAGGATCTTTGACACCATGTCTTTGATCGCCAAGGCTCTGTGGCTAATCGCGTTTTTCTCTTCCCAAGTCATCTCTGCAAAAGTCACGTCATGCCCGTCTGGGATAAAGATCGGGTCGTATCCGTGCCCTTCGCGTCCGCGCGGTGGCCAGACAAGATGACCCGGTGCGTGACCAACAAACACTTCTTCGTGCCCATCGGGCCAAGCCAGAACCAGCGTCGCACAGAAACGAGCGGTGCGCGGATATGGAGCGTTCTTTTCCTCAAGCAGTCGATGGGTTTTCTCCATCGCCATCATGAAATCACGTCCGTTTCCGGTTTCGGCCCAGTCAGCGGTATAGACACCGGGCGCGCCATCCAGCGCGTCCACCTCAATGCCGCTGTCATCGGCGAGGGCGGGCAGCCCGGTTGCCTGACTTGCCGCATGGGCCTTGATCCGCGCGTTGCCGATGAACGTGTCTTCGGTTTCCTCGGGTTCGGGCAAATCGTGGTCCGCCGCACCGGTGACAGAGATCCCCAGGTTCCCGAAAATCTCTTTCATCTCCTTCAGCTTGCCCGCGTTATGAGTCGCGATCAGCAGGGATTTTTCCGAAAAGCGCCGGGTCACGACACCGCTTCCGCCTGTTTCGCGACTAATTCGGCAACACCGGCTTCTGCCAGGTCGATCAATTCGTTCATCTGATCCCGGCTATAGGTCGCACCTTCGGCAGACATTTGCGTTTCGATCATCTTACCGCCGCCGGTCATCACGAAGTTGCCGTCCACGCCGGCTTCGCTGTCTTCGGGATAATCCAGATCAAGCACCGGTTGGCCCGCGTAGATGCCACAGCTTACCGCGGCGACATGGTCGATCAGCGGGTCAGATGTGATGACTTTTGCGGACAGCAGTTTGTTCGTGGCGAGGCGCAGTGCGACCCAACCGCCGGTGATCGATGCGCAGCGCGTTCCGCCATCTGCTTGCAGCACGTCGCAATCGACGGTGATCTGACGTTCGCCCAAGGCGACGCGATCGACACCTGCGCGCAAGGATCGTCCAATCAGCCGTTGGATTTCGACCGTCCGGCCGCCTTGCTTGCCAGAAGCCGCTTCACGGCGCATCCTTGTATTCGTGGCACGAGGCAACATGCCGTATTCAGCCGTCACCCAACCAAGGCCGGTGCCTTTGATGAAGGGCGGCACGCGATCTTCAATCGTCGCGGTACACAGCACGTGGGTGTCGCCGATCTTGATCAAGCAGGAGCCTTCTGCATGTTTCGTAAAGCCTGTTTCGATTGAAACTGGCCGCATTTCGCTTACGTTTCTTCCGGAAGGTCGCATGATAGCCTCGCTGCTGTGGTTCGTTGGGGGATAGCGTCATGCCGAATGTGGGCGCAACCCCGATTGACCTTTCGAGGCGGTCGATTTTTAGTGCTGTTCGTCCAAGGTGTCTGACATGTCTGATGCATCCAACATACTAAACGAACTGAATGACCGGTCCCGCGAGGTGTTCCGCCGGATTGTCGAGACGTATCTCGACACAGGTGATCCGGTCGGTTCGCGGTCCTTGACCCGTGATTTCAGCGAAAAAGTATCTGCCGCGACGATCCGGAATGTGATGCAGGATCTTGAGTATCTTGGTCTGTTGGACAGCCCCCATATCAGCGCCGGGCGCATTCCGACGCAGATGGGATTGCGCATGTTCGTCGATGGCATTCTGGAGATTGGCATCCCCGACGAGAAGGACAGGGAAAAGATCGATGCCACGCTTGGCCAGAACAGCGGCGATGTCAGCGCCATGCTGGATCGCGTCGGTTCCGCCTTGTCGGGTGTGACACAGGGCGCATCGCTGGTTCTTGCCCCCAAGCATGAGGCTGCGATCAAGCATATCGAATTTGTGCCACTCGCCTCAGACCGGGCGCTTGTGGTTCTGGTCTTTGCAGATGGGCATGTCGAAAACCGTTTGTTCACGCCACCGCCGGGCCAGACACCCAGTTCGATGCGCGAGGCGGCGAATTTCCTGAACGCGCTTGTCGGTGGGCGGACGCTCAGCGATACGCGGCGCGTCATTCAGTCCGAGATCGAAAAGAAACGTCAGGAGCTCGACTCTGTGGCGCGGGATCTGGTCGATAGTGGGCTCGCGCTTTGGATGGAAGACGACACCCACACGGAACGACTCATCGTGCGGGGGCGGTCGAATCTGCTGACCGATGAGCAGGGCGAAGAGTTGGAGCGCGTCCGCGTCCTGTTCGATGACCTTGAGCGAAAGCGCGACATCGCTGATTTCCTCGAACTGACCGAAGAAGGGGACGGCGTGCGTATTTTTATCGGCTCGGAGAACAAACTTTTCTCACTTTCGGGTTCCTCTTTGGTGGTTTCTCCATATATGAACGCTGATCGTAAAGTTGTCGGTGCGATCGGAGTGATTGGACCGACACGTTTGAACTACGGTCGGATCGTGCCGATCGTTGATTACACTGCGCAATTGGTCGGAAAACTTCTGTCCGACCGAACCTAGAGAGACACGATGGCTGAGCCTAAGAAAGACCAAATCCTAGATGAGCTGATGTCCGGCACTCCTGACAGTGATGATCTGCAAAGCCTAGATGAACTTGCAGAGGGTGACGCGGACGATCCGAGTGTAGAGCTTGAAGAGCTTCGGGCGGAACGTGACGACCTTCGGGACAAATTCATGCGCGCGCTGGCGGATGCCGAGAATGCGCGCAAACGGTCGGAAAAAGACCGGCGTGAGGCGGAAAATTACGGCGGGTCCAAGCTGGCCCGGGACATGCTGCCGATCTACGACAACATGAAGCGTGCCTTGGAAGCAGCGGCCAATACCGCGAATGATGACCAGGCCGCGTTGGTCGAAGGTGTTGAGCTGACGATGCGCGAATTGCTGCACGTCTTCAGCAAGCACGGCATCACGCCGATTTCGCCGAAAGCTGGCGATGCTTTCGATCCGCAACTGCATCAGGCCATGTTCGAAGCGCCGGTGCCCGGCACCAAGGCGGGCGATATCATTGATGTCGCGGCGGAAGGGTTCATGTTGCATGACCGCCTGCTGCGTCCGGCCCAGGTTGGCGTGTCTTCGACCCCGGCAGCCTAAGCCTTGGACGCGGCTTTCAGCTTGTAGATCAGATCGAGCGCATCGCGCGGCGACAGATCGTCAGGCTGAATCTCCTCCAACAATTCCACGACCGGTGACGTTTCGGACGCATCGGTCGGGGCGGCGCTTGGCGCCACTGAAAACAGCGGAAGATCGTCGATGATTGTACTGGGATTGGCTTTGCCTTCCCGGCTTCCTTTCTCCAAAGCATCCAGAACAGTGCGCGCACGGGCAATGACCGATTTCGGTAGCCCGGCCAGTTTCGCGACCTGCACGCCGTAGGATCGGTCTGCGGACCCTTCGCGGACTTCGTGCAGGAAAATAACGTCGCCTTCCCATTCCTTCACAGCCACCGTGGCGTTCTTCACGCCATCAAGCTTGCCAGCCAAGACCGTCAATTCATGGTAATGCGTCGCAAAAAGCGCGCGGCATCGGTTCACGTCATGCAGATGTTCCAGCGTCGCCCAAGCGATGGACAACCCGTCATAAGTGGATGTTCCTCGCCCGATCTCATCCAAAATCACCAGCGCCCGGTCATCCGATTGGTTCAGAATTGCGGCGGTTTCCACCATCTCGACCATGAAGGTCGACCGCCCACGTGCCAGATCGTCGGACGCGCCAACGCGGCTGAAAATCTGACTGACACTGCCGATATGCGCGCGCTCCGCCGGAACATAGCTGCCGATCTGCGCAAGGATGGCAATCAGGGCGTTTTGCCGGAGGAATGTCGATTTACCCGACATGTTCGGACCGGTCAAAAGCCAGATGGATGCCGCATCGCCGTCACCGCCCAGATCGCAGGAATTGGCGATGAACTCGTCACCGGATTGACGTTTCAGCGACGCTTCGACCACAGGATGCCGACCGGCCACGATATCAAAGCTTCGGCTGTCATCCACGATGGGACGAGTCCAGTTTTCGCGCGTTGCCAGATTTGCCAAAGCGACCAGAACGTCCAGGGCGGCCAGTGCGCGACTGGTCTGGTGAAGTTCGGCGGCCATGCTGACGACAAGGTGGCGCAATTCCTCAAACAGAGCCTTCTCAATCCCCTGCGCCTGATCGCCGGCAGATTGAATCCGCGCCTCCAAATCGCTGAGTTCGACCGTCGTGAACCGGACCTGATTTGCCGTGGTTTGCCGATGAATGAACGTGTCCGACAGCGGCGCGGACATCATACGTTCCGCGTGGGTGGCCGTGGTTTCCACGAAATAGCCAAGCACGTTGTTATGCTTGATCTTCAGCGAAGACACGTCTGTTAGAGACTGATATTTCTGCTGCATTGACGCAATGACAGAGCGTCCTTCGTCGCGCAGGGTTCGCGCCTCGTCCAGTTCCTCATGCGCGCCGGGGGCGATGAACCCACCGTCCCGGACATGGAGGGGAAGCTCTGCCACCAGCATTTCGTCCAACTGGTCGAGGATATGTTCACGTCCTTGCAGATCGGTCAGGGGATCAGACACGCTTTTCGGCAGATCGTCTTGGGCGGCCAGCAGTTGGGACAACGCACCAGCCTGTTCAAGCGCCTTGCGCACGGCACCCAGATCCCGAGGGCCACCGCGATCCAGCGATAGCCGAGAAATCGCCCGCTCCAGGTCTGGCACGGCCCTGAGCGCGGATCGCAAATCCTCGGCAAGTGCCGTGTGATTTACGAAATAGCTAACCCCATCCAGTCGGTCCGCAATCAGGTCATGGTCCCGCGACGGGCTGGAAAGCCGCTGTTCCAGAAGCCGCGCACCCGGCGCGGTTGCCGTCATGTCGATGACGCTTAGCAGCGATCCCGCGCGACCGCCCGACATGCTTTGCGTCAGTTCCAGATTACGGCGCGTCGCCGCGTCGATCTGAACGGTGCGATTTTGCGCCTCCTGCTTGGGGGGCAGCAAAAGCGGCAGATTCCCCTTCTGCGTGAGATCGATATACGACACCACGGCCCCAAGTGCGGCGACTTCCGCGCGGGAAAACTGGCCGAACGCGTCCAGCGATTGCACGGAATATACGTCTTTCAACCGCGTTTCGGCAGCCGTGCTGTCAAAGGCGGACCGGGGCAGGTCGGTCAGCGCGATTCCGAAATCCTCTTCAAGATACCGAAGGTCTTGCGCATTGGCTTCCGACACAATCAATTCGGCCGGGGACAGTCGCGCAAGTTCAGCGCCCAATCGAGTTTGGGGCAGGCTCATCACTTGGACGGACCCTGTCGACATATCAGCCCATGCAAGCGCGGATTCGTCTCTAACAACGGAAAATGCGGCCAGAAAGTTGTGCTTGCGCGCTTCAAGCAGGGTTTCTTCGGTCAGCGTGCCGGGGGTGACGATCCGCACCACGTCCCGCTTCACCACGGATTTTGACCCGCGCTTCTTTGCTTCTGCCGGGCTTTCCAACTGTTCACACACGCCGACGCGGAAGCCCTTGCGGATCAGCGTCAAAAGATACCCTTCGGCCGCATGAACCGGCACGCCGCACATGGGAATATCGGCACCGTCATGCTTGCCGCGTTTGGTCAGGGCAATATCCAGCGCTTCGGCCGCCGCAACCGCGTCATCGAAGAACATCTCGTAAAAATCGCCCATCCGATAGAACAGCAACGCATCTTTATGCGCGTCTTTGATCTCCAGATATTGTGCCATCATTGGCGTGACGGACATGCCAAACCCCCAAGTTTTGTCGGGCGACAATACAAACGCGGCGGCACGGGCGAAAGTCGGTAAATAGGTCTGTTGAGGCGCAGCGCAGGCCTTGTTAAGACGCTTCAGCTATCGGAGGGGCCCACGATGAAGAATAACCGGATTACTGAAGAGGAAGCGCTCGCTTTCCATCTCGAACCGACACCCGGGAAGTGGGCCGTCCAAGCGACGGTTCCAATGACCACACAGCGGGATTTGAGCCTTGCGTATTCGCCCGGCGTGGCGGTTCCCTGCGTTGCCATCGCAGAGGCGCCGGAAACGGCCTATGATTATACGAACAAGGGCAACCTGGTTGCGGTGATCTCGAACGGGACGGCTGTTTTGGGCCTTGGAAATCTGGGCGCGCTTGGCTCCAAACCGGTGATGGAGGGCAAGGCGGTTCTGTTCAAGCGGTTCGCTGATGTGAACTCAGTCGATATCGAGCTGGACACAGAAGATCCGGACGAATTCTGCAAAGCGGTCAAACTGATGGGGCCGACATTTGGCGGCATCAACCTTGAGGACATCAAGGCGCCGGAATGTTTCATCATCGAACAGCGCCTCAAGGAAGAGATGGATATCCCGGTCTTCCACGATGACCAGCACGGAACGGCGGTGATCTGCGCGGCGGGCTTGCTGAATGCGCTGCATCTGTCGGGCAAGAAGATCGAAGATGTGAAAATCGTGCTGAACGGGGCGGGGGCCGCCGGGATCGCATGTATTGAATTGCTGAAATCCATGGGCGCGCGGCATGAAAACTGCATCGTCTGCGATACCAAGGGCGTGATCTATCAAGGTCGGACCGAGGGCATGAACCAGTGGAAGTCCGCGCATGCGATCTCTACCGAGCTGCGCACGCTGGAAGAAGCGATGAATGGTGCCGACGTGTTCCTTGGCGTTTCCGTCAAAGGGGCCGTAACGCCTGATATGGTTGCAAGCATGGCCGATAACCCGGTCATCTTTGCGATGGCCAACCCCGATCCCGAAATCACCCCCGAAGAAGCGCATGAAGTCCGGGTCGATGCAATTGTTGCCACGGGGCGCAGCGATTACCCGAACCAAGTGAACAACGTGCTTGGTTTCCCGTATCTGTTCCGGGGCGCGTTGGATATTCATGCGCGCGCCATCAATGACGAGATGAAAATCGCCTGCGCTCATGCTTTGGCGCGGCTTGCGCGCGAAGATGTGCCTGACGAGGTCGCCCTGGCCTATGGGCGCAAACTTACCTTTGGTAGAGACTATATCATCCCGACGCCCTTCGATCCGCGCTTGATCTACACGATCCCGCCGGCCGTGGCGAAAGCTGGGATGGATACCGGCGCAGCGCGTCGTCCGATCGTGGATATGGACGCCTATGAGATCGGGCTGAAGTCGCGGATGGACCCCACCGCCAACATTCTGCGCGGCATCAACGCGCGGGCACGTGCGAACCAAGCGCGCATGATCTTTGCAGAAGGCGACGACCCCCGGATTTTGCGCGCAGCGGTTCTGTATCAGCGGTCCGGCCTTGGCAAAGCCCTGGTTGTCGGGCGGCATGACGACGTGAAACGCAAGCTGGAAGACAGTGGTCTTGGCGATGCGGTCCGCGAGTTGGAAGTCGTGAACGCGGCCAACACGCCGCATCTCGATACCTATAAGGAGTTTCTGTATCAGCGGCTGCAACGTCGTGGACACGATATGAAGGACATCCATCGTCTTGCGGCGCGTGATCGTCACGTATTCTCGTCGCTGATGCTTGCCCATGGACATGGCGATGGTCTTGTCACCGGCGCGACGCGAAAATCCGCGCATGTGCTTGAGCGGATCAATCACGTCTTCGACGCGGATGCGTCCCATGGGGCGGCCGGGATTACCGCGCTGCTGTATAAAGGACGGATCGTTCTGATAGCGGATACGTTGGTGCATGAATGGCCCGACCAAGAAGATCTTGCCAACATTGCAGAACGCGCGGCGACTGTTGCGCGGAACCTTGGCCTTGAACCGCGGGTCGCTTTCGTCAGCTTCTCTACCTTTGGGTATCCGGTGTCAGAGCGTGCCGAAAAGATGCACCAGGCGCCACGGGTTCTGGATTCGCGGGGCGTTGACTTCGAATATGAAGGCGAAATGACCGTCGATGTTGCTTTGAATGAATCGGCGCAGGCCAATTACCCGTTCCAGCGGCTTACCGGTCCGGCCAACATTCTTGTCGTTCCGGCCCGGCATTCAGCAAGCATTTCCGTCAAGCTGATGCAGGAAATGGCCGGGGCAACCGTCATTGGCCCTATCTTGAGTGGCGTGGATCACTCCATCCAGATTTGTTCGACGACACATACGGCGAACGACATTCTGAACATGGCAATTCTGGCGGCATGCCGGGTCGGTTAATTGCCCACGAATGGCGCTGACGCACCCCAAAGTTGCTTCACGCGTGCGTCGCGCCCGCAAGCCTTGCGATAGCGCTTATATGCTTCGGCCTTCGTCTTGACCCCAAACCGGGTCAGGACGCGGTCTGAGCTTTTGTAATAGTCTTGGTGATCGGCTTCGGCCTTGTAGAAGGGGCCAGCTGGCAAAACAGGGGTCACGATCTTTGCGCCCAAGTCCTGTTCTGCCTTCTTGATCGCCGCTTGTGCCAGCGCGGATTCCTGCGGTGAAGCTGTAAAGATGGCCGTGGCATAGCTTTGACCGCGATCACAGAATTGCCCGCCCGCATCTGTCGGATCGACGGAGCGCAGGAATAGGTCCAGCAATGTCGCGCGGGACACTTTGGCAGGATCGAATGTAATTTCGACCGCCTCGTAATGGCCGGTGCCGCCCCGCACCACTTGCTTGTAAGACGGGTTTTCCACCGTCCCGCCGGTAAAGCCTGATACGACGCCACTGACCCCGGCGACCTTCTCGAAATCAGCCTCTACGCACCAGAAACAGCCGCCTGCGACGACGAGCTTATCGGCGCTGGCCAGATGGGGAAAACCTAGCGACGCGATCAGGACCAGAACGTGGGACAAGCGCATAAGACACCTCATTTTTCTTGAAACTGAAGCAAAGCGGCTTGCGGCGCAATTCACGGAACGGTTAGCTCACAGCGAGGTGAAGAGGAGAAAGCCCATGCATATCGCAATGTGGTCAGGGCCGCGTAACTTGTCGACGGCGATGATGTATAGCTTTGGCGCGCGCGCAGAGTTCTCGGTTCTGGATGAGCCGTTCTATGCAGCCTATCTGGATGCGACAGGTCTGGATCATCCGATGCGCGCCGAAATCCTTGATACCATGGAAACGGACCCGGCAGTTGTCGCGCAGCAATTTCAGACGAAACATAGTCTCTACACGAAGCAAATGACCCACCACATACTGGATGGTTTTCCGCGCGACTGGTTTGCGAATGCCCGGCATGCGTTTCTGATACGCCATCCGGCGCGTGTGGTTGCAAGCTATGCGGTCAAGCGCGAAGCGCCGACGCTGGATGACATCGGGTTCGTGCAGCAATGCGAGATTTTCGAGGAGGTGCGGGCAATGGGAACGGACCCGGTCGTCGTGGACAGTTTCGACATTCGCCAAGACCCGGAAGCGACATTACGCAAACTGTGCACCGCGCTGGGCCTTGATTGGGATCCGGCCATGCTGCACTGGCCGGCGGGTGGTCACCAAAGTGACGGCGTCTGGGCGGCCCATTGGTACGGCGCTGTCCACAAATCCACCGGTTTTGCGGACCCAGAAGGGCCCTTGCCCGAGATTGCGGACGATTTGAAGCCGTTGGTGGACGCCGCCATGCCGAGTTATGATCGACTGGCGGCGTTCAAGATTTAGCCGGAGCGTTTGTTGCGCGCGGCCAGCAGCTTCAGGCGCAGCGCGTTCAACTGGATGAAGCCCTTTGCGTCGGCCTGATCATATGCGCCCGCGTCGTCTTCGAAGGTTACATGCGCTTCGGAATATAGGCTGTAATCGGACCAGCGGCCCACACAGCGCGCCGAACCTTTGTACAGTTTCAGTCGCACGGTGCCGGTGACATGCTCTTGGCTCTTGTCGATCAGGGCTTGCAGCATTTCACGCTCTGGCGAGAACCAGAAACCGTTGTAAATCAGTTCGGCATAGCGCGGCATGATCTCATCCTTGAGGTGTGCCGCCCCGCGGTCGAGCGTGATCGATTCGATGCCGCGATGCGCTTCAAGCAGCAGCGTCCCGCCCGGTGTTTCGTAGATGCCGCGCGACTTCATACCCACGAAGCGACCTTCGACCAGATCAAGACGTCCGCAGCCGTGCTTCCCGCCCAATTCGTTCAGCTTGGTCAGGATTTCCGCCGGGGACAGCTCATGCCCGTTGATAGAGACTGCATCGCCTTTCTCAAAACCGATCTCGACATATTCCGGCTTGTCGGGCGCGTTCTCTGGATGCGTGGTGCGCTGGTACACGTAGTCGGGGGCTTCTACTGCCGGATCTTCCAGCACTTTGCCTTCGGAGGATGTGTGCAGCAGGTTGGCATCGACAGAAAACGGCGCTTCGCCGCGTTTGTCTTTGGCGATCGGAATCTGGTGCTTTTCGGCAAAGTCGATCAGCTTGGTCCGCGACGACAAATCCCACTCACGCCAGGGCGCGATCACCTTGATATCCGGGTTCAGCGCATAGGCGGAAAGTTCGAACCGAACCTGATCGTTGCCCTTGCCTGTGGCGCCATGCGACACGGCATCTGCGTTCTCGGCTTCGGCGATTTCCACCAAACGCTTCGAGATCAGCGGCCGTGCGATGGAAGTGCCCAGCAGGTACAGCCCTTCATACAGCGCGTTCGCGCGGAACATCGGGAATACGAAATCGCGGACGAATTCTTCGCGCAGGTCTTCGATGTAGATCGCGCTGGCGCCCATCATCTCCGCCTTTTTGCGGGCGGGTTCCAGCTCTTCGCCCTGGCCCAGATCGGCGGTGAAGGTCACGACCTCGCAACCGTATTCCGTCTGTAGCCATTTGAGGATGATCGAAGTGTCGAGACCGCCAGAATAGGCGAGAACAACTTTCTTGGGCGCGCTCATAGTCAGAATTCCTTCACATGTCCGGTTGCGCGATAGCTGTTTTGGCGAGAACCCGCAAGATTGACCACCTGTATCGAACGGCTTAGGGCGAAAAGGGATGAAGAAAGGGACGATCATGACTTTCAGGCAAGCGGCGCGTAAAGCGGAACAGGCCATGCGAAGCGTTTTTCCGAAGACGCCGCTTTTGCGGAATGACCACCTGTCCCAACGCTTTGACGCCGATATTTTCCTGAAGCGAGAGGATTTGAGCCCGGTCCGATCTTACAAGCTTCGTGGTGCCTTCAATGCGATGCGCAAAGTGCTGGATCATAGTCCGAACCAGACTTTGTTCGTTTGCGCCAGTGCGGGAAACCATGCGCAGGGCGTCGCCTATATGTGCCGGCATTTCGGGGTGACGGGTGTCATCTTCATGCCGGTGACGACGCCGCAGCAGAAAATCCTGAAAACCACGATGTTCGGTGGCGATTTTGTCGAAGTCCGGCTGACGGGCGATTATTTCGACGACACGCTGGCCAGCGCTCAGGAATATTGCGCCAGGGAAAAAGGGCATTTCTTGTCGCCCTTCGACGATGACGACGTGATCGAAGGTCAGGCCTCTGTCGCGGTGGAGATCGAAGACCAGATGGAGAGCCTGCCAGATCGCATCGTTTTGCCTGTTGGGGGCGGAGGATTGGCGTCGGGCATCTATTCCTATTTCGGGCCGGAGATGCAGTACACTTTTGTCGAACCCATGGGTGCGCCGTCCTTGCATGCCGCGCTTGAAGCGGGGCGGCCCGTCGATGTGTCCCCCGTGAACAGTTTTGTCGATGGCGCCGCCGTGGCGCAGATCGGCGCACGGAATTTTGAAAGGCTCAAAGGGGTCGCCCCGTCAGATGTGGTATCGATCTCCGAGGATCGCATCTGCACCACGCTGATCGAGATGCTGAACGTCGAAGGCATCGTGCTGGAACCGGCTGGCGCGTTGGCGATCGAAGCCTTGGCAGACGTGGCAGAAGATATTCGCGGGAAGTGCGTCGTATGCGTTGTGTCTGGCGGCAATTTCGACTTTGAGCGCTTGCCGGAGGTGAAGGAACGGGCGCAGCGCTATTCCGGCGTGAAGAAATACTTCATTCTGCGGCTGCCGCAGCGCCCCGGTGCGTTGAAAGATTTCTTGGCCATCCTTGGCCCGAATGACGATATCGCACGGTTTGAATACCTGAAGAAATCTGCCCGAAATTTCGGGTCCGTGCTGATCGGGATCGAGACATCGGCCCCCGAAAACTTCAACGCATTGTTCGCGCGGCTGGACGATGCCGGGTTCACCTATACCGATATTACAAACGACGACACCGTCGCTCAATTCGTTCTCTAACCTGCAAGTTTCAGGTCGAAATCTGTGAGAAACGCATCCTTGGAGTCGCGATAGATTCCGACGATTTCCGGCACATTGACCTTACCCGCGTTGCCTTGCGAGGCGGCGGTTTCGCCCTGACGGCACAGGTCCGCAAAAGCGACGAAGCCCAGATTGCTGGCGGAGCCTTTCAGGAAGTGCAGATCGTGTTCCATGGATCGGTCAGCATTGCCCAGCGCGGCAATCGTCAATTCCACCTCTTCAAGAAACAGATCGACAACTTCGCTGAAATCCTCGCGCCCGATATCTTCGCGCAACTCGTGTACTTTGTTCCAGTCGATCAGAGCTGACATGCGCATCACCTTCTTCCAAGCAACGCCAATCTTGTCCCATGGATGCCTTGCCGGAAGGTGAACTCGCGACCGCCTCTTCGCTAAAGTTTTATTATTGATGGATTCTTCACACACTGCGGTCAAAACGGAAGAAACTGGGCCGGATACGTATGCAAATTTCCTCACTCCAATCCGACGTGAAAGCTGCGGTAAGCACGGGGATCGTTCGCCGGGTGCTGGTCGTTGACGACAGTCGTCTGGAACGGAAAATCCTGTCCTCCCTGCTGACGAAGTGGGGCTATGACGTGCAGCAGGCGGATTGCGCCGAGGCCGCGTTGGATCTGTGTGCCCAATCCATGCCCGATATCATTTTGAGCGACTGGATGATGCCGGGGAAAAGCGGTGTCGATTTCTGCCGGGATCTGAGGGCGCTCAAATCCTCCAGCTATACCTACTTCATCCTGCAAACCGCGAAGAGCGATAAGTCAGAAATCGCGCAAGGTCTGGATGCGGGTGCGGATGACTTCCTGACGAAGCCGATAAATTCCAGCGAGCTGCGGGCAAGGATCAGCGCGGGTGAGCGGATTCTTGATATGCAGTTTCGGCTGCGGGAACAAAACCGCGCGCTTGAGGATGCGCTGCGCGAGGTGGAGCGTTTGAATGACGCGCTCGACAGTGATTTGCGCGGTGCCCGGGATTTGCAACAATCGCTGTTGCCTGAGCGGCACAAAACCTTTGGCAACTTCAATGTTTCGCTGTTGCTGCAATCCAGCGGCTATGTCGGCGGCGACCTTGTGGGCTTCTTTCCGGCGGGCCCGGATCATCTTGGGATTTATGCGATCGACGTGTCTGGGCATGGGATCAGTTCGGCGTTGATGACCGCGCGTTTGGCTGGATTCCTTTCACCCGTGGCCCCGGATCAGAACGTCGCGCTGCGCCGGGTTTCGGGCGATGTTTTCGCGCCGATTCCGCCAGCGCAGGCGATCAAAACGCTGAACCGGATGGTTCTCGAAGAAATGTCGACAGAGCATTACTTCACCATACTGCTTGGGCATCTGGAACTGGAAACCGGTTTGCTGCGTCTTGGTCAGGCGGGCCACCCGCATCCGCTGTTGCGCCGCGCGAACGGGGATATCATCCAACAATCGCCGGGCGGCTTTCCGGTCGGCTTGATCGAGGATGTGGAATTCTCTGAGTTCGAGGTTCAACTTGCCCCGGGCGATCGGTTCCTGCTGCACTCTGACGGGATCACGGAATGCCCGCGGCCCGATGGGGAAATGCTGGGCGAAGAGGGGCTGGAAGCCTTTGTGCGCGACCTTGATGATCTGGATGGGGCCGCGTTCTTTGAAACATTTATGTGGAAATTGAACGAATTCGCCGATGGCGCGGCACTGCCTGACGACGTTTCGATGGTCCTGCTTGATTACGCGACAAAGCCGTGACGGATCGCCTTGTGCAGAAACAGCCGGTCGCCATCATTGCCCAGCGCGTCCAGGGCATCCTCCGGTGTCAGCCATAGCGGATCATGGTCGGGTTCCGATGGGTCCGAAAGCCGGCGACCGGGCCGCGCGACATAGATGTGGCACAGCTTTTCCGCCATCAGATCGTATTCCGGCATATAGACAAAGCGGCGAAACGCCCCCAACCGGCGCGGGGCCGAGATGGTCCAGCCGGTTTCCTCCATCACCTCGCGAAACAAAGCCGGTCGCACCGCCTCACCAGGTTCAATTCCACCCCCGGGCAATTGGATATCCACCGCGTCGCCCCATTGCGCGGTAAGCAGCAGCCTGCCACGATACGGCAGGATCGCGTAGGCGCCGGGACGCAGCCGATAGCGTTCCGAGATGTCCATGGTTTCACCGACGCGGGGGATCATGGGGTTTTCCTTTTGGAAGGGCTGACTATATAGCGCCGATATGCCAATCTCAGGCAAACAAGGAAACCCCATGAATATCGGTCACAAAATCGCGTGGGACGACACGGTCCTGCCATTCCAACTTGATGCAGCCGACATTCGCGGCCGTGTCGCCCGCCTTGACGGAGTTCTTGGCGGTATTCTCAAGCAGCACGACTATCCGCCGGTGGTCGAAGCCCTCGTAGCGGAAATGGCTCTGCTGACGGCGCTGATCGGTCAGACGATCAAGTTGCGGTGGAAGCTGTCTTTGCAGGTGCAGACAAAGGGCGCGGTCCGCATGATCGCGACGGATTATTATGGCCCGGAGAAAGAGGGCGATCCTGCCCGGATTCGCGCCTATGCCAGTTACGATCCGGACCGCGTGACAGATGCGCCCCCGTTCGAGCAATTGGGCGAAGGGTATTTCGCAGTCATGATCGACCAGGGTAAGGGCATGGCCCCGTATCAGGGCATTACCCCCTTGGCTGGCGACTCGATTTCCGCCTGCGCCGAGGCGTATTTTGCGCAATCCGAACAATTGCCCACCCGGTTCGAGCTGAGCTTCGGCCAATCAACAGAGCCGGGTGAGGGGACGCGGTGGCGCGCTGGCGGCATCATGTTGCAGCATCTGCCCAAGGCGTCTCCGTTCGTGTCGCAGGGCGAAGGGTCGGGCGAAGTGCTTCAGCCGTCGGATATCGTTCAGGGCGACGAGGCAGAGAATTGGTCGCGCGTGAATATGCTGCTCGACACTGTTGGCGAGCTTGAACTGGTCGGCCCCTCGGTGGCGCCGAGTGATCTGCTTGTCCGGCTTTTCCACGAGGAACAGCCGCGCGTGTATGACACCCAAATGGTGCGCTTCGGCTGTACCTGTTCGGAAGAGCGCGTGCGTCAGAGCCTGTCGATCTACTCGATGCGCGATATTGAGAAGATGACCACGGACGATGGCCGCGTGACGGCGGATTGCCAGTTCTGCGGTGCGCATTATGTGCTGGACCCCACGACCTTGGGCTTTGACAATGACGGCAACCCGGATGTCTGACGTGATGGAGAGGGCGTTCGCCGCGCTTGGAAATGGCGCGCATCGCCCCTCTTCTGACTATGATCTGAACAAGAACATCAAATTGCCAGCTGATCGGACACTGCGTCCCGCAGGTGTGCTGATTATCATTCGTCCGGATGAAAGCGGCCCGACCGTCTATCTGACGAAGCGATCTTCCGCGTTGAAGCACCATCCCGGCCAGGTCGCCTTTCCCGGTGGGAAGCAGGATCCAGAGGATACCGACATTGTCGCCGCCGCCTTGCGCGAGGCACGTGAGGAAATCGGCCTGCCGGATGGGGCGGCGACAGTGATCGGCCAGCTTCCGGCGCATGAGACCGTCACAGGATTCACGGTTACTCCGGTTATTGCCCGGTTAGACACTGATTTCGAGGTGATCCCCGAGGCGGGCGAAGTGGCGGAGGTGTTCTCTGTCCCGCTGGCCCACCTGCTGAAGCCAGAGAACTTCCAGATCCAGTCGCGGCGCTGGCGGGGACAGATGCGGGCGTATTACGCCATTCCATTCGGCCCCTATTACATCTGGGGCGCGACCGCGCGTATCCTTCGGGGATGGGCAGATGCGGTGGATTTGTGATGAAACTGACGGGTGACTGGCTGACACGGCGCGAAACCCGTCAGCTTTTCGATCTTTATGCCGCCGCCCGGTATGAACTTTTTGCCGTTGGTGGTTGCGTGCGTGCCGAGTTGATGGGGGAACCCGTGTCCGACATCGATATGGCCAGCAACGCACCGCCCGAAACGGCGATGGCGTTCCTGCGGGCCGCTGGACTGAAGGTTATTCCCACGGGGATTGACCATGGGACGATAACCGCTGTTGTCGCCAATACCCCGTTCGAAATCACGACCTATCGGCGCGACGTTGAAACCGATGGGCGCCGCGCGGTTGTTGCGTTTTCGGACCGGCTTGAGGATGACGCCCAGCGCCGCGACTTCACGATGAACGCGCTGTACGCTGCGGCGGACGGCACCATCACGGACCCGGTCGGCGGTTTGCCCGATCTACAGGCCCGCCGCGTCCGGTTCATCGGCAACGCGGTAGATCGGATTCGCGAAGACTATTTGCGCACGCTTCGGTTCTTCCGGTTTTCGGCGCGTTACGCGAATTCTGAAAACGGCTTCGACGCAGAGGCATTGGCAGCAATTGCAGAGAATATCTCTGGCCTGAATTCCCTGAGCCGCGAGCGTGTCACGACCGAGTTGCTCAAGTTGCTGAAGGCCCGCGATCCGCTGCGTGCTGTGATGACCATGACCCGGATCGGGGTCACGGCGCAGATTTTGCCCGGCTGCGATCCGACCCCGTTTGGTCCCTACCTGCATTTCGAGGACCGCTTGGGCATTGCCCCGCACCCGGTTCATCGGTTGGCGGCGCTGATCTCCGAGGACGTGGCCGAAACCTTGCGATTGAGCCGGGCGCAGATGCGTGAACTGGCGGGGCTTCGACGTCTGGCCACTGGGACATGTTCCATCGGGGAGCTTGGGTATCGCCTTGGTGCGGAGGATGGGCGCGTCGCCTTTGCGCTGCGCTGTGCATTCCTTGAACTCGTGCCCGCCGGAAACGCGACGGTGGCGATCGACAAAGGCGCACGCGCGAAATTTCCCATTTCGGCCAGTGACTTGATTGACAGCTATTCTGGTCAAGAACTGGGCGATCAGCTCAAATCCCTTGAACAGCGTTGGATCGAATCAGAGTTCAAACTGACCCGGGAAGAGCTTTTGCAGTGACACCTGACCGTGGGTCGGATATTTGGCAGGTAAGAGATTTCATATCGGCTTCCATTCCCACCCATGCGATGCGCTTCGACCTGATCGGCGGCGCATGACGCTTCGCTCGCCGTGAAACTCATTCAACGCAGGTAGAATGCCATGTTTCGCTTTTTCGAGAACCTCGTCGATCCGTACACGCCGTACAAGGAAACGGATACGCCCCCGCAGGCGCTTTGGCCGTTCCTGTGGGACTATTGCCAGCCGTTCAAAAAGGTCTTTGCGCTGACGGCGTTCATGTCTGTGGTCGTCGCTGCGGTGGAAATCTGGCTTATAGGGTATATGGGCCGCGTGGTCGATTTGCTGGGGGGCGATCCCGCGCAATTCTGGGCGGATCACGGCACGGAGGTTATCCTCGTCGCCGTGTTCATCCTGCTGATCCGCCCGGCGCTACAGGCATTTGATGTGCTGCTTTTGAACAACGCTGTGTTGCCCAATTTCGGAACGTTGATCCGGTGGCGGTCCCATAAGCATGTGCTGCGCCAATCGGTCGGCTGGTTCGAGAACGACTTTGCCGGGCGTATTGCCAACCGGATCATGCAAACGCCGCCAGCCGCGGGTGAGGTGATCTTTCAGGTCTTCGACGCGATAGCCTTTTCGCTGGCGTATCTGATCGGCGCGGCGTTCCTGCTTTCGACCTCTGATCCGCGATTGATGCTGCCGCTGGTGATCTGGTTCGGGCTTTACATGCTGCTGATCCGCTGGACGGTAAAACGCGTCGGTCCTGCCTCGCAAGCGGCATCCGATGCCCGGTCGACGGTGACGGGGCGGGTGGTTGACAGCTATTCCAACATTCATTCGGTCAAGATGTTCGCGCATCACGACCGTGAACTGTCCTATGCGCGCGAAGCGATTGAGAATACGCGCAAGACCTTTCAAGTGGAAATGCGGCTCTACACGTTGATGGATGTGATGCTGGTCGTGCTCAACGGCCTTTTGATTGTCGGCGTGGTCGGGTGGGCCATTCTGCTTTGGTCACAGGGCAGCGCAAGCGTTGGCGCAGTGGCTGCGGCGACGGCCCTGACGCTGCGGCTGAATGCGATGACGGGTTGGATCATGTGGGCGTTGACGACGTTTTTCCGGCAGTTGGGTGTCGTCGCCGAGGGGATGGAGACGATTGCCCAGCCCATCGATCTGGTCGATACCGCCGGTGCCAAGCAGCTATCGCTGACAAAGGGCGAGATCGTCATAGACGGTGTGTCACATCACTATGGGCGCGGCGCGGGCGGGCTGGATAACGTCTCTATCCACATCAAACCGGGCGAAAAGGTCGGTCTGATTGGGCGCTCCGGGGCGGGGAAATCCACGCTGGTGAAGCTGCTGTTGCGGTTCTACGACGCTGAGCGGGGCCGGATTCTGATCGATGGCCAAGATATCACCGGTGTCACGCAAGAGAGTTTGCGGCAGAATATCGGGATGGTTCAGCAGGACAGTTCGCTGCTGCACCGGTCGGTCCGCGACAATATCCTATATGGCAAGCCTGACGCGCGCGACGAGGATATGATAAAGGCGGCGCTGAAGGCGCAAGCACATGATTTCATCCTCGATCTCGCGGATCAGCAGGGGCGCTCCGGTTACGATGCGCAAGTCGGGGAACGTGGGGTGAAACTGTCGGGCGGGCAGCGCCAACGGATCACATTGGCGCGGGTCGTTCTGAAAGACGCGCCAATCCTGCTGTTGGACGAAGCGACCAGCGCCCTAGATTCCGAAGTGGAAGCAGTCATTCAGGATACTTTATACGGCATGATGGAAGGCAAAACAGTCATCGCCATCGCGCATCGCTTGTCTACCATCGCGCAGATGGACAGGATTTTGGTGCTTGATCAGGGGCGGGTCGTCGAAGAGGGCACGCATGAAGGGTTGTTGGCGAAAAACGGTCTCTATGCAGGGTTCTGGGCGCATCAGTCCGGCGGGTTTCTTGATGTCGAGGCCGCGCAATGATGCACATTTCCAGCTGGATTGACGCTTTTCGCCCGGCGGATGGCCCGCCACCGCAGCGCCTTTGGCCGTTCATGTCGTGGTGCCTGTCCGGCAGTTGGCCCGCGCTGTGGCTTGCTGCGATCTTCTCTGGCCTTGCGGGCGCGATGGAAGCTGGCACAGCCTATATCCTGGGGCTGGTCATCGATACGGCCGTCAGCGATGGGCCGGACGGGTTCTTCGCGCCTGAAAACACCGCGATGATCATCGGCGCGGTCGCGTTCTTCCTGCTGGCGCGGCCTGTGTTCTTTGGCCTGTCGAACGCATCGAACGCGATCATCGTGCAGCCCAACGTCAACCCGCTTGTGTTGCAACGATTGAACCGCTGGACGCTGGGCCAATCGGTGACGTTCTTTGACAATGATTTCGCTGGGCGTCTTGCGCAAAAGCAGATGCAGGCGGCGCGGGCTGTGACCGATGTCGTGACCGAGGCAATCAACGTGATCGCATTCGCGCTTGCGTCGCTTGGTGGGGCGCTTTTGTTGCTTGGAACGATTGACTGGCGCGTCGTGGCGATTTTTTGCGTTTGGCTGATTGGATATTTCGCGTTGATCCGCTGGTTCCTCCCGCGTGTTCGCAAGCGGTCGGCGGCGCGGGCCGGATCGCGGACCATGGTTTCCGGTCAGATCGTCGATACCATCACCAACATCAAGACGGTCAAGCTGTTTGCCCATTCGGATTTCGAAGATGTCGCCGCGCTGGGCGCGCTTGAGACGTTCCGCGAAAGATCGATCGCCTTTGGGCGCTTGTCCGCCCTTTTCCGGATTTGCCTGATGACGCTGGCAGGACTGCTGCCAGTGCTTTTGATCGGTGCGAGCCTGCTTCTGTGGCAACGCGGCATGGCAAGCACCGGCGATATCGTGGCGGCAGGGACGGTGTCCGTGCGCATTGCGCAGATGACCGGCTGGGTGTCGTTCACGCTGATGCAGGTCTATTCCAATATCGGCGAGATCGAGGACGGTATGCGCACGCTGACCCCGCGCGAGCGTCTTGAAGATGCCCCTGGCGCGACTGAGCTTGTCGTGACCGACGGCGAGATTTCTTTCGAAGGTGTCGAATTCGCCTATGACCGTGAGGCGGGCGGGATCAGCGATATCAATCTGACCATAGGGGCGGGGGAGAAGATCGGCGTGGTCGGGGCCTCTGGCGTGGGTAAGACGACCTTGGTTTCGCTGCTGCTTGGCCTGTTTAGACCCGAATCCGGTACGATCCGCATTGATGGTCAGGACACAACGCTGGTCACGCAGGACAGCTTGCGCAAGCAGATCAGCATGGTCACGCAGGATACGGCGATGTTCAACCGTTCGGCCCGCGACAACATCATGTATGGTCGGCCCGATGCGTCGGAAGAAGACATGATCGCGGCGGCAAAAGCGGCAGAAGCGCATGAGTTCATACTTGGGCTGAAGGATCATAAAGGGCGCGAGGGCTATGACGCCTATCTGGGCGAGCGCGGGGTGAAGCTGTCCGGTGGGCAGCGGCAACGGATCGCTCTGGCCCGCGCCATTTTGAAGGACGCGCCGATCCTTGTGTTGGATGAGGCGACCAGCGCTCTGGATAGCGAGGTCGAAGCCGCGATCCAATCCGCGTTGGAGCGTGTAATGGAAGGTAAGACGGTTCTTGCGATTGCGCACCGTCTGTCCACCTTGTCCGAAATGGACCGATTGATCGTGATGGATGGGGGCAAAATCGTCGAAAGTGGCACCCATGACGATCTGCTCGCATCGGGCGGGCTGTATGCGCAGTATTGGCAACGGCAGTCCGGTGGGTTTATTCGGGCCGAAGCGGCAGAATGATCGGACGACGATGCAGAATTACGAAATCAAAGCGCTGGGCCGGCAGGGCGATGGCATTGCCGAGGGACCAGTGTTCATCCCAAGAACGCTGCCCGGTGAGATCGTTTCCGGCCAGCGCGACGGGGACCGGGTCACGGACGTTCGGATCGTAACGCCCTCGGCGGATCGCGTCGCGCCGCCATGCCGTCATTTCAAGTCCTGTGGCGGTTGCCAGATGCAACATGCCTCTGACGCGCTGGTCGCGGATTGGAAGGTCGGGATCGTGCGCACCGCATTGGCGGCACAAAGCCTTGATGCGCCGATCCGCGGGATCGAAACCTCCCCAACCCGTAGCCGACGCCGCGCACGGTTCGCGGCACGGCGGACGAAATCGGGCGCTTTGGCCGGGTTTCATGGGCGCAAATCGGATGTGCTGGTCGATGTCGTGGACTGCCCGCTTATCTCGGACGACCTTGCAAAGGGGCTTGACCTGACCCGCGCGCTTGCTGTGGTCGGCGCCAGCCGCAAAGGCGAAATCTTGGTGCAGTGCAACGCGGTTCAAGGCGGGTTGGACGTGTCCGTCGAAGACGGCAAGCCGCTGGATCAAGAGCTGCGGATCAAGCTGCCTCAAATCGCGGCAGAGCATGGCGTGCTACGCCTGACCTGGAACGGTGAACTGGCCGCGCAGCTTGCGCCGCCGCAGCACAAGATTGGCAAGGCAGATGTTCCGCTGCCGCCCGGCGCGTTTCTTCAGGCGACGGAGCATGGCGAGAAAGCGCTTCAGGCCTTTGTCCTAGAGGCAACGGAAGGCGCGCACGCGGTGGCGGATTTGTTCGCCGGGTGCGGAACCTTCAGCCTGCGTCTGGCCGAACGCGGTCCGGTTACGGCGGTGGAGGGCGACAAGCCAATGACCCGCGCGCTGCAAGAGGCGGCCAATCACGCCGGGCTGGCCTATCCCGTTCGGTCGCTGACACGCGATCTGTTCGACGATCCGCTGACCGAACCGGAGCTTGCGAAATTCGACGCCGTTGTGCTGGACCCACCGCGTGCGGGTGCGCAAGCCCAAGCGCAACGCCTTGCCAAAAGCGACGTGCCGGTGATTGCCTATATCTCTTGCGATCCGGCAAGTTTCGCGCGTGATGTGCGCATCTTGGTCGACGGTGGATACCAAGTGGAATGGGTGCATGTGGTCGATCAGTTTCGCTGGTCGCCCCATACCGAGGTTGCGGCGCGCCTGACGAAATCCCATATGCAGCCCGGACGTGACTAAGAGGCTCCAATGACATCCCCCACCGCGCTTGCCAACTGGCTGGAAAAGCCTGCCGTTACCAATGGGATCTTCGTCGTCATTCTGTTCAACGCGATCCTGTTGGGGCTGGAGACATGGGACGCCGCGATGGCGCGGGCAGGGTGGCTGATCGAACTGCTTGACGCGCTGTGTCTGGCGGTTTTCGTGGTCGAACTGGCGCTGAAGCTCTTTGCCTATCGCCTGCGGTTTTTCCAGAACGGCTGGAATCTGTTCGACTTCACCATCGTTGCCATTTCGCTGGTGCCGTCCACGCAGGGGTTTTCGGTCCTCCGGGCGCTGCGCATCCTGCGGGTGCTGCGCGTCATTTCGGTGGCGCCGCGATTGCGCCGGGTGGTCGAAGGCTTCGTTACCGCGCTGCCCGGCATGGGGTCGGTCTTTCTGCTGATGGCGATCATTTTCTACATTGGCTCCGTCATGGCGACGAAGCTGTTCGGTGATGCCTTTCCGGATTGGTTCGGGACACTTGGGCTGTCGGCCTATTCGCTGTTCCAGATCATGACCCTAGAAAGCTGGTCGATGGGGATCGTGCGCCCGGTGATGGACGTCTACCCGCAAGCATGGATGTTCTTCGTGCCGTTCATCCTTGTGACCACCTTCGTTGTGGTGAACCTGCTGGTCGGTCTTGTCGTGAACTCCATGCAGGACGCGCATCTGGAAGAGGATCGCGAACAGACCGACAGTTACCGCGATCAGGTTTTGACCCGGCTTGAGGCGATTGAGGCGCAGCTTCGCAAGGACCGCGAATAATCGCGAATCCGTGAGGTGTCGCACGCGATTAGGACTAGGTTAACGACGCTCGAAGATGGTAAAGCCCCGATAACGACAAGGGGATCGAGCAAGCTCCATGCAAAGACGTATTTTCATTCTGGGTGCGGCGGCGATGACCGTCCTGTCCGGCTGTGCCAGTAAATTCCGCCGCTATAGCGGCCCCGAAGTGACCGGGATCGTCATCAACAAGGGCGCGCGGGAGATGTTCCTGCTGCACGAGGGCAAGGTACTCGAACAGTATGAGATTGATCTGGGGCGCGCGCCGGCCGGACCGAAAGAGTTCGAAGGCGATGGCAAGACCCCGGAAGGCGTCTATCTGATCGACCGACGCAACCCGAACAGTTCATTCCATTTGTCGCTGGGCATTTCCTATCCCAATGCAACGGACCGGGCCCATGCGGCGAGCATGGGAAAACGTCCGGGCGGCGACATCTTCATCCATGGCCAGCCAAACCGCTTGCGGCGGCGGGGCCAGATGGATGACGCGGATTGGACAGAAGGCTGTATTGCCGTGCCGAACCGCGCGATGGAGCAGATCTACGCGATGGTGAAGAACGGCACGCCGATTGTGATAAACCCGTAAGATCAGGTGCCCAGAACGAGGCTCCACCAGATTTTGCCGTTGCTTTCCTGATGCCAGGCGAACCCCATGCGACGCGCGTTACGATCCAGCAGGATGCGGCGCGTGTCGGGCTGGTCCATCCAAGCGGCGAGGGTTTCAAGCTCTGTCTCGTAGGTTTCCGAGATCGCGTCGCCGATATGCTGGCCGTCAAAGCCCACGCGGGCCAGTCGATCCAGCGGCGACGACCCGTCAGAGCCAAACAGCCACGGGCGGTTTTGCACCGACATATCGCGCGCATGAGTCGCCGCAGCGGCGTTCAGCTTGGCATCCATCGTCAACGGGGTCGCCCCGGACGCGGAGCGCAGGGCATTGATCGAATCAAGCATGCGGAACTGGATCTTTGGGGCATCGCCCGCGCGGATGCGATAAAGTTTCGGCAGTGGCAGACCATCCGAACCGACTTTCTGTTCCGACGGCACCGGCGCACAAGCGGCCAGCAGGATCATTACCATGCTCAACAAGGAAATCAGACGCACCATGTTCCGCGATCGCTCCATTCGATGACTACGGTGAGTCGAATACACATCGCCGCGTTGCATTACAAACGCACATACTTGTGAGCGATGGTGTTAACGGCGGTTTGATTTGCAACTGCGGCTTTCGCGCCATATTTGTTGGGTAATCGTTAAACTTGCAGTATTTGGAGACGATCGGTGACACAATCTCCGTTCAAGAACGCATCCCGCCGCGGATTCCTTGCGGGCGCGGCGGCAACACTGGCGGCCCCTGCGATCGCTCAATCATCCAACGTCAACAGCGCCAACACCACAGAGGTCGAGCGTGACGTGACACAAAGCGTGCGGCGGAATATCGCCAGCTTCCGCTCGCTCAGCTGGGAACCTTATTTCGACAACACGCGCAATGGCGCTGTACTGGTCGATATCGACAGCCGCGTTGTGCATTACTGGAGCGAAGATCGCTCGATCTACAAGCTCTACCCGTCTTCGGTGCCGCTGACCGAAGAACTGACGCGCCGTGGCCGGACGCAGGTGACATTCAAAGACCCGGAGCCCGATTGGCGTCCGACACCGTCGATGAAACAACGCAATCCGGAATGGCCCGACTATATCGGCCCCGGCCCGGACAATCCGCTTGGCACCCGCGCCCTGCACCTGAGCTGGACGTATTACCGAATCCACGGCACCCATGACACGCGGAAAATCGGGCGTCGTTCGTCGAACGGCTGCATCGGTCTGTATAACCAGCACATCGAAGAGCTTTACGAGATGGCGCAGGTCGGCACACAAGTGTTGCTAATTTGACGATTTTGCCCCGACTTCTGGTGATGCGTAGTCAATCAGGTTTGCAATCGCCAAAAATTTCTGTTTAGTCGGGGCTACGAGGTAAGTTTAGCGCACATAAGCGTTTTGTCTTGTGTGTTTACTGGAGGTTGACATGAAAAAACTCGTTCTCGCCGCTGCTCTGACTGCTGCTGCTTCGACCGCATTCGCCGGCGCGCCCGCCGATCCGGTTATCGAAGCTCCCGTCATCGTAGAAGAAGCAAACAGCTCGTCCGCTGGCATCGTTGTGCCGCTGATCCTGATTGCTGTTCTGGCGGCAGCTCTGGCCGACTAAGGCTCGAAGCTACGTAAAATGTAAAAAGGCGGTGTTTCGGCACCGCCTTTTTCGCGTTTTGGGGGCCGGAGTCTGGGGCTCCGGTTTGGCAGGGCGGACCTTTAGTCGATCCAGCCCTTCAGGTTCTCTTCGATCACGGCCGACAATGCGGTGATATGAGCGTCTTCGTCGTTCAGGCAGGGAATATAGGTGAATTGCTCGCCGCCCGCCTCTTCGAAGCTTTCACGAATCTCTTCGTTGATCTCTTCCAGCGTCTCGATGCAATCGGCTGAAAACGCAGGCGCGCAGACGGCAATCTTCTTCTTGCCCGCTTCCGCCAGCCGCGCGACCTCTTCAACCGTGTAGGGCTGCAGCCATTCCTCGGGGCCAAAGCGCGATTGGAACGTGGTCGTGATCTGCGTGTCGTCCCAGCCCAGCCGTTCTTTCAGCAAGCGCGTCGTTTTCTGGCATTGGCAATGGTAGGGGTCGCCTTCCATCAGGTAGCGCTTTGGAACGCCGTGATAGGAGCACACCAGAATGTCCGGGCGATCCGCGATATCCGCATAGGCCCGTTCAATCGACTGGGCGAGCGCCTCGATATAAAGCGGGTGATCGAAATAGGGCGGAACAGTACGCGACGTAGGCTGCCATTTTTCTTCCATCAAGGCGGCGAAGAAGGCGTCATTCGCGGTTGCGGATGTGGCACCGGCATATTGCGGATAAAGCGGGAAAAACAGGATCTTGTCGCAGCCCGCCTCGACCATAGCCCGGACCTTCGATTTGGTCGACGGATTGCCATAGCGCATGCAGAAATCAACCATCACATCGTCGCCATAGCGCGCCTTCAGTGTCTCGGTGATTTTGGCAGTCTGGTCCTTCGTGATCGTCATCAAGGGGCTTTCGCCCTTGTCGTGATTCCAGATCGACTTGTAGGCCGCGCCGCTGGTGAAGGGGCGTTTCGTCAGGATGACGAGTTGCAGCAAGGGTTGCCAAAGCCACGGCGAATAATCGATGACCCGCCGATCGGACAGAAATTCGCCCAGGTAGCGGCGCATCGACCAGTAATCGTAATGATCCGGCGTGCCCAGATTTGCGAGCAGGATACCGATCCGTGCAGGCGGCAAGGCGGGGTGATCGGACGGGGCATGCGCTGGGCACTTGGCAGAGTTAGGCTGGTGCTGCATCTCACATTCCAAATTGTGGAGTTCTGTCGGGAGATAACGGCATTCCGACAAAGGTCAATCGGGCAGCCGCGTTTCATCGGTTTTCAGCGCGTCGGCAAGCCGCGCCTGGGCAGAGCCGGGCCGGAGCGGTTGCGGCTGTGACGATGCCGGGGCCCAGCCTGTCAGGGTCACAAGTTCAAAGGTCGCACGTAGCGCCTTTTGGTCACCGGGAAAGCGCTGGGCATAAATCTGATGCGCGAGGGCGAACAGGTCGCGACGGGTCAGGCTCCGCTGGCGTCCGCCGAGGGCATTGCCTTCTCCCATCGCGCGCAGATCGCGGCCCAGGGCGAGCAGATCATCATATTCGACCGCGAGCGGGGTCAAATCCGCGACCGGCAGGGCGAATCCGGCGCGCTGTAGCAGGCCACCCAGATCGCGGATGTCGGCCATGGGCATTACGCGGGGCGACAGACCGCCACGAATGGACACCTCTGCTTCGGTGAGGACGCTGCGCAATTCGTTCAGGGTTTGACCGCTGGGCAAGACGGCCAGAAACAGCCCGTCCGGCTTCAATGCGCGGCGGCATTGGATCAGTTGGCCAACCGGATCGTTGGCCCAATGCAGCGCCATCGCATGAACGACAAGATCATGGGCGCCTTCTTCAAGCTGCAGGATGTCGTCATCTGCAACGATGTTGGCGTCATTGAACAGTTCGGACCAAAAATCAGGGTGACCGGTCACGATCGCCCGAGATTTAAACTCCCTCTTAACCATGGACAAACGATCCTGCACCTCGTCAGCCGCGACTTCGTGAAGGAACAGCGCGTCCCGCCGGGTGCGTTTTCTGTGGCGCAACAACGCGCGGCGGTCGCACAGATTTGGAGAATCGTTCATGCAAGGTGATGTAGAGTGCTGAAAGCGCAGGTTCAAACGGCATTGCGAGTCCTCTTTCCGCCAAGCTGCGCAGGGTGCGGCGGCATGGTGGAAAGCGAATTCGCGCTTTGCGGGGCGTGCTGGGCCAAGTTGCCGCTGATTTCAGGACCGGTCTGCCAAAGCTGCGGTGTTCCAGTGCTGTCGCGCGACCCGGAGGATGACACCAAATGCGACGATTGTCAGAAACTGGCGCGTCCCTGGTCCCAGGGCAGATCCGCGATGCTGTACCGGGATATGGGCCGAACGCTTGTGCTGCGGTTGAAACATGCGGATCGGCATGACGTCGCGGTGACGGCGGCGACGTGGCTGGCGCAGGCCGCGCGCCCTCTGCTTCAAGAAGATACTGTCATCGTGCCGGTTCCGCTGCACTGGCAGCGACTGGTTCAACGGCGGTATAACCAGTCCGCCCTGTTGGCGCAGCATCTGGCTTTACGGGTGTCGCGGCGTGCGGTTCTGGATGGATTGGTGCGTATGCGGCGCACCAAACCGCTGGACGGTGCCAATGTGACCGAACGGTTCGAACGGCTGAGCGGGGTCATCATCCCGAACAGCCAAAGGACGAAATACCTGACCGGAAAGCCGGTACTTTTGGTCGATGACGTGATGACATCCGGCGCGACTTTGGCCGCCGCGACGGAAGGCTGCCTTGCAGCAGGCGCAAGGCGGGTAGACGTGCTGACACTGGCAAGAGTGGCAAAAGACGACTAAATAGCCTCTGAACCTGCTTTAGAGGAAAATATGAAACCGGTCGAAATTTACACCTCTCCGCTGTGCGGCTTTTGCCATGCGGCCAAGCGTCTGTTGAACCAGAAGGGCGTGGCGTTTTCGGAAGTCGACGTGCTGGCCGATCCCGACCGCAAGCCTGAAATGGTGAAGCGTGCCAATGGCGGCCGAACCGTTCCGCAGATCTTTATTGGCGATGTCCATGTCGGCGGATGCGATGATCTTTACGCATTGGAGCGCGCCGGAAAGCTCGACGCTCTGCTGGCCGCGTGACCCGCGCCGCGATCCTTCAGTTAAGTTCCTCTGATCTGCCGGAGGAAAACCTTGCCACCGTTCTGGCGATGATGGCGGATGCGGTCGCCCAGGGCGCCGAATTCGTGCTGACCCCAGAGGTGACCAACTGCGTATCGACAAGCCGGACGCACCAGCAAAGCGTTCTGTCGCTGCCCGATGACGATGCCACGCTGGCCGCCCTGAAAGCGGCGGCGGCAGAGCATGGCATCTGGGTTTTGATCGGGTCGCTCGCCCTCAAGACCGGGGATGTGGACGGGCGGTTCGCGAACCGTAGCATTCTGGTGAACCCGACGGGCGAAATCGTCGCGCAGTATGACAAGATCCATATGTTCGACGTGGATATCGACGAACACGAATCCCACCGCGAAAGCAGTGGCTATCGTCCAGGCGCGCGGGCCGTGGTTGCGGATGCCCCGTTCGGGCCGGTTGGGCTATCGGTGTGCTACGACATGCGGTTCCCGCAGCTTTATCAGGCCTTGGCCCGCGCCGGGGCCCGTGTTCTGACGGCCCCTGCGGCGTTTTCGCCTGTGACGGGCGCGGCCCATTGGCACAGCCTGCTGCGTGCGCGCGCCATCGAAACCGGGTGCTTCGTCATTGCACCGGCACAGACGGGAACGCACAGATCCACCACCGGCAAAGAGCGATCAACATACGGGCATTCGCTTGTTATTTCGCCATGGGGCGAGGTGCTGCTCGATGCGGGTACAGAAACCGGTGTATACATGTTTGATCTGGACCTTGACCGCGTCGACGATGCGCGGCGCAGGGTGCCGTCCTTGCAGAACGCCCGTAGCTTCGAAGGACCGTAATGGGGAAAGCACCGACCAATTCCTTGGCAATTGCGCTTTTCGGTGAAGTGCTGGCAGCGGATCACATGATCCGTCAACGGCTCAGCCGCGTGTTGCCCAAGGGGATGGAGCTTTCCCATTTCTCGGTTCTGAACCACTTGGCCCGTAACGCGGCAGAACGGTCCCCTGCGCAGCTGGCGCAGACCTTTGGTGTGACGCGCGGGGCAATGACCAACACGCTCGCCAAGTTGGAATGGGCTGGATACGTGCATATCCGACCCGATTGGGATGATGCGCGTCGCAAGATGGTTGCGATCAGTCCGGCAGGCCGCGCCGCGCTGGATCAAGCGATGAGCTCGATCGCCCCGCTGATCGACACGGCGCTGTCTGATCTTGGGGAAGAGGAGGTCCGGCGCGCGATTTCCGTCATGCGCGCGCTGCGGATCAAATCCTCTGTCACCGATCCCGCTTAGGGTTTCAGTGCGGCGGTAACGTAATTCACGCTCAAATCGCGGTCAGACAAGCTCCAATCCCAGCGCACCGGATTGAACACGAAGCCTTTGCGATCCACCGGGGTCAGCCCGGCCTTTCCCAACAGATCGAAGAGTTCATCGGGGGTGATGAACTTGTTCCATTCATGGGTGCCTTTGGGAAGCCAGCGCATCACGTGCTCTGCGCCGATAATGGCGACCACGAAGCTTTTCGGATTCCGGTTGATCGTCGAACAGATGTGCAGCCCGCCAGGGCGCAGCAATTGCTGGCAGGCCGTCAGATAGGTCAACGGATCGGCGACATGCTCGACCACTTCCATGTTCAGCACGATATCGAATTGCTCGCCAGCGGCGGCCAGATCTTCGGCGGTGGTGTGACGATAGTCGATATTGAGCCCGGATTGCTCAGCATGAACCTGTGCAACCGGGATGTTGCGTTCGGCAGCATCGGCCCCGACCACCGTTGCGCCAAGTCGCGCCATCGGTTCACACAGCAGACCGCCACCGCACCCGATATCAAGGATTCGCAGGCCATCGAACGGGGCCGCCGCGCCAAGATCGCGATCAAACTCCGCCGCGATTTGCGTGGTGATGTAATCAAGTCGGCACGGGTTCAGCATGTGCAATGGCTTGAACTTGCCATTGGGATCCCACCATTCGGCCGCCATCGCCTCAAATTTTGCGACTTCTCCGGCATCCACTGTGCTTTGTTGCGCTTGCATTCCGTTTCCCATGTGATCTTCTGAGACTAGACCTTATATAGGCCGGTAATGGATAAATACCCGGATCAAAAGCGCGCAGTTCAGTATCTATATCCGCCGATCGACCCGTTCGATCAGCGTATGTTGGATGTGGGTGACGGACATAGCGTCTATATGGAGCAATGCGGAAATCCGAACGGGCTTCCGGTTGTCGTGCTGCACGGTGGACCCGGCGGCGGATGCAGCCCTGCGATGCGGCGGTATTTCGATCCCGAAGTATACCGCGTCATTCTGTTCGATCAGCGTGGCTGCGGGCGGTCGCGTCCGAATGCCTCTGTCGCGAATAACGACACTTGGGCGCTGGTGCGGGACATCGAACAAATCCGCGCCACGCTGGAGATCGACGATTGGATCGTCTTTGGCGGCAGTTGGGGCGCGACCTTGTCGCTGATCTATGCACAAAGCCATCCGGACCGGGTGCTGCATCTTGTGCTGCGCGGCGTGTTCCTTGCGACTCAGTCGGAGTTGGACTGGTTCTATGGTGGCGGGGCCGGGCGGTTCTGGCCTGACATTTGGCAGAAGTTCACGGCCCAGATCCCGGAAGAGGAACATGGCGACCTGATCGCGGCCTACCATAAGCGGCTGTTTTCCGGCGACCTCATGGTGGAGACCCGCTGCGCCCGGGCATGGGCCGCGTGGGAGAACGCGCTGGCGTCGATGGATTCGGGCGGGATGACCGGCGAAAGCCCCGGTGAATACGCGCGCGCCTTTGCCCGGTTGGAGAACCACTATTTCGTCAACCGCGCCTTCCTCGACACGGACGGGCAAATTCTGAAGAACATGGATCGGATCGCGCACATTCCCGGCACGATTGTGCAGGGCCGCTATGACATGATCTGCCCACCGGATGCGGCGTGGCAACTCACGGCACGCTGGCCGGTTGCAGAGTTGAAAATGATCAACAAGGCAGGGCATGCTTTGTCGGAACCGGGAATCAGCGCCGAATTGGTGCGTGAAATGGACAGGCTGGCCCAGCTATGACCCGAATTGACAGACGCGCCCTGTTCAAAACAGGTTCTGCCGCCGCTTTGCTGGCGGCGGTTGGCGTGTCTGCGGAAGCTGCGCCTGCGCGCGGCGGGCATTTGCGGGCCGCGCTGTCTGGCGGGGATCGTGCCGAAAACTGGCTGACCGTTCCGGGTGGGCGGTTTTTGCAGGCTGCACGGAATGCCGTCTTTGAAACCCTGACAGAGATTGCCGCCGATGGCACCTTGCAGCCCGGCCTCGCCGACGCGTGGCAGATGCAGGATGCTGGCCGGATTTGGGATTTCCACCTTGCACAGGGTGTTCTGTTCCATGACGGATCGGCCTTGCGGGCCGAGGATGTTCTTGCCTCGCTCCGCGCGGCGGGGCTTGAGGCCAGCCTTGCGGACGGTGCCGTGCGTGTGACCTTGGCGGCGCCCGATCCGGCATTCCCATTCCGCGCGGCGCAACAAGGGCTTGCGGTATTCAAAGCGGATGAAATCGCCGCGGGGCGGTTGGTCAACGGAACGGGGCTTTACCGGATCAAGCGTTTCGATGCCGGGCGCGGTTTCCTTGGCGAACGGGTTGCGCAGCATCGCAAGGATGGAAAAGCCGGGTGGTTCGATACGCTCGAACTGGTGGCCATTTCAGACGAGCATGTCCGCGCAGAAGCGATCCGCGATGGCTTTGTCGATGTGGCTGATCTGGGCGCTGCGCATGACTTGGATGGAATGCCCGGGATTCGTCTCATCCATGACGGAAATGCGGTCGGCGCAGCCCTGCGGGACGAGGTCCGGCACGCGATGCGGACTGGCGAGCATCCCTTGGATGACATGCGATTCGCGGAACGGTGGTGGGCGCGCGCCTAGGCGTGGCCTGATTGGGGCTTGCGCGACCGGGGTATCAAGCGTATATGCCCCTTAACAGCGGCGCGTGAGGGTCCAAACCTGATGCCCACCGGAAACGTGTGACGGGCCGCGCGCCCGTTTTTTTGTGCTTGAATGAAATGTCCAACGACCTGATCGCAAAAGCAGCCATTGACCGACGTCTCGCCGAGATCATCACCCCGGTGATCGAGGATATGGGATTCGAGCTTGTCCGCGTTCGGCTGATGAGCGGAAACACCACGACCTTGCAAGTCATGGCCGACAAGCCCGATGGCGGTATCGAAGTCGATGACTGCGCCGAGATTTCGACGATGATCAGTGCCACGCTGGATGTCGAAGACCCGATCCTGGATACGTATACGCTGGAAGTTTCCAGCCCGGGGATCGACCGGCCGCTGACCCGGCTCAAGGATTTTGAGGCTTTTGAAGGCTACGATGCCAAGCTCGAAACCGCGGAACTGATCGACGGACGCCGCCGCTTCAAGGGTGTGCTGGCCGGGGTCGAAGGGGACGAGGTGCTGATTAACGTGAACGAGGGCACGATTGGCCTGAAGTTCGACTGGCTCAGTGATGCAAAGCTCGTTCTGACGGACGAGTTGATCAAGCTGATGCTGAAGCAGCGCAAGGCTGCTGGAATACTGAACGAAGACGCTTTCGACGTCATTGACGAGGACACGCCCGAACAGGGTGACACGCAGGACGACGCGCCTGAAGAGGAGAAGTAGATGTCCATTACATCCGCAAACCAGCTGGAACTGCTGCAAACCGCAGAGGCCGTTGCCCGCGAGAAGATGATCGACCCGTCGCTCGTCATCGAAGCGATGGAAGAGAGCCTCGCGCGTGCCGCAAAGAGCCGCTATGGCGCCGAGATGGATATTCGTGTCGATATCGACCGCAAGACAGGCCGCGCGACCTTCACCCGCGTGCGCACGGTGGTCGAAGATGAAGAGCTTGAGAACTACCAGGCCGAGTTTACCGTCGAGCAGGCCAAGCAATACATGAGCGACCCCAAGGTCGGTGACACCTTTGTCGAGGAAGTCCCGCCGGTGGAGATGGGCCGGATTGCAGCGCAGTCGGCCAAGCAGGTCATTCTGCAAAAAGTCCGCGAAGCAGAGCGTGACAAGCAGTTCGAAGAATACAAAGACAAGGTCGGCACCATCATCAACGTGCTGGTCAAACGCGAGGAATACGGCAACGTCATCGTTGACCTGAACCCGGGCGAAGGCGTGCTGCGCCGGAACGAAAAGATTGGCCGCGAAAGCTATCGCAATGGCGACCGTATCCGCTGCTACATCAAGGATGTGCGCCGTGAACAGCGTGGCCCGCAGATCTTCCTGTCGCGGACAGCCCCGGAATTCATGGCGGAATTGTTCAAGATGGAAGTGCCGGAAATCTACGACGGCATCATCGAAATCAAAGCGGTTGCCCGCGATCCCGGATCGCGCGCGAAGATCGCCGTCATTTCCTATGACAACTCGATCGATCCGGTCGGGGCCTGTGTCGGTATGCGCGGCAGCCGTGTTCAGGCCGTCGTGAACGAGCTTCAGGGCGAAAAGATCGACATCATTCCGTGGAACGAAGATCAGCCGACCTTCCTTGTGAACGCGCTGCAACCTGCGGAAGTGTCCAAGGTGGTTCTGGACGAAGAGGCGGGCAAGATCGAGGTCGTCGTACCGGAAGAGCAGCTGTCGCTTGCCATCGGTCGTCGTGGTCAGAACGTGCGTCTTGCATCGCAGCTGACCAATCTCGACATCGACATCATGACCGAGGAAGAAGAATCCGCGCGTCGTCAGGCAGAGTTTGAACAGCGAACCAAGCTGTTCATGGATACGCTGGATCTGGATGAGTTCTTCGCGCAGCTTCTGGTGTCCGAAGGCTTCACCAATCTTGAAGAGGTCGCCTATGTGGAAGTGTCCGAGCTTCTGGTGATCGACGGAGTGGATGAAAGCACCGCGACCGAACTGCAAATGCGCGCGCGTGACTACCTTGAAGCGCAAGCTGCCAAGGCTCTTGAAAGCGCACGTGCGCTGGGCGCGGAAGACAGCCTGATTGAATTCGACGGCCTCAGCCCCCAAATGGTAGAAGCGTTGGCCAAGGATGGTGTGAAGACGCTGGAAGACTTCGCGACCTGCGCGGATTGGGAACTGGCCGGTGGCTGGACGACCGTCGACGGCGAACGCGTCAAGGATGACGGTGTGCTTGAACCTTTCGATCTGTCTTTGCAGGAAGCGCAGGATATGATTATGACTGCACGCGTCCTTCTGGGTTGGGTCGATCCGGCGGATCTCGAACCCGATGCCGAAGAGCTTGGCGACGAAGAAGCCGCCAGCGAGGAGGCGGAGGCCTGATTCAGGCCTCCCGCGGGGCGCCGAGATGGGACGAGGTGGTCAACCCAAGGACCGGGAAAACGGTCCAGAACGCAAGTGTCTTGCCACGGGTGAGGTGCGGCCGACATCGGAGTTGATCCGTTTTGTCGTCGGGCCGGACAACACCATCGTGCCGGACATTGCCGGTAAATTGCCGGGTCGCGGCATTTATGTCTCCGCGACACGGGATGCGCTGAACACGGCGGTTGCCCGCAAGGTCTTTGCGCGGGGCGCCAAGGCGCAGGTGACGGTGCCGGACGGTTTGGTGGACGAAGTAGAGCGACAGTTGGTGCAACGTGTGGTGCACCTGATTTCGCTGGCGCGTAAGGCCGGCGGGGCGATTGCAGGGTACGAAAAGGTCAAAACCTGGCTTGACCGAGAAGAGGCCAGGGTTCTGATCCAAGCGAGTGATGGATCGGGACGCGGGAAGTCGAAACTAAGCACACCACATCGCGGCGTGTATATCGGTTGGCTTACCGCAGATGAGTTGGGTTTGGCATTTGGACGCCAAACTGTGATACATGGCGCGCTCGGCACTGGTGGACTCACACAACGTGTTGTAGAGGAAGCCCATCGGCTGAAAGGTATGCGCCTTGGCAAGGATGAGGATACGCCTCATCGGGAAGGAAAAGAGGCTCTATGAGCGATAGTGACGGCAAAAAAACTTTGGGACTGCGCAGTGGCGCGCGCTCCGGCAATGTGAAGCAAAGCTTCAGCCATGGTCGGACGAAAAGCGTTGTGGTGGAAACCAAGCGCAAGCGCGTTGTGGTTCCCAAGCCCGGTCCCAGCAAGGGAACTGGCTCCGGCGCTGGCGTCGGTGATCCGTCGAAGCGCCCTGCTGGCATTTCCGATGCGGAAATGGAACGCCGGCTGAAAGCACTTCAGGCTGCAAAAGCACGCGAGGCCGATGAACAGGCCAAGCGGGAAGCTGAAGAGAAAGCTCGCCAGGAAGAACGCGAACGCCGCCGGGCGGAGCAGGAAGCCAAGGAACGCGAAGAGCGTGAGCGGATCGAAGCTCTGAAAGCCAAGGAAGAAGAAGAGGCGCGCGCCAAGCAGGAGGCCGAGGCCGCCAAGCAGCGTGCCGCCGAAGCGGAATCCCAAAAAGCGGCGCGGGCGGCTGAGCCTGCATCGCGTGCGGCGTCCCCGAAACCGGCAGCCACCCCGTCGCGCAAAGAGCGTGAGCGGGACGACCAATCGCGCCCGTCGCGCGGTCGTGGTGACGATTCCGGCCGTCGTTCCGGCAAGCTGACGCTGAACCAGGCGCTTGCGGGGGCCGAAGGTGGTCGCCAGCGGTCCATGGCGTCGATGAAGCGCAAGCAAGAGCGTGCGCGGCAGAAAGCTATGGGCGGTGCGCAAGAGCGGGAAAAGGTTGTCCGCAACGTGCAGCTTCCCGAAGCGATTGTCGTGAGCGAGCTTGCCAACCGGATGTCCGAACGTGTTGCGGACGTCGTGAAGGCGCTGATGCAGAACGGCATCATGGCCACGCAGAACCAGACGATCGATGCGGATACCGCGGAACTGATCATCGAAGAGTTCGGCCACGAAGTAACGCGCGTTTCCGACGCGGATGTGGAAGATGTCATCGACTCGGTGCAGGACGCCGACGAAGACCTCAAGCCGCGCCCGCCGGTCATCACTATCATGGGTCACGTTGACCACGGCAAAACCTCGCTTCTGGATGCGATCCGGAATGCGAAAGTTGTCGCGGGCGAAGCTGGCGGGATCACGCAGCACATCGGTGCTTATCAGGTGGAACAGGATGGCAAGAAGCTGACCTTCCTCGATACGCCGGGCCACGCTGCGTTTACCTCCATGCGGTCGCGCGGTGCGCAGGTGACGGATATCGTCGTGCTGGTTGTTGCGGCGGATGACGCCGTGATGCCGCAGACGGTTGAGGCGATTGCCCACGCGAAGGCGGCGAATGTGCCGATGATCGTTGCGATCAACAAGATCGACCGCCCGGCGGCCAACCCGGACAAAGTGCGGACCGATCTGCTTCAG
Organism: Aliishimia ponticola; assembly: GCF_004803475.1. GTDB lineage: Bacteria > Pseudomonadota > Alphaproteobacteria > Rhodobacterales > Rhodobacteraceae > Aliishimia > Aliishimia ponticola. Next base: position 84,000 of record NZ_SRKY01000005.1, read on the forward strand.
CACGAAGTCATCGTCGAGAAAATGTCCGGCGATGTGCAGGATGTCGAAGTCTCTGCGATCAATGGCACGGGTCTGGAAGAACTGCTCGAAGCGATTTCGCTTCAGGCGGAGATTCTGGAACTGAAAGCCAACCCGGAACGCGCGGCGCAAGGCGCGGTGATCGAAGCCAAACTGGATGTGGGCCGTGGTCCCGTTGCGACGGTTCTGGTGCAGAACGGCACTCTTCGTCAGGGCGATATCTTCGTCGTGGGCGAGCAGTGGGGTAAAGTTCGCGCCATGGAAAACGACCAAGGCAAGCGTGTTGCAGAGGCCGGTCCGTCGGTTCCGGTCGAGGTTCTCGGCCTGAACGGCACGCCCGAAGCCGGTGACGTTCTGAACGTGGTCGAAACCGAGGCGCAAGCGCGCGAGATCGCGGAATACCGTGAGAAAGCGGCCAAGGACAAACGTGCGGCTGCCGGTGCGGCGACAACTCTGGATCAGCTTCTGGCGAAGGCCAAAGCGGACGAGAACGTGGCGGAATTGCCCATTCTGGTCAAAGCCGACGTGCAAGGGTCTGCCGAAGCCATCGTTCAGGCGATGGAGAAAATCGGCAACGACGAAGTTCGCGTGCGTGTTCTGCACTCCGGTGTGGGCGCGATCACCGAAACGGATGTCGGCCTTGCCGAAGCATCGGGCGCGCCGATCATGGGCTTCAACGTCCGTGCCAACGCGCCAGCGCGGAATTCCGCGAACCAGAAGGGCGTCGAGATCCGGTACTATTCGGTGATCTACGACCTGGTTGACGATGTGAAAGCTGCGGCCTCCGGCCTGCTGGGTGCGGAAATCCGCGAAAACTTCATCGGCTATGCCGAAATCAAGGAAGTCTTCAAAGTGTCCGGCGTCGGCAAGGTTGCAGGCTGTCTGGTCACCGAAGGTGTGGCCCGCCGTTCCGCCGGTGTGCGTCTTCTGCGCGACAACGTGGTGATCCACGAAGGCACGCTGAAAACGCTCAAACGGTTCAAGGACGAGGTGGCGGAAGTCATTTCGGGCCAGGAATGCGGTATGGCGTTCGAGAATTACGACGATATCCGCCCGGCGGACATTATCGAAATCTTCGAGCGCGAGGAAATTACCCGCACGCTGGAGTGATTTTCAGACGATCTGGAAAAGAAGAAGGGAGTGGTTTTCACCACTCCCTTTTTTTACGCGGCAGCTTTTGTGACAGGTTGTCCGCAGAAAAGCGCCGATCCGACGCGGACGATGATCCGACCATCGGGCAGGGTATTTTCAAGAATACCCTGTACTGAAATACAACTTCCGAGCGTGATTGTTCGCAGCATGCCTGTTTCCCTCCCATGAAAAGACGCGCTGAATTGTAAAGCAAAGTGCTTCACTGAAAGTTAACACACCGCTGACATTTGCCAAGTGCTGTTTCACAATTACTTCACAACCAATCCCGCAGTAACGGAATTAGCGGAATATCGGCGGGCGGCATTGGATAATCCCGCAAGGCATTTCCACGCACCCAAGCCAGCGTTTGACCTTCACGCGGGGCGGGCGTGCCATCCCATTTGCGGCAGGCAAACAGGGGCATAAGCAGGTGGAAATCGTCATAGGTATGGCTGGCAAAGGTCAGCGGCGCGAGACAGCTTTGCCATGTGTCGATGCCCAGTTCCTCGTGCAACTCGCGGATCAGAGCAGCCTCTGGGGTTTCGCCCGGTTCGACCTTGCCGCCGGGAAATTCCCATAGCCCTGCCATGGATTTCCCTTCGGGTCGCTGCGCCAATAGCACACGGCCATCCACGTCTATCAGCGCAACGGCGGATACCAGAACCGTTTTCACGACCGGTAATCCGCGTTGATGGAAATATACCCGTGCGTCAGGTCGCAGGTCCAAACCGTCGCGGAGCCGCTGCCCAGCCCGATATCCACACCGATTACCAGATCGGAGTTTTTCATATAGGCCGCCCCGTCCTCTTCCCGGTAACTGGGCGCGACCCAACCATTTTCCGCAACCAGCACACCGCCAAAGCGGATCGACAGCTTGTCCCGGTCCGCAGCGGCGCCGGATTTGCCAACCGCCATCACGACACGGCCCCAGTTGGGGTCTTCGCCGGCCAGCGCGGTCTTGATAAGCGGCGAGTTGGCGATAGACATGGCGTGTGTCCGGGCATCGGCATCGCTTGCCGCGCCTTCGACGCGGATTTCAACGAACTTCGTTGCCCCCTCACCATCGCGCACGACCTGATGGGCAAGATCCAGCATCAGATCATTCAGCGCGGCGTCAAATGCCTCTGCCCCCGTGGCATCGACACCGGAGGCACCGGTCGCCGCCAGCAGAAGCGTGTCCGAGGTGGAGGTATCGCTATCCACCGTGATGCAGTTGAACGTCCGCGCATTGATGGTCGATACAAGGCGCTGCAACGCAGCCTGATCATAGCGCGCATCGGTGAAGATATAGACCAGCATCGTCGCCATATCGGGCGCGATCATGCCCGAACCTTTGGCGATGCCTGCAATGCGGACCTTCCCGCCCGGCAGATCGACCTCGCGCGTGGCGCCTTTGGCGAAGGTGTCGGTCGTCATGATGGCCTTGGCCGCGTCCTCCAAACCGCCTTCGGACAGCGTGCCTGCAAGGTCGGAAAGTTTCGCACTGATCCGATCATCGGGCAGCGGCTCACCGATCACACCGGTAGAGGAGGTGAACACGCGCGTTTGCGGCAGGCCCAGAACCTCGGCCACGCTGGCAGTCAGGCGCGACACACTTTCAAATCCGGCGCGTCCGGTGAACGCATTGGAATTACCGGAATTCACAAGGATCGCCGCCCCGCTATCGGCGTCGCCACCGATCTTGTCCTGGCAATCCAGAACCGCCGCGGAACGTGTCTTTGACGTTGTAAAGACGCCCGCAACGCTGGTCCCCGGCGCAAGCCGCGCCAGCATGACATCCGTCCGCCCGGCATAGCGCACGCCTGCGGCGATCGTCGCGAACTCCGCGCCAGCGATGACCGGAAGGGCCGGGAATTCATCTGGCGCGAGCGGGGAGCGAGGATACTTGCTCATTCGGTTTTCGTCAGGTCGATTTGATCAAGAACGGTGGGGTCGATTTCGTCGCCCACGGTCCGGTCAATGTCCGCGTCGGTCACAAGCTGTTCGATATGGGCCGTGACGGCGTCAGTGCGGATCTTCTGCTCCAACTCCTCACGGACTTCTTCCATCACAGGCGCGGCCTTTGTGCGGATCTCTTTCAGCAGGATGACATGCCAGCCAAAGCGGGTTTCGACCGGCTCTGACACCGCGCCTTCTTCCATCTCCAGCACGGCCAGTTCAAAGGCAGGCACCATCATGCCCTTGCCAAACCAGCCCAGATCGCCGCCGCGTGGGCCGGACGGGCCAGTGGATTTTTCCTTCGCCAGAACTGCGAAATCCGCACCGTCATCCAGTTCAGCCTTGATCGCCTGCGCTTCTTCCTGCGTTTCCACAAGGATATGCGCCGCGTTGTATTCCTTGGTCTCTTCGTCGCCGCCATAGACCTCTTCATAGGCCTCTTCCAACAGATCGGGCGTAACCGCGTTGGCCATAACGTTTTCGACAGCCTCGCCCGCCATGAGCGAGCGCATCTCGTTATCCAGCGCAAGCTGAACACGTGCGGGCCGTTCGCCATTCATGCTTTGCATCAGCGTGGTTTGCTGGATCAGCTGGTCCAGAATACCGGGAAACAGCACTTCGGCGGGAAGATTGCGGTACTGATCGGGCAAGGTGGACTTCGCGACAGCGATATGGCCCAGCGTGATATCCGTGCCGTTCACGGTGGCGACGACCTGCCCCAGATCGGGCTGATCCTCGGCATGGGCGGCGGGAACAAGCGCCATAACGGCCAGCAATGCGGCGGCGAGAGGTTTCTTCAGGCGATCATGCATCGGAAAGTCCTTGGATCGGGCCGCAAGCGTTGGCGGCGTTGACACTGTATAGGCAGACCCTTACATCGCCCTATGGCGCATGGCGAGCCGCGTTTGACCCATTATCTATGGGGTCTGCGCAACGCGAGCAAGCAAGTCTGACGCGCCTGTGATTGACGCCTGAAGGCAAACAAGCGGTTGGAGAATAGATGCTGGGTCTCGGAACACTCGCCAAGAAGGTTTTTGGCACGCCAAACGACCGGAAGATCAAGGCCGCCCGTCCGCTTGTGGAACAGATCAACGCGCTGGAGCCGGAGTATGAAAAGCTCTCGGACGCGGGTTTGATCGAAAAGACGGAAGAGTTCCGCAAACGCGCGCTGGATGGCGAAAGCCTCGACTCCCTGCTGCCCGAAGCCTTCGCCAATTGCCGTGAAGCGGCGCGGCGTGCCTTGGGTCTGCGCGCCTTCGATGTGCAGCTTATGGGCGGCATCTTCCTGCACCAGGGCAACATTGCCGAGATGAAAACAGGTGAGGGCAAGACGCTGGTTGCGACCTTCCCCGCCTATCTGAATGCGCTGACCGGCAAGGGCGTGCATATCGTCACGGTGAACGAATACCTCGCCAAGCGGGATTCAGAATGGATGGGCAAGGTATTTGGTGCGCTTGGCCTGACGACCGGCGTCGCCTGGGGCGGTATGGGCGAGGACAACAAACGCGCCGCCTATGCCTGCGACATCACCTATGCGACCAATAACGAGCTTGGCTTCGATTATCTGCGCGACAACATGAAGTCCGAGCTGGACCAGATTTTCCAGAAACACCACAACTTCGCGATCGTGGATGAGGTGGACTCTATCCTGATCGACGAGGCGCGGACGCCGCTGATCATTTCCGGCCCGGCGCAGGACCGTTCGGAAATGTACCAAAGCATTGATGAAGTGATCCCGGAGCTGAACCCGGAGCATTACACCATCGACGAAAAGACCCGGTCCGTGACGTTCACGGATGAGGGCAACGAGTTCATCGAGGCACTTTTGCAGCGCAAGGGTTTTCTGGAAGAGGGCCAGTCCCTTTATGACCCTGAAAGCACCACGGTTGTGCACCACCTGAATAACGGGCTGCGCGCGCATACGCTGTTCCAGAAGGACAAGGAATATGTCGTCGCCAATGGCGAAGTCGTCCTGATCGACGAATTCACCGGGCGTATGATGCAGGGCCGTCGCCTATCCGATGGTCTGCATCAGGCGATCGAGGCGAAAGAGGGGCTGAAAATTCAGCCCGAGAACACCACGCTCGCCTCTGTGACGTTCCAGAACTACTTCCGTCTGTATGACAAGCTGGCCGGTATGACCGGTACGGCGGCGACCGAAGCCGAAGAGTTCATGCAGATCTATGGTCTGGGTGTGGTTGAAGTGCCGACCAACCGGGGCGTTGCGCGGCAGGATGATGACGACAAGGTCTTCCGTACCGCACAGGAAAAATACGCGGCGATGATCGAAGAGATCCGCCAGGCGCATGAGCGCGGCCAGCCCGTTCTGGTCGGCACCACGTCGATCGAAAAGTCCGAAATGTTCAGCCGGATGCTGACCGAGATCGGCATCAAGCATAACGTCCTGAACGCGCGTGAGCACGAGCGAGAGGCGCAGATTGTGTCCGAGGCAGGGCGTTTCGGCGCTGTGACCATCGCGACCAACATGGCCGGGCGCGGCACCGACATTCAGCTTGGCGGCAATGTCGAGTTGAAGGTGCTCGAAGCGATCACCGAAGACCCCAATCTTGATCCCGATGATGTTCGCAGCCGGATCGAAGCGGAACATGAGGATGAGAAGAAGAAGGTTCTGGAGGCTGGCGGTTTGTTCGTTCTGGCATCGGAACGCCATGAATCCCGCCGGATCGACAACCAGCTTCGTGGCCGTTCCGGCCGCCAGGGCGATCCGGGCCGGTCTGCCTTTTTCCTCAGCCTCGAAGACGACCTGATGCGCATTTTCGGATCCGACAGGCTGGACCGCGTTCTGAAGACGCTGGGCTTGAAGGATGGCGAGGCGATCGAACACCCGTGGGTGAACAAGTCGCTTGAACGGGCGCAGGCGAAGGTCGAAGGCCGCAACTTTGACATTCGTAAGCAGCTGCTCAAGTTCGACGATGTGATGAACGATCAGCGGAAGGTCATCTTTGGTCAGCGCCGCGAGATCATGGAAGCCGAGGATCTGCACGAAATCACCGTCGATATGCGGGACGAGGTCGTGGACGATCTGCTGGACCAGTACCTGCCCGAAGGCACCTATGCCGATCAGTGGAACACCGAAGGGCTGTATGCCGCCTGTATTGAACAGCTTGGTCTGGACGTGCCGGTGATCGACTGGTGCGAGGAGGACGGCGTCGATGACGAAGACGTGCGCGAACGTCTGATTGCGGCCTCTGACAAGCTTCTGGCCGAAAAGAAGGAAGCCTTCGGCGAAGAAAACATGCGGATGGTCGAAAAGCAGTTGTTGTTGCAGGCCATCGACGCCAAATGGCGCGATCACCTTGTGACGCTGGAGCATCTGCGGTCGGTCGTTGGTTTCCGCGGCTATGCGCAACGCGATCCGCTGAACGAATACAAGAACGAGGCCTTCCAACTGTTCGAGGCGATGCTGGATGGCCTGCGCGCCGAGGTTACGCAGAAGCTGTCATTGATTCGTCCACTGACAGACGAAGAACGTCAGCAGATGGTCGCGCAGATGGCGGCACAGCAGCAGGCGATGCAAGCCGCCGCCCGCGCCGCGGCAGATGAATCCGCGCAGGAACTTGGCGCAGCCGAAGCACCGGCAGCGGACCAAACGCCTTCTGACATTGATCCCAACGACCCATCGACATGGGGCAAACCGGGCCGAAATGACCTTTGCCCCTGCGGATCTGGCAAGAAATACAAGCACTGCCACGGCAAGCTGAACTAATTCTCTCGCCATGATTGTGCCGCAATGACTCCCGACGGTGGTCATAGTGCGGCCCGCTTTCGGTGCCAAACATTACTTGGACATTAAGGTGAGTTCGGGAATGTTGGGATGTCACGGGTGAAGGAAGTAATGACAGCAGTGGGCACGCTTGCCTGTGCCCTGGGCATCGGGTTCGTGATGCAAAGCTCTGAGATCTCCAAGCATCGCTACGGATCGGAGAGCGAGGATGACTCGCGCCCTGCCGAACAAATTGATGCGGGTGCTGATCAACACGAAGAGGTCGAACTTGGTGAGGCTGTCCAAGTGCAGAACATCACCTTCACCTCGGCGTTCTCGGTTCCTGCCATGGTCGTTCCCACCGCCGAACAGGCGCAACCGCTTGTCGAACGTCATGCTGGCCTGCTGGACGCACCGCGCCAGCGTTTGGACCAGGTGCCTATCGCGGAATCGGGTTGCGGATCGGTTGTCGTGGCTTCGCCAGAGCCGGGCGCATTCGTCAAGCTTACCATCATGGCGCGCTGCGCACCCAATGCGCGTGCCACCATTCACCATGATGCGCTGATCTTCACACAAAGCGTGGATGAAAACGGAAAACTCGAAGTTCTCGTCCCGGCCCTGTCCTCAACCGCGAATTTCAACATCGAACTGGCCGATGGCGAGGATCTGACGACCCTCGTGACGGTGCCGGACATGGAGGATGTCCGCCGCGTCGTTCTGCAATATTCGGCCGGGGACGGTTTTGAACTGCACGCCCGTGAGTTTGGTGCCGAATACGGTGCAGAAGGTCATGTGTGGCGCGGTTCCGGATCCTCGCCGGAGGATTTCAAGGCGGGCAAGGGGGGATACCTCACCGTGCTGGGCGCACGTGACCTTGAGGATGCGCATATCGCCGAGGTTTACAGCTATCCCGCCGCCCTGTCCGCGCGGAACGGGCAAATTGACCTGAGCGTCGAGGCGCGGATCACCGAAGCCAATTGCGGTCGGCAGGTTCAGGCGCAAAGCCTTGAGCTGAAAGCCGATGGCCATGTGTCGAACCGCAGTATTTCGCTGAATGTGCCGGGATGCGACGCGGAAGGCGACTATCTGATGTTGAACAATCTCTTCGAAGACCTGAAAATCGCCGCACGCTAACCGGGAGTGCGGGAACACCATGTGGACGTTGCGTGCGGCGATTTTCGCCGCACTTTTTCTCTTTTCAGCTACGGTCCAAACGGTCGCGCAAGATGTCACGCTGACATCCTCAAGCGGTGGCGTGCGGATCGCGGGCCAATTGCTTGGTTTCGACGGAGAGTTCTACCGCGTCGAAACGGAACATGGCGAGGTGTCGGTGGACGCCGCCGGTGTTGCCTGTGCCGGTCTGGGCTGTCCTGATCCCGAAAACTTCGTCGCCCGGATACGGATCTCCGGCGCGACGACCATCGGCGAGGTGATGATGCCCGCGCTGGTCCAGGCCTTCGCGCGTCAGTCGGGATTTGATACCCGTAAAGCCCGGCACGAGGATGCCGGATTTCAGATCACCGTGGTTGATCGTGACACCAACAAACCCGTTGCCGTTTTCGACTATGCCGCCAGCACCGCCGATGAAAGCTTTGCCAATCTTCTGGCGGGGGATGCGGATGTGGTCCTGTCGCTGCGGGAGGTCCGGCAAAACGAACGCGACCTTGCCCAAGCGGCAGGGATGGGCGATCTGAGCCAACCAAACAGAAGCCGCGTCCTTGCGCTGGATGCCTTGGTTCCGGTGGTGTCGCCGGTCAATCCTGTCCGCCAGATCAGTCCGCAGGATTTGGCCTTTGTTCTGGCTGGGCGGATTATGAACTGGTCCGAGCTTGGCGGCCCGGACGCGCCGATTTCCCTGCATTTGCCGCAGGCCGATGGCGGTCTGGCGCAGGCAGCCCAGGACCGTATCCTTGGACCCGTCGGGCTGGAGGTCGCCGACACGGCCCTTTGGCATGAGTCGGCGCGCGATGTTGCCAACCTTGTCGCGGTAGAGCCTGATGCGCTTGGTATTACGAGTTTCGCAAACACCGGCCCTGCGCAGGCGCTTCGGCTTGCGGGGGCCTGTGGCTTTGCCCTGACGGCCACGCGCCGCCACATCAAGACCGAAGACTACCCGCTGACGTCGCCGATCTTTCTCTACCTGCCTGCCCGTCGCTTGCCAGCCATTGGGCGGGATTTCCTGACCTATCTGCGCGCGCCTGCCGCGCAATTGGTTATCCGCCGGGCGGGTTTCGTGGATCAGACGCCCGAAGAATTGAATTGGTCCGTGCAGGGGGATCGCCTCGTCAATGCGATCACGCTGGCCGGGCCGGAGGTATCCCTGACCGAATTGCAGCGCATGGTGGGAACATTGCGGCACATGCGGCGATTGACCACCAGCTTCCGTTTTGAGACCGGCTCTGTCCGGCTGGACGCGCAGTCGCGGTCCAACGTGGCGCAGCTTGCCCGCGCAATTCAGCAAGGCCAATACGATGGAAGGCGGCTGATTTTCGTCGGATTCTCGGACGGGGAGGGGAACGCGGAAGCCAACCGCAAGATCGCCATGCGCCGGGCGGAAACGGTTCAGATGGCGGTCACCCGCACCGCCGAAGCCGCCGATCTTCGCCGTATCTCGATCGATCTGGATGCATTTGGTGAGGCGCTGCCCATGGCGTGTGACGACAGCACATGGGGCCGCCAGACCAACCGGCGGGTCGAGGTTTGGGTGCAATAGCGGCGTACCCGCCTACAGCATACCTTCGGCGCGAAAACTGACCTCGCGCGATTTACCGATGATCAGATGATCGTGCAGCGTGATCCCCAGCGTACTGCAAGCCATGTCGATCTGATTGGTCATATCCATGTCGGATTGGCTGGGCGTGGGATCGCCGCTGGGATGGTTATGCACGAGGATAAGTGCAGAGGCGTTCAGCTCCAACGCGCGTTTCGCGACCTCTCTGGGGTAAACGGGCACATGATCGACGGTGCCCTTGGCCTGTTCTTCATCCGCAATCAGGATGTTCTTGCGGTCAAGGAACAGCACACGGAACTGTTCCGTATCTCGGTGCGCCATGGTCGTGTGGCAGTAATCGAGAAGGGCATCCCAGCTTGAAATCGCGGGTTTGTTGATGACCTTAGCGCGGGCCAGACGTTGCGCGGCAGCCTCGACGATCTTCAATTCGATGATAACAGCTTCGCCGACGCCTTTGACGTCCAGCAGCCGTTGTGTCGGCGCTGTGATGACCCGGTTGAAATCCCCGAATTGATCCAGCAGCGCCCGGGCCAGCGGTTTCACATCCTGTCGCGGAATGGCGCGGAACAGTACCAGTTCAAGCAACTCATAATCCGGCATCGCCGCCGCGCCGCCCTGCATGAACCGCGATCTCAGCCGCTTGCGGTGATCGCGGATATAAGACGGAATCCGTCCGGTCGGCAGTGGGCCGGGCGCCGACTCGTCAAACCCGGCGGGCTTGTTGGATTGCTGAAAGAGATCAAGTTGGTACGCCATGCGCAGAGCATCGCGTAAACGTGGTTACGATCACGTTAAGAAGTCCGCGAGCTGTCGAATTCCTGCCGCGTCATGGCGAAGATTTCGTCGCGCGCACCGTCCTCCATCGTCTCTGTATGGGTCCAGTTGAAGCCAAGCCGCTTGATCAGGCGTAGCGATGCGAGGTTGCGGTCATCCGCGCCGCAGATGATCCGTCGAACAGGGGCCGTATCAAAGACGAATGTCATGGCAAGTTGCATCGCCTCTGATGCGAGGCCCTTGCCGTGGTGGGGGGCGGCCAGGGTAATCCCGACCTCCGCCTCTGATCCGTCTTGGGACAAGAACAGCCCCATATCGCCCAGTAAGTCGTTTGATCCGGCATCGGCAATCGCGATCTGGCCCCACTGGCCGGGGCGCAATACAGGCTCTAATCGGGACATTCGGGACAGAAAGCCAAGTGCTTCGTCCCGGCCCATCAGCGCCCAGTCCTGAAACTGACCGATCTGCGGATCGTTGCGATAGGCTTGAAATGGCTCAAGATCGGACGGTGCCAAACGTCGCAGCGCCACCCGCGTCCCTAGCCGAAGTGGCGCGGTCGCGGGTGGCGCTGTCATTGTATCAGCCCTTCATCGAGTCCCAGAAACTCTTCACCGAAGAAAAGAAACTGGAGCTTTCCGGGTTGTTCTCTTCGCTCAGCGCCGCGAACTCCTTGAGAAGCTCCTTTTGCTTTGCCGTGAGATTGACCGGCGTTTCAACGGCCAGTTCGATGAACATGTCACCGTGGCCGCCGCCGCGCAGCGCAGGCATACCTTTGCCGCGCAGACGCATCTGACGACCCGATTGGCTGCCCGCCGGAATCTGAACGCGCCCTCGGCCACCGTCGATTGTCGGAACCTCGATGGAACCGCCAAGCGCCGCGGTGCTCATCGACACGGGAACACGGCAGTACAGATTGGTCCCGTCGCGTTCGAACAGTTCGTGCTGAGCCACCTCGATGAAGATATAGAGATCGCCCGCAGGTCCGCCCCGCATCCCGGCTTCGCCTTCGCCTGCCAGACGAATCCGCGTCCCGGTTTCGACGCCGGGCGGGATGTTGACAGAGAGCGAACGCTCTTTCTCGACACGGCCCTGACCGCCGCAGGTCTTGCACGGGTTCTTGATGGTCTGGCCCAAGCCGGAACATGTCGGGCAGGTCCGTTCGACCGTGAAGAAGCCTTGCTGCGCGCGCACCTTCCCCATACCTGAACAGGTCGGGCAGGTGGTCGGCTCTGCGCCGCCCTCTGCGCCCGTGCCGGAACAGCTGTCGCAGGCGACCGAGGCAGGAACCTGGATTGTCTTGGACATGCCCTTATAGGCGTCTTCCAATTCGATCCGCAGGTTGTAGCGCAGGTCAGAGCCGCGCGATGCACGTTGCCGCCCACCGCCGCCGCCGCGACCGCCGCCGCCCATGAAGTCGCCGAACAAATCGTCGAACACGTCAGAGAAAGCCGACTGGAAGTCGCCTTGCCCGAACGGGTTGCCGCCACGCGCACCGGCGCTGGCCCCCGTCCCGCCTTCGAACGCGGCATGGCCAAAGCGATCATATGCCGCCTTTTTCTCGGCATCCTTGAGGATGTCGTAGGCTTCGTTCGCTTCTTTGAACTGCGCTTCGGCGTCCGGATTATCCGCATTGCGGTCCGGATGAAGCTCTTTGGCTTTCTTGCGATAGGCCTTCTTGATTTCGTCCGCGCCGGCGCCTTTGGACACCCCGAGAACGTCGTAGTAATCACGCTTGGACATGGGTTGTTTCCCTTTCCCGGAACGTCACGGGGCCGGCCTTTCGACCGGCCCCAAATGATTGGTTCCGATGCGCTGGCACTCAGCGCTTGTCGTCGTCCAGATCCTCGAACTCGGCATCCACGATGTCATCGTCAGCCGGACCGGAGTCAGCCGCGGAGGGTTCATCCTCTGCCCCGCCTTCGTCCTGCTGCGACTTGTAGATCGCTTCGCCCAGCTTCATGGCGGCTTCGGTCACGTTCTGGATGCCTGCCTTGATTTTCTCGGCGGGTGTATCGTCTTTTTCCAGATCGTCCTTCAGCGCGGCCACGGCCAGTTCGATCACTTCGATGGTGCTCGGATCGACCTTGTCGCCATGCTCCTCGATAGATTTCTCTGTCGAGTGGATGAGGCTTTCCGCTTGGTTGCGCGCCTCGACACCTTCGCGGCGTTCCTTGTCCGCTTCGGCGTTTTCCTCGGCGTCCTTGACCATCTTTTCGATGTCGTCGTCGCTCAGACCACCAGAAGCCTGGATGGTGATCACCTGCTCTTTGCCGGTGCCCTTATCCTTGGCGCTGACCGACACGATACCGTTCGCGTCGATGTCGAATGTCACTTCGATCTGCGGCATACCGCGCGGTGCTGGCGGGATGTCCTCCAGGTTGAAGGCCCCCAGCATCTTGTTGTCGGTCGCCATCTCGCGTTCGCCCTGGAACACCCGGATCGTCACAGCGTTCTGGTTGTCTTCGGCGGTGGAGAAGATCTGGCTCTTCTTGGTCGGGATCGTGGTGTTGCGGTCGATCAGGCGGGTGAAGACACCGCCCAGCGTTTCGATACCCAGCGACAGCGGCGTGACATCCAGCAGGACAACGTCTTTCACGTCGCCTTGCAGAACACCGGCCTGAATTGCGGCGCCCATGGCAACCACTTCGTCCGGGTTCACACCTTTATGCGGCTCCTTGCCGAAGAACTTCGTCACTTCTTCGACGACTTTGGGCATACGGGTCATACCGCCCACCAGAACCACTTCGTCGACTTCCGACGCGGAGATACCAGCGTCTTTCAGCGCGGCGGCACAAGGCTTCAGCGAGGCCTTGATCAGGTCGCCCACAAGGCTTTCCAGCTTGGCGCGGGTCAGCTTCATGACCATGTGCAGCGGCTGGCCGTTGGACCCCATCGAGATAAACGGTTGGTTGATCTCGGTCTGGGAGGAGCTGGACAGTTCGATCTTAGCCTTCTCTGCCGCCTCTTTCAGACGTTGCAGCGCCATCTTGTCTTGAGTCAGATCGACGGAATGCTCTTTCTTGAACTCATCCGCGAGGTAGTTGACGATCCGCATGTCAAAGTCTTCACCACCCAGGAACGTGTCCCCGTTGGTGGATTTCACTTCAAACAGGCCATCGTCGATCTCAAGGATGGTCACGTCGAATGTACCGCCACCAAGGTCATAGACCGCGATGGTGTGGCTTTCGGATTTGTCCAGACCATAGGCCAGCGCAGCCGCTGTCGGTTCGTTGATGATCCGCAGCACCTCAAGACCGGCGATCTTGCCGGCATCTTTGGTGGCCTGACGCTGGGCGTCGTTGAAATAGGCGGGAACGGTGATGACGGCTTGCGTCACCTCTTCGCCAAGATAGCTCTCGGCGGTTTCCTTCATTTTCCCGAGGATGAAGGCGGAAATCTGAGACGGGCTGTACTTTTCGCCGCGTGCTTCAACCCACGCATCCCCATTGCCGCCGTCGATAACGTTGAACGGCAGGTTCTTCTTGTCTTTCGCCAGATGCGAGTCGTCGTTCCGGCGGCCGATCAGGCGTTTGACGCCGAAGATGGTGTTGTCGGGGTTGGTAACGGCCTGACGTTTGGCCGGTTGACCCACCAGACGCTCATCGTCGGTGAAGGCCACGATAGACGGGGTGGTACGCGCCCCTTCGGAATTCTCGATCACGCGCGGTTGCGAACCATCCATGATGGCCACACAGCTGTTGGTCGTGCCGAGGTCAATGCCGATGACTTTTGCCATTTGTTTGATCCCTTTGTTAATCAAGGCGATGTCACGAGGCGCGGGCCCATTATGGCACCGTTGCCCCGATGGTTTGTAGCGGACCCGGTAGTGATCCGCGGTTCGGAGGGTATATAGGGACAGCCCAAGCACGCTGCAACTGTCAGTGAGGGGCGCGATGGGCTATTTTTCGAGTCCACACAGCCAGATGGAGGCAGTTTTAAGCAAATGACGGTGCTGATGCTGCGCGGGTTCGCGATCCACAAAGACTATCTTGGTCGCGACCGGCAGGAGCGGTTGGTGGAAGCTGTGCGCGAGATTGTCCGCGCAGCGCCGCTGTTTTCGCCGCAAACGCCCTATGGCAAACCGATGAGCGTGCGGATGACCTCTGCCGGCGACTATGGCTGGTATGCCGATAGGTCGGGCTATCGGTACACGCCGACGCATCCGAATGGCGCGCCCTGGCCGAACATCCCCGAAGAGGTTTTGTCGATCTGGCGCGATCTGGTGGGTGAAGAGAAGCTGCCGGAATGCTGCCTGGTGAATTTCTATGGCGAAACCGCCCGCATGGGCTTGCACCAGGACCGGGATGAGGCGGATTTCGATTGGCCGGTCGTGTCGGTGTCATTGGGGGATTCCGCACGGTTCCGCATTGGCAACACGGAACGGGGCGGATCGACGGAATCGGTGTGGCTTGAAAGCGGGGATGTCGTGGTGATGGGCGGCGCGGCGCGGCTTACCTATCATGGGGTGGATGCGATCCGGTATGGATCGTCGAACTTGTTGGACAATGGCGGACGGTTGAACCTGACCCTGCGGGTCGTAACCTGACACTGGCTGTCACCAAAAGGAGCGGCTGCGCCGCACGCTTTTTACAGGGATATCGGCGCGGATGGGATCAACGCTTCGCGTTCCACGACAGCGAGGCGTTTCGGCGGGTATAAAATTCGCCCATCAGGCCGATCATCACCAGAACAATCCCGATCCAAGCGGCATATTCCCAGCTGCTATAGCGTGGGTTGTAGTTGATGAAGACATAGCCGCGCGATTGGTCGATCAAGTGGAACAGCGGGTTCCAGTCGAACATGGCCAGCATGAAACTGGGCAGGGTGTTGGCGACGAACATCTTGCCGGACGCGATCATGTTGGCGCGTTGATAGATCGTCGTGAAAATCTGCACGAAGGTCGGGGCCCACGGCTTGAGCGCCAGCAAAACAAGGCCGAGCGCCGCGCCGGTGAACCACGCCAGAAGCAGCATTCCGAAGGCAGAGGCAGCATCGTCCACTTCAAACGGGGTGAACGCCACGTGGTAGACGAAGAGGATCATGAACAGCGACAGTATCTGGATATACAGCGCGCCCAGCGCCGCCGACGCGATGGAAATCACCGTATTCATGGGCGCATGCTGCATCATCGGGCTTGCCGGGCCATCCGCGCCCACGACCGCGCCAAGCGTTTTGGTATGGGTCATGTAAAGGAAGATGCCAGACATGATGTAGATCAGGAAATCACCCCGGATCGCCGCCCCGCGCAGCCCCAGCACCATGAACATCACATAGAAGGCGAGCACGAAGATCACGACTTGCAGCATGTTCAGCGCCAGCGCCATGAACGCGTTGTTGTGGCTTTTGCGCACGCTGCGCACGATCGAATGATAGATCAGTTCGGCAATATTCAGCGCAATGCCGATTGACGTCTGCGGTTTGCGCGCAGGTTGAAACTGAACCATGGGCCGTACTGCCTTTTGCCTTCACGCCCGGTTTTGGCATGGAAATCTTGCTGTTCCGTTAGTTCGGCACCATAAGCACATGAGATAAAGCAATCAACAACGGGTCTGTAACCTTGAACTTTGGAACACTGACGGAAGTCATGCGCCGACTGGCACTTGAAGCTGGCGACGAGATTATGAAGTTTTACCAGCAGGACGATCTTGGCGTAGAAACCAAGGACGACAGCAGTCCGGTCACTGCGGCGGACAAGGCGGCGGACAAGATTATCTCTGATGGTTTGCGCGCGGCGTTTCCCGATGTGATGTTGGTCACGGAAGAGCAGGCAGACAGCCATTCCTTGTCCGGCGACACGTTTCTGATTGTCGATCCTCTGGATGGCACCAAGGAATTCATTCACAAGCGCGGCGATTTCACGGTGAATATCGCTTTGGTGGAAAATGGCGTTCCCACGCGCGGTGTCGTGTATGCGCCTGCCAAATCCCGCATGTTCCTGACGCTCGCCGATGGTAGCACGATCGAGGAAGAAGCTCCGTTCAACCGCGACGCGATGGGTGCCTACAGCACCTTGTCCGTGGCCGATAGCGACAACGACGCGCTATATGTCGTTGCCAGCAAGTCGCACCGCGATCAGGCGACGGATGACTACATCAACAAGTATAAGGTCAAGGACATGAAGAGCGCGGGATCGTCGCTGAAGTTCTGCCTTGTCGCGACGGGCGAAGCGGATATCTACCCGCGCCTTGGCCGCACGATGGAGTGGGACACCGCTGCCGGTCATGCGGTCTTGGCCGGCGCTGGTGGCAAGGTGCTGCGCTTCGACAACCATGAACCACTGCGCTACGGCAAGGAGGATTTCGCCAATCCGTTCTTTATCGCCACTGCCCCCGGCGTCGATCTTAAACCGGCATGAGTGTCCTGATCGCGATCCCGGCGCGTTATGCGTCCAGCCGGTATCCGGGCAAGCCCCTTGTGCCGCTCACAGGTGCATCGGGGGAGTCCCGGACGCTGATCGAACGAAGCTGGCGTGCTGCGATGTCGGTTCAGGGTGTCGACCGCGTTGTCGTTGCCACGGACGATGCGCGTATTCAGGACGCGGCACAAGGGTTCGGGGCGGAGGTCGTAATGACCTCTGCCGCGTGCAAGAACGGGACAGAGCGGTGTGCCGAAGTCGCACAGGCGCTGCCCGGCTATGATATCGTGGTCAATCTTCAGGGCGATGCGCCGCTGACGCCCGCGTGGTTCGTCGAGGCCCTGGTCGAGGGGCTGCGCGCCGCGCCGGACGCCCATGTCGCCACCCCGGTCCTGCGCTGCGATGGTGCGGCGTTGAATGGGTTGCTGGAAGACAGACGCGCGGGCCGGGTCGGTGGCACCACTGCCGTTTTCGATTCGTCGCTGCATGCCATGTATTTCTCGAAGGAAGTCATTCCTTATACCTCGCGCGATTATGGCGCTGACGAGGCGACACCGGTGTTCCACCATGTTGGCGTCTATGCGTACCGGCCGGAGCCGCTTGCCGCCTATTCGGACTGGCCCACCGGCCCGCTTGAAGAGCTTGAGGGGTTGGAGCAACTGCGTTTCATGGAAAACGGCCACAAGGTTTTGTGTGTCGAGGTCGAAGCGCGCGGTCGCAAATTCTGGGAACTGAACAACCCGGAAGACAAGCCGCGGATCGAACGCATGATGGCTCAGATGGGTGTGGACTAAGTCCTTCGAATGCAACGGTGAAAAGCGGTGGTTTTGTCACCTTACCTTCACACGCATTTCTTGATTTCCTGCGCGTAGGATACAGGCAGGAAGACGGCGGATCACCGTGAATGTTTACTTGTGGTTGTAAGTTTCGTGCGAGATAGGCAAGAATACACTCATGTCACCAAAATTGTTCACGAAACCGCCCAAATTTTTACTCTATCTGTTGATAGCTGGTGTCCGATACATGCGGGTGATCTAAGGTGAAGTCGCGATCCAGGCAATTTCAGTGGGCTTAGCTAAAGGGGCAGTCATGCGGAAGAAAGTAACTAAGGCGATTTTTCCAGTAGCGGGCATGGGGACAAGATTCCTGCCGGCGACGAAGTCTGTTCCGAAGGAAATCATGACTCTGGTGGACCGCCCGCTGATCCAATACGCGATTGACGAAGCGCGTGCTGCCGGGATCAAGGAATTCATCTTCGTGACCTCGCGCGGCAAGGGCGCGCTTGAGGACTATTTCGACCACTCCCCGACGCTGGAGCAAGAGCTTCGCAAGAAGGGCAAGGACGATCTGCTGGATGTACTCAAATCCACGAACATGGAAAGCGGTGCAATCGCCTATATCCGCCAGCATAAGGCGCTGGGCCTTGGTCACGCAGTCTGGTGTGCTCGTCGTCTGATCGCAAACGAACCTTTTGCCGTTATCCTGCCCGATGACGTGATCGCTTCTGAAAAGCCCTGCCTTCAGCAGATGGTTGAAGCTTACGAGGAAACCGGCGGGAACATGGTCGCCGCGATGGAAGTTCCGGAAGACAAGATAAAGTCCTATGGCGTTCTCGACGTAAAAGAGGACATGGGCCACATGGTCTCTGTCAATGGCATGGTCGAAAAGCCGGACCCAAAGGTGGCGCCGTCCAACCTTGCGGTTATCGGGCGTTACATCCTGTCGCCGAACGTTCTCAGCAACCTGAACAAGATGAAGGCGGGCGCTGGCGGTGAAATCCAGCTGACCGACGCGATTGCTTCGGAAATCCAGCAGGGCAATGACGTCTACGGCTATCGCTTCCGCGGTCAGCGTTTTGACTGTGGTTCCAAGTCCGGCTTCCTGCAAGCGACCGTTGCCTTCGGTCTGGCGCGGGACGAATTGCGCGACGACCTGCTGAGCTACATTCAGGATGTGGTCAATATGGGTCAGGCGGCCGAGTAATCGGCCCAGCGACCGAGGCGCAGCATGGCAAATGTTTTGGTAACTGGGGGTGCGGGCTATATCGGCTCGCACGCCTGTAAGGCGTTGCGGCAGGCCGGTTTTACCCCTGTCACCTTCGACAATCTTGAGACCGGATGGCGGGATGCCGTCAAATTCGGCCCGTTCGAGGAAGGCAACCTGCTGGACCGCGCGCGTCTGGACGAGGTGTTCGAAAAACACGCGCCCGTTGCGGTGATGCATTTCGCGGCTCTTAGCCAGGTTGGCGAGTCGATGACCGATCCGGGCAAGTATTGGCGCAACAACGTCCAAGGCAGCCTTACGCTGATCGAAGCGGCCACGGCCGCCGGTTGCAATCACTTCGTGTTCTCTTCCACCTGCGCGACCTATGGCGATCAAGATGGCGTCACGCTTGACGAGGAGTGCGAACAGCATCCGATCAATGCCTATGGGGCGTCCAAGCGCGCGATCGAAGAGATGCTGGCGCATTTCTCGATCTCTCACGGATTGCAGCATGTGATCTTCCGCTACTTCAATGTGGCCGGGGCAGATCCAGAGGGCGAGGTTGGTGAATTCCACCAGCCCGAAACGCATTTGATTCCGCTCATGCTTCAGGCGATCGACGGACAGCGACCTGCCTTGACGATCTACGGGACGGATTACGATACGCCCGACGGCACCTGCATCCGGGACTATGTACATGTCTGCGATCTTGTGGATGCGCATGTGCTGGGTCTGAAGTGGCTTCAGGACGGCAAGGGCAACCGGGTGTTCAATCTTGGCACCGGGAATGGGTTCTCTGTGCGCGAGGTGATTGAACAATCGGGCGTTGTCACCAATCGCGACGTTCCCTTCAATGAAGGGCCGCGCCGGGCCGGGGATGCGACCCGCCTTGTATCCGGATCCGTCCGCGCCGAGACAGAGCTTGGATGGGCACCCAAACGCTCCACCATGAAAGATATGATTGCGGATGCGTGGCGTTGGCACCAAAACGGCGGGTATGACAGCGAGTGATCCTCACGCCGCAAGCCTAATCCTTCGATATCGCCGGCGCCTGATCCGGAAGAAACTGCTGTGGCGGGCGTTCCGCAGTCGCCATGCCTTGACCCTGACATCCGACAAGCGCGCGGCCATGCGTCCGGGAATGATCCTTGCCGTGGCGGTCTTGCGGAACGAAGAAGATCGGCTTCCCTTTTTCCTCGATCATTACAGGCGTCTGGGCATCGGCCATTTCCTGATGGTGGATAATGCCAGCACCGACGGGTCCACCGCATTGCTGCACCGGCAGCCCGATGTAACGGTCTGGCGCACGGCAGCCAGCTACAAGGCGGCACGGTTCGGGGTCGATTGGATGAATTGGCTCAAGACCCGCTATGCCCACGGGCATTGGGTGGTTGTTGCCGATATTGACGAGCTGCTGATCTATCCCGACTGGGAAGCGCGCGATTTGTCCCAGCTGACGCCATGGCTTGATGCGCGAGGGCATCGGATGATGGGCGCGCTGATGCTGGACATGTATCCCAAAGGGGCCCCCGATGCGCAGACCTACCTGCCGGGCCAAGACCCGATGGAGGTGCTGCAATGGTTCGATGCGCATGGCTACTGGGTGCAACGACAGCCGAAGATTGACGCGCTTTGGCTTCAGGGTGGTATCCGTGCGCGCAAATTCTTTGCCGACAGGCCAGAGCGCGCGCCAACGCTCAACAAGATACCTTTGGTGAAGTGGAAGCGCGGATATGCATTCGTCAACGCGACCCACTCGGGCCTGCCCGCCGCTTTGAATCAGACCTGGACGACCCCTGTCAGCGGCGCGTTGCTGCATACCAAGTTCCTGCCGGGCACGGCGCGGCGGGCGCAGGAGGAAAAGCACCGCGCCGAACATTTTCAGACCGCCGATGCCTATGCCGATTACTATGATCGCTTGACGGACAGTCCTGATCTCTGGGATGGAAGTGCCACGCGCTATCTTGGCTGGCAGCAACTTCTCGACCTTGGGTTGCTGATGCGCGGCGATTGGTAACGTTCTGGCAACAAAACCGCCAAAACAAACAAATTATTGCACCAATTCGTGACAAGCCAATATTAACTTGAAGAGACTATGGCCGTAGAACGGACTGAAGCACATTTTTTGCGTGTTGGAGTGTTTCGAGGTGAAAAATAACGAATTCCCCGAAATCTGTGACATGTTTCGGGGAGTCTTATGGGCCTGTTAAGCTCATATCGTATGCGGCTAAAGCGTAAGCGTCTGCGTATCCGGGCGATGCGCAAGAGCTTTGAGCTGCGTTCCGTCGCCAATCGCACGGAAAGCATCAAGCCGGACGACCTGTTGCTCTTTTCGACCCTGCGCAACGAGAAAGTGCGGCTTCCCTATTTTCTGCGTTACTATCGGCAGCAGGGGATCGATCACTTCATCATCGTCGACAATGACAGCACGGATGGGTCGCGGGAATATCTTGCCAGTCAGCCCGATGTGTCGGTCTGGACCACGCAGGGCGGTTATCGCGCGTCGCGCTTCGGGGTCGATTGGCTGAACGCGCTTCAGATGCGCTATGCCCATGGACACTGGTGCCTTGTGGTCGATCCGGATGAATTTTTTGTCTATCCGTTCTGCGATACGCGCCCGTTGCGCGGGCTGACCGACTGGCTGGACGCATCGTCGATCCGCTCATTCAGCGCGATGCTGCTGGATATGTATCCCAAGGGTCGGTTTGACAGTCAGCCCTATCTGCCCGGTCAGGATCCGATTGAAATTGCCTGTTGGTTTGACAGTGGCAATTACACGATTTCGCAGAACCCGACCTATGGCAATCTGTGGATACAGGGTGGCCCCCGTGCGCGTGTGTTCTTCCCGGATAATCCACAAGCGGCCCCCGCGCTGAACAAGATTCCGCTGGTGAAATGGGACCGCAGATATGTCTATGTCTCTTCGACGCATAACCTGCTGCCGCGCGGGCTGAACCTTGTCTATGACCGCACCGGCGGCGAAATGGCGAGCGGGGTTCTGTTGCACGCGAAGTTCCTTGATACCTTCACGGCGAAGGCGGCCGAGGAACTCAAGCGCGGCCAGCACTACGCCGGGTCGATAGAATACAAAGCCTATGCCGAGCAAATGCAGCAGGACCCGAACCTCTGGTGCAAATGGTCCGAGAAATACATCAACTGGCGCCAGTTGGAGATTCTTGGCCTGATGTCCAAAGGAAACTGGGCATGAGCACGCTGGGCATCGTCATGCTTGTCCATACCGCGCTGGGCCGGGCAGAGCAGGTGGCCAAGCATTGGGCCGCCGCCGGTTGTCCGGTCGTGATCCATGTGGATCGCAAGGTGCCGAAGAAAACCGTGGCGCGGTTTCGGGATGCGTTCGCCAAGGAACCGCTGATCAGCTTTTCCAAGCGGTTCCGGTGTGAATGGGGCGGATGGGGCATTGTCGCCGCGTCTCAAGCCGCGTCAGAGCAGATATTGCGCGACAACCCGGATGTGCGTCATGTCTATCTTGCTTCCGGGTCGTGCCTCCCGCTGCGTCCGGTCAGCGAATTGATCGCCTATCTGGATTCGCGGCCGCAAACGGACTTCATCGAAAGTGCGACGACGGAAGACGTGCCATGGATCATTGATGGTCTGGGATATGAGCGTTTCACGCTGCGCTTTCCCTTTGCGTGGAAAAAGCATCGCTACCTCTTCGACAGATACGTAAAGCTGCAGCGTCTTCTGCGCCTTCATCGCAAGATGCCGATGGGGTTGGTGCCGCATATGGGCAGTCAATGGTGGTGCCTGACACGCCAGACACTGACCGCGATCCTGCAAGACCCGGAACGCGCGGTCATCGATCGCTTTTTCCGTCAGGTCTGGATTCCCGATGAAAGCTATTTCCAGACCCTCGCGCGGCAATATGCGATCCAGATCGAAAGCCGGTCCCTGACGCTGTCCAAGTTCGACTTTCAGGGCAAGCCGCACATTTTCTATGATGACCATCTGCAACTGCTTCGGCGGTCCGATTGCTTTGTGGCCCGCAAGATCTGGCCCCATGCGCATCGCCTGTATGAAACCTTCCTGACATCGGACGCGGCGAGCCTTAAGCGCACGGAACCGAATCCGGGCAAGATCGACAGGATATTCTCCAAGGCGGTTGAGCGGCGGATGCGGGGCCGGGCGGGTCTGTATATGCAAAGCCGCTTCCCGGTGGAGGATCACGAGAACGGGATTACCGCCGCGCCTTATTCGGTGTTTCAGGGCTTTTCAGAACTGTTCGAGAATTTCGAACCTTGGTTGGCGCGGTCAACGGGCGTGCGTGTGCACGGGCATTTGTTCGATCAGGACGGGGTGCATTTCGCCGAAGGGCAGGATTCGATCAATGGTGCGCTGACGGATGGCGTGGCGCTGCGCGATTACAATCCGGCTGCGTTTCTCACGAACCTGATCTGGAACACACGCGGCGAGCGGCAATGCTTTCAATATGGTCCGCGCAGCAATCAGGATGTTGTCTGGCGCATGTCCAAAGACCCGAACGCGCAGATTTCGGTGATCACCGGGGCATGGGCGATTCCGCTCTTCCGGTCGAATCAGGACTTTCAGGACATTCGCAAGGAGGTCGCGCGCCTGCAACAGATCGAAAGCGAGCAGCTTGATGTTCTGCGGTCGCGTTGGTCCAAGGCGCGCATCCGCATCTGGAGCCTTGCCGAATTCATCGAAGCGCCGATGGAGCCGCTGCAAGGCATTCTGGACGAGATCAATCCCGGTATGCCCCGCCGACTGGCCGAAGCGCCGCGCATGGTCGATCTGCGCGGCTTTGGGCAGTTCCTTCAAAATCTGAAGAACCAAGGCATGCACCCCTATCTGATGGGCGATTTTCGGATCGATTCCGGCCAATCGGTGCCGGGCGACGCCGATCAGCGCAAACCT
This sequence comes from Aliishimia ponticola, assembly GCF_004803475.1. Classification (GTDB taxonomy): domain Bacteria; phylum Pseudomonadota; class Alphaproteobacteria; order Rhodobacterales; family Rhodobacteraceae; genus Aliishimia; species Aliishimia ponticola. The sequence continues at coordinate 107,547 of NZ_SRKY01000005.1, forward strand.
TACCTTGTGAGATAAGCCAAGATGACCGGGAATTTCGATTACTTCGTGGTCTTCGCGGAAATGCGGACGGGCTCGAACTTTCTGGAAACCAATTTGAACGCGTTACAGGGCGTTACCTGCCATGGGGAGGCGTTCAATCCGCATTTCATCGGCTATCCTAAACAGGATGACATTCTTGGCGTGACCAAGGCGGAGCGGGATTCGGACCCTGCCAAACTTGTCTCTGCGATACGGGACAAGACGGATGGTCTAGGGGGCTTCAGGTTTTTCCATGACCACGATCCCCGCGTGTTAGAGCCGATTTTGGCCGATTCGCGTTGTGCAAAGATCGTGCTGACGCGGAACCCGGCAGAAAGTTACGTCAGTTGGAAAATCGCGAAGCAAACGGGCCAATGGAAACTGACGGATGTGAAACGGCGTAAGTCCGGCAAGGCGATGTTCGATGCCGAAGAATTCGCGGCGCATATCGGGGCTTTGCAAGCCTTTCAGATCGAGTTGCTCAGTTCGCTCCAGCGCAGTGGGCAAACGGCGTTCTATGTCGCGTACGAGGATTTGCAGGACCTAGCGGTGATGAACGGTTTGGCGACCTTTCTTGGGGTGCCCGACCGGTTGGAGGCGCTGGATGAAACGCTGAAAGTGCAGAATCCCGCGCCGCTATCTGAAAAGGTCGCGAACTACCCGGCGATGGAGGCGGCCTTGGCTGGGGTGGATCGGTTCAACCTGACCCGCACGCCCAATTTTGAGCCACGGCGCAGCGCAGCCGTGCCGACCTATATGGCTGCGGTGGACGTGCCGCTGGTCTTTTTGCCGATCAAAGGCGGTCCGGTCGCCGAGGTCGAAGCGTGGCTGGCCGCGCTGGGCGAGGGCGGCGTTGATGCGCTGCTGAAGGGGATGAACCAGAAGAACCTGCGTCAGTGGAAGCGGACGCATCCTGGTCATCGCAGCTTTACCGTCATCCGACACCCGCTTGAGCGCGCGCATCACGTGTTCTGCGAAAAAATCCTGTCGACGGGGCCGGACGCCTATCCGCAAATCCGCAAGTCGCTGGAGGATCAATACGATCTGGACTTGCCGCCATCCGAGGATGCGCCGTGGGACAAAATCCGCCACCGCGCGGCTTTCGCGGGGTTCTTGCGGTTTCTCAAGGCCAATCTGACCGGGCAAACGGCAATCCGCGTCGATGCGACGTGGTGTTCGCAGTCGCAGGTCGTGCAAGGCTTCGGGGCGTTCATGCTGCCGGATTTCATCTTTCGCGAGCCTGACCTGCCGACAGACCTGCCCGCCTTGGCGGACAGAGTCGGCGCCGGGGCCAAGCCGTTCGACGCTGCGGGCAGTCAGACCCCGATCGCGCTTGTCGACATCTATGATGACGAAATCGAAGCGCTGACGCGGGCGGCCTATCAGCGCGACTACATGATGTTCGGCTTTGAGAACTGGGCCTAGGCGGCCTTGACCGAGTGCGCCTCGCTCAGGATCGTGAACAGCGTGGCCGGATCGTGGTTGGCGCGGAGTTTTGCGCAGATCGACGGCTCGCGCAGGGTGCGTGATACCAAGGCCAAGGCTTTCAGGTGCTCGACCCCGGCATCTTCCGGTGCCAACAGCGCGAAAGAGATGTCTACCGGTTCTTGATCGACGGCATCGAAGGCAATCGGTTTTTCCAGCAAAATGAACGCGCCGCGCACTTCGCTGAGCCCGTGCAACCGTGCGTGGGGCAACGCAACACCATGGCCAACACCAGTCGGGCCAAGCGCTTCACGTGCGCGCAGAGCGTCGGTTACTGCATTGGCGTCCAGATCGTAGGCCTGACCCGCCAGGTCCCCAATGTCCTGAAAAAGTCTTTTCTTACTGGAAACCGAAGCCGAAACCTTAACGGCTTCCGGCTTCAGCAATTTGGCAAAATCCATTTGTCTTCCCGACTGCGCCTCTATTGCGCGTTGCCTGTTACATTATGGGTCGATCCAGCCAATGTTCCCGTCTTCCCGACGGTAAACGACATTCAACCCATTCTTACCCTCATTCCGGAACACCAGTACAGGTGCGCCCGCCAGTTCCATCTGCATCACTGCCTCACCGACCGAAAGCGATGGGATCGGAGTCTCCATCTCGGCGACGATGATCGGTTGCAGGCTTTCTGGCTCTTCCGCTTCCGAATTCGATTCTGACGCGAGGATATAGGAGGAGGCGCCAAAAAGTTCAACAGGCTCCGCACGGTCCTTGTGGTGGTCTTTCAACCGGCGTTTGTAGCGACGCAGCTGTTTTTCCATCTTGGCAGAGCACGCGTCGAACGCGGCGTAGATCTCATTCTCATGCGCTTTTGCCTGTGCGGTCAGGCCAGTAGACAGGTGAACTGTCGCTTCGCAGACAAACTCGTGACCGGATTTGGAAAAAACGACATGCGCATCAGTCGGACGTTCGGCGTATTTCTGGACTACAGAATTCAGCTCATCCTGAACGTGGCTCTGCAGGGCTGCGCCGATATCGATCTGCTTTCCGCTGATTTGGTAACGCATGGTGACTCCTTTTCGTGATACAAACACGCCCCGACCAAAGGTCAGGGGTTAGTCGTGATTGAGGGGACAGGCATGGGCTTTCGCAGGCTCGTAAACGCGGATGATCCGGCCCAGAGGGTACAGATTTGCGGGTTTCTTGCGAGGTACAGCGATGGCGCCATAAGCGTATTGAGGCGCAAAATGACGTGCGCTGTCAAATGCTAAATCATGCGGAAGTTATCGCCGAGGTAAACACGGCGGACGTTTTCATTCTCGATCACGTCATCGGGGCTGCCTGACATCAACACCTTGCCGTCATGCAGAATGTAGGCCCGGTCAACGATGCCCAAAGTTTCGCGCACATTGTGATCGGTAATCAGAACGCCGATGCCACGGCTTTTCAAATCCACCACAAGATGCCGGATATCCCCGACCGAAATCGGATCGACCCCGGCGAAGGGTTCGTCCAGCAGAAGGTAGTTCGGATTGGCGGCAAGGCAGCGCGCGATTTCAACGCGGCGACGTTCCCCGCCCGACAGGGCCAGCGCCGGCGCGCGGCGCAGATGTTCGATGGAAAACTCGCTAAGCAGCTCTTCCAGCCGTTCGCGGCGCTTGTGACGATCCTGTTCAGCAATATCGAGAATGGCGCTGATGTTGTCTTCGACGCTCAAACCCCGGAAAATGCTGTTTTCCTGCGGCAAATAGCCAATGCCAAGCTGCGCGCGGCGATACATCGGCAGCAGCGTTGCATCCGTTCCGTCAACTGTCACGGTACCGCCTTCGGGGGTTACGAGGCCAGCGATGGAATAGAACGTCGTGGTCTTGCCGCACCCGTTGGGGCCCAGCAGGCCAACGATCTCACCACGGTTCAAGGCCATGGATACGTCCCGGATCACGACCTTCTTGCGGTAGGACTTGCGCAGGTGGTCGATCCTCAGCCCATGCGAGCCATCGGTGACGGACAGTTCCGGGCGCGTCATATCAGTCACCGCCCGGTTGCAAGATGGATTTCACGCGGCCGCTCATCTGCGCGGTGCCGGATTCGAGGTTCACGGTCATGCGTTCGGCGGTCAGCGCATTAGTGCCTTGAGTCAGCAGAACATCGCCCGTCATCACGATCACGCCAGACTCGATATTGTAATCCGCCCGCGCGGCTTCTGCCGCATCCTGACCGCTGACCAACGTCACGCCGCCAGTCGCTTCAAGCCGTTCGATCCCGTTTTGATTCTCTGCGTATATGACTTTGACGCGCGCGGCAGACAGGCGCATTTCGCCCTGACCGATCAGCACATTCCCGGTGAACACCGCTGTGCCGCTGGCCTGATCGACGGCAAGCTGGTCGGCGGCGAGTTCCACCGGCGCATTGGGATCCTGCTGTAGCGTGCCAAAGGCGACCGATGTGCCCTGCGCGACGGATGCGGTCCCGGTCAGGGGGCCAGTCAGGGCCAGTGCGGCGACTATAATGAATGAACGTAGCACGTGGACGGTTTTCACTATTTTTCCTGCTTTCCCGGTTCGTATACCAGCATGACGCCACCGCTGAACAGTATTTCGACGTTGCCATTGGTTTCGTTAGACGTGATGCGCATCTGCCCCGCCGTCAAGGTGCCAGCCGGACCGGTTGCGCGAACTTCGCCGGGGGCGGTGACGTCGATGCCCGTCAGACTGGTGATTACCGTGTTGGTCACCATGCGAAATCCGGTTGTGCTGTCGATCAGAATGTCACCCAGCAAGGTTGCCATATCGTTTCCAAGCTCGATCTTGCCGCGTGTGGCTTCCAGCGTCACGGACCCGCCTGTCGAAAAATCAAGCTGCGCGTTCAGATCATGCGCCTCTTGCGAGCGGTCTTCACCAGTGACGACATTGGTCGCCGAGAAAGAGATCCGATCCCCCCTTGAAGTGACACCGGAAAAGAACGGGCCGGTCACTTGTTGGCCGCGGATACGTTCATCGATTTCAGTCTCTGCAAAGGGGATATTGTCCCCGGGCCGGATGCGGGACGATAGAAGAAACAAGGTCGACAGGATCGCCAGCGCAATCAGCGGCAACGCCACCTTGAAGAAGGTGACCATACGGGTATAGCGATCTGCCGCCACGCGCAGTTATCCCAGCCCGGCCCGCAGGCAGTCGTGGATGTGGATCAGGCCGATGGGGCGCTTATCCTCGGTCACGAACAGACAGGTGATCTTGCGGGCGTTCATGGTTTTCACCGCTTCTTCTGCGAGCGCGGCCGCCCCGATGGTCGTTGGCGATTGGGTCATAACCGCCTTGGCATCATTGCTGAGCAGTCCATCCATGTGCCGCCGCAAGTCACCATCGGTCACGATCCCGGTCAGCACGCCATCTGCGTTCGTGACACCCACGACGCCAAAGCCCTTTTGGCTGATCTCAAGCAGCGCATCGGACATGGGCGTGTCTTCCTGCACCAGGGGCAGGGCCGCGCCGGAATGCATCAAATCGCCCACCCGGCTCAGAAGCGCGCCGAGCTTACCGCCGGGGTGGAACTCCCGGAAATTCTCTGGCGTGAACTTGCGGTGTTCCATCAGGGCGATGGCCAGCGCGTCGCCAAGCGCCAAGGTCATGGTGGTGGATGACGTCGGCACAACGCCTGTCCCACATGCCTCTTCCGCGCGGGGCAGCACCAGCGCCACGTCTGATTGCTGCAGCAATGTGCTGCCGGGGCGCGAGGCCACGCCGATAAGCGGAATGCCAAAGCGGCGGGTATAGGCGATGACATCCACAAGTTCCGGGGTCTCACCGGAGTTGGACAGGACAAGTGCCACGTCGCCTTGCGCCATCATGCCCAGATCCCCGTGGCTGGCCTCGGCGGGGTGAACGAAATGCGCCGGTGTGCCGGTGGAGGCAAGTGTCGCCGCGATTTTCCGCGCGATGTGACCCGATTTGCCCATGCCGCTGACGATGATCCGGCCTTTGGCGGCCAGAAGCACATCGACGGCCTTTGCAAAGGAGTCGTCAAGCGACTGTTCCAGCAAGCTCAGGGCCTCTGTCTCTGTGCGGATGACGCGGCGAGCGGTGTCGAGGAACGCGCTCATGAATGGGCGAAGATGTCGATTTCGGGCCAGCCTTCAAGATCGAGCAGCGCGCGTGTGGGCAGGAAGTCGAAGCAGCGCTGTGCCAGTTCGGTCCGTCCTTCGCGCGCCAGCATTTCGTTGAGCGCATCGCGGAGCCGGTGCAGATACAGAACATCCGACGCGGCATAGTCCAATTGGGCATCTGTCAGTTTTTCGCTGCCCCAATCGCTCATTTGCTGCTGCTTGGAGATATCGACGCTGAGCAGTTCCATCAGCAGGTTCCGCAGCCCGTGCCTGTCTGTGTAGGTGCGCACAAGGCGGCTCGCAATCTTGGTGCAATAGACCGGCGCGGTCAGCGCCCCGAAAGCGTTGTGCATCGCGGCGATGTCGAAACGGCCAAAATGGAACAGCTTCAGCACGTCGGGATTTTCCAACATGGCGCAGAGGTTCGGTGCCTCGGTCTGGTCCTTGGCGACTTGCACGATATGCGCATTGCCATCACCGCCGGACATTTGAACGACGCACAGGCGATCCCGGTTCGGGTTCAGCCCCATTGTCTCGCAATCAATCGCAACCACCGGGCCAAGGTCCAGCCCATCAGGCAGATCATTCTGATAGAGGTAATTTGTCATGTGCCCCCTATATCCCCGCAATCCGCGCGGGAAAAGCGGGGAAAGATCAATGGGCGGTCAGATGCCTTGGATTCAGGTGCCTTGTATCTCGTGCAGCGCGGGGCGCTGGAAGCGTGCCAGAAGATGGGTGACTTCCGCGCGGCACAGGTGGCCGGGCCACGCCGCACCGGTCAGGGCGGGCGGCAGATAGGGGTGGCGCAATACCAGACGCCGCCAATGGTGGACGATCAGGCAACGGGTCAGCGCCACGTCAAGCGGGCGCAGCTGACCCGGTTGCAGGTCGGCCACGCGGGCAGAGGTCTGCCGGAGCGCGGTCAGAAGTGTTTCATATTCCGCAGTCACATCCGCCGGAACAATCTGTGCGGAAAGCCAGTTGGGCGGGGTGTCCCCCATAAACACCGCCACGCCCTGCGGCACGCGCGCCTGCCCATTGCCGACAAAGACGCGCGGCAGAAGCTGGACGAAGCCTTCGGCCTGCAGGGAAGGTTTTTGATCCGCGTCGCTGCTTTCCAGAAGAGCAAGCTGCCATCCGACGGGCAGTTCCTCTTGCCGGGCATAGATGATGCGCGAGGCGCTCAGGCTTTCCCGCCGTCCATGTGGGGTCAGCCCGTGGCTTGCCGTGCGCCCGGATTTGACGGATGCGATCCAGTCATCGTTGCGCAGGCGATGCAGCGCAACGCGGACGGCTTCGGGCTTCAGCCCCATGCCTTCGGTCAGGCGTGTCAGGGTCGGCCCTTCGATACGGTCCTCGGGGTTGCGTGCCAGATCGCCAAAGATCGTGACCAGCATGGACCACACGCGCGGCGTTGGAAGCGCTGTCAGCGCGTCAAGCGGTGGTCTTTCAGAAGGCATTCATCGTCAGAAGTTCGTACTCCGCCACGAGATCTCCGTCCTGGTTGGTCAGTGTCACGTGCCAGCGTACCTCGCCATAGGCATCATTGCGAGGGGTCTTGGCCTTCACTGTCAGACGGACGGCAATGCTATCCCCGGCAGAGACCGGTTTCATGAACCGCAGCGCGTCCAGACCGGTATTTGCAAGCACGGGTCCGGGGTCGGGCTGCACGAACAATCCGGCGGCGAAACTCAGCAGCAGATATCCATGCGCGACGCGGCCGGGGAAGAACGGATTTGCCTTCGCGGCGGCGTCATCCATATGGGCGTAGAACGTATCGCCGGTGAAATGGGCAAAATGCTCAATATCGTCGAGCGTGATTTCGCGCGATCCGGTGTGAATCGTGTCGCCGATCGCAAGGTCGCCATAGGGCCGGGTGAACGGATGATCCTTGTTAGTGTCTGTGTGCGCGCCGGGAATCCACCGACTTCCGATTGCCGAAAGCAGGTCGGGGCTGCCCTGAATTGCCGTGCGTTGCATGAAGTGGAGAACGCCGCGAACACCGCCGAGTTCCTCGCCACCTCCGGCACGACCGGGGCCGCCATGCACCATATGCGGCAGGGGCGCGCCATGGCCGGTCGCCTCTGCCATCGAGTCGCGATTGTTGAAGTAGAGGCGCCCATGATAGGCCGCCGCGCCAAGGGTCACTTCGCGCGCAACCTCCGCGTCGCGCGTGATGACAGAGGCGACAAGGCTGCCTTGCCCACGGTTCGCCAACGTTACGGCGTGTTCAAGATCGCGGTACCCCATGACGGTAGAGACCGGCCCGAACGCTTCTGTGTCATGGACGCGCTGGGCATTATCCGGGTCTGAACAGTGAAGCAGCATCGGCGGAAGGAAAGCGCCTTTGGACGGGTCAGCGCCATTGACGTCGAAACTGTCTGGGTCGCCAAAGATGCGGTCCGCCTCTGCCCCGATCAGGGCGACCTTTTCCAGCACGGCACGCTTTTGCGCGTTCGATACCAGCGCACCCATTCGTGTTGTGTCCTGCCGAGGATCGCCAACGACGATCTTGCTCAGTTTGGCGCGCAAACCCTCGCATACAGGCTCTATCAGGGTTTCTGGTACTATGATGCGCCGGATTGCGGTGCATTTCTGCCCGGCTTTGGCAGTCATTTCGCGCTGCACTTCCTTCAGGAACAGGTCAAATTCCGGCGTTCCGGGCACCGCATCCGGGCCGAGGATTGAGGCGTTGAGGCTGTCTTGCTCGGCGCTGAAGGGAACGGAGTTTTGCAGCAGGGTGGGCTGCGTGCGCAGGTGCATCGCAGTTTGGGCGGACCCGGTGAAGGTCACGACATCCTGGCAATCCATATGATCCAGCATGTCGCCGATCCCGCCGGTCACCAGCTGCAACGCGCCTTCGGGTAGCAAGCCGCTATCCAACATCAGCCGCACGCAGGCTTCGGTAACATAGCAGGTCGCCGTCGCGGGCTTCACGATGGCCGGCATCCCCGCCAGCCATGTGGGAGCGAGCTTTTCCAGCATCCCCCAGACCGGAAAGTTGAAGGCGTTGATGTGGACCACAATCCCCTGTTTAGGGACATATATATGCTGCCCAAAGAATTGCCCGTCGCGACCGAGCTGCTCCGGCAGGCCATCGAGATAGATTTTGCCATCGGGCATCTCGCGGCGCCCCTTCGCGGCAAAGACAAGCATCGTGCCAATGCCGCCATCCACGTCGATCTGGTGATCGGACAAGGTCGCGCCGGTGTCGTAGCTGAGATCGTAAAGCGTTTGTTTATGGGCTTGCAGGTGCAAGGCCAGCGCTTTGAGCATCCGCGCCCGGTCGTGGAAGGTCATGTCGCGCAGATCCGCGCCCTTTGCCCGACCCCAAGACACCATGTCAGCAAATGGCAGCGCGTCATTGCCCGCCTCGGCGATGACCTGGCCAGTAATGGCGGATTCGATCGGCCGCGCGCCCGGTCCCGGCCGCAGCCATTGGCCTGCTGCAAAACTTTCAACCGCGCGGATCGCTGTATCCTTCGGCATCGTCCCCTCCCTTGGTTAGAGCCTGTTAGTGCTGATCGTAATCCAGCACGATCTTGTCGCTGATGGGGTAGCACTGGCAGGTCAGAACAAATCCGGCGCGCACTTCGTAATCCTCAAGCGCGTGGTTCGCGATCATCTCCGCTTCGCCTTCGATAACCTTCGCCTTGCAGGTCGAACACACGCCAGATCGGCAGGCATGTGGCGCGTCGAGATCGTTTTCCAACGCACCTTGCAGGATCGGGACGCCGGGCGGCAGCGTGAATTGATGCGCCGTGCCATCCATGATGACGGTCGTTTCGGTGCCGGTATCCTTGCTGACCTCGGCGCGTTTGGCCGCCGCAAGCTGACCTTCCTGCGAGCCGGTAAAAAGCTCGTATTTGATGTTCTCTTTCGCCAGCCCATTGTCTTCCAGCGCCGCGGCGATGGCTTTCATCATCGGTTCCGGGCCGCAGATCAGGGCGAGGTCCACGCTTTCGACGTCGACCCAATGGGCAAAAAGCGCTTCGCATTTCTCGGCGTCGATCCGGCCGGAAAACAGGTCAATGTCCTGATCGCCCGATTCCAGAATGTGCAGGATCGTCAACCGTTCCATGAAGCGGTTCTTGAGATCCTCCAGCTCCTCACGGAACATGATCGTGTTGGGCGCGCGGTTGGCATAGACCAGCGTGAACTGGCTGAGCGGTTCGCGTGTGAGCACGGTTTTCAAAATGGACAGAACCGGGGTAATGCCCGAGCCACCAGCGAAACCGAGGTAGGTCTTGGCCTTTTCCGGCTCTAACTCAGTATAAAAGCGCCCCATCGGGGGCATCACGTCCAGAACATCACCGGGCTTCAACTCTTCGTTGGCGAAGGTCGAGAAGGCCCCGCCGTCGACGCGTTTGATCCCGACTTGCAGAACGCCATCGTCCAGCCCGCTACAAATGGAATAGTTGCGACGTACTTCGGTCCCGTCGAAATCCTTGCGGAACGTAAGGTACTGCCCCTGTGCAAAGGCGAAGTCCGCGGGGTTTTCGGGTTGCAACGTAACGATGACCGCATCGCGGATCGTCTTCTTCACATCGGTGACGGTAAGAGGATGAAATTTTGCCATGTCAGATACACTTGAAATAGTCGAACGGTTCCAGACAGTCGGTGCAGCGCCATTGCGCCTTGCACGGGGTCGATCCGAACTGGCTGATCCGTTCCACTTGGGTGGAGTTGCAATGCGGGCAGTGCGATGGGCCGCCAGCGGGCTGCGGCGGTGCGATGCCGTAGGCTTCCAGTTTGGCGCGCCCTTTGTCGGACAGCCAATCCGTTGTCCATGGGGGCGAGATTTGCCTTTTTAGGCTCACCTTTTCTATCCCATGAGCGCGCAGCGCCGTTTCAATTTCCATGTTGATGACGGAGGTCGCCGGGCAACCGGAATAGGTTGGCGTCACGGTCACTTGCAGCGTGTCGCCATCCCAATCCAAGGCGCGGATGATCCCCAGATCCATGAGTGAGATCGCGGGGATCTCTGGGTCCGGCACCGCGTCGAGCCACGCGCGAATGTCATCCATGGAGGGGCGGGTTGTCACCACGTCGCACCCGGATAAGCACGTTGGAGCCATTGCATCTGTGTCAGCATGTGACCGAGATGTTCTGAATGGCGGGCCCCGGTGCGTCCGCCCTTATGGGCAAAGTTGCTGTCCGGCACGGTGAGGGTCGCGTCATTCATCACACTGGCAAGCGTCGTGTCGAAGCTGGACCGAACCTTATCCATATCCGGCGCAATACCGGGCAGCGCCGCATCCACGGCATCGGGAATGAACAATTCGCCCACATAGGGCCACAGCCGATCCAGTGCCGTTTGCATCCGCCCATGGCTTTCATCGGTGCCATCGCCCAGCGCGATCACCACGTCCGAGGACCGTTCAAGGTGGTAGGTCACTTCCTTGACCGCCTTGTCGGCAATTGCCGCGATCTTGTCATCCTTGGCGCCGGTCAGGGCGGTCAGATAGGGCTTGTGCCACGCATCGAACAGAAACTGGCGCATCATCGTTTGTCCGAAATCGCCATTGGGTTGTTCGACCAGCAAGGCGTTCCGAAAGTCCCACGCATCCCGCAAGAAGGCCAGATCATCGGCGGAGCGGCCTTCGCCCTCTGCCTCGCCCGCAAGTTCCAGCCACAGCTGTGTCTGACCGATCAGGTCCAGCGCCACATTGGCCAGTGCGATGTCTTCCTCCAACACGGGGGCGTGGCCGCACCATTCGGACAGGCGATGGCCAAGGACCAAGGCATTGTCGCCGAGGCGCAGCAGGAATTCGACGTTCGGCGCCATCACATCTTGCCCACTTCTTCGGGGATGTCGAAAAAGGTCGGGTGGCGGTAGACCTTGCTTTCCGACGGCTCGTACAGGCTTTCCTTGTCGGACGGGTCCGCGGCTGTGATCTTGGCGCTTTCCACGACCCAGATGCTGAGCCCTTCCTTGCGGCGCGTATAGACGTCGCGCGCGTTCTTAATCGCCATCTCAGCGTCAGGCGCGTGCAGGCTGCCAACATGGCGATGCGCCATTCCGTGCTGACCACGGATGAAAATCTCCCACAGGGGCCATTCCTTGGACATGAGCCTATTCCCTTTTGTTAGAGCCTATTCGGCGGCGGTTTTCAGCGCGCGTTTCTTTTCGGCATGGGCCAGCATTCCTTCGCGGACCCATGCGCCGTCGTCCCAGGCCTTGTTGCGGGCTTCCAGCCGTTCAGCCGAACAGGGTCCATTGCCGGACAGCACCTCGAAGAACTCGGTCCAGTCGGGTTCCGAAAAGTCGTAATGGCCGGTCTCATCGTTCCATTTCAGGTCCGGGTCCGGCACCGTCAGGCCCAGATATTCAGCTTGGGGCACGGTCTGGTCGACGAATTTCTGGCGAAGCTCGTCATTGGTGTTCATCTTGATCTTCCACGCCATTGATTGCGAGGAATGGACACTGTCCTTGTCGGACGGTCCGAACATCATGAGCGACGGATACCAGAACCGGTTCAAGGCATCCTGCGCCATGCGTTTCTGCTCTGGCGTGCCGGACGCCATCTTCATCATGATGTCGTAGCCTTGGCGTTGATGGAACGACTCTTCCTTGCAGATGCGGATCATCGCGCGTGAATAGGGGCCGAAGGACGTGCGTTGCAGCGGCACCTGGTTCATGATCGCCGCGCCGTCGACCAGCCATCCAACAGCGCCCATATCGGCCCATGTCAGGGTCGGATAGGAGAAGATGGAGGAGTATTTCATCTTGCCGCTCAGCAGCATTTCGGTCAGCTCATCCCGGCTCACGCCCAGCGTTTCGGCCGCACAATAAAGGTAGAGCCCATGCCCGGCCTCGTCCTGCACCTTGGCAAGCAGGATCTGCTTGCGCTCCAGCGTCGGGGCGCGGGTAATCCAGTTGCCTTCAGGAAGTTGGCCGACGATCTCTGAATGGGCGTGCTGGCCGATCTGCCGGATCAGCGTTTTGCGATACCCTTCCGGCATCCAGTCCTTCGGTTCAATCTTTTCGCCCGCGTCGATCCGTGCCTGAAAGGCTGCGAGCTTTTCGGGATCGTCTTTTGTCGCTTCGGATTTGACCATCTGTGCATACATCGTTCAGACCCTTTCGAGAATAAGCGCCACGCCTTGCCCGACGCCCACGCACATGGTGCACAGCGCATAGCGCCCGCCGGTGCGTTTCAGTTGATAGGCTGCGGTCAGTACAAGCCGCGCGCCTGACATGCCCAAGGGGTGGCCAATCGCAATGGCACCGCCCTGAGCGTTTACACGTGCGTCGTCATCCTTCACCCCAAGCTCACGCAGTGTCGCAAGCCCTTGGGACGCGAAGGCTTCGTTCAGTTCTATCACATCCATCTGGTCGATGGTGAGCCCGGCATGATCCAGCACCTTGCGCGAGGCTGGAACCGGGCCAATCCCCATCACCCGTGGCGCGACCCCGGCGGCTTTCATCGCCACGACGCGGGCCATCGGTGTCAGGCCATGCTGGGCCGCGCCGGTTTCCGACGCCAGCAGAAGAGCGGCCGCACCGTCATTCACGCCAGAGGCATTCCCAGCCGTGACCGTCAGGTCCGGCCCGTTCACGCCGCGCAGTTTGGCAAGCTTTGCGGCATCCGTGCCGGGGCGCGGGTGTTCGTCGGTATCGACGAGGATGGGATCCCCTTTGCGCTGCGGAATGGTGACAGGACAAATCTCGTCCGTGAAGTGACCTGCGTCCTGTGCAGCGGCCCAGCGTGCTTGACTGCGCGCGGCGAAGGCATCCTGATCTTCGCGGCTGACGCTCCAATCCTGCGCCACGTTATCCGCAGTCTGCGGCATGGAATCGATGCCATAGGCCGCTTTCATTTTCGGGTTCACGAACCGCCAGCCGATCGTCGTGTCATAGACCGCATTCGCGCGGGAAAATGCTGTGTCAGCCTTGGGCATGACGAAGGGCGCGCGGCTCATGCTTTCGACACCGCCAGCGATAGCGAGGTCCAGATCACCGGCTTTGATGCCCCGCGCGGCAAAACCGACAGCGTCCATTCCGCTTGCGCAGAGCCTGTTTATCGTCGATCCGGGGACGGTTTCGGGCAGCCCGGCCAGCAAAGCAGCCATGCGTGCCACGTTGCGGTTGTCTTCGCCCGCCTGATTGGCGCAGCCATAGATCACATCGTCAACGCTGGACCAATCCACCTGCGGGTTGCGCGCCATCAGTGCTTTGATCGGCTCTGCCGCGAGGTCGTCCGCCCGCACGGCAGATAAGGCCCCGGCATAGCGACCGATGGGTGTGCGCTGCGCGTCACAAATGAAAGCCTGCATATTTTCCTCCCCTTCGCGGGCACAGGTTATGCGGTGACGTGATTCGGTGCAATTAAAATGTTACTAATGAGGTTCATTTGTCGGCAGGACGTAACGCTTTGACTGATGAAACGCAAAAGCCCCAGTCTTTCGACCGGGGCTAGTAGGTGGTTTAGGGCTGTTAGGCTCTGAATGAGCCTGATCAGCCGAGGATCACATCGCTCGCGTCGAAATCAGTCACCTGGAAGCTATCGATATAGATCACGTCGCCGCCACCGAAGTTGATCCGCATGGCCGTGCCGGCATTGGAGGCCAGCGACAGAACGTCGGTCGCAAAGTCGGTGAACTCATAGGCGGACAGGTCGATCCGATCGATCCCGTCTTCCCAGTCGCGGATACGGTCGAACCCGCCGGACCCATCGGCAGAGGACGCGTAAATGAAGGTGTCGCGTTGTCCGTCGAACACACCGCCGCCGACGCCGCCGAACAGCGTGTCATCACCCGCGCCGCCCGCGATATAGTCTGTGCCGCCTTCGCCGAGGATGAAGTCATCGCCGTAGCCGCCATCCAGAATATCGCCGTTGCCGCCGCCACGGATGTCGTCATTCCCGCTGCCGCCGTCAATCGTGTCGCCGCCACGGTTGCCGCGCAGAAAGTCGTCATTCGCGCCGCCATCGATGTAGTCTGAGTCGAGGCCGCCATACAGATAATCGGTTCCGTTGCCGCCATAGAGGAAGTCGTCGCCCTCAAGGCCCAGCAAGGTATCGTTGTCGCGGTGGCCATACATGATGTCCACGCCTTCGGCGCCACGGATCGTGTCGTCGCCCGCGTTGCCGTAGAACGTATCGTCGCCGCCCTTGCCTTTGATGATGTCATTGCCCGTGCCGCCGACAAGAAGGTTATCCTCCGCCGTGCCCACGAGGCGATCATCGAAGTCGGAGCCTTGGACGTTCTCGATGTCGTAAAGTTCGTCGTCGCCATCGGCACCGCGCGAGATTTCGGAGTTCAGATAAACCTCGACCCCGCCGGACGCGCCGTCATAGCTGACTTCGTCCACACCATCGCCGCCATACAGCGCGTCATCCCCGGCGCGGCTGACCAGCATGTCATTCCCGTCATTGCCGTACAGCGTACTGCCCGATGCGGCCGCCGCAAGCGTATCCGACGCGGACGATCCTTTGACGATTTCGATGCTGGAGACACTGTCCGTGAAAGAGCCATCCGTGGACCAGTTTGCCGTGGCGCTTCCCGCTTCGAGGTCCACGTTCAACGAGGCAAGCGCTGCGTCCGTGTAGTCGAGCGTGTCGATCCCGTCTTCGCCCTCAATCGTGTCGGCACCGGAAGTGGCGATGAAGGTGTCATCGCCGCCGCGACCTTGAAGCCGGTCCTCCGCGCCTTCCAGGCCTTTGAGGATGTCGTCGCCGGTTCGCGATCCGCGCACGTGCTCGATATTGACGATGGTGTCGATATACTCGGTTCCGTTCCAGATGGTTGTCGCCAGGCCTGCGGTCAGATCGACATCGACCATGTCGTAGTCGTTCCGGTCATACCGCAGACGGTCAAAGCCGCCGCCGCCATTGATGCTGTCATCGCCGGACCGCGCGATGAAGGATTCATCATTGGAGGAGCCAATGAGGTTGTCGTTGTAGTCCGACCCGCGCACTTCCCACAGATCGCCGTTGATCGTATCGGTGCCGCCGTCGCCATCGCTCGCAATGCCGGTCGCCAGATTGACGGTGACGCTGTCACTGGCGTTCGAATAGTCCAGCCGGGAAGACTGCGTATTCAGCAGGTTGAACGTGTCATTGCCTGCGCCGCCTGCGAATTCCATCCACTGACCGGAGGCAAGCGTGATGTTGTATACGTCGTTATAATTCGTCCCGTTGATGCCAAGACCGCCGGTCGTATCACCAGCGTAAAGCGGCATTTCCACATCAGTGATCGTGTCAAACCCGGTGGAGCCTTTGTCCACGGTGCCGGTGTTGTTGATACCGTCGATGGTGATGGTGACACCTTCGGCAATGTCACGATACTGGATCTCCTGATAACCGGAGACGTTGTCGGAATAGATGATCGTGTCAAAGCCGGTGCCTGCAACGATCAGGTCGCCCGCACCGTCATTGTCATAGGGGTTGATCGTATCGTCGCCGCCAAGGCCGCGGATATCGTTGCTGCCACTATCGCCGGTGATGATGTCGTTGGACTCGGTTCCGCGCACGTTCTCGAAGTTCAAAATGGTGTCGGAGTCCCCGAAGCCATCTGTTGCGGTGCCGCTTAGCAGGTTTACCGTCACGCCTGCGAAGCCGCCGTAATTGGCATCACGGTCATAGCGCAGCAGATCGATCCCGTCCCGGCCGTCGAGGTAGTCATCCCCCTCAAGGCCGCGCATCATGTTGTCATTGCTGTCGCCGTAGAACGTATCGTCCCATGTAGAGCCGCGCAGCGCTTCGATAGTGCCGGAAATTGTCTCGACATTTCCATAGGTGTCGGTCGCTGTACCGGCAGCGAGATCCACGCTCGCCCCGTTGCCGCCGTCTTCTTCGTGGAACGTGATCTGATCAAAGCCGACGCCACCGACATAGGTATCGGTACCTTCGTTAAGCGACATGAATGAACCGCCGGGGCCAGCAATCGCGGTATCGTCCATTCCAGAGTCGCCAAAATCGGCTTCGGCCAAGTCTACGTTCGAGGCGTCCTGGATCAGATCATACCCATCGAAAAGCGGATCGAGCCCGTCGTCGGTTCCCAACCCGTTCGCGAAGGCGACCAACGAAAAAGAGATGCCCGAAAGGGTCGCGACGAGGCCGCCATTATCGTAAAATTCGATGCTGGTCATCGTCCCGCCGGTCGGCTCTTCATCGCTGTTCAGGCTGAACCCGGTCCCCCTGAGGATCCCGCTGCGATCGGGGAAGTCCGTGTTGTAGAGTTCAATGGCGGTGCTGGAGGCGGAGGTGACTTCGAGGTCTCCGTCGAAAAGCGCGTCAAAGGTGAAATCGGCGAAGTTCTCGCCGGTATAGATGGTGGCGGTTGCTGTCGGCATCTTTGGAAAGTTCCTGAGTTTACTGTCGTCTGTTCGGTCCCGCGCAAAGAATTTGCGGTGCACTAATTAGAGGCCCGCATAGTTTACAATGCGTTAGCTCTGATCGGTCAATTTTAAACATTCGTAACTGGTTAACTTCTTCGCGAATTGTGTGCAGATGGACTCTGACAATATTAAGGCGGCTTTTTGGAACCATATGACGTCTGCCATTACAGGCAGGCGACTGACGCGGCCTGCAGTATACCAATGGTTGAAATTCTACCTTGGGTTCGTTAGGCTGAAGCCATTACTATTTGAATTTTTTGGGAGTTTCTTGATGGAATGGCGTCAGGTATTTTTAGTGCTCCGCTCGTTTACAGTGTCGTGTTCAGCAGTTTTTATCCTTGTGACTGCGGGTGTTGCCGCTCCTCCCGAACGCCCCTTGGTGTTCGTTCCCGGTATCGTTGGTTCTGTTCTTTCCGAGGCAGATGATTCCAGCAGGGGGGAGGTGATTTGGGGGGATTTAGGGTCTATCCGTGGCAGCAATTTTCATCGCCTCGATTTGCTGCCGTCCGACGGTGACCCGCTTCGGGTGCGATCGACCGATGCGCTTCGGGGACTGCCTTTGCCATTCGGCGCATTCGAAAACGGGCTTTATGGCAAGCTGTTCAAATTCCTCGAAGGCGATGAAACGCTGGCGGACCGGATTTCCGGAGATACGCGCAAAGGCAATTACGTCGAGGGCGAAACGCTATTCGTTTTCCATTATGATTGGCGGCGCAGCAATTTCGCGAATGCCCTTCATCTGAATAGCTTTATAACCGAGAACCTTCCCGAAGGGCCCTATGATCTGGTTGCGCATTCCATGGGTGGACTGGTCACGCGGATCATGTTGAGCCAACGCGGACCCAGTGACACATGCGTTACCGCGACGGCGGCAGAGATTGGTCTGCCGGGCGATGAATATCAGGCTCTATGCATCGCGATTTATGGGCAATCGCCGACCGGGGCCTACCCGTCGGATCATCTTTCAGCCACACGTCCCGCAGCAGAGCGGATGCACACGTTCATCGAAATGGCAGTGCCACATTACGGGTCGGTCAATCTTGCCGCGACCTTACTGGAAGGCTGGGGCAAGGCGAGCGAACTGCTTTTGGGTGGCAAGCTGGCCATTCAGAACACGATCCTGTCCATGGCCGCCCCGATCGAGTTGCTGCCGACCTATGACAAGTGCTGTGCCTTTGGCGAGGCCTATGAGACCGGCAATGTGCAGGCTGATCCCTATAATGAGGAGTTCTGGCTGGATATGCTGCTTGGCTTCGGCGAGGAGCCTTGCCCCTATGCGCGCTGTGAAACGCGGCGGGCGCTGTTCCGGAACGGGATCGCCAACCGTAGGATTATCGACGAGATCATGGATGCAGGGCTGCCCGCGACGGTGAAGGCCAACCATGGGATTATCGGGCGCTATGTGAAGAACACGCGCGAGGTGGTCTATGTCGATCCGGGCGCGGGCGGGAATGGGGCTGGCGTGACCTATCGCACCAATGCCGAAGGCGATGGCACGGTCCACCGCATCTCTGCGCTGCTGCCGAACAACAAGCAATCAGAGACGTTCAGCAATATGGGCGTTGTGCGTCATGCCGGGCATCCGTTCATCATCGGGAATACGGCCGCCACGGGCTATGTCTATGACATGCTGATCAAGCCTGTGACGCAGGGCATTCTGGCGGTCAGCGGTGATAAATTGCTGTTCGTTGGCGGCACGGTGGATACGGTTGGACTGGAACTGTCGGAAACGATCCTGATGGTCGGGGATGAAACCCTGGTCACGCTGCGGGCCGACGACCAACGGGAAGATCCGTTCGACCCGGCGCAAGCGGTTGGGGAAGTCCTGCGGATCAAGCTTGAAGGGGTTGATACAGGCGAAGTGGTCGAACAGGCCGGTGCGCTGACCCTTGATACGGACTGGTCGCTGCCGACCAGCGGCAAGCTCGTTTATACCAGCGACGCGATCGCGATTGACGCGCCGGGAATTTACCGGCTGTCGGTGCTGGATAGCGGCGGAACCGAACTGGCGCAAAGCCATGTCTATGTGCTGGAGAAGTAGCGATGCATAAGGCTCTGACAACGGTATTTCTTGTGCTTGCCCTGTCTGCGGGCACTGCGTCGGCGCAGCAATGGGACATCAAGGGGCCGCAGGGTTTCGATCTGGAAACGCGGCAGCTTTTCTCGATCTTCACCTCGGGGCAGGCGCGCAATGAGAACGCGCTGCCGATCAAGGAATTCGGGACCGGATTTGCGGTTGCGCCGCGGGTTCTGATCACGGCCAAGCATGTGACGCGCGAAGACAGGGTGTTCGAGAACATCGCGACCGATGATCGGGTGATTATTCCGGGGCGCAATGTCGAACTGACCTATGCAGAGAAGGAGACTCTGCGCGCCGCGATCATGCCGTTCGTCGATGTGGCTGTGACCCAGTCACCGCAAACCAACACCGACGCCGCGCGGCTTGATCTGCACACGGATGAGTTCAACACGGCGCCCTTGCCACTGAGCATCTGCAAGCTGGAAACCGGGCAGGATTACTACTTGCTGAAGTTCCAGCAGGGTGTGGACCAGCAGGGCAAGGTGCTGGCGTCAAAGGACAAGCGCAGTCCGCGTGCGGTGGCGCTTGAATTTGATTCCGGCGTGACCGCCCGGCGCGGCAACTTACGGCGGTTCAAGCTGAAATCCGCGATGTCGGAGGACGACCCGGCAAAGCCGGTGCCCGGCGATAGCGGCGGCCCGGTCATAGATAGCGACGGTAACGTTGTCGGTCTGCTGACGGCATTGCAGGGCGACGTCTTTTTGTGGGTCACCCCGACAGAAAGCTTTCTGGATCTTGTCCCGGCGAAAATCCGAGCCCAGGCGCGGTGTAGCCCGGATGTCGAGGGATCGCTGGGCTATATGGTTGGCACCGACAAGCGGCTGGATACCGACCTCATCAATCTGCGGGCCCGTGTAAAGCGGGATGTCGAGGCGATGGGCGCGCGGCTATCGACGATTGAATCCAACCTGATCGCAGAACTGGAAGCGACCCGGAACCGGCTGGCGCTGGCGGATAAGAACCTGGCCGAGGCACATGCGCGGTTGGCGGCGCAGAACAAACGGCTCGATTCCCTGATCAAAGAGACAAGCTCGTTGTCGCGCAGGGTTTTGGACGAACTCGCTTTCCGATCCAGCCGCGAATCCATGGACCACGACGAATTGCAAAGCATGATGGACAAGCTGCGCAACAGCGCGCCGGTTGTGCCCGTCATGTTGCAAATGCGCGAGGATCTTGGGGACGCAGTCTGGCGGTTCAGCGTAACGCCGGGCGGCGGCGGCGCGGGTATTCCCAGCCTCAATATCCTGTTCTCGCGGCGGATTTCATTGCCGCCGGATCACCCGGAACTGATCTTTTGCATGCGGCCCATGCTGGAACTGGCCGAAGGGGTGCGCCGCAAGGATCACCGCGAAGATGACTTCCGGTCCATCTACTACTTCATCGAATCCGAAAGCACCTTCTTCACGGGCGGTCTGACAACCTGCAAACCAAGCGGCGTGGACGATGCGCTTCGGGCGCGCAAGCAGGCGTCTTATTCCTTCTCGTTGGAGTTCAATCAGCGGGTGGATGATTCCCTGTACCCGCATCTGGAATTTGGCGATCCGGTTGGCCGCTACTACTACGGCTATGTGTTCGAGCCTGACGCAATCGAAGCGGCTGAGGCAGATTCCTTTGGGGTCGCGCCGATGCTGCACAGATTTCTTTTCCGGGTCGGAAGCCAAGACTTGAGCGACGTAGACTGCTATTATTTCCCGCAAGAGGATATCAACGCTGCTTCCGAGGCGGTCAAAGCGTTCATCACGGACGCCGACGAAAAGGTAAGAGAGCAATACAGATGTTCACAGCAGTAAGACGCCTGATTGCAGTTTCGGCCTTGTCCGGAGGGCTTGCCGGGGCTGCGTCTGGCGAACAGGCACTAGACTACAGCGTCGACAGCATTTTCGATCTGGACCGGGTTCGGGACATCACGTTCACTGGCGAGGATGGGATGCTGCTGGTGACGATGGCGGACCGGGTGCTGCGGTTTGGCACCTTCCCGCTCGAGGTAAACGCCGAGATCGGGGTCAAGATCGACGCTATTTCCGGGGTGGTCACGAAGGAGGACACGCTGGTCGTTCTTGGGGACGATCCAAAGGGTGCCTATCCACGCGAAGGTCTGAAACGCGGGATCGAACGGTACACGACCGGGGTTATCCTGACCTATCCCAATATCAGCAAATCGCTGAATGCCCAGATCGACCCCTTCATCATACCGCTGACGACGACCCCGTTCTCGGAATCGCTGCTGACGGACGATGGTGTGTTGTTTGCGACCAACCCGACATGGTCTTCGGTCGTGCGGACCGATGTGACCGATATGGTGTCTTATCTTACCGGGACGTCGGACACACCGTTTTATCTGGATGATCTGTTCCTGCAATGCGGGACCGCCAGCAGCTTTTCCGTCTTCGAGAACAAGGACCAGGTGTATTACACGGCCTCAGTCACCGGCGCCAAACTGATCGAGTATGGTCCGATCGAGTACAACAACAGCGAGTTGCCCCAAAGCGACTGCTTCGATCCCAACGGGTCGCCCCTGTCAAAAACAGTGTCTACGCAAGCGCTGAACCAGAATGCACTTCAACACACGCTGATCGACAATACGGATGCGATCGACGATCCGCTGCTGGTCTCAAAGATGCTGCTGACCTTTGATGCGGATACGGCCAAGCTTCAGGCGTTTCCGATCCGTGAATTCCGCGGCAAGTTGTCGATGTCACGCAGTACGCGCTTTGGCTATGACATGCAGCAAAGCGCGCCGGGCCTGGCCGCGAGGAACGGCCGCTTTGGACTGCTGGCAGCGGATACGAGCGGCGATATCATCCTTGTGTCTTTCCTTGGTGCGAATGCGGTCTATCGGTTCCGCCAAACCGAGGGAGAGATCGACTACGCCGGTATGTTCGAATTCTCCAAGCCGGTGCGGATGCTGCGTGTCAGCGAAGATGGGAATTTCGTCGCAATCGCGCTGGGCGATACACGGCGCGACGTGTCGGAGGAGCTTTTGGTCATTCACAACCCGCGCGCGATCCCTGACCGTGGGCCTTTGACCCGCGTGCGTCATTCCGTCTTGCACATGCAAGAGCTTCTGCTGGACAGCGGGTTCGAACTGACGAAAGACGGGATTTACGGGCCTCAGACCGACAAGGCCATCAAGGCCTATCTGGAAGCGACGCAGGTGCCCGCGCCGTCGCAGCCCGCGTCGATTGACCTGAATGGCGCACTTGGCGCGGTGTCCCCGATCTTCACCGCACCTACGGCAGCCCGCCCGCTGAAACCCAATACCGAGATACAACAGATTGGGAATTCCCTTCGTGGGCTGTTCCCGCTTCAGAAGAACTAGCGCCGCGCCCGAATAGCTGGCCCGGCATGCCTGAACAGGAGTATTTGAACGATGAAAACGGTACTTGTTTCACTCGCCCTGATGCAACCGGTCCAGGTCGCACCCAAGATTTGCGAACCTGTGACGGTCAATTCCTATCAACAGCTTGTCTGCTGTCGGGAAGCGTCTGGTCGCCAATGTTGCGCGCGGCAGGTGGATAGCAACGGTCGCCCGAAGGGCTGCAACTGCTAAGAGATTTGTCGAAATGATCGTCGCGGTATCCCCAGCCGGTTTTTCACACCAGTGCCATGGTTGGGTATCCGTTTTGGCGGCTTAATGCGCACAGAAGTGTCACAACCTGTTGCGCGATCAACTTAACGAGTGCAGATTAAGTACGGGAGCGGCTTACTGTGCGTAATGTGACGTATAGAAAGGTGGTCTCGGTATGTCGGACCAGTCTTTTGCGAACGACACGTCCGACGGGTCTGTTGACCTAAGCGCGGGCGTGAACAGACCGACCCACTGGTTTGGGGCGTCGCTGCGTTTTGCGCTTCTTTGCATTGTATTCGTGGTTGGCGCCGTCGCCGCGCGGGCGCAGGATCGGGAAGTCGTGATCGCGGCCTGTCCAGAAATCGCCCCGCTTTGCACGGAAAATTCCAGCGGCGAATATGTCGGTTTCACAGCGGATCTCAGCCGCGCCATTGCGCGTATCGCCGGGTTCGACATCGAATTTCGACAGGGCACTGCGAAAGATGTCCTGAGCGCGCAGCGCAGCGGCGACATCCAGTTGCTGGCAGGGATTTCACAGCTTAGGTCTTTGGAAGAGACGAGTATCGTTTCCAATTCGGTCGGAAAGCACCGGACCCGATATTATGGGTTGGAGCGTGCGAACCTTCTGCAGGATGACGCGGCCCCCGAAGGTCTGCGCATCACCTTTTTCGGCGGTGGCAGCGGCAACAACTTTCCCGACATCCTTGCGGCGAACACAGCGATTCCGGTTGATTCACTGAACGAGCTGGTGGGGCTTTTGATTTCGCAGCAGGCCGATCTTGCGATCTTCACCGATGCGTCGATGAACACGGCGCTGCGCACCATGCGGCTTGACCACAGGATCGTGGCGATTGGCCCGCCATTAAGCGAGGGTGATCGCGTTGTCTTTGTACATCAAAGCCGTGCGCATCTGATGGACCGGATAAACGACGCCATCGATCAGCTTCACGCTTCGGGTGAGCTTCAGGAAATGCGCAAGACGTGGTTGATCGATCCGCTGCCGCCTGCGCCGGACGAGCTGATCGTCGGTGTCTCGAATGACCCGCCCTATGAGGTGATCTCTGACAACGGGTTTACCGGCTTCGCCGTTGAAGCATTGCGGCGCGTTGCGGATCGGGCCGGGCTGCAGCTTCGGTTTCGGGAAATCACGCCGCAAGAGAGGGCAGAGGGGCCAAGTTCGGACGGATATGATCTGTTGCCGCAATTGGGGATGACGGAAGATCGGACGCGGCGCTTGGACTTTACCAATCCGATCAAGGTCACGCCGGTCGCATTATATGTGCGCGCTGCGGATGCTGAGCTTGTGCAAGGGCTCTCCGATCTGGCCGGGCGAAGGCTGGGCGTGATCGAGTCCAGCCCGGCAGATTTGTTTGCCAGCCAGCAACCCGGTTCGAATGTGGCACGTTTCGCGGATAGCGCCGCCTTGCTGGACGCGCTGACAGAGGGCGGCATCGACGCGGCGTTGGATCGGACATCCGCGTTGGACTTGGCGATCTCCGACAACGATCTGGATCAATCCGTGATCCGCGTTGGCGATCCTTTGCTGACGCATAGCGCCGCGCCCGCGTTGCGTGTGGGTCTCGCCGAGATCCGCGAACGCCTTGACGCGGCGATGACGGGTTACGTGGTGTCGGAAGAATACAGGGATCTGAACCGTGAATGGTTTGGCGAACGTGCATTCTGGACAGCGGAACGCCGCCAGAACGTAATGATGGCAGGCCTCGTCGCGTTGATCCTTGCGGCAGGCGGGGCGCTTTGGTTTCGGTCCCATCAAGCGTCCCGGCGAGCGGCGGAACGTATGCATCTGATGGCGAACATCGCACAGATTTTCCCGTATCAGATGCTGCTGATTTCAGAGAATGGGACTATTCAGTACATCAACAAACCGGGGCGGCGCGCGGTTGAGACCTATCTGAGCCAAGACATCGTGGGGATGAAATACAAGGACTTCCTGCAGCAAGCGATTGCCCTGGGCGAGGTCAGCGTCGGTGAGCGGAGCGAAGGCGACGCCTTGGACTTCATGCTGAGGTCGGTCGATGAGGACGGCTCCGAGGTCGAATTCACGACATCCGACGGAAAAACCATGTTGCGCCGGGCTGCGCGGTTCTCGTCCGGGGAGAAGCTGCTGCTTCATGAGGATGTTACCGCGGATCGGCAAATTCGCGATGCGCTGTTACTTGAACGGTCGCGCCTTGAGGCGATCATGGACGCTTCGCATGACGGCATGATTGCCTTGAACCGGAATGGCGAGGTGCTGGTCGTGAATGGCGCGGCGCGCGATCTGCTTGGGCAATATGTCCTCGACGGGCCGCATGAGTGGCCGCAAGCCATCTGTTTCTTCGATCCCGAAACGTCTCAACCGCTTGAGGGCGATGACCATCCGATCCAGCGGGCGTTGTCTGGATCGCGGATCGACAGGGAATTGTTCCTGCTGTCGGGCAGTGCGGATGCGCCGCCGCGTTACTTCAGGTTCTCCAGCGGCTGCTTGCCCACCACAGAGGATCACGGCGTTGCCACCGTAATCGGCTTCGAGGATGTGAACGATCTGGAAAGCAACCGCGAGGTGCTGGAACGCAAGGGGCGGCTGGAAGCGCTTGGCAACCTGACGGGGGGGATCGCGCATGATTTCAACAACCTCTTGGCGACGCTGCAATACAGCGTGGAATTGGCACTGCGCACGCCCAACCGGGACAAGGCATCAGAATATCTGAAAGGCGCGTTGCGGTCGGTCGATCGCGGTGCGGAATTGACCGAGAGGTTGCTTGGCTTTGCGCAGCGCCAGCCCGAACGGACAGAAACCGCGTCGATTGACGATGTGTTCAAGGGGTTCGAGCTTCTTCTGGGCTCGACGGTCAGTCCCAAGATCGACGTCAAACTGGTGCAGGACTCCAAAGATCTGTGGATCGAATGCGATCTGGGGCAATTGGAAATCGCGCTGCTCAACCTTGTGTTCAACAGCCGCGACGCCATCATTGAAAGCGGCACGGGCAGTCAGATCACGGTCACTGCGCGGGCCGTCGGGCAGGACAAATCCCCCAGTGGCGAAGCGCCCTCTCTGTACAATGGGCACGAGATTCTTGCGCCCATGCATCATGCCTCGTCGCCGCCGGGATTTGTCGAAATCACGGTGTCCGATGACGGGCCCGGAATGCCCGACGAGGTGCAGCGCAAGGCCTTCGATCCCTTCTTCACGACCAAAGGCCACAAGTTCGGGACCGGGCTTGGCTTGTCGCAGGTATATGGCTTCGTCCAGCAGATGGATGGTGGTTTGCAGGTTGAATCGGAAGTGGGCCGCGGCACGTTTATCCGGCTGACCCTGCCACGTGGCACACCGCAAGCGCTGCCCGAACCGAAGATCGCAGAGACCGAAGAACCCGCCTCTGCCGGGCGTAGTATTCTGTTGGTCGATGACGAGGCCATTCTGCTGATGGCCGTCAGCGATATGATCGAACTGATGGGGTATGAGGCCATCGTTGCGAGTTCGGGGACCGAGGCGCTCAATCTGGTTGAAAAGGGTCGGGATTTCGATCTGCTTCTGACCGATATCGTCATGCCCGGCGGGCCAAATGGCTTTGCCCTGGCGAAGAAAGTGCGCCAGCTGCGCCCCAATCTTCCGGTGCTCTATTTCTCGGGTTACTCGGGCTATTCCGAGGATGACATGGGCGATGTCCCTGCCCCGATGCTGAAGAAACCCTGTTCGCCCGAAACGCTGGCCCGCGCCATCAACGAAGCCTTTGCCGAGGCTGAATAAACGCAGCGGCGTTGGTTGGCGTGGCGCTTGCCAGCGTCATGCGCTTGTCGGCGGTTGGGCCTGGTACGACGCGGGCAAACTGAACCTGCGCTTCCCGGGTCAATGGTTCCACGCCGAGCCCGGCCTGCACCAAAACTGGATGCGCGACTACGACCCGACACTGGGCCGCTATATCCAGGCCGACCCCCTCGGACTGGTAGACGGCGCGAGCGTCTATGGTTATGCTCTCCAGAACCCAGGGCGGTATGTGGATCCGACAGGTGAATTTGTTCCGCTTCTAATTCTTGCTGCCGGTGCGGCAGCAGGACTGTATATCGATCATGAATTGGAGGAATGCGGTTGTAACAGTTTCGGAGCAGTTGAACGCTGGACTGGCCTTGGTGCTGCCTGGGCTGAATTTGGTCCATCTAAACCAAAAGGCTGGGTGCAGCCGGATGGACGTTCGAGGAGAATCAAGGGTTCATCAGGATTTACTTCTAGAAATAGCGAGAACGTGGGAAAGACTCACCCAGGCCGCAGCGGAAAGGCATATCGTACAGGAGCCAGACAAGCAGGCCGAAGTATAGCGAGGAAAATACCATACTTGGGCGCAGGGTTTCTATTGTTTGACGGTTATAGGTTAGCCAGATGTCGCGGCTATTTCTAGAGCTTCACCTATGCTAGGAGAATTTCAGTTAACCGAGTCGGCTTTCTACGAGGAATTTCAGGAAGTCTTGCCGGAAATTTGTAGCGAAAACTTTCCGTATGTCGATTTAGTTTTTGGTGCCGAATTGGACGAAGAAACATTAGCGGAGTTCTTGTTAGACATCCAAGAAAAATATGGTGGATTTTTTGAGATCGACTTGAGCAATCACTACCCCGGGTGGTTCTCATTGTCATTTAACGGAGTTCTTCTCGATATTTTTCCGAAATTAAGGAAACGTCGGGAACTAAAATACTCAAGGTTGACTCCATATCACATCTGGCACTGCTACAAAAAATCGGAAGCGACGTAAGTAGACCAAAACTCAAGCATGTGTTTGATGTGTATTGCAAGTCCCTGCTCTTACGCACGGACTTGCCTCTTTACTGAGAGCCATGCATCTGCCGACCGAACGGGTGAATCCATTGGGCCCAGCCCACCATTCGCTCCACGAAAACTCTCCACACCTACAACACCCGCAAAACCTACACCGCGCCACTGGGCAACACACACACAATCCCGAGGCGCGAGCGCTCCGCCCCCTCACGAACCACCAGAAAAATCACTCCACTACGAGGGCCGGAGAAATTCCCCAAATCCAGCCCCGACACCCGCTCGGCCAGCGCGTCAGGAGTCGTGTCGGCGGCGAGGCTGGGGCGGCTGGCGTGGACGTTAGCGACGTAACGCAGGGTTTCAGGGGGGCTGTTGAGGCGGAGGGCATTCGTGGTTCGACGTTGACAAACTGAACCTGCGCTTCCCGGGCCAATGGTTCCACGCCGTGCCCGGCCTGCACCAAAACTGGATGCGCGACTACGACCCGACACTGGGGCGGTATCTCCAGGCCGACCCCCTCGGACTGGTAGACGGCGCGAGCGTCTATGGCTATGCTCTCCAGAACCCGGGGCGGTATGTGGATCCTCGGGGGGAGGAGACTATTCCTAGACCTCCAAGTTCACTACCAGGTGGCCCCTACACACCAAATCCAAAAGGCCGTCCTGGCAGTTTCCTAGGGCCAAAACAACTCGCTGGTCAAAGATGGACTTGTCAATGGGTTCCCAAGGGTGGTGGCGGACTCAACTCGATAGGATACTGGAAAGTGAGACCTCCAGGCGGCGCTAAATCCAGCATACAACGCTTTGACCGGCTGGGAAATCCGGTTACTGCTGAGCAAGCGCATCCTAAACCGCCTGGACCCCGGATCAGACTACCTGGGCCAATTATCTTGGTCCCGAATACTATATTTAATGATCCCGCTATATGGGGACCGCAATGCGGTTTTTGCGGGGGGAATACATAGCACTTTCATGTTCAGCGTCTGACCCCTACCATGTGTTAGCTGGATCAAATCTTAAAGCGAAAGTTGGGTGTTCAAATGCAGTGTTGCGATAGTAACCAAGCTACCAGTTTTATTCATTCTTCTGGCTTCGCTGTATCAGCAGTTGACGAAATCGGTGACGAAGTGCTTGAGCCAAATATTTGCTTTAGTGCTTCGCAGTGCGTCTCGGCAAAAGTAAAACTTTTTGCCGACGACTTACCCTTTTTCGTATACACTTTCATGGAATGTTTACCCAACAACGCCGGTCGTTTTCTTTGGATCGACAGGTTTCTTTCCGCCCAGCCGTCTTTGGTGCCCACTCTTGAGGCATTGAGAAAAGCAGATAACGAACTTAGGTCGCCCTACGATGTTCGCGGTCATTATTTTCCAAAAGAGTGTTTTTCTGTTCCAGACTACGCTGAAATGAGCCGTGAACAGGAGTATGAATCGGATTTATTCGTTTCTTTGATGTGCCTAGCACTCTT
The DNA here is from genome assembly GCF_004803475.1 of Aliishimia ponticola. Taxonomy (GTDB): domain Bacteria; phylum Pseudomonadota; class Alphaproteobacteria; order Rhodobacterales; family Rhodobacteraceae; genus Aliishimia; species Aliishimia ponticola. The sequence continues at coordinate 136,317 of NZ_SRKY01000005.1, forward strand.
GTCCGGTTGGCATGCAAAGGTACTTTTCCTAGTTCCCACATCTTACGTACAATTGTGGGAAGGAAACATTTTTTTTTATTCCTCTGAACCGCACAGAGTGTTTCGCGCAACTGAAGTTTTCAACAACTACGATTTAAGCAAAGCAACAGACTAATTTGAGACTGACCACCACGCGACAAATGCGCTTGTAACCCGCTCCCTACCTACAAAACCCGCAAAACCTGCACCCCGCCACCGGCCAACACACGCACGATCCCGAGGGGCGCGCCAGCCGTCCCCTCACGAACCACCAGAAAAATCACCCCACTGCGAGCGCCGGAGAATCGCCCCAAATCCCGCCCCGACACCCGCGCGGCCAGCGCGGCAGGGGCCACGTCCACAGCAACACCCGCGCGCCCGGAATGCACCGTCGCGACCCGGCGCAATGGGTCTGTCATCGCCTCAGGCCCCTCAGCGACGCGGACAACATCCTCCACCCGCACCATCCGCCTGTGACCGACCCGGCGATTTCGAAACGGTCGCAGGACGTGCGCACCAGACTTGGGAAGATTACTTCGTCAGCCTGCGCAAATAAGCGCGACGGAAACGGTGCGCGGCGGCGTGGCATCGCGGACGATCGCTCGGTCCGGCTGCTTTCTGCCTGACGTCAGTTACGCTTGCCATTCTCCTGTTCTTTGCCGACGTTGCCCCGTGGCTGCGCGAATGCGTACAAGGAGGACGATATGACAAGAAATAGTAACAACGTCGCCGTCATCGGCTTGGGTTCGATGGGATACGGAATTGCCGCATCAGCGCTGCGCGGCGGACATTCGGTCTGGGGAGGAGACGTCAACGCAGAGCAGGTGGCCCGGTTTCAGGCAGAGGGCGGTCAAGGCAGCGCTCTGGCAGACGTCGCCGGAGACCTGGACGCCGTTGCCGTGGTCGTTCTGAACGCCGCCCAAACCGAAAGCGTGTTGTTCGGCGAGGACGGCATCGTGGCAAAGCTGAAGCCCGGAGCGGTTGTCGTTGCCTGTGCCACCGTGCCACCAGCCTTTGCGCGCGACATGGCGGCGCGTTGCGGCAAAGCTGGTGTCCACTACCTTGATGCGCCGATCTCTGGCGGGGCAGCCAAGGCCGCCAGCGGTGAGTTGTCAATCATGGCGTCAGGTTCGCCCGATGCGTTTTTCGCCGCGCGTCCGCTGTTGGACAGTATCGCCCAGACCGTGTTCGAACTTGGCGATGAAGTCGGGGCGGGCAGTGCCATGAAGGCGGTCAATCAACTTCTGGCCGGGGTACATATCGCCACCATGGCCGAAGCCTTGACCTTCGGCATGACTCAAGGCGTCGCGCCGGACAAATTCGTCGAGGTCATCAGCAAATGCGCCGGCACCAGCTGGATGCTGGAAAACCGCGCACCGCATATCGTGGCGGGGGATTACACGCCGCTCAGTTCTGTGAATATCTGGCCAAAGGATCTGGGGATCGTGCTGGATATTGCCAAATCGGCGCAGTTCAGCGCCCCGATCACAGCCGCCGCGATGCAGCAGTTCCTTGCCGCCGCCGGGATGGGGTACGGGCAGGAGGACGATGCCGCCGTGGCCAAAGTCTATGCGCGCAATGCCGGGCTGACATTACCGGGAGAAGGCAAATGACCACCGTTCTTGGCTGTATCGCGGATGATTTCACCGGGGCGACCGATCTGGCCGGTCTTTTGGCGCGCAGCGGTGTTCGCGTGTCGCTGCGCATCGGGGTCCCGTCCGAGCCGCCCACAGACCCGGCTGCCTTCGAGGTGATCGCGCTGAAATCGCGCACCGCGCCGGTGGCGGAGGCCGTGGCGGAAACCCGCGCCGCGTTGAGGTGGTTGCAGGCGGCGGGGGCGCAAAGGTTTTTCTGGAAATACTGCTCTACCTTCGATTCGACAGCGGAAGGCAATATCGGCCCCGTCGCCGAGGCGCTGATGGCCGACCTTGGCACTGATCAGACGATCTACTGCCCGGCGTTCCCGGAAAACGGGCGGTCGATCTTTATGGGCAATCTCTTTGTCGGGCGTCAGCCATTGGCGGAAAGTTCAATGAAGGATCATCCCCTGACCCCGATGCGCGACAGCAACCTGATGCGCCTGTTAGAGCCGCAAGTCATCAAGCCATTGGGTCTGGCAGATCGGCTGACCGTGGCGCAGGGGCCGCAAGTGCTGCGCGCGGAACTGGACATGCTAAGAGGGCAGGGCGTGGCCCATGTGGTGGTGGATGCGGTGGCGAATTCCGATCTTGAAGTGATCGCAGAAGCCTGCCGCGACATGCCGCTGATGACCGGCGGCAGCGCCGTCGCCATGCCTTTGCCCGCGCTTTATCTTGCTGACGGAACCCTGTCGGCGGAGGCGCCGAAGGCCGAGGCACCAGCGCTTGGTACAGGCACCATCGTGTTGTCGGGAAGCTGTTCTGCGATGACCAACAAACAGGTGGCAGATTATACCAGCCGGGGCGTTCCCGCCTTCCGGTTGGATCCTCTCGCCTTGGCCGAAAACGGCCCGCAAGAGACGCTGGACTGGCTGGCGCAGCAAGATTTCGACAAGGCCCCGTTGGTCTATGCCACGGCCAACCCCGAAAGCGTACGCGCCGCACAGGAAAAGCTGGGCGTTGCGGGCGCGGGGGAGATCGTTGAAGCAACATTGTCGGCCTGCGCGGTCGCGGCCCGCGACAGGGGCGCACGGCGGGTGATCGTTGCGGGGGGCGAGACCTCCGGGGCTGTCACCAAGGCGCTTGGCGTCACACAGCTCGACATCGGTGCCGAGATCGCGCCGGGCGTGCCCTGGACCTATTGTCAATCCGGGGGACATCAGATCGCGCTTACTCTGAAATCCGGTAATTTTGGCTCCGAAACCTTCTTCAGTGACGCGCAGGAAAGGTTGGCATCATGAGCGCCGAGGCCCGCCTGCGCGAACAGATCTGCCTGCTGGCGAAATCCATGTTCGACCGTGGCCTGACCGGCGGCAGCACTGGCAACATTTCGGCCCGGACCGAGGATGGTGGGCTGCTGTTCAGCCCTACCGGCACCAGCTTTGGCCGACTCGATCCCGGAAGGCTCAGCCGTTTCGACGCGGCCGGCACCCTTGTCGATGGTGACAAGCCGACCAAGGAAATGCCCCTGCACAGCGCCTTCTATGACACCCGCAGCACTGCTGGCGCGGTGGTGCATCTGCATTCCTGCCACTCGGTCGCGCTGTCGATGATGCCAGATGTGGACGAAGACAACTTTTTGCCGCCGCTGACGCCCTATAGCATCATGAAGCTGGGCCGCGTGAAGCTTCTGCCGTTCTTCCTGCCCGGCGACCCGGCGATGGGTGAGGCTGTACGCGGACTGGCAGGCAAACGCACGGCGGTGATGCTGGCCAATCACGGCCCGGTGGTGGCTGGCAAGGACATTGAGGCCGCCTGCAACGCCATCGAGGAACTGGAAGACACAGCGCGGCTGGCAATGATGACACGCGGTATGCAACCGCGCGGGCTGACCGGCGATCAGGTGCAGGCGTTGGTCACCACATTCGACGTGGAGTGGGACACATGAAGTTTTCCGCCAACCTTGGGTTTCTCTGGAACGACCGCCCACTGCCGGACGCCATTCGCGCCGCCGAGGCCGCAGGCTTCGACGCGGTGGAATGCCACTGGCCGTACGACATCCCCGCAGACGCGGTGAAGGCCGCCCTGAGCGAGACCGGTCTGCCGATGCTGGGCCTGAACACCCGGCGCGGCGATGTCAGCGCGGGGGACAATGGGCTGTCGGCCATCCCCGGACGCGAGGCCGGAGCGCGGGCCGCCATCGATGAAGCCATCAACTATGCCGTAGCCATCGGTGCGGCCAACATCCACGTCATGGCGGGTTTCGCCGCGGGGGACGAGGCATTTCAGACCTTTATCGCGAACCTGAAATACGCCTGTGATCAAGCCGCCCCCCACGGCACTACGATCCTGATCGAACCGCTGAACAAATACGACGCACCGGGCTATTTCCTGACGACAACCGATCAGGCGCTTGCGATCATCAAGGCAGTCGGCGCGCCAAATCTGAAGCTGATGTTCGACTGCTACCATGTGCAACTGATGGAGGGCGACCTGACCCACAAGATCGCGGCGCTGCTGCCGTCGATCGGCCATATCCAGTTCGCCTCTGTCCCGGATCGCGGCGCCCCTGATCATGGTGAGATCAACTTTGACCACGTGTTCGAGGTGATCCGGCAACTTGATTATGACGCCCCGCTTGGCGCGGAATACAAACCCGGCGGCAACACCGACGACACGCTTGGTTGGCTGAAGCATCGATCAGCCGCCGGCCTTTAGATTACCTTCTATCCAAGGATACCCGACATGACCGCCCAACAGCTTACCTTTCGCGAATTTCTACTGTCGGAACGAAGCCGACATCAGCTGGACAAAGACTTGGTCTTTCTGCTGGAGGATATCGCAACCTCCTGCCGCATCATCTCGCACCAAATCCGTGGTGGGGCCTTTGCAGGCAAGCTAGGCGCCACCGATGCCACAAATGTGCAGGGCGAAACCCAGAAAAAGCTCGACGTTATCGCCAACGAGATTTTCGTTCGGCATTGTTCGAATTGCGGTCGGGTCGCGGCGTTGGTGTCCGAAGAGGTCGACGATGTTTACTGGCTGAAAGACAATCCGCAGGCCGGTGACTATCTGGTCTATTTCGATCCGCTCGACGGCTCGTCAAACCTGGACGTCAATCTGTCTGTCGGCTCGATCTTCTCGATATCGCAGCTGCCCGCATCCATCGACGCGACCGATGATCGTTCCGTGCTGTTGGCTGGATCCGAACAGATTAGCGCAGGCTATTCCGTCTATGGCCCTTCGACCTCTTTGGTGGTCACCACCGGCTCCGGCGTCAACGGCTTTACCCACCAGCAGGGCACGGGTGAATTCCGCCTGACCTTCCCCGATATGACGATCCCGGAAAGCACGCAGGAATTCGCGATCAACGCCTCGCGGTACAGACTTTGGGCTGCGCCGGTGCGGCGCTATTTCGATGAATGCATCGCAGGCACAGAGGGTCCGCGCGGGAAGGCCTTCAACATGCGCTGGACGGCCTCCATGGTGGCCGAGGTGCACCGAATTCTGACCCGCGGCGGTGTCTTCCTCTATCCGCGCGACGCCGGGAACGCCGATGCAGGCGGCAAACTGCGACTGATGTACGAGGCCAATCCGATGGCGCTGGTCGTCGAGCAGGCTGGCGGCGCCGCGTCGACCGGTACGGACCGCATTCTGGACCTGCAGCCCACGTCGCACCATCAGCGCGTGCCTGTGATCCTCGGCTCAAGGGAAGAAGTCGAGTTGCTGGAGAGATACCACAAAGACGGCTGACAAGCGTGGGCGTGGGAAAGGGGCGCGTGGACGCCAGAGCGGGCGGACTAAAGGCGGTATGAACACCAAGCTGCGCGCCATCTGAGACAGCTAGGGCCGCCCTTTGAACCTGTTCGTGACTGCGGGACAATGGGATACGTGCGTGTATCCCGGAGCGAAGACAACGCAAGAAGCCCGTCAAGTAACCCCCTTGTGGCATTGCTGTGCAACGCACTGCCGGGCAAGGGGCAAGCGCCGATGCAGACGCCGCAATCGTATCAAGATCATTTGGCGGTGTGTGGCAGCCAGTTACGACCGCTGCCCGAAGGTCTTCCTTTCGGCCAGCGCCCTCACGGCCATCGTGATCTGCTGGCTTTAAATCTCAATGATTTGCGACCTTGGATTTAACCTTCCAAAACCCCAAACGGGCGTGTGCCGCGTCATCAGCATGGATTTAGTTGAACAACTGTCCAAGTAGCTGCCTGGGAATTTGACGATTGTATCACGCCCCGTGGTGCGGAATAACAAATGCAGGCCTCAAGGCCATGGGTTTAGACGGAACACCACATTGGCGACACCGCTCAAAATCAAGGACGGCGCCCCATCGCGGCCGCGCAAGTCTTCTGAAAAGCGCGAGGCAAAGCGCAGGGCCCTGGCGGAAAGCGCCATCGAGACGCTTTGTGCCAAGGGGTATGCCAACACCAGCCTGCGCGACATTGCAGAAGCCTCCGGGCACCCTTTGGCGACGTTGCACTATTATTTTGGCAGTAAGTTCGACCTGATCGAATACTGTATAAGACAGCACAAATCGGAGTTTTTCGAACAAATGCGCGGGGCAGCTCTTACGCCCGGCGCGCTGCCTGACGTGATCGAAGCGTTCGGCCGTGGGCTGGCCCTCGCGGTTGCCCATGATGCCCCTCGCCATAGGCTTTGGTTCGATATCCGAAACCAATCCGTGTTTGATAACGCGCTGCGCCCGATCATCGAGGATATCGAAAAAGAGAACCTGGCGATTGCCAGTGTGATCGAACAGCGCTTCTTCAAAGATACTGACGATGATGCAAAGCAGCGGGTTATCATCGTCTATTCTGCTATCGATGGTCTTTTTAGTCAGATCACCCAGAACCCCGATAAGACGCCACCGCTTGCGGAAACCGAGGCGATGTTCCGGGTGCTGTTGGAGCGGTTATTGGTTGCTGGCACAGGCTGAATCTCGACCAAAAAACAAAAATCTGGTCAGGTGTCCAAATTATTGCTAGCGTTCAACCCCAAGTGACGCAGTTGCAACTGCGCGCACCATTGGGAGGAACGAAATGCCAGCACCTATTCCGCTGAGTGAAGACGAAAACGGCCACATCAAAGCGGTGCCACATCAGCAACGTGAGGGCGTCGTCACGAAACGCACGCTATGTCAGACCTGCGATCAACAGTGCGCGGTCGTGACGGAGTCAATCGACGGGCAGGTTGTGCGTGTACGGTCGTCCGACAATCCGTTGTTCCGTGACCACATCTGCATGAAGGCGATCGCCTCGCCGCAGACGTTTTCTCACCCGGATCGTATTCTTTATCCCCTTAAACGGGTGGGCGAGCGCGGTTCGGGCAAGTGGGAACGGGTGAGTTGGGAAGAGGCGATGTCCGATATCGGCACGCGCCTTAACGCCATCATCGAGACTTACGGACCCGAAGCCTGGGCCGTCTCAACCAGCCAGTGGAACACCGCGACGGACCATGGGCTTGGGCGGCGCATCATGAACCATGTCGGCACACCCAACTGGACTTCGGGCGTGGCCTATTGCGCGGGCAACACCGCAGCAATCAACCGAATGACCTATGGCTGGTTCCCGCTGGGCGATTTCAACAACACCAAGTGCATCCTGCTGATGGGCCATAGCCCCAACCGTCACAGCTGGACGATGATCTATCAGATGCTGCGTTTCGCGATACAGCGCGGTGCGAAGGTGATCGTGATGGATCCCCGCAAAAGCCATTGGGCGGAAATGGCCGACATTTGGCTGCCGCTGAAGGCGGGCAGTGACACGGCGATGATGTTTGGGTTCCTGAAGGTGATCATCGATGAAGGGCTCTACGACAAGGCATTCGTCAAAAATTGGACCATTGGCTTTGATGATCTCAAGAAGCGTGTGGATGAATACCCGCTGGACCGCGTCGCCAGGCTGACCGGATGTGATCCTGAGATGATTGCCAAAGCGGCGCGCATGTATGCCACCGAAGGACCTTCGGTGATTCCGTGGACGCCGATCACCGACATGCAGCGCAATTCGACCTCGGGCATTCGACTGCAAAGTATCCTGCGGGCCATCTGCGGTCACATCGATGTGCGTGGCGGTGAAATCTTCAACGGCCCGATCACCGACTTCGTGATCGAGGCTGATATTGAGATGCATGAGGTCCTGCCCCATGCGCAAAAGATGAAACAGTTGGGCGCTGACACGCATCCGGCCTTTACCTACCGTGGGCAGGCTGCGTTTACCGAACCGCTTAAACGCATCTGGGGGCGCGCATACGTAAACCAGAACACCGGCTGCTACATGGCCAATCCGACAGAGATGTTCAGAGCCATGTGTGGCGATGGTCCCTACCCGGTCAAGGCGTTCTTTGCCTTGGGCAACAACACGATCCTCAGTTATGCCAACGGCCAGCGCATCATTGACGGCATGATGAACCAGGAGCTGGTCGTTGTGCAGGAACATGCCATGACGCCGACCGCGCAGCTGGCGGACTATGTGCTGCCCGGCGACAGCTGGCACGAACGCCCCTGGTTGTCTGATGCGTTCAGCTGGGGTGGCTTTCTGCGCGGATCAGAGCAAAGCCAAGAACCCATGGGCGAGGCCAAGAGCACTTGGGAGTTCTGGAAGCTGGTCGCCAATGCCATCGGTCGGCCCGAACTTGTGCCTTGGGACAACATCTATGACTTCTATGATGACCGCCTCAAGGGCATGGGCATGACGTTCAAAGAGTTCGTGGCCAAGACGGATGTCTATTTTGAACCCGCACAGTTCCGCAAATATGAGGCCAAGGGATTTGCCACGCCATCCGGCAAGGTTGAGCTGCGGTCTTCCGTGCTCGAAGACCTTGGGTTCGACGGTCTGCCCTATTTCCGCGAAGATCCCGAACTGACTGAGGAATATCCGCTCAAGATGTTCACCGGCGTGCGCGAAGATCCGTATTTCCAGACCGCCGGGCGGCAGGTTCCCGATATGCGCAAGCGCTGCCCGGAGCCGCGGATTTTCGTCAATCAGAAGACCGCTGACGAATGGGACGTTCAGGCCGATGAATGGGTTGAACTGGCCAATGAACTGGCGACGCTAAGAATGCAGGTAGAAATCAATCCGAGCATGCCGGACGATCTGGTGCGGGTGCCCCATGGTTGGTGGAAGCCGGAGATGGAGATTGGTCACGGAAAACTCTCTGGTGCGATGCTGCACGCCGATTCGCTCATGTGCCGGGATGATCCGGAGTATATGGACATCGAACAGGGCATTCCGCATCTCAAGGGTATCCCCTGCCGGATCAACAAGATCACGACCGATGCGACCAAGAAGGAGGGTCAAGCTGATGTTGCCGAGGTTCATTGACGACTTTCTGGGCAAGCAGATGATCCGCATGGCGACGGCCGCGGCGCGAAATGAGACCATGATGGACCGTTTCTATCGCGGTCTGTTCGCTAGGTTGCTGCAACCGCCCAAGGAGAACGACTATATGACCGACGACATTATTCGGGAAGATCTGGGCTATGACGTCGAAGAGTTGCGGCAATATCAAAACAGCCGTCCGTCGCGTTTCGGGTAAGGCGCTGGGCTTTCATATAAGCGGTTTTGCCGCCGACGCGGTAAATCGAATAGGTCCTGATCCGACTGCACCGGACATTCAATCATAACGAAGACTGGGAGGAGATGGACTATCCGGTCCGCCTCCTCTCGCGACCCTGCAACTTGTACGGTTCGCGCAAATGGCTCGCTTACCCCTCAACGCGGGAATGCGCCTACCGGCGCAGCCAGCGCCGCGCAGATCGGATACGGGCGCGGCTTGGCTGGCAAGACGGGCTTGCGCAGCAGAACTACGATTAACTCAAGCGAATGCCGACAGGCTGACGGCGGAATTAGAGCACTGGGAGTACCGGTCTAGCGCGGAATTCTGCCAATTCGTCGAAAGCAGGTTCGGATGGCTGGACGCTTGACGCGTCACGGCGCGTCCTAGCGTGGTTTTTGCGGCAGGTACGCCAAAATCCCAGCCAAGAAAGCTTTGTAAATACAATTTCTTATGGGGGATAATGGTGCCCAGGAGAGGACTCGAACCTCCACGTCCATACGGACACTAGCACCTGAAGCTAGCGCGTCTACCAATTCCGCCACCTGGGCAGGTGTCGTGAGGCGTGCATTTAGACGGGCGCGGCGGGGGTGTCAAACGGAATCTGCGCGGATTTGGCGACTTGTTTGAGATGGCCGCCAAGGCTACACCCGAACCATCCGAGACGAAGGAGTCGCGCATGTCCAAGCTGGTCACTATTTTCGGGGGTTCGGGGTTCGTCGGGCGATATATCGCGCGGCGTATGGCGAAGGAAGGCTGGCGCGTGCGGGTTGCCGTGCGGCGGCCGAACGAGGCGATGTTCGTGCGGCCTTATGGCGCTGTCGGGCAGGTGGAACCTGTTTTCTGCAACATTCGGGACGATGCCTCTGTCGAGGCCGTGCTGATGGGCGCCGATGCCGTGGTCAATTGCGTCGGGATTCTTGCCCCCAGCGGAGCGAATTCCTTCGACGCCATTCAGGCAGAAGGGGCCGGGCGGATCGCGCGGCTGGCCAAGGCTCATGGCGTGGCGCGGATGGTACAGCTTTCCGCGATTGGGGCCGATGCGGACAGTGACAGCGATTACGCGCGCAGCAAGGCCGAGGGCGAGGCAAATGTGTTGGCGCATATGCCGGACGCGATGATTCTGCGCCCCTCCATCATCTTTGGCCCCGAAGACCAGTTCTTTAACCGCTTTGCCGGGATGACCCGGATGGGTCCGGTTCTGCCCGTGGTGGGCGCCAATAAACGGTTCCAGCCGATCTATGTGGATGATGTCGCACAGGCGGCGGTTCTGGGTGTCACAGGTGCGGCGCCCGGTGGTGTCTACGAATTGGGTGGGCCGGAGGTCGCGACCTTCCGCGAATTGATGGAAGACATGCTCCATGTCATTCGCCGCCGCCGCTTGATCCTGAACATGCCGTTCCCGGTGGCGCGCGTTGTTGCGTTCCTGTCGGATATGGTCAGTGCAATCAGCCTTGGGCTCATTCCTGCGCAGATCACGCGCGATCAGGTTAAGAACCTTGCCATGGATAACGTGGTGTCGGGTGATGCGCGCACGCTGCAGGATCTGGGGATCACGCCCGTTGCGATGGAAGCGGTTCTGCCGGAATATCTGTGGCCCTATCGGCCGTCCGGCCAATACGCAGACATCAAGGAAAGCGCGAAGAACCTGCGCGCTTAACTGTAGGCGATTGCCAGCAGCACGATGCCAAGGATGACGCGGTAGATCACGTATGGCGTGAAGCTGACAGAGCGCAGCAAGCGCATCATCAGGACCAGCGCCAATAGCGCGGCGGCAAACGCAAAGGCCGCCCCGATCGAAGCGTCGCGCAGCACGGTGCTATCTGCCTCCGCGATGGCGTCGCCTGCCAGCAATGCGCCCGAGGCAAGGATCGTCGGGATGGACATCAGCATCGCCAGCCGGGCGGCGCTTTCCCGATCATAGCCCAGTTTGCGGCCCGCCGTGATGGTGATTCCGGATCGCGATGTGCCGGGGATCAGGGCCAGTGCCTGCGCAAGCCCCATGTAGATCGCGTGTTTCAGTGTCCATTCGCCTGCGGTGCGGTCCGTCGCGCCGGTCATGTCCGCCCAGTACAATACCAGTCCGAAACCCAGCATCGTCCAGCCGATCACGGTGATGGATCGCATCGCGTCGGCCCAGCCCGTGACATGCAGGATCAGACCGGCAATGATCACCGGGATCGTTGCCCATAGCAGATGCCATGCCAGCCGGGCGCCATCGGTATCGACACGGCCTTGCATCAGGCGCAGGGTGCCCGCGAGGGCAATTTTGACGTCCTGCCAGAAATAGGCGATGACGGCGGCGAGTGTTCCAACATGCACCGCGACATCCATGGCCAGCCCCTGATCGTCGAGGCTGGTCAGCCCGGGCAGCAAGATCAGATGGCCCGAGGACGACACCGGGAGAAACTCGGTCAGGCCCTGAATGACGGCAAGGATGAAGAGGTGTAACAGCGACATGAGTAACCTGCGATTCCGGAACGCTGACGTGGTATCCTAGCTGCGAATAAGATGGAATCGGCCATTTAGGTACGTATCGGACCTAAAATTAAGGCAGTTTCGCGCATTCAGGGCATCCTCGCTGAATATTAATAGTATTTAGGTCAGTCTTTCTGACTTTTATTGGGTAACGACTTGTTGTAGCAGGGCGGTCTCAAACTGGAGAGATGGGAATGGCTGAGAATCCAATGCTGAAGTTTGTGTCGGTTGGGCGCGACATGCCTCAGAAACGTGAGGCGTCTGAACGGCGGGAAGATTTCCGCGAGATTTATGCCGAGTATGCCGATGCGAAGGCGAAGGAGCAGGCCTCTCGCTGTTCGCAATGCGGTGTGCCGTATTGCCAATCCCATTGCCCGCTGCACAACAATATCCCCGATTGGTTGAAGCTGACGGCGGAAGGCCGCCTGCGCGAAGCCTATGAGGTGTCGCAGGCGACGAACACGTTCCCCGAAATCTGTGGCCGGATTTGCCCGCAGGATCGCCTGTGCGAAGGCAATTGCGTGATCGAACAGTCGGGCCACGGCACTGTCACCATCGGGTCGGTCGAGAAATACATCACTGATACCGCCTGGGAAGAAGGTTGGGTCGTGCCGCCGAAACCGGTTCGGGAACGCAAGGAAAGCGTTGGCATTATCGGTGCCGGTCCGGGTGGGCTTGCGGCGGCGGATATGCTGCGCCGCGCCGGGGTGCAGGTGACGATTTATGATCGCTATGATCGCGCGGGCGGCCTGCTGACCTATGGCATCCCCGGCTTCAAGCTGGAAAAAGACGTGGTCATGCGCCGCAACAAGCAGCTGGAAGATGGCGGTGTGACGTTCAAGCTGAACCACGAAGTCGGGCGCGACATCTCTTTCGAGCAGGTGCGCGAAGCGCATGACGCGGTGATCATCGCCACGGGTGTCTACAAAAGCCGGGATCTGACGCTGCCCAATGCCACGTCGGGTGGGGTCGTCAAGGCGATCGATTTCCTGACGGTTTCCAATCGCAAAAGCTTTGGCGATGAGGTCGAAGCCTTTGAGGACGGTTCGCTCAATGCGGAAGGCAAACGGGTCGTGGTGATCGGCGGCGGCGATACGGCGATGGACTGCGTGCGCACGTCGATTCGTCAGGGCGCGTCCTCGGTCAAATGCCTGTATCGCCGTGACCGCGCGAATATGCCCGGCTCGCAGCGCGAGGTGCAGAATGCCGAGGAAGAAGGCGTGGTCTTTGAATGGCTCAGCGCGCCCAAAGGCTTCACGGAAGAGGGCGGCAAGGTCACCGGCGTGATGGTGCAAAAGATGCGCCTTGGCGCGCCGGACGCAACCGGTCGTCAGGCCCCCGAAGTGATCGAGGGTGCCGACTATGTCGAAGGCGCCGATCTGGTCATCAAGGCGCTGGGCTTCGAACCCGAGGACCTGCCGACCCTCTGGGACCAGCCAGAGCTTGAAGTGACCCGCTGGGGAACGATCAAGGCAGAGTTCACCACCGGTAAAACCGCGCTGGACGGCGTCTATGCCGTGGGTGACATCGTGCGCGGTGCGTCCCTTGTGGTCTGGGCCATTCGGGATGGGCGCGACTGTGCCGAAGCGATCCTGAAAGACCTGAGCGGCGCGTCCGCCATCGCGGCTGAATGACATGCGCGCAGAAGCCGGGTGGAGCATAGCGACGCATTTGGGGGCAGTCTGATGCGCATGGGCGTGAAGAAACAGCTGCGCCAATTGGCGTTCCGGCTGGCGTCCCGGCGGTTATTTCGTGACGCCGATGTGGACGTGTCGGCGATTGCCGGGCGTGGCACGGGTGCGATGGTGGTGTTCACCAGCTTTCATGGCAACGCGGCCAAGCGCGGGCTTCTGGAATTCGCGGGCAGCGCCTCTGCCAAAGGCGAACGCCACTGCATCTTTGTCACCGACCGGCGGCAAGGGTGGTTCCAGGCACCGGGTATCGCGGCGGCCTTGCTGCGGGTGATCCCGGACTACGTGCGCCAACACGGCATTACCCGCCTCATGACGCTGGGCGTGTCTATGGGCGGTTATGGCGCGCTTTCTTTTGCGCGCGATCTTGGTGCGGACAGTGTGCTGGCGCTTGCGCCGCAATACAGCCCGAAGCCGCAGGCGTTCCCGGCAGATATGCGCTGGATCGAAGCGCGGTCGCGGATCGCCGCCTTCACCCGTCCTGATCTGACGGATGCGATGGGCGCGGGCACGGCCTTTACCGTGTTGCACGGGCGGGCCAGCGAAGAAGACGCGCTGCATGTGCGCGCTTTCCCGGAAGGGGCGCATATCGACCACTACCTTGCCGATGGCGCGCCCCATGACGTGATCGATCCCTTGCGCAATGCCGGGGCGCTTTACCCGCTGATCGAGGCCGTCTGGCAGGGCAAATCGGACGAGATTCGCGCCTTGATGCAACGGATCAGCGCAGTGCCGCGCGCCCGCACCCTGGCGGGAGCGGTCTGATGGCGCAGCACCTCAAAGGTCAATGTCTGTGCGGGGCCGTAACCGTGTCGGCGCGTGCCGAAGACGCCCCGCGTCTGCGCGTTTGTCATTGCGACATGTGCCAGCGTCATTGCAGCGGTGGGTTCTTTTCCATCGAAACGGAACAAGCCGGTCTGCGCATTGATGGGCCAGTCGGCGTCTACGAATCCTCAGATTGGGCAGAGCGCGGGTTCTGTTCCCTTTGCGGATCGACCTTGTACTACCGCACGCCTGCCGATGGTGTGCGTAACCTGTCGGCAGGGCTGTTCGACAACGCCGGAAACGGCGACCTGACAACCGAATTTTACAGCGACATGTGCCCGCAGGGCTATGCGCTGGCCGGACAGCACTCGCGTCTGTCCGCGACCGAGACAATCGCGCTTTTTGCGCCGAAGTAAGGAGAGACCAATGACCAAGTATGATGAAAACTGGGTGAGGTCCGAGGAAACGAAACGCGCGTGGATGGCCGAGAATGGCATGTACCACGAAAGCGAAGAGCATTCCTCATGCGGGGTTGGCCTTGTGGTCAATGTGGACGGTAAGCCGACCCGCGCCGTTGTGGAAAACGGTATCAAGGCGCTGAAGGCTGTCTGGCACCGCGGCGCGGTGGATGCCGATGGGCGCACAGGGGATGGTGCGGGTATTCACGTGCAGATTCCGGTCGAATTCTTTTACGATCAGGTGCGGCGCACAGGTCATCAGCCCAAGACGGACATGCTGATGGCGGTGGGCCAGGTGTTCCTGCCCCGCACGGATTTCGGCGCGCAAGAGGCCTGCCGGACCATCGTAGAGACTGAAATTCTGCGCATGGGCTATTACATTTACGGCTGGCGCCATGTGCCGGTGAATGTCGAAGTTCTGGGCGACAAGGCGAACGCGACCCGGCCCGAGATCGAACAGATCATCCTGTCCAACATCAAGGGCGTGGACGAAGAAACCTTTGAGCGGGAGCTGTACGTCATTCGCCGCCGGATCGAAAAAGCGGCTGCGGCTGCGGGGATCGGCGGGCTTTACATCGCGTCGCTGTCCTGCCGGTCGATCATCTACAAGGGCATGATGCTGGCTCAGGACGTGGCAGAGTTCTACCCCGACCTGATGGATGAGCGCTTTGAATCCGCCTTCGCGATCTATCACCAGCGCTATTCGACCAACACCTTCCCGCAATGGTGGCTGGCGCAGCCCTTCCGCATGTTGGCCCATAACGGTGAGATCAACACGCTCAAGGGCAATACCAATTGGATGAAAAGCCATGAAATCCGCATGGCGTCGTCCACCTTTGGCGACCTGGCCGAAGATATCAAACCGATCATTGCCAATGGATCGTCGGATTCGGCGGCGCTTGATGCGGTGTTCGAGGTCCTCGTGCGTGCCGGGCGCAATGCGCCAATGGCCAAGACGATGCTGGTACCGGAAAGCTGGTCCAAGCAAGCGCAGGAACTGCCGCAGGCATGGCGCGATATGTATTCCTACTGCAACTCTGTGATGGAACCGTGGGACGGTCCGGCTGCGCTGGCGATGACCGATGGCCGCTGGGTCTGCGCGGGGCTTGACCGGAACGGGCTGCGTCCGATGCGCTATGTCGTGACGCGCTCGGGCATGGTAATCGCCGGGTCCGAAGCCGGGATGGTGCCGTTGGATGAAGCCGACGTGATCGAAAAAGGCGCGCTTGGTCCGGGCCAGCTTCTTGCGGTCGATATGCATGAAGGCAAGCTGTTCCATGACACGGCGATCAAGGACAGTCTGGCCGCGTCCCAACCCTTTGGCGCGTGGGTCGGTAAGATCAACGAACTGGACGACAAGCTGGCGCGCGTGACCGAAACCGCGCTGTTTTCCGGGCCAGAGCTTCGCAAGCGCCAGATCGCGGCGGGCTATACGATCGAAGAACTGGAACAGATCCTCGCGCCGATGGCGGAGGACGGCAAGGAAACGCTGGCGTCGATGGGCGATGACACGCCCTCTGCCGTTCTGTCGAAGAAGTACCGCCCGCTTAGCCATTTCTTCCGCCAGAACTTCAGCCAGGTGACGAACCCGCCGATCGACAGTCTGCGCGAATTCCGGGTGATGAGCCTGAAAACGCGGTTCGGCAACCTCAAGAACGTGCTGGATGAGGATAGCTCGCAGACGGAAATCCTTGTGCTCGACAGCCCGTTCGTGGGCAATGCGCAGTTCGACGAGGTCGTGCGCAGCTTCAACGCCGATGTGAAGGAGATCGACTGCACCTTTGCACCGGGCGCGGGCAACGGGTCTTTGAATGACGGTCTGCGCCGTATCCGGGAAGAGGCAGAAGATGCCGTGCGTTCCGGTGCAGGGCATATCGTTCTGACGGACCATATGTCAGGTGAGAACAAGGTTGCGATGCCGATGATCCTTGCGACCTCGGCCGTGCACAGCCACCTGACGCGCAAAGGCTTGCGGACCTTCTGTTCGCTTTGCGTCCGGTCTGCCGAGTGTATCGATCCGCATTACTTCGCAGTGCTGATCGGCTGCGGCGCGACCATCGTGAACCCCTATCTGGCCGAGGATTCCATCGCGGACCGGATCGAACGGGGGCTGATCGACGGCAATCTAACCGATGCGATGATGCGCTATCGCAATGCCATCGACCAAGGTCTGTTGAAGATCATGGCGAAGATGGGGATTTCGGTTGTGTCGTCCTATCGCGGCGGTCTCAACTTCGAGGCTGTCGGGCTGTCCCGCGCCATGTGCGCCGAATATTTCCCCGGCATGATCTCACGTATTTCCGGGATCGGGACATGGGGGCTTCAGTCCAAGGCTGAAGAGGTGCACGCAAAAGGCTGGACAAGTGGGCTGGACGTGTTGCCGATCGGCGGCTTCTACAAGGCGCGCAAATCCGGTGAGACGCACGCATGGGAAGCGACTTCCATGCACATGATGCAGATGGCGTGCGACAAGGCCTCTTATCAGCTGTGGAAACAGTATTCCGCAAAGATGCGGGCCAACCCGCCGATCCACCTGCGCGACCTGATGGACATCAAGCCGCTGGGCAAGCCTGTGCCGCTGGAAGAGGTGGAAAGCATCACCTCTATCCGCAAGCGGTTCGTGACGCCGGGCATGTCGCTGGGCGCGCTGTCGCCCGAAGCGCACAAGACGCTGAACGTCGCGATGAACCGCATCGGTGCCAAGTCGGATTCCGGTGAGGGCGGCGAAGATCCGGCCCATTTCCATCCAGAACCGAATGGCGATAACCCCTCTGCCAAGATCAAGCAGGTCGCCTCTGGCCGCTTTGGCGTAACCGCCGAGTATCTGAACCAGTGCGAAGAGCTTGAGATCAAGGTGGCACAAGGCGCGAAACCCGGTGAGGGTGGCCAGCTTCCCGGCATGAAGGTCACCGACCTGATTGCGCGGCTGCGCCATTCGACCAAGGGCGTGACCCTGATCTCGCCGCCGCCGCACCACGACATCTATTCCATCGAAGACCTTGCGCAGCTGATCTATGACCTCAAGCAGATCAACCCGCGTTGCAAGGTGACGGTGAAGCTGGTGGCGTCCTCCGGCGTCGGCACGATTGCCGCGGGTGTCGCAAAGGCCGAAGCCGATGTGATCCTGATTTCGGGTCACAATGGCGGCACGGGCGCATCGCCCGCCACCTCGATCAAGTTTGCCGGTCTGCCGTGGGAAATGGGCCTGACAGAGGCGCATCAGGTTCTGGCAATGAACAAGCTGCGCAGCCGTGTGACCCTGCGGACCGACGGCGGGTTGCGCACCGGGCGTGACATCGTCATGGCGGCGATGATGGGGGCCGAAGAGTACGGCATCGGCACCGCTGCGCTGATCGCGATGGGCTGCATCATGGTGCGTCAGTGCCAGTCCAACACATGCCCGGTCGGCGTGTGTACGCAGGACGAAGCGCTGCGCGGAAAGTTCACCGGCAATGCGGACAAGGTCGTGAACCTGATCACCTTCTACGCCACCGAAGTGCGCGAGCTTCTCGCTTCGCTTGGGGCGCGGTCACTGGACGAGGTGATCGGGCGGGCCGATTTGCTGACACAGGTGTCGCGCGGCGCGGCGCATCTGGATGACCTGGACCTGAACCCGATGCTGATCACGGTCGATGGCTCTCAGGACATCAAGTATGACCGCAACAAGCCGCGCAATCCGGTGCCCGATACGCTGGATGCGGAAATCGTGCGTGACGCGCATCGCTTCCTTGAGGATGGCGAAAAGATGCAGCTGCAATACGCAGTTCAGAACACGCATCGTACCGTCGGCACCCGCGTGTCGTCGCATATCGTGCGCAAGTTCGGGATGCGCAATTCGCTGCAACCAGACCATCTGACCGTGAAGCTGAATGGATCGGCCGGGCAATCGCTGGGCGCCTTTGCCGCGCCCGGTCTGAAGATCGAAGTGTCCGGGGATGCCAATGACTATGTTGGCAAGGGTCTGTCGGGGGGCACGATTGTCGTCCGCCCCCCGATGGCGTCGCCCATCGTGGCGTCGGAAAACACGATCATCGGCAATACGGTGCTTTACGGGGCAACCGATGGCTACTTGTTCGCGGCGGGCCGCGCGGGCGAACGCTTTGCGGTTCGGAACTCTGGCGCGAAGGTCGTGGTCGAAGGCTGCGGATCCAACGGGTGTGAGTACATGACCGGCGGCGTTGCGGTGATCCTCGGCTCTATCGGGGCCAATTTCGGGGCCGGTATGACGGGCGGCATGGCCTATCTGTACGACCCGGACGGAACGGCGCATGAGGTGATGAACCTGGAGACTCTGGTCACCTGCCCTGTCACTACGGATCACTGGAAAGAGCAGTTGGAAGCGCTGCTGGAACGGCATCTGGAAGAAACCGGATCGCGTAAAGTGGCCGATATCCTTCAGCACTGGGATCTGGAGCAGAAGCACTTCTTGCAGGTCTGCCCGAAAGAGATGCTGGACAAGCTGCCTGCGCCGCTTGGCATCGAAGACGCGTCGATCCCGGCGGAATGACACTGGCTTGGGGTGGGCGGTCTTCGCCCACCCGCTCTGGGCGCGGGTCTGGCTTTTCATAGGCCAACGCTGCGCCTATACCGTCACTGATGGCAACGAAAACACGCAAAAAGAAGACGTCCAAGGCGGCGCCCGCCAAGCGCGTCCGACCGGGCAGGTGGCTGCTGCGTTGGGGGCTGCGCGTGGTGTCGGGGCTGTTTCTGATCGGCGTCTTTCTGGTGATTCTGTGGGGCACGATCAATCCGCCGACCACATGGTACATGATGTCGGAAAAGCGCCGCTTGGGCAGCGTGGATCAGCATTGGGTGCCGATGGAGTCCATCGCGCCGGTCATGGCCCGATCCGCAGTTGCGGCGGAGGATGCCAATTTCTGTCTGCATTGGGGCTTTGATGTCGGTGCGATCCGGTCGGCCATCGAATCGGGCGGCAATCGCGGCGCATCCACGATCTCGCAGCAGGTGGTGAAGAACGTATTCCTGTGGCACGGGCGGAACTGGACCCGCAAAGCTTTGGAAGCTGGGCTGACCCCGCTGGTCGAAGCGCTTTGGTCGAAAGAGCGTATCTTGGAAGTGTACCTGAATGTGGCTGAATTCGACGAAGGGGTGTTCGGGGTCGAAGCCGCCGCGCGCCATTATTTCCGCGTCGGCCCGGAAGCGTTAAGCCCGGTGCAGGCCGCGCGACTTGCCGCGGTTTTGCCAAACCCAAAAGACCGCTCTGCGGCAGATCCGTCATCAGGGCTGCGTCGGCGCGCGGCTTCTATCCGGGATGGGGCGGCGACAATTGCGGTGGATGGACGCTCAGACTGCTTTGAATAGAGCCTGATATCGACCTGTCGCCCATGGCGATCCAAGGCCGAAGCCTGCCGGGGTTCGGATAACAGATTGAACTGGTGCGCCGCTCGCAGTTATTGATGGTCAGTAACGACCCGCCGGAGAAGCACATGGCTCGACTCTACCACGTTCCGTTATCGCCATTCTGCCGCAAGGTGCGACTTTGTCTTGCGGAAAAGAAGATCGAGGTGGAACTCGTCGAGGAACGGTACTGGGAAGGCGATCCCGATTTCCTGAAGCGCAATCCCGCAGGAAAGGTGCCGGTGCTGCGTCTGGATGGCATCACCATGTCGGAAAGCGGTGCGATTTGCGAGTACATCGAAGAGACCCGCCCAGAGCCGCCGCTTTTGCCCAAAGACCCGGGTGGCCGCATGGAAGTGCGTCGCCTTGTGGGCTGGTTCGATGACAAATTCCACGCCGAGGTGACGTCGAAACTGCTTTATGAGCGGGTGAACAAGAAGGTGATGAAGCAGGGCTATCCGGACAGTTTGAACGTGAAAGCCGGGGCCAAGGCGATCAAATTCCATCTTGATTACATGGCGTGGTTGCTGGACCGGCGTCGTTGGCTGGCCGGCGATGTGATGACACTGGCGGATTTCGCGGCTGGTGCACATTTTTCCGCGTTGGATTACACATCGGATGTGGATTGGAACCGTCATGCCGTCGTCAAGGATTGGTATGCGAAGATAAAGTCCCGGCCCGCGTTCCGGTCGATTCTTGCGGACCAGATTCCCGGCATGTCACCGCCGCCGCATTATGCCGATCTGGATTTCTAAGGGGGGCGTTGCCCCCCGCCGCCGTTTCGGCGTCTCCCCCCAAAGTATTTTGAAACAGGCGAAGCATGCCGGATGATTTGAAAGATCGGGTCATCCAGCAGGCACTGGGTGAGGGCTTTGTATCGGCGCGTGTCTGTCGCCCTGATTCCGTGCCAGAGGTCGCCGCGCGGCTGAAAGCCTTTGTGGATGCCGGTTACCATGGGCAGATGAGCTGGATGGCAGAGCGTATGGAATGGCGCGGTGCGCCGGATGTGCTTTGGCCGGAGGCGCGTTCGGTGGTGATGCTGGCGGAAAGCTACACGCCGGAGCATGATCCGCTTTCCGTGCTGGAACGTCGGGACAGAGGCGCGATCTCAGTCTACGCGCAGAACAGGGATTACCACGATGTCGTCAAGAAACGGTTGAAGCGGCTGGCCCGTTGGATGGTGGCGGAGACAGGATGTCAGGTGAAGGTGTTCGTGGACACCGCCCCGGTGCCAGAGAAGGCTTTGGGCGCGGCTTCGGGTCTTGGCTGGCAGGGCAAGCACACCAACCTTGTCAGCCGGGATTGGGGCAACTGGGCCTTTATAGGCTCTGTATTCACCACGCTGGAGCTTACACCCGATACCGCGGGTGTCGACAATTGTGGATCTTGCCGGGCGTGCCTTGATATCTGCCCGACGGATGCCTTTCCGGCCCCTTATCAATTGGACGCGCGGCGGTGCATTTCCTATCTGACGATCGAGCATAAAGGCCCGGTCGCGCCTGAACTGCGTGCGAAGATGGGCAATCGGATATACGGCTGCGACGATTGCCTGGCGGCGTGCCCTTGGAACAAGTTTGCTGTTGCTGCCTCCGACTTGCGTTATGCGGCGCGCGCGGAGCTGACTGCGCCGAAACTGGCGGAATTGGCGATGCTGGACGATGCCGCGTTCCGGGCGATGTTCTCTGGCTCGCCGATCAAGCGGATCGGGCGGGATCGTTTCGTGCGCAACGTGCTCTATGCAATTGGCAATTCCGGTGATCCGGCATTGGCGCCGTCTGCTGCGGCCCTGGTGGGCGATCCGAATCCTGTCGTCGCGGAGGCTGCGACATGGGCTGTGTCGCGTTTAGGCGCGCGGGGCATAGACGTGGCGGGTTAGGCCGCCAAAAAGCGGAGATTTGCAGATGACTATGGCGCTGGGCGTCGATACGGGCGGCACCTATACCGATGCGGTTCTGGTGCGGGACGAAAAGGAAATCGTCGCAAGTGCCAAGGCGCTGACGACGCGCCACGATCTGGCGCAAGGGGTTGGTGATGCGGTGCGGGCCGTTCTGTCTGCGTCTGGTGTTGATCCGGCCCAGATCGGGCTGGCCTGCCTGTCCACGACACTGGCGACGAATGCCTTGGTCGAGGGGCAGGGCGAGCGGGTCGCGCTTGTCCTGATCGGTTTCAAGGAGCGTGATCTGGATACCCATGGTTTGCGTGATGCGCTCAAAGGTGATCCGCATATTGTTGTCGCAGGCGGGCATAACCATGCAGGAAACCCGGTCGCTGATCTGGACGAAGCTGCGCTCCTTGACTTTTTAGAGACGCATAAAGACTCCGTAAGTGGTTTCGCGGTTGCGGCCCAGTTCGCGGTGCGGAACCCGGCGCATGAGTTGCGCGCCATGGAGTTGATCGCCGATGTGGCAGGTCAGCCGGTGAGCGCGTCGCACCAGCTGTCTGCCAAGCTTGGTGGTCCAAAGCGCGCGTTGACGGCATTGCTTAACGCGCGGCTCGTCGGAATGATCGACCGGTTGATTTCCCGCAGCGAGGCGCAGCTCGCCAAGATGGAGATCACCGCGCCGCTGATGGTTGTGCGTGGCGATGGGGCATTGATCAGTGCCGCACAGGCGCGGGAAAAGCCGATTGAGACGATCCTGAGCGGTCCGGCGGCTTCTATCGTGGGTGCGCGCTGGATGACCGGGGCGCAGGACGCTTTGGTCAGCGATATCGGCGGCACGACCACGGATGTCGCGGTGCTGCGCGGTGGGGTGCCGGCGATTGATCCGATGGGGGCGCGCGTCGGGCCCTTTCGGACGATGGTTGAGGCGGTCGCGATGCGGACCACGGGGCTGGGC
The DNA here is from genome assembly GCF_004803475.1 of Aliishimia ponticola. GTDB lineage: Bacteria > Pseudomonadota > Alphaproteobacteria > Rhodobacterales > Rhodobacteraceae > Aliishimia > Aliishimia ponticola. Next base: position 159,059 of record NZ_SRKY01000005.1, read on the forward strand.
GGTGACAGTGAGGTACATTTCCTGTCAGAGGGGCTCGTGGGCGGCGTGACATTGGGTCCACGCCGCCTTCTGCCGGTGTCGTTGATCGCGATGGACGCGCCGGAGCGTGTTCACGCCGCGCTGGATAGCCAACTGCGACGCGATACGCCGGGGGAGCATGACGGGCGCTTTGTTCGGGCTGTTCCCGGTCTGTCGGCAGAGGGTCTGGGCGAGCGGGAAAGCACCCTTTTGCAACGAATAGGCACTGATATCTGGCCCCTGGGCGATGCGCTGAAGTCGCGGCTTGAGATCGGAGCCCTTGCGCGTTTGGTGGATCGCGGATTGCTTCAGCTTGCGGGCGTTACTCCCTCCGATGCGGCGCATGAGCTTGGGTGGCTGAGCGCTTGGGACCGCGAGGCGGCGCAGAAGGCTTTGCTTTTGTTGGGTCGGCGCCGCGCGGGACATGGCAACAGACTGGCGCCAGAAGCCACGGATATGGCGCGGATCATCATCGACCAAGTCACCAAGCAGACGGTTCAGGCGCTGTTAGAGACTGCTTTTGATGAGGACGACTACGATTTCGGTATGTCGCCGGATACGCTTGCCGCACACCCGCTGATGCAGGCCGGGCTGTCCGATTATCGCGGTCTGGTCCGTCTGTCTGCCGGGTTGAATGTCCCGGTGATTGGGCTTGGTGCTTCTGCATCCAGCTATTACGGCGCGGTGGGCCGCAGCTTGGGTACGCAGATGATCTTGCCGGAACACGCCGAAGTCGCCAATGCGATCGGGGCTGTTGTGGGGCGTGTGACGATGCGCAGGTCTGGAACCGTCACCGCGCCCAGTGAGGGACGCTACCGCGTTCATTTGCCAACCGGGCCGCAGGATTTCGCGGATGCGGAGATCGCGATGACCGAGTTGGAAGCCCTACTGCGCCGGGAAGCGACGGATGCGGCGGTTCTGGCCGGGGCGGAGGATTTGCGGATCACAGCAACGCGGGACGTTCGCGTGGCACAGGCCGAAGCGCGGGAGGTTTTCGTGGAGGCGACCGTCTTTGTCGAAGCGAGCGGTCGCCCCCGGATTGCTGCCGGTTAGGGCCTATTCCGCAGCGCGTTTCGGCAAGACCCAATCGGCGCGCGGGAAGTGGCAGGTATAGCCGTTGGGAAACCTTTCGAGGTAATCCTGATGCTCCGGCTCGGCTTCCCAGAAATCGCCCACGGGTTCGACTTCGGTGACGACACGGCCCGGCCAGATGCCGGAGGCCTCAACATCTGCGATCGTATCCAGCGCGCACTGCTTTTGCATGTCGTCGGTGTAATATATCGCGGACCGATAGCTCATCCCGATATCGTTGCCCTGCCGGTTCAGCGTGGTCGGATCGTGGATCTGAAAGAAGAATTCCAGAATCTGGCGATAGGTGATCCGGGCCGGATCGAACATGATTTCGATCCCTTCCGCATGGGTGCCGTGGTTGCGATAAGTCGCGTTAGGCACGTCGCCACCGGTATAACCGACGCGCGTCGATGCAACGCCTGGCAACTTGCGGATCAGATCCTGCATCCCCCAGAAACATCCACCTGCCAAAACTGCACGTTCGGTCATGCTACGTCCTCCACTTGATCCAGATAAGCGCCATAGCCTTCGGCCTCCATATCGTCGCGATGGATGAACCGAAGAGAGGCAGAGTTGATGCAGTAGCGCAGCCCGCCACGATCAGGGGGGCCGTCGGGAAACACGTGGCCCAGATGACTGTCCCCATGTTTGGAACGGACTTCCGTGCGGATCATTCCGTGCGACACATCGCGATGCTCTGTCACGTTATCGATCGGCTTGGTGAAACTTGGCCAACCGCAGCCGGATTCGTATTTGTCGGCAGAAGCGAAAAGCGGCTCTCCGCTGACGATATCCACATAGATACCGGGTTCCTTGTTGCCCAGATACTTGCCTGTGCCGGGACGTTCGGTGCCGGATTCCTGCGTGACCCGATACTCCTCCGGTGACAATGCGGCGAGGGCATCGGGATCCTTGTGATACGTGTTCATGGAAGCCTCCGTCATTACTTGGCTAGTATCTGGTGTTTTCGGCGCCGAATGCAATCAAAGTGATCCAATCGTGACCTTTCGGCGTAATCTTTGAAAAGGGGTTCCGAATGCGCATATTCCTGGCCTTGTCGATGATCTGCGGTCTGATCTCCGCGGCATCATCTGCCCCGATGGACCGATCCTTTCCTTCAATCGATGGCGGCGTGCTGAACCTGTCTGACTGGGCAGGCAACCCGGTGCTTGTGGTGAACACAGCGTCGCGCTGCGGATTTACGGGGCAGTATGAAGGGCTTCAGGCGCTTCAAGATCGCTACGCGGCGCAGGGTCTGGTGGTGCTTGCTGTGCCCTCCGATGACTTCCGGCAGGAATTGTCCAGTGGCGCTGCGGTCAAGGAATTCTGCGAGATGACCTTTGGTATCACCCTTCCGATGAGCGATATCAGCCATGTCAAAGGGCCGGACGCGCATCCGTTTTACAAGGATGTTCTGGCGCAGACAGGGTTTCAGCCCAAGTGGAACTTCAACAAGGTGTTGATCGGGCGGGACGGGGCGGTTGCGGCGACGTTCGGCTCTGGGACGAAACCGTTAAGCGCGCCGCTGATCAAAGCGATTGAGGCCGAACTGGCGAATTGACCGGCTTATGCCGAGACGACCTGATCCAGAAAGCTACGGATTTGCTGTTCATAAGGCGCGTTTACCAGCCGGGCGAGCTCTGACTTGCCGCGAAACCCGATCAGGGTTGACCGGCGCTTTACCTTGAGCCGCCGTTGCACCCATTCAGAGCGCCCGAACGTGTCCCAATCCGCATCTACAAAGGTCAAGTCGGCATAGGCCGGGTTTTCTGCGATCAGGCCCGCGATGATGTCCTGCTTGATCTGGCAGGTGATCGACCAGCTGGCGCGGAAGTTCAGGATGATCTTGGACCCGCTGTCGCGCAAATCCGGCCATGTGGTCGGGGCGTAAGGCACCGATGGATAAGCCGCGGCCCATCCGGGCAATAGGCTTGCGGCACTTGCGGTCAGGAAAAACTGGCGGCGGTTCATGACGGGTCTTTCGATAGGATACCCCGTGGTTTTACTGAACAAAGCGGCGCTTTCAAGACGATTTGCGGGCACGTGCCAACTGCACGGCAAGGATACCGCCCGTGATGATCGCCACGCCAAGAATGTCGGAATTTGTCAGCGGCTCACGCAGGATGATCGCTGCGATCAGGACGCCGAAAAACGGGTTGAGAAAATGGAAGGTCGCAGCTTTGACCGCGCCGATACGGGCGACGAGGGCGAACCAGATCCAGGTGGCCAGAACACCAGGGAACAGCGTCGTATAAAGAAAGGCGATGACCAGTTCGGGGCTGGGATTGACGTGAATCGTCTCTGTCAGGGTTGATACAACGGCCAGCACGGCCGCGCCCACGAACATTTGCAACCCGACGATCATCATCAAGTTGCCGCCACCCGACGCACCGCGCACCATCAATGTCGCCACGGTAAGCGCCACGGCGGCGATGATGCAAAGCAGTGCGCCAAGCGGATCGACCCCGGCGGAGAGCCGCGCCTGCATGATGATCACGACGCCGATGAACCCCATGGCAAGGCCGATGATCCCCATGGTCGGAAGTCTCTCGCGGAAGATGGTCCAAAGCGCGAAGGCCACCATCAGCGGCATGGTGGAGGCGATGATTGCGGCGAATCCGGCCTCGACCCACTGCATGGCGACGAAGTTCAGACCAAGATACAGCGCGTTCTGGCACAGCCCGAAGATGAGCGTTGCGCGCCACTGTTCGCGGGTCAGTCGCCATGTCTGACCCATGGCGCGCGCGATGCCGACTCCGATCAGGCCGGAAAGGAAAAACCGCAGGGAAAGCGACGCCAAAGGCGAAGCATCTGCCACGATGATGCGCGCCGAAGTAAAGGCCGAAGACCAGATAATGGCAAAGGCGAGGCCCATGCCGATAGCGCGCAGATCAAGTGTCATGATGTTCTCAAGAAAAAAGGGTCACCGAAGTGACCCTTTCCGAATTCCATCCAAGTGACAAGGTCAGCCGTTCACGCTGTCCTTGAGAGCCTTGGCGATGGTCATTTTCACAACCTTGTCCGCAGGCTTCTGGAACTGCTCGCCCGTTGCGGGGTTGCGAACCATACGCTCGGGGCGCTCACGGCAATAGATCTTGCCAACACCGGGAAGAGTCACGGCACCACCGGCGCTGACTTCTTTGGTGATGATGTCGCAGATCGAGTCCAGAGCGGTCCCTGCGGATTTCTTGTCAGAGCCCATAGCGTCCGCCAGTGCGGCCACCAGTTGGGTCTTGGTCATGGGTTTTGCCATTTTTTGGTCTCCTTCATGTGCCCGACTGATTGGGCCTCGTTCGCGGACTGTAACGGAATGTAGTGTCGGCACACAACAACTTGCGATGCCAAAAACGCCTAATTATAGCGGTTTTTCGCTGTTTTTCGGGGCCGATATGCCAAAAACGCGGGACGGGCCAGCCGGAAGTGCCGATTGGCGCCGTTTTGCGCTTACAAAAACGCGGTTTCGTCGAAGGATCGAAGCTTCCGACTGTGGATGCGTTCCAGCGGCATTTCGCGGATATGCTCCATCGCGCGTATCCCGATCATGAGGTGTCGCGCCACTTGCGTCTTGTAGAAGTCAGAGGCCATTCCCGGCAGCTTCAACTCGCCATGCAGGGGTTTGTCCGACACGCAAAGCAGCGTTCCATAGGGCACCCGAAAGCGATAGCCATTTGCGGCGATCGTGGCGCTTTCCATGTCCAAGGCGATGGCGCGCGACTGGCTAAGGCGCTGCACGGGGCCTTCGTGTTCGCGCAGTTCCCAGTTCCGGTTATCGATGGTGGCGACGGTGCCGGTCCGCATGATGCGCTTGAGTTCGTAGCCTTGCAGTTCCGTGACCTCGGCCACGGCTTGTTCCAGCGCGATCTGAATCTCCGCCAGCGCCGGGATCGGAATCCAGACGGGCAGATCATCGTCCAGCACGTGGTCTTCGCGCAGATAGGCGTGGGCCAGAACGAAATCACCCAAGGCCTGAGAGTTGCGCAGCCCGGCGCAATGGCCAACCATCAGCCACGCATGGGGGCGCAGCACCGCAATGTGATCGGTCGCGGTTTTCGCGTTGGAAGGTCCCACGCCGATATTCACCAAAGTAATCCCGCCTCCATCCGCGCGTTTCAGGTGATAGGTCGGCATTTGCGGCATCTTGACCGGGGTCTCCAGCGGTTGATCGCCCGAAGTGATGACCTGATTGCCTGTGGACACGAACGCGGTGTAGCCGCTGTCGGGATCGTCGATCTGGCGGCGCGCATAGGCTTCGAATTCAGAAACATAGAACTGGTAGTTCGTGAACAGAACATGGTTCTGGAAATGCACCGGGTCGGTCGCGGTATAGTGTTCCAGCCGGGCAAGCGAATAGTCCACCCGCTGTGCGGTAAACGGGGCCAGCGCGCCGAGTTCGTCGTCGGATTGTGTGCCGTTGACGATGTCATCATTCGTCGTCGACAGGTCCGGCACATCGAACACATCGCGTAATGTGAAATCGGCGGCCCCTTCCTGCGGCACAGACGTATCGGCCCCCATCGCGAAATGCAGCGGCATCGGCGTGTCCGAAGGGCCGATTTCGACGGGCTGGTCGTGGTTCTCGATCAGCAGACCGATCTGTTGGATCAGGTACTGCCGGAACAGGTCCGGGCGCGTCACGGTCGTCACGTATTTTCCGGGCATCGACACGTGGCCAAAGCTTAGCCGCGTATCGACCTGGGCGTAGGACGCGGTACGGAAGCGAATTTCGGGATAATAGGCCCGAATGCGGCTGGAAGGCGCACCATTGACCATCGCGTCCAGAAAATTCTCGCGCAGGAAGCTGGTGGCCTGGGTGTACAGTTCTGTCAGGCGGTCGACGGCGGCGACGGCATCGTGGAACAGTTCGTGGGCGGGGGATTTTGGCGTGTTGAACAGGCTCATGTCATTGGCTCGAATACTGGGATGAAATCAAAGGTGCGGACATCGACCAAGCCAAGGTCAGACAGGCGCAGTTCCGGAATCACCACAAGCGCCAGCAAGGAATGTTGCATATTGGCGTTGTTCAAGGTGCAACCGCAGGCGCGCATCGCTTCGATCAGCGCATCGGCCTTGGCGGCGACCTCGGTCGCGGGTTGGTCGGACATCAGCCCGGCGATGGGCAGTTCCACCTGCGCCAGAAGCTCATCGTCCTTATAAAGGCACATACCGCCGCCGATCTTGGCCAATTGGTTGGCCGCCAGCGCCATCTGGTCGCGATCGGTTCCGACAACGATCATGTGATGGGAGTCATGTGCCACGGTCGAAGCCATGGCCATGCGCCCCTCATACCCGAAACCGGAAACGAAGGCGTTGGTGACGCCCCCTGTTGCGCGGTGCCGTTCCACCAGGGCGATCTGGCACGTGTCGCCTTCGCCTTCGACAAGCCCGTCTTGAACCGGCAATTCGACTTGCAGCGCCTTGGTGGGGGCTTGGTTCTCGATCACGCCGATCACGTTGGCGCGCACGGCATTGGCGCCTTCGGGCGCCGCGATCTCAAAATCCTTGGCGGACAGGTGATGGCCCAGATGCACGGTCTGGCGGGCTGTATCAGGCCAATCGTAATGCGGGCAATCCACCACCACCTTGGCGTTGATAGAGACTGTTTTGCCCCGCGCGATTACCTGTTCAATCGGTAGCGCTTTCAGGTCCGAGGTCAGGATGACGTCAGCGCGGCGACCGGGGGTCAGCGATCCCAGTTCACGCTCCAACCCGAAATGCGTAGCGGTGTTCACAGTGGCCATTTGCAGCGCGACCAGCGGATCGCAGCCACACTCAATCGCGTGCCGGACGACACGGTTCATATGTCCGTCATTGACCAGCGTGCCGGAATGGCAGTCGTCAGTGCACAGGATGAAGTTGCGCGGATCGAGCCCTTTTTCCGTGATGGCGGTGATCTGCGGTTCCACGTCGTACCAGGCAGAGCCAAAGCGCAGCATCGCACGCATGCCTTGGCGTACACGTGTGATGGCGTCCGCCTCCGTGGTGCCCTCGTGATCGTCGGCAGGGCCGCCCGCCACGTAGGCGGCGAAGTTCGGGCCCAGATCGGGGGAGGCATAATGCCCGCCCACCGTCTTGCCTGCAGCCTGCGTTGCGGCGATTTCTGCCAGCATTTTTGGGTCTGCATTGGCGACACCGGGGAAGTTCATCATCTCACCCAAGCCGATGATCCCGGGCCAGGACATGGCCTCGGCGACGTCCTCGGGCGTGACTTCGAAGCCGGTCGTCTCTAGCCCCGGCGCAGAGGGTGCGCAGGACGGCATTTGCGTGAAGATGTTGATCGGTTGCAGCGCAGCCTCGTCATGCATCATGCGCACGCCGGCCAGTCCAAGCACATTCGCGATCTCATGCGGATCTGTGAACATGGTCGTCGTACCATGGGGAATGACCGCGCGGGCGAATTCGGCGGGCGTGAGCATCCCGCTTTCGATGTGCATATGCCCATCGCACAGGCCCGGAATCATGTAGCGCCCGTGGGCTTCGATAATCTCTGTATCCGGTCCGATCTGGGCAGAGGCATCGGGGACCACGCAGGCGATACGCCCATGCCGAATGGCTATATCGTGATCGGGCAGGCATTCACGGGAATGTACGTTCACCCACGTGCCACGGCGGATCACCAGATCGGCGGGCACGCGGCCAGCGGCGGTCGCAATAAGGTCGGGGGCAGCTTCGGCCCATGTCATCAAGCGTTCCATGACCTGATATTTCGGAAACTGCCGGGCGACGCAAGGGTGCGGTGCCCGATATCACAAAAGTAACATATGGGCGTTGGAACGGTCTGGGTGGATGCGGCTTACGGGGTTTTCCCGGCCCTGTGCAGTCCGACCCGGCAAACCGGCGCCATTCTTGACTTGTCCCATGTTTGCCCGAAAGTTTCACGGGCGGGGGAAAAGCGCCCGATGTGAAGGGGGCGGCAATGGACTTTGAAACGGTATCGGCGGAGGCGTTCGGAGCATCCCTGCGGGGGCTGGGGCTGAACCTGTTGGTGCGCGATGTATTGGGTACATGTAAGCTGTTAGAGACTGTTTTTGACATGCAAGCTCATCGAAAATCGGCAGACTTCGCCATTGTGACCTATGGCTCTCAGGTGTTTCAGCTGCATTCGGATGGCACCTATGCCAGCAATCCGCTTTTGGGTCTGCTGCCAGAGACCCCGCCGCGCGGCGCCGGGATTGAGATCAGGCTTTACGACACAGACCCGGACAAGGCCGTGAAACGTGCCGAGCAGGCGGGCGCCACGATCCTGCAAGCACCGACAGACAAGCCGCATGGCCTGCGCGAAGCCTATATCCTGGATCATGACGGATATGCGTGGGTGCCGTCGCGACCTTTGCACGATACGGCTGACGGTGAGGTCCAGAATTCGGATTGAGACCTGTGATTTGTCGCAATCGGGGTTGAATGCCGTTTTCCGTCCATGCAGGCTTCGCGCAACTCAAGGAGATCCGCTATGGCCGTTACAGAACTTCGCCCGAATATGGACTATTGGCAGGAGCGGGTCGATCTTGCCGCGGCGTTTCGTTGGACAGCGCGTCTGAACATGCATGAAGGCGTATCCAACCACTTCTCGCTTTCCGTCAACGATGACGGCACACAGTTTCTGATGAACCCAAATCAGGTGCATTTTTCCCGCGTTCGTGCGTCCGATATGCTGCTGATTGATGCGAATGATCCACAGACCCTAACCGGGCCGAATGCGCCCGATCCGACTGCTTGGGGTCTGCACGGCGCGATCCATCGCAACTGTGCCCACGCGCGCTGCGCCATGCATGTTCATTCGATCCACGCGACTGTGCTGGCATGTATGAAAGACAAGACCTTGCCGCCTCTCGATCAGAATGCGGCGATGTTCTATGACAGACAGGTTTTCGACGACAATTACGGCGGTCTGGCCTTTGAGGAAGAAGGTGAGCGTTGTTCGCAATTGCTGGGCGATCCCAAGAAATTCGTGATGGTCATGGGCAATCACGGGATCATGGTGATTGGCGATTCCGTCGCGCAAACCTTCAACCGCATGTATTTCTTCGAACGCGCCTGCGAGGTTTATATCCGTGCGCTTCAGACCGGGCAGCCGCTTTCCATCCTGCCCGATGACATCGCCGCCAAAACGGCCGATGAGCTGGAAGCCTACCCTGAACAGGATGTGCGCCATCTGGCAGAACTCAAAGCGATCCTGGATGCGGAAGGCGACCCTTATGCAAAATGAGGTTGCCGCCGTGGTCGATGTGGCGGGCGTTGGAAAGGGTCAGACACGCGCATGAACGGTCGAATGGTGGTCGATGATGTGAAGCGTTGGAAAAGTACGCGGCGGTTGGCGCCTCGGAAGTGACGGCCTGCGCCGTTCCCCTTCCAAATCCAACAGTAGAGACGACACATGACCACTTACGGCCTGACCGAAGAACATCAGATGATCACGGAAACCGTCCGCAGCTTTGTCGAAAAGGAAATCTATCCGCATGAAGAGCTGGTCGAACGGACCGGCGAAGTGCCGGAAGAGATCGCACAAGAGATCAAGCGCAAGACGATCGAGCTTGGCTTCTACGCCTGCAACTTCCCGGAAAGCGTAGGATGCGCCGGGCTAAGTCATGTCGAATTCGCCTTGGTAGAGCGTGAATTGGGCCGTGGATCCATGGCGCTGAACCATTTCTTCGGGCGGCCGCAGAACATCCTCATGGCCTGCGAGGGGGAGCAGATAGAGCGTTATTTGATGCCCGCCGTCCGGGGGGAGAAGATGGACGCTTTGGCGATGACGGAACCGGGCGCAGGTTCCGACGTGCGGGGCATGAAATGTAGTGCCATGCGCGATGGCGGCGATTGGGTCGTTAACGGGACAAAGCATTTCATCTCCGGCGCCGAACACGCGGATTTCGTCATTGTCTTCATTGCGACGGGCGAGGATCAGACACCGAAGGGTCCGAAGAAGCGCATCACCGCGTTTCTGGTGGATCGTGGCACGCCGGGCTTCACCATTCGTGATGGATACAAGTCGGTCAGTCACCGTGGTTACAAGAACATGATCCTTGAATTCGATGATTGCCGCTTGCCCGATACGCAAGTTCTGGGCGAGGTCGACAGCGGGTTCGAGGTGATGAATACGTGGCTCTACGCGACGCGAATCACGGTTGCCGCGATGAGCGTCGGGCGCGCGCGCCGGGCCTTTGACTATGCCTTGGACTATGCCGCGCAGCGCGAACAGTTCGGGCAGCCTATTGGCAAATTCCAGGGCGTCAGCTTTCAGCTCGCCGACATGGTGACAGAGATCGACGCGGCGGATTTGCTGACTTTGGCGGCGGCGGATCGGCTGGATCGGGACTTGCCGGCCAACAGGGAAATCGCCAGTGCCAAGCTTTACGCGTCGGAGATGTTGGCGCGCGTGACGGATGCGGCGATCCAGCTTCATGGGGGCATGGGGTTGATGGATGACTACCCGCTGGAACGGTTCTGGCGCGATGCCCGGGTTGAGCGTATCTGGGACGGCACCAGCGAGATCCAGCGCCATATCATCAGCCGGGATATGTTGCGGGCGCTGGGCGCATGACCACGACCAGTATGAGCCTGACACGGCTCTTGCAGGCGCGGCAGATCGTGGTGGTCGGCGGCGGTGCCTGGTGCGAGTCGATCATCGGTGCCGCGCGGCGTATCGGCTTTACCGGGGTTATTGTGCCAGTGCATCCCTCCGGCAAACAGATCGCCGGTCTTGCGTCGGTGCCCAGTGTGGCGGATGTGGATGGGCGGATTGATGCCGCTTTCATCGGGGTGAATCGCAAAGCGACGGTTCAGGTCGTGCGTGAGTTGGCAGCGTTGGGAAGCGGCGGCGCGGTCTGTTTCGCGTCCGGCTTTTCGGAGGCGGACGCAGAGGATTCCGAAGGCCGCGACCTTCAGGCAGCGCTTGTTGAGGTTGCTGGCGACATGCCGATCCTTGGGCCGAACTGCTATGGTTTCATCAATGCGCTGGACCGGGTCGCGATCTGGCCCGATCAGCACGGTATGGCGCCGGTGGAGCGTGGGGTCGCGATCCTTACGCAAAGCTCGAACATTGCGATCAATATGACGATGCAAAAGCGCGGTCTGCCGATCGCCTACGTTGTTGCGTGCGGGAATCAGGCGCAGACATCGCAGGCCGATGTCGCGATGTCCCTGCTGGACGATCCGCGCGTCACCGCGTTGGGCCTGCACATCGAAGGTTTCGGTGACACCGCCGCTTGGCACAAGGTCGCCTTAATGGCGTGGGACCGGGGGGTTGGGATCGTCGCGATCAAGGTTGGCGCGTCCGATCAGGCGCGCAGCGGTGCGGTGTCGCATAGCGCGTCCCTGGCAGGAAGCGATGCCGGGGCGGACGCCTTGCTGCGCCGATTTGGCATGGGCCGTGTGGGAGACGTTCCAACTTTCCTTGAAACGCTCAAGCTACTTCATATGGAAGGGCGGTTGGATGCGCCGACGCTCAGTTCGATTTCGTGTTCCGGGGGGGAAGCGCTATTGTGCGCCGACACTGTGGCTGCGTCCGAACTTACCCTTCCCGCGCTTGATGATGATCAAAAACAGGCTCTACGCGCGGCTCTTGGCCCGATGGTCGCTTTGGCGAACCCGCTGGACTACCATACCTATATCTGGCGCGACGTGGATGCGATGACGGCCGCGTGGCGGCCAATGGCGGCGGATAATATTGGCCTGACTCTGGCGATCGTCGACTATCCGCATACTGATGCGGCGGATTGGGAATGCGCCACGCAAGCTGCCATACGGGTACGCGCCGAAACGGGCCGTCCCGTCGCAGTTGTGGCAACCCTGCCGGAGCTTATGCCCGAAGACATTTCGGCGCGTCTGATGGCGCATGGTGTCGTTCCTATACAGGGCCTACGCGAGGCAATTTCCGCCGCGCAGATCGCGTCCTGTCGTACCCGACCTTCCGAAAGCGCGCCGTTGACCGGGCACGACATGGCGGCGGGGCAGACCATGACAGAGACTGAGGCGAAGTTCGCCCTGTCCGCACATGATCTGGATCTGCCACGGCGGATCGAAACGGATTTGGACGGGCTTGCCACGGACGCGCAGGGGCTGACCGGGCCACTTGTTCTGAAAGGCGTCGGATTGGCGCATAAATCGGAAGCCGGCGCGGTGAAATTGGGCCTGACGCCAGAGGAACTAGAAGCTGCCGCGATACAGATGCCCGCCGACAGGTTCCTTGTCGAAGAGATGATAGAAAACGCCGTGGCGGAATTGCTGATCGGCGTCACGATGGACCCGGCGCATGGCATGGTGCTGACCCTCGCCGCGGGCGGCGTTCTGACGGAACTGCTGGAGGACCGGACCAGCCTCGTCCTGCCGGTCACGGAACGTGAGGTAGAGCAGGCTCTAACCAAGCTGAAACTTGCAAAACTACTTGATGGGTTTCGCGGCAAGCCTGCAGCGTCCCGTCCGGCGATCATTTCTGCTGTGATGGCGGTGCAGGACTATGTCCTCAAGAACCATCCGTCGGTGATCGAAATTGAAATAAACCCGCTCATCTGTACGCCCACACGCGCTGTGGCGGTCGATGCGTTGATTACGAAAGGATAAAAGATGGAAGTCATCAAAACACGCCGCGTTGGGGCGATCCTTGAGGTGCGGCTTGACCGGCCAAAGGCGAATGCGATTGATCTGGCGACGAGCCGCATCATGGGCGACACGTTCGCGGCATTTCGCGATGATCCGGATCTGCGTGTGGCGATCGTGACCGGAACGGGGGAGAAGTTCTTTTGCCCCGGATGGGATCTGAAAGCGGCGGCTGAGGGCGACGCGGTCGATGGCGATTACGGTGTTGGTGGGTTCGGCGGATTGCAGGAGTTGCGCGATCTGAACAAGCCGGTCATCGCGGCGATCAATGGAATCGCCTGTGGCGGCGGGCTTGAACTGGCGCTGAGCTCCGACATGATCCTGGCTGCGGACCACGCGACATTTGCCTTGCCTGAAATACGCTCCGGCACTGTGGCGGATGCCGCGTCCATCAAACTGCCGAAGCGCATCCCCTATCACATCGCGATGGAGCTTTTGCTGACCGGTCGCTGGTTTGATGCCGAAGAAGCGCATCGTTGGGGGCTGGTGAATGAGGTCGTCCCCGCCGCCGATCTGATGACCCGTGCTTGGGAACTTGCCGAGCTCATCGCCTCTGGCCCGCCGCTTGTCTATGCCGCGATCAAAGAGGTCGTGCGCGATGCCGAAGACAGCAAGTTTCAGGATGCCATGAACCGCATCACGCAGCGACAGTTGCGAACGGTGGATATTCTTTATGGGTCCGAAGACCAGTTGGAGGGTGCGCGGGCCTTTGCCGAAAAGCGCGATCCGGTCTGGAAAGGGAAGTAGATCAGGCCTTCCACAGATGCAGCAAAATCGCTTGATCGTCGGCATGCGGGCCGTCAGCGCCTTCGGCATAGATGCGCACCGACGTCTTGCCGACTTCTGACAGGACGGGTTCCAGTTCGGCGATTTTCTGTTCGAAGCCGCTTTCGGTGAAATGTGCGTCGCGCACCGCGATCACGGCGAGGCCACCGGACGTCAGAAGCCGGACAACTTCGTCCAGCCCGTCCGGGCCCACATGGCCAAGGGTAAAGGTGCCGGCACTGACAACGCCCGAATAGACGCCATCGGGCAGTCCGAGACCAGCAAGGATGTCACCGGGAAACAAGGCTCTATAAACGCCTTTTTCGGCAGCTTGCTGTAGCATTTCGGGCGAGATGTCGGTGCCGTCGATTTCGCCGGGATCGAACTGGGCCAAAGCTTCGCCAACCAGTCCGGTCCCTGCACCCACATCCAGAACCGGTCCTTCGCCGCCGGCCTCTGAAAAGGCGCGGGCGACGTGAATATGCAGGATGTAGCCGCTGGTTTCGACGAAATCCTCCTCATAGCTTTCTGCCCAGTCGCCATAAAGCTTGCGGGAATCATCCGGTGTCTTGAGGCTGTACGCCGTGTCGAGCTTTTCGTCTTTTGTCATACGGTCATCAAAACCGCTGACGTGATTTTCTGCAAGGCATTGTACTGGCGGCTGTGACGGGTCACATAAACGGGCATGAAAACGCTTCTTTCTTTCGGACACGGTTATTCGGCGCGGGCCCTTTCGGAACGTTTGCCCAAAAGCGAATGGCGGGTCATTGGCACGACGCGGTCACGCCAACGGTTTGGCGAACTGCGCGCATCCGGTGCGGAACCTTTGTGCTTTCCGGGCGACGATCTGCGTCCGGCGCTTAGAGCGGCGACGCATCTTCTGATCTCTGCCGGGCCGGGCGCTGATGGCGATCCCGTGTTGTCCAGCCTGCGCGACGAAATAGCAAAGATTGCGCCGCGTTTGGAATGGGCAGGGTATCTTTCGACCACTGGCGTTTATGGCGATCACAACGGCGCGTGGGTGGACGAAGACACGCCGCTGACGCCCAGCACGCGGCGCGGTCAGTCGCGCAAGGCGGCGGAAGAGGATTGGCTGTCCGTGAAGGGGCTGCCGCTGCATATCTTCCGTCTTGCCGGGATTTACGGTCCGGGACGCGGTCCGTTCAGCAAGGTTCGGCAGGGTAAGGCGCGACGGATCATCAAGCCGGGGCAGGTCTTTTCACGGATACATGTGCAGGACATTGCCCAAGTTCTTGCCGCGTCGATTCAGCATCCGAACCCGGTTAGGGTCTATAATCTTTGCGATGATGACCCCGCCCCGCCACAAGATGTAATCCTGCACGCGGCGGAACTTTTGGGGATGTCCCCCCCGCCGGAAGTCCCGTTCGACGAAGCAGAGCTTAGCCCGATGGCGCGCAGCTTCTACGCAGAAAGCAAGCGAGTCCGCAACGATCGGATCAAAGAGGAATTGGGTGTCAAACTGATCTACCCGGACTATCGTTCTGGTTTGAAAGCACTGTTGACCCACGGCGATGTCTGACACGGAAACCACGATTACCGAATTGCTCGACCAGGTGGATGCGGCGACGCAAGCGCCGCCTGTGGATGTCCGGTCGATCATGGATCAGTTGGGCGAACGGTCTTTTGCGCCGTTGATCCTGGTGATCGGTCTTTTGATGGTTTCGCCGCTGTCAGGAATTCCCGGGTCCCCGACGATCTCGGCCCTGCTCATTTCCTTGATTGGTATACAGGCCCTAATAGGGCGTAAGCATCTGTGGATGCCCAATGCGCTTTTGAATCGAACGGTGCCGGAGGAAACGCTTCGAAAGGCGGTGGCGTGGCTGCGCAGACCTGCGGCTTGGTTCGACCGTCATTCGCATAAGCGCTGGCCGCTTTTCACTGTGAAGCCCGCGCGCTGGGCGACAATGGCAACATGTGTGTGCTTCACGTGGTTCTGGCCCTTCCTGGAGCTGTTGCCCTTTGTGACCAGTTTCGGTGCCGGGGCGATCTCCCTCTTGTCGTTCGGGTTGCTGACCCGCGACGGGCTTTACGTGCTTCTCGGCTTCGCGGTCGTCGCCATCAGCACCACGGTCGCCGCGACGCTTTTGCTCGGTTAGGGACTGTATCAGGCGCGCGCGGACGTGATCGACGACACGCCGAGCGTGTCCAGCACCTTTGCTTCGATCTGTTCCGCGTTCAGGCAGGCGGTCGCGTACATATCGCTGGGGGCGCTGTGGTCGATGAACATATCGGGCAGCACCATGGATCGGTATTTCAACCCGGTGTCGAACACGCCCTCTTCGGCCAGAAGTTGCGCAACATGAGAGCCGAAGCCACCAATCGCGCCTTCCTCGATCGTGATAAGCGCCTCGTGCGTGGCGGCCAGATCAAGGATCATTTCACGGTCCAGCGGCTTGGCGAAACGCGCATCGGCGATTGTCGGGGTGATGCCGCGGGCGGACAATGCCTCGGCGGCTTTGCGGACTTCTTCCATGCGGGTGCCGAAGGAAAGCAGCGCAACGCCTGAACCTTCGGAAATGATGCGTCCCTTACCGATCTCAAGCGGGGTTCCCCGTTCGGGCAGTTCAACGCCAACGCCCTCGCCGCGCGGATACCGGAACGCGATCGGGCCGCTATCGTGGGCGGCGGCGGTGGCGACCATGTGCATCAGTTCGGCTTCGTCCGCTGCGGCCATCACCACCATTCCCGGCAGGTTGGACAGGAACGCCGTGTCGAAACTGCCCGCATGCGTGGCCCCATCGGCCCCGACCAGACCGGCGCGATCGATGGCAAAACGTACAGGTAGGCCCTGTATGGCGACATCGTGGACCACCTGATCGTAGCCACGTTGCAAGAAGGTCGAATACATCGCGCAGAAGGGGCGCATCCCCCCGGCGGCCAGAGCGGCCGAGAATGTAACGCCATGTTGCTCTGCGATGCCGACATCAAAACAGCGCGATGGGTAGCGTTCCGCAAAGAGGTTAAGGCCGGTGCCATCGGGCATCGCGGCCGTCACGGCGCAGATCTTGGGATCGCCCGCTGCTTCGGCCAAGAGACCCTTGGCGAAGACCGAGGTATAAGACGGCGCGTTGGAGGGGGTCTTCTTTTGCTTGCCGGTGACCACGTCGAATTTGGCCGTGGCGTGGCCCTTGTCACGTGCTTGCTCTGCCGGGGCGTAGCCTTTGCCCTTCTTGGTCAGAACGTGGATCAGAACCGGGCCATGTGCGCGGGATTTGACAGTGCGCAGAACGGGCAGCAACTGGTGCAGGTCATGCCCGTCAATCGGCCCGAGATAACTGAACCCCAGCGCCTCGAACAGGGTGCCCCCAACGGCCATGCCTTTAAGCAAGTCTTTCGCCCGCTTCGCCCCTTCACGGAAGGGTTCGGGCAGCAGGCTTACGGCCCCTTTCGCGGCGCTTTTCAGGTCTTGAAACGGCTCTTCGGCATAAAGGCGGCTCAGGTACGAGGACAAAGCGCCGACCGGCGGGGCAATCGACATTTCATTGTCGTTGAGGATCACGAACAGTCGCTTGCCCAAATGGCCGGCGTTGTTCATCGCCTCATAAGCCATGCCCGCGCTCATTGCGCCGTCGCCAATCACGGCAATCGCATCGCCAGCATCCCCGCCCAGATCGGCGGCAACCTTGAAACCCAGCGCGGCAGAGATGGAGGTGGAGCTATGCGCAGCCCCGAACGGATCATAGGGGCTTTCGCTGCGTTTGGTGAAACCGCTCAACCCGTCCTTTTGGCGCAGGGTGCGAATACGGTCGCGCCGTTCGGTCAGGATCTTGTGGGGGTAGCATTGGTGGGATACGTCCCAGATCAGCTTGTCGCGCGGGGTATCGAACACCGCATGGAGCGCAACGGTCAGTTCAACGACCCCCAGACCCGCACCCAGATGCCCACCAGTTTCAGACACGGCCGAGATCGTCTCTGCCCGCAATTCATGTGCGACATGGATCAATTGTTCGTCCGACAGGCTGTGCAAGTCAGAGGGGCGCTGGATTTGATCCAGCAGCGGGGTTTGCGGGCGCTCGGACATCGGAAAGTCTCCTAGTTCTGGCGCGAGATAACGAAACGGGCGGTGTCGCGCAACGCGTCGGCGGGTGTTCCGTACATATCTAGGTACGAAATCGCGGAATCCACCAAGTCTGACGCGCGGCGTTTGGCTGCATCCAGCCCCAGAAGGGAAACGAAGGTCGCCTTGCCAGCAGTTGCGTCCTTGCGCACAGCCTTGCCGACAGTCGCGGCGTCGCCTTCGACATCCAGCACGTCGTCGGCAATCTGAAACGCCAGCCCAAGGTCACGCGCATAGCCTTGCAATGCAGTCGTATCGGCTTCGGCCAGACGGGCCCCGGCGCAGGCGGACCATTCGATCAAAGCCCCGGTTTTTCCCCTTTGCAGAGCCTGTATTTCTTCCAATGTCAGTGGCTCTTCGGCGGTCTCTGCCGCGATGTCGAGCGCTTGGCCCAACACCATCCCTTGCGCGCCAGATGCGATGGCCAGGCTTAGTGCGAGGTCCGCGCGCGTTTGCGCGGTTCCGGCATTGGGGTGGGTGACAAGTTCAAAGGCCAGCGATTGCAGCGCGTCACCTGCAAGCACGGCGGTCGCTTCGTCCCATTTGACGTGAACAGTCGGCTGCCCGCGCCGCATGTCGTCGTCATCCATGCAAGGAAGGTCATCATGGACAAGGGAATAGGCGTGCAGCGCTTCGATCCCGGTCGCGGGCCAAATCGCCTTGTCAGAGCCTATGTCATGCAGGGTCGCGCTTTGCAGAACCAGAAACCCGCGCAGGCGCTTTCCGCCCTGCGTTGCATGTGCCATCGCTTGCGTGACGGGTAAATCCGGTAGGGCCCCGATCACATGGTCAAAATGCGCCTGAATCAGTTCGGCGCAGGCGCTTAGCTTGTCTTGAAACACTTACAGCCCTTCGGCAGGCGCGGTTCCGGTCGGGTTGCCAGACGCATCAAGCGTGATTTCGGCCACCTTTGCTTCGGCTTCTTTGAGCTTCGCTTCGCACCGCTTTTTCAAGGCGTCGCCGCGTTCGTACAGCTTGATCGATTCCTCAAGGGCCACGTCGCCGCGTTCCAGCTGGTTCAACACCTGCTCAAGCTCGGCCATTGCCTGCTCAAAGCTCATTTCCTCGACGGGCGTATCGGTCATGTCGCGGCCTTCATCAGTTCTTCCACATGCGCCTTGGCCGACATGGCCAAAGCCCGCAGATCATAACCGCCTTCCAGAACAGAAACCACCCGGCCTTCGCTGAGTTCGGCAGCCATTTCGCAGATCTTTGCGGTGAGCCATGCGAAATCTTCGACCTCCCAGCGCAGTTCCGCGAGAGGATCGTTCGTGTGGGCATCGAACCCGGCGGAGATCAGGATCATCTCTGGCTTTTGTTCATAGAGGCGGTCCCAGACCGGTTCCCAGGCGTTCTGCATCTCTGCGCCGCCGGAGGCCGGATCGAGAGGGATGTTCATGATATTGCCATGCGGGCCGATTTCCGACGCCCGGCCAGTGCCGGGCCAAAGTGGGAATTGATGTGACGACACGAAGAACGCGCGCGGATCGTCCTGCAGTAGCGCCTGCGTGCCGTTGCCGTGATGCACGTCGAAATCCAGCACCGCGACTCGTTTCAAGCCGCGATTTTCCAAGGCGTGTTTCGCTGCGATTGCGACATTGCCAAAGATGCAAAACCCCATCGGTAGAGCCTGCTCTGCATGGTGCCCCGGAGGACGGGTGGCGCAAAATGCGTTCTTTGCCTCGCCGTCCAGCACCGCGTCCACTGCCCGCACAGCGCCGCCAACACCGCGATAAATCGCATTGAGCGAGCCGGGGGATAGGTAGGTGTCGCCATCCAGCCAGATGTGATCCTTGGTGGGGATGCGGTCAGGGATTTGCGCGACGTATTCGGCATCGTGGACAAGTTCGGCTTGCTCCGGCGTGCCCATCGGCGCTTCGAGCCGCAAAAGGTCCAAAGGCACCAGCGCGCTTAGCAGATGTTCCAGCCGCGCCACCTTTTCAGGCGCTCCGGGCGGGTTCTCGTGGCCAAGGCAATCTGGATGCGTAATCAGGGCTGTGGTCATGCACGTCTTTGCCCCGGAATACTCCCGGGCCCTCCTGTCAGGTGTTAGTCCACGGTCAGCATATAGCCCGCACCGCGCACCGTTTGCAGATAGCGCGGCTGCTTGGGGTTGTCTTCTATCTTGCGGCGCAAACGTGTGATCTGCACGTCTACGGCGCGTTCCTGCGCCTGCCCGCGATCACGCCCCAGCTTTTCGACCAGTTCGCTGCGCGACAACGCCTCGCCCACTTGCAGCGAAAAGATGCGCATCAGTTGCGTTTCGGTCGCCGTCAGACGGACGATATTTTCACCCTGCCACATCTCGCCGCGTTCCATGTCGTATTGGATCGGACCAAGCGATAGCACCTTCGGCTTTGCCGGTTCGGGAACGGTTTCAGGGACGCGGCGGAGAATGGCATTCATCCGCAAAAGAAGTTCCTTCGGCTCGAACGGCTTGGCCAGATAGTCGTCGGCCCCGGCCTCTAGCCCGGTAATCCGGTCTTCGGTCTCGCCCTTCGCAGTCAGCAACAGGATCGGCGTTTCCTTTGTCTTCCGGAAGTCGGCGGTAAAGCTGATCCCGTCTTCGCCCGGCATCATCACGTCGCAAATCACCATGTCGAAATCGAGGCCGGACAAAATCCGTCGGGCGTGGCTGGCATCGCGCGCGGTCGTGACAAGAAATCCGTTCCGCTTGAGAAATTTCTGAAGCAGTACGCGAATGCGTTCGTCATCGTCGATGATCAGCACATGCGGGTCGAGGTCGATCATGCTCCGCTCTCCCTGAGTTTGGCATAGGCACGTCGCATTTCCGGGTCCATCATCGCTTCGAGGACGGTGCGAAATCCGCTGACCGCCTCGGGTCCGGCTTCGCGGAAGGCGGCGCGCATTCGGGCGCGCTGGGCGTCGGACAAGGTGCCCTCCAGCGCGCGGCCCTTGTCCGTCAGGTGCAAGTGCCGTTCGCGTTTGTCGGTCTTGCCGACCCTGCTTTCAACCAGACCATCCGCGATCAGCGTGCGCAGCACCCGGTTCAGGGATTGCTTGGTAACGCCAAGGATGTTCAGCAAGTTGTTCACCGTTGTGCCCGGTGCGCGGTTGATGAAGTGGATCGCGCGGTGATGCGCCCGGCCATAGGACATATCCCCAAGTATACGGTCCGGATCCGCCGTGAATCCACGATACGCGAAGAACATCGCCTCGATGCCCTGCCGCAATTGTTCGTCGGTCAGATAAAGAAGACTCTCTCCGGAAGAGGTGCCCGCCCGTGCCCCATCAGACATTGTTTCATGTCCTTTGTGATCAATATTTGTGCCACTATAAGTCAGCCTTGTTGACATTCCAAGACCGAACCAGTATCGAATCGCAGGTTTTGTGTAATATAATGTCCACACTGGACGTAGTTGCGCAATTATTGAAAAAGCAAGCCGTGATGAGGAGAGACTGATGGCAGGCGCATATGATGACCGCGATGGCAAGATCTGGATGAATGGCCAGATGGTGGACTGGCGTTCCGCACAGGTCCACGTCCTGACCCATGCTTTGCACTACGCGTCCTCCGTATTCGAAGGCGAGCGTGCCTATAACGGCAAGATTTTCCTAAGCCGCCAGCATTCCGAACGCCTGCACTTTTCGGCCGGCGAATTGGATTTCCAGATCCCGTGGACCGTCGACGAGATCGAAGCGGCCAAGCAGGAAGTGCTGACCGCCAATGGCTTCACCGACGCATATGTGCGTGCGGTGGCATGGCGCGGCGCGGGTGAGGATATGGGCGTCGCGGCGGCGCGAAACCCTGTCAATCTGGCCATCGCGGCGTGGGAATGGGGCAGCTACTATGGCGACGCCAAGTTCAAAGGCGCCAAGCTGGATATCGCCAAGTGGAAGCGCCCCAGCCCGGAAACGATCCCGGTGCACGCTAAGGCATCCGGCCTTTACATGATCTGCACCACGTCCAAGCACGCGGCAGAGGCGAAGGGATGCTCCGACGCGTTGTTCATGGATTATCGCGGTTATGTTGCCGAGGCGACCGGGGCCAACATCTTTTTCGTGAAGGACGGCGAGGTGCATACGCCCAAGCCCGATTGCTTCCTGAATGGTCTGACACGTCAAACCGTGATCGGGATGCTTCAGGACCGGCAGGTGAAGGTGCATGAGCGAGTCATCATGCCCGAAGAAATGGAAAGCTTCGAACAGTGCTGGTTGACCGGCACGGCGGCGGAAGTGACTCCGGTGGGGCAAATCGGCGACTATAACTTCGAAGTCGGTGCGCTGACGCGGGAGATGTCGGAAAGCTACGAAAAGCTTGTCCGCAGCTAAGAATTCGGGCCGCCTTCGTGGGGATCACGCGGGCGGCCTTCCCCCGATCTGACAGGCGCTTTACGCGCTATTGCGGGGCGCTTTGCACCGTGATGAAACGGCCACGCCCGGGCATTCCCGCTTCGCCGTTAACAATGAATTAAGCATATTCTTCCCATTCAGCAGAAAACGGGCACAATACACCCGAAGGTAGCGAATTGATGAGATTATGCTGGAACTGCTGCTTCTTTCCGTGATGGCCGTGGCGGGGGCGACTTTGGTGTCCGACTCCTCTGACCATGACGACGAGACTCCCACCGACGGCGATGAGCCTGTCGGGGAGGATTATAACGTCCTGAGCAATCTGGAGCAGATGGCAGGCACCGAAGGTAACGATTCCTTCATCATCAATCCCGGCCCGATCCCGAACGCAGCAGATGTCGATTACGCCGCTTATGACGGCGAAGACCTGCGATATTACACCGAGGATATCGCGGTTGCGCAGGTGGATGGCGGCGCGGGGGATGACGCCTTCACCATCGTCAGCGGGCAGGTGATTCTGCATACGGGTGACGGGCAGGACAGCGTGGATGCGACCAACCTTGAAGGCGGGCTGATCTTTGCCGGGGAAGGTGACACCGTGATCGGGTCAGATGTTGCGCGTTCGGGTTTCGTCGGGATATCGGTCACTGGTGCAGGAGAGGTCGAAGGCGGCACCAGCGACGAAGTGATCGTGGCCTTCGGCAGCGGCGCGTCGGTTTCGGGCGGGGATGGCGATGACAGCCTGCTTAGCGTCGATGGCGCGGCGCGTCTGCTTGGCGGTGCGGGTGACGATTTCATCGACGCCAATGCGATCCCGTTGGAATATTCGGGCCATTGGGACCAGTCGGGTGCAGCCGATGGGTATTTGGACATTGTCGATGCGGGTGACGGTAACGACCGTGTCGAAGATGTGGATAACGGGGATATCGTCACGCTGGGCGCGGGCGACGATCTTGTTACGGCGATCTACGATCACAGCTTTGCGGAATTGGGGCCGGTGATCTTTACCGACTTCACGCCGGGGGAAGACCGCTTTTTCATGGATGTCGAAAACCTGATCCCGAACAGCGTTCTGCCGTCAGTGCCCGATTACGACACCTATAGTGATGCGCCAGAGGAATGGACCGCGCCGCTGAACGCTTTGCTGGATACCGTCACGGCGGATGGCGACAGCCACGTCTTTGTCGACAACACGCTTGTGGCCAGCTTTGAGGGGACGGCGGATATTTCGCCGGAACTCTACCTGCGCTTCGACCGATACGGGGCCTATGACGGCATCAGGATGCGCCTTGTCTAACGCGCGGCGGTGGCTCAGGCCTTGGGATCGGTGACAGAGCGTGCTCTGGCCCGGCCGCCTTTCAGACCAAGCTGCCGTTCACGCCAGATGATCAGCGCGCCGCCCGCAATGACAAGGCAACCACCCAGCAGCATGGCCGCAGTTGGAAGCTCCGCGAAGACGACCCAGCCAATCACAATCGCAAACAGCATCGAAGCATAGTCGAACGGCGCCAGCATCGACGCCGCACCGAACCGGTAGGACGAGGTGACAAGAATTTGCGCCACGCCGCCGATCACCCCGGCACCAATCAACAAGGCCAGATCGCTGATTTTGGGCACGACCCAGCCGAAGGGGAGTGTCAGCAGCGACAGCACCGTGGCCGTGACCGAGAACCAAAAGACGATGGCGGCGGTGTGTTCGGTTCGGACAAGCTGCCGAACATGGACCTGCACCAAAGCCCGCAGAATGGATGACCCCAGAACCATCAAGGCACCGATTGTCGCGGCATTGGTCAGGTCCGACACGCTAAGACGGGGCCACATGACGATCATCACGCCGATCAGTCCAAGCGCCACCGCAGAGATACGGACAAGGCGAATACGCTCGTTCAGCATTACCGCCGCCAGAATGACGGTGAAGATCGGTGTGGCATATCCGATGGCCGTGACTTCAGGCAGCGGCAGCAGGCCCAGCCCGGCGAAGTTCAGCGCCATGGCCGAGGTTCCGAACAACCCACGCCAGACATGGCCCATCAGGTTCTTCGGTACGAGGCCTTCGCGCAGTTCGCCGCGCTGCCAGATCCAGAAGGTGATCACCGGGATCGCAAAGAGAGAGCGGAAGAACACAGCCTCGCCCGATGGGACGTTCTGGGTGGCGACCTTGATCATCGCCGCCATCACCATGAACAGAAACACGGCCATTAACTTGAGAGTAATGGCAAAGCTGGGATTGTTGGAGATTGCAGGCTGTGCCATCGCGGCGACACTTGCGTGATTTCCGCCGCGCCGCAAGGGCGCTATCAGCCTATTTCGACAGAAATTTCAGCCGCTTTGGCCTTTTGCGTCGGGTTCTCGCAAGTGGGGCAAACCATCAGTCCGACCGCGATTGCCAAAGTCAGTGCCGCAAGGCGAATAGAGTAATGTCGCATGATACGCCTCCTTTCAGCGTTGACCCAAGGTTAACACGCACCGCAGCAGGGCGCGGCTGAAATCTTCAGGCGGCACGTGAACGTGATAATTGGCGGCGACTTGTTTCAAAGCCGCCCGCCGGTGGCGGGATCAGCCGATATGGCCGCGTGTTTCACCAACCGCGCCGCCGACCTGTCCCCGGTGCAGCAGAATGTGGTCCAGAAGAACGCAGGCCATCATTGCTTCGCCCACCGGAACAGCGCGGATGCCGACGCAAGGATCATGGCGACCCTTGGTGATGATCTCTGCCGCTTCGCCGGTCTTGGTGATCGTCTTGCGGGTTTGCAGGATCGACGATGTGGGCTTTACCGCAAAACGCACCACAACGTCCTGACCGGTGGATATACCGCCAAGGATGCCGCCCGCGTGGTTGGACGAATAGACAGGCTTGCCATCGTTGCCCATGAAGATTTCGTCGGCATTGGCCTCGCCGGTCAGCATCGCGGCGGACATGCCTTCGCCGATTTCGACCCCCTTCACCGCATTGATCGACATCATGGCGGCGGCAAGGTCCGTGTCCAGCTTGCCATAGATCGGCGCGCCCAGCCCTGCAGGGACAGAGCGCGCAACGACTTCGATGATCGCCCCGACGGAAGATCCGGATTTGCGCAGCCCGTCAAGGTAGTCGGCCCATGTATTCGCCGCCTCTGCGTCCGGGGTCCAGAACGGATTCTGGTCGATCTGATCCCAGTCGAACCGGCTACGGTCGATTTCATGCGCGCCCATACGGGTCATGTAGCCCTTGATTTCGATCTGGGGGGCAAGGGTATGAAGCACGGCGCGGGCCAGGCCACCTGCGGCCACACGCGCGGCGGTTTCGCGGGCAGAGGACCGACCGCCGCCGCGATAGTCACGGATGCCGTATTTCTGCCAATAGGTGATATCGGCGTGACCGGGACGGAACTTGTCCATGATGTCGCCGTAGTCCTTGGACCGCTGATCGGTGTTTTCGATCATCAACTGGACAGAGGTGCCGGTGGTTTGGCCCTCGAAAACGCCAGACAGGATTTTCACCTGATCAGGCTCACGCCGCTGCGTAGTGTATTTGTTCTGTCCCGGTTTGCGCTTGTCGAGCCATGTTTGCAGCATGGCCTCATCCACGGCGACACCGGGCGGGCAGCCATCGACCGTCGCACCCAAAGCCGGACCGTGGCTTTCGCCCCAGGTCGTAACGCGGAAGAGATGTCCGAAAGTGTTGAGGCTCATGCGCTGGCTCCGTTCAGGTCGGCGCAGGACATACGCGGGGACGGGCGCGATGTGAAGGGTGATGCGTGTTGCGCGGTGGGGCCGATCACGTCGCCCCGTTGAAGCCGTTCTGTTTGAATCGCACCTTTGCGCCCGGTCCGGGAGGATCAAGCTCGTATAATGTGGGGCGGGCGCTGAGATAGGATCGCCACGTGCGGACCGTCAGGTCGGAGAGCTTGATCCCGTGTTGGCGCTGCATCTTCTGCGCCATTTTCTGAAGTTCGAGGCCGCGGCCCTCTTGGCTTCCGGCGGCGATGATCGCGCGGATGTGCTGATCCATCTGGGTAATGTCTTCGCCCGTGCGGGTTTGGGCGCAGGGGGGCCGCGTCTTTGCAGCAAGCTTATGAAAGGTCGAACAGGCTGCAGTCAGCTTGTCCGGGGCCTTGGCCTCTCCGATGCCGATGACGGTATGACCGATTTCGCGCAGGCGCAGGGCCAGATGCGAGAAATCCCCATCCGACGTTGCGATGACATGGGTCGTGATCCCGGCAGTATGCGCGAACTGCATCGCATCTACTGCCAGCAGAAGGTCAGATGCGTTCTTGCCCGTTCCGGCATGGCAGGTACGCACCCCCGGCACATTGTTCCACCCGCAGGTTTTCCCGAAATCCGCATAGACGCGCGCGATATCCAGCCGGCCCGCTTGGCGCGCCAGTTCCAGGATCTGCGGCCCGTATCCCGCGCCCAGATTGTCCCCATCCACGTAAAGTGCTGTTCGCGCCGTCATTTGACCACCTTGGTGTCACGTCCGCCAAATCTTCGCCCTGAAACTTGGCGGAAGAATGACCTTCCTTGGGAGTTTGGTGGCCCTTGCCACGGCCTGGGGTGCGCCTTACAAGCGCAGCTACCTCGGGGTGCCTTCCAAGGCTGAGATGCGTCGCGCGAACCCGTTGAACCTGAACCGGTTAGAACCGGCGGAGGGAAGGTATCGGACATGTGATCCATATCTGACCTCTCGCCATACGACATGGAGAGAGACATGAAATACCTCGCAATTGGAACGGCCCTTCTGGCGGGCGCGGCGGCAGCGGAAACGCCTGTGCTGACGATCTATACCTATGACAGTTTCGTTTCCGACTGGGGCCCCGGCCCGGCGATCGAGAAAGCGTTTGAGGAAACCTGCGGCTGCGATCTGCAATTCGTCGGCGCCGGTGACGGGGCGGCGCTGCTGGCGCGGTTGCGCCTGGAAGGCGCGCGGTCCGACGCAGATATCGTGCTGGGCCTTGATACCAATCTGACGGCAGCGGCAAAGGAAACCGGCCTGTTCGCGCCGCATGCGGTCGACGCCAGTTTCGATCTGCCGATCGAATGGTCCGATGACACGTTCGTTCCGTATGATTGGGGCTATTTCGCCTTTGTTCACAACGCCGATCTGAACGCTCCGGTCAGCTTCAAGGACTTGGCGCAAAGCGATCTGAAGGTCGTGATTCAGGATCCGCGCTCTTCCACCCCCGGTCTGGGGCTGCTGATGTGGGTCAAGGCGGCCTATGGCGATGAAGCGCCCGGCATCTGGGACAGTCTGTCCGACAACGTGCTGACCGTGACCAAGGGCTGGTCCGAAGCCTATGGGCTGTTTCTGGAAGGCGAAGCCGACATGGTGCTGAGCTATACGACCTCGCCCGCCTATCACCTCATTGCCGAAGAAGACCCGTCCAAAGCGGCGGCCGCGTTCGAAGAAGGCCATTACCTGCAAGTGGAAGTCGCTGCGAAACTGGCGGCCTCTGACCAGTCCGATCTTGCCGATCAGTTCCTTGCCTTCATGGTGACGGACGCCTTTCAAAGCGTGATCCCGACGACCAACTGGATGTACCCCGCTGTGACGCCCGAAGGTGGGTTGCCAGAAGGGTTCGACACGCTGGTGCAACCGGGCAAGGCATTGCTGCTTTCCGCCGAGGACGCGGCCAATCTGCGGGATGAGGCGCTGACCGAGTGGCTTGGCGCGCTCTCCAACTAAGCCGGTGGCCCGGTGCCTTGGCGGTGATTGCCGCCTTGGCGCTGGTGCTGGTGGCGCTGGGCGCGGTGATCTTGCGGGCAGAGCCGGGGCGTGGCCTTGGCCCTGCCGATTGGGCCGCGATCCGGTTCACGGTGGTGCAGGCCGCGCTGTCGGCGCTGATCTCCGCCGGGCTTGCCGTGCCGTTGGCGCGCGCCCTGGCGCGGCGTGATTTTCCGGGGCGGCGTTGGCTGATTACGCTGCTTGGTGCGCCGTTCCTGCTGCCCGTGATCGTTGCGGTCATGGGCCTTTTGGCGATTTTCGGACGTAATGGCTGGGTGAATACGGCGCTTGCCGCAACGGGGTTGGAGCCAGTGTCGATCTACGGCATTCAGGGCGTCGTTCTGGCGCATGTGTTCTTCAACGTACCGCTGGCAACGCGGCTTTTGCTGCAAGGTTGGCAGGACATTCCGGCGGAAGAGTTCCGCTTGGCCGCGCAGCTTCGTTTCACCAAACGCGATCTGTTCCGGCATCTGGAGTTGCCGATGCTGTCGCGGGTTTTGCCCGGTGCGGCGGGACTGGTCTTTGTGATCTGCCTGACATCCTTTGCGGTGGCGCTGATCCTGGGCGGTGGGCCGCGCGCCACGACGATCGAATTAGCGATTTATCAGGCCTTCCGCTTCGAATTCGATCTGGGCCGTGCGGCGCTGTTGTCGCTGGTGCAAATCGTCGTCGCGCTGGGTGCATGTCTGGCGCTGTTCCGGCTGTTGCCATTGCACGATCCGGGGCAGGGGTTGGACAGGGTCGTGGCGCGCTGGGATCGGTCGGCATGGGATATGCCAGTCATTCTTCTGGGTGCGGCGTTTCTTTTGCTGCCGATGCTTGCGGTTCTGGGGCAGGGCGCGTCGGGCTTGTTTTCGATGCCGGACGCCGTTTGGTGGGCCACGCTGCGGTCGCTGATCGTCGCATTAAGCAGCGCGGCGCTTTTGATGCTGCTTGCGCTGCCGATTGCCACGCTAAGCCTGCGCCATAATGCGGTTGAGGCGATTGGCTTTCTGGGGCTTGCGACCTCGCCGCTGATGATCGGGACGGGTCTGTTCATCGTCATCTTTCCGATTGCCGACCCGCAGGCCATGGCGTTGCTGGTGACGGTTATCGTGAACGCGGTGATGGCGCTGCCATTTGCGCTGCGGATTTTGGTGCCGGGGCTTCGGCAGGCGGTCGATGCGCATGGCCGCTTGGCCGCTTCGCTGGGTCTGCGCGGCGCGCGGCTTTGGCGGATCGTGCTGTTGCCCCGGTTGCGGCGGCCCTTGGGCTTTGCCTTGGGCCTTGGCGCTGCGTTGTCGATGGGCGATCTTGGCGTGATCGCGCTGTTTGCCGATCCGGCGCGGGGGACGTTGCCCTTGCAGATCGAACAGCTGCTTGCGGCCTATCGGGTGGAGGCGGCGGCAAGCGCGTCGTTGTTGCTGACGCTGTGCAGTTTTTCGCTGTTCTGGGTGTTTGATCATTGGGGGCGGCGCGGTGCTTGAGCTTGACGGATGTGTGTTTGGAAATGGTGGGTTTCGGCTGGCCGCCGATTGGGCACTTGATGCCGGGGCGCGTTGCGCGGTGTTGGGGCCGTCGGGTGCCGGGAAATCGACGCTGCTTGCGGGAATAGCCGGGTTCGCCGATCAGGTGTCAGGAACGGTTCGGGCCGACGGTCAGGCGTTGCCCCCCGTGCCGCAGCACCGGCCTGTGGCGATGCTGTTTCAGGATCATAACCTTTTTCCGCATCTGACCGTGGCGCAGAATGTCGGCCTTGGCCTGCGCCCTTCGTTGAAACTGACTGCGGCAGAGCGCGCGCGGGTCGCGGATGCGCTGGGGCAGGTCGGGCTTGCCGGGCTGGAGGCGCGCAAACCGGCAGAGTTGTCCGGCGGGCAGCAAAGCCGCGCGGCGATTGCCCGGCTGCTGGTGATGGCCCGCCCGGTCATGCTGCTGGATGAGCCGTTTTCGGCCCTGGGGCCAGCGCAGCGGACGGATATGCTGCGCCTTGTGGTAGAGGTCGCCGCCAAGGTGTCGGCCAGTGTGATCATGGTGACGCATAACCCCGAAGAGGCACGGGCGCTTGCAGGCTTGGTCAGTTTCGTCGATGGCGGGGTTGCATCCGTGCCTGCCCCGGTGGAGGACTTCTTTGCGCGCCCGCCGCAGGCTTTGCGGGACTATATCGGCTAGGCAGCGCCACGGGGGAGGGCGGGACATGCATCCCAATCAAGCGTTCCATACACAGGATGATGCGGGCAATCTTGCCTTCGCGGCGGATCGCGCCTTTGGCGTTCTTTGTGTGAACAGCGCGGAGGGCGGGCCGCTGGTCAGCCATGTGCCGTTCCTTGTGGACGGTGCGGATGTCTGGTTGCATCTCGTCCGTTCCAATCCGATTGCACGGGTGCTGTCCGCGCCGCAACCGGCGGTGATCGCGGTCAATGGGCCCGATGGTTATGTCAGTCCCGACTGGTACGAGTTGCCCGATCAGGTTCCGACATGGAACTATGTCGCGGTGCATCTGCGCGGGACACTGGAACGGCGCGCTGCGGAGGAATTGCGCGGTGTGATCGATCGCCAAACCGCGTTCTTTGAGCAGAAACTACTGCCCAAGACGTCGTGGACGTCGGACAAGATGACGCCGGAGGTTCTGGACAAGATGATGCGGGCAATCGTTCCCTGCCGAATGCGGATCGAACATATCGACGGGACTTGGAAGCTAAACCAGAACAAACCGGACGCGGCGCGACTGCGGGCCGCAGACCGTATGGCGACGCAGGGCATTGGCATGGCGCTGCGGGAACTTGCCGCGCGGATGCGTGACGCCTAGGGTGGCGCGCAGGAGGACCAATCGATGCAACTTTATTACTCGCCGACATCGCCATATGTGCGCAAGGTCATGATCACCCTGCACGAGACCGGGCAGCTGGACGATGTCACCCTGATCGAAGGGTCCACCAAGCCGACGAATCCCCTGTCCGGGTTGGCGGCGCAAAACCCGCTGATGAAAATTCCCGCTTTGACGCGGGCAGATGGCCCGACGCTTTATGACAGCCGGGTGATTTGCGCGTTCTTCGATGATCGTGCGCAGGCCGGGCTGTATGCCTCGGGCAGTCGTCGCTTTGAGATCATGACGCTGGAGGCGACGGCGGACGGAATCCTCGATGCGGCGCTGCTGATGACCTATGAAGGCAAGCTTCGCCCCGAAGAGGCGCGTTGGGATGACTGGGTCGAGGCGCAATGGACCAAGATCGCGTCTGCCTGCGCCGCGTTGGATTCGCGCTGGATGGGGCATCTGAACGGCCCGCTGGATATGGGGCAGATCGCCGTGGCCTGTGCGCTGGGCTATGTGGACTTCCGCCATGACGCGCGAAATTGGCGTAAAGGCTGCGATGCGCTGGCCAAATGGTACGCCGAATTTGCTCAGCGACCATCGATGCTAGCGACGGTTCCACCCGAAGGAATGTAACGGCCTGCGTGGCTTGCGGGAAACCCTGCGACTTCATGACCGCGTTGAATACTGGACGTCCGATACGTGCCTCGCTAAAAGCGCGCAGAGTCGGACTGCGTTTTGCGTGGTCTGTGAGGCCGTTCGGGCCAGTAGATGCCAGCTGAATGGAGTATTCGCGTGTCGCAGACAGAAGATCACGACAGTGAACGCAGGGACTTCCTGTATTACGCGGCCGCAGGTGCCGGTGCGGTAACCGTTGGTGCCGCGGTATGGCCCTTGGTCAACCAGATGAACCCCTCTGCGGATGTGCGGGCGCTTAGCTCGATTCGCGTGGATACGTCGGGTATCGCACCGGGGACACAGGTTACGGTGAAATGGCTGGGTAAGCCGGTCTTCATCCGTCGTCGTACCGAATCCGAGATTGAGGAAGCGCGCGCCGTCGATCTGAGCGAACTGCCCGATCAGGACGCCCGGAACGAGAATATCGGCCCCGCTCCGGCGGCGGACGAGAACCGCGCGATGGACGAATCCGGCGAATGGCTGGTGATGATGGGTGTGTGTACGCACCTTGGCTGCGTTCCGCTTGGGAACGGCGCTGGTGACTTCCACGGCTGGTTCTGCCCGTGCCACGGGTCGCACTACGACAGTTCGGGTCGTATCCGCAAAGGGCCCGCCCCTGAAAACCTGCCGGTTCCGGTCGCGGTTTTCGAAGACGAATCTACGATCAAGCTCGGTTAAGGGAGACGGAGAGACATGGCTGGAATTCCGCACGACCATTACGAACCGAATAGCTCTGGCGAAAAGTGGCTGCATAGCCGTTTGCCGATTGTCGGTCTTCTGTATGACACATTGATGATCCCCACGCCCAAGAACCTGAACTGGATGTGGATCTGGGGCATCATCCTGACCTTCTGCCTTGCGTTGCAGATCGTCACCGGCATCGTTCTGGTGATGCACTACACGCCGCATGTGGATTACGCTTTCGCGTCGATCGAACACATCATGCGCGACGTGAATGGTGGTCACTTCATTCGATACCTGCACATGAACGGCGCTTCGTTGTTCTTTGTCGCCGTTTACGCGCACCTGTTCCGTGGTCTGTACTACGGATCGTACAAGGCGCCGCGTGAGGTGACATGGATCATCGGTATGCTGATCTATCTGATGATGATGGGCACCGCGTTCATGGGCTATGTTCTGCCTTGGGGTCAGATGTCCTTCTGGGGCGCGACCGTGATTACCGGCCTGTTCGGTGCGATCCCGTTCATCGGGGAAGGCATCCAGACATGGCTGCTGGGTGGACCGGCTGTCGACAACGCGACGCTGAACCGGTTCTTCTCGCTGCACTACCTGCTGCCCTTCGTGATTGCCGCGCTGGTTGCGCTGCACATCTGGGCCTTCCACACGACAGGCAACAACAACCCCACCGGGGTTGAGGTCCGCCGCACGTCCAAGGAAGACGCAGCGAAGGATACGGTTCCGTTCTGGCCGTATTTCGTGATTAAGGATCTGTTCGCACTGGCGGTTATTCTTGTGGTGTTCTTTGCCATCGTCGGCTTCATGCCGAACTACCTTGGCCACCCGGACAACTACATCGAAGCGAACCCGCTGGTGACACCGGCGCACATCGTTCCGGAATGGTACTTCCTGCCGTTCTACGCGATCCTGCGTGCGTTCACCGCTGATGTGTGGGCCGTGCAGCTGGTCAGCTTCCTGACCGGGGGCATCGTCGACGCGAAGTTCTTCGGTGTGGCTGCCATGTTCGGCGCGATCATCGTGATGGCTCTGGCACCTTGGCTGGATACATCCCGCGTGCGCTCCGGTCGGTATCGCCCGATGTTCAAATGGTGGTTTGCCCTGCTGGTCGTCGACTTCATCGTTCTGATGTGGGCAGGCGCAATGCCGGCGGAACCGCCGTATTCCACGATCTCTCTGATCGGTGCGACTTATTGGTTCGTCTACTTCCTGGTCATCCTGCCCCTTCTGGGCGTGATCGAGAAGCCGGAGCAACAGCCCGCCACGATCGAAGAAGATTTCGCCGCGCACTATCCGAAGTCGGATAGCAGTGCCGCCACGCAACCCGCAGAATAAGGACAGCGAGACAATGATGTTCAAGAAACTTGCTCTTGCCGCGGGTCTGACCCTTGGTCTGGTCTCCGGCGCGTATGCCGCCGGAGGGGAAGAGGCCCATATCGAGAATTTCAAGTTCTCGTTCGAGGGTCCGTTCGGTGCCTATGACCAGAACCAGCTTCAGCGCGGTCTGCAGATCTACACCGAGGTTTGTTCCGCGTGCCACGGTCTGCGCTATGTCCCGATCCGGACACTGGCCGATGAGGGTGGCCCTGCGCTGCCCGAGGATCAGGTGCGGGCCTATGCGGCCAACATCACGGTTCTGGACGAGGATGCGAACTACCACCTCTATGACCCGGAAGCCGGCGAACTGCGTGCCGTGACGGAAACGGATCACTTCCCGGCGGTCAATTCGGCGGGTGCGCCGGATCTGAGCCTGATGGCAAAGGGGCGTGCCGGGTTCCACGGGCCTTACGGTCTTGGGATCAACCAGCTGTTCAAAGGCATGGGTGGCGCGGAATATATCGCGTCGCTGCTGACGGGCTATACCGGTGAAGAAAAGGAAGAAGCGGGTACGGTTCTTTATGAGAACACCGCATTCCCCGGTGGCTGGATTTCGATGGCGCCGCCGCTTTACGGTGAGGATGTCGAGTTTGCCGATGGCCACTCGAACGACCTGCACCACGAAGCTGCCGATGTCGCGGCCTTCCTGATGTGGACGGCTGAGCCGAAGATGATGGCGCGCAAGCAAGCTGGCTTCGTCGGCGTCATCTTCCTGACAGTGCTGTCGGTTCTGCTGTACCTTGTGAACAAGCGCCTTTGGGCGCCGATCAAAGGCAAAGACTGATACGCCTTACAGGCGATCTGATTGACCTGAAAACACCCCCGTGGCGCAAGCTGCGGGGGTTTTTCGTTGCCTCGGCGCGGGCGGTTTCGCTTCTGCTTGGCAGTTGGACAATGGATGGTGGTATCGGGTCCGTGCGGCGGCCTCTCGTACCGTTTCACCGGCACACGGGTGGTCTAGCCCGCACAGTGGCCTCGTCACGCAGTCAGGCGTGTGCCGTCGATCCCAGAGATGGTCGCGCTGACGATTTGACCTTCGGGGCCAGCGGTATCGAAGGTGACTTCTGTGAACTGCTCTGTCCGGCCCATATGCGGGTTTTCCATCAACACGCGATGCGTTGCCCCGATCTGCGCCTTCAGATGCTTGCGCACCTGCGCATCACCGATCTGACGCAACTGCGCGGCCCGTTCGCGGATATGCGTCCCGTCCACCTGCGGCATACGCGCGGCGGGCGTGCCGGGACGCGGGGAGTAGGGAAACACATGCAACCATGTCAGGTCACATTCCTGCACAAGCTTCAGCGAGTTTTTGAAATGGGCATCCGTCTCTGTCGGGAAGCCTGCGATGATATCCGCACCAAAGGTCATTTCCGGCCGTACGCGCCGCGCCTCTTCAGCGAAGCGGATCGCATCATCCCGCAGGTGGCGACGCTTCATCCGCTTTAGGATCAGGTCGTCGCCATGTTGTAGCGACAGGTGCAGATGCGGCATCAAGCGTGATTCCGTCGCGATGGCCTGCATGAGGTTTTCGTCGACCTCGATCGAGTCGATGGATGAAATGCGCAGCCGTGGCAGGTCTGGCACCAGCTTCAGGATGCGCATGACCAGATCGCCAAGCTTTGGTTCCCCTGGCAGATCGGCACCCCAGCTTGTCAGGTCCACGCCGGTCAGAACGACCTCGTTAAAACCTTTGTCCACAAGCCGCTTGATCTGATCCACAACGACCCCCGCAGGGACAGAGCGCGAATTGCCCCGACCATAGGGGATGATGCAGAAGGTGCAACGGTGATCGCACCCGTTCTGGACCTGCACATAGGCACGGCTGCGGGTGCCGAAGCCGTCGATCAGATGCCCGGCGGTTTCCGTGACGGACATGATGTCATCCACGCGCACCGGCTCTGTACCGAAATCGCCTGCCAGCGCGGACCACGTGCCTGCCTGCATCTTTTCGGTATTGCCGATGACCGCGTCGACTTCCTCCATCGCTGCGAAACTGTCCGGGTCGATCTGCGCGGCGCAGCCGGTCACGATCACACGTGCATTGGGGTTCTCACGCCGCAGGCGGCGGATGTCCTTGCGGGCCTTGCGAACAGCCTCGGATGTGACAGCGCAGGTGTTCACGATCACGGCGTTCTCAAGCCCGGCCTGTTCGGCAAGATCCTTCATCGCCTCGGTCTCGTACGCGTTGAGCCGGCACCCGTGGTTCGAAAATTTCGGCGCGTCCGTCATCGCGCGCCGTACCATGTGCCGTCGAAGACATGCGCCCATGCGCCCGTCATCCGCACGCCCGTCTCCTGCCAATCCACCTTGAGCTGCCCGCCATCCAGATCGATGGTCACAGCGCGCCCTGTAAGCCCGCGCCGCGCGGCTGCAACGGCTGTAGCGCAGCTTGAGGAGCCAGACGCAAGCGTTACGCCCACGCCGCGCTCCCAGACCCGCATGCGGATGTGGTCAGGTCCGATGATTTGCGCGACCTGCACATTGGTCCGCTCAGGAAAGAGCGGATGGTGTTCGATACCGGGGCCAAAACTGGCAAGGTCGACGGCCTCTGCATCCGGCACGAAAAAGGTGCAATGGGGATTGCCCATGCCTGTGGCCGTCGGCGCACCATCGACCGGCAATTCCAGCGTATCCATTTCGCGGGCAAGCGGGACGTCGGCCCAGTCCAGCAGGGGGTGCCCCATATTGACCTCGATCAGCCCAGCGCCCGCATCCACGGCGCCCAGCACGCCGCGTTCAGTGCGAATGGTCAGCGCGGCCGAGTCGCCCCGGCGCGCCATCTCCCAGCCTGCGATACAACGCGTCGCATTTCCGCAGGCTCCCGCGGTGCTGCCATCGGCGTTGTAAAACACCAGCCGAAGGTCGGCAGACACGTCATCCTGCACCGCAACAAGCTGGTCGAATCCGATTCCCTTGTGCCGGTCGGCCATGGCAATTGCCAAGGTTTCAGACACGACAGGCCCATGAGCACGCTCGTCAATGACGACGAAGTCGTTCCCAAGCCCGTGCATCTTCATAAAGGGCAGACCGGAGGTGAAGTTTTCCTGCATGGCGGGGCATATAACCTCGCACCCGGAATGAATCCAGCACGACTCTAAAAAACAGTCAGATTTGCGCTTGACCCCCGGCGCGGACCTTTCTAGATAGCCCCCCTAGTGGGCCGTTAGCTCAGTTGGTAGAGCAACTGACTTTTAATCAGTGGGTCGCAGGTTCGAATCCTGCACGGCTCACCACTGATCACCGAATTTCCTTTCCCTGCTTGGGGTTGGTGGCGTTGGCGTCGCTGGGAACGCTAAAGCGGGAATTCGGTCGTATCCTTGATGTCATCCATTACGAAGCAGGCCGAAATGTCCGACAGGGGCACGCGAGCGATCAGACGCTTATAGAACTGGTCGTATGCGCCGACCGAACTCACCCGGACGCGCAGCACATAGTCCAGATCGCCGGACATACGATGTGCGCCGGTGATTTCCGGCAAGTCGCGCACCGCCTTGTCGAACAGTTTCAGCCACTCCTCATCGTGCCGGTTGGTGCGTACCAATACGAACACGGCCAGATCCAAGCCGATCGCTTCCGGGTTCAGCAGGGCGACCCGTTTGGCAATGACCCCGTCCGATTCCAGCCTTTTCACCCGGCGCCAACAAGCATTGCGGGACAGGTGGACAATCTCCGCTAGGGCATCAATCGCCAGACTGGCGTCGCGCTGAAGTGCGCGGAGTATGCGGCGGTCTATTTCGTCAATCTTTACATCCATGGTTGGGATAAAATCCCGTAATATTCGGATACGTCAACAATATTGGGATAAATTTTGCCAAGACACGTGAGATTTTCGAACGAATATCGCTTCCACCACTCACGCGGACGAACGTGTCAACCAAACCCAATTCATCTGATGCGCTTTCCGGCTTCTTCAAAGCGTTCAAGGATCACCCGGCTTCGGTCGATGAGACCTACTGGCAGCACGCGCGCTTTGCCTTCCGTTTCTCGATGAGCCTGTTCGGGGCCGCATTTGCCGCCCTGATTCATGCGTTGATCCCGCCGCTGTTCGAGACAACCGCGAGCCGCAAGGTGCACGCGCTGCGCGCGATGCTGACCGCGCGGCACTAAATCATGTTCCGGCCCGCCGCATATGTTGACCCAAACGCGCCGCTGGCGATGACGCGGTGCGCATCGGGCGGGGCTATTGCCGTTGGTTCGCCGGGTGCGTTGGCGACGGGCCGATTTGCACATGTGCCTGCCCGTCGTTTTCTGACGATACAGGCAAGCGCTGCGACACAGCCCAAGCGCTGAAATCTGCGCCGCAAGCCGCGGCCCGCGACCGCTTCGACCGCCATGGCCGGCCCGCCAATTCCTTCGCTTTGGCGGGGATCTGCCCCCCTGGTCAGAGGCGTCACTTCGCCCATAAA
The DNA here is from genome assembly GCF_004803475.1 of Aliishimia ponticola. Taxonomy (GTDB): domain Bacteria; phylum Pseudomonadota; class Alphaproteobacteria; order Rhodobacterales; family Rhodobacteraceae; genus Aliishimia; species Aliishimia ponticola. The sequence continues at coordinate 196,543 of NZ_SRKY01000005.1, forward strand.
TTGTGTCTTCGCAGCCAACACAACCGACTGCCCGAAAATCAGGCGAAGTCATATAAATATTTGAAAAAATTCGTTATTTCATTGACCAGAAGCCCATGCGGCACCGAATGTTTCTGTACAGCTTTAGCCGTGTGACGGGCGCAATCCTCCCGATATGCGCGGTTAATTCACCTGACAGACTCATGTTCGCAGAGGGGCTAAATCAAAGTGAAATTCCGCAAATCTACCATGGGATCGCTGCTTGCATCCGCGATGGCAATCGGGCTGGCGCATTCCGCATACGCCAGTGATGATGACACGATCGTCGTTGGCTTGCAGGCCGAACCCGTCACATTCGATCCAACGCAAATCAGTGACCTGAATACGTCCCGTGTTGCGCGCAGGCTGTACGAGGGACTCGTCGGCCTGAAATACGGGACATACGATCTTGAGCCGCGATTGGCTGAAAGTTGGGAAATTTCCGAAGACGAGTTGGAGTATACATTCAAACTGCGTCCCGGCGTGAAATTTCACGATGGCACCGATTTCAATGCGGAGGCCGTGAAATACAGTTTCGAACGCCAGATCGACGAAAATCACCCGGCGCATGGGTCGCTCACCTACCGTGGCGCGCCGTCATATCTGGGGCCGATCGACAAGATCGAGGTGATCGATGATCTGACGGTCAAGATTACGCTCAAAAATCCCAGCGGCCCGTTCCTTGCGCGGACCGTGGGGATGACGATGCGAATCATCAGCCCGACGGCCCTGAAGAAATACGGCGATGACGTGGGGCAGTATCCTTCGGGAACAGGCCCGTACATGCTGGAAGAATGGGAGCCGGGCATTCGCACGACTTTGGCCGTCAATCCTGATTATTGGGGGGCCACACCCGAGATCGAGAACCTGATCTATATCCCCATTGTGGAACCTGCCGCGCGCCTCAGCGCGTTGACCACGGGCGAGATTGATTTGACCGTCGATGTCCCCTTCGACAGCCTCGAATCCATCAAGGAAAACCCGGATGTCGAACTGCAATTGGGCGACAGTGCCCATGTCTGGTTCGTCGCGCTGAACACGCAATTGTCGGATCCGCCATTCGACAACGTTCTGGTCAGACAGGCGATGAACTATGCGGTGGATAAAGAAGGGATCGTGAAGGACATCCTTCAGGGCACCGCATCCGTATCGTCCGGTCCGCTTTCTGCGGCTTATGGGGCGCTACAGAACACGGATGTGAAGAAATACCCCTATGACCCGGAAAAAGCGCGGGCCTTGCTGGCCGAAGCGGGCCATGCGGATGGGTTTGGCAATTGCGAGTTCATGGTCCCTGAAAGCGGGTCCGGGATGCAGGCACCCATCGAAATGGGCACGCTGATCCAGGCCAATCTGGCAGCGGTCGGAATCAATTGCAGCATCCAGACGATGGAGTGGGGCGCGTATCTCAAGGCGTATCGGGAACATCCGCAAATGGCGCAGATGTCCTGGAACCCGCCAATTGGCGACCCCGATATCGTGCTGAACAACCTGTTGAACTCGTCCAACTTCCCGCCGGGCTGGAACGCGGGGTCGTACAAGAACGAGCGGGTCGATGAACTGGTGTCTGGCGCGCAAAAGATCAGTGACCCGGATGCGCGGCGCGAGATGTATCTCGAAGCGCAGACATTGATCGCGGAAGATGCGCCCTGGATCTTCGTGAATCACGGCTCGCAGATCGTCGCGCATACCGCCAAGCTGAAGAACTTCCTCGTGTCGCCGGATTTCGATCTGATCGTCGAATACGCGACCTTCGAGGAGTAATCGGCGAGGCCGATCGTTTGATCAGCGACAGATTGGGCGGCCGCGCGCCGCCCGTCTTCCCCTTCCCGAAATATTAAGGACATCTGATGCGGAACTATCTGCTGAAAAGGTTGGCACAGACGATACCGGTGCTGTTTGGTATTTCGGTGCTGGTCTTTTCCATGCTGCATTTGGCCCCGGGCGATCCGGCCGATCTGCTGCTTGGGCCTGACGCAACGCCAGAGGCCGTGGCCGAACTGCGCAGCGATATGGGGTTGGATCGGCCCTTGGTTGTGCAATACGGCGCGTGGGCCGGACGTATCTTGCAGGGGGATTTTGGCCGCTCTGTCGTGTTGAACCGCGCGGTGCTGCCCGAAATTCTCAAGCGGTTCAAGAATACCGCCATCCTGACGGCGGGCGCGCTGGTATTCGCGGTCATCTTCGGGATCGGGATAGGTATCCTTGCCGCCGTTTTTCATCAGACCGCTTTCGATTCCACGGCCATGTTGGTCGCGCTTGCGGGTTTGAGTATGCCGACCTTCTTCACGGGGATCGCGGGCATTCTGATCTTTGCGATGGGGATGCAGGTGCTGCCATCCTCCGGCATGTACCCGGCGCGCGGCGGCGATTTTTTTGACCTGTTGCGGCACCTTGTGATGCCGGCAATTACCCTGGGGGCCGTGTCCGCCGCGATCCTCGCGCGCATGACACGCTCTGCCATGCTGGAAGTGATCCAGCAGGATTTCATCCGAACCGCCCGTGCGAAGGGCGTCAGCGAACGCGGTGTCGTCTGGGTCCATGCCTTGCGCAATGCGGCCATCACCATCGTGACCGTTCTGGGGATGCAGATCGGCTACCTCCTGGGCGGTTCCGTGATCACAGAGGCGGTCTTCTCCTGGCCCGGATTGGGGCAAATGATGGTGCGTGCCATTCAGGCGCGGGACTATCCGACGGTGCAGGGCGGGGTGCTTTTGATCGCGATGAGCTTTGTGTTCATCAACCTCGCTGTCGATCTGATCTATGCGTGGATCGATCCCCGCATCCGCTATTCGTGAGGGGGCCCGTAATGCGTGATACAATGACGGATACGCCGATGGACGATGCTATCGCGACGCCAGAGGTGATCGAACCGCTCGCCCGCCAGTCGCTGCTTGCCCGGCTTAGCAAGAACCGCCTGTCACTGGTCGGGGGCGCCTTGGTGCTTATTGCGGTGTTCATGGCGATCAGCGCACCGTTCCTGCCTTTGCAAGACCCGGATGCTGTCGATACCTCGCAACGGCTTGCGCCCATCGGGTCGCCGGGGCGGTGGCTTGGGGCCGATGAGTTGGGGCGCGATATCCTGTCCCGGCTGTTCTGGGGCGCACGGATCACTTTGACCGTTTCGCTTGCGGCGACACTGATCGCGATGGTGGTCGGGACGGTGCTGGGGCTGGTCAGCGGCTATTTCCTTGGCTGGACGGATACGGTCATTTCGCGCGGTATCGACGTTTTGATGGCCTTTCCCTACTTCCTGCTGGCCTTGACGGTAATCGCGATTTTGGGGCCGGGCCTGCTGAACGGGATGTTGGCCATCGCCTTGGTGAACGTGCCGTTCTTTGCGCGCATCATTCGCGGGTCGACCTTGTCGCTGCGCGAGTCCGATTTCGTCTTGGCGGCGAAGGGGATGGGGGCCGGGCATCTTCGGGTCCTGTTCCGCCATATCCTTGTAAATTCGCTATCCACGCTGGTCGTCGCGACGACAATCAATCTTGGCTTCATGATCACTGCCGCGGCGGCGCTGTCCTTCCTTGGCCTTGGGGTGCAGCCGCCGACATCTGATTGGGGAACGATGCTGGCCAGTGGGCGGCAGTATCTTTCCGCCGCGCCGCATACCTCTTACCTGCCGGGTCTGGCGATCTTCCTGACGGTATTGGGGTTCAACCTGTTGGGCGACGGGCTGCGCGATGCGCTCGACCCGCGCATGAGGGAATGACCATGACAGTTCTTGCCACACCACAACCAACCATCTCCGCGTCCGAAACGGGCACTGAAACCGTCCCGCTTCTAGAGGTGGAAAACCTCAGCACTGAATTTGCCACGCACGCGGGAACCTTGCGCGCGGTCGACGGGGTGTCGATGTCGATGACGGCGGGTGAGGTGCTGGGCATTGTCGGCGAAAGCGGTTCTGGAAAGTCGGTGACAGCCTTGTCGATCCTGGGGCTGATCCGTGCGCCGGGGCGTGTGTCCGGCGGATCGATCCGGTTTCAGAACCACGGCGAGTTGCTGACGAAATCCGCAAGCGAAATGCGCAAGATTCGCGGTGACATGATCTCCATGATCTTTCAGGAGCCGATGACCTCTCTCAACCCGGTGTTCCGGGTCGGTTGGCAAATCGCGGAGGCGCTGAGACTGCATCGCAACATGTCCAAGGCCGAGGCGACAGAACGCGCCGCCGAATTGCTGGAAAGGGTCGGGATCGCTTCGCCCCGGAAACGTGTGAGCGAGTTTCCGCACCAGCTTTCCGGGGGTATGCGGCAGCGCGTGATGATCGCGATGGCCATGGCCTGTGCGCCGAAACTGCTGCTGGCGGATGAACCAACGACAGCGCTGGATGTGACGGTGCAGGCGCAAATCCTCGATCTGATGGTGCAGCTCAAGGAAGAAGATGGCGCGGCGGTCATGTTGATTACCCATGATCTGGGCGTCATTGCGGAAATGGCGCAGAAAGTGGCGGTGATGTATGCGGGTGTCGTCATGGAAGAGGCAGACGTCGGCGAACTTTTCGACGAACCACTGCATCCCTATACCCAAGGCCTGCTGAACAGCATCCCGCGCGGTCATTCGCGCGGCAGCGCGCTGAAAGCGATTCCCGGGATCGTACCGAACCTGCTTCATCTGCCGACCGGGTGCCGGTTCCGCGACCGCTGCCCTGCGGCCCATGCGCCCTGTGGCAAGGCCGAACCTCCCCTGCAACGCATGCCCGACAGCGCCCGGAAGGTGCGCTGCTGGCTGCATCACCCGGAGCCGCCCAAATGACCCAGACACAGACAGCAAAACCGATCCTTCAGGTCCGGGATCTGAAGCGGTATTTCGACGTCAGCGATGGCCTTCTTTCCGGCAAGTCGGGCAAGCTGCGCGCCGTGGATGGCATTACCTTTGACATCCGTGCCGGTGAAACGCTGGGCCTGGTGGGTGAAAGCGGCTGCGGGAAATCAACGCTTGGCCGTGTGCTGGCCCGCCTGATGCCCGCCACGTCCGGGGAAGTTCTATTTAAGGACACCGATATCCTTCATCTGGATCGCCGCCGCCTGCTGGCCTTGCGGGCCGATATTCAAAGCGTTTTTCAGGATCCCTCAGCCTCGTTGAACCCGCGTATGACCGCCTTTTCGCTGATCGAAGAGCCGCTGGTCATCCAAAAGGTCGGAAACAGCCGCACCCGGCGTGCCAAGGTCATGGATCTGCTGCAAACCGTGGGGCTGCGCGCGGAATTCGCCGACAGGTATCCGCATGAATTTTCGGGCGGCCAGCGCCAGCGCATCGGCATTGCGCGTGCTTTGGCGTTGGATCCCAAGCTTTTGATCCTGGATGAGCCCGTATCGGCCCTGGATGTCTCTATTCAGGCGCAGATCATCAACCTGCTGGCCGAATTGCAGGATCGTCTGGACCTGACCTATCTGTTCATCAGCCACGATCTCAGCGTCATTCAGCACGCGGCGGACCGGATCGCGGTGATGTATATGGGGCAGATCGTCGAACTGGCCGAGAACGAAGAATTCTACGCCAACCCGCAACACCCGTATTCGATGGCGCTGCTGTCGGCTTTGCCGCTGCCCGATCCCCATGCCGCCCGCAATCGCATCTTGTTGCAGGGCGACCTGCCGGACCCGGCCAATCTGCCCGAAGGGTGCCGGTTTCAAAGCCGCTGCGCACATGTGACGGACAAGTGTCGCATGGCACCTGAACCGCAGTTGGAAGAAACCTCCAGCGGGCATTTCGTGCGCTGCTGGAACCTAGAGAAAATCCACGGGCCCAAGCGGCCCCAGTAAATCGTCAGGATGGACACCATCGCACAGGACATCACAGCAGAAGACATCGCCAGCGCCGAGCTTTTGATGGGGGTCGATTATACCCCGGAAGAGCGGGCGTTGATGGTGGACACATTCGAAGGGCAGATCGCTGCGGCGCTGCAACTGCGCGCGGTTCATTTCGACAATGCCGAGCCGATGGCCTGTCGTTTCGATCCGCGATTGCCGGGTTTCGTCATGCCGGATGCCAAGGACGATCTGCGATGGTCGGACGCGAAGGTTGACCCGTTGCCGGACAACGACGAAGATATCGCTTTTGCAGAGGTCACGCGGCTTTCCGGCTGGATCGCGCAAGGGGCTTTGACCAGCCGGCGGCTATGCGAAATCTATCTTGAGCGGATCGAACGGCTTGGCCCGCAGCTTGAATGTATGGCGACGGTGACCGCGGAACTTGCCTTGGCCCAGGCAGATGCGGCAGACCGGCTGATCGCGGAAGGGCAGTATCTGGGGCCGCTGCACGGGATACCTTATGTCGTCAAGGATTTGTTCGACACAGCGGGGATCACCACCGGATGGGGGGCAGAGCCGTTTCAGGACCGGGTGCCGGATCGCGATGCAACCGTTGTTGTCCGGCTGCGGGACGCTGGCGCGGTCTTGCTGGGCAAAGCCGCTGTTGGTGCGCTTGCCTATAACGACATTTGGTACGGGGGGCGGTCGCGCAACCCGTGGAACCTGAATGAAGGCTCCAGCGGCTCCAGCGCCGGTTCGGCATCGGCCACCGCGGCGGGGTTGTGCGGATTTTCCATCGGGACGGAAACGCTTGGCTCGATCACCTCCCCCAGCCAAAGATGCGGCACGACGGGGCTGCGGCCAACCTATGGCCGGGTGCCTCGGACGGGGGCGATGGCGCTGTGCTGGTCGATGGACAAGATCGGACCGATCTGCCGGTCGGTCGAGGATACCGGGCTGGTTCTGGCCGCGATCAACGGCGCATCGTCAGAGGATCCTTCATCCATCGGTGCCGGTTTGCACTGCGACATGTCCAAGGGGATCGACGGGCTGCGGGTCGGTTTTCTGCCCGAAGCATTCGGCGCGGGGGCTACATCGGTGGATCATGCGGCCTTGGACGCCGTGCGTGGTTTGGGTGCCGAAGTCATCGAACTGTCCTTGCCCGATCTGCCCTATAATGCGCTGATGAATGTACTTTATGCCGAAGGCGCTGCCGCGTTTCAGGATCTGACTCTCGACGGGCGGGACGATCTGCTGACATGGCAGGACGCTGCCGCGTGGCCGAATGTGTTTCGCCGGGCGCGGTTCCTGTCAGCGGTCGATCATGTGCAGCTTGACCGCCTGCGCTGGAAAGTAATGCACGCGGTCGATGCGCTGTTCGCTCAGGTCGACATTCTGATCGGGCCGTTCAATACAGGTCCCATGCTGGTGGCAAGCAATTTCACCGGGCATCCGTGCCTGCACATGCGCGCCGGCTTCTTCGAGACCACAACCCGTGCGCCCGGTGGTTTCGGTGGTGGACGTGTTCAGATTCCGACCGCTTGCGCGGATGGGAAAGCGTTCCGCGTGCCGCAGGGTATTTCCCTATGGGGCAAGCTGTTTGACGAAGGCAGTTTGCTGCGCCTGGGCGCTGCGCTGGAAGCCGCGTTGGCCTGCCATTCTGAGCGGCCTTCTTTCCCTTCCTGATCGCCGGCCGCTGCCCGTCCAGCCGTCAGGCGTTGTCCATCTTGTAGGCGTGGCGCGCAGCGTCCGTAGACAGGTGGCGGGCGATGTCCTGTGCCTGTGCTTGGCCCAGCGTTTTGCGTTCCACCATATCGGCCAGAAAGCTCGCGACCCCGCGACGCCAGACGTCGTGCCGCACCGGGATCGACAGCAAGGCGCGTGTGTCGTCGTTGAAGCCAGCAAGGTTGTAGAAACCTGCGCTTTCCACAACGGCATCAAGATAGCGCGCAATCCCCCGTGGGCTGTCATGGAACCACCACGGCGGCCCCAAAAGAAGTGCGGGCCAATACCCCGCCATCGGGGCGAGCTCGCGCGCATAGGCGGTTTCGTCGAGACAGAAGAAAATCAGTTGAAAGCCCGGCGCAGTGCCAAACCGTGTCAGCAACGGCGCAAGGTCCTGCACCGGAGAGACCGGGACCGGAATATCCGCCCCCCGATCCGGGCCGCGTTCCCGCATCAGCGTGGGGTCGGTGTTGCGGCGCACACCGGCATGGATTTGCATGACCATGCCGTCCTCGACGCTCAGCGCGGCCATTTCGGTCAGCATTTGGGCGCGGAACAACCGGGCATCTTCCGGCGTAGCGTTCTGTGACAAAACGCGGTCAAGCAGCGGCTGTTTGTCTGGCTCTGCCAGATCGGCGGTATGGGCGGTGGGCACGCCGTGATCGGTCGCCGTCGCCCCAAAGCGCCGGAAGGTGGCGCGGCGGCGTCTGTGGGCTTCGATCATGCCTGACCATTGCCGTGTGTCACAATCGGTCAGTGCGCCAAGCCGCGCGAGGTTCTCCGCGAAGTCAGGCCGGTCCGGGTCGCAAACGTCGTCGGGCCGATAGGTCGTCCGCACGCGCTGCGTCAGCCCCAACTTTTCGAGTTCGGCCTGAGGCTCCAACGGGTCCAAGGCGAACTCGGTGGTCGCAATAACCTCGATCCCGGCCCGGTCCAGAACCGAGCGGGGCCGCAGATCGTCGCTTTTCAACCGCTCGCCGATCTGATCGAAAATCCGATCTGCTGTGTGTTCGTTCAGGGGCTCTTCAATCCCGAACCCCCAGTTCAGGGCGTGATCTATCCACAACCGGGAGGGCGTCCCAAGGAACAGGTCGTAATGCGCGGCGAAATGCTTCCACGCTGCGCGCGGGGCCGCCACGGGTGCACCATCGCGGCGCGGTACGCCCAGATCGTCGTAGTCGAGCCCCCGTGATCGCAACATGCGCAGAACGTAGTGATCCGGCGTCAGAAACAGCGAGGCGGCATCCTCGAAACGCGGGTTCTGCGCGAACCAGCTTGGGTCGGTATGGCCATGGGGGGACACGATGGGCAAATCGGCGATCGCCTCATAAAGCTCACGTGCAATCCGCCGCGTCGTCGGATCGGCCGGGAACAATCGGTCTGGATGCAGCATGAAGTCCTCCACTCTTCGTTGCGGCATGGGGGGCGCGCGCCATGGCTCGCTGGCCCCGCGCCTATCCCCCCTTGCTTGTCGTGTGAGATACCAGCGCGCCCGCTGACATACTAGTCAGCAATGGGTCGGTCTGCTATCCCGTCTGGACGGCGAGAGGGAGGCTTGCATGAAACAGACGTGGCGGTGGTTCGGGCCGCAAGACACGGTGAGTGTGGCCGATATGCTGCAAGCCGGGGTACAGGGCGTCGTTTCGGCGCTGCATCACGTGCCGACGGGCGCGGTCTGGACCCCCGATGACATCCGCGCGCGCCAGCAAGAGATTGCCCACCTGCCCGGCGGCGAACCTTCTGGCCTTGGGTGGGACGTGGTCGAAAGCCTGCCCGTGTCCGAAGATATCAAGCGCCAGACGGGGGAATGGCGCGCCCATATCGCGGCCTACAAGACCAGCCTTGAACATATCGCCGCGGCCGGTATCGAGGTGATCTGCTATAACTTCATGCCGGTGCTTGACTGGACGCGCACCGATCTGGCGGCGCTGCGCCCCGATGGCGCGACCTGCATGCGTTTCGACAACGTGGATTTCGCCGCTTTCGATCTGTTCATTTTGAAACGTGAGGATGCGCCGCATGGCCTGCCCAAGGCAGAGATCGACGCCGCACGCGCCCGGTTCGACCAGATGAGTGATCCGCAGCGAAGCGCACTGGCGCGCAACATTGTATGCGGTCTGCCCGGTGCGGCGGAATCGTTCTCTCTGGACCAGTTGCGCGACCAGTTGGCGCTCTATCGCGATATTGATGCGGATCGCCTGCGCGCGAATTTCATCGATTTCCTGACCGAGGTTATCCCGGTTGCCGAACGTCTGGGCCTGCGCATGTGCTGCCATCCCGATGACCCGCCTTTCGATCTGCTTGGACTGCCGCGCATCATGTCGACAGAGGCCGATTACCAGCGCATTCTGGACGCGGTGGACAGTGTGGCCAATGGCGTCACGCTTTGTACCGGCTCGCTTGGGGTCCGGGCAGATAACGACTTGCCGGGCATGATGGCGCGGATGGGGGACCGGGTGCATTTCCTGCACCTTCGCAACACGACGCGCGAATCAAATACCCCGCGCGGTGCCTTCCATGAAGCGCGTCATCTGGAAGGGGACACGGATATGGTGGCGGTCATCGCCGCCGTGCTACGCGAAGAGGCGCTGCGCCGTGCCGCCGGCCGTGCCGATGCGATCATTCCGATGCGGCCCGATCATGGGCAGGACATTTTGGACGATCACGCGCGCCGCGCGCAGCCCGGATATCCGGCGATTGGGCGGCTCAAGGGGCTGGCAGAGCTTCGCGGGATCGAGACGGCTTTGAAGCATCCCAGCGTGGGGGGGGGAGCGTGACCTCCGCGCCGCGACTGTCCAGCCTGGCGGGGATCAACGAGGGTGTGACTCTTCCGGGATACGATCCTTCGGCACATGGGGCGGGGATCGTTCATCTTGGCATGGGGGCGTTCCACCGAGCGCATCAGGCGGTCTATACCGACGCGGCCTTGGCATCGGGCGGTGGCTACTGGCGCATTATCGGGGTCAGCTTGCGCAGCCGAACGGCGGTGGACCAGGTTGCACCGCAAAACGGCCTGTTCACCGTGCTGGAACGGAGCAGCGCCGGGACATCCGCCCGCATCATCGGTTCTATCGCGGACGTTGTCGGGGGGGAGGGAGCCGCGGCGCAGGCTTTGTCGCAAATGACGCGGCCTCAGACCCGAATCGTGACGATGACGGTGACTGAAAAGGCCTATGGCATCGACCGGGAAACCGGCGGTGCGGAAGTGTCTCACCCTGCCGTTGCGGGCGATCTTGCGCATCCGGATGCACCGAAAGGTGTCTTGGGACTGCTGGTCGCCGCGTTGCGCGTGCGGCGAGAGCAAGGAACGCCGCCTTTTACGGTCTTGTGCTGCGATAACCTGCCGGAGAACGGCGCATTGCTGCGGGGCGGCGTGATCGACTTTGCCCGCCGCATTGATGGCCCTCTCGCGGATTGGATCGCTGAAACAGTGCCGTTCCCGTCTTGCATGGTGGACCGCATCACGCCTGCGGCCACGGAAAGTACGCTGAAAGATGCAATCCGCGCCACGGGATTTGCAGATCGCGCCGCGATCGAGACGGAACCTTTCACCCAGTGGGTCATCGAAGATCGGTTCGCGGATGGGCGGCCAGACTGGGAAGCCGGCGGGGCGGTCTTCGTCGACGATGTCCGGCCCTATGAGTTGATGAAGCTGCGTATGCTCAACGGCGCGCATAGCATGTTGGCCTATGCCGGGCATCTTGCCGGTCATGTCCATGTGCGCGACGTGATGACCGACCCGGATCTGAGCCTGCTTGTGGAACGGCAGATGTGTGCCGCGCAAGCCACCTTGCCGGTGGTGGAGGCGGTGGATCTGGATATGTATCGTGCCGATCTGCTGGACCGGTTTCGCAATACCGCCATCGCCCACGCGACCGTGCAAATCGCGATGGATGGAACGCAAAAGTTGCCGCAACGGATATTCGCCCCGGCATTGGACGCCATGCGCGCGGGGCAAGACCTTGGCCCCTATGCCTTCGCGACCGCCGCTTGGATGTGCTTTGTCGTGCGGCACAAAAACAGCGCGGAGGCGGTGCTGCGCGATCCAATGGCGGATGTGCTGCGCGACAGCCTGTCCTCTGCACAATCCGCGCCGGAGATCGTCGCCGCCCTATCCGCCATCAAAGGCGTCGTGCCGCAGGGCCTGAGCCAAGATAAAGGCTGGCGGAACGCGGTGACCGCGCGGCTGGGCAGGATGCTTACCGATGGGATTCGCGCGGCAATCACCGCCGAAATAGAGATCGGCTAAGCCGCGCCGCGATTGCGATGCGCTGGCTGGGCCGCTATGGCGAGGGAAACCAATGGAAGGAGCGCGGCCGCGTGACCGGTGTAACCTTGACCCCAACCCTCGCAACGATCCTGTTCGTGATCGCGTGCCTGTGTGGCTACAAGTATCGACGGGTATGGAAAGCAGAAGGCCCGCGTTGGCAGCTATGGCTTTGGGGCGTGTTGGCGGCGGCCGGATTGCTGATTCTTGGCTTCGTACCGCTTGATCTGACGGGTTAAACCGCGTCTTCGTTCAAGCCGGCGCGTTCCAGCATCTTCTTGGCGCGTGGGCATTGCAGCCGGTCGCGCAGGGGGCTGTCGGGATCGACTTCCTTGTGACAGACCAGACAGTGATCGGCGTCCCCCACCGCGTTCAACCCGCCACAGCTTCCCTGAATGCGCCGTCCCATCAGCATGACGCCCAGGGCCATGCCCAGAACGACGAGCAGAAGAAGCGCGAAGGTGAAGAGGAAGGTTGTCATGACGGCGGGGGCTCCGATCAGTGTCAGGCGGTCAGCTTGGCAAAGCTTGGGCTGGCCGTTGTCTTGAAGGAAAGATGGTCCGCCTCGCTGTCGCGTTCAACAAACAAAACCGCGAGGTTTTGTGCCGCTGCGATTTCCATGCCGCGCTCGCGTCCCAGAATCAGCATCGCGGTCGCCCATGCGTCCGCCAGCATTGCGTTCGGGGCGACAACCGTGGCCGACGCGGTCTTGTGCGTGATCGGGCGGCCTGTTGCCGGGTCGATCACGTGGGAGAATCGCTGTCCATCGACTTCGAAGTAGTTCCGGTAATCACCGGAGGATGCGAGACCAACGCCGGACACGCCGACGACATCCAGAACGCCGCGCGTATGCGCTTCGGGCGTTTCGACGCCGATTCGCCACGGCTGACCTTCTGCGTTGCGGCCCGATGCGTAAAGATCGCCGCCGATCTCGACCATGTAGTCGGTGATTCCCAGCTTTTCGATTGCACGGCCCACGTGGTCCGCACCGAATCCCTTGCCGATTGCGGACAGGTATACCTGCGCATCGTCCTGCGTTTTCTGCAGCTGGCGAGAGCCGACCTTCAACGTGTTGCCATGGCCGGAGCGGGCCTGTGCCTGTTCGATCTGCGCGTCGGCGGGCAGCTCACGCGCACCCGGCGCACCAAAGCCCCACAGCTCGATCAGCGGACCCATGGTTGTATCAAAGCGGCCTTCGCTGGCGATGTGCACGGTCTCTGCGGCGTGCATGACCTCTGCCAGTTCGGGCGAAATTTCCATTGGGGCAGAACCGTTTGCCGCGTTGAAGCGGGAAATCTCGGAGCTGGCATCCCAGTTCGACATCTGGCGGTTCACCTGCGCCAAGGCGGTATCGATGGCGGCTTGAACCTGAGTCTCTTTGATGTCGCTTGGCACGTCGACAGCGACGACATTGTAGGTGGTTCCCATGGTCATGCCCGACAGCTTGAACAGCGACGTGCCCGATTTGCAGGCAGCAAGCGCGAGTGGCATGAGCATGATGGTACGACGGGAAAGCTTGATCTGGTCGGGCACGAATGGACCTCTTGTCTGGGTCGAATGTAGGCGTATTCAGTCTGGCGGCTTTTCCGCGACATTACTGGGCAGTTCAACAAAAAAGTTCATTTTTCGCCCGAAATCCACTTTCGTCCCGCGCCCGGGTGATGCAAAAGCCAGCGAACACTCCGGATAGAGGATATCGACAGTGAAGCGTTTTTCGCTGCGCAAAGGCTTGAATGTGCCGATCCAGGGCGCTCCCAGTTCTCAAATCGAAGAACGTGCACCGGTCCGCACGGTCGCCATTCTTGGCGATGACTATGTCGGGCTGAAGCCACGGTTGCTTGTTGCCGAAGGCGACAAGGTCGTGGCGGGTACACCCATTCTTATAAACAAGGATGTCCCGGAGGCGCAGATCGTCTCTCCGGTGGCGGGCGAAGTTACCGCCATCCACCGCGGGGCACGCCGTAAACTGATCAGCATCGAAATTGCGGTCGACACCAAGGGCGGTGATCCGATCGATTTCTCGCAGGTTGGCGATGCCGCCACGCGCGAAGGGCTGGTCGAACGGCTTTGCGCGGCTGGTCTGTGGACTGCGTTCCGCACGCGGCCCTATTCCAAAGTGCCCGCGCCCGATGCCGTGCCTGCTGCGATCTATGTGAACGCGATGGACACCGAGCCGTTGGCCGCCGACCCGATGGTCGCCATTGGCGAGGATGCCGAAGCCTTCGCAGCGGGTCTTGCAGCGGTGGCGAAACTGTCCGGCGGCACGACATATCTGTGCCACGCAGACGGGGCGAATGTTCCCGGCGCTGATACGGCGGGTGTCGAATCGGCGGCATTTTCCGGGCCGCACCCGGCGGGCCTGTCAGGCACGCATATGCATTTCCTTGAGCCGCCGACCGCCGCAAAAAGCGTTTGGACCATCGGCTATCAGGATGTGATCGTGATCGGCCGCCTTATGATGACGGGCAAGTACGATGCGCGCTGCATCATCGCCCTTGCCGGGCCGGTCTGTGCGAATCCCCGTCTGGTGCGCACGATCGCCGGCGCGTCGATGCTGGAATTGGCCGCCGCTGACATGCCAAAGGATGTGCCGGTGCGTGTGATCTCCGGTTCGGTTCTAAGCGGACGCATGGGCGATGGCCCAAGCGCCTATCTGGGTCGCTACGCGCGCCAGATCACGCTGATCGAAGAGGATCGCAAGCAAATCCCAATGGGCTGGATTCGTCCGATGTTCGCGAAATACGCGGTGCAGCCTGTCCTTGGGTCTGCTCTGTCGAAGCGGGCCTTCCCGCTGACATCGAACCTGAATGGCGGTCGCCGCGCGATGGTGCCGTTGGGCACGTTCGAAAAGCTGATGCCGCAGGACTTCCTGCCGACGCAATTGCTGCGCGCATTGCTGGTTATGGACACGGATCAGGCGCAAGCGCTTGGGGCGCTGGAACTGGACGAGGAAGACCTTGGCCTCGTCGGGTTTGCCTGCCCTGCAAAATATGAATACGGGATCGCACTGCGCGATAACCTGACCAAGATCGAGAAAGAGGGGTGAACCTTGGGTCTGCGTAACTTCTTCGATCGGATCGAGCCGCATTTCGAAAAGGGCGGCAAGTGGGAGCGGTACTTCCCCATCTACGAGATGGTGGAAAGCTTCCTTTATACGCCGAAAACCGTCACGACCGTTGCGCCCCATGCGCGGTCTTACATCGATATGAAGCGGATCATGACCTATGTGGTGATCGCGACGATCCCATGTATCCTGATGGCGCTGTACAACACCGGGTATCAGACCAACCTGGCCCTTGCGGAATATGAGGCAACTGGCTGGCGTGCGGCGATCATTTCGGGGCTGGGCATCGGTTTCAACCCCGCGAACCCGCTGGCGAATATGGCGCATGGTCTGCTGTATTTCCTTCCGGTCTACATCACGACGCTGGTCGCCGGCGGCATTTTCGAGGTGATTTTCGCCACGGTGCGCAAGCACGAGGTGAACGAAGGCTTCCTTGTGTCGTCCATGCTTTATGCGCTGATCGTTCCGGCGACGACGCCGCTTTGGCAGGTTGCGCTGGGCATCATCTTTGGGGTGGTGATCGGCAAGGAAGTCTTTGGCGGTACCGGCAAGAACTTCCTCAACCCGGCGCTGACGGGCCGCGCGTTCCTGTACTTTGCCTATCCGGCGCAGATGTCGGGTGATTCCGTCTGGGTGCCCGTGGACGGGTATACCGGCGCGACGGCCCTGGCGGTTTCTGCCTCTGACGGGTTTCAGGAACTCGCCGCGCGCGGCATGACATGGTGGGACAGCTTCCTTGGCTTTATCCCCGGCTCGCTTGGTGAAACATCGACACTTGCCTGCCTGATCGGCCTCGTCTTCCTGCTGGCCACGAAGATTGCCAACTATCGCATGGTGGTCGGCTGTCTGGCGGGGATGATCGGGTTCTCGCTGCTGCTGAACTGGATCGGGTCCGACAGTAACCCGATGTTCGCGATGCCGTGGTATTGGCACCTTGTCGTGGGTGGCTATGCGTTCGGGCTGGTCTTCATGGTGACAGAGCCTGTTTCGGGCGCGCACACCAATATGGGCCGCTATATCTATGGTGCGCTCATCGGGTTCATGGTGGTGATGATCCGGGTGATCAACCCGGCCTTCCCCGAGGGCATGATGCTCGCCATTCTCTTCGGTAACGTCTTCGCGCCGTTGATCGACCACTTCGTCGTTCAGGCCAACATCAAACGCAGGGCAAAGCGCAATGCCTGACGATCAGAATAAATCCCAACCCAAAGGCGCATTGCGCCGGTTCCTCGCTCTTTCGCCCGACTCGGTGCCAAAGACGATCTTCATCGCGGTCGCGGTCTGCCTTGTTGCATCCATGATCGTGTCGGCTGCCGCCGTGGCGTTGCGCCCGTTGCAGGCGGTCAATGCGCTCAAGGACAAGCAGATCAACATTCTGCAGGTCGCCGGTATCTACGACCCGGACGCCGACGTGATCGAATCCTTCGCGGCGTTTGAACCGCATGTGCTGGAGCTTGAGACAGGCACCTTCGCGGATCAGTTCGATCCGGCTTCGTTTGATGACCGTGCCGCTGCGGATGATCCGTCGCTGTCGGTCGCGCTGGTGAACGACCCGGCGGGCATTGGCCGCAAAGCGGAATATGTCACGGTCTATCTGCTGCGCGACGCAGCGGGTGAGATCGACAAGGTGATCCTGCCGATCCACGGCTACGGGCTTTGGTCCACGCTGTACGGCTTTATCGCGCTGGAAGAGAACGGGAACGAGATTTACGGCCTCCAGTTCTATGAACATGCCGAAACGCCCGGCCTTGGGGCCGAGGTAGACAACCCGCGCTGGAAGGCGCAGTGGAACGGCAAGAAACTAAGGGATGACGACGGCACGCTGCAAATCAGCGTGTCCAAGACCGCGCCTCCCGCGGGCGAGGAATACCATATCGACGCGCTGGCCGGGGCGACCCTGACCTCCGTCGGTGTCGATAACCTTGTCACGTTCTGGATGGGCGAAGCGGGATACGAACCTTTCCTTGAGAACCTCAAAGCGGGGAACATCTGATGGCCCATAAACGCAGAGAAATGTTGATCGATCCGCTCGTCGACAACAACCCGATCACGCTTCAGGTGCTGGGCATCTGTTCGGCGTTGGCGGTGACGTCCTCCTTGCAGGTCGCGTTCGTCATGTCGATCGCGGTGACGCTGGTCACCGGGTTCTCGTCGATGTTCATCTCGATGATCCGCAACCAGATACCGGGGTCGATCCGGATCATCGTGCAGATGGTCGTGATCGCGTCGCTCGTGATTCTTGTCGATCAGCTTCTCAAGGCCTTCGCCTTCGAGATTTCCAAAACGCTGTCGGTCTTTGTTGGTCTGATCATCACGAACTGTATCGTGATGGGCCGGGCAGAAGCCTTCGCGATGAAGAACCCGCCGCTGGACAGCTTTATCGACGGTGTCGGCAACGGGCTTGGCTACGGCCTGATCCTGATGATGGTCGGTGTCATCCGCGAATTGTTCGGCGCTGGCAGCCTGTTCGGCATCACGATCCTTGAGACGGTGAACAACGGTGGCTGGTACGTGCCCAACGGCCTGCTGCTGCTGCCGCCGTCGGCGTTCTTCATCATCGGCCTGATCATCTGGGCGTTCCGCACGTGGAAACCGGCCCAGGTCGAAGAGCGTGAATACAAGATCCAAGCGGTTGAGGCGCACTGATGGAAGAGTTGATTTCCCTCGCGGTCAAGGCGATCTTCGTCGAGAACCTGGCCCTGTCCTTCTTCCTTGGCATGTGTACCTTCATCGCCGTGTCCAAGAAGATTTCCACGGCTATCGGCCTTGGTATTTCGGTCATGGTGGTCCAGTCGATCACCGTGCCGGCGAACAACCTGATCCTGACCTATCTGCTTGCGCCCGGGGCGCTGGCTTGGGCCGGGTTCCCGGATGTGGACCTGACCTTCCTTGGCCTGATCTCCTATATCGGGGTGATCGCCGCGCTGGTGCAGATCCTCGAGATGGTTCTCGATAAGTATTTCCCGCCGCTCTACAACGCGCTGGGCGTGTTCCTGCCGCTGATCACCGTGAACTGCGCGATCCTTGGTGGCTCGCTCTTCATGGTGGAACGGGGCTATGACCTTGCGGAATCCGTGACCTATGGCGTGTCCTCCGGCTTTGGCTGGGCGCTGGCGATCACGGCGATGGCGGGTGTGCGCGAGAAGCTGAAATATTCCGACATCCCGGATGGGCTGCAGGGGCTTGGCATCACCTTCATTACGGCGGGCTTGATGGCGATGGCCTTCATGTCGTTCTCCGGCGTGAAACTGTAAGGGGGCGCGACGATGACAACTTTCGCACTTGGCATCTTGCTGTTCACCCTGATCGTGCTGGCGCTTGTCGGTGTGATCCTTGCGGCGCGCTCGCGTCTGGTGTCGACCGGCAATGTCAACATCACCATCAACGGCGAAAAGACGATCTCTGTTCCGGCGGGGGGCAAGCTGCTGCAGACGCTGGCGGAACAGAAACTGTTCGTGCCGTCGGCCTGTGGCGGTGGCGGAACCTGCGCGCAGTGCCGCGTCCGGATCCACTCTGGCGGCGGATCGATCCTGCCGACCGAAGAAAGCCACATCACCAAGCGTGAAGCAGCCTGTGGCGATCGCCTGTCGTGTCAGGTCGCCGTCAAGCAGGACATGGAAGTCGAAGTCCCCGAAGAGGTGTTCGGCGTCAAGAAATGGGAATGCACCGTCCGTTCCAACGACAACGTGGCGACATTCATCAAGAACCTTGTGCTGGAATTGCCCGAGGGCGAGGACGTGAACTTCCGCGCGGGTGGTTACATCCAGATCGAAGCCCCGGCGCATTCGCTGGATTACAAGGACTTCGACATAGGCAAGGAATACCACGAGGATTGGGACAAGTTTAATTTGTGGCAATACCATTCCGAGGTGTCCGAGCCGATTGAACGCGCCTACTCCATGGCCAACTATCCGGATGAGAAGGGCGTGATCATGCTGAACGTCCGCGTGGCATCACCGCCGCCGGGCACGGAAGGCATACCGCCGGGCCAAATGTCGTCCTACATCTTCAACCTGAAGCCGGGCGACAAGGTGACGATCTCTGGTCCGTTCGGCGAGTTCTTTGCGCGCGAGACCGAAAAAGAGATGATCTTCATCGGTGGCGGTGCGGGTATGGCCCCGATGCGGAGCCACATCTTTGACCAGCTCAAGCGCCTCAAGAACCGCAATCGTAAGATCACCTTCTGGTACGGTGCGCGTTCGAAGAAAGAGATGTTCTTCGTCGAGGATTTCGACCAGCTTGACGAGGAGTTCGAGAACTTCACCTGGCACGTCGCCCTGTCGGACGCGCTGCCGGAGGATGAATGGACGGGGTATACCGGCTTCATTCACAATGTTCTGTACGAAGAATACCTCAAAAACCATCCGGCGCCCGAAGATTGCGAATACTACATGTGTGGTCCGCCAATCATGAACCAATCGGTCATCAACATGCTGCTTGAGCTTGGTGTGGACCGTGACGATATCATGCTGGATGACTTCGGCGGATAACCAATGATCTTTCCGGGCGGCGCACCGTTACTTCGTAAGTGCCGCCCGGACCGCAGCTTGATCCAGAACAGTTTGCAACTGCTGTGATCGGGCCTCTTCCCGCGCTTCCATATCTGACCGATCCGCGAGCGAGGCGACCACGTCCCGCCGGCCGGAATCGATGCGCACCTTGCGCAGGACGGGCGCCTTGCGGGCCATCACTTTGGCTAGGTCGATATTAAGCTCTCCCTGCGTGCGGTCGATCCACGCCTGCCATTGGACCAAAGCGCCAATTGCGCGCATCGGCATCAACGCGGTGTCAGTCGTGTGGCTTTGTCGCCGGTGCTCTTTCAGCGTTTCGATCTGGCCGCGCAGGCGGTTCTCTTCCACCTGAAGATCCATCAGCGCCTTTTGCGATTTCGTGCTTCGGATTTTTTCCAGTTGAAGCAAGGTTCTAAGTTCATCTGACATCAGTAAGGCCGGGTCTGGGCGCGATTGCGCATGGATTCGGAGAAGCGGATCGCGGCGGCAACTGCTTGATACAATTCCCGTGGAATTTCCTGATCAATATCGACCGTGGCATGGAGCGCGCGCGCTGTTGGCGGGTCTTCATGGATTGGAACCGCATGTTCCATCGCACGTTCACGGATTGCGCGCGCGGTTTCGTCGGTTCCTTTCGCAACGCATTTCGGCGCTTCGCCCGGCAACCGCGACCAATGCAGCGCGACTGCGTAATGCGTCGGGTTGGTGATGACCACATCGGCGGTTTCCACATTTTTCAACGTTTGGTTCAAGGCCCGGTCTCGGCCCCGCTGACGCCGTTCCTGCTTGAGATGAGGATCGCCTTCACTGTCCTTCATCTCGTCCATGATTTCCTTGCGGCTCATCATCAGTTTGCGCCGATGGTCGTTGTACTGAAACAGGTAATCGACGGCGCCGATGACAGCCGAAACGACGATGACGATGCTGAGAAACTGGATGAATATATCCGCAAGGTAGGTCATCGACTGTGCCGCTTCGAGGCGCGGCGTCAGCACGATGCGCGGCAGTTCCGCATTGATGAAAATGCCAAGGCAGACACTGAAAATCGTCAGTTTCAGGAAGCTTTTGAAGAACTCGAACAACCCTGTGATGCCGAATTTCTGTTTGGCGATACTGATCGGAGAGATCCGGTTCAGTTTCGGGGCCAGTTTTGACGGGGCAAAGGTGATGCTCCGCTGTGCGACCATGCTCAGCAGTACCGCCGCGGCGGGAATAAGCAGCAACATCGTAAGGAAACCGGTCATGCCCTGCACCATCTGCCCGATAGGCGCTGCCGCACGTCCGTCGAAAAACAGCGGAGCCAGTTGCGCGCCTTGATCGAGAAGGACCATCAACCCGGTGGCATCGTGCATCATGATGCCGGATCCCCCGATCGACAGCGCGAGGAAAAGGCCGATGTAAGACGCCGTCGTGTTCAGGTCCTGAGATTTCGCAACGTCGCCTTTCTTGCGCGCCTCCTGAAGCTTGCGCGCCGTCGGTTCGAATGGCTTGTCTGAATCGTCGTCCTGCCCGGCCATTTTATGGCGCTCCCGACAAGGGAGCGGCGAGGAACCTGTCCATCGCTTCGATCCATGCGGTGAGCATCAGTGGGGCGGCAAGCATAAGCATGACCAAGCCACCCGCCGTGATGAGAGGGGCGCCGACAAACGCCACCATAAGCTGCGGCATCGCGCGGTTTATCGCCCCGATGGCGAGGTTATAGACAACCGACAGCAACACAAACGGCGCGGCAAGAGAGAAGGCGAGGGTGAACGCGTAGGCCGCCCGCTGAATGCCCCACTCACTGAATAGCGTGGGGTTGGGGAAGGTGCCCACCGGGACCAATTCGTAGCTGACGATGAAAAATTGCGCGGCCTTGATGTGCAGGCCAGTCATCACCGCCAATGCCAGCCCCGCGACGACAAGGATATGCCCGATTGCCGGCATCGGATCGGAGCCGTTCCCGCCAAGAAGTTGCGACAAGGACGTGGCCTGCGCGGCAATCGCGCCCGCAGTTTGCAAGGCCAGTACGAACAACCGCAGTGCCAGCCCGAAAATAAGCCCGGTTGTAATCTCAGACAGGATCAGGAGCGTGGTCTGATCCGACGGGTCGATCCGCGTGACGGAAGGCAGGACCACCATGGTCATTGCGAAGGACAGGATCAGTTTGACGCGCGTCGGTACGGACCTCTCTCCGAAGCCGGGCATCAACGAGAAGAACGCCGACATCCTCAGGAACACCGCAAACGCGGTGGTCGCTTGCCCTTCGAGCAAAGGTATCAGGGCGGTGATGACCTCCATCAGGCGGGCACCACGCCAACAAGCGACGGGCGCGCATCCGTGCCGATCTCTTCGAACGACAGGACGGGCGCAGAAATACCCTTTGCTTTGACGAGCGTTTTGAGGAACCTGCGACGCTGCGTGCTTGTGACGAGGGCCGGGAACAGACCGCGTTCATTCGCCGTGCGAATTTTGTCGGCCACGCCATCGGCCAGCGAGTTGAACAGGTCGGGCGGCAGCGCAATGTCGCCGTTGGTTTTGCCATCGCCGAGTTGATAGTTGGCGAACGTATCCTCCCACTCGGGGGCCAGTTGCACCAATGGAACGGTCCCGTCGTCACGGCGTAACTCCGCGATCAGTTGGAAGCCAAGGCGGTGACGCACATGTTCGCAGATCGCTTCGGGAGAGGCATGGAACATGCGCGCTTCGGCAATTGCCTCAAGGATCAGCGGCAAGTTGCGAATGGACACTTGTTCATCCAGCAAAAGTCGTAGGACCGCGTGCAGGATATCCATCGGAACTTTTTCGGGGATCAGATCATCCAACAGCTTTTTGTTGGCATCCGCCCGGACCGGATCAGAGATCCGCGACAGTTCGTTCAAAATCCGGCGCAGAGATTTCAGCGTCAGCAGTCGGGACAGATTACGTTTGATCACCTCCAACAGATGCGTTGCAAGGATTTCAGTCGGTGTGACCAGTGTCATCCCTTCAAGAGCAGCGCGTTCCCGATCATCTTGTGAAATCCATTTGGCGGGGGCGCCGTAAACGGGTTCTGGCGTGACATTCGGCACGCCCTTGTCCGCGCCTTCCGGGAGCAGGGCCATGACCTTGTCGGTTTCCAGATGTCCCCGCGCCTGTTCCACGCCCTGAACACGAACGACGTAAGTTCCGAAGGGCAAGCCAGCATGATCCGAAAGCCGAATCTCAGGCAGAATGACGCCAAACGCGGTGGCCACGTGCCGCCGCATATTCACGATCCGCGCGTCAAGGCCGGTGCCCGGATCAAGCACCATGTTCACCAAGTCGGGCGCGAATTCCACGTGGATGTCATCAAGTTCCAGCAAATCGCCGATGGGGCGCTCGGCCGGGATGATGTCTTTAGGCTCTGCTTTTTCTTCTTCAGGCCGCGCTTCTATTTGTTTGGATTTCCAATATCCCAGTGCGGCAAGCCCAATGCTACCCGCAACAAAGGGCACAAATGGGAGGCCGGGGACGAGCGCGAACAGGAAGAGAAGAGCGGCGACCGAGAACAGCGCAGCAGGGTGTTTTCCCAATTGGTGAAACACTGCGAGGTCTGTTGCCCCGGTCGTGCCACCGCGCGCGAGCAAGAGCGCCGATGCGATCGAAATGATCACCGCGGGGATTTGGGAGACCAAGCCATCACCAACTGTAAGGATCGCGTATGTTTCGAAGGCTTGACCGAATTGCATGCCATGCACGACGGTGCCCATGATCAATCCGGCGACGAGATTCAGCAATGTGATCAACAGTCCGGCGACGGCATCGCCTTTGACGAATTTCGACGCACCGTCGAGCGAGCCGAAAAACGTCGTTTCCTGTTGTTCCCGTTCGCGTCTCGCCTTGGCCTGCTCATGATCGATTGATCCTGCGGCGACGTCGCTGTCGATGGCCAGCTGTTTGCCGGGCATACCGTCCAATGCGAACCGCGCGCCCACTTCCGCCATCCGCGCGGCGCCTTTCGTGATCACCATGAAGTTCACGATAAGCAGAACGCAGAAGACCACGAGCCCTAAAAAGACGCTTCCGCCCATAACGAACTGTGCGAAACCCTCGATGACGTCACCCGCCGCGCCGGTTCCGGTGTGGCCTTGGCCGATAATCAGCTTTGTCGATGATACGTTCAGTGACAATCGCAGCATCAAGGATCCCAGTAGGATCGTGGGGAATGCGGAAAAGTCCAAAGGCCGTTCGATGAACAACGTGACGGTGAAAATCAGGATCGCCAGCGAGAACGAGGTCGCCAATCCGATATCCAGCAAGAACGCTGGAACTGGCAGGATCATCATCACGATGATCGCCATCAGAGCGAAAGCCAGCAGGACGGTGGGATTGTAGAGGGAACTCAGAGAAAAATTCTTCACTACTCGTATCCTTACTTACGGTGATTGCAGCGCAGCGGCGCTGAGATCAAACCGATGTGTTTACGAGGAAGGAAAGCTTCGCGCGCGATTCCCATGTTGGAAGCCGCGCCGAAAAGGTCATGCCGTTTCGGTGAAAGAATTGTTTTATTTGTGGTGCATGCGTTCTGCATGTCGAGACTCCTGTCAGTCGACTAAGCAGCAGCCTAAGTGATCTTCCTTTACCATTGGTAAGCGCTAAAGGCCTGCATCCACCTGAAGTTCGGGCGCGGTAAGAAGTTGGTTCAGCTCGTTTGCCAGATCCTCCGAACCGGAGATCAACGACTCGGCTTGAGACAGCGGTCCACGATCGTCCGCGGCTGTCGGAGTGTTCTCGCCACCTGATTGGGCGCTAGTCGTCAACGGATCTGATAGAGCTTCTTGGAGTTCAGATTGGATTCGACCTTCAGCTTCTTCCGCGGCAGCATCGTCGCCCAAAGCGGCGTATAGGTCAGCGGCCTCTTCGAACGCGCCGGATGCATATAGGGCGTCGGCTTTGAGTTGGTCGAATTCCGGTCCGGAGAACGTTTCCGCCGCCGCCAAAGCTTGCCGATAGAACCCCTTTGCCAGATGTATCTGCCCGCGCAAGAGTTGCTGTTGGCGTGGCGCAATCGACGGGTCGACCTCGGCGATCAAGCTATCGGCCTCATCGCTAAAGCCTAACGTCAAAAGCCGTTCTGACATCGATAGTTTCGTTCGCGCTGGTATCTGGCCCTTATGGGGTTCCGGCAGCCCAAGCGCTTTTTGCAGGAAAGTCACATCGGGCGCGTCCTCCTGAAGAGTTCTGTAGAGTTGCGCGATGAGTTCAGGCGTCGAAACGCTTTTGGCACTTTCCTCAAGTGCTTGAAACGCCTCCAAGAAGTCGCCGGACCGTGATAGCGCAATGATATGCGCCTTGTTCAGGTCATCGGCGATTTCCGAATCTCGGAACTCTTGCGCATAAGCCGACGCCAGGACGGCCATGTCATGCGACACCCTTTCCCGGTTCGCGGCTTTCAGTTCGATCAGACGGATCAATGCCAACGGCGCTTCAAGCGTGCCGCTTGCTGCTACGGTTTCCAGTTGATCGTCCGCGCCGGCTTCGTCGCCTTTTTCCAACCTTACCTCAGCCGCTTCCAATTGAGCAGCGGCGGAGGGTTCATCTTTTGCTCTGGAAAGGGTCCGCATCGCCAAGGATGCGGAACGGACATCACCCAAGGCGCGGAAGCGATTGCTTAGTTCGGGTGCAACGATTGCGCGCAGATGCATTGGTAGTTCGTTCAACGCTCTAAGCGCGGCTTTTGCATTGACGGAGTCGGACGATGTCGGCGCAGACATGGCCAAGATCGACCAGATAGCGCTGGGATCATCGCATTCTGCAAACCGAGCGAGGTCAGCTACATCCTGCACCGCACCAGTTTCCAGAATGGTAGCGACCGCATAGATTGCCGCTTCTTCTTCGCCCCAACCATCATCCAGACTCAATGTTTGGAGCGCCTCAGCACCAAATCCGTAATATGCGTAACTTTTCGCAAGGGCCTGTTGCGCATCCTTATTGAGCGCATCGAACTCTCCGTAGAGCTGCTCGCGATATGAACTTATCGCCTCATCAAAGGCACCTGGTTCGCCCCACGTTGAAACGTTGAATAGTTCCTCATCCAAGCAACTAAGGCCCTCAGACGTCAATCGTTCACCTTGGATCGATATATTGGAACGTATCACGCTACTGGTCGACGATAGATTATCGCCTTGACGGTTTTCGCGGTTGAGCAACGGTTCGATCCGTGACCCATTTGCATTACTCGATCCGTCTCTCGGGTCAATCCTGGATGAGACCCTTCTTCCGTTCGGTGGGTTCGCCGCCTTTGGGTTGAGTACACCTTGGGTTGCCGCCAGACCGATTTGTTCAGCAAGTTGCTGCTGAAGGTCGTTTAGGCTTTCGGGCAACACAGCGGCGTCGAGTGTTCTCGTTTCCGCGCCGCCTTGATTGTCTAACGGTAAAAAGGATGGGGGAAGAGTCTGGCCTCGATCGGGTCTACCGACAAGAATTGGAAGTTCGACAGGATCTTCCTGCTTGGATGCCTGATCCGCCGGATTGCCAAGCTCATTGTCATTAGTCGGCGTGGCGGGTGCTGCCGCTGTCCTCTGAGGTAGCTCTATTGGCACAACGACAGGCTCTGGAGGAAAACGATTCAACCCCCCAGTCTGTCTTGAGGATCTATCCAAGACAGCTTCCGGGAAACCCAAATTTACTTGGGACGCAGGTCCGGCATCAGACGTAGCATTCTCGACTTGATCGCTTTCGAAGATCTCCAGAATGACAAGATTGGGTTCTTGATAGCTAATCCGAGTGTCACACTGGCAGGCAATTTCCAGTAGCAGCGCGTCGGCTTCAGAGCGAACATCGCTCAAGCGTTCCCGCGTGATTTTTTCAAAGACGGTTTCCACTCTATAATCGACATCAAAACCCGGAAACCGGATTGACGCGCCACCGCCCGTTCGCGCGTAGTCGAAGTTGGAACTTGGCACCGCGTTCAACACGATCCTTGTGAACCCAACGTGGTCGCCTGCGCGCACATACACAGTTTCTGCAAAAACAGGACCTGACAGGAGAGCCAACAAGAGTGCGACGTGACGGATCATGCTGCTGCCTGCTTGACCGCCTTGAGGCTTTCTTCGAGTTCAGAAAAGGACGGGCGGCAATGGGACGGCGTGTTTTGGCGGCCGACCTCAATGCAGATATTCGTGGCGTGGTTATGGAGATTCGCGACCAAGACCTCTCTGATCAATTGATAGAAGTGGGCTTCTTCTTCTGTCACGGTTTTGACTTTCGCCGCGAAAGGACCGACGAGACCATAAGCCAGGAACACACCCAGGAACGTTCCGACAAGCGCGCCGCCGATAAGTTTGCCGAGTACTTCGGGCGGCTGGTCAATGGAGGCCATTGTCTTGATCACGCCCAGAACGGCGGCAACAATGCCCAATGCCGGGAGACCATCCGCCATTGTCTGAAGCGCGTGGCTTGAATGCATGGCGTGATGCAGGTTCGCCTCCATGCGTTTTTCAAGAACTTCCTCAACCTGATGCGGGTCGTCGTAGTTCATTGATGCGGATCGCATGGTATCGCAGATCAGCGCGATCGCCTCTTTGTCGCCAAGAATCTTGGTGTATTTCGAGAAAATGGAGGACTCCTCCGGTGCCTCGATGTGTTCTTCAATTCCGACTGGGTTTTGACGCGCAAGCCGGATCAGTTCGAAGAGCAGGCACAGCAAATCCTTAAAATCATCGTGTTTCCACTTTGGGCCTTTGAATACCTTGCCGACGTCTTTCAGCGTGTGTTTGACACCGGACATGTCGTTACTGATCAAGAACGCCCCGACTGCGGCGCCACCAATCATCATGAACTCAAACGGCAAGGCTTTGATGATGATGCCCATCTTGCCACCGGCGGCGAGATAGCCGCCGAACACCATGGCAAAAATTACGATAATACCAACGATTCCGATCATGAGACGCCCCTGCGAGGTTACTAAGAAGCTTGTTTCAGATTCGGCTTAAGAAAGACTTCTCAATCGACCAAAATCAGTTCTTCGGAACGTTCGCGTTCCTGCCCGCCAAGATCGCACTGACCCGATAAGCGGCCTCGGGCGGCATACCCGCCATTACAGCTGCCGCCGAATCCGGGCGCATCCGGCCAAGGAAGCCGGCGGCGAACTCGGGAGCCATCTCTTGAAATAAGGCGGCTGCGGTCTTCGGCTTCATGTTTTCGTATACCGCTGTCAACCGTGCCAAATCATCTTCGGCGGCGGTACTTGCCAATGCCAGCGTGGCCCGCAGTTCCGCTTCAGCGGCTTTCAATTCGGCGAGACGATCCTCAATCTTGCGGTCCGCGACTGCCAACGCATTCATTCGTTTTTCGATCTGTAGCTCTTGCTGTTTGATACGTTTTTCCCGGGCCTCGAATGCGCGCAGCATCGCACTTAATTCCTCGTGCGACGGCTCTTCTGACTTGGCAGGTGCCGGTTTCACAGGCTCTTCCACGGCCTCCGTTTTCTGCGCTGCCGCTGCCATTACGGGACCAACATCAGAGGCAATGCGGATCACGGCAGATGCGACAAGCAAGCCGGCCAAAATCCCGACGGTGCCCCGGCTCCGTCCGCTGGTCTTTTTACGTTTGAACAGCTTCATCATTGGGTTCTCCCGGCTGCCCGATGCCGAACGAACATGGGTTCATTCGTTTCTGGCGGCGGAGCGGTGTGCGTTATGTCTGACGCTGCTGGCTGTGGCGTTGGCTCAGGCACCACGTCGTGAAGCGCTGCGATTTGCAGTTCGAGTTGTCGGCGCACGTCTTCGGCCCGATGCGTCAGTGCTTCCAATTCCGAGGTGGAGCCAGCAGCGGTAGCTTGGGCGGCTGCAAGGCTTTTTTCCAGGTCGTCGACCTGCGCCGATAGAACTGCGACCGCGCCGCCCATTCCATTTTCAAGGTCGTTGAACTTTCTCAGCCTGCGGCCAAGAACATAACAATAGAAAGCGGCACCCAAGGCACCCGCTGCGAGGAGGATATCTGCAATCAAGCTCATGTCCGGTCCTGTCAGTTTACGATGAATTCCATGATGAGAAGGTCTTTGACCCGGCCCTGACCGGTCACGATCTGAACACGTCTCAACATTTGCGCCCTCAGACGCGCCAGCGCAGAAGGGTCTTCAATATCGGAGACCTTGAGCGCACGTAGGTAGCTGTTCAGCACATCGACGACGCGCGGCAGTAATAGCTGCACGTCTTCCTTGTAAGCGGTCGGCACCTCGAGATGCGCGCGGAAGCGCAGATGGCTGCGTTGCGGGCCGCTGGATAGCGCAATGGTCAGCGGTTCGATTTCAACGAAGTCGATCGGCGGAAGCCCTTCGACCTCTTCGATCTCCTCCGCGTGTTCAACGTGTTCCGCCGGACCGAGAATCATCCCGGACCACGTGGCATAGAAGCCGCCGCCGCCACCAATGATGGCAAGCAAAAGCCCTATGATCAAAGGCATTTTCGAGGATTTCGTCGGGATATCTTCTTCTTCGGCAACTGCTTCGGACATGGGTCTTCCACCTATTTCTGGCGGGACCATCATTAACCTGTAGGCACTAACCGATTGTTAAGCGAGATCAGTCTATCACGGTTGCAGAAGCAGGGCAGAAGGCCCGAGCAGACGGAGGCACTAGTGCAGCAGCTGTTGAATGTATGGATGGGGCTCTCGCCAGGGCGTAGGGTGATCACGGTCGGGGCCACTTTGGGTATTTTCTTCGCGATTCTCGCAATGACGCGGATCGTGTCGGCGCCAACGATGAGTCTGCTTTACGCCGGTCTGGAGCCGTCGGCTGCCGGAGAAGTCGTTCGGTCTCTCGAAGCGCGTGGCATGAACTACGACATCCGCGGGGGATCGATTTTCGTCGAGACGCGGCAGCGTGACGAACTGCGCATGACACTTGCGAGTGAGGGGCTGCCAGCGAATAGCTCGGGGGGCTATGAACTGCTCGACAGTCTCAATGGGTTCGGCACGACCTCTCAGATGTTCGATGCGGCTTATTGGCGTGCCAAGGAGGGCGAGCTTGCGCGTACGATCGTTGCGGCGCCGCATATTTCGTCCGCGCGTGTCCATATCGCCAATGGCGGGTCGAACCCGTTCCAGCGGGGCGTGACACCAACGGCTTCGGTCGCGGTGAACCCCGTCGGCGGGGAGCTTAGCGCCGCTCAAGCGAAGTCCTTGAAGTTTCTGGTGGCTTCCGCTGTCGCCGGTTTGTCGCCAGAGGATGTTGCGGTGATCGGTGCGAATGGCGCGCTTTTTGGCAACACCGAAGAGGACGCACCAGGAGACACGGCAGAGGATCGCTCCGACCGCTTGAAGCAAAAGGTGGAACGCCTTCTGGAAGCGCGCGTTGGGCCGGGAAATGCCATCGTCGAGGTGAGTGTCGACACAGTGACCGAAAGCGAAGAAATTCGCGAACGCCGCTTTGATCCGGAGGGTCGCGTCGCGATCAGCACGGATACGGAAGAGGTCAGCAACGCATCCTCGCAAGCCGCTCAGGGGCAGGTGACCGTCGCGTCGAATCTGCCCGACGGTGATGCTGCTGGTGGTGACGGTTCTAGCTCTCAGAATAGCCAAACACGAGAGCGGGTGAACTATGAAGTATCTGAAACAGAACGCGAAATCGTCCGTGCGCCGGGGGCGATCAAACGCCTGACCGTGGCGGTCCTGGTGAATGGCACGCAGGTCGAAAACGCTGCCGGGGAAATTGAAAACGAACCCCGCAGTGAAGAGGAAATGGCGGCGTTGCGGGAGCTCGTCGAATCGGCCGTTGGTTTCGATGAAACGCGGGGCGATGTCATTACGATCAAATCGATGGGGCTGCTCGCCGTGGCGCCCATGGGGACAGAGGCGACGAGTTCACTGTTCGATGGCGTGGCGCTTGATCTGATGTCCGTGATCCAGATGGCAGTGCTGGCCCTGGTCACGCTTATCCTTGGATTGTTCGTGGTGCGGCCGCTGCTTTCGGGCGGGGCTCAAGCGGAAACCAGCGAAACTCTGGCGCTTCCGGCAGAGGCGGGTGGCTCGGATGAAGGCCTTAACCTGCCCAGTCTTGACGGACAAATCGATGAACCCGCCGGCAGTCTCCCGCCTCTGGATTTCGGTGGCGGCGCAGGAACCTTGCCCGAACTTCCGATGATGGGCGGTGATGCCAGCGGGAACCCTGCAGATCGCCTTCGGAACATGATCGAAGAACGGCAAACCGAGACTGTCGAAATTCTGCGTAACTGGTTGGAAGATAAGGAAGAGGTCGCGTGATGGCGGTAGCTCAATTATTCGAAGAATTTGGCCGCGATCCCATTCCGGAGGTCGAGGTCAAACCGCTCGAAGTCGAAGATGTCGAAGACCTGAAGCTCAAAGCTTTTGAAGAGGGATATGGCGCGGGTTGGGATGATGCGGTTACGGCACAGGTGCAAAGCGGCAAGTACGTGTCCGATGCGCTGAAGCAGAATTTGGCCGCGTTGAGCGTGACGCGAGAAGACGTGTTGCTGTCTTTTATGCAGGCTTCGGAGAGCCTCTTCAAAGAGATTGCCGCGAAAGTCCTTCCGGAGGTAGCGAACCGCGTTTTGGTGGATCATGTCGTGTCCGTGCTGACGAACGCAGTGCGCCAGGCCACAGATCAAGACGTGTCGATCACGGTTGCGCCGAGCGAGGTCGCCTCTGTCACTTCGCGTCTAGAAAGCGAAGGGTCAGATCAAATCGAAGTGCACGGAAATCCTCAGCTGTCCCCGGGCCAAGCTGAGCTGAAACTCGGCCGCATTGAAAAGCAGATCGATTTGCCGGCGATGATATCAGAGATTTCCGCCGCAATCGACGCATTCCACAAGTCAGTTGAAGAAGGAAACAGTCATGTCTGAGACACCGGCATCGGCAGAAACATCGAACCCCTTCACCTCCGTTCCGATTGAAGTCACTGTCTCCGTCGGCAGAGCGAAGCCGATGATCCGCGACTTGGTGAAGCTGGGTCAAAACGCTGTGCTCGAGCTGGATCGCAAAGTTGACGATCCGGTGGAGCTTTTTGTCGGCGATCGACTTATCGCCCGTGGAACGCTCGAGGAGACCGGCGAAGAAGGTAGTGGCGAACTGAGCGTCCGCTTGACCGAGATCATCGATCTGAAAAGTGGGCTGAGTTGAACATGCTGCTACGACTGCTTCTCGCAGGTGCGGTTATGTTCCTGCCTGAGGTCGCATCCGCGCAAGATATCTCCATCTCAATAGGGGATGGGGAATCTCTTTCTGCGCGGACAATTCAATTGTTCGCCTTGATCACGGTGCTGAGCCTGGCACCGGGGATCGCGATCATGGTCACCTGCTTTCCGTTTCTCATCACAGTGTTGTCGATCCTTCGCCAGGCAATCGGGTTGCAGCAATCCCCGCCAAACATGTTGATCGTCAGCCTCGCGCTTTTCATGACGTATTTCATCATGGAGCCTGTTTTCATGGCCGCTTGGGACGCGGGCATTGGACCGTTGACGCGTGAAGAGATCGATATCGAAACCGCGTTTTCCCGCACGTTGGAGCCGTTTCGCGGATTTATGGTTAATCGTTTGGACGCTGATACTTTCACGGCCATGGCTGATTTGAGGCCGGGAACTGTCGGCCTTGCGCCGACCGCAGATGCGCCGCTGTCGGTCTTGATACCGAGCTTCCTTCTCTCCGAGATCTCGCGCGCGTTTCAGGTTGGGTTCCTTGTGTTCATGCCCTTCCTCATCATCGATCTCGTGGTCGCCGCAGTGCTGATGTCCATGGGCATGATGATGGTGCCCCCGGCAATCGTCTCATTGCCCTTCAAGCTAGCTTTCTTCGTTGTTGCCGATGGCTGGAGCTTGATCGCAGGAAGCCTCGTTCGAAGCTATTTCCCCTGACAAAGAGTGGTTGGTCGCTCGTGGCAGCACGCTCGAGGGTGTGTTGCCACGAGCGTAACGCAGAATGCAGCCACACTTAGTGGCGTGCACCTCGCTGGCCTTGGACGATGCTAGGTCAATGACCGCTTTACGGTTTGGACCAACGCCAATAGCAAGCTACCCACAAATGTTGGTCAGGGGGCTATGGGACCCGCGCATCACAAACACATGCTGCTCTGCATACAAGACAACGCCCCCGTGCGAAGCACGAGGGCGTTATCAAAAGTCGCGCGTTGGCGCGCTCAGCGGACGATGAATTCCGCGTGGAGCGCGCCAGCCGCCTTGATGCTTTTCAGGATGTCGATCATGTCGCGAGGCGCGATACCCAAGGCATTCAGCCCGGCAATCACTTGGGACAGCGAGGTTCCTTCCGGCACTTCGGCGAGGCCGATGCCCGGTTCTTCCTCGATTTCCGCTTCTGTGCGCGGCAGGACAACAGTCTCCCCCTCCGCAAACGGGTTCGGCTGGACGGCCACAGGACGCTCGGCGATCCGTAGCGTCAGGTTGCCTTGCGATACGGCGACGCGCGAAATACGGACATCCTCGCCCATGACGATTGTTCCAGACCGTTGATCCACGATCACCCTGGCTGGCAGCTCCGGTTCTACTTCGATGTTTTCAATTCGCCCCAGTGCATGGGCCACGGAACGGGCGCGAGTGGCAGACACATCTAGTCGGATCGTGCCGCCGTCCAACATTAATGCGACCGACCGGCCAAATTCCGCGTTGATGGCGCGTTCGATCCGTGCGGCCGTCGTGAAGTCTGCTTCACGTAAGGCAAGGCGCATGTCACCAAGCGAGTCGAGGTCGAAGTCTACCTCACGCTCAATCCGCGCACCCGATGGGATGACGCCAGACGTGGGCACACCCTGCGTAACTTCGGCGCCGTCGCCTTCCGCCACCGCGCCGCCAGCAATGATCGTGCCCTGCGCCACCGCATAGATCTCTCCGTCCGCTGCGTTCAAGGGTGTCATGATAAGAGTGCCGCCGAGCAGGCTGCTTGCGTCGCCGATGGCAGACACCGTCACGTCGATCTGGCTGCCAGTCCGTGAAAACGGCGGCAGCGTCGCAGTGACGAGTACCGCAGCCACGTTCTTGGGGCGGAATT
Source organism: Aliishimia ponticola (assembly GCF_004803475.1). Classification (GTDB taxonomy): domain Bacteria; phylum Pseudomonadota; class Alphaproteobacteria; order Rhodobacterales; family Rhodobacteraceae; genus Aliishimia; species Aliishimia ponticola. The sequence goes on from NZ_SRKY01000005.1 coordinate 229,837, forward strand.
GCTCGCCCGTGACATTCACGCCCAACCGTTCGAGGATGTTCGACATGATGTCTTCGGTGAACGGAGAGTTCCGCAGACCGTCGCCGGTTCCGTTCAGGCCCACGACAAGTCCGTAGCCGACAAGGTCATTCCCGCGGACGCCGTCGAAATTCACCAGATCCTTGATACGGACTGGTCCGGCGGTGGCTTGGGTGGCGATCATCAGGACCGCGATGAGGATTCGAAAAAAGGTCATCTCAGGAAATTCACCAATGAGAGTTGTGACAACCGCACGGTCACCGTGTAGAGGCTTTCGAGTTGGAACTGCGCGGCTTCAAGTTCGGTTGCCGCTTCGTAGGGATCGATCGACAGAAGCGCTGACTTGGCGTATTCCAGTCCCGACATCTCGGTCTGGTTCCGAACTTTCCAGCCTGCGACCTGCTCTTGAAGCAAGCCAACACTTGCCTGTCGCGACACGATGTTGGTTTCAGCCGTCAGAAGGTTTTCTCCGGACGCACGGAAAAGAGCGCTCTTGTCAGTGCCGGAAAGGGTGACCCCGCTTGAGGTTGCCATTGCAGCCATCGCCAATGACTTCAGAGTGTTCTTGAAAACGTCGTCGTTTGCACGGATGTCGACGCTGACTTCTGCGGACTCCGACATCTGGAAAGGCGCGAGCGCGGTATCGCTGCCCGTATAGGCGAATGCGTCAAACCCCAGCGGGTCGGCGAACCAGGTATCCAGCGCGGTTTCCACGTCGGTGGCGGATGTCGCGCCGGCGACGACGGCTTCGATCTCCGTCAGGATATCGGACGCGCTTACCAACGGGTTTTGATCGGTCATATCGCCGGCGAAAAGGCTACGCCCCGCCGCTTCGGAGTTAAGAAGTGAGACGACCGTCGAAAATTGTACGCGCGCTTCATTGGCCAGCGCCTCGGTCGAGGAGACCGAGTTGCTGGAGTCACCTGCTATCACACTGCGAGCGAATGTGGCGGAGACGTCGCTGATCTGCTCAAGCTGTGCCTGCGCAAGATCGGCGTATTGTTCCGCCTCGCTGATGGATACGTCGAACCCTTCGAGAACACGCATATCCCGTTCGATGCTCGTAAGGCGTGAATAGCTTCCGCCCAAATGATCCGCAATATCCGCTGTTTGTCCCGACGAAAGCTCCAGATTCAGCTTTTCGATCTCCGTTTTCAGGAGAGTGCTTTGATTTCGCAATGCATAGGCGCGTGCGAGGTCGCCGTAGGAATTTACTGGCATTATCCAATCTCCATCAAGGTATCCATCATCTCAGAAACCACCTGCAGCATCCGAGCATTGGCGGAGTAGGCTTGTTCCATCAGCATCAGTTGCTGAAGCTCTTGGTCGGTATCGACACCAGCGGCGTTCTCGGCCTGCGACATTTCGAAATACGTGGCTGACGCGAAGCTCAGGCTTTGCTCTGACGACAGGCGGTCAACGCCAACTTGACTCAGCAAGCTGCTCGCCAGTTCCGGCAGTGAAAACGCGCCGGTGCCAAAGCTGCCGGAAGCGGGCGTATTTTCAACGGAAAGCGTGGCACGCAATGTGTTCAGCAGCGAGGCTTGGCCAACCGGTCCGGATGTGACTGCATTCAGCCCGTCCCGAAGGCGCCAGCTTTCGCCGCCTTGCGCTGGATCGACCGCCGCGTTCAGAGAGATGCGCGAAGCGATACCGACCTCATCTGCTGGGTCGAATGCAAATCCGCCATCCGTGAAAAGGCCGGGATCCCCCGCCGCGAGCGTGGGATCGACAGCCGGGTCCTGGAACCGTTCGATCAGGTCGCGCGCAAAGGCGTCCAATTGTTCATGTGCGCTGGTTCCCAATTCGTCGCGAATTTCGAACTGCGCGGCGAGCGTCCCACCCGGAACGCTTGAATTGGCAGAGCCGGTGCGAAGGGTCAGATCGCCCATCGTCAGACCAGAAAGATTGCCGTCTTCCAAGGTCATTTCGGGCGTTACAAGGTTGACGGAATCAAAGGAGATTTCGCGCGCGGCACCGTCGATGAGGATCAGTCCGGCATCGGTGTAGAGTGCCACGCCGCCATAATCGCGCTGGGCTTCGGTCACGGGCACGATCTCGTTGATCTCGTCGATGACTTGTTGCCGCAGGTCGATCAGAGAACTGTCGTCCTCATTGCTGATATTCAGGCCTGCAATCTTGCCGTTAAGCTCTTCGACCTCTTGCAGCGCCGCGTTCAAACGCGTGACTTGTGCGTCGATGCTGGCATCCGCTTCGGAGCGCATCTGGGAGATTTCGTCGCTGGTCGTGTTGATTGCCGTGATCAGGCTGTTCGCGGCATTGACGACAGCCGCGTGCCGTTCGGTAGCATCGGGTCGGCTGGATGCTTCAAGCAGGCGCGCGTCGAGGTCAGCGATCAAATTCGTGATAGCGCCGGGGTCGTCCGCCGTACCGAGCGCGGATTCGAGGTTGGTCATGAAGCTGTTGATGGCGGTGGCGTAACCAAGGTCCGCCTCCGCCTCTCGCCGTGATGCCAAAAGCGCCGGATCGCTGTGGCGAATGACGCCTGTAACTGTTGCGCCGCCGACCAGGTTCCCGGATGTGGCTGACACTTCCAGCGTGCGCCGGGCGTAACCCGGCGTCGTCGCGTTGGAGATGTTCGATGCGATTACATCGGTCGCGCGGCTGGCCACATTCAGCCCGGACAGCGCGTTATTCAAAGCAGAGGAAAGTGTCATGTCAGGTTATCCTGTGTCGGCGGCTAGAGTTAGCGTTTGATGTTCGTCGTTTCCTGCAACATCTCGTCGACCGTCTGGATGACCTTCGCGTTCGAGGAGTACGCACGCTGGGTCTGGATCATGTCGGTCAATTCGTTGGCGACGTCAGTGGTGCTTTCCTCGCGAGAGAAGGCGACGATATCGCCTGTCGGCCCGTCACCTGCATCCCAGAGGAAGAAGCTGCCGCTTTCCACCGAAGGCAGATATGTCTGGAAGTCCAACGCGGTCATCCCGTTCGGGTTCGGCAAGTCAGCCAGCGGGATTTGATAGATGGTTCGTGTAATCCCGGTGTCGAAATAGGCGGATAGCGTTCCGTTCGCATCGACTTCGATATCAACAAGGTTGCCGACTGGCGTGCCGTCCTTGTTGATGAAAACCGGCGCGAAGTTATCGGAAAGTTGCGACAGGCCATCCGCGTCACCAATGGTGCCGATGTCGATTTCGATCGGGCCACCATCAACATTGACGATGATGGTTCCTTCAGCTGCGTCATACGTCCCGCCCGAAATGGTTGCGACGGAGGCGAGCGTGCCGCCATCGGTGGAGCCATCGCTGAAGGTCAGGGTGTATTCGCCAATCGTCGCACCGCCAGAAGCGGAATCGGTCAGCACCATGGTCCATTCATTCGATGCATCCGTCGCCGGGGAAACGGGCACGGTCGGCGTGAAGGTGATGTTGAGGCTCTCGGAAGTGCCAAGGTTGTCGTAATATTCGATCGACAGAACTTCGGTTTCGATATCGGCATCCACCTCCGTCGATGTCGCGGGCAGGTTGACGCCAAGATCGATGCTGGTGGTGGGATCGCTGGTGAACTGGTTCACGTTGATCTGGATCGGTTCCAGACCGTCGGAAGAATCCCGTGGGAAGTTGGGCACCGTGCCATCCGCATCGGCCGGCCAACCCATGAGAACCAAACCGGTTTCGGTTGTCAGGTAGCCGTCCTGGTTCTGCCGGAAAGACCCGGTCGTCGTCAGGTACATTTGCGGATCGCCATTATCCGTCTCGATTTCAGAGAGTTGCGCGACAGGCAGCATGCCTTGCCCGCGCACCGACAAATCCGTGCCGTTGCTGGTGGACACCAACGCGCCACGTTCATCGACGAGGCGGTGGGACGTCGCACGAACACCACCGGCGGAGTAAGAGCCCCCGGTGGAGTCGATTACCATGGAGGAAAACTCAGCCTCCACCCGTTTGTACCCGTATGTGGATGCGTTCGCGATGTTGTCGGAAATCGTTGCGAGTTTCGTCGCATTCGCCGACAACGCCATAACGCCCGCATTGAGGGAAGAAGAAATCGTCATCTGGATACACCTTTCTGCTGCATCGTCCCTAGTCGATGCAACAGATAGGCGGCCCGGCTTAATACAGCGCTAACAGATAAAATCGTCTGCAAATGCCGCGGCGGTTCATCCGCCGACATCGCGAAGCAAGATGATTTCCAACCGGTCGTTCCGCGTTGCCATCAGGTCAGGCACCGATGGTTCTCGGTCGGCGTGACCCGTCACACGGCGCAAGCGGTCCGGTCGCATGCCGCTATCGACCAGCAATTCGCGCATGATATCGGCCCGGGCTGCGGACTTTTTCCAAACTTCGCTATGCGCTTTCACAATCGGTTCGGAGGCCACGTGCCCTTCGACCGCGACTTCGTTCGTGACCGCTTTGGACACGCCATGCACCAGACGGGCCAGATCGACCAGAAGCTGCGTCGGCGCGTCGGTGCCTTCCTGAAACAGTGGGCGACCGTTGAGAGAAAACAGTTCGATGACAAGGCCTTCATCGGTAACGCGCGTGATGATGTGCTTCAGCGCGTTTTCCGCGACCAGAGATTCCCCGCCATGGCCCATGAGCTGTTCTTCCAGCTCCTTGAAGGCTTCGTCCTCGGCCTCGGACCGGCCGGATTGGCCATCAAGCCCGCGGGCTTTCTGCGCCTCTGTCGGGTTCAGGGTCGTCGCACCGCGCCCGTTCTTGGACAAGGTCGCTTCGGCCATGACGCTGTCGCCGTTCAAGGCGCCATTCCCACCACCCGAGACTCGCGCAATCGCGATCGTCGGCGAGAAGTAATCCGCGATCCCCTTGCGTTGTTTTTCCGTCGTTGCGTTCAATAGCCACATCAACAAAAAGAAAGCCATCATCGCGGTCACGAAGTCGGCATACGCCACCTTCCAAGCACCACCGTGGTGCCCGTCACCGCCACCTTTTTTGACTTTCTTGATGATAATGGGCGCGAGATTGCTGTCCGCGCTCATATCCACCACCTATGTTTCACCCGAGGACGGGTATACGCGACAGGTGTTACTCGGAGTTTAATGGTTTGAAATGTCTGTATTAGGGTTGTCCTGACCCGCTGCATGGCGGCTATTGGTGCCATGGATCGCTCGCAGCAAATACTCGACAGCCGTTATTCATGGGGCAGGCTCGGCCTGACGCTGCTCGTGGCGCTGATCGCCAATACCGGGATCTGGATGATCGTCGCCCTGCTGCCCGATATCGAGGCCGATTTTGACGCAAGCCGGGCGGCAGCGTCGATGCCTTATACCTTGACGATGATCGGATTTGCCGCCGGAAATCTGCTTGTCGGGCGCATGGTCGACCGTCTGGGGGCTGCCCAGTCGATCCAGATCGCGGCGGTGGTCATCGCCGCAGGCTATGTCCTGTCCGCGTTTGCGCAAAGTGTTGCGCTGCTTTCGGCCATGCATCTGGTGCTTGGGCTGGGAACAGCGGTGGGCTTTGGCCCCTTGATCGCGGATATATCCCATTGGTTCTACCGGCAAAGAGGCATCGCGGTGGCGCTTGTGGCGTCGGGCAATTACCTTTCCGGCGCGTTCTGGCCGACCGCGATGTCCGGCGTGCTAGAGACAGGCGGCTGGCGCGCTGTGTACCTGTGGATGGCGCTTGTCACACTGGCGATGATCCCGCTGGCCATGACCCTTCGGCGCCGATTGCCTGAAAATGCCCATCAGACCGCCGAAGCCGCCGCGACAGCGCGTGCGGCAACCACTGGGCTGACACCCCGAATGCTGGCGCTTTTGCTTGGGCTGGCCGGGATCGGGTGCTGTGTCGCCATGTCGATGCCGCAGGTGCATATCGTCGCCTATTGCGTGGGGCTTGGTTATGGGCCGGCGGCCGGTCAGAAAATGCTGGCGATCATGCTGCTCGGCGGTGTGGTGTCGCGGATCATTTCCGGGTTGGTCGCGGATCGGCTCGGCGGTGTCCGAACCTTGCTGATCGGGTCCGTCCTGCAATGCATCGCGCTATTCCTCTACCTGCCCTATGATGGGCTGGTGCCGCTTTACGTCGTCTCTGCCGTGTTTGGTCTGAGCCAGGGGGGCATCGTACCGTCCTATGCGCTGGTGGTGCGGGAATACATGCCCGCGCGGGAAGCAGGCGCGCGTGTCGGCTTTGTCATCATGATGACCATTCTGGGCATGGCGCTGGGCGGTTGGCTGTCGGGCTGGATTTTCGACGTGACCGGCTCGTATCAAGCGGCATTTCTCAATGGCATCGCATGGAATGCGCTGAACATCGCGATCATGTTGTGGCTTTTGGCGCGCACGCGGCCTCGGGCGGCGCAACTGGCTTAAAGATGTTCCGTCCCGCGGGCCTTGGCCAGTTCGATCTGCTTTTGACGTTCACGAAAGCGGCGCTTGTCGTCCTCTGACGTCTCATCAATGCAGTGGTGGCAGCTTACGCCATGCTCGTATTCAGCGCGCTTCTGATCTTCGGGAAGGATCGGACGGCGGCACGCATGGCACAGAAGGTGGGGCCCTTCTTCCAGACCGTGGCCGACACTGACGCGCCCGTCGAAAACAAAACACTCGCCTTGCCACGTGCTGTCCTCTGCGGGCACATCCTCAAGATATTTCAGGATGCCGCCCTTCAGGTGGTAGACGTCCTCCACCCCCTGACCAAGCAGGTAGTTGGTCGACTTCTCGCAGCGAATGCCCCCGGTACAGAACATGGCGATCTTCTTGTTGTGGAAGCGGGCCTTGTTCGCCTCCCACCACGCGGGGAACGCCCCAAAGCTTTCGGTTTTCGGGTCGATGGCACCTTCAAATGTGCCGATAGCGACCTCGTAATCGTTGCGCGTATCGATAACGGCGACTTCGGGGTCGCGGATCAGCGCGTTCCACTCGGCAGGGTCCACGTAATGTCCGACCCGAGCGCGGGGATCGACATCGGGCTGGCCCATGGTCACGATCTCGCGCTTGAGGCGGACTTTCATCTTGCGGAACGGCGCGTCAGAGGCGGTGCTTTCCTTCCACTCCAGGTCCGCACAACCGGGCAGGGACCGGATATGCGCAAGCACCGCATCGATCCCCGCACGCGGCCCCGCAATGGTGCCATTGATCCCCTCCTGCGCAAGCAGCAGCGTGCCCTTGACCCCTTCAGCCTCGCACAGCGTGGCCAAGGCGGGTTTGATGGCAGCCGGATCGTCGAACCGGGTGAAGTGATATAGCGCGGCGATTGTGAACATTGAGGCCAGATAATTTCGCTGAGCGTTCTGCGCAAGCGGGTTTCGTGTCGCACCGTCACGCTTGACCGGGTGCAGCGCGCCGGGACACCGTCCTACGCGATGATGGAGGAGATCACCGATTACACCGGGCCGGGGCGGTTGCTGCGGCTGGCAAGCGATGGCGTCGGCCTGCCGGTCCTGCTGACCCATGGCACGTTCTCCAACGCTGCGACCTGTGCGCCGCTCGCCAGCTATCTCGCCGGTCGGGGACATCCCGTTTACGTGGCCGAATGGCGCGGACGGGGCGGGCAGCCGGGACGTTTCGATTTCCACGACCTTGCGGAGGGAGAGATCGCAAGCGCGTTGCGCCACCTGCGCCAGATCGGGCCACTGCATCTTGTTGCCCATTCCGGAGGCGGGCTGGCGCTGACCTTCGCCAGCATGGAGGCGACTCTGCGCCCTTCCATCGCCAGTCTCAGCCTGATTGCGACGCAAGCTACGCATCTGACGGACGCACGGCGGGTGGACTATTGGGGCGTCAGGTTTTGGGCGCTTTGGGGGCGGATTTTCGGGTATTGGCCCGCGCGGCGTCTGGGGCTTGGCCCCTGCAACGAAAGCAGTGCGCTGCTGTCCCATTGGCTTGCCTTCAACCGGGCAAGGCGGATTACCGACCGGACAGGTGCGGATATCTTTCCGGGGCTGGCAATGCTGGACCTGCCCGTCCTTGCCCTTGCCGGGGCTGCCGATCACACCATCGCCCGTCCCGACGGATGCCGGACCTTGGCGCAGGCCTTTGGTCCGTCGGCGCAGTTTCACCTGTGCGATGCGGTCAGCGATGGCGAAGACTTCACCCATGCGCGCCTGTTCAAGTCGCGCGCCGCAGAACGCAGCGTGTGGCCGCGTCTCGCCCGGTTTTTCGCCCAAGTGGAAGGCGCGGGCCGCCAATAGGTCATCTGTGCCGCGCGGACCTTTCCAGTCGCGCAGATCCGTCCTAGTCTCCGGCGAAATGACCAGTCGGAGACCGCCATGACCCGTGCCCTTATCGTGATCGATGTACAAAACGACTTCTGTCCCGGCGGGGCGCTGGCCGTGTCCGAAGGCGACCAGATCGTACCGGGCATCAATGCGCTGATGGCAGAGTTTCCGGCCGTGATCCTGACGCAGGATTGGCATCCCGCGGGGCACTCGTCCTTTGCCTCGTCGCATGATGGAGCAGCCCCGATGAGCATGATCGACATGCCATACGGCCCGCAGGTGCTGTGGCCCGACCACTGCATTCAGGGGTCAACCGGGGCGCAATTCCACCCGGACCTTGCCACTGACCGCGCCGATTTGATTATCCGCAAGGGCTATAACCCGGCAATCGACAGCTATTCCGCATTCTTCGAGAATGACCACACAACGCCCACTGGCCTGACGGGATACCTTCAGACGCGCGGGTTGACGGATTTGACGCTGGTGGGGCTGGCGACCGATTTCTGCGTCAACTATTCCGCCGTGGACGCCGCGAAGCTGGGTTTCAAAGTGACCGTCCGCGAGGACCTGTGCCGAGCGATCGATATCGACGGGTCACTGTCCGCCGCTCAGACAGGCATGCGCGACGCCGGGGTGGTGTTGGACGGTTAGGCGCAGCGTCTTCATCGGCGGCACCTTCGCGGCGGGCCGCTTCCACCACCGCCCCGTCTTACTCCAGCGACAGCGGTCCTTCTCCGGCAAGGTTCAGAAGGCCCAACGTCTCCAACCCGCCCAGGGTTGCATCCACGGCGACGGTGGCGAGGATAAGGCCCATCACGCGGCTGACGACGCTTGATCCTGTGGTGCCAATAGCCCGCTGAAGCCGCCCGGCCATCAGCAGAAGCGCCAGTGTCATCGCCAGCACGATCAATAGCAGACCGGCGGTGATCACCTGTTCTTCAATCGGATTGCTGTCATTTTCCGTCAGGATCACGATCGCCAGCATCGCGCCGGGCGACGCAATCGACGGCATCGCCAGCGGGAACACGGCACCGGCAAGATGGTCGCTCTCTGCTTCGCTGATCTCTTGCGCGGCCTTGCTTTGCCCGAAGATCATGGTCAGCGCGAAAAGGAACAGGATCAGCCCGCCGGCCACTTGGAACGAGCCAAGCCGCAACCCAAGGCTTTCCAGCAGAACCTGGCCGCCGACGAGAAACAGCAACAGCACGAACGCCGCGATCAGCACCGCACGAATGGCAAACCGCTTGTGCAGTTTCTTCGGCACATGCGCCGTCGCATACAGAAATACGGGGAGCGATCCGATCGGGTCGATGACCACGAACAGAGTCACGAATTCCTTGAGAAGTGTTGTCCAATCCAGCATGCCCCCGGCGCTATGGCGTCCGGGCCGTTCGGTCAACGGGGTTTCCTTGAAAATCACGCAAATTTAAGCGCCACGCCCCGTAAAGGGCCCCAAATCGCACCAAATGCGGCCCCTTGCGCTTGCCCGCTGCAATGCGGTCTAAGTGAGCCACGAAGGAGAACGCTTATGGTCGATATCGCCACCCGTGTCTGGAATCACAAATGGAAGATCGACCCCGTGGTCCGGTCCCTGATCGATACCGACTTCTACAAGCTGCTGATGTGCCAGTCCGTCTTTCGCAACAAGCCGGATACGCATGTCACGTTCTCGCTCATCAACCGGGCCAAGCATGTTCCGCTGGCGAAACTCATCGACGAAGGTGAATTGCGCGAGCAGCTGGATCATATCCGGTCCCTGTCGCTCAGCCGGGGCGAATCCACGTGGATGCGCGGCAACACGTTCTATGGCAAACGCCAAATGTTCACGCCTGCTTTCATGGACTGGTTCGAACAACTCCGCCTGCCGCCCTACCACCTTGAACGGGTGGGTGACCAATACGAGCTGACCTTCGAGGGCAGCTGGCCCGAGGTCATGCTGTGGGAAATTCCCGCCCTTGCCGTGCTTATGGAACTGCGGGGGCGCGCCGTGCTGCACGATATGGGCCGGTTCGAACTGCAAGTGCTCTATGCCCGCGCCATGACCCGGATCTGGGAAAAGGTCGAAGCGCTGCGGGGGCTGCCGGGGCTGCGCGTTGCGGATTTCGGCACGCGGCGGCGACATGGCTTCCTGTGGCAGGACTGGTGCGTGCAGGCGATGTATGAAGGGCTGGGGGAGGCCTTTGTGGGCACGTCCAACTGCCTGATCGCCAAGAACCGCGACCTTGAGGCGATCGGCACCAACGCGCACGAATTGCCCATGGTCTATGCGGCGCTTGCGGAAGATGACGACGCCCTCGCGCGCGCGCCCTATGATGTGCTGTCCGACTGGCACGAGGAACACTCCGGCAACCTGCGCATCATCCTGCCTGACACTTACGGAACCGAAGGCTTCCTGAAACGCGCGCCCGATTGGCTGGCGGGCTGGACGGGCATCCGGATCGATTCCGGCGACCCGGCCACAGCGGCAGAGATCGCAATCCGGTGGTGGCAGGACCGGGGCGAGGATCCAAAGAAGAAGCTGATCATCTTCTCGGACGGGTTGGACGTGGACAAGATCCGCGAACTTCACGCCCAGTTCACCGGCCGCGTGCGGGTGTCCTTCGGCTGGGGCACGATGCTGACCAATGACTTCCGGGGGCTGACCGAAGACGACGCGCTCGCGCCGTTCTCACTGGTGTGCAAAGCGGTGGCCGCAAACGGACGCCCGACCGTGAAGCTGAGCGATAATCCCCGGAAAGCTATGGGCCCAGAGGACGAGGTTGCGCGGTATAAGCGCGTGTTCGGGGTGGGAGAGCAGGAAGAGATGGAGGTTGTGGTCTAACCGAGGTTTAGACCGACGATCCGCGTCAGGTGGGCGGGCGGTTTGGTGAGAATGGCCCATTGCGGACCTTTGGTTAGAACGGTAATGCCGCAATGCAGCTTTCCGATAGCGGACATCTACGCTAACGCTGCCACAAACAAACGGGAGCACAAACGGAAGCACAAGATGAAAAGCAGAGTATTTGGCAGCCTTACAGGAGGCGTGATTGGCTTCTTTGCTGGTGCTGGCACCGGTATCGTTGGCGGAGTATTCGGAGCGATCGCTGGAGTATTGGTTTTCACCGCAGTCGGTGCCGCCTGGGGATGGAGCGCCGGACCAGACGTCATGCGCGCAGTTCAACGGTGGCGAGGCAAGTGATGGCCCGTTGATTTCATTCAACCCCGATGAAGTGGACGGCCGGCGCCAAATCTAACTCCTTCTTTGTATGCTGCTGTGGCACGGTTCATCTCCGAGGTGGCGTGGGGTAGTTTAAATGCACAATCCGCCAATCACAGCTCTATTGCGTATTCTTCATCTGACTTGACTTTTTGAAGTAAATCTACGCTTTTCAGAGACCATTTCCGGACTTTGCTGTTCTTCCCGGGTCCGGTTTTGATTTGGCAATGATATGAGTTATCAGATGACCGAAGGTCTACCCCCGTCTCATCCTTGACCCGGTTGACAAGCTTATTCGCTCCAGACCAGTGATTAAATCCAAGCCGCTTGGCTACTTGAGTGATTGTGAGCGGATGCGTATGGTTTGGATTATTAGTTATCGCGATTCCAAGAAGTTTAGGAAGCTCGGAATCCTGATCCGCAACCCTCTCAAGCACATCGTAATCCACTTCGACACTGCCAGTTGGAATATCATGACGAATAAGCTTCATTGTTCTTGCGGCCAATGCGCGAACTAGCTTTGGGTTTACAGATGTCAAAGCTGATTGACTCTTCAGCGCCTCGAAGACCCACTGGAAGTTTTGCGCGTAGACCGCGTTAATGCGAAACTCCCTGCCATCGACCGAAAAGACCGCCTGTTCAGGAGGGTTCTTGGGAAGATCTTTCACCCAGATGACTTGATATACGTTGTCGATAAGGCCAGTATCGTCGGCGACGAGTTCACCAATGTCTCGCAATATTTCTTTGACGTTTGGATCCCCAAGCCCATAACCGAAAATGAAAACGGGGTGCTCCGCGAAGTAGGTCAGAAGCTTAGCGGAGATGTACTTTTTCTTGTCTTTCCATTCTTCATAATCCTCACGCGTTAAAACAATAGAGGATGGCTCGCTGACATCACCGTGGATGTGAAATATTTCACCGAAGCTATTGGTGTTATAGCGGATTATTGTCTGCCCAGTCACTGGGACGTATCCCTCAAAGATCACTTCAAGAGAGTGATCGTAATTTGTTGTGATGATCGCATGTGGCCTGATATCTGACAGCGCAGCCACCTCTTTTGGAAGTGTGCTGAAGTCTTCCCGATTCCCGGGAGTTACTTTCGAAAGGTGCTCGCAAACCAAGCTTTTCAGAAAACAGTCCTTGCTCATGCCGGCTTCAAAGAGTGCCTCTGGAAATGAGGCTTTACCTGCGCCCCACGCCCACTCGAAAACCAAGTCCGACAACTCTGATCCTATTGCGATCGGATCGCCAGAGTGTTTTTGATAGTAGTATTCGAATTTTCCGTGATGTACTGGCATTCCATCCAGAACTATCTTCAGAAGTTCCAGCCAGCTTGGTGCCTCAAAGTAGCGCTTGGGAATCCCGCTCCCCATAAACAGTATCGGCTGGCACTCAAACTCAAGAAGAACGTCTCTAATTTTTGCATCCATGCGCTGAGAGTAGCTCGGCACAGCAGCGGGTTTTGCTTCAGTCAAACTTCGGCCCTTCAATTTTTTGAGGTGATGCAGATGGGCATAGGATATCTGTGGTTTAATGAGCGATAAATATCATTGCAGAGGCAACTTGGTCAGCGCCAAATCTGACTTTTTCAGCACGTCCCTATATTGTCAAACACAGAGCAAGGCTGTGGGAGATCGTCACCCCTAGCGGCAATGGCAGTGCTGAGGTTGCTCTCTACGTGTTACGGACACTTATGCTTGGCGCAGCGAATGACCGCTCTCCGCCCATCCCATCCACTACGGCCCAACGGTGGAGTAGCTTCCTAATCCCTATCCACTTTACCGCGCAGCGCTTTCACCTCGCCTCTGGCCTTCTTGGCTTCCAGCCGTCGTTTCTTCGACCCTAGCGTTGGCCGTGTGGGGATGCGCTTTTTGGGGCGTTCGGTGGCTTTGCGCACCAGTTCGGCCAGCCTTTCCCGCGCGATTTCGCGGTTGCGGGCTTGGCTTCGGGTATCCTGGACAAAGATCACCAAGGCCCCTTCCGCAGTCCAGCGCCGTCCGGCCAGACGTCTCAGCCGGTTTTTGACCGGGCTGGGCAGGTTCGGGCTCCGCTCCGCTTCGAAGCGCAGTTCGACCGCGGTGGAGACCTTGTTGACGTTCTGCCCGCCCGGACCGGAGGACCGCACGAATTGCTCCGTCAGTTCCCAATCCTCGATCTCGATCTGGTCGTTGACCCGCAAACCCATGGTGCCCCCTTGCCCCGTATCCTAGCCCGCGCGCGGCAAGATGAAAGCCCCACACACTCGAACGCCCGGCACGTAAAAAGGGCCGTCCCGATGTGGGAGCGGCCCTTTCGAAAGCTTCGGAGGCGAGGCCGGTTAGGCCGTGCCAACGCGTGAGCTACCTGCTCGGGATTGCCCTAAAGGCGCACCTCACACGCTGTTCCGACACCTCTCTCCAACATCTTTCTCGACACTGGATCACCTCCTTTCAGCTGTTACAAAACGCAGCTTCAGAGTCGCATGGCTGTGGTGAAAATCAAGTTAATTTCGCCGTCGTCAGCCGGGTCGTGATCATTTTGAACGGAATTAGGGCAATCAGCGCGAGGGACAGCTTTACCATCCAATCCGCAACGGCCAGTGACATCCAAAGCGGGGCAGCCGGCCCTGCGCCCAGAAGCGGCAGGGTTTCATTGGCCCAGGACACGTCATTGCCCGGTTCGATCCATATCAGTGTCTGCGAAAACGCGATGAAGAAGAACAGCGCGGTGTCGACGGTGCTGCCGATCAGGGTCGAGGCCAGCGGCGCACGCCACCATTTCCCGCCGCGCAGGGCAGAAAAGATGCCAACGTCCAGCAATTGCGCCGTCAGGAAGGCGAGGCCGGAGCCGATGGCGATGCGCAGGGTGACGAGAGGGCCGAATTCGCCCATGATCTGGGTGCCGATGAGCGAGCAGGCGACGCCGACGACGAAGCCCGCGAAGACGACTTTGCGCGCCGGCCCTGCGCCATAGACGCGGTTCATCACATCGGTGACGAGGAAGGCCAGCGGGTAGGTGAAGGCACCCCATGTCAGCCATTGGCCGAACAGGAATTGCACGAGGATGTTGGAGGCCACGACAATGGCGGCCATGGCAAGAATGCCGGGAAGGTGGGATCGGGTCATGTATCTGGTCCGTTTTGGCAAGGTAGTCGGAGACTTGTCCCGCGCGCGTCGCGGGCGCCTTGCCATATAGGGGCTTCGCGGTTCGCGCAAGTCACTCCGTCAGGATGAATTCGACGAACTCGGTGCGCTGCACACTCAGGAAGTTGTTGTCTGACACCATCAGGACGCGCGTTTGCCCCTGCGCGTCGCGCCAAAGCGCGATGCCCTCAAGGTTGTCATATGCGTTCAGCGCGGTTTCCAGCAGTGTTTCGGGCCGGGCCGTTTCGATCGGCGCGGCGAGGCGGCGGATGCGACTGCGGAAGCCAAGCAAAGAGACTGCGCGCTCAAGAATATAAAGATGTCCATCGGGGCCGAAATCCGCGCCCACCACCTGGAAGGCACCCTCGGCTGGCAAGGCGGCGCGTTCATGCCACGCGTCGTTTTCCAGCCTGTAGATCGGGAATGCGTCGCGTCCGCGCGGCGTGGCTTCCGGCAGGGTCACAAGTCGCCCTTTCGGGTCGATGGCGAGCGCTTCGAGACCCCGATTGTTGTTCTTGATGCCAAGCCGCGGGATCGGCGGCAGATGCTCTGGCCAACTGTGACCCTTGCGGTAGTGCAGCACGGCGGGCGTCGGGCCCTCGACAGAGACATAGCTGCCCCCGTCCGGCGCTTTGGCAAGACCTTCGGTATCGGGGCCGTTCTCCGGCTCATAGAGATAGAGATACTTGGAGGAGAGCACGAAGACCTTTTCCAGCGTCCCCTCCGCATCGCGCTGCATCGCCACATTGAAGATGCGGTTGCGGTCGTTGAGCACTTCGGCCCGCGTCCCGGACGCGCCGATGTTCAGGCCCGACAGACCACCGAATTCTTCGATGGGTGTGTCAAAGACGATGCGCGAGGACAGTGTCAGCGCATCGTTTTCGGCAAGGCAAAGGCTGGCGGCAACGCTTAGCGCGACTGTAAGACGGCGGAGCATTGTTTCGGCAGGTCAGCGAGCACGACTTCGCGGCGTTTGCGCACCGGCGCGGGGGTCTTCGGCGGCGGGGGCGGGTTCAAGATGTTGTTCACCCATTGCTGTGCATCCTCGCAGCCATCTCCGGCGGGCGGCGGGTTCTGATCCACGCATCCGCGTGCGCCGCGCGGGCAGTTCAGGCGAACGTGGAAATGATAATGGTGGCCCCACCATGGGCGCACTTTGCGCAGCCAGCTTCTGTCGCCTTTCTCGTCCTTGCACATCTGGACCTTGGCGCCGGGGAATACGAAAATGCGGGCGGTGCGTTTGTCCTTTGCCGCGGCCTTGATGATTTCATGATGCTGGCGCGTCCACTTGTCGTTGACATAGGCACCGCTTGCGCGTCGCAGAGAGATGGAGGAGATCGCTTCGCGCTGTTCGGCGCTGAGGTTCAGATTTGTGCCCGGCAACATCCAGACATCGACATCCAGCCCGATTTGGTGGCTGCGGTGTCCCGTCAGCATCGGACCGCCACGCGGCTGGCTCATGTCTCCGACATACAGGCCATTCCAGCCCGGCTGTTTTGCCGCCGAACGGGACAAATCCTGCACGAAATCGACCAGCTCCGGATGGCCCCAGTTGCGGTTGCGCGACAGGCGCATCGCTTGCCATGTCGGCCCGGTCTCTGGCAGGGCCACGCCACCCGACAGGCAGCCCTTGGCATATCCGCCGAATGGGGCCGCTGGCTGCGTCGATCCACCGGTCACCGCGCCAAAGGCGAATTTGGCGGGCCCGCTGGTGGACTTATAGCTTTTCGGCGCTTGCGGCGTTTCGACTGGGGTGCCGTCGATATTGGTATCGGCTCCGACGCAGGCGGCGATCACAAGGCAGAATATGGCAGCTATCGTGCGGGTTATCCGGTTCATTCGCGCGAGTCTCCCTCGGTTTTCACGAAACCTAGCAGCACGATCCCGATAAGGAAAAGAAAGATCAGGGGGCTGACGCCAATTTGCTGGGAACCGCTGATTGCCGTGGCGATGCCGATCAGGAACGGGGCAAGGAAGGACGTGGCTTTGCCTGCCAGCGCATAAAGGCCAAAGGCCTCTGCCATGCGTTGTGGGTCGGCCTGGCGCACCATCATGCCGCGCGACGCTGACTGGAGCGTCCCACCCGCTGCGCCGATCAAAGCGCCAAGGATAAAGAAGGTGATATCGGGCGCGTTGCTGCCGGGGGGAACCGCGATCCCATAGACCGCGTCCCGCGACACGAAAACGACCGATATCGCGACGAACAGCAACGTATAGATCGACACCTTGATGACCGGCTTCGGACCGAACCGCATATCGGCCATGCCGCCGAGCCATGCGAAAATCGCCCCCGAGATAATGGCGATGATCCCGAAGACACCGACATCGACCACGGACCACCCCAAGACACCCGCCGCATAGATGCCGCCGAAAGTATACATGCCGTTCAGGGCGTCCCGGTAGAACATGGACGACGCGAGATATGCAAAGCAGGACGGCGTGTTCGGCAGGTTGCGGATGGTGCCCCAGAGGCCGGAAAGTGCCTCTTTGACGGCGCCTTTGGGCGGTTTGGCGGGTTTCGGATCGCGCACCCACAGGAAGAACGGGATCATGAACACGGCATACCAGATCGCCACCAATGGCCCGACAAAGCGCGTGCCCTCCCGTGCGTCGGGATCAAGCCCAAACAGGGGGGAAATGCCGATCAACGTCGTCCCGGTATCGGCGCCTTCGGCAAAAAGCGTCAGCATCAGCACCAAGGCAACGAGGCCGCCAAGATAGCCAAAAGCCCAGCCATTCCCGGAAATGCGGCCGATTTCTTCGCGCGGGCCAAGATCGGGCAGCATCGAGTTGGTGAAGATCGTGGCGAATTCCATGCCGATCATGCCGACGGCAAACAGAAGCAATGTCAGATACAGGTTGAAATTGTCCGGCGCGGCCCACCACAGGCCGAAGCTGCCTACGACATACATCCCTGAAAACAACCAGATGAACCGCATCCGATTGCCGGCGGTGTCGGAAATGGCCCCAAGTATGGGGGCCATCAGCGCGATCGCCAAACCGGCTGCACCAATCCCGAACCCCCAGGCGGTCTGCGCCTTGGCCCCGTCGCCCATCAGGTCTTTGACATAGGGCGCGAAGATGAAAGTGATCAGCAGGGTGTTGTAGGGCTGACTTGCCCAATCAAAGAAAAACCAGCCCCAAATCCGCTTTCTCAGCGACGGTTCCGCCATAAGTCCTGCCCACCCGTTGTTTCCAGTGATACAACCCTGTCCGCAGCGGCGTGGCAAGCGAAGCTTTGTCCGTCTAAACCTTGCGTAAAGACCCCAACGGGCATAGGTCTTTGGCGCAATCGTAAGTGGAGTTTTGCATGTACGCGATCTATGGGACGCTGGATCTGATACTTGGGGTCGTCTATTTCATCATGATCGCTCACCTGATCATGAGTTGGCTGATCAATTTTCAGGTGCTCAACCTGCATCAGCCGGTTGTCGGTCAGATCTGGATGGGCCTGAACCGCTTGCTGGAACCGATCTATGCGCCGATCCGCCGGATTTTGCCGGACACGCGCCCGCTGGACCTTGCGCCTTTGGTGGCCCTGATCGCGGTGATTGCCCTGCGCGCCTATATCCTGCCGCAGATTTTCGGGCTCGGCCCCAGTTTCTGACGCTTGTTCACGGCCTGTTAGTATGGGAATGTGACGCTCAACGAGCAGATCACAACACGCCGCACAACAGGGCCCATGACAGCGCAAGCGCTTCTCAAGGATGTATTCGGATTCGACGCATTCCGTCCCGGTCAGGGGGAAATCGTCGATGCCGTGAATGATGGGCAGAACGTGCTGGCCATCATGCCGACTGGTGGCGGAAAATCCCTGTGTTTCCAATTGCCTGCGTTGATGCGTGACGGAGTCACGGTGGTGATCTCGCCGCTGATTGCGTTGATGCGCGACCAGGTGCGCGCGCTTCAGGCGCTGGGCGTGGAGGCCGGTGCACTGACCTCTGGCAATACGCCGGAGGAAACCGATCAAGTGTGGCAGGCGCTTGAGGAACGGCGGCTCAAGCTGCTGTATATCGCGCCGGAACGTCTTGGCGCGGGATCTGCCATTGGGATGTTGCGCCGTGTGGGCGTCAGCCTCATCGCGGTGGACGAGGCGCATTGCGTCAGCCAATGGGGCCATGATTTCCGTCCAGATTACCTTCGGATCGGGGAACTTCGGCGCGCTTTGGATGTGCCCCTTGCGGCGTTCACTGCCACCGCCGACGCGGAAACCCGTGCGGAAATTGTTCAAAAGCTCTTCGATGGGGCGGAGCCGCGCAGCTTTCTTCGCGGCTTTGATCGTCCCAACCTGCATCTTGCCTTTGGGGCGAAGAACCAGCCACGCCAGCAAATCCTTGGCTTCGCCGCTGCGCGCAAAGGCCAATCCGGCATCGTCTATTGCGGCACGCGCGCGAAAACCGAAACGCTGGCCAAGGCGTTGCGCGACGATGGCCATAGCGCGATTCACTATCATGGCGGCATGGATGCCGATGATCGGCGCGAGGCGGAACAGAAATTTCAGCGCGAGGATGGCTTGATCGTCGTTGCCACGGTCGCGTTTGGCATGGGCGTCGACAAGCCGGACATCCGCTGGGTCGCCCATGCGGATCTGCCAAAATCGATCGAGGCCTATTATCAGGAAATCGGCCGGGCCGGGCGGGACGGCGCGCCTGCCGAGACGCTGACCCTGTTCGGTCCCGAAGACATCCGATTGCGCCGGTCGCAAATCGACGAAAGCCTTGCCCCGCCAGAACGGCGCAGCGCGGATCATGCCCGGCTCAATGCGCTTTTGGGCCTGGCAGAGGCGCTGGAATGTCGCCGTAAGACTCTTTTGGGTTACTTCGGTGAAACGCCTGAAAAATGCGGTCGCTGCGATCTGTGCGATCAGCCGCCAGATGTGTTCGACGGGACAACGGCGGTGCGCAAGGCGCTCTCCGCGATCTTGCGTACCGGGGAATCCTTTGGCGCGGGGCATTTGATCGACATTTTGCTTGGCACCGAAACGGAGAAAGTCATCGCGCGCCGTCACGATCAGCTTCAGACCTTTGGTGTCGGCAAGGAATACGACCGCCGTCAATGGCAGGCCGTGTTTCGCCAGATGATGGGGCACGATCTGATCCGTCCGGACCCGGAGCGTCACGGGGCGCTGCGTATGACGGATACGGCACTGCCGATCCTGCGGGACGAAGCCCAGATTTCCCTGCGCCGCGACACGATCCGCGCGGCCAGTCGTCGACCCGCGATCAAAACGCTGGTGTCCGAAGAAGACGCGCCATTGCTTTCTGCGCTCAAGGCCAAACGGCGGGCGCTGTCGGAAGCCGCCAAGATGCCCGCCTATATGGTGTTCAACGATAAGACATTGATTGAAATGGCAGAACGGCGTCCAGAAACGTTGGACCAGTTGAGCCAAATCAACGGTATCGGCACCAAGAAGCTGCAGACCTATGGCGCCGCGTTTCTTGAGGTCATCACCGGGGCGGAAGCGCGGGTTCATCCCTCTCGCATGAAATTGGCGGGGCAGGATGCGGGCGCAGTGTATGATGCGCTGCTCAAGGTGCAGACGGAACTGTCGCGCGGCTCGGACGGTACGGAAAAGCCGCTGAGTTGTTCTGCATCGCAACTGTCGAAGGTCGCGAAGCTGCATCGCCCGGATGAGCGCGCGGTAGAGCAGGTTTTGGGCGACCGGCGTATGGAACGGTTCGGCGCTGCGTTTCTGGACGTTCTGCGACACGCAAGCTAAGTCCTCCCCCGAATGTAGAAGGGAAAGCAGCCATGCTCGTGGTGATATCGCCTGCAAAACGTCTGGACTGGTCAGAGCGGGATGTGGACATGACGTCCCCCGACTTTCAGCAGGACGCGATCCGGTTGAACAAGACAGCGCGGAATCTGACGTTGAAAGACCTCAAATCGCTGATGGGGTTGTCGGACGATCTTGCACGGCTTAACCGCGACCGGTTCCAGAACTTTGCCGATGCGCCCGAAGCGAACCAGACCCGTCCGGCGGCGCTTGCCTTTGCGGGCGACACCTATCAGGGGCTGGAGGCGGCGACTTTGGATGCCGACGAAATGGCTTGGGCGCAGGACCATCTGCGTATCCTCTCCGGGCTTTACGGGGTGCTGCGGCCGCTGGATGCGATGCAGCCCTACCGTCTGGAAATGGGGAGCAAGCTGAAAACCCGGCGCGGTGGAACTCTGTATGCGTATTGGCGCGACCAATTGTCCAAGGCGCTGAACGCGCAGGCCGATGTGTTGGGCGCGGACACACTGATCAACTGCGCGAGTCAGGAATATTTCGGTGCCGTCGATCTGGACGCGCTTAAATTGCGCGTCGTCACGCCGGTCTTCATGGAAGACAAGGGGACCGGCCCCAAGATCGTCAGCTTCTTCGCCAAGAAGGCACGCGGTGCGATGGCGCGGTATATCATCCAGCGGCGGATCACCGATCCATCGGGGATTTTGGATTTCGATCTGGGCGGTTACGCTTATCAGCCCGCGATGTCCGAAGCCGATAAACCTGTGTTCATGCGCCCCTATCCTGAGTGATCAGGCCGCGGCGCTGGCGAAAGGATCAAGCGTGTCTTGTGGGCGGCACATATTGATCATCTCATGGATCGCAGGTTTGCGCAGCGGTTTGGTCATATAATGGTCCAGACCGGCTTCGAGGATGCCCATCCCGTCGCCATCCATCGCATGGGCGGTCAGCGCAACGATGGGAACACGCCCGCCGGTTTCCTGTTCGATCCGCCGGATTTCCTGCGTCGCTTCCTTCCCGTCCATTTCCGGCATCGAAATATCCATAAAGATCATGTCCGGGGCAAAGCTGCGGAACTTTTCGACCGCCTCACGACCGTTATTCGCGATCTCTACTTCGATATCGAGTGCCTTGATCATCTTGCGGAAAACCAACTGATTGGTCTTGTTGTCCTCGGCCGCGAGCACCCGCATGCGGCGCGTTGTCGGCGCCGATGATGCCGGAGTTTCGGGCGCCGCGGCCGCGTCCAAAGGCGACGGCGTGGCGGCTGTTATCGGCTGCGGCTCCGGCGGGGGGGCGGGCGCGGCGACGACCTTCGTTTCCGTGACTGGGGGCGTGGCTTCGACCTGGGGTTCAGGCGCGGCGGGCAAGGCCGGCGCTTTATCTGAGGTGGGGGCTTCACGGTGCCGGAATACCGGCATGGGGAAATCGCTGTCCTGCTGCGGTTCGTCCGGGTTCGTGAATTCAACCCCCAGATCGCGGAGGATCGAAAACAGCCGTTGCCGGGGCAGCGGACGCGGGATGATCGCGGAAACCTCAGCCTCGATACTCGGATCGGTGAGGCCGCCGGGATTCGACGTCAGAATGATCACCGGGGTCGTGTCGCCGCGCGCCCGAATTTCCTTGATGAAAGTCGGCCCGTCCATCCCCGGCATTTGGTGATCGACCAGCACCAAATCAAAGCCTTCGCTCATCAAATCCAGCGCTTGTATGGCGCTTTCCACATCCATCACGGTCGCCGACATGGACGTCAATTGCCGGCGCAAAATGTCACGGTTTGTCGAATTGTCGTCGATGATCAGAACGCGCTGGATATTCTCGGGCAGGCGCATATGCGGCGGCGATCTGTCTGCTTGCAAGTCCAGCGGCAGCTTGAAACCGAAACAAGAGCCGATCCCAAGTTCGCTTGTCACCCACATCTCACCGCCCATCAGGTGTACCAGCCGTTTGGAAATCGCGAGGCCAAGCCCGGTCCCCTCGAACTTCCTGTTCCGCTCATCCTCGACCTGCGTGAATTCACCAAAGACATGCGCCTGCTTTTCTTCGGAGATACCAATGCCCGTATCCTCAACCGCGATATGGACGTTCGTCCTGTCGCTATTCGGGTCCGGTGCACCGGTGACGCGCACAAGCACGTGGCCCTCGGGGGTGAATTTCACCGCATTGCCAATCAGGTTCGTCAGGATTTGCCGAATGCGGCCAGCATCGCCGATAAAAAGATGCGGCAAGAACAGGTCGTAGTCCAACAACAGCGCGACGTTCTTTTCACGCGCGGCGGGCTGCACCAGCATCAGAACTTCGTGGATCGCTTTTTCAAGGTCGAACGGTCCGTTATGCAGCACCATCTTCTGGGCCTCGATCTTGGAATAATCGAGTACGTCATTGATGATGACCAGCAGCGCCTCTCCGGAATTGCGGATCGTATCGGCATAAAGCCGTTGTTCTTCCGTCAGATCGGATTCGGCAAGGAGTTCCGCCATGCCAACCACGCCGTTCATGGGGGTGCGAATCTCGTGGCTCATATTTGCCAGGAAGGAAGACTTGGCGCGCGCGGCAGCCTCTGCCCGTTCGCGGGCTTCTTCCAGTTCCCGTTCATACCGTACAGTCGCCGTGATGTTCAGGCCCAGCGATACCACATCACCGCCCACCCCGCGGTGGTCGACCACCTTGATATAGGTGCCGTTCCACAGGCGGATGACAACCGGGCTCGGCTCTGAGTGCTGGCGTCGGCGCAGCATATCCGCGCGCCAATCCGCGGCAGACAAATCGCCGGTATCGACGATGCCTTCTTCGGTCAGAAGTTGCAGGATGCGGGCATAGGCGATGCCGGGCTTGACCTCTTCCAACCCTTCGAACACCACGAGATAACTGTCATTGGCGGCGATCAGCTTGTCATCCGTGTCGAAGAAGGCGAACCCGTCCTGAATCGTCTGGATCGACAGCCACAGACGCCGTTCGGCGATTTCGACCTTCTGGTGCGCGACGGAAAGATCCGATTTGACCCGCTGATATTCGCTGGTCACGGTTTCGACCTTCGCGCGGGTTTCGACGATTTCTTCCGACAAGGCGCGCGCATGCAAACCGAGCTTTCGGTTCGCGGCATAAAGTTCCGCCTGTTTCAGTTCCAACAGGCGTTCCGCCGCCAGGCGACCGCGCCGTTCCTGAGCGAGTTTTTCAGCCAGACTCATTCATCGCCCCGAATTACTTGGGGTGGTTTTCCATGATCAGGGTGAAAATCACCTTAATCGCGGGCAATGGATCGGGAAAACTTGCCCCGCGAACAGGCGGCTGTCAGCGTCGGCCTTCGCGCAGCCATCCGGCGGTGATGAACCCCGCGGACAACAGCAAGACCAGCCACGGGGGCAGCAGGAACATCTGGCGCACGTCCAGCGTCTGATAGGCATTGCGCGGAGTAATCCCGATCCAGCCGCGCCCGGCAGCCGGGCGGCCCATGCGCACCTCGCGCAAGCGGGGCATCCCCTCTTCGAGCCGCAACGCGCCACCGCGCAGCACATCCACCGCGGGCTGCATCACATCCGCCGTGGCAATCGTTTCGACAAACTCGCGCGGGGCTGCGGGACCAAGGCCGATCACGCTTTCCAGTTCGCCGTCTTCAAGCCGGTAAAGGCCGATTTCAGGCCCGTCGAAATTGCCTTCATAAAGACCGGGCCGGGTTTGCGTCATCTCGACCTCGGTCCGGGTGCCATCGGGCGCTGTCACGGTGACTGTGCCGATATCGTCCGACATCGTGCGCCGCGTGATACGCATGCTTTGCCCGGTGGCATTCGCGGTGAGCGCCTCTTCCTCCAGCTCGGGTTCGCCCATCATCCAATGCGCCAGCCGCCGTAGCAGTTCGAGTTGCGGGCCGCCGCCTTCATGCCCGCGCGACCAAAGCCACGCATGATCCGATGCCAGAAGCGCCACGCGCCCCTCTTCGACCCGATCCAGAACCAGAAGTGGGCGGTCGCCATCGCCGGACATCACCGTGTGGCCGGACCGTGTGGTAAGATCGATCTGACGCAGCCACCGCCCCCAATCCCCGCGACCGGGGAGGTTTTCGGTGACCGGATGGCGTTCGCCCAGTTCCGTCACGGTTGGCAGGAACGGCTCTTCGATAACGCGCGCGGTGGGTTCCGCCGGAAGTACGCGCCCAAGCGGGGAGCGGAACAGGCTGGATGCGCCCGCGAAATCCGGCCCGGCAGCCACCAGAACCGCGCCGCCCTTGGCGATGTAATTGGCGACGTTCTCAAGATAGATCGCGGGCAAGATTCCGCGCCGCTTGTAACGGTCAAAGATAATCAGGTCGAAATCGTCGATCTTCTCCAGAAAAAGTTCGCGGGTGGGAAAGGCGATGAGGCTGAGTTCGCCCACGGGCACGCCATCCTGTTTTTCCGGGGGGCGCAGGATGGTGAAGTGGACGAGGTCGACAGAACTATCTGATTTCAGAAGGTTACGCCATGTACGCCCGCCCGCATGAGGCTCGCCCGACACCAGCAACACGCGCAGACGGTCGCGCACACCGTTGATCTGGATCAGCGCCGTGTTGTTGCGCGCGGTCAATTCGCCCGCTTCTTCCGGGACGGTGAATTCGATGACGTTTCGGCCCCCATGCGGAAGCGTCACAGGCAGGTTGAACTCCTGGCCAATCGGCATCTGAAAGGTCTGCGGGGGCGCACCATCGACAGAGATTTGCAGCCGCGCCAAGGTCGCATCCGGCGCGGCGCCCTGATCTTCGATCTTGAGCTTCAGCGTGACGGGTTCGCCGATGATGGCAAAAGCTGGCGCGCCGGTCACCACAAGGCGGCGATCCCAGTCGGTCGCTTCGCCGGTTTGCAAAAGGTGAAGCGGGGCGGGCAGGTTCGGCGCGCGAGTTGCATCGTGAATGCGCCCGTCCGAAACCGCGATCACCCCGGCGATGCGGGACAGTGGCTCATCCGCCAGCGCCTCGACAATCGTGTCCATCAGCAGCGTGCCCCCGTCGTCGGGGCCGTCATTGACGGTCAGCAGGCGCATTTCGGTATTCTCACGCGCGGCAAGGGTGCTGGTCAGATTGTCAATCGCGGCACTGGTCTGGGCATCGCGTGCGCCAAGCTTTTGACTGGCGGACCGGTCCTCCACCACCAGCACGATATCGGACAGTGGGGCGCGGTCCTCTTGCTGGTAAAGCGGGCCGCAAAGCGCGGCCAGTACGACGACGCCCGCCATACCGCGCAGCGCCCATCCGGTGAGACCGCGCCAGAAGGCAAATACGACGAAGCCAAGGGTCAGCACGGCCAGAACCGCAATCACGGGCCATGGCAGCAGGGGCGAGAAGAGAACCGTTCCGATCATTGGCCGAGCCTGTCGAGAAGTGCTGGCACGTGGACCTGATCGGATTTGTAGTTACCGGTCAGCACATGCATCACAAGGTTGATCCCAAAGCGGTAGGCCAGTTCGCGCTGCCGTTCGCCGGAAAAGCCGCGCCCGATAGGCAGCAGCGCGGCGCCGGACTGATTCACAGCCCATGCGGCGGCCCAATCATTGCTGCCGATAACCACGGGCGTGACATTGTCGTTCAGGTTGCGGAAGGGCATGCCTTCGATCGCTTCGACATCCGGCGGGGCGGCTTCGACCCAGACATCCCGGCCCGTGTGGCGGCCGGGGAAATCCTGAAGCAGGTAGAATGTGCGTGTCAGAACGTGGTCATTGGGCACTTTTTCCAGTCGGGGCACATCCAGCGGCGCGGCCAGTTGTTGCAGCTTGCGCGCGTTGGGGCTGCTTGCCGACAGGCTGGTGATATCTGCGTCGCGGGTGTCGAACAGGATCAAACCACCCGACCTGAGGTATTCGTTCAGTTTGGCATATGCTTCGGCGGACGGGCGCGGCTGTTCCGGCGTGATCGGCCAGTAGAGCATCGGGAAGAACGCAAGCTCGTCGGTTTCGAGGTTCACCCCAATCGGCTCTGCCGGTTCGACCGACGTGCGGAAGAACAGCGCGTCCGACAGTCCGCGCAGTCCGGCTTGGGCGATGTCGTCCACCGTGTCATTGCCGGTCATGACATGAGCCAACACCACATCCGATGTGGCGTTAAGGGCGAATTCCTCCTCCGCGTCCTGGGCCTGCGCCGGAAGTGGCGGAAGCATCAGCGCCAAAGCGATCAGCCCGGCGGCCGCGCGCGCGCCGGTCAAACGCCCCGAAAGGGCGAGCGATGCGAGAATATCAGCCATCAGCAAGACCAGTGCCGCCGCCAGAAGTGGGCCGCCCAGCGGGCGCTGCACCGGACCGTCCAGCCCCGTGACAGCGACAGTTGCGGGCCATGTCGCGGGTTCCAGCGTGTCGTCTTTTTCCAGCGCATTGCGCGACACGGTCTGCCGATCCCGCTGGTAGACGCCGGGGGGAAAGGCGGGGCCGAATTCGCCTGCGCTCATGGTTGCATCGCTGACCCCGGCCAATGCGTCGGCTTTCGCGAAACTGCCCGTCCCGTCCAGAACGCGGACAGCTTGCCACGTGTCGCCGCTGGTGGCGGTCACGGTGGCATTGTCATCGGACACGCCCATCAAACGCTCCAGCATATCGATGAAAAGGACCGAGAGCGGCAGGTTCGACCATTCGGCATTTGCCGTCACGTGGAACAGAACGACTTGTCCCAGACCGACGGGTTTGCGGGTCACGACCGGGGTGCCATCGGTCAGTTGTGCGATCACGCGGTCGGACAGTTCGGGACCGGGCTGCGCCAGGACCTGCGCTGTGACGGTAACATCTGCGGGCACGTCCAGCCCGACGAAGGGGGAATCTTCGGCAAAATCGGCAAGGCCTTTGGGTTCGCCCCAGCTCATAGCACCGCCGACAGACCGCCCGCCCAGACGCAGGCGCACCGGCATAAGGGGGTCTTCGGTATCGCGGCTGATATCGCTGGCTGCGACACGCGGCCCAGCAAAGCGGATCAGCATGCCGCCGTCTTCGACCCATGCCTGCAGCGCCTCCTGTTCTTGCGGGGCAAGGATCGCCACATCCGCAAGCAGCACCGCATCGGGATTGGCCGGCAGGGCCTCGTTCAAGGACAGATCCAGCAGGTCAACCTTGCCGGACAGGGCCTCCCCCACATAGTGCAGGGGCGATAGAAGTTGCAGCGCCTCGCGGTCCCCTTGCGAGGCGATCAACGCGACCTCCACCCGGCGCAGGGAGTCCGCGACAAGCGTCGTGGCACCGGTGCTTTGCGTGCCGTCTACAGAAAAATGCGTGACCCGGTCGCGGATCTCGTCCGGCAGGGTCAGGGAAAGCGATGCGACGCGGTCGCCCGCGCCAAAGGTGATCTCTCCGCGCTCTAGTACAGCGGGGTTGCCAGCGGGATCGCGGCCCTGCGCAAGGATGTTCATCGTCGTCGCACCCGCCCCGTCCGAGCGGATCGCGCTAAGACGTACTTCGCCCTCTTCATAAGTGGCGGGGCGCAGGCCCACTACGGCGGTATCGCCTTGCAGCACTTGGATGGTGCCGCGCTCTTGCGCCAGTGCGAGCAATTCGCCGCGCCCGGCATAGTCCAATCCATCGCTAAGCCAGACGGTGTCGAATTCGGGAAGGCCTTGCAGCTGATCCCGCGCGGCATTCAGCATGGTCGGGCCGGGCTGCCATGGGTTCGGTTCCATCGCGGCGAGCCGTTCAGCGACGCGCTGCGCGGGTTGGAAGGTCACGGGGGCCGGGTCGGAAAGGTTCAGCAAGCCCACGGGGCGGCGCAACTGCACGGCCACGTCAAGACGCCCCAGAATTGCAGCGCGGGCCCGCTGCCAACCGGGCGCGCCTGCCCAACTGCCGTCTACGATGACAAGGATCGGTGTATCGCTGCGCGTCATCCGTTCTTGGGAATTCAGGACCGGCCCTGCCAGCCCGACGATCAGCGCAGCAACGGCCAGCAGCCGCAGCAACAGCAGCCACCACGGGGTTCGGTCCGTGACGGTATCATCATCGCCCAGCCCCAGCAGCAGCGCCACACCGGGAAAACGCCGCCGGATCGGGGCCGGGGGCACGGCGCGCAGGATAAGCCACAGGATCGGAAGCGCGATCAGCGCCAGAAGCAGCCACGGGGCGGTAAAGCCGATACTGCCAAGCCCCATCATGCGGATACTCCCATCGCGCGATAAAGCCACAAGAGTCCGGCCTGCGCTGAATGATCAGTGTGATGCGTCGAAAATTGCCATCCTGCCAAGGCGCATAGTTCCGTCAGTTCGGCTTTGCGCGCGGCGAGACGTTCCAGATAACGGTCCCGCAGGTCGCCAGCTTTCAGCGTTTCGTGGCTAAGCGTGCCGCCCATGCTTTCAAAAATGGTGCGCCCTTTGAAAGGAAACGCTTCTTCGGTCGGATCAAGAACCTGATACATGCAGCCGCGCACGCCGCGATCGGCAGCTTTGGACAGGGCAAGGCGTACTTCATCCAGCGGGCCAAGGAAATCAGAGATAAAGACAGCCCGCGCGCTGGGGATCATAGCGCGGTGCTCTGGCGGGGCGTAATCCGCCTCGTCGTGAGTCGCGAGATACTCGGCCAGGCGCAAGATCTGTTGATTGCCGCGCCGTGGGGGCAGGGTGGTGCCGGTCAAGCCGACCCGTTCCCCGCCGCGCACCAGCAGAATGGAGAGTGCGAGGCCCAAAAGCCGGGCGCGGTTGCCCTTGGTGGGCAGATTGTCGTCGCTGTGAAATTGCATCGACGCGCCACGGTCGATCCAGATCATCACCGATTGCGCGATCTGCCATTCGCGTTCGCGGACATATTCGATGTCTCCGCGCGCAGAGCGGCGATGGTCGATCATGCGGCGGCTGTCGCCAAGCTGTGCGGGCCGGTATTGCCAGAAATTGTCGCCCAAGCCCGCCCGGCGCCTGCCATGTTCGCCAAGAAGGACGGACCCGGCAAGGTGTTCGGCCCGTGCCAGCAGGGGCGGGAACTGTGCCGCCTCTGCTTCGGCGCTGACGCGCAGGTGGGCCGGATCGTTCACGCGGCGGCCTCGTGGCGGGACAGGCTTTCTGCGGTCTCAAGGATCAGGTCGGACAGGCTGTCACCCCGCGCCCGCGCCGCGAATCCAAGCGCCATCCGGTGGCTCAGTACCGGGCGGGCCATGTCGATCACGTCCTCCGCCGATGGGGCAAGCCGGCCATCAATAAGGGCCTTGGCGCGCACCGCCATCATAAAGGCCTGCGCCGCACGCGGGCCGGGCCCCCAGGCAACGGTGTCGCGCACCTTGTCGCTGGCCGACGGGTCATTGGGCCGGAACGCGCGGACAAGATCGAGGATCAGTTCCACAACGCTTTCGCCCACTGGCATCCGTCGCAGCAAGGTCTGCGCTGCCAGCACCTCGGCCGCGGTGAAGACCGCCGTGGCTTTTTCTTCGCTGACACCGGTGGTCGCCAGCAGAATATCGCGTTCTGTGCTGCGGTCGGGATAGGGCACGTCGATTTGTACAAGGAACCGGTCAAGCTGCGCTTCGGGCAGCGGATAGGTGCCTTCCTGTTCAATCGGGTTCTGCGTCGCCAGCACATGGAACGGTGTGCCAAGCGGTCGGGTTTCCCCTGCGACGGTCACAGATTTTTCCTGCATCGCCTGAAGCAATGCCGATTGGGTCCGGGGCGAGGCGCGGTTGATCTCATCCGCCATCAGAAGTTGGCAAAAGATCGGGCCGGGAATGAACTTGAAGCCGCGATTGCCATCGGCACTGGTTTCCAGAACCTCCGACCCAAGAATATCCGCAGGCATCAGGTCCGGTGTGAACTGGATGCGGTTTCCGTCCAGGCCCATCACGGTCGACAGCGTTTCGACGAGCCGTGTTTTGCCCAGTCCGGGAAGTCCGATCAGCAGCCCGTGGCCGCCACAAAGAAGCGCGGTAAGGGTCAGTTCGACAACGCGTTCCTGACCAATGAACCGCTTTGTGATCGACGCTTTCGCCTGACCCAGTTTGTCGCCCAGTAGTTCGATATCGGCCACAAGGTTTTCCGCGTCGCTCATGACTTCCCCTTCACGCTGCTTATATCCTGCACATAGGACTATAGCGTGGTTAAAGAAGGTGTAACGACATGAGTTCACAAAAATCCGTGACACCGACCCCAAAAGGGCTCGAACAGTCTGTTCTTGAGGCCAAATCGCGGGGTTTGCCGCCGGTGCACCTGTGGTCGCCGCCGTTTTGCGGCGATATCGACATGCGGATCGCCCGAGATGGCACGTGGTTTTACGAAGGCTCGCCAATTGAGAGATTCGAACTCGCGCGGCTGTTTTCCACGATTCTGCTGTTGGAGGATGGTAAATACTTTCTTGTCACCCCGGCGGAGAAGGTCGGGATCACCGTGGATGACGCGCCTTTTGTCGCCGTTGATTTCGAGTGCAGCGGTAGCGGGCCAGCGCAGGTTCTGACCTTCGAGACGAATATGGGCGAAACGGTCCAGGCTTCTGCCGATGATCCAATCCGGATGGAGCGGGACGCGGAAACCGGCGAACCTGCGCCTTACGTTCATGTGCGCTCGGGTCTGGAAGCGTTGATCGACCGGAAAAGCTTTTACCGTCTGGCCGAGATTGGCGAGGTTCACGAAGGCCAGTTCGGCGTCTGGTCCGGTGGCGTCTTTTTCGCCTTCATGCCTGCGGACGAATTGGAATAGGTGCAATCGGTCACGCCGAGGCATTGGCGACCGCTTCTTTACCCCCCCCTTGACCGTGGCGTCTGCGCGATGTGACAGCGGCCAATCGTCGTTGCGTTTGCATTTGGCGGTTCAATAACAGGTTGGTGTCACGCGCATTGAGTGTATTCTTGGCGCGGGACATTTTGATTTAGCGATTACTCCAAGGGGGACGCCTACGTGAAATTTGCGGCAAACCTGAGTCTGTTATGGCCTGAATTGCCATTTCTGGACCGTTTCGATGCGGCTGCGGCCGCTGGTTTCGATGCGGTCGAAGTGTTGTTCCCGTATGATATGGCCGCGCCCGAAATCCTGTCTGCCATGCGCCGCAGTACGATGCGGATGGTGCTGATCAATGCGCCCCCGCCGAACTACACGGGCGGATTGCGCGGCTTTGCGGCGCGGCCCGATGGTACGGATCGCTTTCGATACGATATGAAGCGCGTGTTCCGCTATGCCGAGGCACTTGGCGCGGGGCTGATACATGTCATGGCGGGAGAGGCCGAAGGCGAGGACGCTTTCGATACCATGGTCGCCAATCTCAAATGGGCGTCGCGCCAAGCGCCCAAGGGGGTGACGCTGACGATTGAACCGCTCAACGGCAAGGATATGCCGGGGTATTTTCTGAACAGCTACCCGTTGGCGGCAAAGGTGCTGGACGCGGTGAAGAAACCCAATGTGCGCCTGCAATACGATACCTATCACGCGCAGGTCATCCACGGCGATGCGGTCGATATCTGGAAGCGCTATGGTCTGCGCGCGGCGCATGTGCAGTTGGGCGATGCCCCGGGCCGCGTCGCGCCGGGCGATGGGCAGATCAATTTCAGCGCCTTTTTCAACGCGATGCGCGAAACCGGTTATGACGGCTGGATCAGCGCGGAATATAAGCCGGGGAGTCGGCAGACCGAAGACAGCCTTGGCTGGTTCAAGAAGTTGCGGGTGTCCTGACGCGGCGGGTGGGGCGCTTTAATGCGCCTCCGCCCAGTTTTGGCCCTTGCCTGCATCGACGGTGAGGGTGACGTCCAGCTTTACCACCGGATCGGCGGCCCCTTCCATCACGTCGCGGGCCGTGTCGATCAAAGCGTCTTCGGCCCCGTTTTCCACCTCGAAGAGCAGTTCGTCATGCACCTGTAGCAGCATCGTCGCGGGCTGGCCTTCGATGGCGGCGGGCATGCGGATCATCGCGCGGCGGATGATATCTGCGGCGGTGCCTTGAATCGGCGCGTTGATCGCGGCGCGCTGGGCGAACCCGGCGCGGGGGCCTTTGGCGTTGATCTCGGGCGTGTGGATTTTCCGCCCGAACAGGGTTTGGACGTAGCCATGTTCCTTGGCGAAGGCCTTGGTGTCGTTCATGTAATCCTTGATGCCGGGGAAACGCTCGAAATAGCGGTCGATGAATCCCTGCGCCTCGGCCCGGGGGATACGCAGATTGCGCGCCAGTCCGAAGCCGGAAATGCCATAGATCACCCCGAAATTGATCGCCTTGGCCTGACGGCGGATATCGGGCGTCATCTCGTCAAGCGGCACGTCGAACATCTCGGACGCGGTCATCGCGTGAATGTCCAGCCCGTCGCGGAACGCCTGCTTGAGCGCGGGGATATCCGCGATATGGGCAAGAATGCGCAGTTCGATCTGGGAATAGTCGAGAGACACAAGCGTCTTGCCGGTTTCGGCGACAAAGGCCTCGCGGATACGGCGGCCTTCCTCTGTCCGGATCGGGATGTTCTGCAGGTTCGGGTCGGTCGAGGCGAGCCGCCCCGTGGACGCGCCCGTGATCACGTAAGACGTGTGAACGCGGCCGGTTTCCGAATGGATATGTTCTTGCAGGGCGTCGGTATAGGTCGATTTCAACTTGGACAGTTGCCGCCAGTCCAGCACCCGCGCGGGCAGTTCATGTTCGGTGGCAAGGTCTTCCAGCACGTCCGCGCCCGTGGCATAGGCCCCGGTCTTGCCGCGCTTCCCACCTTCGAGGCCCATTTTGTCGAAGAGGATTTCGCCAAGCTGCTTGGGCGAGCCGACATTGAAGGTCTCTCCCGCCAGTTCATGGATTTCGGCCTCAAGCCCCGCCATTTTCTGAGCGAAGGCATTGGACATGCGCGACAGCACGTCCCGGTCCACCTTCACGCCGGACATTTCCATATCGGCAAGGACTTTGACCATCGGACGTTCCAGCGTCTCGTAGACGCGTGTGACCTGGGCCTGATGCAGCTGCGGTTTGAACAATGTCCAAAGGCGCATGGTTACGTCGGCATCCTCGGCCGCGTATTTGGCGGCGTCGTCGATTGGCACCTTGTCGAAGGTGATCTGGCTTTTGCCGGTGCCCAGCAGGGTCTTGATCGGGATCGGCGTGTGGTTGAGATAACGCTCGGACAGGGTGTCCATGCCGTGCCCGTGCTCTCCGCCATGCATGGCATAGGACATGAGCATGGTGTCATCGAACGGCGCAACCGTAATGCCAAGGCGGGCCAGAATCTTGGCGTCGTACTTCATGTTCTGGCCGATTTTCAGGATGCTCGGGTCTTCCAGCATCGGCTGAAGGATGGCCAGAGCGTCGTTGAACGGCATCTGCCCCTCTGCCAGATCGTCGGATGCGAAAAGATCATCCCCGGCAGAGGCCTTATGTGCGAGCGGGACGTAACAGGCCTTTCCCGGATCGACGCACAGGCAAACGCCCACCAGATCGGCGGTCATTTCGTTCAGACCGGTCGTTTCGGTATCGACCGCGACATAACCGCGGGCCTGCGCCTTTTCGACCCAGGATTTGAGCGTTTCGGCATCGCGCACCGTGGTGTAGTTCGACGCGTCCAGCGGTGGCATTTCCGGCGCGGCGGCGCTTTCGGCGGCCTTGGTCGGCGCATCGGGAATGGCTGGCGGTTCGACCCCAAGCTGGTCCGCGATCCGTTTGGTCAGCGTGCGGAATTCCATTTCAGCGAGGAAAGGCATCAGCACGTCGGGATCGGCGTCGCGTACTTCCAGATCGTCGAGGTTGAATTCCAGCGGCGTCTCACAGTCAAGCTGCACCAGCCGCTTGGACATTTCGATCTGATCGCGCATGTCGATCAGCGTCTGGCGGCGCTTGGGCTGCTTGATCTCTTCGGCGCGGTCCAGAAGCTCTTCGAGCGATCCATACTCATTGATCAGTAGCGCAGCGGTCTTGATGCCGATGCCGGGCGCACCGGGCACGTTGTCCACACTGTCGCCCGCAAGAGCCTGCACATCGACCACGCGCTCTGGTCCGACGCCGAATTTTTCGATCACGCCGTCGCGGTCGATGCGACGGTTTTTCATCGCGTCCAGCATTTCGACACCATCGCCCACAAGCTGCATCAAGTCCTTGTCGGAGCTGATGATCGTGACGCGCCCACCCGCGTCGCGGGCCTGACAGGCAAGGGTCGCGATGATGTCATCCGCTTCAAAGCCTTCCTTTTCCTTGCAGGCGATGTTGAAGGCTTCGGTCGCGGTGCGGGTCAGGGGAATCTGCGGGCGCAGATCCTCGGGCATGGCCTCGCGGTTGGCTTTGTACTGATCGTAAATCTCGTTGCGGAAGGTGTGGCTGCCCTTGTCGAAGATCACCGCCACATGGGTGGGCGCGTCGGGGCCCGTGTTCCCTTCGACATAGCGGTGCAGCATGTTGCAGAAACCGGCGACCGCGCCAATGGGCAGGCCGTCTGATTTCCGCGTGAGCGGCGGCAGCGCGTGATAGGCGCGGAAGATGAATGCCGATCCGTCGATCAGGTGCAGGTGGTGGCCCTTGCCGAATGCCATGTCATGTTCCCCCGGTTGCTTGCGCCCTTCATGCCACGCGCCATGCCGAGGTGCCAGACGCGATCAGGCGGCACGGCGGTGCCGCATGTGATGAATCTGCGTTCAAGCCACGCAGGCTTCGGGGAGGCCCCCGAGCCCCCGCTGATCCGTGGCGGTCAGACTCTGCCGATCAGGCGGCTTCGTCTTGGTGGTCTTTGTGGACGTATTTGCAATCGCAATAGGGGCATTCGACCCAACCGGTGTCGGCGGGGATATGCAGCCAGACGCGCGGATGGCCCAGAGCGCCTTCTCCGCCGTCGCATGAGACGCGGTAGGTGTCGACGATTTTGGTTTCCGGTGCCTTCATGGTCATGGCGGGAGTCCCTTCGCTTCACATGGGGCTCTTATGCGTCATGCGAGGGGTTGCGGCAAGAGATCAGGTGTCGCGGCCGATCCTGTATGGGCCGGTGCGGGCGATGTCGGTGGGCAGTGCGATGGCGTGCGGCATCAGGGGGCCCTTTGCCAGGGCCGAGCTGGATGCGACGGACCCGTGTCTTGCGAAAAGACTCCATATGAGAACAAAACGTGAATATAAAGTGGATATGTTCGCTGAACTGTCTGCTCAATCGAACTTCACGTTCCTGACCGGGGCCACGCATCCCGAAGAATACCTGCGCCGGGCTGCGGCGCTGGGTCTGTCGGGTGTTGTCATTGCCGATGACAATTCCGTGGCGGGGATCGTTCGGGCCCATACAGAGGCGCGCAATATCGCGCGTTTGGTCAAGCAGCGGCGCGATTGGGACGTGGCCCATGGCCCGATTGGTCCGCCGCGCCCCGATCATATCCCGGCGCCCGGCGGATTCCCGGTTTACAATGCGCCGCGCTTGATTCCCGGGGCGCGTATCTGCTGCCGGGATGCGCCTCCGATCACCGCGTTGCCGGTGGATCGCCCGGGCTGGGCGCGGCTGTGCCGGTTGATCTCTCGCGGGCGATTGCGGGCGGAAAAAGGATCGTGCGAACTGTATCTGTCCGACCTTGTGGAACTGTCCGAGGGGCTGGAGTTGCTGATCTGGCCGGGACGGGGCTGGCAGAAGGCCGCATGGGAACTGCGCGAGGCCGGGGCGCGGCGGCACCTGCTGCTGTTCCCGCGCTATGACGGGCGCGATGCGCAGCGACTCGACCGTCTGTCGGAAGCGGCCGCGAATGAGGGGCTGGGCACCATCGCCTCTGCCGCGCCGCGAATGCATCACGGGCGTCGCCGCCGCCTTGCCGATGTGCTGACTGCCATTCGCACCGGCTGCCGGGTGGATGATCTGGGGCGCGCGGCCATGTCCAATGGCGAGCAGCGCCTGCGTTCAGAGGCAGAGTTGCGTCGCTTGCTTGGTCCGCATGCAGCAGCGGTGGACCGGGCAATTGACCTTGCGGGGCGGCTGGAATTCTCCCTTGATGTGCTGCGCTATGAATATCCGAGCGAGGTCGCCGATGGTGAAAGCCCGGCAGAGCGGTTGGCGCGGCTGGCGGAGGAGGGGCTGAACTGGCGCTACCCTGCCGGGGCGCCTGACCGGGTGCGCAAGCTGCTGCGCCACGAGCTCGACCTGATCGGCAAGCTGAAATACGAACCCTATTTCCTGACGGTGCGGGATGTGGTCGCCTTTGCCCGGTCACGCGGAATCTTGTGCCAAGGGCGTGGATCCGCGGCCAATTCGGTGGTCTGCTATTGTCTTGGCGTGACGTCTGTCTCGCCCGAGATCGGCACGATGGTGTTCGAGCGTTTCGTGTCCGAGGCGCGGGACGAGCCGCCCGATATCGACGTGGATTTCGAACATGAGCGGCGTGAAGAGGTGATTCAACACATCTATGCGCGGTATGGCCGTCACCGGGCGGGACTGTGCGCCACTGTCATCCACTACCGTGGCAAGCGGGCGATCCGCGAAGTGGGCCGTGCCAT
The DNA here is from genome assembly GCF_004803475.1 of Aliishimia ponticola. Classification (GTDB taxonomy): domain Bacteria; phylum Pseudomonadota; class Alphaproteobacteria; order Rhodobacterales; family Rhodobacteraceae; genus Aliishimia; species Aliishimia ponticola. The sequence continues at coordinate 266,366 of NZ_SRKY01000005.1, forward strand.
GGGGCTGACCGAAGACACGATCAGCGCGCTCTCCTCTCAGCTTTGGGGGTTCTTCTCGACCAAGGGGCTGGAGGCAGAGCGGATGGCCGAGATCGGGCTCGACTATAACGACCCGCGCCTGCGCCAGACCATGGAACTGGTCTATGAGATCAACGGATTTCCACGCCATCTCAGCCAGCATGTCGGTGGGTTCATCATGACCGAGGGGCGGCTTGATGAACTGGTGCCCATCGAAAACGCGACGATGGAGGACCGCACCGTCATCTGCTGGGACAAGGATGATATCGAAACGCTGGGCATTCTGAAGGTTGATGTGCTCAGTCTTGGGATGCTGACCTGTATCCGAAAGTCGTTCGAGTTGATGAAACAGCATCACCGGCTGGACTACGATCTTGCCACGCTGCCGCCCGAGAACCCGGCGGTGTATGACATGCTGTGCCGGGCCGACAGTATCGGCGTGTTTCAGGTGGAAAGCCGGGCACAGATGAACTTCCTGCCTCGGATGAGGCCGCGCTGTTTCTACGATCTGGTGATCGAGGTGGCGATTATCCGGCCGGGGCCGATTCAGGGGGACATGGTACACCCCTATATTCGTCGCCGAAACGGAGAGGAGGAGGTCAGCTTCCCGTCCGACGCGCTGGGCGCGGTACTGTCCAAGACGCTGGGTGTGCCGCTGTTTCAGGAACAGGCGATGCAGATTGCCATCGTGGGGGCGGGCTTTACGCCGGATCAGGCCGACCGTCTGCGGCGGTCGCTGGCGACCTTCAAGAAGCACGGGAATGTCAGCGAATTTCGCGGCCTCTTCATGCGCGGGATGAAGAAGAACGGTTATGACGAGGATTTCGCGGCGCGCTGTTTCTCCCAGATCGAAGGTTTCGGAAGCTATGGGTTCCCCGAAAGCCACGCGGCCAGTTTCGCGCTGCTTGTCTATGCCAGCGCGTGGATCAAGTGCCATCATCCCGGCATCTTTGCCTGTGCGCTGCTCAATTCGCAGCCGATGGGGTTCTATGCCCCGGCCCAGATCGTGCGGGATGCGCGTGAACACGGGGTCGAAGTGCGCCCGATCTGCGTCAATTCCAGCTTCTGGGACAATGTGATGGAACCGGACGGAGAGGGCGGGTTGGCCCTGCGTCTGGGGTTCCGGCAAATCAAGGGCCTGCCCGAAGAGGATGCCACATGGCTGACGCAGGCGCGCGGCAATGGTTATCAGTCGGTGCGGGATGTGTGGCGGCGGGCCGGGCTGGCGCCGGGCCTGATCGAACGGCTGGCAGAGGCGGATGCCTTCGCTTCTTTGAGGCTGTCCCGACGCGAGGCGCTGTGGGAAGCGAAAAGCTTCGCGCCCGGTGCGGAATTGCCGCTGTTTGCCGGGGATCTGGATGGGGAAATCGTGGATGAGCCTGCCGCGCTCTTGCCGGAAATGACATTGGGCGAACAGGTGGTGGAGGATTACGTCGCGACCCGGCTCACGCTCAAGGCGCATCCCGTGGCCTTGCTGCGCCATCTTCTGACGCCAGGGGCGGAGGAGGTCACGTCTGTCCCACCGTCCAAGACCTGAATGCGGCGGCGCGCCGGACCCGCCAGCGCGCCGCACAAGTTGTGTCACATCGCCAGTTTCAGGCGATCCGGATCAGGCGGCCAGCGGCTTGCCAGCGCGCTTCCACTTGAGCCCTTCGAACACTTGGTCCACGGGCGTTTGAGCCACGTGGTTGGTGTAGTTCGACATGGTCTTTTGGGCGATGCCCAGGATGATGTTCAGAACGGCGCGGTGATCGTAGCCTGCATCAAAGAACGTCTGCATCTGCGCTTCGCTCACATTGCCGCGCTCACGCACCATTTGCAGGGTGAATGTCCGCAGCGCTTCCAGTTTCGCGTTCGGCAGCGGCGTTTCGTTGCGAAGGGCTTCGCTGATCTCGTCGGATACCTTCATCATCTTCGCGATCCCCGTATGCGCCGGAACGCAGTAGTGGCACTCGTGCTCGACGTTGATCGTCTGCCAGACCACGGTCAGTTCATCCGCGTCGAAATCGGATTCGGTGAACAGCTTGTGCAGGATTTGGTAGCCTTCAAATGCCTGGGGGCTTTCCGCCAGCACCTTGTGCAGACCCGGCAAGCGGCCGAACGCCTTTTGCGAGTTTTCCAGCAGCGGCTTGGACGCTTCGGGTGCGGAATCGAGATCGTGGGACGGGAAGTCGGTCATGGGATTGTCCTTTCGAGACAGAAAACTGTGATGCGACACAAATGCTCTTTCTTGAGCGATCGTTCAAGTATATATTTGAGCGATCGTTCAAGAATTGGTGATCCATGCCGCGCAAACCTGAATTCAACCGCGACGACCTGATCGGCCGCGCCCGTGACCTGTTCTGGCAGCGCGGTTGGGCTGGCACGTCCCTGAAAGACCTTGAGCGGGTGCTGAAAATGAATCCGGGCAGCTTCTACGCGGCGTTCGGGTCCAAGGATGCGCTGTTCGGGCTTGCCATGGATCGCTATGCGAAGGACGGGCGCGAGCGTTTGCGCAACTTGGCAGAGGATTCGGGGCCACTGACGGCGTTACAGCAGTTTCCCCAGCTGGTGATTGGCAGCGCCGATGCGCCTGCGAAAGCCTGTATGCTGGCAAAGACGGTGCTGGAGCTTCAAACGCGCGGCCATCCGTTGGCGGATCAGGCGAACCAGCATCTGCGCGCGATGGAGGACCGATTTGCGGATTTGTTCCGACAAGCTCAGCAATTGGGTGAAATCAGTTCGGACCATGATCCCGCGATCCTCGCGCGGCGATATCAGTCTGACTTGATGGGGCTGCGAATCTCGGCCGAACGGGGGGATATCGACGCCAGTGCCATCGCGGATGAAATCGCGGAAAGCCTGTCTCGGCTCGGCTAACGCAGCGCGCGACCTTTCAAAATGGCATCAGCGCCGAAGCGTTCGCGGATCTTGTCGGTCGCGCGCTCTGCCCGTTCGCGTTGTTCGGCGCCGGGGTCTAGCAGATCGCCAGCGGACCCGGCTTGATGTGCCGGGACCAGATGCGACAGGCCGCAGCCCAAAAGGCGGAACGGGCCTTCGCCGCTGACCTGATCGAACAAGGCGCGCGCGGTGCGGTAAACCGTGTCGGCAGTTTGCGTCGGCTCGCGCAGGCCGGTCTGCCGTGACAATTGGCTATGGTTCGCGCGCTTCAGTTTCAGCGTCACGACCCGCCCGGCAAGATCCTTGGCCTTGGCCCGGTCGGCGACCTTCTCCGCCATGCGCCACAGGTGCCCGTCCAATACGTCGGGATTGGCGGTATCTTCGTTGAAGGTCGTCTCATTCGAGATCGACTTGATCGGCTCATGGGCGGAAACCGGGCGGCGATCCTCACCCCGTGCAAGATGCCAAAGCCGGGTTCCCATCGACCCGAACCGCGCGGTCAAATCGGCCTGATCCCAGCGCAAGAGGTCCGAAAATGTGCGAATACCCGCCTTTTCAAGCGCCTCTTGCCCGGCATGGCCAACACCCCAGATCAAGCGAACTGGCTTGTCGCGCAGGAAATCGGCGGTCTCGGCCTTGCCTATGACAGAAAAGCCGCGCGGCTTTTCCAGATCGGAGGCGACCTTGGCCAGAAACTTGTTATGGCTGAGGCCGATGGACCCGGTCAGCCCCAGTTCGGTCTTCATCCGCCGTACCAGACGTCCCAGCATGACCGCGGGCGGGGCACCGTGCAGGCGTTCTGTCCCGGATAGGTCAAGAAACGCCTCGTCCAGTGACAGCGGTTGGATCGCGGGGGTCAGATCCTCCATCATCGCGCGAATCTGGCGGGACGCCTTGGCATATGCCTCCATCCTCGGTTTCACGAAGACCGCATCGGGACACAATTTGAGAGCCTGATAGGTCGGCATCGCCGACCGGACTCCGCGAATCCGCGCGATGTAACAGGCCGTCGACACCACACCCCGCCTGCCGCCGCCAATGATGACGGGCTTGTCCTCCAGCTCTGGATTGTCGCGCTTTTCCACCGACGCATAGAAGGCGTCGCAATCCATATGGGCGATGGACAGCGAGAACAGTTCCGGATGCGAAATAACGCGCGGTGATCCGCAGTTCGGGCAGCGCGAACCGGCATCGAAAGCTGTTGTGCAGTCACGGCAAAGGGCAGGCATGAGGCAGAGTAACACAAACCAAGGGGAGCGGGAGGGGGCGGTGTAGCGGACGCGCGCGGCACGCAATCGCACCGCACGCGCCAACGTATCATATCAAGCCCGCGTCAGTCCCAGTCGGGTGCCAGGCTATCGGGCGACACCATCCGCCCATCGGGACGGACAAGCGCATCGATGCGCGCGACCTCCTCCGGCGTCAAAGCTATTTCTGCCGCTGCAAGGTTCCCGGCCAACCTGTTTTTGGTCGCCGTCTTGGGGATCGCAATGCCATTGGGGATTTGCAGCAGCCAGGCCACGGATATCGCCGCCGCGTTGGTGCCATGCGCCTCGGCGATCTCATGCAGGACGGGGTCATCCATTACGTTACCTTGTGCGAGCGGGCAATATGCCTCCACCGGTATGTTGCGCGAGGCCAGATAGGTCAGAAGTTTCGACTGGTCGATATAGGGGTGCAATTCCACCTGGTTGGCGGCCACCGGCGCGTTCAGGATGCTTTCGGCCTCCTGCGTCTGCGCAATGGTGAAGTTCGAGACCCCGCCGAAGCGCACTTTGCCCTCTTCGATCAGCGCATCGAGAACCGGCAGGGTTTCGGCCAATGGCACCTCGCGCGAAGGCCAGTGCAACAGCAAAAGATCGATGTAATCGGTGCCAAGAACCTTCAATGACTGCTCGGCCGCAGCCCTGAAATCGCCCGCAGCGAAATCCTTGGGCAGAATTTTCGTGGTCAGGAATACCTGATCGCGCGGAACATCGCTGTTGCGCATCCCCTCGCCGACGTCGGCTTCGTTGTCATAGGCGCGGGCGGTGTCGATATGTCGATACCCCTCGGCCAGCGCGGCGGCCACGATATCACGGGCCTCGCCCGGGGACATTTTGAAGGTGCCAAGGCCTAGATTCGGGATGCCGGCGGGGCCGATATTTCTGATAGTCATGTCTGCGTCCTTGTGTTGGATGTTCAACATAGACAACGCGGCGTGCCGCTGCGACGTTCCAAACAGAATTTTTCACGCTTTTCGGTCGCCCAAAGGGGGCCGAACACAGCAGGAGGCATCGGTGGCCAGCCATTACAGCGATTTCATGGGGGCGAAGGTGGCGCTGTTCATCGGCGCGCATCTTCTGGTTTTGCAGCGCGATGACAAACCCGGTCTGCTGTGGCCCGGGTATTGGGATCTGCCCGGCGGCGGGCGCGAAGGCGCGGAAACGCCGCTTGAAACCGCGCAACGTGAAACGCAGGAGGAATTTGGCCTGACGCTTGCGCCAAACGCCTTTCACTGGGCGCGGGCCAGCACCAATTCGATTGGACGGGCGGTCTGGTTCTTTGTCGGGGCGCTGCCCGAACAGACGCGCGGCGCGGTGCGGTTCGGCGATGAAGGGCAGGGATGGGATTTGTTCGGCGTGGACCACTTCATGTCGCATGACAAGGTGGTGCCGCAGTTCAAAAACCGGCTTGCGGATTACTTGCGCGGCGTGCCGCCGGACCCTCTTTTTCGGAAAGGCCCCCCGCCGTCTTGAGCGGGGGGAGGTGACGAACCTCAGGAAGAACCGGTCCGTCGGGGAGTATCACCTGATGCAATCTACGCTACTTGTGGTTGATCAGCCTGCAAAGTATGGAATACCAGACTTTGGGTATTCCCCGACGCCTGTGCCCAAATTCACACAGGTTTAGCGAGGTCAGCCCAGTTCAGCCACTACATCTAGGGCAGCTTGGCGCGGATCAGGTGCCTGATAAATAGGCCGTCCGACGACGATATGGTCGGAACCGGACGCGATTGCGTCCTTTGGTGTCTGGATACGCTTCTGATCGCCGCTGGCGGACCCCATAGGGCGCACACCGGGCGTGACGATCAGGCGACCCTTGGATTCGGGCAGGGCGCGGATCAAGGCCGCTTCCAGCGGCGAGGCGATGACGCCATCAGCGCCCGCGTCGAACGCACGGCCCGCGCGTTCCACGACCAGATCCTGAACCTCTCCCGGTTTGATCAGCCCGGCGTCAAGATCGCTCCGGTCTAGCGAGGTGAGAATGGTCACAGCGAGGATCTTCAGGTCTTTCCCCGCCGACCCTTGCTTGGCAGCCGAAACCACATGCGGATCGCCATGCACCGTCAGAAAGTCGAGATCGAACTGCGCAAGACCGCGCACGGCGTTTTCGACCGTGTTGCCGATATCGAACAGCTTCATGTCCAGAAAGATGCGCTTGCCGTGCTCTTGCTTGAGTTCATTGGCAAGGGCGAGGCCACCGCCGGTCAGCATGCCCAGACCGATCTTATAGAAGGACACCGCGTCGCCGATGCGTTCGGCCAAGTCCAGCCCGGCCACGGCATTCGGCACGTCCAGTGCCACGATCAATCTGTCGTCTGACATAGTGTCCCCAATCCTGTGTGATTGGGGTGTCTCTACGAAAAGCGGATCAGGCTGTCTATGCCCGGCGGCTGTGCGTTATGCTGCGCGGCCCCGGAAGAAACCGTATTGGCCCAGCGGAAGACCACGGCGCAAGAGCGGCCTGACATTATCCGCGTCAGGTGTCTGTTCTGGCAAGGTTTGGGGATCAGATGCCCGCGACGAACAAAGCCCGCGGTCAGCACCGTGGCGGCGCAAGGCTTGAGTGACCAGACCATCGGCGGCATCTTCGAAATCCATCGTGATCGGCGCATCAATCGCGCAGGCATAGGTGACCGGGGTGTCGTCGTGAACGGTGACGCGCGCCTCGAAAGCTTGCTCTGCCGCGTTGTAGATCACGTTCGAACATTCGGTTTTGTACTGCTCAGTCATGTCGGTTTCCCTTCATGTTGTTATGCTTTGTTAACCAACATGGGGGCGAAAGGTTCCCTTACGAGGGGGAAAACAGCCCAGATCGCTTCACAATTGAGTCAACGAACCTGCGAATTGACGCGGGTCAAAGCGCTGAAAAAGCCCGGCTCTATCTTGAACGCAGGACGTCCGATCACCATTTCGTCATCGAGGCCTCGAAAGGGTTCTGCGCTGCGAATGTGGGCGGGACGGAAGGGAGGCGCTTTGAAAAAGGAGAGAGCCATGGACTTGTCGAAGTTCACGGAGCGGTCGCGCGGATTCGTGCAAGCTGCGCAAACGATCGCCACGCGGGAAAACCACCAACGGCTGGTGCCCGAGCACATTCTGAAAGCATTGCTGGATGACGAGCAGGGACTCGCATCGAACCTCATCAACCGCTCTGGCGGGGATGCGTCCCGTGTTACGACGGCGCTAGAGCAAGCGCTGGCCAAACTGCCGAAGGTGACGGGCGATGCGGCGCAGACCTATCTGGATCAGTCGACCGCGAAGGTCCTGACTGAGGCAGAGACAATTGCCAACAAGGCCGGGGACAGCTTCGTTCCAGTGGAACGTATCCTGATGGCTTTGGCCATGGTGAAATCCGGTGCGAAAACCGCGCTGGAGGCTGGGAACGTCACCGCGCAGGGGCTGAACACTGCCATCAATGACATTCGTAAGGGCCGCACGGCGGACAGTGCGAGTGCCGAAGAAGGCTATGACGCGCTCAAGAAATACGCACAGGACCTGACCGAGCGTGCCCGCGAAGGCAAGATCGATCCGATTATCGGGCGGGATGACGAAATTCGCCGCGCGATGCAGGTGCTGAGCCGTCGGACGAAAAACAACCCGGTGCTGATCGGTGAACCCGGTGTCGGTAAGACCGCTATCGCCGAAGGTTTGGCATTGCGGATCGTCAATGGCGACGTGCCTGAAAGCCTGCGGAACAAAAAGTTGCTGGCGCTGGATATGGGCGCGCTGATTGCTGGCGCGAAATATCGTGGTGAATTCGAGGAGCGCCTGAAAGCGGTTCTGAACGAAGTCACCCATGCGGCGGGCGAAATCATTCTTTTCATCGACGAGATGCACACGCTTGTTGGCGCAGGCAAAACGGATGGCGCGATGGACGCGGCCAACCTGATCAAGCCGGCGCTTGCGCGGGGTGAACTGCACTGCGTTGGCGCAACCACGCTCGACGAATACCGCAAATATGTTGAGAAGGACGCGGCGCTGGCCCGTCGTTTCCAGCCGGTGATGGTGCAAGAGCCGACGGTAGAGGATACGATCTCCATCCTTCGTGGCATCAAGGAGAAGTATGAACTGCACCACGGTGTGCGTGTCAGCGACTCCGCGTTGGTTGCGGCGGCGACGCTGTCGCATCGCTATATCACCGACAGGTTCCTGCCGGATAAGGCGATCGACCTTGTTGACGAAGCGGCAAGCCGTTTGCGCATGGAAGTGGACAGCAAGCCCGAAGAACTGGACGCATTGGACCGGCAGATCCTGCAAATGCAGATCGAAGTCGAGGCGCTGAAGCTCGAAGACGACGCGGCCTCGCAGGAACGCTTGGCCAAGCTCGAAAAAGAGCTGGCCGACCTTCAGGATCAGTCGGCGCAGATGACGGCCCAGTGGCAGTCCGAACGGGACAAGCTGGCATCGGCGCGCGACATCAAGGAGCAGTTGGACCACGCCCGGGCGGAACTTGAGATCGCCAAGCGCGAAGGCAACCTCGGCAAAGCGGGGGAGTTGAGCTATGGGGTGATCCCGCAGCTTGAAAAGAAACTCGCCGAGGCCGAAGGTCAGGAAAGCGAAGCGATGGTGGCCGAGGCCGTGCGCCCCGAACAGATCGCCGCTGTGGTCGAGCGTTGGACCGGCATTCCGACAACGAAGATGCTGGAAGGTGAGCGTGAGAAGCTGCTGCGCATGGAAGATGGTCTGCACAAGCGGGTCATCGGTCAGGACACGGCCGTGCGTGCGGTCGCCAATGCGGTGCGCCGTGCCCGTGCTGGCCTGAATGACGAGAACCGCCCGCTTGGGTCGTTCCTGTTCCTTGGGCCGACCGGTGTCGGTAAGACCGAGCTGACCAAGGCGGTGGCGGAGTTCCTGTTTGACGACGACAACGCGATGGTTCGCATCGACATGTCCGAGTTCATGGAAAAACACGCGGTCGCCCGTCTGATCGGCGCGCCTCCGGGCTATGTCGGCTATGACGAAGGCGGTGTGTTGACCGAAGCCGTTCGGCGCAGGCCTTATCAGGTCGTGCTGTTCGACGAAGTCGAAAAAGCGCACCCGGATGTGTTCAACGTGCTGTTGCAGGTTCTTGACGATGGTGTCCTGACAGATGGTCAGGGCCGCACGGTCGACTTCAAGCAGACGCTGATCATCCTGACGTCGAACCTTGGGTCTCAGGCGCTTAGCCAGTTGCCCGAAGGCGCGGACAGTGCGCAGGCCAAACGCGACGTGATGGATGCGGTGCGGGCGCATTTCCGGCCCGAGTTCCTGAACCGTCTTGATGAGACTGTGATCTTCGATCGGCTTGGCCGCGAAGACATGGACGGGATCGTCGATATCCAGATGGCGCGTCTGCTCAAACGGCTTGCCGGGCGGCAGATCGAACTGGAACTGGACGAGGCCGCGCGGCAATGGCTGGCGGATGAGGGCTATGACCCGGTCTTCGGGGCGCGTCCTCTCAAGCGGGTGATTCAGCGCGCGCTTCAGGATCCGTTGGCGGAAATGCTGCTGGCGGGCGACCTGAAGGATGGCGATTCGGTCAGTGTGACAGCGGGCGCAGATGGCCTGCTGATCGGTGACCGTGTGGCGCCGTCCAACCGGCCCAAGCCGGACGACGCGGTCGTGCATTAATACGGTGGTCTGGGCCTTGGCCCGGACGGCACCCGATATGGTCGTAACACCGAACTCCGGGCCTGATGGCCCGGAGTTTCTTCGTTTAGGGCCTGTATTCCCTCAAAGCCCGCACCGCCGATGCCAATCCGAATGATGGGGCTGTTCGGTCCTTTCACCTGTTCGCGGGTCAAGTGGACAATCTGACCAGAACGCCCTGCCGCGATGCCGGTGTGCCGCGACAAGTTGGACAGATTGCGCTTTGAGGCATGAATGGGGCTGGTCTCCCACTTAGCAAGCTGACAGTTTCCCATTCGAGAGAGGGAGGCATTCGGCGGATGGGCGATCTGTGGCAAGGCTTGAGTCAGGCTTTCTGGCTGGTGCTCAGCGCGGATGCCGAGCTTGTCGAAATCGCCTTTCGGTCTTTGCGGATCACGGTGTCCGCACTGGTTCTGGCCTGCCTGATCGCGCTGCCTCTTGCTGCTTTGCTTGCAGTCCGCCGGTTCCGCTGGCGCCGCGCGGTGATTGCCACGCTGAACGCCTTGATGGGGTTGCCGCCCGTTGTTGTCGGGCTGATCGTCTATGTGCTGCTGTCCCGATCTGGTCCGCTTGGGGCATTGGGGCTGCTGTTTACGCCGACGGCGATGATCGTCGCGCAGATGATCATTATCGTGCCGCTTGTCGCCTCCATCGCGCACCAGTCGCTTCGGGATCTTTGGCAGGAATATCACGACCTGCTCATTTCGTTGAACGTCACCCAGCGGCAGAAAATCGCGACCTTGCTGTGGGATTCGCGGCGGGCGTTGCTGACGGCGGCGCTGGCGGGTTTTGGCCGTGGCATTGGCGAGGTCGGTGCGATCATGGTCGTGGGCGGGAATATCGACAATTACACGCGCGTGCTGACCACGGCCATCGCGCTTGAGACTGGCAAAGGCGAATTCGCGCTCGCACTGGCGCTGGGCTTTGTCCTGATTGCGCTGGCCATCGCGGTGAACCTCGTCATTCACTGGTTGGGCCGCACAGAACGGGAGGGCGCGTGGTGAGCGACCTGTTTCCGCTGACCGTTCGGGACGCCGTCGCATCGCGCCAAGGCAAGCGGCTTGTCGGGCCCGTGAACCTTGATCTGAGCGGGCAGGGTGCCTGCGTGGTTCTGGGGCCGAACGGGTCTGGCAAGACCACCTTGCTGCGGCTGCTGCATGGAATCGCGCGATTGAACAAGGGACAGATCACGTGGTCCTGCCCAAAGGCAGAGGCGCAGCGCAGGCAGGCCTTCGTGTTTCAGCATCCGGTGATGCTGCGCCGGTCGGTCCTCGACAATCTGGCTTATCCGCTTTTGCTGCGCGGCGTGCCGCGAAAGTCGGCTCAGACGGAGGCCGCCAAAATGGCGGAGCGGATCGGGGTGTCGCAGATGCTGGACCGGCCTGCGCGTGTTTTGTCGGGCGGAGAGCGGCAGAAAGTGTCGCTGGGCCGTGCCCTGATATGCAAGCCTGACCTGCTGTTTCTGGATGAACCCAGCGCGTCGCTTGATGGGCGTGCCACGCGCGAGATCGAAGACATTTTGCAATCCGCGAAGTCCGCCGGAACCGCGCTGATCCTTGCCACGCATGACATGGGACAGGCGCGACGGCTGGCGGATCGGGTCGTGTTCCTGCTGGGCGGGCAGGTGCATGAAGAGGGCACCGCGACGGATTTCTTCGCGCGCCCCAAGACACAGGAAGCCGCCGCTTTTTTGAAAGGAGACATTGTCGAATGCTAAGGAAAATCATGCTGGCCGCGAGCCTCGCGGTATGGGGTGGAATGGCGCAGGCTGCCGATGTGATGAAAATGGCCGTCACCACATCGTTCCACAATTCGGGTTTGGCAGACATCCTGCTGCCCGAGATCGAGAAAGACCTGGACCTGGAGGTTCAATTGCTGGTCGTCGGCACGGGACAGGCGCTGAAGCTAGGCCGGGCCGGGGATGTTGATGCGGTTCTTGTGCATTCGCGCGCAGCGGAAGAGGCGTTCGTCTCCGAAGGCTATGGCACGCATCGGCGCGAGATCATGTATAACGATTTCGTCTTTATCGGCCCGTCTGCCGACCCGGCAGCGATTGCCTCGGCGCAGACTGCCACCGGCGCATTGCAAGCGATTGCCGAGGCGCAGGCGGCCTTTGTCAGTCGGGGCGATGATAGCGGCACCCACAAGAAAGAGCTGTCGCTGTGGCGCGAGGCCGGGTTGGACGCGGGCGCGTTCGGCGACTGGTACCGCGCGGTTGGTGCGGGCATGGGCGCGGCGCTGAACACTGCGTCGGGGATGGATGCCTATATTCTTGCGGACCGGGCTAGCTGGCTGAACTTCGGCAACAAAGGGGGGCTGGCCCTGCTCTTTTCGGGCGACCCGGTGTTGTTCAACCAATACGCATATTTGCCGGTGAACCCGGAGCTGCACAGCCATGTCAAATCGGATTTGGTCGCGAAGCTTGAGGCTTGGCTGACAAGTCCTCGGGCGGCGGAGTTAATCAACAGCTATACGATCGGCGGCGAAACGCTTTTCGTGTTCAACGCAAAACCGGCCGGTTAGGGCCTGTATAGGCCAGCGCTGGATCACTCATCCAGCGCCCCATGAATTGCGAATTGATCCAGCCCGGCTTCTTGTGGCTGGATCACCCTAAAGGCTTCGCGCACGCCTGCCTCGGTCAATTCGCGGGCGACAGTCAGCAGCGTGTTTGGCGCGTGATCTTCGCAAAGTTCGGCCATTTGCGCGATTTCTTCAGTGGCGACGGGCAGGGCGGCCTCGCGCGATGGCGCGCCGTAATAGGTGACAAAGTGCTCTGCCAGCAGCGCGGCCAAGGTCTCTACCTCTGCGTCTTCGATCATGGTGACCGCAACGAAGGTCACGCGACCACCGGTTTCCAGCCCGAACCATCCGTTTGAAAACGCTTGCCGGGCCTTGCCGGTCAGATCGCCCTCGGTCCAGTTCGAAAACTCGAACCCGCCAGAAACGCACCATTCGCCAGTTCGCGCAGGATTGGCGAAGACCCGCATGTCGCTTTCATCGAAATGGATCGCGCGTGCCAGTTTCATGGCTGTCTCCTTAGCAATTCTGTCAGCGGGATCAGGCGCGTGGTGTCTGCATCCCGCAGGAGCATCCCGAAATCTTCGTCCGCGCCCAGAAACGTGCCGGTTTCGCCGTCCCAAGTTGCAATTTCGCCCACACCATGTAGCAAACCGCGCCATTCTGCATGCAGCGGCGCGGGGCCGTCCTGTTCCCAGCGGGTGATCCAGTTCAGCGTGTGGCGGGCCCATGCTTCGATCAGCAGGGGCGGATCGACCTCGGCACAGCCTTCCGCATACAGGGCGGTTTCGTCAGGGGTATCGCCGGGTGAATCACTGCTTGGCAGCAAAGGCAGCGTAAAGCCGACCGTCAGCCAGTCGGGCACGTCATCCGGCGTGTCCGATGCGCTCAGCACGTGGAACCGACCGCAGGATGCCCCGTTGATGCGGATACCTCCGGCCCATTCCAGATGGACAGCGACCTCTGGCGGGGCCAGCGCACCAAGCGCGTTTTGAAATCCGACCCCGCATAGCGGCAACATGGCCATCGCCTTGCGCAACGGCACCTCGGGCGCAAAGACCAGCGCTGCTTCGATCTGAGAGGCGCCCAGAACGTAAGACACCAGTCCGGCATCACAGCCAAGCGCAGCCCGGCGGGCGGCGTGGCCCATGGCGTCTTCGCCCGCGTCCTCGCCCCACATGAGTGGCGGAAAGGTCAACGGCGCGCCCATCAGGCGGCACCTTTCGCCACGAGCGCGGCGGCGATATCCTGAAACGCCTTGGCTTGGGGGCTGTCGGGCTGGCTGACCGTGATCGGTGCGCCGCCATCCGCCGCCTTTCGAATTTCCAGGTGCAGCGGCACTTCCGCCAGCAAGGGCACGCCCAGTTTCGCCGCCTCTGCCGCGACTCCGCCATGGCCGAACACATGCTCCTCATGCCCGCAATTGGAGCAGATATGCGTGCTCATGTTCTCGATCATGCCAAGGATCGGCACCTTGAGCTGATTGAACATGTCGATGCCCTTGCGCGCATCCAACAGGGCCACATCCTGCGGTGTAGAGACGATAATCGCGCCGTCGACCTCTGCCTTCTGGGCCAGCGTCATCTGCACGTCACCGGTGCCGGGCGGCAGGTCCACAAGCAGCACGTCGAGCGCACCCCATTGCACCTGCATCATCATTTGTTGCAACGCACCCATCAACATCGGACCACGCCAGACGACGGCTTGATCTTCATTCGTCATCAGCCCGATCGACATCATCGTGACGCCATGATTGCGCATCGGCAGGATGATCTTGCCGTCCGGGCTGGCGGGGCGACCGGAGACACCCAACATGCGTGGCTGCGACGGGCCATAGACATCCGCATCAAGCAGCCCGACGCGGCGGCCTTGTTGGGCCAGCGCGCAGGCCAGGTTGGCGGACACGGTCGATTTGCCGACGCCGCCCTTGCCACTGGCGATGGCGATGATCCGGTCAACGCCGGGAATCTTCTGCGGGCCTTGCGGTTGCGCGGGACGGGAAGGTTTCAGATCGGGCGGCGGCGCTTTTTCGCTATGGCCGGTCATCACGATGTTGACCGCCCCGACACCGGGGAGCGCCTTGAGCGCTGCTTCGGCGGCGTCTTTAACGCGGGTATATGCCTCTGCCTGACTGGGCGGGATTTCCATCACGAAGCGCACGCCGCCGTCATCTTCGACATTCAGCGCCCGGACAACGCCGGAGGCGACGATATCGCCCCCGGCCACCGGATCGCTGATCTGTTTCAGCGTGCTTAGAACTGTGTCTCTATCAAGGGCCAATGTGGTCAGTCCTGCCCTTGAATGGTGCCGGTGACCTCGTGGGTCATGTCCAGTTCTTCAATCGTGATCACTGCGCGCACGGCATAGGATTTGCCGGCGGTGTCCGCACCGCGCATGGCGTCCTCAATCGCTTGCTGAGACGTCACGCCCACCTGCTTGAGAAACTTGCGCATCGACATGTTGAAATCATCGCTCATTCTGGTCGCCTTTCTTTGCCATGATTGACGCAGGGACGGGGCGCGGCCTAGGCTTTGCTCCATGACACTGCGTGCTTTGTGCCTTTGTTTTCTGCTGCTGCCCGCATCGCTTTTGGCGCAGGACGCCGCACAGGTCCGGCTGTTCGCGCCTCAGGTGCTGGTCGAAACTGGCTTGCTTAAACATATCCTGCCGCGCTTTACCCTCAAGACCCGTGTGAGGGTCGTCGCGGTGGCGCAACCGGATGATGCGCATCTGTCGATCGGGGATCTTGGCACGCCTGTGTTCGAAGGCGCGGGGCAGGTCTGGCATCTGGAGGTGCGGGCCGGGGACCATGTCGGCGCGGATAAATTCGCGCGCTGGCTGCGGTCCGAGATCGGGCAGCGCACCGTCCAGGGGTTCGCGCCGGGCGGAGCCGCGCTCTTTGCTCCGCCGCAACAAGTCGCCGTGCGGGAAGAGGCCGCCACGGTCGATGGCGATGCGGCGCTGGGGCACCGTGTCAGCCACCTCAAATGCACCCGCTGTCATGCGATTGATGAGGCGACGCGCGGCTGGGGAATAGGCTCTACGCCCAGTTTTGGGGTGCTGCGCGCCATGCCCGACTGGGAGGAGCGGTTCGCCGCCTTCTTTGTGCTGAAGCCGCACGGGGCTTTCACCCAGATCACCGACGTGACGGAGCCGTTCCCGGTCGAGCGCCCGTCGCCCATTGCGCCGATCGAACTGACGTTGGATGAGTTGGACGCCCTGCTGGCCTATGTCGCCACCATGCCCGCTGCCGATTTGGGTAAACCCCTCGAACATCAGTGATCCTTGCGATCCGAGAAGTAGTCGTCGGTCGTGCGGGGCCGCGGGCGTTCTTTCCCGGCGAATGGATTGTCGTCCGAATGAAATTGCGCATTCACACGGCAATCATCGCACATCTGGATCATCCGAAGGCGGGCCGGGTCCGAGAACATGGAATGGCCGGTTAGTTTCTCTGTAATGCGGTCAATCGCCGATTTAGAGCCGAAAAGCGCGCCGCATTCGACACAGGCAAAGGGCTCTTCCTCGTTCAGAACCTCTTGGCGCAGCGCAGCTTCGGTCAGGTCCAGGCGGGGCGCATAGGTGATCGCATCCTCCGGGCAGACCGACGCGCATAGACCGCATTGCAGGCAGGCGTCTTCCTGAAAACGCAGCTGCGGCTTGTCAGGATTGTCACCAAGCGCACCGGCCGGGCAAAGCGAAACGCAGGACAGGCATAAGGTGCAGGCGTCGGTGTCTACCAGAACCGCGCCATAGGGCGCGCCCTCGGGCAGCGGCAGGGTGTCGGTATCCGGATGGAGCGCGCGGGCGGCTTGCCGGGTGATCTGGCGACGGGTGCCCATCGGGCGCACGGGGGTCGAAACCGGGGCCGGGGGCGCGGCATCGAACAGGGATTGCGACAGGAGGTCCGGGTCAGTCAGGTCGGCAAAGCTGACCCTGCCTTCGCCGCCAATGGCTTGGGCAAGGGCGATCTGTGCCTGCACCGCGGCCCGGTCGGTGGAAGGGCCGGGCACAAGCGTGACATCGGCGAACCCTGCGGCAAGTGCGGCGACGATCTCGGCATGGCCGAACGCACCCAGAGCGGCGATTTCCAACGGGATCACATCGGCGGGCAGGCCGCTGCCATAGCGGGCTGCAAGGCGGATCATTTCTGCCCCGAAACTGTCATGGACCAGAAGGCGCGGCGCGGTGCCGCCCGCGTCGAGATAGGCCTTGGCAAGGGTCTGCACCCGGCGGAAGGTCAGGCCGACCGGCGGCGCGTCGTAACTGACCGCGCCCGAAGGACAGGCCGCCGAACAGGCACCGCACCCGGCGCAGATCATCGGATCGATCTGGACAACGTCGCCGTTCGGCACGATCGCCCCAGTCGGACACAGGTCGAGACAGCGGGTACAGCCGGTTTGTTCCGCGCGGGAATGGGCGCATAGCGTCGGCTCTACCCGGACATAAAGCGGCTTTTCGAAGGTGCCGACCATATGCGACGCCTCGCGGACCGCCCTGGCGACAGAAGGCGCGTGGCTGGGATCGGCGCGCAGATAGCCTTCGCGCTTTTCCGGCGCAGGAAAGAGCGGTTGCTCCCCCCTCAGGTCAAGGATGATGTCGCATTCGGATTTGCCGCCATCGCGCGGGTCCGTGAAGGTCAGCGCGCCGCGCCCGCCGGGTTGGACGGTCTGCAAGGCGTCGATAACCACGCTGAAACCGCCGAACGCGCCCTGTGCGCGGCGGAGTTTGCCCAGAACCACGTCGAATGCGCGCGTGTCTGGCACATCGGCGGCATCGGACAGCAGGACGGTAACGCCCAGATAATCCTTGAGATCCTCAGCCGCAGCCAAGGCCACGTCGGCGGGGCCAAGGATCAGACACAGCCCTTCGGAGAGGACGTCGATGCTTTTGCCGGGCTCTGCGGGCAATTGCGCCTCGGCCACGAGGGCGGACATTTTGGGTAGTGTCGGGCGTTGGTCCTGCGTCCAACCGGCCCGATCGCGCAGGTCAAGCAGTGGCGGTGCGGGATGGCCCAGATCGCCTGCCAGATCTTCGAAAACCCGCGCTTCCTGTGTGCAGCAGAAAATTGTGTCACCGGCTGCAACGGCCTTGGCCGCGACGTCGATCTGGCGGGTACATAGTGCCTCGCAGGGGGGCGGGACGTCCAATCCGGTGGTGTGGGCCAAGCTTTCGGTGTCGATCGTCTGCGTGCCTAAACAAGTGCATGTTATCAACGTCTTGGTCATGGATTTCCTGTCCTCTCCGCGGGCGTTTCCGGACGTCTCTGACCGGTTGCGCGGGGGCTAGCTAGCCACAAAGGCGACGGGGCGGCAATCGCTTTTGTGGCGCGGTGCGTGGCTGCGGCTGACCCGGTGCAGCCGGTTGAGTGCCGAGTGATTCGCTTGCTGCGGCGCGGCAGGGATTCCGAGTGTTTTTGTAGGGTTGGACAATTCGTCCAGCAGCGTGTCGGGGAGTCGATTGGTTCGGCCAAATTGACCGCCGTTGTACGGTTTCCGCGCATTCTACACAGAAAAGAGTTCTCGTCGGCGCGTTCTCGCATACTATTGTATTCAAGGGAGAAAGGTTTCTGGATGATCCACAATCCGAAGGCGTATCGTGCTGTTCCGGTAGGCGTCGTGTTGCGACGTGTGCCCGGCGTGACGCGTTGGCGAAAGTGGAGTTGGTCCGCCAGTGCGGTTCTTCCCGGTGCCGCCCCGGCGCAATGGCGCGAATTGCGCCGCGAAGGCGACGCGGTGGAGTACCACGCGGATACCGTACAGCTTGAACTTCATGGCGCGGAGGCGGAGGCGTATCAGCACGGGCTCGGCTCGAAGGTGCCCAGTGTCTATGTGGTGATGCGCGAAAGCGGAGGGGAACATCCGCTGGAAATCGTGCTGGTCACGGCGTCGCCCTATGAGGCGCAGGACTACACCGATAGCGGCGAGGAAATCGTCGAAAAGGTGCCCATGCCGGCGCAGCTTCGCGGCTTGATCGAGGATTTCGTAGCGGAATTTTACCAAGAGGAAGCTTTTGTTAAGCGCAAGCGTGACAAGAAGCGCGTGGATCTGGTGCAGGATGGCGTCGGTGATCCGCGGATTGGCAAGGCTGCGGATATCTATGCCTCTCCCGCGCAACTAAGGAGACGTGTCCATTGAGCCGCGATTTCTGGACTCGGCGCCGTCAGGCGGTGTCTGCCGAAGAGCAGGCGGAGGTCGAAGCCCTCGCGGCAGAATTGCGTGCCGAGGAAGAGGCGGATCTGGATGCGCGCAGCGATGAGGTTCTGCTGGCCGAGCATGATCTGCCCGAGCCGGAATTGCTTGAATCCCCGGATGCCGTGCGCGAGTTTTTGACCAAGGAGCTTCCGCAACGGCTCAAGACCCGTGCACTGCGGCGCTTGTGGCGGCTCAATCCCACCTTGGCCAATCTGGACGGTCTGGTGGATTATGGCGAGGATTTCACCGACAGCGCCACCGTGGTCGAGAATTTGCAAACGGCCTATCAGGTGGGCAAGGGGATGATGGCTCATGTGCAGGCCCAGCTGGAAGCGGCGGCGGAGCCTGCCCCGGTTGAATCTGCGGCAGAGCCCGAGTCCGACCTTGCCCTGGTCGAAGGTGAAGAGGACGTAACCGAAGAGCGTCCCGAGGATGCGCTGGCCCAGGTTGATCCAGCACAAGACGCGGAGGGTGACGTCGCGCGGTCCAGCCCGGCCCCTGCGCCGGTTTTCGCAGACATGTCCGATGTCCCCGCAGACCAACCGGCGCCCCGTCGCCGCATGACATTCGAATTCGAGGTTTGAGCGTATGAACGAAGACGCCACCATGACTGCCCCAGCCGTGAGTGAAGAGGATCGGCTGCGCGCCGACCTTTACAACTTTCTGGGTTTGATCCTGTCGCGGCCCCCCGATGACATGGTGCTGGACCAGACACGCGGGCTGAGCGGTGATGACAGCCCCATGGGCGAGGCGATTTCGGCCTTGGCGAAAGTGGCGCAACTGTCCAAGCCGCGCAGTGTGGAAAGTGAATACAACAAGCTGTTCATCGGTCTTGGGCGCGGTGAATTGCTGCCCTATGCCAGTTATTACCTGACCGGGTTTCTGAACGAAAAACCGTTGGCCAGTTTGCGTCGGGACATGGGGGCCGAAGGATTGGCGCGGGCTGAAAACGTGTTCGAGCCGGAAGACAACATCGCCAGCCTGATGGAAATGATGGGCGCTTTGATCGTCGGCCGCTTTGGTGCGCCGGCGGATCTGGCCCGTCAAAAGACGTTCTTCAACCGGCATATCGGTCCTTGGGCGGGGCATTTCTTTACCGATCTGGAAGCGGCGAAGAACTCTGTCTTTTACGCGCCGGTCGGTGCCGTTGGTCGCATCTTCATGGAGATCGAGGCCGAGGCGTTCCGTTTGGGCGCAGAGTGACATTCACCGGCTGCGCCCTTGCGGTGCAGTCATCCACGCGGCGGGCGACCGGCGCATAACGAAGGAAAGAAGGAGGCGCTTCATGTCGAAATCTGATGACACAAGCCGCCGTGATTTTCTGAAACTGGCCGGGACCGCTGCCCCTGTAGCGGCTGTGGCCGTGGCCTCAGGGGCGCGCGAAGCCGAAGCGGCAGAGCCGGACCTGTCCCGCGACAAGATGCAAGATACGCTGCACACGCGGGCCTATTACGACAGCGCCCGGTTCTAAGCCGGACATGTCATTGCGAGCCTTGGCGACTGGTTGCGTGACGCCCGACAGTCAAGGATCATGAATATAGCCAAGCTAGCAAGGGCGGTGCCGCTCGTGCGAGCAAGGAGGGAAAAACATGCTTAGGAAAAAGACCAACGGGGTTGCGCGACGCCCCCAGCGGACTTCGATCCTGTCCGAGGCGGCAAACACCTCGGTTGACCGACGCGCGTTCCTGCGCGGATCGGGTCTGGCCATCGGCGGTCTGGCGGCAATTGCCGGAACCGGTGGCACGGTGGCCCCTGCAAACGCGGCCACAGCGGCGGCGACAGGTGCTGTCGAGTTGAAGAAATCCGTATGCACGCACTGTTCTGTCGGGTGTACCGTCATCGCAGAAGTGCAGGACGGTGTCTGGACCGGGCAAGAGCCGGGCTGGGACAGCCCGTTCAACCTTGGTTCCCACTGCGCGAAAGGCGCATCGGTGCGCGAGCACGCTCATGGTGAACGTCGCCTGAAATACCCGATGAAGAAAGAGGGTGGTGAGTGGAAGCGCATCAGCTGGGAACAAGCCATCGACGAAGTCGGCAATGGCATGATGTCGATCCGCGACGAAAGCGGCCCTGACAGCGTCTATTGGCTTGGTTCGGCCAAGCATAACAACGAACAAGCCTATCTGTTCCGCAAGTTCGCCGCCTATTGGGGCACGAACAACGTGGATCACCAGGCGCGGATTTGCCATTCGACCACGGTTGCGGGCGTTGCGAATACATGGGGCTACGGCGCCATGACCAACAGCTACAACGACATTCACAAGTCGAAGGCGATCTTCATCATCGGCGGCAACCCGGCAGAGGCGCACCCTGTCTCGCTGTTGCACGTTTTGCGCGCGAAAGAGCAGAACAACGCGCCGCTGATCGTGTGTGACCCGCGCTTTACCCGCACGGCGGCCCACGCGGATGAATATGTCCGCTTCCGCCCCGGCACCGATGTGGCGCTGATCTGGGGTATTTTGTGGCACATCTTCGAAAACGGTTGGGAGGACAAAGAGTTCATCCGCACCCGTGTTTGGGGGATGGACCAGATTCGCGAGGAAGTCGCCAAATGGACCCCCGAAGAGGTAGAGCGCGTCACCGGCACGCCCGGTAGCCAGCTCAAGCGCGTTGCGCGGACCATGGCGAACAACCGTCCGGGCACCTTGATCTGGTGCATGGGTGGCACGCAGCACACCAATGGCAACAACAACACGCGTGCCTATTGCGTGCTTCAGCTTGCGCTGGGCAACATGGGCACCGAAGGCGGCGGCACCAACATTTTCCGCGGCCACGACAACGTGCAAGGTGCAACCGACCTTGGCGTTCTCAGCCACACGCTGCCGGGCTATTACGGCCTGTCCGCAGGGGCATGGGCGCATTGGAGCCGTGTCTGGGGTGAAGATGCCGATTGGTTGAAAAGCCAGTTTGCCAGCACCACCGGCGCGGATGGCAAGGAAAAGTCCCTTCAGAACCTCACCGGTATTCCGGTGTCGCGCTGGATCGATGGTATCCTTGAAGATGCCGACAACATCGACCAGCCGAACAATGTTCGGGCGATGGTCTTGTGGGGGCACGCGCCGAACTCGCAAACCCGGATGACGGAAATGAAAACGGCGATGGAAAAGCTCGACATGCTTGTCGTGATCGATCCCTATCCGACCGTTTCCGCCGTGCTGCATGATCGCACCGATGGGGTTTATCTGCTGCCGGCCTGTACGCAGTTCGAAACGCATGGCTCTGTCACCGCGTCGAACCGGTCGCTGCAGTGGCGCGAACAAGTGGTCGATCCGCTGTTCGAGTCGAAGCCCGATCACGAGATCATCGGCCTTTTCGCACAGAAGTTCGGTTTCCACGACCGTTTGTTCCGCAACATCAAGCTGGAAGATGATGGCATCACGCCAAACATCGAGGACACGACGCGCGAGTTCAATCGCGGCATGTGGACTGTCGGCTATACCGGGCAAAGCCCGGAGCGGATCAAGCTGCACATGGCAAACCAGCACACCTTCGACCGCACGACGCTTCAGGCAGTGGGCGGCCCGGCGGATGGCGATTACTACGGTCTGCCCTGGCCCTGCTGGGGAACGCCGGAGATGAACCATCCCGGTACGCCGAACCTGTATGACCTGTCGAAACCGGTCTCTGAAGGCGGGCTGCCTTTCCGGGCGCGCTTCGGCGTTGAACGGAATGGCGACAACCTGCTGGCGGAAGGCGTCTATTCGGCGGGCTCGGATATTCAGGACGGATATCCCGAGTTCACCTATCAGATGCTGGTCGATCTTGGCTGGGATGGCGAACTGACGGATGAAGAGCGTCGTTCCATCGCCATGGTCGCGGGGATCGATATCTCGGAAGAAGGCACCCATCAGGGTCTGTCGTCCAGCAACGGAGCGCAGGGCGCCGATGAGGAGGTGGGCGAACAGTCCATGTCGCCATTCCCGTCCGACTTCAATGCGAAGGCCTCTGGCGTCAACTGGAAGACCGACCTGTCAGGCGGTATCCAGCGGGTTGCGATTGCGCATGAATGTGCGCCCTTTGGCAATGCCAAGGCACGGGCCGTGGTATGGACCTTCCCGGATCCGGTGCCGCTGCACCGCGAGCCGCTCTATACCAACCGCCGTGATCTGGTTGAGGACTATCCGACCTATGACGACCGGAAGTTCTATCGTCTGCCGACGATGTATGCCTCGATCCAGAAGAACGACTTCAGCAAGGATTACCCGATTATCCTGACCTCTGGTCGTCTTGTGGAATACGAGGGTGGCGGCGACGAAACCCGATCGAACCCGTGGCTTGCAGAATTGCAGCAGGACATGTTCGTCGAAATGAACCCGCGTGACGCCAATAACCTTGGTGTGCGGGACGGCGCGCAAGTCTGGGTCGAAGGGCCGGAAGGGGGCAAGGTCAAGGTTATGGCCATGGTCACCAACCGGGTGGGCGAGGGCGTGGCCTTCATGCCCTTCCACTTCGGTGGCCACTATCAGGGTGAGGATCTACGGTCCAAATACCCGGATGGGGCCGACCCCTATGTGCTGGGTGAATCGACCAACACCGCCCAAACCTATGGCTATGACTCGGTAACGCAGATGCAGGAGACCAAAGCGACTCTCTGCAAGATCTGGGCCGCGTAAGGAGGAGTAAGAGAATGGCTAGAGCAAAATTTCTCTGTGACGCCGAGCGCTGCATCGAGTGCAATGCCTGTGTCACTGCGTGCAAGAACGAGCACGAGGTTCCGTGGGGGATCAACCGCCGTAGGGTGGTAACGATCCAAGACGGCGACCCCGGCGAACGCTCGATCTCTGTCGCGTGTATGCACTGTTCGGACGCGCCCTGTATGGCGGTGTGTCCGGTCGACTGCTTCTATCAGAACGAAGAAGGCGTGGTGCTGCACTCCAAGGATCTGTGCATCGGTTGCGGATACTGCTTCTATGCATGCCCCTTCGGCGCGCCGCAGTTCCCGCAAGCGGGCAATTTCGGATCGCGCGGCAAGATGGACAAATGCACCTTCTGCGCTGGCGGACCGGAGGAGAACCACTCCACCGCCGAGTTCGCCAAATACGGCCGCAACCGGATCGCCGAGGGCAAGCTGCCCATCTGCGCCGAGATGTGTTCCACCAAAGCCCTGCTGGCGGGGGATGGCGACGTGGTGTCGGCCATCTACCGTGAGCGCGTTGTTGCCCGTGGCTTCGGCTCGGGCGCATGGGGCTGGGGCACGGCCTATGATCAGAAAGGTGGCTGATTGCCGTGACTGATAGCCGGGCGCGCGGAACTTTTCCGCGCGCCCGCACCTCCGGTGGCGGAATTTTCATTGGAAAATTCCGGGCCGGAAACTTTCAGAGTTTCCGTGTCATTTTCCGTGTCGGAAAATGGCCGCATCAATTGAGACTGAGGATAGCCATGCGAGCCCTTCTCTCCCTGTTCGTCGCAATTTTTCTGGCGGTCACCGCCACCGCGCAAGAGGCCCCGCCTGCACCGGACCGGTCCGCAACCGGCGGCGCGCAAACGCTTGAGGACATCCTCGCACGCCAGCGGGGCGAGAGTATCGACGACAGCTTCCGGCGCGACAATATCGGCGACCCGGACAGTGCTGCCGGAATTGCGCAGCAATTGGGCACGCTTGGTGGCGCGTCTGACCCCGAATTGTGGCGCGCGCTGCGCTACAACGAAGCTGATATTTCCGTTTCTGCTGGTGGAGACGTTGCCAAAGTGCTCGTCCAGTCCGGCGGCATGGCATGGTATGAATTCCGCCGCGGTCCGCTGATCACTTATGGCGCGTATTTGCTGCTTGGCACGATGATCGCGTTGATCCTATTCTATACGATGCGGGGCCGTGTTCCGATCGACGGGCCCAAGTCAGGCCACACCGTCACACGCTTTCAGTTCATAGAACGCTTTGCCCATTGGCTGCTGGCGGGGTCTTTCCTGCTGCTCGCCTTCACCGGGCTGTTCGTGCTGATGGGCCGCTTCTTCATCGCGCCGCATTTCGGGCCGGGCTTCAATGCCAGCCTGTTGGCGGGGTCGAAGTTCATTCACAACAACGTCTCGTGGGCCTTC
The DNA here is from genome assembly GCF_004803475.1 of Aliishimia ponticola. Taxonomy (GTDB): domain Bacteria; phylum Pseudomonadota; class Alphaproteobacteria; order Rhodobacterales; family Rhodobacteraceae; genus Aliishimia; species Aliishimia ponticola. The sequence continues at coordinate 290,898 of NZ_SRKY01000005.1, forward strand.
ATGATCGCGCTGGTCATGGTCTTTGTCTTCTGGGTTATTCACAATCTTCCCGACAGGACCGACCTGAAATGGATCGCGCAAGCCGGCGGCATCGTCGGAAACAATCACCCCCCCGCCAAGAAGTTCAACGCAGGGCAAAAGGTTATCTTCTGGTCGGTCATCCTGCTGGGCGCTTCGATCAGCGTCTCCGGGATTTCGCTGCTCTTCCCGTTTGAGTTGCCGCTCTTTGCCAAGACCTTCGGCATTCTCAACGGATGGGGTGTCAATGAATGGATCGGCATGGCGCCCTTCCCGACATCCCTGTCGCCGCAAGAGGAAATGCAGTTCGCGCAAGCGTGGCACGCCATTGTCGCGTTCGTCCTGATGGCGATCATCATCGGCCACATTTATATCGGCACCGTCGGGATGGAGGGGGCCTTCGACGCGATGGGTACGGGCGAGGTCGACGAAGCCTGGGCGCATCAGCACCACTCCATCTGGTTCGAGGAGTTGAAGGAAGAAGGCCGCGCGGACACTTCCGGCAAGGCGACTCCGGCGGAGTAGGCTTGACCGACCGCGCGCCAAAGATGCCCCCGGCCACTCCCCCGGTGCTGCGGAAGGACATGGCACGGACGCGATGGACCAGCACCCGCGCTGCGGGCAGCAATGGCGGCGCGTTCCTCCGGCGTTGGTGGGGCGCTGTGGTTTTGGCCGCGCTGATCGTCTCGCCGGTCGCCGCGCAGGAGTTTACCACGCTCAAAGGCCATGGGGGACCGATCATGGGCATTGCGGTGTCGCCGCAGGGGCAAGTGGCGACCGCCAGTTTCGACAATTCCGTTGGCCTGTGGCAGGGCCGGACGCCCACATGGCTCGAAGGACATGCGGCGGCGGTGACGGCAATCGCCTTTGGACCGGGTGGGATTCTTTACACGGGCGGTGATGATTTCGCGCTGCGGCAGTGGGGGGCATCCGCGCGGGAACTTGGCCGGCACGACGGCAAGATCACGTCAATCACGGTTTCGGACGATGGTGCCCGGATCGCGACAGGAAGCTGGGACGGGTCGATCCGGCTTTGGTCAAGCGCAGGTGATTTTCGCGCGCTGCCGGCCCCCGGTGCCGGTGTGAACGCGGTCGCTTTCGAAAAGGGAGGTGGCACGCTTTTTGCGGCAACCTCGCAAGGGGTCGTATGGCGGTATGATCTTGAGGCCGACACGCAATTGCCCTTGGTGAAGCATGGCTTCGGCGTGAACCGTCTGGTCGTGGGCGACGAATGGCTTGCCTATGGCGCCGTGGATGGCGGCACACGGGTCATCGATCTTGATGGGCGCGAGATCGCGGATTTCACACTGGACCGCCGACCGATTCTGGCGATGGCGCATCATCCCGAAACGGGGCAGATCGCGGTGGGCGATGGACATGGCTATATCATGATGCTGGACGCGCATGAGTGGCGGATCACGCATGATTTTCGCGCCACGCGCAACGGGCCCGTCTGGGCGCTGGCGTTTTCGAACGATGGCACGGTACTTCACGCCGGTGGCCTCGACGACGCTGTCTATTCGTGGCCGGTGGCGTTTCTGGATCAGTTCGATCCGGCAATTGACGGGCAACGCTCGTTTCTGCGGGACGCGGCGACCATGCCCAATGGGGAACGCCAGTTCATGCGCAAATGCTCGATCTGTCACGCGCTCCAACCTGGCCCGTCGCGCAAGGCCGGTCCGTCGCTTCATGGCGTATTCGGACGCCGCGCCGGGACGCTTGCGGGGTACCGCTATTCCGATACGTTGGACGGGTCGTCGATCATCTGGACGGATGAGACAATAGACGCCCTGTTCGACACTGGCCCGGACCATTATATTCCGGGTTCGAAGATGCCGATGCAGGTGATTGCCAAGGCGCAGGACCGGGCAGATCTGATCGCTTTTCTGAAACAGGCCACAAGGCAGGAGTGAGTTCCAAATGAAAGCAATGTTAGCCGGGTTCGCCGCCATTGTCGTTATCTCGGTCGGTGCGTGGTTGGTGCTGGAACGTGCGGGGTTCTCTTCGCAGGACGTCTATTCCAGTCAGAACGTCCGACTGGACTGACGGAGCATGGCCGCGCTCCCAGTGCCAAATACACCGTCGTCGCAACTTCCCGCCGGGCAAGAGGGTACCAAGCTCGCTGGTGCGTCGGTCTTGATTGTCGATGACGAGCCGGGGATGCGCAACTTTCTGGCCAAGACGATTGGGCCACGTGTAAAGCGTGTTGAGGTCGCGGCCTCCCCCGCTGAAGCGACGCGCAAACTGGACGAGGCGTTCTTCGATCTGGTCATCCTCGACAATATCATGCCGCGGCAAACCGGGTTGGAATGGATCACCGAGCAGCGGCACAAGGGATTCTTTGCGGACGTGATTTTGATCACGGCCTATGCCGATTTGGAAACGGCGATCACGGCCCTGCGGGCAGGGGTCAGCGATTTTGTCCTCAAGCCGTTCCGGGCAAACCAGATCATTGGCGCGGTGGAGCGGACGCTGGACCGCAAATTCCTTCGCCGGGACAATACGCTGCTGCGGCGTGAGCTTGGCGCAGACCGCGCGCATGGCCCCCTGCTTGGGCATTCGGCGGCGCTGGAACATGTGCGCGAAATCCTTGGCAGGCTGGCCCCGATGCCGACGCCGGTGCTGTTTACCGGGGCCAGCGGTACGGGCAAGGAATTGGCGGCGCGGCACCTGCATAAGACGTCGGACCGGGCCGAAGCGCCGTTCGTTGCCGTCAATTGCGCAACTATTGCACCAGACAATATCGCACCGGAACTTTTCGGAACCATAGATGAGGACCGGCAGCTGAAACCCGGTCTGCTGATGCTGGCCGACGGGGGCACGTTGTTTCTGGACGAAGTGGCCATGATGCCCGATCAGGTTCAGGCCGCCCTGCTGCGTGTGCTCGAAGACAAGAAATTGCGGCCCGTTGGCGCTGAACGCGAAGTGCCGCTGAACATCCGGTTCCTTTTTGCCACCAATGCCGATCTGGATAGTGCGCTGGCCGAAGGGCGTATGCGCGCAGACCTCTATCACCGCATCAACGTGGTCACCGTGCGGATGCCGTCGTTGGAGGACAGGTCCGAGGATATCGTCGAACTGGCCTCGTTTTTCATGGCGCAGTTTTCCCGATCTCTCGGAATGCCCGCGCTGGATCTGAACGAAGAAACGCTGCTCAAGATGCGGCGCTATCATTGGCCGGGCAATGTGCGCGAGTTGAAGAACCTGATCGAACGGTCGGTGATCCTTGGCAGCTTCCCCGAAGAGTTCGCAGGTCGCGGGCAGGTCAGCGGCGAACAGGCGATTGAAAACCTCGACCTTGTGGCACAGCGACACATTCTGCACATTCTTGATCTGTGCGACGGTAATCGCGCCGAAGCCTCGCGGCGTCTGGGTGTGTCGCGCAAGACGATCGACCGAAAACTCGCCACATGGGCCGAGGATAGCTGACCCACGGGGCAGGGCACTGAAGGAGGGTTCGAAATGCAGATCGCTTGTACCAAAGCTCCGGGGCGCGGGGATACCGACCTGCTGCTGTTCTCTCTGGCGCAGCGCTTGGCCGACAAAGGGTTTCGCGCAGCGGGCACAGTTCAGATCAACTCTGAAATGCCGTGCGACGGTCCTTGCGACATGGATGTGCGCATTCTGCCCGATGGTCCAACTGTGCGGATTTCACAAAGCCTTGGCAAACACGCGCGCGGGTGCCGTCTTGATCCCGAAGCGCTGGAAACTGCCGTCGCCAAAGTCTCTGCCTCTTTGCAGGATGGTGTCGATTGCCTGATCGTCAACAAGTTCGGCAAACACGAAGCCAGCGGGCGCGGGTTTAGAAACGTGATCGCCGAAGCGATGGCCATGGATATCCCGGTGCTTGTGGGGCTGAACCGTCTGAATGATGAGGCGTTCGAAGAGTTTGTCGGCGACGCCAGCGTGCCATTGCCGCCGGACCTTGAGACGCTTGTCGATTGGATGACGGCGCAGATCGAAAGCCGATCCCAAGCGGCATAGACGCGTCCGTAAATCCGGCAAATACCTAAATATAAAGTATATTCTTTCGTAAGGCCGCGGTTTTCTGACGGCGTTTGCCGTTGTCGGTGAACGTTTTTGATAGGCGTCTATCATTTTTGATTGACGTCTATCATTTTCACGAATTACGGTTGACCCAACGGAGCCGAAGAATCAGCTCCTGGGGAGGAAGAATGAGAAATCCGACGTTAAGTGACGTCGCCAAAGCGGCGGGCGTCAGTTACGCGACCGCTGATCGCGTGGTAAATTCGCGCGGCAATGTCGCTGACAAGTCGATCCGCAAAGTGCAGGCGGCGATGGAAGCGTTGGGTTATGTCCGTGACATTGCAGCGGCAAACTTGTCGCGGGGCCGGGTTTATCGTCTGGCGTTTCTTCTGCCATCCGGCCCGAATGCGTTCTTTGCCAAGATGCGCGCGGCGCTCAGCAATCTGGCGGCGCATCTCAGTGCGGAACGCGTCGATATTCAGATCGTCGATATCGCGGCCTTTTCGCATCAAGGCCTGCGCGCCGCGCTCGCGGATATTGAGGTGCCGGGCCTCGACGGGATTGCGATTGTGGGGCTGAGCGGCGCATCGCTTCAACAGCCGCTTGCTGACCTGCGCGACAAGGGCGTTTCGGTGGTGAGCCTGGTGTCGGACCTGCGCGCGGATGAACGCGACGCTTATGTGGGGATCAACAACCTGGCGGCCGGGCGCACGGCGGCACGGCTGCTTGGCATGGCCCATTCCGGGCGGGCCGGGGCAGTGCTGACCCTCGCGGGATCGCTCGACGCAGAGGACCACATTCAACGGCTGAACGGGTTCCGGGATGTGATCAAGGCGGACTTCCCACATCTGACAATCCTTGATCCGATCCTCGCAAAGGATGACGAAGCCGCCGTGTTTGACGGGATGGTCGAACGGTTCAAGGCCAATGACCAAATCACCGCGGTCTATAACGTTGGCGCGGGCAATCAGGGTCTGGTCCGCGCATTGGAAGCCATCGCGCCCGATCCGGCGCCGCTTTGTGTTGTTCATGAATTGGTTGCGCATTCGCGGGCGGCGCTTGAGTCCGGTTTGATCCATTTCATCATCGACCAGCGCCCCGATATCGAGGCCGCACGCGCCGTGACGATCCTGCGCGCGCTTATCGACGGACGCAGTAAGCCGCCGATGCCAGAGCTCGTTCCCATGATCTACGTGCCTGACAATCTTCCGGCCCATACCGACCCCGCCCATACAGATATCCACACAGGAAAAGCTCCCCTCCATGACTGACTTCTTCAAAGGCATCGCGCCCCTGCAATTCGATCCGGCATCCAGCGAGTTGGCCTTTCGCCACTACGACGCCGATGAGGTGGTTCTGGGGAAGCGGATGGAGGATCACCTTCGCTTCGCGGCGGCCTGGTGGCATTCCTTTGCGTGGCCCGGCGGGGATCCGTTCGGGGGCCAGACATTCGAGCGCCCGTGGTTTGGGGACACCATGGATTTGGCCCGGCTCAAGGCGGATGTGGCGTTTGAAATGTTCGACATTCTGAACGTGCCGTTCTTTTGCTGGCACGATGCGGATATCCGGCCCGAAGGCGCGAGCTTTGCCGAGAGCCGCCGTAATTTCGAAGAGATCGTGGACTATATCATCGGCAAGATGGAAGGGTCCAAGACCAAGCTGCTATGGGGCACGGCGAACCTGTTCAGCCATCGCCGGTTCATGGCCGGCGCTGCAACGAACCCCGATCCGGATATTTTCGCGTGGTCGGCAGCGACGGTGAAATCTTGCCTCGACGCGACGCAGAAAATGGGCGGGCAGAACTACGTGCTTTGGGGTGGGCGCGAAGGCTACGAGACGCTTTTGAACACCGATCTAAAGCGCGAACGCCAGCAGGCCGGGCGGTTCTTGCAGATGGTGGTCGAGTACAAGCACAAGATCGGGTTCAAGGGCGCTATTCTGGTCGAACCCAAGCCGCAGGAACCGTCCAAGCATCAATACGATTTCGACGTCGCGACGGTGTACGGGTTCCTCAAGGAATTCGGCCTCGAAGGTGAGGTTCAGATGAATATCGAACAAGGCCACGCGATTTTGGCTGGGCACTCCTTTGAACATGAGCTGGCGCTGGCGGCATCGCTGGGCATCTTCGGATCGATCGACATGAACCGGAACGACTATCAGTCCGGTTGGGATACGGACCAGTTCCCCAACAATGTCCCAGAGGTCGCACTGACCTATTACGAGGTGCTCAAGGCGGGCGGGTTTACCACTGGCGGAACCAATTTCGACGCAAAATTGCGGCGGCAATCCTTGGATCCGGTGGACCTGATCGCGGGACATGCGGGCGCCATGGACGTCTGTGCGCGCGGGTTGAAAGCGGCAGCGGCGATGCTGGAGGACGGCACGTTGGAGGCGATGCGCGCCGAACGCTATGCCGGTTGGGACAGCGCCGAAGCGCAGGCAATGCTAACGGGCGATCTCGCCGGGGCGGCCGCACGGGTCGAGGCGGAGGGACTCGATCCGCAGCCGCGCTCTGGCCGGCAGGAAATTCTGGAAAATATCGTGAACCGCTTCGTCTGAACGCGGCAGGGAGGATAACATGAAGACCATCAAGGGACCGGCGCTGTTTCTGGCGCAATTCGCAGGTGACGAGGCACCGTTCAACTCGTGGGACAGCATCACCAAATGGGCCGCCGATTGCGGTTACAAGGGGGTGCAGGTGCCAAGCTGGGATGGCCGTTTGTTCGACCTCGCCAAAGCGGCGGAGAGCAAGGATTACTGCGATGAGTTCAAGGGGCAGGCCGCCCAGAACGGCGTCGAGGTGACAGAGCTGTCCACCCACTTGCAAGGCCAGTTGGTCGCGGTGCATCCGGCCTATGACGCGGGCTTTGACGGCTTTGCCGATCCATCGGTGCATGGCAATCCCAAGGCCCGTCAGGAATGGGCGGTCGATCAGGTGATGAAGGCAATCACCGCGTCGGCCAATATGGGCATCAAGAACCATGTCAGCTTTTCCGGCGCGCTGGCGTGGCCCTATGTCTATCCTTGGCCGCAGCGCCCCGCCGGTCTCATCGAGGCTGCATTTGACGAGCTCGCCGCGCGCTGGCGTCCGATACTGGATCATGCGGAAGAGAACGACGTCAATATTTGCTATGAAATCCATCCGGGCGAAGATCTGCATGATGGTGTGACGTTCGAGATGTTCCTCGAACGGGTCGACAATCACAGCCGGTGCAACATGCTGTACGACCCGAGCCACTATGTTCTTCAATGTCTTGATTACATTGATAATATCGACATCTACAAAGACCGCATTAAGATGTTCCACGTCAAAGATGCCGAGTTCAATCCAACCGGGCGGCAGGGTGTTTATTCGGGCTATCAAAGCTGGGTCGACCGGGCAGGGCGTTTCCGCTCTCTTGGCGATGGGCAGGTCGATTTCGGGGCGGTTTTCTCGAAGATGGCGGCCAATGATTTCGATGGCTGGGCCGTAGTGGAATGGGAATGCTGCCTGAAACACCCCGAAGACGGCGCGCGTGAAGGCGCCCAATTCGTCAAGGATCACATCATCCGCGTCACGGACAAGGCGTTCGACGATTTCGCCGATGGCGGCACCGACGACGCCGCCAATCGCAAGATGCTGGGGATTTCGTGATGGCGCGTATCAGACTGGGCATGGTGGGCGGCGGCAATGACGCCTTCATCGGTGGGGTTCACCGGATCGCGTCGCGCATCGACGACCGTTTCCAATTGGTGGCGGGGGCGTTGTCCTCCACCCCGGAGAAATCGGCGGCAAGCGCCGAGGCGCTTGGTATCCCGCGCTCTTACGGCAGTTTTGACGAGATGGCCGCAGCCGAAGCCGCCCGCGAAGACGGAATTGAGGCGGTGAGCATCGTCACCCCCAACCACGTCCATGCGGCGGCGTCGATGGCGTTCTTGCGCCAAGGCATCCACGTGATCTGCGACAAGCCGCTGACCTCGACCATGGAAGATGCGGCCAAGCTGGAACAGGCTGTCACCGACAGCGCGGCGCTGTTCATGCTGACGCATAACTATACCGGCTATCCAATGATCCGGCAGGCCCGCGAGATGGTCGCAGCGGGCGATCTGGGCGATATCCGGATCGTGCAGGCGGAATATCCGCAGGACTGGCTGACCTCACCGATGGAAAGCGAAGGCGTGAAACAGGCAGAGTGGCGCACGGACCCGGCGCGGTCCGGCGCGGGCGGATCGGTTGGCGATATCGGCACCCACGCCCATAACCTTGCCTGTTTCGTCACCGGTTTGTCGGTGGATAGTCTGGCTGCCGATCTGCAAAGTTTTGGTGCGGGGCGCAGCCTTGATGACAACGCGCATATCCTGCTGCGGTTTGCGGGTGGTGCGCGGGGGATGATTTGGTCCAGCCAGGTCGCTCCGGGCAATGAAAACGGCCTGAAATTGCGGGTCTACGGTGAAAAAGGCGGGCTTGAGTGGTGTCAGGAAGACCCCAATTACCTCTGGTTCACCCCGCATGGTGAGCCGAAGCGCCTGCTGACCCGAAATGGTCCCGGTGCGTCGGCGATCGGGCAGGCGGTCAGCCGCATTCCGGCGGGCCATCCCGAAGGATATCTTGAGGGGTTTGCCACGCTGTATAATGAAGCCGCCGATGCGATCCGCGCGGTTCAGGGCGGGGCCACACGTGAAGAGGCCATGGGCGTCTTGCCGGGGGTTGCCGCAGGCATGGACGGGATGCGGTTTATCAATGCCTGCGTCACCTCGTCTGACAATAACGCCGCGTGGACGCCCCTGTGAGCGTGCCCGCCAAACTCGCCTTGCACGGGGTCAGCAAGAGCTTCGGCCCGACGGAAGTCCTGCACGACGTGAGCCTGTCCCTGTTTGCGGGGCAGGTCCATGCGTTGATCGGCGAGAACGGCGCGGGCAAATCGACGACGATGAAAATCCTTGCCGGCTATCAGCCGCCCAGCAGTGGGCGGATCGAACTCGACGGCGCAAAGGTCCACTTCGCCAGCCTCCATGACGGCGAGATGGCGGGGATCGTGATGATCCATCAGGAGTTCAACCTCGCCGAACAGTTGACGGTCGAGCAGAACATCTTTCTTGGGCGCGAATTGCGGCGGGGTCTGTTGCTCGACAAGGCAGAGATGCGGCGTCAGGCGATTGCGCATCTGGCCCGCGTCAGCTGCGATGTGGACCCCGATACGCCGGTGTCGCGTTTGTCCAATTCGGACAAGCAGATGGTTGAGATCGCCAAGGCGTTGTCGCGTGACGCGCAGGTTTTGGTCATGGATGAGCCGACCGCTGTGCTGACAACCCGCGAGACCGACATCCTTTTCAATCAGGTCCGTGCCTTGCGTGCGGCGGGTACAGCGGTTCTGTTCACGTCGCACAAGCTGGATGAGGTGGCCGAGATTTCCGACCACGTTACCGTCATGCGCGATGGTGCCGTCGTGCATTCGGGGCCCAGCCAGGACATCAGCGAAGACGCGATGGCCACGGCGATGGTGGGGCGACCGGTCTCTGACCTTTATCCGCCGAAGTCAGGCGTTGCGGTAGAGGCGCCGGTGGTTCTGTCGGTCGAGGAACTGACAGTGCCGGGCTATGCGCAGGACATATCGTTCGAGCTGCGACAGGGTGAAATTCTTGGTATCGGCGGGCTGATCGGCGCGGGCCGGACCGAGGCGATGGAAGGACTCGTCGCGCTGCGCCCGGCAACGGCGAAATCGGTCACGCTGTTCGGGCAGCCGCAGAACTTTCGCAGCCCCGGCGCGGCACAGGCCGCTGGGCTGTGCTATCTGACCGAGGATCGCAAACTGCGTGGCCTGTTGCTGGAACGCGGGATGCGCGAAAACCTGACATTGCAGACCTTGCACAAGTTCGGGCGGTTCTTCGTCGATACGAAAAGCGAAGACGCCGCGCTGAGTAAGGCGATCATCGACTTCGACATTCGCGCAGGGGACCGGGCCATCGCCGTGGGCAACCTGTCCGGCGGCAATCAGCAAAAGCTGCTGCTGGCCAAGGTCATGCTGTCGGAGCCGCGAGTGCTTATCATCGACGAGCCGACACGCGGCATCGATATCGGCACCAAGCAACAGATTTACGCGTGCCTGCGCCGGCTTGCCGCCGAGGGGCACGCGATTGTCGTGATCTCGTCAGAGATGCCGGAACTGATTGGCCTGTCGGACAGGGTCATGGTCATGCGGCTGGGCCGTGTAAGCGGCACGGTTTCCGGCGCGGCGATCGACGAAGACACCATTGTCCGGCTGTCCATGGGGCTTGATCCGCAATCTGCCCCCAACACTGAACTTGCCTGAGGAAATTTGATGACCGACGCCACGCAACCTTCTTCCAAGACCCGGCGAATGCCGTCGATGTCGGTGCTCGGCCCGATCCTTGCACTGGTGGTGCTGATCCTTATCGGCGCGCTGCTGAACCCGAATTTTCTAAGCGCGGGCAACATCACGAACGTTCTGGCCCGGTCCGCCTTTATCGGCATCATCGCCGTGGGCATGACATTCGTAATCACCGCCGGGGGGCTGGATCTGTCCGTGGGATCGATGGCGGCCTTCATTGCGGGGCTGATGATCCTGGTGATGAACGCGGCTTTGCCGACCATGGGCGTCGGGGTGCCAATCATCCTGCTGGGCATGGCGGTGGCACTTGTCGCGGGGCTGCTTGCGGGGCTGTTGAACGGATATCTGATCACGGCGCTGGGGATCGAAGCCTTTATCGTCACATTGGGGTCGATGGGCATCTACCGGTCGCTTGTGACATGGCTTGCCGATGGCGGCACCTTGTCGCTCGATTTCTCGCTGCGTACGTTTTACCGCCCGGTCTATTTCGACGGTATTCTCGGTATCAGCTGGCCGATCATCGTGTTCGCGCTTGTCGTGATCATCGGTGAGATCGTGATGTCGCGCTCTGTCTATGGGCGTCACTGCGCGGCCACCGGGTCGAACGAAGAGGTCGCGCGCTATTCCAATGTCAGCGTCAAGCGCACGCGGCTGATCTCTTATGCGGCGCTGGGCGTGTTGGTCGGCATTGCAACCATCATGTACGTGCCGCGCCTTGGATCGGCCTCGTCCTCGACCGGTGTGCTGTGGGAGCTTGAAGCCATCGCTGCCGTGATCATTGGCGGCACCGCGCTCAAAGGGGGCTTTGGCCGTGTTTGGGGCACCGTCATCGGCGTGCTGATCCTGACCCTGATCGGCAACATTCTCAATCTCACGGACTTTGTTTCGCCCTATCTCAACGGTGCGATTCAGGGCGTGATCATCATTCTCGCTGTGATTCTGCAGCGCGAAGGAAAGTCGGCAAGTTAGGCCGCACATCCATTTCAATGGGAGGAAAAGAAATGAAACATACAAGGACCATACTGGCGGGCATAATGGCAGCCGCTGTCAGCACAGCCGCCCTTGCCGAGGACGTCAAAGTCATTGGTGTCTCGATCCCGGCGGCCACCCATGGCTGGGCTGGGGGCATGAACTTCCATGCGCAGCAGACGGTCGAACGCCTTGAAGAGGTGTATCCGCAGCTTGATTTCGTGCTGGCCACCGCGTCGGACCCCGGCAAGCAGGTCAACGATATCGAAGACATGATGGCGACGCGCAACATCAGCGCGCTGGTCGTGCTGCCCTTCGAATCCGATCCGCTGACGCCGCCGGTGCAGGCCGTGTCCGAAAGCGGCGCATGGGTCACAGTGGTTGACCGGGGGCTGTCGGTGCCGGGTATCGAAGACCTGTATGTCGCGGGCGACAATTCTGGCTTTGGCCGGGTGTCGGGCGAATACATGGTGTCCAAGATGCAAGATGGCGGCGACATCGTCGTGTTCCGCGGCATCCCGACCACCATCGACAATGAACGCGTCGATGCCTTTTCCGAAGCGATCAAGGGATCGGGTATCAATGTTCTCGACATGCAGCACGGGAACTGGAACCGCGATGACAGCTTCAACGTGATGCAGGACTTCCTGTCGAAATACGACAAGATCGACGCGGTCTGGGCCTCGGACGATGACATGGCGATTGGCGTTCTGGCCGCGATCGAGGCCGCAGGGCGGGACGATGTCCAGTTCGTTCTGGGCGGCGCGGGTATGAAAGAGATGATCAAGCGCACCGCCGACGGCGATGAAATGATCCCGGCGAATGTGACCTACCCGCCCTCGATGATTGCCACGGCGATCGAACTGACGGCGGTTGGCCTGACCTCCAACGCGCCGGTCTCTGGCACCTTCGTCATCGGCTCTGTGCTGGTCACGCCGGAGAACGCCATGGACTTCTACTACCCTGACAGCCCGTTCTGATTTCGGGCCAGAGCGTCACCGGCTTTCGCGTCGGTGGCGTCTCGCGCCGCGCCTTCGGGGGTCTTTGTCAATCGGGCCCATCGAAGCGCGGCGTTTTGCATGAACGGCGTGCGCACTCAGCCCAAGCGACTGCATGGCATGACGGATTGTTGGGCAAAACCTGCGTCACGCGATGCTTTTCCCAGCGCCGGTGAATGGTTTCTGGCCGATCCGGGGAAGTTCTTCCATAAAGGGTTGAACGCAATATCCCGGGGTGGCGGCCAAAATGGCTATTCATGCAAGTATTCATCACCTGACTCACTACACCTATGACCGGTTGGTCACGCTATCGCCGCAGATCATCCGCCTCCGTCCAGCGCCGCACAGCCGCACGCGCGTTCTGTCGCATTCGCTGAAGGTCAGCCCCGGTGGGCATTTCGTGAACCACCAGCAAGACCCTTACGGTAACTGGCTGAGCCGCTTCGTTTTTCCGGAGCCCGTGCGCGAATTCAAGATCGAGGTCGACCTGGTCGCCGATATGACGGTCTATAATCCGTTCGACTTCTTCGTCGATGAAACCGCGAAAGACTGGCCGTTCGAGTATCCCGAAGACCTCAAGGAAGACCTTGTGATCTATCGCACGCCCGAGCCAGAGGGCCCGCTGCTTGCGCAATTCCTTGGGTCCATCAAGTTCGACATTCCCGGAACGGTCGACTTCCTTGTCGCGCTCAACCAGCGTGTGTCCGAGGAGATCGACTATACCATCCGGATGGAGCCGGGCGTGCAGACGCCCGAGGAGACGCTGCAGGTCAAGCGCGGGTCTTGCCGGGATTCCAGCTGGCTTCTGGTGCAGACCCTGCGGCATCTGGGGTTCGCCGCGCGCTTTGTGTCAGGGTATCTGATCCAGCTTAAACCGGATGTGAAATCGCTGGATGGTCCATCGGGAACTGAGGTCGATTTCACCGATCTTCATGCCTGGGTCGAGGTTTACATTCCCGGTGCCGGCTGGGTCGGCCTGGACCCGACAAGCGGTCTGCTGACAGGGGAAAGCCACATTCCGCTGGCCGCCACGCCGCATTACCGCAATGCCGCGCCGATTGCCGGGGGCTTTACCAGCAACGGCGCGCCCGAGGTGAATTTCGACTTCGACATGACCGTGCAGCGCGTTTCGGAACACCCGCGCATCACCAAGCCGTTCTCCGACGATGCGTGGGAACGGCTGAATACGCTGGGGCGCAAGGTCGATGCCGATCTGGAGGCAGGCGATGTGCGTCTGACGATGGGCGGCGAGCCGACCTTCGTGTCCATCGACGATTTCGAAAGCGATGAATGGAACACCGCCGCCGTCGGCCCGACGAAGCGTGGCCTTGCGGACAAGCTGATCCGCCGTCTGCGTGACAAGTTCGCGCCGGGTGGGTTCCTGCATTACGGGCAGGGCAAGTGGTATCCGGGGGAAACCCTGCCACGCTGGACATTCTCGCTGTATTGGCGCCGCGATGGCAAGCCGGTCTGGGCCGATGAAGACCTTGTGGCGACCGAGGATGCCGAAACGGGCGCGGATGCGGAAAGCTCTGCCAAGTTTCTGACGGTGATGGCCGAAAAGCTGGGATTGGAAACCGATTTCGTCGTGCCCGCCTATGAGGACCCGGCCGAGTGGATCATCAAGGAAGGCAATCTGCCGGAAAACGTGACGCCGGAAAATTCCAAGTTGAAAGACCCGGAGGAACGCGCCCGCATCGCCAAGGTGTTCGAGCGCGGCCTGACGGAACCTGCCGGGTACGTCCTGCCGGTGCAGCGCTGGCAATCAAAGGCGACCGGGCCGCGCTGGCTGTCCGAACGCTGGAAGCTGCGGCGCGGAAAGGTGTTCCTTGTCCCGGGCGACAGTGCGCTGGGCTATCGTTTGCCTCTGGGCACGCTGCCGCATCTGTCCGCCTCGCAATTTCCCTACACCAATGTCACCGATCCGACCGTGCCGCGCGGTCCCTTGCCTGATTACCATGAGGAAGCGGGCGAGGCGTTGCCGAAACCTACCAAGGGCCATACGCAGCCGGTCTCTGCACCTGCCGCTGAAGGTCCGCGTCAGACCATCGTGGAACAGGACACGGCCATCGGCGGCGCGGTGCGCACGGCGATCTCGGTCGAGCCGCGCGATGGGCGCCTATGCGTCTTCATGCCCCCGGTCGAGGATGTCGAAGCCTATCTCGACCTGCTTGCGGTGGCAGAGGAGGCGGCAAAGGAAATGAAGCTGCCGATCCACATCGAAGGGTATGCCCCGCCGCATGATCCCCGGCTCAACGTGATCCGTGTTGCGCCCGATCCCGGCGTGATCGAGGTGAACATTCACCCGGCCCATAGCTGGGATGACTGCGTCGCCACGACGGAAGCGATCTATGCCGAGGCGCGTGAATGTCGGCTGGGTGCGGATAAATTCATGATCGATGGCCGTCACACGGGCACAGGTGGGGGCAATCACGTGGTCGTGGGCGGCGAGACGCCCAATGACAGCCCGTTCCTGCGCCGCCCGGATGTGCTGAAATCGTTGATCCTCATGTGGCAGCGGCACCCGTCCTTGTCCTATCTCTTTTCGGGGCTTTTCATCGGTCCGACCAGTCAGGCCCCGCGGATCGACGAAGCCCGGCATGACACGCTCTACGAGCTTGAGATGGCTTTGGCCCAGTTCCCGGCACCGGGTCAGGGTCCGGCCCCGATGCCTTGGCTGACCGACCGGCTGCTGCGCAATATGCTGACGGATGTTACCGGCAACACGCACCGCGCCGAAATCTGCATCGACAAGCTCTACTCTCCCGATGGTCCAACCGGGCGGTTGGGGCTGGTGGAGTTCCGCGGCTTCGAGATGCCGCCCCATCCGCGCATGAACCTTGCCCAGCAGTTGCTGATCCGGGCGATCATCGCCCGCTGCTGGAACGCCCCCATCTACGGGACGCCGATCCGGTGGGGCACGGTGCTGCATGACCGGTTCATGCTGCCGCATTTCCTGTGGCAGGATTTCCTGGACCTGCTCGCCGATCTCAGCCGGCACGGCTATGATTTCGATCCGGTCTGGTACGAGGCGCAGGCCGAGTTCCGCTTCCCGTTCTGCGGCGAGGTCGAGGTCGAGAACACCAAGCTGGAACTGAAACAGGCGTTGGAACCCTGGCATGTGCTGGGCGAAACGGGCGCAATTGGCGGCACTGTGCGTTATACCGACAGTTCGGTGGAGCGGTTGCAGGTCAAGCTGACGACGCTGTACCCCGACCGGTATCAGGTGATGTGCAATCGGCGGCCCGTGCCGCTGACCCGTGCCGAAACCTCCGGTGAGGCCGTGGGCGGCGTCCGGTTCAAGGCGTGGCAACCGCCCGAGGCGCTGCATCCGGTGCTGCCGGTCAATGCGCCTTTGACCTTCGACATCTATGACAGCTGGACCGGTCGTGCGATTGGCGGATGCACCTATCATGTGGCCCATCCGGGCGGGCGGAATTACGATACCTTCCCGGTCAACGGAAACGAGGCCGAAGCGCGGCGGCTTGCGCGGTTCGAACCCTTCGGACATAGTTCGGGCGACTACCGGCCCGCGCCGGAGCATCCGCATCCGGAGTTCCCGATGACACTCGACCTTAGACGCTCTCCGGGCCTGACCTAAATGACTGGCCACGTCGCGCCCCCTCCGGTAGCGCTGCCTGACATTCTGGCAGAGTACCGGCCCAAGCCCGGCGTGGCTGACGAGCTTTTCGACACGAATGGCGCGATCCGTCCGGTGTGGAACCTGCTGATCGAACATCTGTCATGTCGCACCCCGGACGTGATCGAAGAGCATTTTGCCCGTGGTCCGAAATACCTGCGCGATGCGGGCGTCTATTTCCGGCAGTATTCGACCATCCCCGCGCCAGAGCGTGAATGGCCGCTTAGCCCGGTTCCGGTGATCATCCATGAAGATGAGTGGGCTGCCATTTGCGCCGGCCTGACCCAGCGCGCCGACCTGCTGGAGATGGTCATGGCCGATCTTTACGGTCCGGCTCGGCTGATTTCCGACGGGCACCTGCCTGCCGAACTGATCGCCCATTCGCCTGAGTGGCTGCGCCCGCTTGTCGGGGTCAAACCCGCGTCGGGGCACTTTCTGCATCAGGTCTCGTTCGAGATCAGTCGAAACCCCGATGGGACGTGGTTCGTATTGGGCGACCGAACGCAAGCGCCGTCCGGGGCCGGGTTCGCGCTTGAGAACCGGATTGCCACCACGCGGATCTTCAACGATCTCTATCCGCGCAGCAATGTGCATCGGCTTTCCGGCTTCTTCCGGTCGTTCCGCGACGCGATGGACCAGCTGCCGGGCAAACAGGGACGCCGCGCCGCGATCCTGACGCCGGGTCCGAACAATGCGGGCTATTTCGAACACACCTATATTGCGCGGTATCTCGGCCTGCTCTTGCTGGAGGGCGAGGACATGCTGGTGCGCGATGGCGAGGTCATGGTGCGTACCGTCGAAGGGCCAGAGCCCTTGGGCGCGATCTGGAGGCGGGTCGATTCCGACTATCTCGATCCGCTGGAATTGCGCGAGGATTCGCAGCTTGGCACGCCGGGGCTGGTCAACGCCCTGCGCCAGGAATCGATCGATATGATCAATGCGCTCGGCTCGGGCATTCTTGAAATGCGGGCGATGATGGCGTTCCTGCCGCGTATCAGCAAGGAACTGACGGGCGCGCCGTTGCAGATGCCCAATATTGCAACGTGGTGGTGTGGCCAGTCTTCGGCGCGCGATTACGTCAAAACCAATCTGGACCGGATGATGATCGGAGGCGCGCGGGATCTTGATCTGCCCTTCGATGTCGGGGCCACCACGGCACAAAGCGAGGCGATGCGGGATGCGGGCCCCGACAAGTTGGAGGCGTGGATCGATGCCGAGGGTAAAGGCCTGGTCGGGCAGGAGCTTGTGACCGTATCGACGGCGCCCGCCTATGTGGATGGCAAGCTGATGCCGCGCCCGATGACGGTGCGCGTCACCGCGGCGCGCACGCCGAATGGCTGGAACTTCATGCCCGGCGGCTATGCCCGGTTTGGTTTGTCGGACGCGGCCACGGCCATGGCCATGCAGCATGGCGGTTCGGTGGCCGATGTCTGGGTCGTCAGCGACGCGCCAGTGCCCGCAAGTCAGCCTGTTGTCGAAAGCAGTGCTGCGCGGATCGAGCCCGAAGCCCTGCCCAGCCGCGCCGCAGAGAACCTGTTCTGGCTGGGGCGGTACGTCGAACGTATCGACGCGGCGCTGCGCATGATCCGGGCCTACCACCTGCGTCTGGCAGAAACCGGCGACCCGGAAGACCCGCGCCTGTTCACCCTTGGCGGGTTCATGGGCAATGTCGGCATTGCCATGGACGCGACGATCCCGTCGGCGCTGATGAGCCTGCTGTCTTCCGCCCATAACTGCGCCAGCAAAGTGCGCGACCGCTTTTCCCCGGACGGGTGGGAAGCGCTGCAAGATATCGGAAAATCCATTGAACGGCTGGAACGCTCTGCCGCGCCGGGAGACGATTGCGCCCGTGCGATGAGCATCCTGCTGCGCAAGGTCACCGGGTTCTCTGGTCTGGTGCAGGAGAACATGTACCGTTCCGCCGGGTGGCGCTTTCTTGCGCTTGGGCGGGCGCTGGAACGCTGCGACAGTATCGCGATGAGCACCATCGTGTTCGCCGATCCCGGCGCGCCGCAAGGCTGCTGCGAAATCGCGATTGAACTGGGCGACAACGCGATGACCCATCGCCGCCGGTTCCGGGGATCGCCATCGCCGCAAAGCGTGCGCGATCTGTTGATCTGCGATCCGTTCAATCCACGCTCTGCGCTGTTTCAACTGGACCAGATACTCGAACTGGCGCGCTTTTTGCCCAAAGGCACCGATGGGCGCCCGTCCGAATTGGAACGGATCATCCTGCCGCTGCAAGCCAAGTTCGCTGTTGCGGATGCGGAGTATCTGACTGCCGATGACCTTGGAGCCTTGCGCATGGAGCTGTCCCGCGCCTCGGATGTCCTGTGGTCGATCTATCTGAGGTAGCGCCGTGCAGTACGACATCACGTTGACGATCGAATACAGCTATGACGGTGCGTCCGATCATGCGCGCAATCTGCTGCATCTGTTGCCGCTGCATGTCCCCGGCGTGCAAGACGTGACTGCAAGCCTGCTGACCGTGGACCCGATGCCGCAGGAGCGTTGGGACGGGCCGGATTTCTTCGGTAACATCGCCACATGGGTGTCCCATCTGGAAGCGATTGACGCGATCACCATGTCGCTCAAGACCAAGGTCAATCGGCGGTCCTCTCCTCTTGGGATGGATATTTCCGCCGGCCTCGCCACGCTCGGCTCGGATATCGACGCCATTCAAAGCCTTGCGCCCGATGCGCCGCACCACTTCCTTGGCCGGTCGCCGCGCGTGGCGCCAGCGGCAGAGATGACGGAATTCGCGCGTCAGCAGATCATCGAAGGAATGAGCACGCTCAGCGCGGTGCAGGCCATTGGTCGCGCGTTGCATGATTACCTTGATTTCGATGCGGCAGCCACGGATGTGGACACGCCTGCCGCCGAAGCCTTCGCCCATCGTCACGGGGTGTGCCAGGACTTCAGCCATATCATGATCGCCTGCCTGCGGGGCATTGGCATTCCCGCGGGCTATGTGTCCGGGTTTCTGCGCACGGTGCCGCCGCCGGGGCAAAAACGCATGGAAGGGGCTGATGCCATGCATGCCTGGGTGCGCGCGTGGTGCGGCACGGATATGGGCTGGATCGAGTATGACCCGACCAATGCGATCATGGTCGAAGATGACCATATCATCGTGGCCTATGGTCGGGACTACTCAGACGTGTCGCCTGTGCGGGGGGTCATGCGCTCTTCAGGTGGGCACGATACCAAACACTACGTTGACGTTTTGCCGGTGGACTAGAAGCCGGTTAAAGCGCGCTGTCATGCTCCGCCTCGTCTGCTGCGGGAAGCCAGATGTCGAAGGCGGCCCCGCCCTCGTCGCGGTTG
This sequence comes from Aliishimia ponticola, assembly GCF_004803475.1. GTDB lineage: Bacteria > Pseudomonadota > Alphaproteobacteria > Rhodobacterales > Rhodobacteraceae > Aliishimia > Aliishimia ponticola. The sequence continues at coordinate 310,163 of NZ_SRKY01000005.1, forward strand.
CGCACGGTGATCAGCCCCCCGGCGCGCTGAACCAAGGCCTGACTGATCGACAGGCCCAGCCCAGTGCCTTCGGCCTGTTTAGTCGTGAAGAACGGATCGAACACCGACCCGATCTTATCCTCGGGGATTCCCGGCCCGGTATCCGCAACGGTCAGGCGGACACCGGCCTGTCCGTTCCTTTCCTGCGCCTCCAGCCGCAATTCGAGCGTGCCATCATGCCCCATCGCCTGCGCGGCGTTCATCACAAGGTTCACGACAACCTGTTGCAACTCGCCCGGATCGGCCTGCACAAAAGGCGCGTCCCCGAGCGTGCATTTGACGTCGATATGGCCTTTGCTCAGCACGTGATCCACCAGTACGAGACAGTCTTCGACCACCCCGGCAAGCGATACCGCGCTGGTATATTCCGCGAAATCTCCGGGGCGCGCGAATTTCAGTAGCTTGCCGACAATGGCTTGAATCCGTGCGATCTGGCGGTCCACCAAGGTGAGTTCCGTTTCAACCAGATTGGCATCATCGCCCAGCGTGGCGCGCACCACGTCCATATTGCCCTGTATTACCGCCACGGGGTTGTTGATCTCATGCGCGACACCGGCGGTGATCTCGCCAATCGCGGCGAGCTTTTCGCTCATCACCAGTTGGCGATAGGTCTCTTCCAACTTCTCGTTCGCGGTGCGCAGTTCCGCCGTGCGCTGATCGACAAGGACGTTTAGGTCTTCGGCATAGGATCGCAAGCGTTCGTCCCGCTCTTGCACCTGATCCAGAAGATCGTCGAGATGCGACGACACTTGCCCGATTTCGTCGCGCCGGGCCACTTGGCCATTGCGCGCGGACAAATCGCCCCGGCCGACTTTGCGCATCGTGTCGGTCATCCGCTCAAGCGGGGTGAAAACGCCCCGCGCCAGCCATAGAAAAGCGGGTACGGTCAGCACCAGGACCCCGGCCAGCGCCGCGCCGACGGACCAGATCGCCGCCTGTTTGTCGGCGGCGAAGGGCGCTTCGAGAAACCCGACATACAGCATCCCGACACGCTTGCCGAAACTGTCGGTGAGGGGAAGATAGCCGGAGATATACCAGTCATTCACCACGAATGCGCGGTTCAGCCACGTTTTCCCGTCGTCCAGAACGGCGCCGCGCACCACCGCCGATACCCGCGTGCCAAGGGCGCGTACTTCTTCGAACAGGCGCACATTCGTCGAAACGCGCACATCGTCCAGAAACAGCGTCGCGGTGCCCTGCAATTCGCCGCCCGTGACCGCGTTCAGATAGACTAATGCGTTGATCGTATCGATGAATTGCAGGTTGCGGTTCAGCAGGACGCCCCCGACCAGAACGCCGGTACGCCCGGCGATGCGGACGGGGTTCGTCGCGTGCAGCACCATGCCGCGATCCTCGACGGCGCGGCCTGTGGGTACGGCGGCTTGTGTCTCTATCAGGGGGATCTTGGCGCGGGCGGCGAGCTCGGGTGACAGTGTCTCCAAGTCCTTTGCCGAGAAGACGTCGATCTGCGTGTCCGACTGCCCTGTCAGCGCGGTCGCGATCACGGGCCAGCGTTCGGCTGCGGCGCGTGCGTCATCGGCGGATAGATAGTACAGAAAATCCAGCCCCAGTTCGTCGCGTTTCGCATCAAAGAACGCGCGACCTTCGCCATTACCGGCGGTGAGCGCCAGCGCAAAATCGACAGAGCCGGCGACCGCGAGCAAGTCGTCGCTGGTTTCGACCATCAGCCGCGCCAGATATTGTTCGGCGATGCGCAGATCGCTTTCCACCTTGGAGATCAGAAGTTCGTCGTAATCCGCGCTCCATCTTGTGATGGCGATCAACAGGGCAAGCGGTAGCAAAACCACCACGGGGGCCAGCGCCAGCACCAAAAGCCGAAGACGAACCGACGTCAAAACCTGCCCCCCGAAACAGACCCGTTGAAAGCGCCCGACCCCCATGTTGTCCGCCGGGGCGTTCCACGGGCGGATCGGTGCCTTCAAGAACGTCTATACCATAGCCAAGGCAGGGTCACCGCCATGTTACGGATACAAAACTCTGCGTGAGGGCCGTTTGCCGGAGCATCAAAACAGGACATATACCTATCACGGACGCTTAAGGAGACCTTCATGGCCAACCGCTGGAAGAACACATTGACCGAACGGGACATCACGCCGGAGGCTGCGTATCTCGACCGGCGGCGCTTTATCGGGGCGGGGATTGGTCTGGGTCTGATGGGGCTTGCCGGGACAGCGCGCAGCGAAACCCTAGAGCCAAACCCTTGGGAAGACATCACGCAATACAACAATTTCTATGAATTCGGCACGGGCAAGGACGATCCCGCGCGCAATGCGCACACGCTGACGACCGATCCTTGGACGGTGCGCATCGACGGCTTGGTGGACAAGCCGGGCGAGTACGCTTTCGAAGACATCATGAACGCGATGACCGTCGAGGAACGGATCTACCGTTTCCGCTGTGTCGAAGCGTGGTCGATGGTCATTCCGTGGAACGGCTTTGAACTAGCGGACCTGCTCGCCATGGCGGGCGTGCAAAGCGGCGCGAAATACGTCGCCTTCGAAACGCTCTACCGTCCCGAAGAAATGCCCGGCCAGCGCTTCCCGGTTCTCAAGTGGCCCTATGTCGAAGGGCTGCGGCTGGACGAGGCGATGCACCCGCTGACGATCATGGCGACAGGCATCTACGGCAAGGACATTCCCAATCAGAATGGTGCGCCGCTGCGACTGGTGGTGCCGTGGAAATACGGGTTCAAGTCGATCAAATCCGTGGTGCGGATCACGCTGACTGATACGCAACCGCCGACCGCGTGGAATACCGCGCTGGGAAGCGAGTATGGGTTTTATTCGAACGTGAACCCGCAGGTTGACCACCCCCGTTGGAGTCAGGCGAGCGAGCGGGTCATCGGCGGCGGGTTGTTCGCGCGCAAGCAGCCGACGCTCATGTTCAACGGGTATGAGGAAGAGGTCGCCTCTCTCTATGCCGGGATGGACCTGCGCGAGAACTACTGATGCTTGCGGCCAAGCTGAACGGATGGATGCGGCATATCCCTGTCTGGGCCGTTTGGCTGGTCGCGTTGCTGCCGGTTCCGGCGCTGCTGTATCTTGCGGCGACAGGCGGTCTGGGGCGTGAGCCGATCGAGGCGTTGGAGCATGAGCTGGGTGAGATCGCGCTGAAGCTGTTGATCCTTGGGCTGTGTATCACGCCACTGCGACGGTTTTTCGGAATCAATCTGCTGCGGTTTCGTCGGGCGCTTGGCTTGCTGGCCTTTACATATGTCGCGCTGCACCTGTTGGTCTGGCTGGTGCTGGATGTGCAGATCCTCAGCCAGATTTGGGCGGACATCCTGAAACGGCCCTATATCACCATCGGCATGGCGGGGTTCGTGTTGATGATCCCGCTGGCGGTGACATCGAACAATCTGAGTGTTCGCAAGCTTGGTCCACGATGGGTCAAGCTGCACCGTCTGACCTATGCCGCCGTGCTGCTGGCCGGAGTTCATTTCGTAATGGTGCGAAAAGGGTTCCAGTTTGAACCGCTGATCTACCTGGCCGTGATCGGGCTGCTGATCGGATTGCGGTTCCTTCCCAAACAGTCGCGGCGGGTGTCCAAGGCGGTGCCGTGACGCTTGCTCTTTTCCCATTGCGGTGGAACGCTGCATTTGCGGTAAAGCGAATGAGTAAGTGCGATGGCCTCTATCCTGCAAAGACTGCGTCGGTGGCGCAGCGCCCGGCGGCGGGCCCGGTTTCTGACTGATTACCAAAGCGCCGTTTCCGACGTCGGGCTGACCCTGCAGGCGCAGGCCACCCAAAGCACCGCGACATATGTGCGTGAGAATATGGCGCAGGTTCAATCGGTGGACACATGGCGCGCGGTACATGATCGGGCGATTGCGGAAGTATCTCTCCAGGACGGACTGTGTCTGGAATTCGGCGTATATAGTGGGACGACGGCGAACTATATCGCAGCGCAGCGCGATTGGACCGTAAACGGGTTCGATTCCTTCGAAGGTCTGCCCGAACCCTGGCGCGATGGCTACGACACTGCCGCCTTTGCACGGCAGACACCGCCCAGTGTGTCCAAGGCGGTCACGCTCCACACCGGTTGGTTTGCCGACACGCTTCCCCAGTTTCTGACACAGGTGCCCGCCGGTCAGCCGGTTGCCTATCTGCACATAGATAGTGATTTGTATTCTTCGGCGCGCACGGTTCTGACCCTCTTGGCGGACAGGCTAATGCCGGGCGCGGTCATCGTGTTCGATGAATACTTCAACTACACTGGCTGGGAAGACGGTGAGTTCCGCGCGTTTCAGGAGTTCATCGCCGAGACGGGCAAGCGCTATCGCTATCTTACCTACAATCGCACGCACCAACAGGTCGCCTTGGTGATGTGCTAGGCTAGGCGGCACCACTTCCCGCGTGACTCGCGCCAGGATTCGACGAGTCGGGCGCTTCGCAGCTGGCTACGCGATTTTTTCCGGCCCGATTCACGTCGAGTCGGGGCTGATTCAGGGCCAAATCCACGCTCTTCTGGGGATAAGTCTGTAGGTAACTCGAACGGCGGTCTTCTAGCCCCTGAAAATGGCCCAAGCTTCCTTGGGGTAAGTTCACGGCGTTTCTGGGGTCTCACGAAAATCGCCTTCGTAACATACTGATATTAAATGATTTTGCGATTTTTTCGAAAAAATGCGCTCTTGGATGAAAAAAGGGGTTGCGGGTTTTGGTGGGTATCCGTAAAAGCCCCTTCACCGGCGGCGCTGAGGCGCACGACGGGACGCCAGACGGGGCGGCGGCGCAAGCCGGTGCAGACGAGGCGGAACGATATCAGAGGCAATTGAGGCGGGGCGCGCCAGAGAGTAAAGGGCGCATCCAGTCTTTATTTGGCTCTACGCTATTTGAAATTGATGGTATCTGAAGAGATATGTGGGCGGTTTGGTTCATTTCGATGAACAAACAACTGCATATCGCGCTCTTAGGGTTTCGGCCCGA
>NZ_SRKY01000006.1 GCF_004803475.1 Aliishimia ponticola
TTTGCACGAACCCCGTCGTTTGCCGCAACGGCAGGCCAAACAGCACCTTCATCGTCAGGCACATCTCAATCGCCGCATCGCTGAAGCTCGGCTGTCGGCCGCGTTTGCCCGTCGGTGGCGCTCGCCATATCATTTCTGGATCAAACCAGAGCGTCAGCGATCCGCGCCGCTTCAACGCGTCATTGTAAGCCGACCAGTTCGTGGTCTTGTACTTCGTAGGGGACCAACTGCTCATGCCATCCAGCCATCATGATGGATTCATGCAGTCAATCCCCCACCCGATTTGTGCAACAAGGCCCCGCAGCCGGACCGGGAGAACTATCTCACATGGGCAAGTGGCGGAGGAGGTGTCCTCAATACTCTACCCGCAAGACACCGATAAACTTGAAAAATCCATATAATGGATCGAATGCCTCAGGGCATATGGTATGCTTGATGCAATTTCGCAGATGGGAGCGAACCTAGCCCTATGGATAGCGGCGTAGCTCGAATGCCCCCAAAAAACGCAAAAGCGTCCTGAGCCTACCTAGTTGCTCCCGTGCGGGATCGAAAAACCCTGTTTAATGAATCTGCACCGGAGCTGCTGAGGGATAGCATCACTCATTTCACGAACTCAATAAAGCACTTTGGCTGATCAAACAGGTCGAGCGCTCTGGACCCGGTCGCTGTCTCCTACACGCTTTTCGTTAAAGATCTGACGATGGAAAACGATCTCCCAATCGGCGCTCGGATTACCAAAAGAAACCACAGACGGACACGAGATGGACAAAACGGAAAGAAAAAGTGCTTCCGATTTCTGCGTAAGAATTTCAACCAATGACCAGCAAGCGACCGAATGCCCAAACTCAATTGAAATCACAGGCTTAGAAGATGACGGCTACCAACTTGCAAGAGAGGGCAAATCTGCAGCGGCTTTGGATAGGTTCGTGCGAGTTGCGGCATTCTGCAACGCTTGCAACTTGCCGTGTCCGCGAAAACGTCGATGACGCCGCCCGATCACAATTATCCCGCTGGGTGCAAGTGCCTGCATGTGCATGACCAGTTCCAACCGGATCTCTGTGCGATAGCCGTTAGGGTCAGGACCCATTGATTTCCCAGGGATGGCATGATTCACGGTTCGAAAAACGAGCGGTGAACATGTCTGACCTATTTTGGCTGACCGACGCCCAGATGGCGCGTCTTGAGCCCTTCTTTCCCAAGTCACACGGCAAGCCACGCGTCGATGACCGACGTGTGCTGAGTGGGATTATCTTCATCAATCGCAACGGCTTGCGGTGGCGGGATGCCCCCACCGCCTACGGTCCACACAAGACACTCTACAACCGTTGGAAACGATGGAGCGACAAGGGCATCTTCGCGCGAATGATGGCCGGTCTGGCTGCCGAGCATAGCGAGACGAAGACCGTGATGATCCCCTCTCGGGACATCACTGCGTGATGCCCTGCCGGGCGGTGGACGCGACCTACCTCAAGGCCCAGCGAACAGCGACCAGTTTGGGTGTGAAAAAGGGGGGCGTGGACGCCTGATCGGTCGGACGAAGGGCGGCATGAACACTAAACTGCACGCTATCTGCGACGGCCAGGGCCGACCGCTCAACCTCTTCGTCACCGCCGGACAAGTCAGCGACTACATCGGCGCGCGAGCGCTGCTCAGCAGCCTGCCGAAGGCCGATTGGTTGCTCGGGGACCGCGGTTATGATGCCGACTGGTTCAGAGAAGCATTGAGAGACAAGGGGATACGCGCCTGCATCCCTGGCCGCAAGCAGCGCAAGAAGGCGGTGAAATACGACAAGCGCCGCTACAAACGCCGGAACCGGATCGAGATCATGTTCGGCAGGCTAAAGGATTGGCGACGCGTTGCGACACGATACGACAGGTGTCCGAAGGTCTTCCTGTCTGCCATCGCCCTCGCAGCAACCGTCATCTATTGGTTATGAGTCCTGACCCTAGTCGCCCGATGCTTTTGCTGCGGGGTCTGGTCACTGCGAGCGGCGTTGCACTTTTGCGGAATTCATAGCATCCTAGAAAGAATGGACCGCCTCGTTATCAGCGAAGAGTGGAGATATCTGCAAAACGCCCACGGTACTAATTCTCGAAACTTTGGATGCAAACGTGAATTTTCAGCAGCTGAGAACTTTTCGTCAAGTCGTGGAAGCGCAATCCTTCACCAAGGCGGCCGAAAGGCTCAATTCCACGCAGTCCACAGTTTCCATGCGCATCTCGGAACTGGAACAACATCTTGGGGTGCAGTTGTTGGATCGGTCCAAGCGTCAGATCCGGCCCACGCTCAAAGGCCAAGAGTTGCTGCGGTATGTCAAAGAGATGGACCGGATCGAAAATGCAATTCAGGAAAATGTCGGTAACCCGGATAAGTTATCTGGCGGAATAAGGCTTGGAGTTACCGAATTGATTGCAGTGACTTGGCTGCCAACATTGATTGCGGAACTCAAACGCCACTATCCGAAAATAGCGTTGGAATTAGAAGTTGGCGTGAGTGGGAACATTCTTGAGAAAATCGAAAGCCGAGATTTTGATCTTCTAATTCTCCCAACGAGCAAAGATTTCTCTCCTGGGTTGATTTTTGAGAAGCTCTATGAAGTAGAATTTCGGTACTTTGCGCATCCATCTTTGGGACTGAGCGAGCGCACCTTGTCCGCAAAGGACCTGGAGCGATGCAAAGTTATCTCTCCTGACCGAAAGTCTCCTGTTGCGATGGTCCAATCACGGTGGTTCCATCAAAATAAAATTTCTCCTGAGTGCATTAGCACCTCTAATTCAATGGAAATCGGTGCGATTCTAGCAAGGTCGGGCTTTGGCGCTGCACTTCTGGCGTATGATCACTATAAGCAGGAAGAGAAGGGTGGGAAGCTCGTGGCGCTAGATATTGTTGAGCCGATCCCATTTATTCCCTTTTTTGCTGTTTATTCCGACGAACCACTCCCCGTTCACGTATCAAAAACCATCGAACTCGTCCGCGACATCGCAAGCCGGCTTGAATAACACATCATTTTTCTAACCGAGGATCACCCGGTTTGGGGTTGAGGAAATTGAAGGGGCCAAATGGTTGCGAAATAGCATATTCCATCAGTTCGAGGTGATCTTGACCATAGTACATGTCGCCATCCAGGAAATAGGTAGGAGAACCGAAGATGCCTCTTTCGATCGCTTCGTTCGTATTGCTTGAGTGAATTCTTTGCACTTCTTCGCTTAATGCGATGTCGACAAACTTACCGTATTCTGGGTTAAGGTTTGTCGCCACCTTTCGCATCTGATCTGGATCTTCCAGGTCTGCGTCATCCCTCCAGTGCGCCTGCAGAATGGCATATGAGAGCGCGTCAATATCGGCTGAACCGTTGATCCCCGCGATAAGGATCCCGTTGGAAAAATCTAGTTGCCTGTCGTGGTATGTTGGTCGGTGTGAAAGAATGGCAATGTTGCGAAACTGAGCCCATCGTTCGATTTCTCTTCCGAAATGATAGTCGACATTGTGCTGAGTTCTCCTGTCAAACGGCAGACTTCCAACCGCTCGGACCACCGGGCGAAGATCTATTGGTTTGTGAACCAGTTCGCAGCCATGGGAACTACAAATTTCAAGTAGTCGTAAGTGACCAATGTATGCGTAAGCCGAATGCGCGGAGTAGAAATATTCTATCGTCTTCATCTTTTTTGCCCAACTTTTTTCGAGGTGGTGCCAAGAGTGACGGGTTCATGTATATCGCCCGCGCTCATGTGAAATGAGGGGGTCCAAATGATCCCCCTCAAGGCTTGGGATTTTTTTGCCGATGACAGGAAGAAGATCAGCAGTATCAGAAGGTTGGCAGATCACTCTGAAGGTCTTCATCTAACCATTTTTCGTGAAGCATCTGGAGATTGCCATTGATCTTGTTGAAGTAGACAAAGGTCTCCAACCAACGAAGCCAATCTGGATCTCCTTGCCGGAGCCCGATAGACGCCGGTGCGCGGCGCATAACGAACTTCAGCTCCAGCGGATTATCCGGGTTCAACTTGTTTGACTCGACAATGTGCATGTTGACCGCGGCCCACATGTCTGCTTGCCCAGAGAGCACGGCAGCCTGCGCGGTTGCTTCGTCTTCGAAGCGAACGATGTTTTCGTCAGGCACCATTTGCGAAAGTGTCGTGTCCATCGTTGTGCCACGTCCGACCGCGATCTTGTAATCGGCGATGGATTCAGGCGACATCACGTCCACGCCCGGCGGCCCATAGGCACCGATGATCAATCCGGTATAAGGCGATGTGAAGGCTATCTGACGCGCCCGTTGCGGTGTAGCCCCAAACAGGTTTACCTGCACATCCACCTTGCCCGTCAACAGGTTGGGGATCCTGTTGACCGAAGTCATCGGCTTCAGTTCAACTTCGACCTCTAGTTGTTCTGCAAGCAAGCGTGCGAGGTCGATATCAAAACCGACTGGGTTACCTTCTGCGTCGATTGAGCCAAAGGGAGGCGAATCCACCGGAACACCGATGATGATCGTTCCTCGGTCAATCACTTTTTTTAGCGTCGATTTTTCCTGCGCGTCAATTTTCCCTGCTGTTGCGGCAAGCGCGAAAACCGATGCTAAAACGCCTGCCAGCAGTTTTCTGGTCCAATTCATCGCATTCATTCCTTCTCTCTGTTGGGTTTCTGTTTTTGTTCGGAGGTGCTAAAGAACTGAGTTGATGAAACCGGCCAACTCAGGGGTTTTGGGGGATTTGAACAGGGTTTCCGGTGCTCCTTGTTCCCAAACTTTGCCTTCATGCATGAAGACCACTCGGTTTGCGACTTTGCGCGCAAAACCCATCTCGTGAGTCACGAGGACCATCGTCATACCTTCGCTTGCCAGGTTTTCGAGAACCTTGAGAACTTCCCCGACCAGTTCCGGGTCAAGCGCAGAAGTGATCTCATCAAACAGCATGATCTTGGGTGACATTGCCAACGATCGCGCGATTGCAACACGCTGCTGCTGACCACCTGACAGCTGGCTTGGGTATGCCCCGCTCTTGTTTGCAATTTGCACCCGTTCCAGAGCGGTTATGGCAGCTTTCTTTGCCTCGTCAGGTGACACCTTCTTAACCACCCGGGGTGCAAGGGTCACGTTTTTCTCGATCGTCAGATGCGGAAAAAGGTTAAAGCTCTGGAATACGATGCCGATCTTTTGACGCAAGGCTCTCAAATCGGCCTTGGCGGCACTGACCTCGGTTCCGTCTACAACGACTTTGCCGGATTCGACCTTCTCCAGTCCGTTGATACACCGCAGCAAAGTGCTTTTGCCCGATCCGCTGCGTCCTATGATCACGACGATTTCACCCGCAGCGATGTCTAAAGAAACTCCCTTGAGCACTTCGAGTTTACCGAAGGTCTTGTGAATGCTCTCAATGTTGATGAGTGGCATTGTATCTCCTTTCAAGAATCCGGCTCCACTGGGAAAGCGGGTAACACATTGCGAAATACATAAAGGCAACCACCAAATAGACGGTTAGCGGCTGGAACGTGGCAGCCGTTACCAACTGACCCATTCTCAGAAGATCGACGAACCCCACGACAGCGGCGAGCGATGTGTTCTTGACGATTTGCGCCATGAAACCGACAGTCGATGGGATCGCTATGCGCGCAGCTTGCGGCAACACGACGTAACAGAGCTTCTGCACGAAGCTCATGCCGAGCGCATCGGCCGCTTCCCATTGCGTTTTTGGAATAGCTTCAATGCACCCTCTCCAGCTGTCGCCGAGAAACGCACTGGAAAAGAAGACCATTGCAACAGAAATCGCCACCCAAGCAGAAACGTCAAATCCGAAGATGCTAAAGCCGAAGTAAAACAGGAAAAGTTGCCCTAACAACGGTGTACCCTGAATGGCGCGGATGTAGCACTCGATGAGAAATTTGAGTGGCCCTGGGCCGAACACTCTTCCGATCGCCACCATTAAACCCAGCAGCCCACCACCGGTGAAGGCTATCAATGACAGCAATACGGTCCATTTGGCGCCGGTGAGCAGTAGAAGAATGTCGTCGATTCCGAATTCACGCAGCATAGCTCAGTTGCCTCCAGAAAAGGCAAATCGTCCCAACACATAAAACAACGCTCTGAAACCGAGTGTCATTGCGAGATACATGAACGATACGACAAGGTAGATTTCGAAAGGCAGGAACGTCCGTGAGTCCAGATAGGCCGCAGCGTGAAACAGTTCCTTGGCGGAGATGAACGAGACGAGGCTACTTCCCAACAAAATCAGTATGAACTGACTCGCCAGTGCCGGATAAACCACCTTCAACGCTGGAAAAATTATCACGTGGCGAAAGACTTGCAGTGGACCCATACCAAGGCAAAGACCAGCTTCGATCTGACTCCGGGGAATAGCTTGAATGCCGGCTCGCACGATTTCCACGGTGTAGGCGCCAGCATAGATAGACAGGCCAATAATCGCTGCCTGCGAGGCTGACAGCCCGATCCCAACGGACGGCAATCCAAAGAAAACAACAAACAGCTGGACGAGCAGCGGCGTGTTGCGGATGAAATCGACATAACAGGACACGATAAACCCAAGAGGCTTCGGCCCCCAAACCTTCGTAGCTGCTCCGATGGTTCCGATGACCAGTCCAACCCCGATTGCTATGACCGAAAACTGAAGTGTGGCGACCGCCCCTTCAAGCAATAGGTCGATGTTCCGGAAGACAGGCTTGAAGCTGAACTCGTAGCTCATCCTTGCTCCTGTTGATGAAAGGTTTTGGCGAGAGGAAACCCGAAAGCTCGCGTTTCCTCGGCTTGGTTCTCTGACGGTTACTGTCGCAGGACTGGGAAGAGCGCAGAGTCCAAAGGTGCGCCCACCGGAATACCGGGATCGGCAAGCATTGGTTGAAGATTTGGGCGAGGATCGTAAGTCACGTCAGCACCTGCCATGCGCATAACATATGCACGTCTTGACTGATCGTTTCTGGAGTTTCCTGGTGCGCCGTGTACGGTCAGACCGTGGTGCACTGTAACATCACCCGGCTGCATTTCGAACATGATCAGATCAAGGTCATCACGCATGCTGTCAATGTCCGGCACCGGTGGCAAATCCTCTTTGTACCGATCCTTGTCGACGAAGGACTCGGCTTTGTAGCGTTGCCCCCATCTGTGTGATCCCTTGACATACTCGACTGCGCCCGTTTCCTTCGTAACGGGGTCCAAGGCCACCCACATTGTGCAGACTTGGTCGCCAGCCACGGGCCAGTAGGTTTGATCATGGTGCCAGACCGTTGGAGTCGAAGTCCCCGGCTCCTTGATCAGGAACTGGTCAAAAATTAAGTTGATCTTCTTAGACTGCAAAAGTTTGGAGGCATAGTCCGCAGCGCTCGAGTCTTCTACAATCCGGGACAGCTCGGGAATATGCTTGACTACGAAGGTATCGCTGAAGAAACGGCCACTGCCCTCTCGGGTTGCGTCTTCACTCATTTTGCTGGGCGCTGCCATATCCTTGGCCGCGATCTCCCGCAAAAATTCAACCTCTGATGGAGAAAACGCTTGCCTGATGCAAACGATCCCATCTCTCGCGTAAACTTCTGCCGCGTCTTCGTTTAGTTCAGAAGGTGCATACTCGTTCATCTTGAGCTCCCTTGTTTTTTGAAAGGCTTTTCAGGCGTATCAGTGAGGATTGAGCAGTCCGTCATTTCTAGGAAGCTTAGAAATTTGTTAATATCGCTTCAAATGATTAAAATGGATAAGTAAGATCAAAAATTCCGATATAATCTATGACGGCAGCACCACAAATTCATGGTTCTGTCGCAAGCGTTGTCGATCAAACTCAACTTGTGTGGCGGAACGGTGGCATTTTCGCCCGCAACAATTCTGAACCGACCCGGCTTTACATGGAACGTTTGAGGGTCCTTGAACGATTGATCTGGCCCTCGGCTTGGCCGCTGCTTCAGGGCATCTCGATGGCGTTGTTGAGTGCCTCGAAGTCTCGGTTCAAGATGCGGGCAGAGCGCACGATGGGCGCGAGGGCGGTGTGAATCCCGGAGACCAATTGGACCACGGAAACGGCCGGATAATCCGGTTGACCCAGCCCCCTAATCCGGGCCGTTCAGGTGTAGAATCCGTTTCTGTTTGTTTCTGTTGATATGGTTGCGGTCAAGGCCTGCTGAGCGGAGCCCTTGCGGAACTCAAGCGAGGCAGGCCGGGCGGCACGGTTGAGATTGGCGTAGACGGCTGGTGCCAATCCGCCAAGCGATGTGTGTGGTCGTTCAGTGTTGTAATCAATCCTCCAGTTTTCGATGATCTTCCTGGCCTCTGCGAGGTTGCCAAAGATATGTTCATTCAAGCATTCGTCCCTGAGCCTGCCGTTGAATGACTCGACAAAAGCATTCTGCATCGGCTTTCCCGGTGCGATGTAGTGCCAGCCGACGCCAGTATCCTCGCACCATCTCAGCACAGCGTGAGATGTCATTTCCGTTCCATTGTCAGAGACAATTATGTCCGGCTGGCCGCGCCTGCGGATCAACTCATCCAGTTCACGGGTCATCCGCGCACCAGACAACGAACGATCTACGACGATGGCCAGTGCCTCGCGTGTGCAATCGTCCACGATGCAAAGCACACGGAACCGCTGTCCGTCCTCAAAAGCGTCAGACACAAAGTCAAGCGACCAACGCTGATTGGCTCGATCCGGCACCAGAACCCGCCTTCCCTGGCGTCGGCAGCCCCCTCGCAGGGGCGCTATAAGACATACTACAGCACCACAAGGCATTTTCGAGAGACCGAGACTCACACGCCAAACGGCAGCCGCAAGCGCCACTACAGAGCCTCTCCGGCATGGGAGGTTAGGGCTCGAGGAATTGCCGGCGCCGGAACTGATCCTGATGGACGAACAGCGAGTCTTCTAGGACTCCGTATCTATCCGCCGGAAGCACGTTCCGTTGGGGGCTTTTCCATACGTCTTCCACATATTATGCATCGCACGTGGCAAACACGCCGGAACGACGTCGTCTACAAATCCATGAAACTACGGCGTCCATAAGCGATGCTCACAATTCTTCGCGTTTGTTGAATATGCTACCCTTCTTTCCGGGTTTTCTCATCGTCAACAGGCTGTTCGTTATTGTCGAAATTTACTACGTCTTGCCGCCACGGCGTGGATAATTCCATTTTGCAAAAAGTAGATAATAACACTCAAACCTTCTCCTTCGTTCGGCCTTTGGCCGAACTCAGTCCGACGAGCACCTCCCTTCGGTCGGCGCTCGACCTTTGTCTTCATTTTGCTTTCTCTTCTTTGATGCTGCGAATGCATATGCATTCTAACAAAGCTTACGCATTACGATGGGGCGAGCCATCGCATCTGAGCCAGGTGTGTATAGGAGATTGCGGATGACCCGTAGCGTGGCAGACAGGCTTCTCGCGGTTACCTAGTTGTTGATAAATTCACGGGATAGAATGAAATTTTCGAAATTCTGCTCTGCGGCAACTACCTTAGTAACATAGTCTATCACCGCCGGAGATTCAACGTCCTGGCAGTCAAAAGTCCCTTGTGGAACCAGTTTTTCCCAATGCTGCTTCGAGACGTCCGGAAGCTTGCTTGTGCGCTGTGCTCGCCCGCCTTCAATTATCCAAGGATCGACTTCGACGATCAGATGCCAGTGAGGATTCACACTCGCCTTCTCCAGAAACGCAAACCATATGAGCCTTTCATCTGGCCGCCGGGCCCATCTCGGTCCGTTGATAGACCGGTTCACTCTTGCGTCCCATTGCTTCAGCAGACTGCGCATCTTCGAAGGAGAAAACTGTTGGTGGCTCGTTGCCAGCGTTATGAAGTAGGTGAAGTCGAAGGACTTGAGCCTGTCGCGCAACTCGGCACGCATGCGTATCTGCATCGGTAATAGCGACGAGGTCATACCTGTATCTGGCAGGTCTTTCATGGTGTGAGGTCCTTCTTTGTGTAACTCACATCTCATAATAGCAGTTTCGACCGCGGCGATTTGCCGGTTTATTCGATGAGTGCAAAAAAAATGCCTCATGCCGCAAAAGAACGGTTCGTGCGCGGCGGGCGGCTCCAACACATTCAGTCGGCCCCTCCGTTGAGGGGCTCATTCGGCAACCACAGGCATCGCATCGCGCAGATAGAAGGTGTGTATTGTGGAGCTCCCGGCACCGCGAGGATCACATTCGCTCACCGGCCTCGCGTCTAGGAAAACTCCTGCCTTCGAAATGCGGTCGTGGAGCGATCCGTCAAACGACTGTATTCTCCATTCCCGCTCCTCCACAAAATCTGCAGGAAGCGATGCTAGGTAGCGCAGATCTGAGGCTAAGGAGTCGTGGGCTGGTAAGTGCCTTGCGGCGGCGATGCGGTCTCTTCTGCGCGGCCGCCAAATACGTGAGAGGTTTACCTCTTCCAGTAAAAACCAAAAACAGCACGAAAAAGTATACCCCTGCGCCGATCATAACCGAAAACGACGACTTCTGAGCTTACATGCCTGCGGCTCAGCCCGTCAGGACACCCTCTATGCAACCCCTCGCAGGCACCTATGAAAACCCCCTGCGGCTTCGACGTTAACCTTGTGCAACCCTCATTTAAACCCGCCAGCGGTCGGAGGGGACCCGACGACGCGTGGCCGTCGAGCCATTCCTCGCCGGGGACCTCATCGATGATCTTCGCTCTGGAAGGGGCGTAGTGCAGCCCGCTTAGTGAAGCGTCTTGGCTTAGACGGATGTTACCGCCCGAACATGGTGCGGATCGTCAACTGTGAGCGACTGGTCAGCCTCGGGTCGGTGTTGCCGGAGGCATCGCGTATCGCGTCCAACCAAGCCAACTCGTTCGATGTCACCGGATCACCAAACACCTCCAGCACGGCCTCGGCCCCGGTCGAACCGATCGCCTGCTCTAGGGCAAGACGCATCAGGAAGGCCGGGTCGCAGTCCAGCGCCTTCGCCAAGGCGGGGACGCGGTCGAGAGCGACCTTCGTGCTGCCCTGCTTGATCATCGTGATCATGTTCTGGTTGACGTATCCTGCCTCGACCGCGATCTCGGCCTGCGTCTTCTTCGGCTTCAATTCGAGCACCCTTCGCTCAATGAACTTTGCCAGCCGGGTCGTCTCGTGGGGTTTCTTAGTCATGGTTACCTCATTGAAGTTACACAGAAAGTCTGCATGACTAAGTTATAGCGACGGCGCGCTCGGCACTTGGGTGGGAAAAGCTGGAAAACGACGATATTCAAGTTGAACCGTCGGGACGACTATGGCGTGCACCTGGGCAAAGACCTGCACAGCACTTGTTTAGTGACCGTGACCTCGAGCTGTATCGACCATCGCGTGAATGACGTCGGGCTTGGGCGCCGGTGATGATGTTGTCCGCTCGTAAATTCCTTGGATGTGCCGGGGGATTTACGGCGGGGGTACGCCTGTGTTCAACGCCTTTACTTTTCGTTGAACACACGGCATGTTCAACAAAACTCAATATCGTTGAACAAGCCGGAGCCGACGGTGTTCTCTCGCCATTCTTCCACAGCGCATGCTGCCTATCACGACCTCTTGCGGTCGCTTCAGGACGATGCCGTGTCCGACATCCGCGGCACGCTCACCCGTGTCGAGCGGAACGGAAAATCCTACTGGTATGACACCTATCGGATCGGATCGGACGTGAAGAAGCGCTATATCGGCGAAGACAAGGAAGGCCTCCGACAACGGCTCGATCAGCACAAAGCCCTGAAAGCGCAGCAAGAGGACCGTCGCCGCGCCAGAACCCGTCTCGTGCGGATCCTGCGCGCCGAAGGCTTCCTCGGTCTCGACGTGTCGACAGGAAGTCTCCTTTCTGCGATGGCGGCCTCTGGTGTGTTCCGCTTGGGCGGCACCATCGTCGGCACTCATGCCTTCCGCCTCTACGAAGGGGAATTGGGTATCCGCTACGACATGGACATGACAGCCCATACTGACGACATCGACATTGCGAGCTTTTCTCGATTGTCGCTCGTGCTGGAAGACGCAGCGTCTCCTTCCTTGGAGGACGTGTTCAACGATCTCGCCTTTGCAGCACAGCCTAGCCTTGCTCCGGGACGCGCGTGGCGTTGGAAACAAACCC
Organism: Aliishimia ponticola; assembly: GCF_004803475.1. Taxonomy (GTDB): domain Bacteria; phylum Pseudomonadota; class Alphaproteobacteria; order Rhodobacterales; family Rhodobacteraceae; genus Aliishimia; species Aliishimia ponticola. The sequence goes on from NZ_SRKY01000006.1 coordinate 12,041, forward strand.
GAGGCGACACTCTGGTAGAGTTTCTGACGCCTTCCTTTGGCGACGGCGAAACCCTGCGCGAATTGCCGGCTCTGGGCGTCAACGCACAAGGTCTGCATCACCTGAACTATCTGATCGCCGACCCGATCAAGGCCGCCTTGACCTACCGGAGTGGCGTGCTGGTCCAGATCCCACAGCCGGAACGCTACGCGATCCACAAGCTGATCGTCGCAGATCGCCGCCGTTCTGGCAGGGATGTTCTCAAATCGGAAAAAGACCGAAGGCAGGCTGCATTTCTGATAGACGTGCTGAGCGAAGACCGACCGGACGAGTTGCGCGACGCCTATGAAGATGCGCTGTCTCGTGGTCCAAAGTGGCGCACGCGGATCGAAGCGAGTTTGAGTCGAATGCCTGAGACCCGGCGCTTGCTGGAAGCGGTTTGAGTTTCGAAACGTCCGCAATGAAACCGCAACGTTATTCCAGAACTGACGGCCAATCGAACGTTTTGCATGACGCAAGCAGCCCTTATTTTGTGGACTTCGAACCTGCGCGCTCGCCTTCGGGAGGCAGGGGCCGGAGGTTCGAATCCTCTCACTCCGACCAATGAACAGGACGCCTGCGGGCGTCCTTGACGTTTTCAGCAGTTTGAATGCACAGACCTCCGGGCTGTCCGGCTTGCCTGACATGCGTTTTCCGGCCTGTGATCCCATTGTGAAACGCGGCTTCGAACATACCGGGCGAAGTGCCGTCTACGCGCGGAAAGAACCGGCGTTGACGGACCGATGCATGTCACATCAGAGGATCGCCGGCACTGAAACTCTCGGCACTCAGGCGCGACACGCCCGGTCGCTTCATGTTTTCATGCTTCGGCAAGCGTCATATCCGGATGCCCCAAAGCCCCAGACGGCTGTGTATCAGTCTGACCTCTACCGGTCGCGTTTGACGACACTCGGCGCCAGACCTTCCGTGTGGAAGAGGCGGCCCCCGCCTCTTCCTTGGTCGCGGTTAGTGCTCGAACCGCTTGATTTCACCCGACTTCAGACGGGAGGCGTAAGAAGACAGTTCCTCTTTCACCAGCCGCATCAGGAAGTAGAGCGCCGTGATGTTGACCACCGCCATGGCGAAGATCGCCGCATCGGAGAAGTCGATCACCGGACCCAGCGACGCTGCCGCGCCGATGACGACGAAGATGCAGAAGATGATCTTGAAGATCAGTTCTTTCGTCTTGCCCTCGCCAAAGAGGTAGGTCCACGCCTTCAGGCCGTAATAGCTCCATGAGATCATGGTGGAGAAGGCAAACAGGATCACCGCAAGTGCGAGGATATAGGGGAACCAGCTAAAGCCCTGCGCGAAGGCGGCAGAGGTCAGCGCCACGCCCGAATTGCCATCGACCGTCGCGATGGCAGAACCTGCTTCGTTCAGGACGTAATTCCCGGTTTGCGCGTCCACGATCAACTGACCGGAGATGATGATCACCAATGCGGTCATGGTGCAGATGACCACGGTGTCGATCAGCGGCTCCAGCAGCGAAACGAAGCCTTCGGTGATCGGCTCATTGGTTTTCACCGCAGAGTGCGCAATCGCCGCAGACCCGACACCCGCCTCGTTCGAAAACGCGGCCCGCTTGAAACCTTGGATCAGCGCACCGACCATACCACCCGCAACGCCAAGCCCGGTGAAGGCCCCGTCGAAGATTTGGCCGATGGCCCAGCCGATCTTGTCGGCGTTCAGCAGCAGGATAATCAGCGCCGTGACCACATAGAGGATGCCCATGAACGGCACGACCTTTTCCGTGACCCGCGCGATGGATTGGATACCGCCCACGATCACCGCAAAGACCACGGCGGCAAAGATGACGCCCGTGATCCAGCCGGGATAGTCGCCGACGATATTGGCAATCTGTGCATGGGCCTGATTGGCCTGGAACATATTGCCGCCGCCCAATGCACCAAGGATACAGAAGATCGCGAACAGCACCGCAAGGATCTTGCCGCCCGGCAGGCCAAGCTGGTCGAACCCCTTGGAGATATAGTACATCGGACCGCCCGAAACGGTGCCATCCTCGTACTCATTGCGGAATTTCACGCCCAGCGTACATTCGGTGAATTTCGACGCCATGCCCAGCAGGCCGGCGAGGATCATCCAGAAAGTCGCGCCCGGACCGCCGATGCCGACGGCCACGGCGACGCCCGCGATATTCCCAAGGCCGACCGTACCGGACAGCGCGGTGGCGAGCGCCTGGAAGTGGCTGACCTCTCCCGCGTCATTGGGATCGGAATAATCGCCTTTCACCAGCGCAATCGCATGGCCGAAAAAGCGGAACTGCACGAAGGCGAAGTACAGCGTGAAGACCGTCGCGGCCACGACCAGCCACAGCACGATCCAGGGAAAATTCGTACCCGGCAACGGCGAAAAGATCAGATTGACGAACCATCCTGTCGAATTGGCAAAGATTTCATTGACCCGTTGATCGAGGCTTGCGGCCTCTTGCGCATGGGCCGCGCCACTCAGCGCCAGCGTCGCGAACGCTGCTGTCGAAGCAATACTGCGTTTCATTTTCCAATTCTCCTTCACGCGACGACGGTCACGGGCACAGAGGCGCTCATGACGAGGTTCGAGGTGACGCTGCCGAAAATCTTTTGCGAAAACCCATTGTCGGAAGTCCGGCCAACGACGATCTGTTCGGCGCCGCTTTGCTTGGCCACGCGGTTGATCGTGTCGGCGACGTCGCCATGCAGAACCTTGCCGGTGGCTTTCACGCCAGCCTCGGCCAGTTGCTTCAGCGCCGGGTCCAAAACCCGTTCCTGCGCAAAGGCGATTTCTTCTTCGCGCCGTTTATGTCGCTGCGCATTCTCTTCGGCGGTGTGGAACGAAAACGGTGACCATTCGATCACGTACAGAACAATCAACTCACAATCACCGATCAGTTTCGCCTGTCGCTCTGCATGTGCAAGCGCACGCTCTCCCGATGAATGGCCATCAAGCCCGACCAATAATGTTGTCATAGCATGGAGTCCTCTCGTTGCGTCCGCATGTCCCTGTTTTTATTCCACCCGGCGGACGACGGATTGGTGCGGCGAGTTTGGACAAATTCCACCAAAAGGGGAAGTCAGTCTTCGCCAGCCGCGCCCGAGCCCCGCTCGCAACCTGCCGAAATCGGCCGGATCACAGCGCAAAGCGCCCGTTTTCTGCCCGATCCGAACCAATGCTTCACGATTTGAGGTATACACACGCGGCCCAAGCGTTTATGGCGCTAGGCTTGTTTCGGCCCTTTGGCGGAATCGGTTCGCGCGACAGCGCCTCATTAAACCAGACTGACTTCAAACATGATCCAGACTCTTGCCGATGCGCTATCAGAGCGTGGTTACGACACCCTGACCGCCGTTCAGGAGGCCGTCACCAATCCCGATTTGGAGGCGCAGGATCTTCTTGTGTCCGCGCAGACCGGATCGGGCAAAACGGTGGGGTTCGGCCTTGCCATCGCGCCGACCCTTCTGGAAGAGGCAGAGGTTCTGGGCCAACCCGGCGCACCGCTGGCGCTGATCGTCGCGCCGACACGGGAACTGGCATTTCAGGTGATGCGCGAACTCAGCTGGCTTTATGCCAAGGCGAATGCGCGCGTGACGACCTGCATCGGCGGGATGGATATGCGCGACGAACGGCGCGCGCTGGAACGTGGCGCGCATATCGTGGTGGGAACACCCGGCCGTCTGCGCGACCACATCCAACGCGGCTCGCTCGACATGAGCGGCTTGCGCGCCATCGTTCTGGACGAAGCGGACGAGATGCTGGATCTGGGCTTCCGCGAAGATCTGGAATTCATGCTTGCCGAAGCGCCAGAAGACCGCCGGACGCTGCTGTTCTCGGCCACCGTGCCGCCGATGATTGCCAAGCTGGCGCAACAATATCAGCGCGACGCCGTGCGGGTGACGACGCTGACCGGCGAAAGCCAACATGCTGACATCTCATACCAAGCCCTGCGGGTGGCCCAGCAGGATGCGGAAAACGCGATCATCAACGTGCTGCGTTACCACGATGCGCGCAATGCCATCGTCTTTGCCAACACGCGCGCGATGGTGAACCGCCTGACTGCCCGACTGACGAACCGGGGGTTCTCTGTCGTGGCGCTGTCGGGCGAACTCAGCCAGAACGAACGCTCCCACGCGCTGCAAGCCATGCGCGATGGCCGTGCGCGCGTTTGCGTGGCCACCGATGTGGCAGCGCGGGGCATTGACCTGCCGGGGCTGGAACTGGTGATCCACGCAGAACTGCCGTCCAATTCCGAAGGGCTGCTGCACCGCTCTGGCCGGACAGGCCGCGCGGGTCAAAAAGGCATTTCCGCCCTGATCGTACCGCCGAAGATCACCAAAAAGGCCGAACGCCTGCTGAAATTCGCAAAGATCACGGCGGAATGGATGGTCCCCCCCTCGGCCGAAGATATCCTGCGCCAAGACGAAGAGCGGCTGTTGTCTGATCCCGTGTGGCAGCAAGAGACAACGCCCGAGCAGGAAGAATTCGCGGCGAAGCTGCTGGCGCTGCATGGCCCCGAAAAGATCGCTGCGGCCTATCTTGCCCTACACCGCGCGCGCCTGTCCGCGCCCGAAGACCTTGCCGATCCCGATACGCGCCCCGAACGCAAAGAGCGTAAGGCCTTTGGCCCCAGCGTATGGTTCGCGCTGTCCGTTGGCCGCGATGACCGGGCAGAGCCGCGCTGGCTGCTGCCCCTGCTCTGCCGGGCCGGGAATATCGACAAGGACGCCATCGGCGCGATCCGTATCCAGCAATCGGAAAGCTATGTGGAACTGGCGAAGGCCAGTGTCGCGGGCTTTCTGAGCCAGATCGGAACCGATGGTGTGCTGGAAGACAGCGTGACCGTGCGCCAACTTGATGGCGCGCCCGATCTTGGCCCGCCCCCTGCAAAGCGTGGTCCGAAACCGCACCGCCCTGACGGGGGCTCTGGCCCGCGCGGGCGGGATCGCCGCGATGGCCCGGATCACCGTGGCCCCGGCGCTGGTAAGCCCGGTGAGTACAAGCCCCGAGAACACAAACCCCGCGATAAATCCGCGAAACCGTATGCCCCCAAGGGTCCGGACCGCATGACCAAGGCGGTATCCGATGGGGCCGTGAAGCCGCGCAAAGTGAAATCCGCGCCAAGCGATGCGCCCAAGCGTGCGGACAAACCCGCCGCTGGGAAGAAGCCCCCACGCGATGTGCAGGGCAAACCCGCCGGAAAACCGAAGGGAAAGCCTAAGGAAAAAGCCGGTGCCGCCCCCGCGGCCAAGGGTGACAAGCCGTACAAGAAATTCGACAAACCGGCCCGCAAATCGGAAGGCAAGCCGCCGCGCAAGGGCGATGACAAACCGGCGCGCAAGACGGACAGCAAGCCTGCCCGCTCCCGCGCCAATGCCTCGGATACGTCGAAGCGGTTCACGCCTCCGGGTGCGGCGGGTCAATCGCGGCCACCACGCCTGCGCAAGGGCGGCGGCGGTGACGCCCCGCCGCGCCGGAAGTAACCGTCAGAGCCGCAGGACCAGAACCGAGGTCTTGGCATAGCGCGCGACCCGCGCCGCGTTCGGACCGATGACCCGGTCAGCGAAATCTGGTTTGTGCGCGCCGACGATGATCAGATCGGCAGAGATTTTCTCTGCCGCCTGCAGCACCTCTTCATAGGCGGTGCCGATCGCCACGATGCATTGCACCTGCTTGAAGTCGGGCAAGACCTCTTCGGTCATCTCATGCAACGCCTTGGACGCGGCTTCCGCTGCGCCTTTCATGGTGCCGTCCTTGAAGAACGACCCCACAAAGGACGACCCGTAATCGGGCAGCACTGTTGCGACGCTCAGACGCGCGTTCTCCATCCGGGCAAGCCGCCCCGCCTCCTTGAGAATGGCCCTTGCGTCCTTGTCATGGGTCAGATCGACCGCGCAAAGAATACGTTGGGTCATGCCAGCACCTCCCTTTCCTGACGTCCGCGTTGCAGCAGATAAACCAGCAGCACCAGCAGCAAGCCGGGGATGTAGAAAATCTCTTTTGGCAGCCGCTGCGTCGGCACATCCAGTTCCACGACCTCCCAATCCCAGTCGATGCCCAGTTGTTCTGACGGACCACCAAAGGCGATGTTATCGACAAAGATCTTACCGTCTTCCTCGCGGAACTCGATCCCGGCCGCATCTTGCAGGCGCGTCATTCCATCTGCGCCCGCCGCCCCGACGGGTAGCAGATACTTGGCGTCAATCGGTTCGCCATTCAGGTTTTCGCCCACGAACCGCACACGCAACGAAGCGTCATCGGGCGCGTCTTCGGCCATCTGGAAGATTTCCGCGCTGGGACGGGTTTCGAATTCCGGCGCGATCTGGTCAAGGAAGAAGCCCGGCCTGAACAGCACGAAGGCGGCCAGCAGCAGGATCGCACTTTCATACAGGCGCGATTTGACCATGAAGTAGTTCATCGTACCCGCCGCAAACAGAAGCATCGCAATCAGCGCGACGATGAACACGAACACCGCCTGTACCGGCCCCACATCGATCAGAAGCAGATCGGTGTTGAAGATGAACAGGAACGGCAGCAGCGCGGTACGGATCGAATAGAAGAACGCCTGAAAGCCGGTCTTGAGCGGATCGCCCTTCGAAATCGCAGCGGCGGCGAAACTTGCCAGGCCGACAGGTGGCGTCACATCCGCCATGATCCCGAAATAGAAGACGAACATGTGTACCGCGACCAGCGGCACGATCAGCCCGGCTTGCGCGCCCAGCTCTACCACGACGCCTGCCATCAGCGAGGACACGACGATGTAGTTCGCCGTGGTCGGCAGCCCCATGCCCAGCACGATGGAGATCAGCGCGACGAAGAACAGCATCGCCAGCAGGTTGCCGCCCGACAGGAATTCGACGAACTCGGCCATGACCTGCCCGATCCCGGTCAGCGTCACCGCTCCCACGATCACACCGGCCACGCCCATGGCGGCGGCAAGGCCGATCATGTTGCGCGCCCCGGCGATCATGCCTTCGGCGATATCGGAAATGCCTTCCTTGATATGGCGCACGACTTCGCCCTGATTGCGGAAGAACGCTTTCAGCGGGTTTTGCGTGAGCAGGATGAACAGCATCGCAACGGTCGACCAGAAGGCCGAAAGCCCGGGCGATTTGCGTTCGATCATCAGCAGGTACATCAGCAGCAGGATCGGCATCAGGTAGTGGATGCCGGTCTTGAAAATCTCGCGCACGGGCGGAAGGTGCTGCATGGAATCGAGGCTGGTTTCCAGGTCCGGCCCCTGCGCGGCAAAGCGCACCGCCGCCAGATAGGCGACCAGCATCAGGGCAAGGATCACATACATCGACGCACCGCCGAAGGTGCCGTAGATCGCATCGACGATCACGCCGGTCAGGAACAGCAAGCCACCCGCGATCACGATGGAAATCGCGATGATGAAGATCGCGCCAAGCATGAACTTGACCGGGTGCATCCGGCTGGTGCCCGTCATGCCGGATTTCAGTGCCTCAAGGTGCACGATATAGACCAGCGCGACATAGGAAATCGCGGCTGGCACGATGGCGGTTTTGACGACCTCCACATAGGAGATGCCGACATATTCGGTCATCAGGAAGGCCACCGCCCCCATGACCGGCGGCGTCAACACACCGTTGATCGACGAAGATACCTCGACCGCGCCCGCCTTGGTGGCCGGAAAGCCGACCTTTTTCATCAGCGGGATGGTGAAGGTGCCGGTTGTCACCACGTTGGCGATGGACGAGCCGGAGATCAGCCCCGTCGCGGCAGAGGCGATCACCGCCGCCTTGGCCGGGCCGCCGCGCAGGTGGCCAAGGGCCGCAAAGGCCAGTTGCAGGAAATAGTTGCCCGCCCCCGCCTGGTTCAGCAAAGCGCCGAACAGCACGAAGAGGAACACGAACCCGGAGGACACACCCAGCGCCACGCCAAAGACGCCCTCGGTCGTGAGCCACATATGGGACATGGCTTTCTCGAAGGACGCGCCTTTCCACTGGACGACCTCCGGCAACCATGAGGAGGAGCCGAAGAACACATAGGCCAGGAAGAACAGCGCCACGCCCATCAGCGGGAAGCCAAGCGATCTGCGCGCCGCTTCCAGCAGCAGGACAAGCCCGATCCCCGCCATGATAAGGTCGGTCGTATTGGGGTTACCGGTGCGGTCCGCGACCCCGCGATAATCCCACCAAAGGTAAGACGCGGCGATGGCCGCCACGATGGCGACGATCCAGGTCAGGATCGGAATATGATGCCGGGGCGACGATTTCAGCCCGGGGAAGGCCAGATAGGCCAGCAGCACCGCGAACCCAAGGTGAATGGACCGCGTCTGCGTGTCGTTCCAGACGAACCCGACGATGAAGGGCAGCGGCGAAGCGATCCAAAGCTGATAGAGCGCCCAGCAAAGCGGCAGCACCCAAAGCGCCCTGCGCCCGAATTTGTCGTTTGGCATCCGCCCGCCGGTATCGGCGTCGGCTACGATATCTTCCAGCGCCGGGTCCATCCCGGTGTCGTTACGCGCGTCAGTCATTCATGCCCCCGTTGGTCCCGGTTGCCAGCGGCACTTCGTGGCACCGCTGGTCGATTAGCAAAGCACGGGGCACGTGTTGCGCCCCGTGCGGCGCGCCTTACATGAGGCCCGCTTCCTTGTAGTACTTGACCGCGCCCGGATGCAGCGGAGCGGACAGACCGTCTTTGACCATCTCTTCTTTCGTCAGGCGACCAAAGGCAGGGTGCAGCTTTTTGAAGTCGTCGAAGTTTTCGAAGACAGCCTTCACCAGAACATAGACAACGTCATCCGGCGTGGAGGCATCGGTCACGAAGGTCGCTTTGGGCCCCCAGGACGCAACATCACCGTCATTGCCCGGATACATGCCACCCGGAATGGTCGCAGCCGCATAAGCCGGGTTCTCTGCCAGAACCTTGTCGGTACCGGAGGTCGTCAGGTCGAGCAGTTTGATATCGCAGGTGGAGGTCGCTTCCATGGTCGACCCGTTCGGCAGACCCGCCGCCCAAATCGCGGCATCAAGCTTGCCGTCACACAGCGCCGCCGATTGTTCGGAGGATTTCAGCTCTGCCGCCAGCGAGAAGTCATCGGGCGAAACGCCCGCTGCGCCCATCAGAACGTCCGCCAGAACGCGCGTCCCGGAGCCGGGGTTGCCGATATTGACCCGCTTGCCCTTCATATCCATCACGGATTCGATGCCGCTATCGGCGCGGACCATCACGTGCATCGGTTCCGGGTGGACGGAGAACACAGCGCGCAGATCGGCATAGGGTTCGTCGTTTTCAAAAGCGCGGACCCCTTCGATGGCCGCGGATTGCACGTCCGACTGCACAACGCCGAAGTCCAGCTCACCCTCGCGGATGGTGCGGGTGTTATAGACCGAACCGCCAGTCGATTCGACGGAACAGCGCGTGTTGTGCTCTTTGCGGTCCTTGTTCACCAGACGGCAGATCGCACCGCCTGTCGGGTAATACACCCCGGTGACACCGCCGGTGCCGATCGTGATGAATGTCTGATCCTGCGCTGCCGCGAAGGTGCCCGTGGTCACCAGCGCAGCTGCCGCTGCAGTCAGTTTGAGTTTTGCAAACATGTAGATACTCCCTTGTTTTGCAAAAGTTGTCAGATCACCCGGCTTTCAGTGAGTTTCCGGGATTGTTCTTCCGTTGCGCGGATCCGCGCTTCGGCTTCTGGGCCAACACGGGCGACCAGCATCGACATCATAGTTTCGATCAGGGCCAGTGTGGCGACATAGGATGAAAAGAAATTCGCGGTTTCGGTCGGCAGGACGAAAACATGGTCAGCGTGGTCTAGTCCAGGGCAGGTGTGGCTGTCTGTCAGTACGATGACCTTGAAACCGTTTGAACGCGCGACGTCAATCGCACTAAGCGATTGATGCGCATAGGGCGCTTTGGTCAGCACGATAACAGCATCATCTTGTGACATCTGCGCGAAGGACGCTGCAATCGACGCGCCGCTGCGTCCGGCAACAGACCAGTTCTGCGCGAAATACTGCGCCTGATAGCAAAAGTAATCGACGATTCCCGCCGATCCCAGCGCACCGATCAACAAAACCCGGCCCGCGTTATGCAGCGTGTCCACCGCGGCCTCAAGCTGCGCGCCCGTCACGTTTTGCTGCAGGAAGGTGATGTTCTGGATGCACATTTTCGACTGCCGTAGCAGGATGGCATCTGCGCTTTGATCGCCGCGCTGCAACGCCTCTGCCCGTTCGGAAAACGGCAGCAGCTTTTGCCCGACCGCGATCCGACCTGCCTCGCGCATGGCTTCGTAGTCGTCATAGCCAAGCGCGCGCGCCAGACGCGAGAACGTCGCGGGCGATACCCCACTGGTCTGCGCAACCGCGCGCAAGGACCGGGTGGCAACATCCACCGGATTGTCCGCCACGAAATCCGCCGCCTTGCGCAACTGGGCGCTGAGGCCGGAATATTCGGCACTGATCCGTTCTACGATTGTGTTCGCCACGCAGCCCCCTTGTCTGAAACTGAATGTTTCAAGCGTTTTCCCCATTGTCAAGCTTTGAAACAGATGTTTCATTCATACAACCTTTAGGAGACGAACATGACCGACTCACTGCCCTCCCATTCCTCAGTCGTTGTGATTGGCGGCGGGATCATGGGCTGCTCCACCTTGTATCACCTGGCCAAGCTGGGCGTGAGCGATGCGATTCTTCTGGAACGCAATGAACTGACCTCCGGCACCACATGGCATTCGGCGGCGCAGGTTCGGGCGCTGCGCAACTCGCGCAACCTGACGCGGATGATTCAGTATTCGGTCGATCTTTATTCCCGGCTGGAGGAAGAGACCGGGCAAAATGTCGGCTGGATTCAAAAGGGATCGCTGTCCATCGCCACCAACCCAGACCGCCTGACCCATATCCGGCGACAGGAATCTCTGGCCCATGCCTTTGGGATCGACGCGCATTCGATCAGCGCGCAAGAGGCCAAGGAACGCTGGCCCCTGATGAATGCGGATGATGTTCTGGGGGCGGTCTGGTCGCCGGATGATGGCCGCGTGTCCCCGTCGGATGTGTGCGCGGCCTTGGTCAAAGCGGCAAAAAAGCTGAACGCGAAGATCTTTGAAAAAACAGGCGTTACCGGGATTTTGACCGAGAACGGGCGCGTGCGCGGGGTCGAGACCACGGCAGGCACTGTGTCCTGCGATGCGGTTGCGATCTGCACCGGGCTTTGGTCGCGCGATGTGGGGCAGATGGCGGGGGCGGATGTGCCCTTGCTGGCCTGTGAACATTTCTACCTTCTGACCAAGCCCGTCGAAGGGATCACCGGCAACATGCCGACGCTGAGCGATCACGACAATCATCTCTATATCCGCGATGACAGCGGCGGCCTGCTGGTGGGTTGCTTTGAGCCGATGGGCAAGCCGATTGAACCCGGCGTGCTGGGTGCGGATTTCGCCTTTGGCCTGCTGCCCGAAGATTGGGATCATTTCGAGCCGATGATGACCAACGCGCTGCACCGCCTGCCCGCGCTGGAAACGGCGCAGGTGAAGATGCTGCTGAACGGGCCGGAAAGCTTTACCCCGGACGGCACCTTCATGCTGGGCGAAACCGCGGAAACACGCGGGCTGTTCCTTGGCTGCGGCATGAACTCCGTCGGGATGGCGGCCGGGGGCGGTGCGGGGATGAACCTTGCCCACACAATCGTCCATGGCCACACGGCCTATGACCTGTCCGAAGCCGATGCCAAGCGGTTCGCGCCGGCGTTCAACTCGGTCCAGCATCTGATGGCCCGCGCCCCAGAAATCTTGGGCACCCATTACGACATCGCCTATCCGGGCAAACAGCTGAAAACCGCACGCGGATTGCGCCAACTGCCGCTGCATGACCGTTATGTGGCGGCAGGTGCGCAGTTCGGCCAGTTCTACGGGTGGGAGCGGCCCTTGTATTTCGGCAAGACCGCAGAGCCGACGCTAGGTTTCGGGCGGCCCGACTGGTTCGAGAACGTCAAAGCCGAAGTCGCAGCCGCGCATGAACGCGCGGCGATCTTTGACGCCTCGTCGTTTGGCAAGATCGATGTGAAGGGCCCGGATGCCGAAGCGTTCTTGCTGCATACCTGCGCCGGTCAAATGGCGCGCGCGCCCGGATCGGTGATCTATTCCGCCATACTGAATGCGCGCGGCACCTTCGAAAGCGATATCACCGCCCAGCGCATCGCCGTGGATCACTACCGGCTTTTCGTCGGCACTGCCGCGATCAAGCGCGATCTGGCATGGCTGACGCGGCACTCGGACGGGTTTAACGTGACCCTCACGGATACGACCGAAGCCTATGCCGTGCTTGGCCTGATGGGGCCGGATGCCGCGCGGATCGCAGCGCAAGTGGGCGCACCGGAACTGGTTGACCTGCGCTATTTCACGCAAGGCGAGGCGCATATCGCCGGGCACCATGTGCGCGCCGCGCGGCTGTCCTATGTCGGCGAAGCGGGCTGGGAGATTACCTGCCGCGCAGAAAACGCAACAGCCATCTACGATACCCTTTGCGCCGCCGGGGCCACGCCTGCCGGGCTGTATGCGCAGACCTCGATGCGGATCGAAAAAGGGTTCTGCGCCATGGGCCATGAGCTTGACGGCGATCTTGACCCGATCGAGGCGGGGCTAGACTTTGCGGTGCGCAAATCGGGTGGGTTCATCGGCAGCGATGCGCTGGAACAACGCCGGGCGGCGGGCGCAACGTCGCAGGTGGTTGCGCTGGCCTTCGACGATGATGCGGCGGTACCCTTGGGGCATGAGCCGATCTATGCGGGCGGCAAGATCGTCGGGCAAACCAGTTCCGCCGCTTATGGCTACCGCGTGGGTGCACCGGTTGCTTTGGGCCATGCGGCGGGGCTGCGCCAGGGCGACCGGGTGGACGTCGATATCGCGCGGGAAATGTACACGGCCACCGTCACCATTGGTGCGCTCTTCGACCCGACGGGTCGGCGGATGAAGGTGTAACCCATGTTGCTGATGGCCGCCCCGAACGGGGCCCGCAAGACAAAGGACGACCACCCGGAACTGCCGATCACGCTGCCCGAAACCGTGGCCTGCGCCCGCGCGTGCCATGCGGCGGGGGCGGATGCGCTCCATCTGCATGTGCGGGATGCGGCGGGCGCGCATAGCCTCGATCCGGGCCTGTACCGTGCGGCGCTGGACGCGCTGGCAGAGGCCGTGCCGCAGATGCGTGTGCAGGTCACAACCGAAGCCGCCGGACAGTTTACCCCCGCCCAGCAATTCGCCACCCTGCAAGCGCTGGTCCCCGACTGGACGACCCTGTCCGTGCGCGAAATGGCTACCGATCCCGGCCTCGCGCGCGAGGTTTATGCCTTCTGCGCCGATCACCGGATCGAGGTCCAGCATATCCTTTATGATGCGCAGGACGCGGCGCTGCTTTCGGGGTTGCAGGATACTGGTATTCTGGGCGGCGATGCCTCGGTGATCCTTGTCCTCGGGCGCTACACCAAGGGGATGGTATCGGACCCTGATGACCTGCCCGCCTTTCTCGCTGCGCTGCCCCCTGTTGGACGCTGGATGCTCTGCGCCTTTGGCCGCCGCGAACATGATTGCCTGCGGGCAGCGGCCCGTCTTGGCGGTGATCTGCGTGTAGGGTTTGAGAACGCACATATCGGCCCGGATGGAACGCCGTGGCCTGATATGGCATCATCCGTGCGCGCGTTGCGCGACAGCTTAGGAGACGAACCATGAGCCACGTTTTCCCGCGCCACACACATAAACCGCCACCCACCGCCGTCAGAGGCGCGGGATGTTATCTTTATGATGCGGACGGAAAAGCCTATCTGGACGGGTCCGGCGGGGCGGCGGTGTCCTGTCTTGGCCATGGCGACGCAGAGATCATCGCGGCGGTGCAAGAGCAGACCGCACAGCTTGCCTTTGCCCATACGGGCTTCTTCACCTCGGACCCGGCGGAGGAACTGGCCGATCTGTTGGCCGAACACGCGCCGGGCGATCTCAACCGGGTCTACTTCGTGTCCGGCGGGTCAGAGGCGACGGAAGCGGCGCTTAAACTGGCGCGGCAATATTTCGTTGAGACCGGGCAACCCCAGCGGCGCCATGTGATCGCACGTCAGCAAAGCTATCACGGCAACACGCTGGGGGCGCTGGCGGCGGGCGGCAATGCGTGGCGGCGGGCGCAATTCGCGCCGCTTTTGATGGATGTGCACCATATCGCGCCCTGCTATGAATACATGCTGCGCGCCGAGGATGAGAGTGCCGAAGCCTATGGTCTGCGCGCGGCGCAAGAGCTTGAGGACACGATCCTGCGGCTCGGCCCGGACAGCGTGATGGCCTTCATGGCCGAACCGGTGGTCGGTGCGACCTTGGGCGCGGTTCCGGCGGTCGACGGCTATTTCAAACGCATCCGCGAGATTTGCGATACCTATGGTGTGCTTCTGATTCTGGATGAGGTCATGTGCGGCATGGGCCGTACCGGGCATCTTTTCGCGTGCGAGGCCGATGGCGTCACGCCTGACATCCTGTGTATCGCCAAGGGGCTTGGGGCCGGATACCAACCGATCGGCGCGATGTTGTGTACCGGCGCGATCTATGACGCGATCAAGGACGGCTCCGGCTTTTTCCAGCATGGGCACACCTATCTGGGCCACCCGGTCGCCACGGCGGCAGGTCGCGCCGTCGTGCGAAAGCTGTTGCGCGACGATCTGGTGGCGCGCGCGGCATGGCAAGGCGACAGGTTAAGCGCCGCCCTGACAGAGCGTTTGGGCCAGCACCCGCATGTGGGTGATCTGCGCGGACGCGGGATGTTTCAGGGGATCGAACTGGTGCAGGACCGGGAGATTAAGCAGCCCTTCGCGCCAGAGCATGGCTTGGCGGGCAAGGTGAAGGCCGCCGCTTTCGAGGCCGGTCTGATCTGCTATCCGATGTCAGGCACGCGTGACGGCAAGAACGGCGATCACGTGCTGCTCGCCCCTCCCTTCATCATCTCGGACGCAGAAATCGACGAGCTGGTGGACAAGCTGTCCGGCGCGATTGACCACGCTATCGGCAGCGCCGCTGGCTGAGGATCAGGACCGGAACGGAAGGTAGCGGACCGGATCGCCCGGCCGCACTTCTGCCGCGCCATCGGGCAATTCGACCAGCCCCTCGGCCCAGCTCAGCCCGCTGATGCGCCCCGATCCTTCGGAGGAAAACACCTCGACCCCGCCATCGCGCACCCGCGCCCGCAGGTATTCGCGGCGGCCCGGTTTCTTGGTCTTGGAAAAGCGCGCAGGCAGGTCGTAGGCTTGCGGCGGCTGCCATGACCGCCCCGCCATCACGCCCAGCGCAGGCCGGGCGAAGATAAAGGCGCAGACCAGCGCGGCCACCGGATTTCCGGGCAGGCCGAATACCGGAACACCGTCCCACATGCCCAGCGCCAGGGGGCGGCCCGGCTTGACCGCAATGCGCCACATCTGCATCGCGCCCGCCGCGCGCAGCAGCGCGGATACGTGGTCCTCATCCCCGGCAGAGGCGCCGCCGCTGGTCAGGATCGCGTCCGTTCTGGAAGCGCCTTCGTCGAACCGGGCGCGAAGCCGCTCCCGGTCATCTTCCACCGTTCCCAGATCGACGGGCTCAAAGCCCCATTCGGCCAGCAGTGTCAGCAGCATGGGCCGGTTCGCATCATGGATCAGCCCGGGAGCCATGTTCTGCGTGCCCGGCTCGCGCAGCTCGCTCCCGGTGGAGATCACGCCGACCCGCAGCTTGCGCCGGACCGGCAGATAGGGATGCCCCGTCGCCGCCGCCAAAGCGATATCCGCCGGTGTCAGCACCCGGCCTGCCGTCAGGATTGTCTCCCCGGCCTGCACATCCTCCCCCGCCTTGCGCGTGTTCGCGCCCTGCCGGATCGGTCCGTTGAACGCGACGCTGTTGCCATCGCTTGTCACGTCCTCTTGCAGCACGACGGTTTCCACACCGGCGGGCAGTACCGCCCCGGTCAGGATACGCACCGCATGTCCGGCCGGCACCGGCGTCGGGGCATCGCCTGCCGCCGCCCGCGTCTGGACCAAGGGCAACACATGCGGCCCTTCCGGCATGGCACCCGCGAAGCCATAGCCGTCAACGGCCGTGTTCGGATAGGGCGGGTTCGCGGTGCGCGCCTGTACATCCTCTGCCAGCACGCGGCCCACCGCTTCGTGCAGCACCGCATCGGTGATCTCGGTCGCCTGTACCGAGACGGCGGCGCGCAGATGAGCGATGGCGTCATCCACCGGAATCCAGTCGACCCCCGCAGGCAGCGCAAAACAGTCATTGCGCAGGGGCGGCGGCACCAATGGTGTCTGCTGAAGCAACTCCTCGTGGCCAAGCCCGAATATCCACCCTTCTCGCCGGGCCTCCGGCGACTCGATCGTTGTAATCTGGCGCAGCGCCTCTGCCGACAGGGCCGAAATGCGGATCGCCATTTCGCGCACTTGCCACGCGTCGCGGATTTCCCCATCGGGGGCGCTGCCCAGAACAAGCGATGGCCAAATCTCGACAAAGGCGACCGGTCCGCCCAAGGGCTCAAACGGCCACACGGTCACGTCCATGCCGAAGCGTTCGCGCAATCTGTGCAGCACCGGCAGGCCCATCAAGGTCTGACTTCCGACGGCACCGGCCCCGGCCAATTGCCAGCAGGTAAAGCTGCCCTTGGCCCGCGCCTCGCAGGTGCGCCTTTCGGGGAAGGGATTTGCATAATCCTGCTTCGTGCGCGGCAAGCCCACGATGTCACGTTGCAGGGCATTGCCCCAAAACGGCCCCTTGCCCTGCCCCAGCCCGCGATTGATATCCCCGGCGAGGTCAAAGCGGTTGTTCCGCTCTGGCATGTCGGCAATCGCGTCGGCCAGATGCGCCCAGACGTCCAACGGGTTCACGGGGTCATCCGACCCAAGAAGCGCCTCGGCAAACCCGCTGGGATAGGCAAAGGCGAAATCGAACCCGACAAGCACCCGGTGCCCCTTTTGGCGCTCTTGCGCGATCCGTCCCGACAGCCATGTTTCCGCATCCTGTCGGTTGCGCAGATAGACCGGGTCTTCGGCCTGGCCCGATTGCGCGGCGCAGACCCAGATCGCATCTTTGCGCGGGGCGGCGCCGGTATCGTTGCCGCCGGACCAGTCCACGACGATAACCGTGTCGAAACGTCTCACAGGCCCAACTCCCCCGCGATGAAATCGGCAATCGCCTTGGTATCGTCCAGATCAAGAACCGGGCGGTCACTTTGCAAGCCCGTGTCCGACGCAATGGCCCGGATCGTCGGATCGCCGGGCGCAAGCAAGGGTTGGCCCGCAGCGGCGCGATGGGTTTCGACCTTGGGATGCGCCGCGCTTTTGTACCCTTCGATCAGCACCAGATCGACGGGCGTCAACCGCGCGATCAGATCGGTCAGGGGCGGTTCAGGCGCGCCGCGCAGCTCTTGCATCAAGGCGACGCGATGGGGCGTGGCAAGCAGCACCTGGGACGCGCCTGCGTCGCGGTGCCGGAAACTATCGGTGCCGGGCGTGTCGATATCGGCGCTGTGATGCGCATGTTTGATGGTGGACACTGTCAGCCCGCGCGCGCAGAACTCGGCCACGAGCCGTTCTGTCACCCCGGTCTTGCCAGTGTTCTTCCAGCCGGTGATGCCCCAGATCTTCATGCCCAGCGCGCCGCCGTTTCGAGGTCTTCGGGCGTGTTCACGTTGAAGAACGGGTCCGGGTCGGTGACAGGAAACTCCGCCAGCCGACCGTCATGCTTGTCCGTCCAGATCACGACCTTGCGCAACCCATCCTGCAAAGCCGCACGCAGATCGTCCCGCAGCGCGACAGGCCACAGGCCGAAGGTCGGGTGGCGGATCAGCCCGGATGACGATTTGGATTTCGTCTGCGCATCGCCCTTGGTCGCCGCAAGGACCAACGGATGCGCCTGCCCTTCTGACGCCAGCATCAAGCGCGGCACCAGATCGCAGGGAAAGAACGGCGTGTCAGCGGCCACGGTGACGATGGTCTCCGCCCCTTGCTCCGCCGCCCAGTCCAGCCCGGCCAGAACGCCTGCCAACGGTCCAGCGAACCCATCTATCGTGTCGGGCAGCACCGGCAGGCCAAAGCGCGCGAACCGCGCCGGATCACCATTCGCATTCAGGGCCAGACCCGCCACTTGCGGCGTCAAGCGGTCCAGGACATGCGACAGGATCGACTGCCCGCCAAGGGTCAGCAGCCCCTTGTCACCGCCGCCCATGCGCGTGGCCAGACCGCCCGCCAGAATAACGCCCAAAGGTTGTTTCACGCGCCCCCCTTCCGGCGGTGCTTGCGATCCTCTGCCGGGACCGCGCCAGGGTCCGCATCCCACACCAACCTGTCCTCGCCACTCAGGCACATGAAGCGCTGGCCGCGCATCCGGCCCACAACCGTCAGGCCGACCTGCCGGGCGATTTCCACGCCCCACGCGGTAAAGCCAGACCGCGAGGCCAGCACGGGAATGCCCATCAGCGCGGTTTTGATCACCATTTCGGATGTCAGGCGCCCGGTGGTGTAAAGGATCTTGTCCGCCGGGTCCGCGCCTTCCGACCACATCCAGCCCGCGATCTTGTCCACCGCGTTATGACGGCCAACATCTTCCATATAGACGAGCGGGCGGTCGCGCTGGCACAGCACGGTGCCATGGATCGCGCCGGCCTCAAGATAGAGCGAAGGTGTGGTGTTGATCTTGTGCGCCAGCGCATACAGCCAAGAGGTCCGCACCTCTGCCTGCGGCAGTACGAGCCCTTCCAGCCCCTCCATCATGTCACCGAAAACAGTGCCGACAGCGCAGCCGCTGGTGCGCGTCTTTTTCTTCAGCTTTTCCTCGTGGCTGGTTTCCTGCGCCGTGCGCACCACGACGGTTTCGAGTTCCTCGTCATAGTCGATGCCCGACACCTCATCGCCTGCCAGCAGCATCCCCTGATTGCGCAGAAAGCCAAGCGCGAGGTATTCCGGGTAGTCACCAATGGTCATCGCCGTGACGATCTCGCGGGAGTTGAGAAAGATCGTCAGCGGACGTTCCTCCACCACGCGGACATCCTGCGTCGCACCGGTTTGATCCACGCCGGTCACTTGCCGCGACAGCCCTGCGCGCGCCGGGTCGGGTGCGATGACGTAACCAGTGTCGTCCTTTGCCGAGGCCAATTGCGTCTCCCTCCCCTTGCGGCTACAGATTCCGGGTCAAGCTAAGGACTTCCCGTGCCATTCTCCACTCCCAAATCTGCCTTCTGGGCCGGTTTTCGCGACGCGCTCCCCTTCATTGTCGTGGCGGGCCCTTTCGCCATCCTGTTTGGCGTGCTCGCAACCGAAGCGGGGCTGAACGTCTTCGAAACACTGGCCTTTTCCGTTGTCGTCATTGCCGGGGCGGCACAGTTCGCCGCGCTGCAACTGATGGAAGAGAACGCGCCGACGATCATCATCTTGGCATCTGCGCTGGCCGTGAACCTGCGCATGGCGATGTATTCGGCGTCGATCACGCCGCATCTTGGGGCCGTGCCGTTCTGGTGGCGCGCGCTGGCGGCCTATTTCCTTGTCGATCAGGCTTACGCGCTGTCCATCGCGAAATATGAGGATGAGCCGGAACTGCCGCTGAACCAGAAGCTGGCCTATTTCTTCGGAACAGTCGCACCCGTCTGCCCGCTTTGGTACGTGTTCACCCTTGTGGGCGCGGTGATCGGCAAGCAAATCCCGACAAGCTGGAATATCGAATTCATCATGCCGCTGGCGTTTCTGGCCATGATCGGACCGCTGCTGCGCACCCCGGCCCATATGGCGGCCGCGGCAACCGGGCTGACCGTGTCCTTGCTGGCCGCAGGTCTGCCTTACAATCTGGGCCTGCTGCTTGGCGGTTGCGCGGGCATGGTTGCCGGCGCGCGGACCGAGGTCTTCATGGAAGGGCGGGCGAAATGACCGGCACGCTTCAGCTATGGATCATCATCATCGGTCTGGGTCTGGGCAGCTTCCTGATCCGCTTTCTCTTTCTGGGCTTTGTCGGCGACCGCCCATTGCCGCCATGGCTGCTGCGGCATCTGCGTTATACCGCCGTGGCGATCTTGCCTGCCTTGGTCGCGCCACTGGTGGTCTGGCCTGCGGGCAATGATGGCGTGCCGCACCCGTCCTATATGATCGCGGCGGCAGCGGCCTTCCTATTGGGATATTTCACCAAGAACGTCGCGCTGGCCGTGGCGGGCGGGGCGCTGTCACTTTACGTGTTGCTGACGGTATTCTGACGCGGCTTTGACGGTGCCGGACGGCAGGCTTATTCCGCCACCGCGACCGTATAGCCATCGACGACATTGCCGTCGTCATCCTCGTAATACTGGTCGACGACGACCGCGCCCTTGGCCGCGAACTGGCCCATCAGTTTCTCGGGATAGAAGGTCACCTTGATGTCCTCCAACCCGGGCAATTGCCCCAAGATGGTCGAGATCGAGTTGGCGCAGAAGGC
Organism: Aliishimia ponticola; assembly: GCF_004803475.1. Classification (GTDB taxonomy): domain Bacteria; phylum Pseudomonadota; class Alphaproteobacteria; order Rhodobacterales; family Rhodobacteraceae; genus Aliishimia; species Aliishimia ponticola. Next base: position 32,466 of record NZ_SRKY01000006.1, read on the forward strand.
GGAGGGCACGCTGCCGCGTTCTTCGACGAGGCGCAGTGCCAGATTGGCCGTTTGCGCGGAAACCGGCAATTCGTGCAGCACCACATGGTGCGAATTCCGCGCATGGGCGCTTTTATACGCCTGAAGGTTGCGCGGTGTGATCCCGTAGAGCACATCGCCATATTCCGCGACCCAATCGGGCCGGAACGAGCCTGCCGGATCAAAAATCACCCGCTGGCTTCCCGAAATCATCAGCGCCGCGTGTCCGCCGCCGCCGGTATTGTTGTTGATGACAGTGATCAAAGTCAGCTTGGGCGGGCCGGCGTCCTTATAAGCGACAATCGCCACTTTATCCGCCGGAGGGGAACCAACCCCACCGCCGCCACACGCCGCCAGCAAAACGAGCGCACAGCACCCGAAGATCAATCGCAACATACCTAGACCCCGGTCAGAGAGTTCTTCGTCCTCAGGTCGCGAAAACCGCAAGGAAGATGAGGAACAACAGAATCGCAATGATCGACCATTGCGTAAAATTCATGAAGCCTTCGAAGGTCTTCTCTTGGTCCCGGATATCCATTTCACCGTGCTTGTGATCGGCCATGGGTGTTCCCCTTTTCGCGCGTAACTCTCAATTCGATCCCGCATTTAGCGGATTTCGCCCGACCTGTCACGAGGCCAAATCGGCGCAGTTCATGTTGTTTCCTTCTCCAGATCCTGCGCCAGCCGAAAGCCGATGCGCATCGGCTCTGTCTCGTTGACGCGGCGCGGAAGGGCGCGCAGAATCACATTCAACTGCGTGACATGCTGGATCATCTGCGTGCGCACCCCGGACGGGTCGCTGCCATAGAAGGTCACGATGTCGGGGTCGAAATATCCCATGCCCTCGATCCGCAGCACGCCCGCATCGCCGCCGGTGAAACCCATGGCGATTTCATGTTCGCCATCAAGCTGCTTTTCGAATTCCTGAATATACATGGCGATCCGCTCATAGGCCCATTGGGCAGGGCTTTTCGCCTTGGCCGATTTCGCCACCTTTGCCGGCACGGGCTGTTCCCCATCCGGGGTCGCGGCTTCGGTATGCACCTCATAGCGCTTGGGAAGCTGCTCTGCCTCGGCATGTTCAGCGGTTGTCTTGATCTCGTCATCCATCGGCGGTCTCCTCCAGGAACTTGCCTGACCTGTTACCTCGCGCAGAGTGACTGATTCCCCGGCGCGGCGCACCCTGCAATCACGGCAAGGTGAGGCAGCGCGTCATGTGGCCTTTTGGTAAAGCCAAGCGCCATCGTCGCGCCGCGTGCGCACGGCCTGCCCCACCTGGTAAAGGTGGCTCAGATGGGCGACCGCCTCCACCAGTGCCAAACCGTATTCCGCCGGTCCGATCTTGCGCTTGAACAGGGGCGAAAAACACTCCGCCGCGGTTTTCGGCGTGTCGATATACTCCAATAGGCGGCGCAGCGCAGAATGGTGGTTTTCGATCAGTTGCCGCATCCGCGTGGGCAGGCCGGTGAAGGGCAGCTTGTGCCCGCCCAGAACGAGGTGATCGGCCCGCGCGAGCGGGGCCAGACGCTCGCAGCTTTCCAGCCAGTCGCCAATGGGGTCGGCCATCGGTTCGGTGACATAAACGCCGATATTGGGGCTGATCGACGGCAAAAGCTGATCGCCGCCCAGAACGAGGTTGTCATCCCGGCTCCAGAATGTCGCGTGCTCGGGCGCGTGGCCGTTGCCCATATGCACATCCCAGCTGCGGCCGCCGATTTCGATGGTGTCGCCTTGCTGAATACGGGTGTAGCCCAAGGGCATGGGCCACAATATATCGGAAAAGTTGAAGGGCCGTTCGGACACGCGCTTTTCAAGGATGTCCGGCGCCATGCCCGTGCTTTTGTAGAACGCCACCGTTTCGGGCGGCAGCGTATCCTGTTCGTCCAGAAGCAACATCCGCGACATGAGCCACGCGGTCCGCGTCGTCACCAGTTCCGCGCCATGCACCGACTGGAACCACCCTGCCAGCCCGACGTGATCGGGGTGATGGTGGGTGACGATAACGCGCCGCACGGGCTTTCCGCCCAGCGGCCCTGCCATGAACGCGTCCCAGATGTCGCGGGTCTTGCCAGAAGAGAATCCGGTGTCGATCACCGTCCAGCCATCGCCGTCATCCAGCGCGAAAACATTCACATGGTCGAGCTTCATCGGCAACGGCAGACGGGTCCACAGCACGCCGGGCGCGACTTCAATCGCTTCTCCATGCTCTGGAGGGGTCTCCCAAGGATAGCGGATGCCGCTGCTGGCCTGATCGTCTGGCATTATCGCCCTTTTCGTTGGTTCCGGTGATGCGATGTCATGCGCTGAATTCCTCGGGCGACAGACCGAACACGTCGAAATCGCCGGACCGGGCCTGCACCAGAAGCGACTGATGCTCTGGCAGGAGACGGCGGATATAGAAACGCGCCAGCTTTTCGCGCGGGCCGCCCTGTTCGACCAAGGCCGCCTGCAAATGCAGATGGCCGCCCAGCACACGGGCAAAGGCACGCAGATAGGGAACCGCCCCGGCGAAACGAACGCGGTGGTTGCGGTCGATCAGCCATTCGGTTGTCTCGCGCAGCTCTTCGGTGGCCTGCCAGACGGATTCGGTCAGGTCCGGCAGCTTGCAACGCGACAGTTCGGCGGCTTCCTCGATCTCGTCGAACAGGCGGAAGGCCGCGTCGCCCTGATCCATCATCTTGCGCGCCACAAGGTCCATCGCCTGAATGCCGTTGGTGCCCTCGTAGATCGTCGTGACCCGTACATCGCGCGCATATTGCGCGGCGCCGGTTTCCTCGACAAAGCCCATGCCGCCATGCACCTGAATGCCGATGGCAGCGACTTCGTTCCCGATATCGGTGCCGAACGCCTTGGCCACCGGGGTCAACAGCGCGGCGCGGGCTGTCCACCAATCATCGCCGGTGGCTTCGGCCATGTCGATCGCCACCGCGCAGGACAGCCCAATGGCGCGGGCTGCGAATGTATCGGCCTTCATGTGCATCAGCATCCGCCGTACATCGGCGTGATCGAGAATGGTGCCGGTGCCGCCATCTTCCATCGACCGGCCCTGCTTGCGGTCCAGCGCATAGGACAGCGCGTGCTGATAGGCCCCTTCGGCCACACCGATGCCTTGCCCGCCAACGCCAAGCCGCGCGTTGTTCATCATCGTGAACATCGCCGCCATGCCGCCGTTTTCCGGCCCGACCATCCAGCCCTTGGCGTTCTCATAGGACATCACGCAGGTCGGCGAGCCATGCAGGCCCATCTTGTGTTCCAGACTGACGACCTTGACCCCATTGGCCACACCCGGCTTGCCGTTTTCGTCCGGCAGGAATTTCGGAACCAGGAACAGGCTGATCCCCTTCGTCCCTGCGGGGGCACCGGGAATGCGGGCCAGTACCAAATGGCAGACATTCTCGGCAAAATCGTTATCGCCCCACGAGATATAGATTTTCTGGCCGGTGATCGAATAGGTGCCGTCGCCATTGTCTTCGGCCTTGGACCGCAGCGCCCCAACGGCGGAGCCAGCCTGCGGCTCGGTCAGGTTCATCGTGCCGGTCCACTCGCCGGAAATCAGCTTGGGCAGGTAAAGCGCCTTGATCTCGTCGCTGGCGTGATGCTCCAGCGCCTCGATCTGGCCCTGGCTCATCAGCGGGGCCAGCTGCAGAGACATGCAGGCGGCGCTCATCATCTCGTTCACGGCGTGGGCCAGCGTCAGCGGCAGGCCCATCCCGCCATATTCGGGGTTCGCAGCCATGCCGATCCATCCGCCTTCCGCGATGGCGCGAAAGCCGTCATCGAACCCGGGCGAGGTCCGCACGACCCCGTTTTCCAACCGCGCGGGATGCAGATCGCCGGGGCGCTGCAACGGGGCCAGAACGTCGTCGCACATGCGACCCGCTTCGGACAGGATCGCCGTCACCATATCCGGCCCCGCGTCGGAGAATCTGCCCGTGGCGTTCACTTGGGAAAGGTTGACCACATTGGACAGAAGAAAGTTGTATTCTTCAACTGGGGCACGAAACGGCATCTGGTACTCCGTCGGTCTGGCGCTTGGCTTTGCCTGGCGCGGGCTCTAATGAAGCAGAACCCGTTCCGGACCATGCGGCCCGGGCGTGTCCCGATCAACCAAAACGCGGCGTCACCATAGCACATATGGATAGCATCCACCTCATAGCTGACAATGCAGGGTTACAGAAGGCCGCTGCGTTGCTGGGCGAGGGTCATCTCGTCGCATTCCCCACCGAAACGGTCTATGGGCTGGGCGCAGACGCGCGCAACGGACGTGCCGTCGCCGCGATTTACGAGGCCAAGGGGCGGCCCAGTTTCAACCCGCTGATCGTGCATGTGGCCAGCGCCGAGCAGGCCAAAACCTATGTTACCTGGAGCGACACCGCACAGCGCCTGGCCGAATCGTTCTGGCCCGGTCCGCTGACGCTGGTACTGCCGCTGCGCGAAGGCCACGGGATTTCCGAATTGGTCACCGCCGGCCTGCCGACGCTGGCGATCCGGGTGCCCGCGCATCCCGCCGCCCATGCGCTGCTCAAGACCTTTGGGGGGCCGGTCGCCGCGCCTTCGGCCAACCCGTCCGGGCGGATCAGCCCGACCACCGCGCAGCATGTGCTGGACGGGCTGTCGGGGCGGATCGCCGCCGTGCTGGATGACGGCCCCTGCACGGTCGGGGTCGAAAGCACCATTGTCGGGCTGACGGATACGCCGCGCCTGCTGCGGCCCGGCGGCTTGGCCGTGGAAGAGGTAGAAGCCGTTCTGGGCCAATCGCTTGGCACCGCAGAGGGTGCGATTTCCGCGCCCGGCCAATTGGCGTCACACTATGCCCCCGGCGCGTCTGTCCGGCTGGATGCGACAACCGCGCGTCCCGGCGAAGTGCTGCTGGGGTTTGGCCCCGTTGCCGGTGATGTATCGCTGTCGCCGACCGGTGATCTGGCAGAGGCCGCAGCCAATCTCTTCGGCCATTTGCACCGTCTGGATGCCATGGGAAAGCCCATCGCCGTCGCCCCGGTGCCCGAGATCGGGCTGGGACGCGCCATCAATGACCGTCTGCGCCGCGCCGCCGCGCCGCGCGACTGACGCTCAGGCGTTCCCCGCCTCGGCCGACAAAAGCGCCGGATTGATACCCAGCCGTTCCAAAGCCCGCCCCCATTTGCGGGTATTGGCGGTGTCAAAGACCAGATCGGGCGTGCCGTCACAGGTCAGCCAGCCATTCTCCGCGATCTCTTTTTCCAGCTGCCCCGGCCCCCATCCGGCATATCCCAGCATCATCATCACGCGCGACGGCCCCTCGCCCATGGCGATGTCTTCAAGGATATCCAGCGTCGGGGTCAGGGCGATTCCGTTATCCACCCGCAGGGTCCGAAGATCGGATTCGTATTCGCTCGAATGCAGCACGAACCCGCGTCCCGTTTCGACCGGCCCGCCGAAATAGACACCGACATCGCCGGTATTCACGGTTTGCTCGATCTCCAACTGCTCCAACAGGTCGGTGAAGGACACGTCGATCGCAGGTTTGTTGATGATCAACCCCATCGCGCCCTTGGCGGAATGGTCGCACATATAGACAACGGATTGGCTGAACCGAAAATCCGTCATGCCGGGCATCGCGATAAGCAAGGCACCTGTCAATTCGAGAGGTTCGTCCTGCAAATTTCCTGCTTTCCTTTATACCTTGGCAGCATCCACCCTCGCGCTGCATCAATCAAGCGCGGAATGGATGACATATGTCTCGCGTGGACGTGACTTGGCATTTACCCGCTGATCGCCCAATTAAGCGGTATGTTTAAAGCCAGCCTTATGTCAGCCATCCTGTCGTTTTCTGCCGCATCCATGGGCATTGCGGGCGATCCGACCGCGGGAATCCTGTCGCACCGGGTCATCACCGGGTGGCAGCAGGCGGATGGAACGCGCATGGCCGGGCTGGAACTGACGCTGGCACCGGGCTGGAAAACCTATTGGCGCAGTCCGGGCGATGCCGGGATCCCGCCTGAATTCACCTGGAATGGCGCGCGCAACCTGTCCGGCGTGCATGTGCATTGGCCGACGCCCCGCGTGTTCTGGCAATCGGGGATGCGGTCTGTGGGCTATGCCGAAAGGGTCGTTCTGCCACTGACGCTGTCCCCCAAAAGCGCGGGCAAGGATATCCGCCTGAAGGGCCGGGTCGATCTTGGCGTTTGCGCCGACATTTGCATGCCCGCCACGATCCGCATCGATTCCACGCTGCCCAGCGCAGAGTCCGAGCGCAGCCCAGAGATTGTCGCGGCACTGGCCGCCCTACCCTTTTCCGCGCAGGAAGCCGGCGTGCGCAGTGCAATTTGCGCCCTGTCACCAACGGCTGACGGGCTGGAAGTGAAAGCCACGATCACCATGCCTGCCGCTGGCTCCGCCGAAGAAGCCGTGATCGAGGCGCAAGACCCGTCGATCTGGGTGTCCGAGCCAAGTACAAGCCGCTCCGGTCAGGTTCTGACCGTCCGGGCCGAGATGATCCAGCAAACCGGCGCGCCTTTGGCGGTGGATCGGTCCGGTCTGCGCATCACCGTGATCAGCGCCGGACATGCGGTCGATATTCAGGGATGCACGGGCTGACCAGCCCGCCAGCGACACGCCAGACAATTCGGGACGTGATACGGGCGCGGGGATATCAGGCCGCGCGCCGCCCGTTTGAAGTGATGGCATAGAAAAGCGCGCCCGCCGCATATCCCACCAGACACAGCACTGCCGCCCCCAGAATGAACAGCGCAAGCGCCACCGCAGGCGCATCGGCTGGCACGCTTTGCGGCAGCAGTTGCACAAGCCCAGCGGGCAATTGGCCGAGCCCGATAACAGCGCCCATCGTCGCAGCCCCCCACGCCAGAACCGCCACCCACAAGCCCATGACCAGCGCGCGCAGGCCCCACGCCCGGCGCGCAAAGGCAGCCTTGCGCATCGACCGGACCAATTGGCCCACATCATGCTGCAACGCGATCAGCGCGGGAACGACAAGCAGAACCAGCAGCATCCCGAAGCCAAGACCATAGACCAGCGTGATGACTGTCGGCTTGAGGAACTGCGCCTGCCGCGAGCCTTCGTAAAGCAGCGGCACAAGGCCCAATACGGTCGTCAGCGTCGTCAACAGCACCGGTCGCAGCCGATCCGCCGCCCCATCGATGATCGACGGGAACAACCCGCGTTCTTCCCGGTACTGGTCGATGGTCGTCACAAGAACGATGGAGTCGTTGATGATGATCCCGGTCATGCCGATCAGGCCGACCACGGTGAACATGCTGAGCGGGACTTCCCAGACGTAATGGCCATAGATCGTCCCGACGAGACCGAAGGGAATGATCGCCATCACCACGACAGGCCGTGTCCAGCTTGCGAAAACCCAGGCCAGCGCGAGGTAAATACCCACAAGACACATCACAAAGCCCGCGCCCGCCTCGGCCAGGAACTGGCTTTCCTGCTCGCTCAGCCCTGACAGCCGCCATTCGACCTGACGTTCCTGCGCGATCTGGGGGAGGATCTCGTCTTGCAGCAAGGCCTGAATTTCCGTGGCGCGGGCCGGATCGTCTTCGGAAATATCGCCCGTCACCGAAATCAGCCGCAAGCCGTTCTCGCGCTTGACGGTGGAAAAGCCCGTGCGGCTTTGCACGCTGACGATATCGGCCAAGGGCACATACATGCCATCGCCGCTGCGCATCTGCGTGCGTTGCAGGAAATCGGCGGTCAACTCGCCTTCGGGAAGCTCCACCCGGATTTCACCGCTGCGCGGTCCGGCGGGATAGGTCGCCGCTTCGATCCCGGCCAGTCGGTTGCGCAACATCGAGGAAAGATCAGCCACGGTAAAGCCCAGCGCCTGCCCCTGCGGCGTCAATTGCAGGATCAGTTCTTCCTTGTCATAGGCAAGGTTGTCCTCGACCGCGCTGACTTCGGGGAACCGGGCCAGCGCCTCTTTCAGGTCTTCCGCCGCGCCTTTCAGCACCTCGGCGTCAGAGCCGAAGAACTGCACATCCAGCGCGTCGCCGCCGGGGCCGGACCGCCAACTCCGGAAGCTGAGCTGTTCGACCAGCGGATGCTGCGCGACGCGGTCCTGCAACTCGCCCACGAATTGGAAGCTGGAATAGGGCCGCAAATCCGCGTCGATCAGTTCGATGGAAATCCCGCCCAACTGGTCGGCGTCCTTGGTGTCGGTCCCGGCAAGGCCACGCCCGGCATTGCCGCCAACCTCTGCCAGCACGAAATCGACCGGGTTGCGCCCGTAACGTTCGCCATACTCGTTCGCCAGTTCTTCTGTCGCGCGCTGCAATTCACGCATCATGGCGATGGAATCGGCGCGCACGGCACCTTCCGCCATCACGAAATTGCCTGTGACCGACCCGCGCTCGGGCGCGTTGAAGAAGCGCCATTGCACCTTCTGGTCAATGAACAGCGTCACTTGCGAGGCCAGTACGAGGAATACCCCGGCCAGAACCACGTAGCGCGCCCAGATCACGCCCGCCATCAAGGGGCGGAACAGGCGTTCGCGAACCCAGACGAAGCCGCCATTGACCACATGCGACGGCAGATCGATCCCTTCGCGGCCCATCGCATCCAGCACCGCCAGTTTGCGCGGGCGCGGCAAGATCATGAACACCGCGGCGACAATGGCCCAAGCGCCCAGCACCGCCGGCACTGCGCCGAGAATTCCATCCCATGTGGAGCCATGCAGCAGATACCATCCCGCCAGCGTGAACGCCCCGACAACACCCGCAACCGACAGCAACGCCATACCTATCCGGGTACGGGACGGCTTGGGCACCTCGGTGCGCAGCGCATGGGACATGTGGTTCGGCAGGATCAGGAAACATTCGATCAAGCTGGCTGCCAGCACGGCGATAACGGTGAAGGGAATATCCTTGATCAGATCGCCAAAGCGGCCTTCAACGAAGGTCAGCCCGAAGAAGGCGATGACCGTTGTGATCGTCGCCGCGAAGACGGGCATCGCCATACGCTGCGCCGCGCGTTCAGAGGCCGTGACCGGATCTTCCTTGTAGCGCTGCGCCCGTGCGTCGGCATGTTCGCCCACCACGATCGCGTCATCCACAACGATGCCCAGCGTGATGATCAGCCCGAACAGTGAAATCATGTTGATGGTCAGCCCGGCCACATACATCAGCGCGACCGCTGCCAGCATCGCCACCGGAATGCCCGCCGCCACCCAGAATGCCGTGCGCGCGTTCAGGAACAGGAACAGCAGCGCAACCACCAGAACCAGCCCCATCAGGCCGTTATCGACCAGAATATCAAGCCGCCCACTGATCGCTTCGGCCCGCGTGCGGATCAGTTGCGCGGTGACACCTTGCGGCATGGTCGCCTGCAATTCGGCCACGACATCCTCAACACGGTGCTGCATTTCAATCGCGTCACCGTTCTGCGCGCGGTCCACCCGCAGGGAAATCGCCGCGTTCGCGCCCACGAAATAGCTGCGTTCGCGCGCCGCGCCTTCGCTGCGGATCGTCGCCACATCACCGATCGTCACGGTGGAGCCATCGGCACGGGTACGCAGGACGATGCCCGCAATCTCATCGACAGAGCGTTTGGCCGACCCGGTGCGCACCCGCGCATTGGCCCCGGTTACATCGCCCGCAGGGTTGGCATCGACTTCCGCCGCAATGGCCGCCGCGATTTCGGCCATCGTCACGTCATAGGACATCAGCTGCACGGTCGGCACTTCGACGATGACCTGCGGCGCGGCAACGCCCCGGATCGTGGTGCGCGTCACCCCGGCCTGAAACAGACGCGAGACCAGCTCGTCGGCATAAAGCGCGATCTGATCCGCCGACACCGGGCCAGAGATCACCACATCCGTAACCCTGTCGCGCCACACACCACGGCTGACAGTGGGCGCGTCGATCTCTTCGGGCAGGGTCGTGACGGCATCCACCGCCGATTCAACGTCATCGGCCGCGCGGGCCATGTCCCAGCCCGGCTCGAACTCCATCAGGATGGTGGCGCGCCCCTCGGTGGAGGTGCTGGTCGTGCTTTCCACCCCTTCGACCGCCAGCAGCGCGGGTTCAAGAACCTGCACGATTCCCGCATCCACGTCTTCCGCCCCGGCCCCGTCCCATTCGGCAGAGACCGTCACACTGTCGATCACCACATCGGGGAAGAACTGCGCACGCATGTTGGGCACGGCAAACAGACCCGCCAGCAGCAGCACAAGCAGCAGCAGGTTCGCCGCCGTTCCGTGACGTGTGAAGTAGGAAAGCAACCCGCCTGCAGCGCCGGGCAGGTCTCGGATCGGGCGAGTGGCTTTCATCGGGGTATCTCCTAGCTGCCCATGCGGCTTTCAAGGCGTTCGATCATCTGCGCCGGCACCTGCGGTTCAGACAAACGCAGCAGCACGCGCGCTTTCACATCGTCGGGCATACGTTGGTTCGCCTCGACGAACGCGACCAGCTTGGCGCGCCTCTCTTCGGTCAGTTCAACCATGTCGGGGGCGTCGGGGGTCTGCGCCTCGCCCTCCAGCGGGCGCACCGCGATACCGGGGCCAAGCAAAGGCGTGCGCGTCGTCACGATCCGGCGCCCCGCAAGCTCTGGCCCGCGCAGAAGCACGTCATTGCCTTGGCGGCGGACTAGCTGGGCATCCAGCGCCTCAAGCCGGTTGTCGTCATTGACCGCAAGCACAGTCCCGGAACCGTCAAAGGCAGAGGCCGGCAAGCGCACCACCCGGTCGATCGGCGGCTCTTCCACGGAAACGGTCACGAAATCGCCGGGCTTGAACCCGCGCGCGCCGTCCAGCGCCGCAAAGACCAGCCGCCCGGATTCCGCTTCGCCCACGGCGGCACTGTCGCGCAGCACACGACCTGTTGCGACCAGGTCCACCCCGGCCACGTCAAGCCGCGCCTTGATCGGCAGGTTCGGCAAGCGCCCATCGTCATCAAGCAGCCGGACATATTGCGCCGTGGACAGCCGGAAAGAGACTTCCAGCGCGGCAGGGTCGATCAGCGTGGCCAGCTGTTCGTTGTCCGAAACAAGGCGCCCAAGGGTCAGGGAGACGCCGCTGAGGCTGCCTGCGAAGGGCGCCGTCACGATCGTGTCCACAACTCGCCGTTCGGCGTCTTGCAGAATAAGTTGGGAGCGTTTGAGCCGCGTTGCAGATTGCGCGATCCGCGCCTGCGATTGCGTGACCGCCTGACGGCTGGCCAAAACCATCTGGCGCGCGGCGGAATCCGCAAGCTCTGCCGTTTCCACGGCGGCAGCGGTGCCAACCCCGCGTGCGGCCAAATCCTGTTGACGTTGCAGAGCGCGTGTCCGCAGTTCCGCTTGTTCGAGGGCCGCGGCCAATTCGTCCTTGGCCAGCAGCAGCGCCGCTTCGGCATCGCGCACTTCAGCTTCGGCATCCGACAAATCGGCGGCCACAGCATCACGCGCCGATTCCGCATCGCTGGGATCGAGCCGCAGCAGCACTTCGCCCTCGGACACCACGCCGCCCTCGGCAAAGCTGTCCGACATTTCGACGATGCGGCCCGAAGCGGCTGCCCGCAGTTCAAGCGTGCGTTTCGCGCGCACCTCGCCAAAGGCTTCGAGAACCGGCGTTTCGCGGCCCGGCACCGCGGTCTGCACCGCCACGGCAAAGACTCGCTCCCGCTGCGCGGGGGCCCGATCTTCCGAGGCCATCCGCGCCAAGACCGCGCCGCGCACCATATTGGCCGCATAGCCCAAAAGACCAAGAGTCATCGCCGCCAGAAATAGCCCCATCACCGATTGGCGCAAGAATCGCATACGTCATGCCCTTTCGACGGAAATCGCGTAGACTAAAGATAAACTCTTTGCCGGATTTTCCAAATGCTTAGAGGATTGAACGGACCAGCCGCGTATTTCCGTCGCACCGATCGATCATTTTCTGCGCTGATGCTCGTCAAGACGCGGCATGATCTCAACGAAGTTGCAGGGTCGGTGGCGGTAATCCAATTGATATTGCAGGATTTCATCCCACGCATCCTTGCAGGCACCGGGGCTGCCCGGCAGTGCAAAAAGATAGGTTCCCCCCGCGACCCCCGCCGTCGCGCGGCTTTGTACGGCAGAGGTTCCGATCTTCTGCATTGACACGATCGTGAAGACCGTCCCGAAGGCGTCGATCTCTTTTTCATAGACGTCGCGATGGGCTTCGACCGTCACATCGCGCCCGGTCAGCCCTGTCCCGCCGGTCGAAATCACGACATCCACATCCGCGTCCGCGATCCAGTCCCGCAGTTGGGCTGCGATGGCGTCGCGCTCATCGCGGATGATGGCGCGGGCGGCAAGACGGTGGCCTGCCGCCTCGATCCGGGCCACCAGCGTATCGCCAGAGCGGTCATCCCCGGCGCTGCGCGTGTCGCTGACGGTCAGCACCGCGATCCGCACCGGGATGAAAGTCTTGCTGTCGTCGATGCGGCTCATGTTTTCTCCAGTTTTGCGCGGATTTGCAGAAGGTCCGCCCATGCCTCGCGCTTGGCGGAGGGCGTGCGCAGCAGATAGGCCGGGTGGAACATCGGCATTGCCGGCAGGCCCTGAACCTCTTCCCAATTGCCGCGCAAGCGGGTGATCCCACGCCGCCCAAGCAAGGCCTGGCACGAGATATTTCCCATCACGATCAACAGCTTCGGCGCGGCCAGTTCGATATGGCGCTGCAAGAACGGCTGCATCATGGCGATCTCGTCCGGCCTTGGGTCACGGTTCTGTGGGGGACGCCATGGCAGCACGTTGGTGATATAGACATCGCGGGCGCGGTCCCGCGCGATGGCTGCCAGCATCCGGTCAAGAAGTTGCCCGGCCCGGCCCACGAAGGGTTTGCCCTGCCGGTCCTCGTCGCGGCCCGGCGCTTCGCCCACAATCATCAGCGGCGCGCCTGCCACCCCATCCGAGAAGACAAGGTTGCGCGCCCCGTGACGCAGATCGCAATGGGGGAAATCGGCCAAAGCCTGACGCAGCGCGGCCAGATCCGCAGCGCCTTGCGCGGCTTTGCGGGCTTCGACCACGGGATCGGGCTCTGCCGGTTTGAGGGCCGGTGTGGCCGCGGCATCCGCTGCTGCGGCGCCTGCTGTCGCTGGCTTTGCCGGTTTCGCGGCCAGCGCATAGCGATCGACCGGCGCGTCCAGCACCGCTTCGGTCGCCCCAAGCTCCACCTGCCAAGCCAGCGCCGCGAGGGCACTGTAATATTCCACCGAATCCATGCTGGGCAATCTAGCGCCCTCTGCGCTGGTGCAACATACCCGATCGCAGCTCGCCCCGTTCCGGCACACGGTTTTGCCGCTGGCACCCGCTTGCCCCTGCGAGGCCGCGCTTTATACTGATACCGTTCATTGCGGAGGCCCCATGAGTTTCAGACATCGTCATCTTCTGGGGATCGAACCGCTGGCCCCGACAGATATTTCCGCCATTCTCGACCGCGCCGAAACCTATGTGGACCTGTCACGCTCTGACAGCAAGCATTCCGACCTGCTGGCCGGGATGACGCAGATCAACATGTTCTTCGAAAACTCCACCCGCACGCAGGCCAGTTTCGAACTGGCGGGCAAGCGGCTGGGGGCGGATGTGATGAACATGGCGATGCAGGCCTCGTCGATCAAAAAGGGCGAAACCCTGATCGACACGGCGCTGACACTGAACGCGATGCAGCCGGACCTTCTGGTTGTGCGCCACCCCAATTCCGGGGCGGTCGACCTGCTGGCGCAGAAAGTCCATTGCGCCGTGCTCAACGCTGGCGACGGGCGGCACGAACATCCGACGCAAGCGCTGCTGGATGCGCTGACGATCCGCCGCGCCAAGGGGCGTCTGCACCGGCTGTCCATCGCGATTTGCGGCGACATTGCCCATAGCCGCGTGGCGCGATCCAATATCCTTGCGCTGACCAAGATGGAAAACCGCGTGCGCCTGATCGGCCCGCCGACGCTGCTGCCTGCCGGAATTGGCGAGTTCGGCGTCGAGGTGTTCCATGACATGCATGAAGGGCTTGAGGACGTGGACGTGGTGATGATGCTGCGCCTGCAACGCGAACGGATGGATGGCGGCTTCATCCCGTCAGAGCGTGAATATTACCACCGCTATGGGCTGGATGCCGACAAGCTGTCCCGCGCCAAAAGCGATGCCATCGTGATGCATCCCGGCCCGATGAACCGCGGCGTCGAGATCGACGGGACGCTGGCCGACGACATCAACCGGTCGGTCATTCAGGATCAGGTCGAAATGGGCGTCGCCGTGCGCATGGCCGCGATGGACCTTCTGGCCCATAATCTGAGGGAGCGGCGCGCGGCATGAGTCTTGATGTCAAACAGAACGAATTTGGCGTGATCCGGGTATTCGCGCTGTCGCTTCCGGCGGCAGAGGCGAAAACCCTTCGTGATGACGGCCCCGAACCGGACACCGCCGCCGAGCGGCGCGCGCAGTTGCTGGGCGTGCGCGATCTGAACCCCGCCTATGTCGAAGTCTTCCCGGTCAGCGATCTCGAAGAGTTGGGGCTTGCGGGCTATCTGGTTGAGGGCAATGGCGTCGACCCCGAAGAGCTGGCCCCGCATCGCGCCCGTCTGGCGGCTTTGGACGGCTGGGTGATGATCGTCTATTCACAGGCTTTCGGCGATCAGGCCGTGACGCTGCGCCCCGCGCCCGAAGCAACACTGATCGCGACGCTGCACCAACCCGGCACCGATTGGCGTAACAGCCAGCCCTTGGAAAGCCGCGCGGCAACGACACTTGCGCCCGGCAAGCCCGCCCCCTCCGATGCCGCCATGTCGGGACGGATCGCGATGGCCGCGCTTCTGGTGATCTTTTTGCTGACCGCCCTGATGATCTGGGTCGCGACCTGATCGCGTATCGCCGCCGGGCCCTGCGCCCTCCCCTTGCTCGGGCCGTTTACTCTAGACATCTTGCGCCCCATCCATGACAACCCTTTCGCAGCAACGCAGCGGGACTTTTATGACGACGCTCCATTTCACGAATGCCCGCCTGATCGATCCGGAACAGGGAACCGATACTGTTGGCGAGCTTTGGGTGTCGGAGGGGCGCATCTGCGCGCCGGGCACCGCAGACAAGCAGATCGACTGCCGGGGAAAGTGCCTCGCGCCGGGGATCGTAGATATCGGTGTGAAAGTCTGCGAGCCGGGGGACCGGCACAAGGAAAGCTATGCATCGGCGGGCCGCGCGGCGGCGGCAGGCGGGGTCACGACCATGGTGACACGCCCCGACACCAACCCGCCGATTGACACACCCGAAACGCTGGAATTCGTCACGCGGCGGGCGCAGGCCGATAGCGTTGTGCATGTGCTGCCCATGGCGGCGCTGACCAAGGGCCGCGCGGGCACCGAGATGACAGAGATCGGCTTCCTGATGGATGCCGGCGCGGTGGCCTTCACCGATTGCGACCACGTCGTGACCGACACCAAGGTTCTGTCTCGGGCGCTGACCTATGCAAAATCCTGCGGCGCGCTGGTCATCGGCCATATCCAAGAGCCGGGCCTGTCCAAAGGCGCCTGCGCCAGTTCCGGCAAATTCGCCAGCCTGCGCGGCTTGCCCGCTGTCTCCCCCATGGCAGAGCGGATGGGCCTCGACCGGGATATCGCGCTACTGGAGATGACCGGCGCGCGCTATCACGTGGACCAGATCACGACGGCCCGCGCCCTGCCCGCGCTGGAACGCGCCAAGGGCAACGGGATCGACATCACTGCAGGTACGTCGATCCATCACCTGACGCTGAACGCCTTCGACGTGGCCGATTATCGGACCTTCTTCAAACTGAAGCCGCCGCTGCGGGACGAGGATGACCGCCTTGCCGTGGTGGAGGCCGTCGCCAGCGGGCTGATCGACGTGATTTCGTCGATGCACACTCCGCAGGACGAGGAAAGCAAGCGCCTGCCCTTCGAAGAAGCCGCCGCCGGGGCCGTCGCGCTGGAAACGCTGCTGCCTGCGGCGATGCGCCTTGTGCATGGCGGCTACATGGATTTGCCGACATTGTGGCGGGCGCTGTCCGTCAACCCGGCGCGGCGGCTGGGGCTGGACACCGGACGGCTGACCGAGGGCGCGCCTGCCGATCTTGTCCTGTTCGATCCGGACGCGCCGTTTCAACTGAACCGGTTCAATCTGCAATCAAAGTCCAAGAACACGCCTTTCGATGACGCACGCATGCAGGGCAAGGTTCTGGGAACTTGGGTCTCCGGGGCCCGCGTCTTTGGAGATACCTAATGCCCCCTATTGAAAGCAGCATCGCGGTTCTGATGCTTTGGACGGTCATCGGATACCTTTTGGGGTCGATCCCCTTTGGCATGGTGCTGGCCAAGTCAATGAACCTTGGCAATCTGCGCGATATCGGTTCGGGTTCAATTGGGGCGACGAATGTGCTGCGCACCGGATCGAAGAAGGCCGCAGCGCTGACCCTTGTGCTGGACGCGCTGAAAGGGGCCGTCGCCGTGCTGCTTGCACGTAGTGTCGCCGGTGAAGATGCGGCGCAATTGGCCGGTTTGGCGGCGATGATCGGGCATTGCTATCCGGTCTGGCTGAAATTCAATGGCGGCAAAGGTGTTGCGACCTTTCTTGGCCTCGCCCTTGCGCTAAGCCTGCCTGTCGGCATCGGGTGCTGCCTTGCGTGGCTTGCAGGCGCGGCGCTATTCCGCATCTCGTCGATGGCGTCGCTGATCAGCGCGGCGGCCTCCACCTTCCTTGTGGTTCTGCTGGACACCGGCCCGTTCTTTGCGCTTTTTGCCGTGCTGACCCTGCTGATCTTCTGGCGGCATCGCAGCAATATCTCCCGCCTGAAAGCCGGCACCGAACCCAAGATCGGCCAAAAGACCTGACCGCCAAGGGCGCGCGCCTTCGGCCCGCCCGGCCCGGTTACTCTGCCGGTTGAGGCAGGATCGCATCGCTCGGCAAGGAACGGCCCGCGATGGCGCAGCGCACCATTCCGCCGTTCAGCGCGCGCAAGTTCTGCGGCGTGGTCCGACAGCTCTCCTGCACTTCGCGGCATCGCGGCGCGAAAAGACACCCGGCCTGCCGTGCGAAAGGGTCCGCCGGGGCCGCGCCGATCAGTTGCTCCGGCATACCAGTTTCCGGGTCCGGCAACAGCGTCGCCGCCAAAAGCGCCTTGGTATAGGGGTGCTGCGCCGCATCGAACAGCGCGTCAGTCGGTGCTTCTTCGACCTTTTGACCAAGATACATCACCGCCACGCGGTCCGCCAAATGTTCGACCACTGCAAGATTGTGACTGACGAAAACCATTGTCAGCCCCAGCTCTTTCTTGAGCGACAACAACAGGTTGATGATCTGCGCCTGCACCGACACATCGAGTGCCGAGGTCGGCTCGTCGCAGATCAGGACGCGCGGCTTCAGGATCAACGCGCGGGCGATGGCGACGCGTTGGCGCTGACCGCCCGAAAGCTCTCCGGGATAGGCATCGGCCAGCCGTGAGGGCAGACCGACAAGGTCCAGCATCCGCTTCACTTCAGCCTGCTCGTCAGTGCCGCCATGCAGGCGCAGGGGCTGCGCGATCAGTGTTTCGATCCGTTTGACCGGGTTGAGCGAAGCATTGGGGTTCTGAAACACCGGCTGGATCAGGCGCACCCGCTCTGCGACCGGCATCGTGCCGATCTTTTGCCCGGCGATTTCGACCTCGCCCTGATCGGGCTGTAGCAGCCCCAGCATGATGCTGACCGCCGTACTTTTGCCGCAACCGGACTCGCCCACAAGGCCCAAGGTTTCGCCTTCGGCCACCTCAAGCGACAGATCATTGACCGCCAGCAGATCTTCGGCCGGGGCAAACAGCCCGCGCCGCAGCCGATAGGCTTTGCGGATACCGGACATGCGGATCATCGGGGGGGTCATGCGGCCACCTCTGCGGCTTTGTAACACTCGACGAAGCGGCCCGGCGCAGGGCTGTGTCGCGGAACCGGGTCCTGGCTGCATTCTGCCCCGGCAAGGGCGCACCGGTCACGAAAGGCGCAGCCCGTCATGGTGCCGATCAGCCCCGGCACACGGCCCGGAATGGCGGGCAAGGCGCTGCCGCGCGGGGTCAGGCCCGGCACCGGGATCGCGGCCAGAAGCCCTTGGGTATAAGGATGCTGCGGCGCGCGAAACAGGTCCTTGACTGGCGCGCGCTCGGCGATGCGGCCTGCATACATGACCGCCACTTCGGTGGCGATGGCTGCGACGACGCCAAGATCATGGGTGATCAGCAGCAGCGACAGACCAAGGTCGGCCTGCAACTCGCCCAATAGCGCCAAGATCTGCGCCTGGATGGTGACATCAAGCGCCGTCGTCGGCTCATCCGCGATCAGAAGCTTGGGCCGCCCCATCAGCGCCGAAGCGATCATGATGCGTTGGCGTTGCCCGCCGGAAAACCCGTGCGGGTATTGTGTCAGCCGTGCTGCCGGATTGGCGATCCCGACTCGGTCGAGCATTTCGATGGCGCGCGCGTCCGCCTCCTTGCGGCTCAGTTTCTCGGCGCGCATGACGCCTTCGGTCAGTTGCCGCCCAATCGTCAGGGTCGGGTTCAGCGCGCTGGTCGGGTCCTGAAAGATCATCGCCACATCGCGTCCGCGCATCTTCGCCAGTTTTGCATCGGTCTTGGCGGTCAGGTCCTGGCCTGCCATCTCGAACCGGTCTGCCGTCACCTTGGCATAGCGGGGTAACAGCCCCATGAGAGCCGTCGCCGTCAGCGATTTGCCGCACCCGGACTCGCCCACAAGGCACAGCGTTTCGCCCTTGGCAATCGACAGGTCCACGCCCCGTACCGCGTTCAGCGTACCGCGTTCAGTCGGCAGCGCGACCTTGAGGTTACGGATATCCAGCATCTTGTCGGTCATTTGCGTACAGGCCCCGTGATGTCGCGCATCCCGTCGCCAAAAAGGTTGACCGCCAGCACCAGCAGGCAAAGCGCAGTGCCCGGCAGCGCAATCAGCCATGGATCGAACAGGATGTTGTCGCGCCCTTCCGAGATCATCAGCCCCCAGCTTGGGGTCGGCGGACGGACGCCAAGGCCCAGAAAGGACAGGGCAGCCTCCAGCAGGATGACGTTGGCGACCTCCAGCGAGACGACGACAAGGATCGTGGCCCGCATATTGGGCAGGATTTCAAGGAACAGGATACGCGCGCGGCTGGCGCCGATAGCGCGTAGGCCCATGATGAATTCCTGATGCCGCAGGCTTTGCGCGGCGGCGCGGGTCACGACCGCGAACCGGTCCCACAAAAGCAGGCCCAGAACGGTAATCAGCGTGGTCAGCGATGCGCCGCCCAAGGCGACTGCCGCCAATGCCACCAGAACGATCGGGAGCGACAGGCGCGTTGTGATGGCGAAGCTGATCACCATATCGACCCAGCCGCCGAAATACCCCGCCAGCAATCCCAGCGTGATGCCGATGGCGCCGGAAACCAGGATCACGCCCAGCCCGACCCCCAGCGACACCCGCGCGCCATAGATCAGGCGCGACAGGTAATCGCGGCCAAGGTGATCTGTGCCGAGCAGATGCTCTGGCACGGACCGGTCATGCCAGAAGGGGGGCAACAGACGGCGGGTCAGGTCCTGGGCAACCGGGTCATGGGGGGCCAGAAGCGGCGCGAAAAGGGCGATCAGCACGATCACGGCCAAAAGCGTCCCACCGATCAGCGCGCCGGTATTGCCGCGCATCTTGCGCCAGATACTGGGCCGCGCCGCTTGAGTGGAAAGTTCAGCCATCAGGATGCCCCCCGCAAGCGCGGATCAAGCACCGCGTTCAGAATGTCCGCCAGCGTAGTCAACACCACGTAAAGCAGCGACAGGATCAGGATGATCGCCTGCACTACGGGCAGATCGCTTCGCAGCAGCGATTCCCATGCAAGACGCCCCAGCCCATTCAACGCGAAGACGCTTTCGATCACGATGGACCCCGACAGAAGCTGCCCCAACTGGACCGCCGCCAGCGATACCAGCGGCAGCACCGCATTGCGCAGGGCGTGGCGCGAGATAACCAGATGCATCGGCAGGCCCTTGGCCTTGGCGGCACGGACATAATCGGTGGCCAGCACGTCGATCATGCCGGACCGGGTAATGCGCATGAGTTCGGGAATGGCGTAATAGCTCAGGACGACGACGGGCAGGATATAGCCCTGCCATGTCTCAGCGCCCGAAATCGGCACCATCCCGTACCAGACGCCAAAGACCACGATGGCCATCAGCCCCAGCCAGAAGCTCGGGATTGCCTGACCGGAGACCGCGATAACCAAGGCAATGCGATCGATCCAGCCGTTTGGCCGCAGCGCCGCCGCAATGCCCAAAGGCACCGCGATCACAAGCGCGACGAGGAAGGAGATGAACCCCAAGGTCAGCGTGACACCGACCCGGTTGCCGATGATTTCCGTCACCGGCACGTTGAAATAGATGCTCTGCCCCAAATCGCCGGTCAGCGCGCTGCCGATCCAATCGAGATATTGGATAACCAAAGGCCGATCAAAGCCATAGGCCACGCGAATTGCCTCTGCATCCTCGGCCCGGCCACCGGAGCCCGCGATGGCAATTGCCGGATCGCCTGACAGGAACATCAAACCAAAGCTGAGCGCCGAGACGGTCACACAGACCAGAAGCGCGACAAGCAGACGTTTGGACAGAAAAGACAGCATGAGGGCATTCCAATATATGGGCCGGACGGCTGGGGAGAGGGACCGCCCGGCCCGTTGCATTGGCAGGGTCAGCTTATTTCCAGCTGGACGCCCACCAACGGGCGAACTCATCCGGATGCGGTGTGAAGTCCAGATCATTGGACAGGCCGTAGTTCACATTGAAGTTATACATCGGCATCCAATAGGCTTCATCCGCGATCCGTTTGACCGCCATTTCGTAGTTTTCGGCCCGCACATCCCGGTCGGACGCGGTGTCCGCCTCGGTCAGCCATGCGGCCAGTTTCTCGTCCTGCACCAAGTCATCCGCGCCGCCCCCGAAGAAGTTCGACAGGATGAAGGCCGTGTCGCCAATGCCGTAGCTGCCCCAGTTGGAGAAGAACGCCGGCAGTTCCTTGGCTCGCCATTTGCCGATGCCTGCGGAATATTGCTGTTCGTTCAGCACCAGCTTCACGCCCACCTTGGCCAAATCCGCGGCCACCGCTTCGGCTGTGGGGCGCGGCATGGCAGAGAACACCATTTCCATCTCGAAGCCGTCGGGATACCCGGCCTCGGCCAGCAGCGCCTTGGCTTTTTCAGGGTCGTACTCATAGGACGTCACATCCTGCGCGCAGCCGAATTGCGCCGGGTTGCAGGGCGTGTTCAGCACTTTGGAGGCCCCGCCCGCGAAGGCATCGACGATCGCGCCCCGGTTGGTGGCGTGGATCAGCGCCTGGCGCACCAGTTTGTTGGCAATCGGCGTGTCGCCTGCCATCGCCTCGGGGGCGAAGCCGACATAGCCGATGCGCATGATCGGCGCGCTGACGATTTGCACGCGGCCTTCCAGACGGTCGGCCTGATCCGGCGGAATACGCCAGATCCAGTCGAGAGAACCGGACATCAGTTCGGCAAACTGGGTGTTCATTTCAGGGATGGTGCGGACCACGATCTTGTCGATGGTCGCGCCAGATTTGGGGCTGCCCGCATAGTGATCTTCGAAGCGTTCCATCTCGTAGCGGATGCCCGGCTCTTGCGCGACCAGCTTGTAGGGACCGGTGCCGATGGGCGTGGCCGCCATCCCGGCAGAGCCGTTCTCGGTGAAGAAGGCATGGGGATAGATCGGCAGCGCGTCGGCCAGCATTTCAATCGCACCGGCGAAGGGCTTCGCCATGTTGATGCGCACCTTGTAGTCGTCCAGCTTTTCGACGCTTTCGATCCAATCGACCGAGATGGAATAGCGTGTGCCATATTCCGGGGCGATGACGGTGTTGAGCGTGGCGACGACATCATCTGCAGTGAAATCCGCGCCATTGTGGAACTTCACACCTTCGCGCAGGGTGAATTCCATCGTCAGCGGGCCGGTGAATTCCCAGCTTTCGGCCAGCGCGGGCACGATCTCACCGGTATCGAGGTTCTTGTAGAGCAGGCCATCATAGATGTGGCGCGCAAGGATCAGGCCCTGACGGCCCGCGATCTTGTAGGTGTCGAGCGGCTCTGGTTCGGCCGCAAAGGCCACGTTCAGCGTGTTCGATGCCTTATCCGCCAGCGCGGGCGTGGCCAGTGTCAGCGAGGTGCTGGCGGCCAGCGCGGCCAGACCTGTCATGATTTTGGAAGTGAACTGCATTACGTCTCTCTCTGTTGGGGTGGCGTGGTTGGAAGATTTGAGGGGATGCGTGCCGGTTTTCCGGTTCTATGCGGGCTGCTTGTTCCTTGGGGTGATCTCGGCCAGAGTCTCGCCCGCTTTCAGCCGGGCCAGCACGGTAAGCTCATCGATCTGCATTTGGCGAGCGCGCTCGGCCTGCTTTGCGGCGTCTGCGGGATTCAGCACGACGACACCGCTTTCATCGGCCAGCACGATATCGCCGGGACGCACGGAAACGCCGCCGCAATTGACCGTGACATTCACCTCGCCGCCCAGATTGCGCGGTTTCGTCGTGATCGGGGACCGGCCCCGGCACCAGACCGGATATTGCGCCGCAAGAATTGCTGAGCGGTCGGTGATAAAGCCGTCGATGATACTGCCCAGAACGCCACGGGCCTGCGCCGCCGCAGTGGTGACAGCGCCCCAGCAGCCGTGGCGCAAGTCGCCGCTGCGGTCGATCACGATGACCTGCCCCGGCTTGGCCTCGGACAGGGCTTCGACCAGCGGCGCCCCATCATCGGCGCGCATCCTGACGGTCAGGGCCGGGCCGAAGACCCGTTTTTCAGGCAGGAGCCCCTGGATCGAAGGCGCCATGAAGCCGGTTTCCAGAAAATGGCCCAGTGTGGCGGTTTCGATATCGGAAAGGTCGAGTTGTGCTGACATAGCCTGTCCTGACGTTGCGTGGCTTGATCGATGAAGCCGCAGGCAGGACCGAAGGGCAAATAGGCAGGGGTTATGGCTGGCATAACCCCTGAACCGGGGCAGATCAGACCGCCGCGGTCACGATGAATTCCACTTTGTAGTCGGGCGTGGCCAGTTTGGCTTCGCCGCAGGCCCGTGCTGCCGGGTTATTCGGGTCGATCCAGGCGTCATAAACCGCGTTCATGTCTTGGAAGTCAGCCATATCAGCAAGCCAGATGATGACCTGAAGCAGCTTCGACTTGTCCGTTCCCGCCTCTTGCAGCAGCGTATCAATGGCTTCGAGGCAATCACGTGTCTGGCTGGCCACGTCAGAACCGGGTGCGCCGACCTGCCCTGCCAGATAAACGGTGCCATTATGGATGACGGCCTGACTCATGCGCGGACCGGGATGGAGACGTGTGATGGTCATGGGACTCTCTTTTCTGATGAAAACTTCGGCAACCATACAAGCGCGGGCCTGAACCGCACAGATGCCGAGAATAGAGGGCGGTTATATTTGCAATAGCCTCTTGCTATTTTGGACTTGCTGCGAAAACAGGCACTCTGCTTCATCATTTCCGCGACCGAGATCGATCAATGGACAACGCCCCGCAAGCCGACTTGAACTGGAACCTTCTGCGCATGTTTTACATGATATGCAAAGAGCAGAGTATCACCCGCGCGGCAAAACGGCTGGGCCTGAGCCAGCCATCGGTCAGCAATGCGTTGCAAAAGCTTGAAGCGCAGCTTGAGTGCCAACTGGTCTTTCGCGACAGCCGCCATTTTGAACTGACCACGCGGGGGGACAAGATTTTTCAGGAATGCCGCGACATCTTTCACAGCGCCGAGCGGATTTCGGTTCTGGTTCGCGACGCAGAGGCCGAAGAGCGCGGTCAGGTGCGCTATCAGATCATCTCGAACCTTGTGTCGCCGCTGATCGACGAGGCCATGCGCCTGTTCCACCAGCGCAACCCGTCGGTGATTTTCCAAAGCGAAGTGCAAAACAGCCAGACCATCGTGCGCCTGATCCAGCAGGGCCGCGCGACGCTGGGCTTCTGCCTGCTGTCGAAACCCTTGGTCAATGTTCCGTCGATCCGCCTGTTCCGCGAGGAATTCCGCGTGTTCTGCGGCGCCGAGCATCCGCTGTTCGGGCAGGAAACAGTCGAATTGCGCGACCTTCAACGCGAACCGTTCATCTCCTTCGCTTGTGCGACCGAAGGCATGGGGCTGGAGCCGATGTCCGTGCTGCGCGAAGGCACGCGGCTTGGCAACCGGATCAACGGGCTTAGCACCAGCACCGAAGAAGTACGGCGGATGATCGTCACCGGACTGGGCATTGGCATCCTGCCGCTGGCCATCGCGCAGGACGACATCCGCAGAGGAGAGCTTTGGCCGCTGAAAATCACGGACGAGCCCATCGGAGCCGATGTGTACATGGTCCATGCCCCGAAGGAGAAACTCTCATCGTCCGAGCAGAAATTCGTACAGACGATGGAAGAGCTGCTGGCGCTTTATCCCGATTTGGCCTGAGAGGCCGCAAGCGTCGCCGCCGCCAAATCCTGCAGCGCCATGCCCGCCGATTTGAACACCGTGAAGGCGCGGTCGTCGCGACGTCCGGGGTGGCTGCCTTGGGCCAGGTCCTGCAGATCGGCCAGCAAATCCGTCGGTGCAATCGTGCCGTCGGCCAGCGGTTGGGCAAGATCGCCCGCAAGGCTGGCCCCGTCGCGGCGATCGACAAAAATCTGCGCCTGCGCGACCGCCTGATCGTCGCTTTCACGCATATCGGCCTTGAAGGCACCGATCAGGTCCAGATGGCTGCCCGGTCGCAGCCATGCGCCTTGGATCAGGGGGCGGGTCGACGCCGTAACCGTGCTGACAACATCCGCTGACCGGCAGGCTGCTTCGAGATCCTCGTTCATCACGGCGGGCAGGCCCATATCGGCCAATTGCCCCGCGACCGCTGCGGCCTTGTCCGGGCTGCGGCCCCAGATGGTGATGTCCTCATAGCGGCGCACGGAGGCATGGGCCTGCGCCACCGCCGCCGCCAATTGCCCGGTGCCGACCACGACCAGACGCGCCGCATCCCGGCGGGCAAGGTAATCCGCGGCCAGGGCCGATGCTGCCGCCGTGCGCCGCGCGGTCAGCGCGTCACCGTCAAGCGCCGCAGTCATCTGCCCGGTATCCCCGTCGAACAGCAGATACCCCGCGTTGATCGTCGCCCTGCCCTTATCGGCATTGGCGGGAAAGAAGGTCACGACCTTCACACCGATGCTGTCGCCCGGGACCCATGCCGGCATGATCAGCAGCGATGCTTCACTGCCATCGGGCTGCGCCATGGTCAGCACCTGCCGTTCCGGTGCCTCGACCTGTGCCGCCTTGTACCACGCGCGCAACTGCGCGATCAGCGCGGGCCAGTCCAATGCGGCCTCCAGCGCCGCGTGCCCGATCAGCGCGGTCATCGGTCGGCTCGCTTGACGACTGCGTGCAGCAGGATGTTCAAACCGGCCACGAAATCGTCGGGCGTGCAGTTTTCCTCGTTATTATGGGTGATGCCGTTTTCGCAGGGGGTAAAGATCATCGCGGTCGGGCAATGTGTGGCCAGGAAATAGGCGTCATGGCCCGCCTGGCTTTGGATATCGCGCCAGTTGAAGCCCATGCGGATCGCCTCATCGCGGATACCGTCGATCATCTCGTGGTCGAAAATGTCGCCGCCCCATTCCCATTCATCTTCGATCTGGGCCTCGCAACCGCAGCGCGCAGCAGATTCAAAGAGCGCCCGGCGCATTTTCTCGGCCATGGCGCGGGTGGTGATCGGGTCGGGATGGCGCACGTCGCAGACCGCCTCGGCGGTGTCGGACAGGATGCCCGGCTTGTTGGGCCATGCGGTGAGCCGCGCGGCGGTGGCCTTGCCGTCATGCACCGCGAAATCCCAACCGATATCATCCACAGCCGTCAGCCAGCGCGCGCCTGCGGCCAGCGCATTCTTGCGCAAATCCATCGGTGTCGGGCCGGTATGCGACGTCTGCCCTTTGAAAGAGGCCCGCATCCCCCGCACTGGATAGCCGCCGGTGACGATGCCGACCTGCCGCTTTTCCGCATCAAGGATCGGCCCCTGTTCGATATGCAGTTCGAAATAGGCGTCGATCTCACCCGCTTTGCACGCGCGGTCGCCTTTATAGCCGATCCGCTCCAACTCATCCCCGAAGCGCGCACCGTCATCGCTGATCAAGTCATGCACCCAGTCGATATCATACTTCCCGACAAAACAGCCCGAGGCGACCATCGGCGGCGAGAATCGCGCGCCTTCCTCGTTGGTCCAGTCCACCACAACGATGGGGCGTTTCGTGACATGGCCCGCGTCGTTCAGGCTGCGGATCACCTCCAGCCCGGCCAGAACCCCCGCGATTCCGTCAAAACGCCCGCCATTGATCTGGGTATCAAGGTGACTGCCGATCAGGATCGGCGGCAGATCGTTGTCGGTGCCATCGCGGCGACCAAAGATATTGCCGGCGGCATCCACCTCGACGCTCAGCCCGGCCTCTTCGCACCAACTACGGAACAGGTCACGCATCTGGCGGTCGGAATTGCCAAGGGTCAGGCGCGACAGCCCGCCGGGGCGGCCTTTGCCAATCTCGCCAGAGGCTTCGATAGTGGACCAGAAACGGTCGAGGTCGACGCGGGTATCGGGTGTGATCGGCATGGGAAACCTTCTTTCTTTCGGGGGCCGGGATCAGAACAAGATGCCCGGCAGATCGGTAATCAAAGCGGGAAACAGCACGAGAAGCAGCAGCACGCCGACCATCACGCCGAGGAACGGCAAGAGGTATTTGAAGGACGCGCTCAGCGGGATCTCTCCGACCCGGCAAGCCGCCATAAGGTCGATGCCAAGGGGCGGCGTATTGGCGCCAATGGCGAGGTTGATGGTCAGCAGGATGCCGAAATAGACCGGGTCGATCCCGTAGTGGCCAAGGATCGGCAGGAACACGGGCGCGAGGATCAGGATGATCGCGATGCTTTCCATGAAAGTGCCGAGGATCAGCAGCACCGCCATCATCATCAACAGCGCCACGGTGCCGCTTTGGGTGGCTTGGGTGATGCCGTTCACGGCCATTTGCGGCACCTGTTCGGCGGCAAGGATCCAGCCAAAGACAGAGGCCGAGGCGATGACCAGAAGGATCACGCCTGTCATTTCGGTGGTTTCACGCAAGAGCCGCATCAAGGTGGTCAATGTCAGCGCACGGTAGACAACGACCCCGATGAACAGCGCATAGGCCACGCCGATCCCGGCCGCTTCGGTCGGGGTGAAGATGCCAAGACGGATGCCGCCCACGATGATGATCGGTGCCAGCATGGCCAGAACGGAACCTTTGGCCGCGCGGCCAAGTTCGCCCCAAGAGAAGGGCTCGCCCCCCTGCCAGCCATTGCGGCGGGAAATCCACCACGCGACCAGCATCAGACCAAGGCCAAGCAGGATGCCGGGCAGGATCGCCGCGACGAAAAGCTGGCCGATCGAACTGTTGGTGGCGGTGCCGTAGACGATCAGCACGATGGACGGCGGAATGACCGTGCCAAGCGATCCGGCACAGCCCAGCGCCGAAGCGGAAAAGCCCGGCGCATAGCCCTGATCGCGCATTGCAGGCAGCATCATCGTGCCGATGGCCACCACGTCCGCCACGCCGGAACCGGAGAGCGAGCCAAACATCATGCAGGCGATGATCATCACCATGGCCAGCCCGCCCGTGCGCCGCCCGATCAATGCCGAACACAGCGCGATGATCCGGGGCGCAAGCCCGCCATGGACCATCAAAAGACCTGCCAGCAGGAACAGCGGAATCGCCAGCAGGGTAAAGCTGTTGATGCCCGCCACGGCCCGCTGTGCCACCACGATCATCGGCGCGGCATCGGCGATCAATAAGTAGAACATCGATGACAGGCCGAGCGCTACGGCGATGGGCGCATCCAGCAGCACCAGCACGGCAAAGACGACAAGCAAAAGGATAAGGGCAAGGCTCATGTCCGGCCGCCTTTCAGGATCAGGCCCACAAGGGCGAGGCCGCAGCAGATCGGCACAGACAGATAGAACAGCCCCACGGGCAAAGACAGCGCGGTGGTCTTGTGCGACCAGGTGATCTGCGTCAGTTGCCAGCCGGTCCAGATGAACACCGCCAGAAAGATGGCACTCGCCAGCCATGCCAGAACTGACAGGCCCCGCCGCACCAGCGGCGGCAGCACGATCAGGTCAAGAAGCCCG
Source organism: Aliishimia ponticola (assembly GCF_004803475.1). Classification (GTDB taxonomy): domain Bacteria; phylum Pseudomonadota; class Alphaproteobacteria; order Rhodobacterales; family Rhodobacteraceae; genus Aliishimia; species Aliishimia ponticola. The sequence goes on from NZ_SRKY01000006.1 coordinate 60,599, forward strand.
GCGCGGAAATGGGTGCCGCGCACAAAGCCCGAGATCGCGCCAACGAAGGCCAGCCAGACCAGCGCCAGACGCGGCAGTTCTTCGGCCCAGCGCGGCGTGGAAGAGAACAGGTAGCGCGAGATGACGACATAGACGACCAGCGCCGCAAACCCCGCCACCAGCGCCGCGCCAACCCAGCGCGCCGCGCGGTCGATAACAGTGGCCGCGCGCAGCGACCCGTTCCCAATCGTCATGGCTTCAAAAATCCTTCCGGCCCACGGCACAGCGTGCACTCGTCGCAATAGGCCGCGACCACCACCCATTCCTCTGAGATCACTTCGACCGTGTGATCCAGACCTGGCGGCAGGCGCACGGCGGTGCCTTCGGTCATGTGATATTCCTCACCCCCGGCGCGCAGGATCGCCTCGCCCTTCAACGTCAGCGTCACCTCGTCCCGGGGATGGCTGTGGGCGGTGGATTTCGCGCCCTTCTTGCCCGTTGTCACGCTCAGCTTGATAAAGCCCTCGCCGCGCGCCGCAGGGGAAAACAGCACCTTCTGCGTGAAGTCGTAAAGTTGCACCGGCTCCACCGATGCAACTTCTGTTATCTCCGGCCGCAGGGTCATTTGCGGTACTGGTTGAGGATGTTCAGCAGGTCCGCGCCGTAGACATCCTTCTGGCTTTCCCAGATCGGCTCGACCGCTGCGATAAAGGCGGCTTTGTCGACCTCGTTGAATTCCATGCCCTTCTCTTTCAGTTGGGCAATCAGGTCGTCATTGGCGGCGGCGACCATGTCGCGCTGTTTCAGACCCCAATTGGTGGCGGCGTCCATGACGATGTCCTGATCCTCGGGCGAGATTTTGTTCCACGTCGCGTTCGACATGGTCAGCGTGGCCGCGCCCCAGATATGTTCGGACAGCGACACGTATTTCTGCACCTCGAAGAAGGACGCCGAATAGATGATCGCCAGCGGGTTTTCCTGCGCATCGAACAAACCCTGTTGCAGGGCGGAATACAGCTCTCCGAAGGATAGCGGCGCGGGTTCAGCGCCCAGACCCTCGAATGTGGCAAGGCGCACCTTGTCCGGGGTGACGCGGATTTTCAGACCTGCGAGGTCTTCGGGCTTCGCGATGGGGCGGACGTTGTTGGTGATGTTGCGGAAACCGTTTTCCCACCAGCCCAGAACCTTGATCCCCTTGGCATCCAGCAGATCCGCCAGCGCAACGCCCAGATCCCCGTCAAGCGCGGCAAAAGCCTGTTCGCGCGCGCCCCACGCATAAGGCATCTCGATGATGCCCATGCGCGGTTCGATCCCCTGGAAGGAACCCGACCCGATCAGACCGGCCTGAACCGACCCGAATTGCAGACCTTCGATGACTTCCTTTTCGCTACCAAGCTGACCAGAAGGGAAAACCTCGATCGCCACGCGACCTTCGGTGCGGGTTGCGACCTCGTCCGCGAAACCGGTGGCGGCGATGTGCCAGCTATGGCTTTCGGGCAGAACATGGCCAAGGCGGATGGACACATCAGCCGCCAGCGCGGCAACCGGTGCGAAGGCTGTCAGGCAGGCTGCAAGCACGCCGCCCTTGAACAAATCGGTGGGGAATTTCATCGGGGGTCTCCTGTTGGGTTTTCTTTGAGGCGAAGAAATACCGAACCCAAAACCTGCGCAAATAGCTCAGCGCTATGGTTGAGAAAGCCTCTCCTTATCCATCTGCGCGCACCGGGCATGGTGTGCGCGCTGCCCCCCCTGCTTGCTACATCCTGTTGTCGCCGCTCCCGGATGACTGCGCTTGATGACGGATTGACAAAACAGTTGTTTCTGTTATTTCTCTCAATACAGAAATTACAGGACACGCCATGAACCTCACACCCGCCATGCAACGATTTATCCTTCACTGGGGAGATATGGGCGCGAAATGGGGCGTGAACCGGTCCGTCGCGCAGATCCATGCGCTGCTGCATATCGCACCCGACCCGATGACGGCGGAAGAGATTTCGGAAACGCTGAACCTGGCCCGGTCCAACGTGTCTACCGCCCTGAAGGAATTGCAGGGCTGGAAAATCGTCCAGTCGCGTCGACAGCTTGGTGACCGCCGGGACCACTTCACGTCTGTCCGGGATATGTTCGACCTGGTGACAATCGTCATCGAAGGCCGGCGTGAGCGTGAGTTCGCCCCGACCATCGAAGCGCTCAACGCTGTTCAGGCAGAGGCCGCGACAGATGGCACCCCGGAAAACGTGCGCAAACGGATCGATGACACCCTGTCCACCATGCAGATGTTCGACAATTGGTACACCGATATGGCGAACCTGAACCGAAGCGTCCACGTTGCCATGCTGAAACTCGGCAGCCGCATCGTGAAGTTCCTGCCCAAGGGCAACAAAAAGAGCAAGCAAACCGATAAAGGATCTTAAGTCAAAAAATTTTGCCCTGAAATTTCTGTCTATACAGAAATCTCAAATATTTCCGATGATCTCAAAAGTTCAGAATGAAAGGTACCTGCCATGTTGCACCAAACCTATCGACACCCCCTAGCGCCACGTCACGGCGACAACACGCGCGCACGCCGCCCGCGTCCGACCGATGTGATCCTGCGTATCTTGCGCGCTGCCCGCTTGTGGAGGGCAGAGCAATGAAAGGGACCATTACAAGCGATATTCGCCGTATCCGGGCCGAGGCTGAAATGCTGGCCGGTCGTCCGCAAGACCTTGAACAACGCGCCTCTGTCTACCTGCGTCTGTATCGCGAGTCCGGTGGGCGGCATGTCTTTCCATTGTTGGCGGCGCATGGGGCGCTTTGGGGCGCGGGTCACTTTCAGCGCGGTCTTGCAATTGGGCGCGCGGTCGCGAAGGCGCATCGGGATGGGGCCGAACGGCTGGCTCGGCTCGCGGATTTCGCCACCGCCTTCAAAGAGATCAACCGCCAGGTCTGCGTTGAAACCTATGCGGCCTACCACATTACCGGGCGACTTGGCCCCGACGCGGCGCGGCAGGCCGGACTCGATCCCGCGTTGATCGACGCGCTGACAGCCTGCCATGACGCAAGGCGGCGCGGCGCGGCATTGTCCCCCGCCGGGACAGAGGCGCTGTTCACCGCCTTCTTCCGCTGGGAACAGGACAATGTCGTGCATCCGTCAATTCTGGCTGCCGAGGCCGCGCTGGATTGGCCATTGATGCGGACAGTGGCAATGCGCCCGCCGGTCTGGTTCAGCTATATGCGCGCGCCGCTGCTCTTTCGTCAGTTCGCCAGCAAATCCGAACGGATCGACAAAGGGCTGCGCGCGTTTCAACTGGCACAGAAACGCGGCTGGTCGCGGGTCGAGGCCGATATCGCGCGCTATGGCCGGATGCCAACCACCTATGTGGCCGAACCGGAGCGGCACTACCAAACGCTTCTGGATCGGCTGGATCTTCGTCCGTTGAGGAGTGTCTGATCATGCCCGATATCCTGCCACGCGCAAATGGACGCCGCCGCTATATCGTCGACCCAATGGCCTTCTTTCTGGCCCTGTTCGGGGCACCAATCCTGGTCGCTGCTTTGTGCTTCTGGGCGCTTTTCATTCCCGTCTTTGCCGTCATTTATGGCGGGCCGCTCTATCTGGCGGCGGGCACCCCTGCACTCCTATGGGCATTGCCCCGCTTTGGGCCAAACAGCCTGACCTGCGCGGCACTCGCCTTTGCAATACAGATCAGCATTTGCGGATGCGCATGGGTCTGGATGGAGTTCACTGACGGGCCCGCTACCGATTTGGCGCATTTCTTCCTGATATTCGGCGCGGCGATCGCCCCGCTTTGGGGCTGGGCCTTTGCCGTCCTTTACCGCGCCTTCGAGCGCAGCGCTTTCCGGCGCCTCAATATGTTTCGTGATCAAGAAGGAGTAATGTCATGATCATTGCAATCCTCGTCTATATCCCCCTCGCGCTAAGCATGACCGCCGCGTTGAGCTTCGCGATCCTGCATGTGGGCACGCTAAGCGCGGAGTGTCCCGAACAAGCATCCGCCGCGCGGATCAGCGCGTTCAGTATCGCCACCGGCTTTGCCGCGACCGGGACAGGCGGCGTTCTGCTGATCGGCGCACTGATGCTGATCGTGCCAGAGACTCACACCATCGCGCTGGCTTTCTGCCTTGGCCTTGCCGCCTTGTGCCTTGGGCTGGGATTCTCTCATGCGGTGGCGACTCTGGGGGCGGTCACGCAGCGGAATCGGCAGGAACCCACCGAAAAAGCCTGATTCGTAACGGCCAGGACACAGGTTTCCGCCTGTCTTCTGGCCCCTACCTTGACGGTAAATATTCCCTCAACTACCCAAAAAGCGGGTGAGAACAGACCGGCCACACAGCCGGCACCATGAGGCAGAAATACAGGTGGGACGCCAATGACGACAGCCTATGTGCAGGTCGCTCAGTTTGCGCGTGGCGATACGCTGCGCCTGATTGGGACTGACACGATCTCTATCTTCTCGGAAGATGGTACCTTCGATTTTCAGTACCTTTTCCCCAGTGACGAATTCGACCCACGTGTCGAACTCCGCGAGCCAGAGGGCGATATCGTCGATTTCGGGTCCTCCGTGACCTTTACGGAAATCACGGTCTTCAACCTCGAATTCGGAAGCTCCAGCGCCGATTACATGGTGATCGTGGATGTGGATGCAGGGTACGAGTATTTCTTCCAATTGTCTTCGGACGGCGCGAACGTGCCGGACTTCCCGACCTCGCTGGACGATTACGACGCGATCGTGAATGACTTCACCGGGTTCAACAAGATGACCGACAGTTCGACCGGCGTGTTCTCCGTCAGCCTCGCGTCGCTGTTCGAAGCCACGCTTACCGAAGACGACAACCTGAACTTCCTGAAGATCGACAGTGACGAAGACCTCAGCCTCGGCGAGGGGAATGACACGGTCTATTCCGGGGCCGGACGCGACCAGATCCAGGGCGGCGACGGCGATGACCGGCTGGTGGCAACCAGTACCGAAGAGGGCGATTGGGCGACCTTCTATGGCAACAAGGGCGACGATTTCCTCAAGGCCAAGAACCTGACCCGCGCGGAATTCTACGGCAATACCGGCGACGACACCCTGTATGGCGCATCGCAGGACGATTGGCTGGATGGCGGTCAAAACAACGATGTGCTCTACGGTCTGGCCGGAAATGACGAGATGTACGGCGGCTCTGGCAATGACATCGCCTATGGCGGGTCGGGCAATGATTACATCGAAGGTGGCGACGGCGCGGACCTGCTGCGCGGCAACCGGGACAGCGACACCCTTCTGGGCGGCGCAGGCGCGGACGATCTGCGCGGCGGCGGCGGCGGCGACGACCTGCAAGGCGGCGACGGCGATGACTATGTTCTGGGCGAAGGCGGGTCTGACACGCTGACCGGCGGGCTGGGCGACGACACGCTGGTGGGCGGGTTCGGTTCCGGCAATCTGGACGGCGCGCGTGACACCTTCGTGTTCGAGGCTGGCGGTGGCTTTGACCGGGTCAAGGATTTCGAGGTCGGCATCGACCGGATCGACCTGAGCGATTTCGGCTTCACGGATTTCGACACCGATGTCCTGCCGCTCACCTCAGAAAAATCTTCCGGGCTGCGCATTGATTTCGGCGATGGCACGGTGGCCTTCCTTGAGGGGATCACCCTTGCCGAGCTGGCCTCCGGTGACGTGATCCTGCTGTAAACCGCGCCGGTTACGCGACAAGCTGGGGCAATACTGCCCCGGCCTTTCGGTCGATACTGCGGTGCCCGGCAAAGCCGTTGCACATGCAAAAGGCCTGAAATCCCGCGTCAGATCGACAAGAGGCTCTTAGCTATCTCGTCGAGGGGCACAGGTTACCTTTCCTCAAGCACGACGCCCTTTACGACCGAGTTGGCAAGCCCAGCTCCTTCAGCTTGCGGAACTCCTGTGCGGCCGCTTGCGCGTCAAAGATGGCCGCCAAGACCAGTGGCCGTTTCGCCCCGCGCATATGAAGCGAAATTTCATTTTGTTCGCTCACTGTCAGCGCACTCTTGGTCAGTTCAATGGCCTCGACATCCCCAAACGAATACTCGGAGAGGCGTGCGCCGCGCCACGGTCGATCGCAATGGATCGCCACAATCCGTCGACTTGGGTCAAATGTTACAACCACGTCCGGGGCAAGAATGCCCTTTTTGATTGAAACATAGATAAACGCGCAAGGTAGTCCGACACAAAGCAGCAACAGAACCAGATAGCCGATGAAGTCGCCAAAGCGGGTGTAATCGCCCTGCAATATGGGAACGACCAGATCGAAAGCGTCACTTCCGAACAGCCCAAATCCGGAAATCAAGACCATCGCCAAAATGACGGCGAACGGGATCACGACCAATGCAACAAATATCCGGAGACGCGGCGTCGTCACGTTTCGATATTTGATGAGGTTGGCGTCCGCTCTCATCAACGGCTCCCGATTGACTGGCGGCGTCTTATCGCGGCACATCTGCGATCACGCCGCGAAATCGCCGAGGAATTGGAAGCGGAGAGCGCAGCGCCGGCAGGCTCTCCGATGATGGCGATCAGTAGGAATATTCCGGGAAGATGCGGGTCAAATCCCCGCCCCAATCGCCGTGATAGTGATCCAAAAGCTCATCTGCAGGGGCTTTGCCGCTTTCCACGCTTTCCTTCAGCGCATTCAGGAAATGGGTCTCGTCCGGGACAAGACCGCCCGAGCCGGGGCGCGCCCGCGCTTTCAAGCCTGCTTCGGACAGCGCGACCGCCTCACGGGCGAGGTCCAGCATCTTGACCCCGTTCACCTCGGCCGCCAGCCCCTCGGTATAGGCCGCGACACGCATTGCCTGACGCATCTCGTCGTCCCAGTCCTTGACCAGATCCCACGCCGCATCCAGCGGGCCTTGTTCATACATCAGACCGACCCAGAAAGCGGGCAGCGCGCACAGACGCCGCCACGGGCCACCATCGGCGCCACGCATTTCCATGTATTTCTTGATCCGCGCCTCGGGGAACACCGTGGTCAGATGATCGGCCCAATCGCTGAGCGTCGGAGTCTCTCCCGGCAGCGCGGGCAACTTGCCTTCCAGGAAATCGCGGAAGGACATGCCCAGCGCGTCGACATATTTGCCGTCGCGATAGACGAAATACATCGGCACGTTCAGCGCGTATTCGACCCAGGATTCGAACCCGAAGCCTTCTTCGAACACGAAGGGCAGCATCCCCGTGCGGGCATCGTCGATCCGGTCCCAGACCCAGCCGCGCAGACTTTTGACGCCATTCGGCTTGCCCTCGAAGAACGGAGAGTTCCCGAAAAGCGCATTGGCCACCGGTTGCAGCGACAACGCCACGCGCAGCTTCTGCACCATGTCCGCCTCGGACGAGAAATCGAGGTTCACCTGCACCGTACAGGTGCGCCGCATCATGATCTTCCCGGTGGTGCCGACGGTATCCATATAGGCATCCATCAGCTTGTACCGGCCCTTGGGCATCAGCGGCATTTCCTCATGGGTCCAGATCGGTGCCGCGCCCAGCCCGATGAAGCCCACGCCAACCTTGTCGGCAATGTCCTTCACGTCGCGCAGGTGGTCGTTCACCTCGTCGCAGGTCTGATGAATGGTTTCCAGCGGCGCGCCGGACAGTTCAAGCTGGCCGCCCGGCTCAAGGCTGATATTGGCCCCGTCCTTGGTCAGCCCGATCAGGTTGTCGCCTTCGGTCACCGGCTCCCAGCCGTGGCCGTCGCGCAGCCCTTCCAGAACGGTCAGGATCGAACGCGCGCCCGCGAAGGGCAGAGGTTTGAGCGTATCTTTGCAGTATCCGAACTTTTCATGTTCGGTCCCGATGCGCCATTCGGACTTCGGCTTGCAGCCAGAGGCGAGATATTCCGCCAGTTGTTCGTGACGTTCGATCGGCCCGCCGCCGGACTGGGGTATCGACATTGGGGTGTCCTCTCGCCTGCGCTTCGTGTTCGTGACTGCAAGGAATTCAAAGGCGTGTCAATGCAGCCTGTCCGTGGGCACGCGCACAGGTCCCCGTGTCCAGATCACGGTGTCGTGTGCGGTCGTTTCGCCAAGCACACGGAGCATGCGTTCGACCTTGAGCCCCGGCAGGGTGGTAAAGGCATCAAAAAGCGCGTCGCTGCCATCGGCATTCAGCGGGATGAACAGGCTTTCGGTGGACGATTTCAGCCGCCAATGCGCGGTGACGCCAGTACGCAGAATCGCCAGTTCCGCCAGATCGCCGAGCGCCATTGCGCCGCCGGTCAGCGGACCGAAATAGACGATCTGCCCCTCATCCACATCCACCGTACCCGGCCCGTCCGACGCCCTGCCCCGGAACCGGCCACGCTGAATGCCGGTAATCGCCAGCCCGGCGCCCACAGCCGCCAAGAACCAGCCAAGCGCGCCGACCAGCCCCCCCGGACCGATCCCGGCCCATAAGCCAATCAGCGCCAGCGCCGCACCGCAGATCGTCTCGCGCCAGCGCCAGAACTGCGCGCGCAATTCCGGTCGAATGAATCCCGTCACTGCACCCTCCTTGGCGCTTTGAGAAGCGCGGTCCGATAGTGTCCGATCTGCCGGAACCCCAGCCCCGCATAGGCGCGCGCGGCGGCAGGCGACGCGGCAAACAGGATTGCCCGGCGCGCCTGCCCATCCCGGTATGCCTGTGTCAGCCGCGCGGCGACGACGCGCCGCCCAAGACCGCGGTTGCGCTGCGCGCGGGGCACGAAAACGCCCCCCACCTGCACCAAGCCCGGCATCACCGCGTTGAAATCGACCATCGCCGCCGGCACCCCGTCTTCGATCAGCAACCGCAAATCCGACCTGTGGATTGTCGCCTCTGCGCGCGCCTGCGACTGCGCATCAAGGTCGGGCCCGGCTGTGGATAACCCTGTGTCCAATTGGTAATCGCGGAACCAGTCTGCCAGCATGATCCGGTCTTCCAACCCGGCAAGCCGCAGCTTGTTCACATCAGCACTTGCGGGCAAATCCTTCAACTCAAGCGAAAATAACGGCTCGTCTTCCTGTCGTCGCCACGCTGCCTGTGGAAAACTCAAAGCATCCTGAAGCACGCGCACCTGCGCCGCCTCGCCGGTCAGCCCCTGCACCGCGCGGTTTTGAACAGTGTGGAGAAAACTGTGGGCCGCCTCTGCATCTGCCTGCGGCATCTGGCACAGCAGAAATCCACCCCGCGTCGCCCCGAACACCGCGCCAAGCGCCGCGCCCTTGTGCCATAGAAAGAAATCCGTCCCATGCGGGTGGTCAGAGCCGATCCCATGGCTGGCCAGATTGCTGCGCAAAAACATGGAGGTTTCGGCATGGCGCGCCAAGAAACGCTCGATCGCGGGTGCGTCCTGCGCTGTCGCTGCGCGTATCACGTCCAATCCCCAAGTGCCTGCTGCCACAGCGTCATTGCCGCGACCGCCGCCGTATCCGCGCGCAGGATGCGAGGGCCAAGGCTGATGGCATGCGCGTGATCCAAGCCTGTGAGCCGCGCGCGCTCTGCCTCGGAAAATCCGCCCTCTGGCCCGATCAGAATGGCCCATGGCCCCGGCGTCGCCGCATGCAGGCCAGAGGCTTCGCCGACCTTGGCCTCATCGCAGAACAGAATATGCCGCGCGCTGTCCCACCGATCCATCAGGGCGGATAGCTTCACCGCGTCGGCCACTTCCGGCACAAAGGTGCCGCCACATTGTTCTGCCGCTTCGACGGCATGGGCTTGCAGCCGGTCGCGCCGCACCCGTTCGGCATTGGTGAAATCGGTCAGCACCGGCACGATCCGCGCCGCGCCCATCTCTGCCGCTTTCTCGACGATGAAATCGGTACGGGCCTTCTTGATCGGCGCAAAGAGCAGCCACAGATCGGGCGGCATCCTCAGCGGTGCTGTCTGCGCCTCGCACAGGACAACGCCGCCACGCTTGCCCGCCTCTGCCACCACGGCGCGCCATTCACCATCACGCCCGTTGAACAGCGAAATCGCCGCGCCCGTTTGCAGGCGCATCACACCAAAGAGGTAATGCGCTTGATCCCGCGACAGGGCGACGGCTTGCCCCGCGTCCAGATCGGCGTCTACATACAGGCGGATTTTCTCACTCATGGGGCCAGCTTTAATGCAAGAGAACGAGGCAACGCCAGAGGACCCGAACGCGGATGGTCAGGTTTCCGATGCGGTCGCGGGAAATTGGGTGGATACGCGCGCCCCGGAATGGACCCGGCCCTATCTGCGGCTAAGCCGTGCGGACCGGCCCATCGGCACGTGGCTTTTGCTGATTCCCTGCTGGTGGGGACTGGCGCTGGCGATGCTGCATGACCAAAGCCCCCGCTGGGAAGATGCGTGGATCGCCCTTGGCTGCGCCGCCGGGGCGTGGCTGATGCGTGGGGCGGGCTGCACGTGGAATGACATCACCGACCGCGATTTCGATGGCGCGGTGGAGCGGACACGCTCGCGGCCCATCCCGTCCGGGCAGGTCACGGTGCGGCAAGCGGTGGCGTGGATGGGTCTGCAGGCACTGATTGCGTTCTGCATCCTGCTGACCTTCAACATTCAGGCAATCGGGCTGGGGGTGCTGTCGCTGGTGCCGGTGCTGATCTATCCCTTTGCCAAGCGCTTTACGTGGTGGCCGCAGGTCTTTCTGGGGCTTGCGTTCAACTGGGGCGCGCTGTTGGCATGGACCGCCCATACCGGACGGATCGAAGCGCCCGCCGTCGTTCTTTACATGGCAGGGATCGCATGGACGCTGTTCTATGACACGATCTATGCGCATCAGGACACCGAAGATGACGCGCTGATCGGGATCAAATCGACCGCGCGTCTTTTCGGGGAGAAAACCGGACCGTGGCTGCGGCGCTTCCTGATGGGAACGGTCGGCCTGATGGGCCTTGCGGTGATCTTTGCGCTGCTGGACGAGGCATCGATCCTTGCCATGGTCGTCGCGCTGGCGGGGCCTTGGGCGATGGGCTGGCACATGGCGTGGCAGCTGCGCGGGCTGGATATCCATGACAGCGCCAAGTTGATTCAACTCTTCCGCGCAAACCGCGATACCGGGCTGTTGCCCCTGCTGTTCTTCATTGCCGCGCTCTTTTTATAACGGGGAAGTGATCGAAAGTTTTCCCGGCAAAATCGGCGGGTTCCAACCGATGCGACCACCGGGATTGATTGCAACCCCGCGCGCGGCGGCGTATCCCTGCGCAAACTGAAACGGCACCGGACCTTTGAATGCGCCTGTCGACTTTTCTCCATGTCGCTTTGACATTCGTGGCCGCAGCCATTGTTGCGCTGATGGCTGCGAACGCCTCTGTCGGACTGATCGAAGACCGCTCCGAAATCGGGGTGCGCCAAGTGCTCGACGACCGTGAACTGGTCTGGGCCGAAGTTTCTGCCGATGGGTTGCAGGTCACGCTGACCGGGACCGCCCCCACCGAATCCGATCGGTTTCAGGCACTGGCCGCCGCCGGGTCCATTGTCGATGCGGCGCGGGTCATCGACGCGATGCAGGTTGAGGCCGAAGCAGAGCTTGCGCCGCCGCGTTTCTCCATCGAAATCCTGCGCAACGATGCGGGGATCTCCGTGATCGGGCTGATCCCGGCCGCCGCTGACCGCGAGGCGCTGACCGATCGGTTCGAACGGCTGGCCGATGGCACCGCCTTTGCCGATTTCCTTGAAAGCGCGGACTACCCCACACCGGATGAATGGGACGAATCGCTGGGCTTTGCGCTGCGGGCGCTGGACAAGCTGCCGCGGGCCAAGGTGTCCGTGCAATCGGGCCGCGTCGATATCACCGCCATGGCTGAAAGCGAGGATGACAAAGCCGCGCTGGAACGTGACCTGAACCGGGCGGCCCCCTCCAACCTGTATCTGGCGTTGAACATCACGGCCCCGCGCCCGGTGCTGACCCCCTTTACGCTGCGCTTCGTGCGCGACGCGGATGGCATCCGGTTCGACGCCTGCTCTGCCGATGATGAAGAGGCCCGCACCCGCATCGTCAACGCGGCTTTCAAGGCAGGGCTGACCGGACAACCCGATTGCACCATCGGCATGGGCGTGCCGACCCCGCGCTGGTCCGAGGCGGCGTCGCTGGCCATTGCGGCCATCGCGGAACTTGAAGGTGGTTCTGTCACCTTTTCCGACGCGGATGTGTCGCTGATCGCGCCCGAAGGCACGCCGCAGAACACGTTCGACCGGATCGTGGGCGAATTGGAAAACACCCTGCCCGACGTCTTTGCGCTGACTGCCGTGCTGCCGCAGCCCAAATCCGAGCAACCGCAAGGCCCGCCGGAATTCACTGCGACGCTCAGCCCCGAGGGGCAGGTGCAACTGCGTGGCCGCATTCAGGACGAGGTCACGCGCGAACTTGCCACGTCTTATGCCCAGTCGTTGTTCGGGTCCGCCGCCGTCTATACCGCCGCGCGGATTGACGATTCGCTGCCCGATGGCTGGTCCACGCGCGTGCTGACCGGGCTGGAAGCTTTGGGGAACCTGTCCAATGGCGCGGTTGTCGTGACCCCGGATGAGGTCACTGTGACCGGCAACACCGGCGAAAAAGAGGCCAATGCCCGCATTGCGCAACTTCTGGCGGACAAGCTGGGCGAGGCGCAGCATTTCGATATCAGCGTGACCTATCAGGAAAAACTGGACCCGGCCTCTGGCATCCCCACCCCGGAGGAATGCGAGGCCGAGATCGCCGGCATCGTCGCCGTGTCCAAGATCAACTTCGAACCCGGCTCTGCCAATGTGGACGCCGCCGCCATGGGAACGCTGGACGATATTGCGGAAATCCTGAAGGAATGCGGCAGTATCAAGCTGGAAATTCAGGGCCATACGGACAGCCAGGGGCGCGAATCGATGAACCTGTCGCTCAGCCAGGAACGCGCGCAGACCGTGCTTGACGAATTGCGTGCACGCCGGGTGCTGACCTCCAGCTTCCGGGCGAAAGGCTATGGCGAGACTCAGCCCGTGGAGGATAACGGCACCGAAGCGGGCCGCGAGGCGAATCGCCGCATCGAATTCCGCCTGATCCGGCCCGAACCTATGACGCCAGAGCCGCAATCGGCTCTCGACAGTCTGGCAGAACAGTCTAATGAGGACGCGCCAGAGGAACCCGCATCGGAGTCAGAGGACGCAGGGGATGAGTAGAACTGAATTCGTCATCGCGACGGCCATCATCCTGTTCGTCGCCTTCTGCCTTGGCTGGTTCGCCAATTGGTTGATCCATCGGTTCTCTCGTGTGGCCGCCGCCGACATCAACGAGCTTGAGCGGATGAGCCAGGAGTTGCACGAGGCCGAGGAAACGCGCGATCAGGCGATCACCTACTTGCAGCAGCGCGAAGCGGAATTGACCAATCAGTTGTCGCAGACCGAGGCCGAATTGCGTGCCGCGATGGATGGTCTGCGCGATGCCCGCGAAGAGGCGGAGCAGCTGCGCGCATGGATCGAACGTCAGCAAGGCACAAGCTGACTCGCACCAAGCGCCCCCAGTATCAGCCGGGATCAGCGGGCCGGGAACGGGTCCGTGACCGGGGCAAAGCGGCTGATATCCTGCGCCGCGATCTTTTCCAGCACTTCGATGGCATGGGCGACGTAATGTTCAGCGGTCGCGCGGCCTTTTTCGGCGGTGGCCAGATGCGCCTCGCCGGCGACGCCGTCCTCATTCACATCTGACGCGATCCAGCCATGGGCGATGGTGCCGACGGGCGGGATCTCTCCTTGCTGGTGGGTCCAGCGGAAATCCTTGGCCTTGCGCATATCCACGGTGTCAGGCCGGAAATGCAGCATCAGCGAGGTTTCGTTGTCGCCGCCGTGAATGCCCTGCGCCATTTCTTGCGGTCCGAATATCCCGTCCGGCACTCCACCCGCGCCCCAGCCCATACGCACGCAATACATCCCCGCGCGCACGCGCAATTCACGCGACAGGATGGAATTGATGTCCATATTGCCGCCATGCGAATTGACGATCAGCATTTTGCGCACTCCGGCCCGCGCCAGCGACAGGCCGATCTCTGTCCAGGCCCGCAGCGCGGTTTCCGCCGTCAGCGTCAGCGTGCCGGGCGCCCACAGGTGTTCGTTCGACTTGCCGACCGCCTGCACTGGCAGCAACCGGATATCGAGCGTCTCCGGGCAGCGTTCGGCCAGCAGGTTGCACAGGCCCTCATTGATCATCGTATCCACGCCCACCGGCAGGTGCGGGCCATGCTGTTCCACGGCTGCGGTGGGAAGAATGGCGATGGTCCGCGCCGGGTCGATCTTCAGATCAGTGGCGGGGTAGTCGATCCAATACCGGCTCATGCGGTTTTCGCTCCGTCAATCGTGGGGGTTTCCTTCAGCCCGGTCAGGCGGTCCACCCGCGCCGCGACCTTGCGCAAATGCGCCTCCAGCTTGGGACGCGGCGCGCTGTCCATCAGGTAATGCGCTGCAAACACCTTGCGGCTGCGGCGCGGCATCAACAACCCCACCCCCCGCATCAGCGTGCGCCGACCGGGTGCGCCGATGAACCGCGTCAGCCAGAAGCTTGCGCCGCAGGTGGTGAACACGCCCATTCGCTGAATATGGTGCAGGCCGGGCCGAATGGTTTCTCCGGGCGCTTTGGGCATGACAAAGGCGACCTCGGGCAGCAACACCCGGTCAAGCCAGCCTTTCAGCATCGCGGGAAGCCCGTACCACCATGTCGGATAGACGAAGATCAGCGTGTCGCACCATTCGATATCCGCGCAGTGATCCTCTACCGGGCTGCGATTGGCAGGATAGTCGAGATAGCCGGTCCACTCGCCCGTGGTCAGCACCGGCTGAAACCCTTCGGCGTAAAGATCGCGCAATCGGACCTCGGCCCCGGCGGCGGCCAGTCGGGCCAGAACCGTGTCACGCACTGCAGATGTGAATGACCCTTCGCTTGGGTGGCAATAGATGACGAGCGCGCGCATGTCAGAACGTCTCCATTTCGCGGCGAACCCGGTCCAGAAAGGCAGAGCAGCCCTTGGGCGTGATATTGTTCATGTCGTATTGGGCGATATAGCGGGCCTTTTCGGGGCGGAATGTGCCCCGCACCGCGCGCTGGAAAATCTTGCGCGGCGGGTTCCCGGCAAGGAACGCCATCATCGGCGTTGCGCCATAGGTCGTGATCGCAGCCATCTTGCGGATGTTGTCCAGACAGGGCGACAGCTTGCCATCCTTCAGGGCAAAGCTGACACCGGGCAACATCACACGGTCGAAAAATCCCTTGAGAATAGCCGGATAGCCGAAATTCCAGACCGGAAAGCACAGCACCAAGGCGTCCGCCGCCCGCAACCGGTCAACATAGGCCTGAACCGGCGCGGTGTTGATCGCGGTATTGTGGTAGTTGCGGCGTTCTTCCTCGCTCAGCACCGGGTTGAACCCCTCGGCATAAAGGTCGCAATCATCGACCTCCCAGCCCGCTTCGACCAGCGTTGTGACCGCGACCCGGTACGCTTCGGCGTTCAGGCTTTCCGGCACCGGATGGGCAAAGAGAACAAGCGCGCGCGGCATTTATTCCGCCGCCGTCTTGGGTTGCAGACCGGGCCATGCATACATGCTGTCATAGGACCAATCCGGATCGTCCCAGGTAATCATCTTGCCGGGGTTGAGCAGGCCTTTCGGGTCGGCCTCCCGCTTGAAGGCCAATTGCCGGTCATCGACGGTCTGCCGACCGCCCTCTTCCAGCGTATAGCGATGAGGGTTGAAGTTGATCGCGCCCATCTCCTCGTGCATGGCGATGATCTCGTCCAGCCGTTCTTCGGATGTGAACTTGACCAGGGTCAGTCCCGACATGGTGACGCGCCCGCCCGACCGGGTGACTTCCACATGCTGAAGCACCTCGGGCGAGAGCCGTTCCTTCACCTTGCCGATCAGGGCGATGGGATCATCCGCGCCGTAAGCAATTTGCAGGTAGGTGATCGACGGATCGACTTTGAGCGCGCGTAGCGTGGTATGGTTCCAGCCGTATTCAAAGACATGGCCCGGCTGGCGCGGCCAGTCGGTCTGGCCCTGAACATAGATCGTCTTGGCCCCGGAATAGGCGGCGGTGAAGGTTTCCCACCCCGGCATGGCGTGGGGCGCGACCATCAGCGCAACCACCGCGTCATCCTCGGCCACATGGGGCGCGACCCTTTGGAAATAGTCCTTGGCGATGGGCGCCTCGAAGATCGTCGCCAGCTTGATCAGCAGCCCGTCGCAGGCCGCCAGATCATAGCTGTAGCGCAGCGCTTCTTCGAAATCCTTGAAAGACAGGAAGATCCCCACCCAGTCATAGGCCGGGGCCAGCGGCATTTCGATTTCGGTGATGATGCCGTTGGTGCCATAGGCATGGGCCACACGGTGAATATCATCGCCGGTGATCTCCATCACGCGCGGTTCGGCTTCCATCGTGACAACGCGCAGGCGCAGGATATTGCCCACGTCGCGCAGCCCGCCCCAGCGCACAGACCCGACACCACCGGAGCCGCCCGCGATAAAGCCGCCAATCGTCGCCGTCGCCCAAGTGGACGAGAACATGCGCAGCTCTTGCCCACTATCGGCCTTGCACGCCGCGTCGAGGTCTTTCAGAAGAATACCCGGCTCGCAGATCACCCGGCCCGGTGCGATGTCCTTGACCGCTGTCATCTTCCCCAGATGCAGGATGCAGCCGCCCGCCAGCGGCATGGCCTGCCCGTAATTGCCCGTCCCTGCCCCGCGCGTCGTCACGGGCACGTCTTCGGCATGGCAGATGCGCAGGATGTCGATCACCTCTGCCTCTGACTTGGGGGTGGCGACGAAATCGGCAACCACATGGTCCAGCCGATCCTTGAGAACCGGCGAATACCAGAAAAAGTCGCGGCTTTTCGATTTGACGCTGGGCGGATTGGTATCAATGTCGATCCCCTTCGCGGTGAGGGTATCAATCGCGGCCTGAATGCTCATGCTGGCTCCATCAGGTAATCGAGTTCGGAATAGGCCGGAAGGGTCCGGTCAATGGGGCTGCCCCCGCGCAGGACGATGCGGTCCGATTGCGGGCGGGCGAAAAGCTCTGTCCAGTTGCGGGCATTGCAGATCACCAGATCGGCCGGGGCGCCGGGTGCAAGGCTGGGCGCGTCGAACCCGCAGGCCTCGGCAGGGTTGGTCAGGAAGGCGTGGGTCCAATCCGGGTCCGAGTGGTCCAGATGGCCGATGCGGGTCGCTTCGCGCATCACCTCGATCATGTCCATATCGCCATAGGCATAGAACGGATCGCGCGTGTTGTCGGAGGAGAAAGAGACCGAAATCCCCCGCGCCTTCATCTCGTGCACCAGCGTGATCCCCCGGCCACGCGGGGTACGTGCGCCGTGGCGGTCCTGTAGGTACAGGTTGCACATCGGCAGGCTCACCACTTTCAGCCCCGCTTTCGCAACCAGATCCAGCGTCGCCTGTGCGTCCGCGTCTTCCATCACGGAAAGCGAGCATAGATGCCCGACCGTGACCTTGCCGGAAAAGCCGGTGGCGATGGCTGACTGCGCGATGTCCTTGAGCGTGTTCACGCTGGGGTCCATCGTTTCGTCCACGTGGAAATCCAGGTCCAACCCGCGCGCCTCGGCGGCAGCGAAATAGGCGGCGATTTCCTTCGCCTGATCGGGACCAGGATAGGTGCAAGACCCAAGTATCCCGTTATGGCGGGCGACCAGATCGGCACATTCATCCAGCGCCGCCTGATCTTGTGCCAGATCCGATCCGGTCAGCGCCGCCGCCTGAAGCGTGATCCGCCCCGCCCATTCGTCGCGCAATTCCGCGAAAACCGGCCAGGAACGGCCGACGTCTTCGGTGCCGCCAAAATAGTCCAGATGGGTGCGGATCGCCCGCGTTCCATGGGCATAGGCCGAGCGAAGAGCAAAGCTCATCCTTGGTTTCAGATCGTCCCTGTCCCAGCGCCCGACCTTGTCGGCACCGACCGCATTGATCGCGCCATCAAAGGTGCCGTCGGGGTTCGGCGTGCGCCCCCCGATCTGCGCCTTGTCCAGATGGGTGTGCATATCCACGAAGGCGGGGAAAACCATCGCGCCGCCCATATCCATCGTGTGATCGGCGGCCAGATCATTGCCCGCGATACGGCCCTCTGACACGGTCAAATCCATGCGCGTCAAGCTGCCCGTTGCGCCCACAAGGCAGGAAGGAGCAGACACGTCTTTGAACCGGATGACGCCGGCATCGGGCAGAGCCTTAAAATCCATGAACTTATTCCCGTTTCAACGCAGATTCATGCCACTTGCGTAGGGCAAGGTGCGAGATCAGCGATGTCGTCGCGTAAATCACCACGCCCGTCACCGCGATCAGGATCAGCGCGGCGAACATGCGTGGTATCTGCAGACGATACCCCGCCTCGAGGATACGGAATGCAAGCCCAGTTCCGATGCCCCCAGTGCCCGCCACATATTCAGCCACAACTGCCCCGATCAGCGCAAGCCCCCCCGCGATCTTGAGACCCCCAAGGAAATAGGGCAGCGCGGATGGCAGTTGCAGATAGCGCAGGCGTTGCCAGCGGTTCGCCTTGTAGATCGTCATCAGATCCTGAAGGTTGTGATCGGCGGATTTCAGACCCAGCGTGGTATTGGCGAGGATCGGGAAGAACGCCACGATCCATGCGCATAGCAACAGCCCGATCATCCGGCTTTCGATATAGATGAAGATCAGCGGTGCGATCGACACGATCGGTGTCACTTGCAGGATGACGGCAAAGGGCGAAAACGACATTTCCGCAAAGCGCGAAAGCGAGAATAGAACCGCCAACCCCACCCCGCCGATTACCGCAACCGCAAGGGCCATGCCCGTGATCTGCAACGTGATGAGCAGCGATTGCGACAGAGTGCCCCAATCCTTGATCAACGTCGACAGCACCAGACCGGGGCGCGGCAGGATGTAGGGTTCGATGTCATTCCAGACAACAAGGCGGTCCCAGTACCAGATCGCCAACGCCAGAATGGCAAGCGGCACGATGTACTTGGCCACTTCCTCGATCCGCTTGCGGCGGGCGCGGCGCTCTTCATCGGCGTCGAAAAGCGGGCCAGTCCCGCGGCCCTCGCACATCGGGGTCTGCGGGGTGGCGGCGCTGTCTGCTGGATCTACGGCCATCATTCTGCCATCTCCGGTTGGCCCGCGTGCAATGTGCCATGAAGCGCATCGGATGCCTCGCGGGCGATCTCGCCATACTGGGGGGCGATCCGCCATTCCAATCCGCGCGGATAGGGCTCGTCCACCGTGATTTCCTTGATGACCCTGCCGGGCCGCGCTGCCATGACCAGTATCCGGTCAGACAGGAAGACGCTTTCAAAGACCGAGTGGGTGACGAAGATCACCGTTGCGCCGGTCTTGGCCCGCAGCGCCAGAAGATCGTCGTTCAATTTCTGGCGCGTAATCTCGTCCAGTGCCGCGAACGGTTCATCCATCAGGATCAACCGGGGCCGTGTGACCAGCGCCCGCGCGATGGAAACCCGCATTTTCATGCCGCCGGACAACTCGCGCGGGTAGCTGTCGTGGAACTTCTCCAGCCCGACAAGGGCCAGCGCCTCGAACACCTTGTCCTTTACGGATTTGAAGGACTGTCCGCGCAGCCGGAAGGGCAACCAGACATTCTGCGCCACCGTGGCCCACGGCATCAGCGTGGGTTCCTGAAACACGACGCCAAGGTCGCCAGCGCCTTGACCGCCGACCCATTCGATCTTGCCCAATGTCGGCGGCATCAGCCCTGCGATCAGCCGCAGGGCCGTGGATTTGCCGCACCCGGATGGCCCGAGCAAAGAGATGAAATCCCCCTCCCGGACCGTCAGGGACATACGGCGCAGCGCAGCAACCTGACCGCCGAAGGTCTTGTCGACCTCGCGCATGTGCAGGATTGGCGCGCGCTCGGACAGGGGCGCTGTCATCGGGTCTGCTTCGGACATTGTCACCAGTTTACTCTGGCCGCAGGTCCATACCGAGTCCCTTGTTGATAAAGGTCAGGTCATAGGCCTTGGCGTAGTCCACGCCCTCGGGCAGAACGCCCGCCTCGACCATCGTGTCATAGAATTGCTTGGACCGCTCTTCCGTCATCGCACCGATGCCCAGTTCCAGCGTGTCGCCACTGTCAACGATCCCGTGTTCCAGCATCGCCTTGATCGCAAAGTCGATCTTGTCCTGCGTCATGTCCGGGTTATCGGCAAGGATCAAGTCATTGGCCGCCGAATTGTCGCCGTAGATGTAGTTGTACCAGCCAAGGATGGACCCTTCGACAAAGCATTTCACGACCTCGGGCTGCTGTTCGACAACATCCAGCTTGGTCTGGATCGTCGTGGAATAGCCGGAATACCCAGCATCCGCGATCAGCCAGACATCGGGGGCCCAGCCTGTTTCCTTTTCAATCGCGTAGGGTTCGGACGACAGATAGCCCTGCTGCGCGCTGTCCTTGTTCACAAGGAACGGGGCGGAATTGAACGTATAGGGCTGGCGCTGCGCGTCGTTGAAGCCATAGGCCGCCTTCATCCATTCGTAATAGGCGACCGCGTCCTGCACGATCATCGTCAGGTCCGTCATCTGGTCAAAGCTGGACACTTTGCCCGGATGGGTCATCAGCACCTGCGGGTCTTTCTGGAACGACGCCATCACATTGACGATCGGCAGACCTTCCTGCACCGCGAAATAGGCATCAAGATGCCCGCCCATGTAAAAGTCGATCCGGCCTGCCAGCATCATCGCCTGATTGTTCACCTGCGGGCCACCGGGCAGGATGCTGACATCCAGACCACAGGCGGCATAGGTGCCATCCGCGACCGACTGGTAGAAACCGCCATGCTCCGCTTGGGCAACCCAATTGGTGCCGAAGGTCACAGGGGTCAGATCCTGAGCGAAACTAGTCTGTCCGGTGAAGGACAGGGCGACGGCAGAAAGGGCTAGAGCGCGGTTGATCATATCATCCTCAAGAGTGTTGACCGTCGAAGCCTCGCCGTGCCGCGCCGTACTTCTCAAGGGGGGTTAACGATAGTTTTGGACGCGCGGTCGCGGAGCGCCAAATCGGAAGGCGATTAAGTAGGCGCTTGTTCGAAATTTGGGCGGTTTTTGTCTGCGATCTGCCTGCAAAGGATGCAACCTAGACAAGATGTCGCCCGAATCTGCCTATGCTTCGCACAAGGGGCGCACCTGGACGTTTCGCTGGCATTGTGGCCGCCAGCCCCGGTTTTAACCAAGATACGGCAGCACTGCGCCGCGGCACGCCGGGTTTACCAGCGGCTCAGGGCGTCTTCGTCATCATCCTTAGACTGCACCCAGTCAGAGGCCCCGTCACGGGTGATCTCGCGCTTCCAGAATGGCGCGCGGGACTTCAGGAAATCCATCAGAAACTCGGCCGCATCAAACGCATCCTTGCGATGCCGCGCGGCGGTGGCGACCATCATGATCATGTCGCCCGGCTCCATCCGACCGTGGCGATGAATGACCAGCACGTCCTCCAACGCCCAACGTTTGCGCGCCTGCTCTGCAAAACCGGTCAACTGGCTTTCGGTCATGCCGGGATAGTGTTCGATCTCCATCGCCAGCAGCCCGGCATCGGTGTCGCGGACAATCCCGGTGAAGGTCACGACCGCGCCCGACGCCGATTGCCGCGCGGCAAAGCCTTGCGCCTCGGCACCGAAATCGAACGGGTCTGCCAATACGCGGATATCCACGGCTCAGCCCCCGGTCATGGGCGGAAAGAACGCAACCTCGCGCACGCCGTCCAGCGGGGCGTCAAAATCGCTGAGTTCCTGATCCAAGGCGACGCGCAGCGCGCTGAGATCCTCGAACGCCATGGCGTAACGCTCCTCGCGGGCGCGCAGTTCCTCGACAAGCTCCGCCACTGTTGCGGCGTTGGTCTCAACCCGCTCTTTCGGCAGGCCGATGCGTTCCCGGACCCATGCGAAATACAGAACATCCATCACGCTGTCTCCTTCAGGAAAGGCATCGCTTTGCGGAAGTAATCCCAACCGGTTATCGCCGTCAGCCCCGCTGCCACCCAAAGCAGCGTCAGCCCGATGCGACCGGACCATTCCATTGCCGACAGCTTCCAGCCAAGCCCCTGCGTGTCTTCCACCGCGCCCAGAAGCATATCCGCGATCATCTGATCATCCATGCCCCAGGTGGAGGCCGTCAGATAGTGTTCGAACACCCCTTGGGAAAACAGAACCGCGATTGCCAGCATCTGAACCGTGGTTTTCCATTTCGCCAGCTGCGTCACCTTCAGCGTCCCGGCCACATCGCCAAGAAACTCGCGCAGGCCGGATACGAACACCTCGCGGAAGAGGATCAGCGTCGCGGGCAGCACCAGCCACGGCGTCATGGTCGAATAACCAAGTATCACCGC
This sequence comes from Aliishimia ponticola, assembly GCF_004803475.1. Taxonomy (GTDB): domain Bacteria; phylum Pseudomonadota; class Alphaproteobacteria; order Rhodobacterales; family Rhodobacteraceae; genus Aliishimia; species Aliishimia ponticola. The sequence goes on from NZ_SRKY01000006.1 coordinate 82,865, forward strand.
CAGCGCGATCACGACCATCGCCTTGTCCGCAATCGGGTCAAGCATGGCGCCGATCTTGGTTTCCTGTTTCCACGTGCGGGCGAGATAGCCATCGAACCAGTCGGTTATCGCCGCGCCAAGAAACAGGAATAGCGCGAAGAAATCCGCGTAAGGCCGCGTGAAGTAAAGGAAAATCACCGCCACAAGGGGCGCTGCAAGAAGTCGCAAGGCGGTCAGGATATTTGGTAAATTCCACGTCATCGCCGTGACCCTAATGCGCGCGCAGACCGAGCGAAAGCACCATTTCGCATAGCAGGCGGATCACCCGCCCTCATGAAAGAAGGCGTATATCTTTTCCGCCAGCGCCTCGGACACGCCGCCCACCGCCTTCAGGTCGGCCAGATTGGCGCGGCTCACCGCCTTGGCCGATCCGAAATGCGCCAGCAAGGCCCGTTTGCGCGCGGCGCCCACGCCCGGAATTTCGTCCAACGGGGTGGCGGCGACTGCCTTGGCGCGTTTGGCCCGGTGCGTTCCGATGGCAAAGCGGTGCGCCTCGTCGCGCAGACGCTGGATGAAGTACAGCACCGGATCGTTATGGCGCAGCGCAAAGGGCCGCGCCCCGGTGCGATAGAATTCCTCTTTCCCGGCATCGCGGTCCACGCCCTTGGCCACACCGACCATGGGGATGTCCTCGACCCCGTATTCACTCATGATCTCGGCCACCGCACTGACCTGCCCCGCCCCGCCATCAATCAGCAACAGATCCGGCCACAGGCCTTTCTGGCGCTCCGGGTCTTCCTTCAGCAACCGTTTGAAGCGGCGCGTCAGCACCTCTTTCATCATCCCGAAGTCATCGCCGGGCGTCAGATCATCGCCCTTGATGTTGAACTTGCGGTACTGGTTTTTCATGTAGCCTTCCGGGCCCGCGACGATCATCGCGCCGACAGCGTTCGTGCCCTGGATGTGGCTGTTGTCATAGACCTCGATGCGCGCGGGCGGGCCTTCCAGTTCAAAGGCCTCCGCCACCCCCCGCAGAAGTTTCGCCTGCGTCGCGGTTTCCGCCATCTTGCGGGCCAGGCTTTCGCGGGCATTGCGCAGCGCGCTATCCACCAGTTCCGCCTTTTCGCCGCGCTGGGGCACCAGCAGTTCAACCTTGCGGCCCAGTTTCTCGGACAGGGCTTGCGCCATCAGGTCGGGGTTCTCGATCCCGTTCGACAGGATCACCTGACGCGGCGGATCCTTGCTGTCATAAAACTGGCCAAGGAACGCCTCCATCGCTTCAGCATTGTCCACATGCTCGCCCACACGCGGGTAGAAGTCGCGGTTGCCCCAGTTCTGGCCGGCGCGGATGAAGAACACCTGCACACAGGCCTGCCCGCCTTCCATGTGCAGCGCGACGATATCGGCCTCTGTCACGGTGCGCGGGTTGATCCCCTGCGCGGTCTGCACGCTGGTCATGGCGCGAATCCGGTCGCGCAAAGCCGCCGCGCGTTCAAATTCCATCTCGTCCGAGGCTTTCTGCATCTCGGCGGCAAGCTTGGCCTGAACATCGGTGGTCCGCCCTTGCAGGAACCGTTCGGCATCCTGAACGCTGGTAGCGTAATCAGCCTTGGAAATCTTACCCACGCAAGGCGCACTGCACCGCTTGATCTGGTACAAGAGGCAGGGGCGCGTGCGACTGTCGAACATCGCGTCCGAGCAATTGCGCAGCAGGAACACCTTTTGCAGTTGGTTCAGCGTTCGCGTGACCGCCCCGGCGCTGGCGAAGGGGCCGTAATAACTGCCCTTCTCCTTTTTGGCGCCGCGATGCTTCTTGATCTGCGGAAAGTCGGTTTCCTGACTGACAAGGATATTCGGGAAGGATTTGTCGTCCCGCAGGATCACGTTGTATTTCGGCTTGAGCTGCTTGATCAGGTTCTGCTCAAGCAACAGCGCCTCGGTTTCCGTGCGGGTCGTCAGGAACATCATCGACGCGGTCTGCGAGATCATCCGCGCGATACGCGGCGAATGGCCCGTGGGCCGGGCATAGTTGGACACCCGCGCCTTCAGATTGCGCGCCTTTCCCACATAAAGCACCCGGCTCTCGCTATCGAGCATCCGGTACACGCCGGGCGATCCGTCCAGAGATTTCAGGTACCCCGCGATCACTTCGGGGCCGGTCACGATGTTGGTCATGTCTGCCATGTGCGGAACTTAGCGATTCTTGGTGGCGGCTGCACCGGTTTCTGACCGGGAACAAGGCGAAAGGCATCCACTGAAACTGTGGATAACCACGTGGGTATTCTTCGGTCAGACGGAAAAATCAATGAAGTTGTAAGCACTTCGCCGATACGCCTAAAATTTAGGCACCCCCGCAAGACACTGATTTTTCTCCCAAAATTTATGAAGTTTTGGTAAATTGTTGAGAACACAAGGAATTTTGTAACGGATTTGTTAACTATTTCAGCACGGGTGCACAAATCTCGCGGGCGTTAATCATTCGACGCCCAGGACATCGGGGGTTTGCCATGCCAGATGCTGCCCGCCATCGACGCACAAAAGTTGTCCCGTAACCCCTTGGGCATCAAGAAAATACCCTAACGCGCCGGTGATATCCGACGGGTTTGCGCCGCGCTCCAAAACGGTGGCGGCGCGCTGCCGGGCGAAGTGTTCGTCAGATTGCCGCGCCCCTTGCAAGGTCGGGCCCGGCCCGATGGCATTGACGCGGATCGCCGGGGCAAGGCCCTGAGCGGCGGTTTGGGTCAGCGCCCAAAGGCCCATCTTGGCCAGGGTATAGGTGGCGAATTCCGGCGTCAGCTTGCGCACACGCTGGTCAAGCATATTGACGACAAGACCGGTGGCAACGGGTTCTCCCGCCGCGTCGATATCTGGGGTAAGCCCCTGCGTCGCCATTTGCTGAATCAGCAGGAACGGGCCGCGCAGGTTGGAATTGAAGTGGCGGTCCCAGTTTTCACGCGTGGCCGTTTCGATCCGGTCGTATTCGAAGATGGAGGCATTGTTCACAAGGCAGGTGATCGGCCCGCCCAGCGCCTTGGCTGCGCGGGGCAGCAGCGATTGCGTGTCTTCTTCGTCCAGTAGGTCCGCATGAAGCGCCACGGCGTTGCGACCCTTGGCCCGGATACCGTTGGCCACTTCTTCGGCCCCGTCGCGGGAACTGGCGTAATGCACCGCCACGTCAAAGCCGCGATCCGCTAGGTATTCGGCCATTGCCCGTCCCAGACGTGCCCCTGCCCCGGTCACCAATGCCCTGCGTTCCGCCATGTTCGTCGCCTCGGTTCTAGCTGATTACAACGAGAACATAGGCGATATACATGGTGGTCAAGAGCCCCCCCCACAGGCGCGAGATATCGACCTTGAGAAAAACGAAGGGGATCAGGATCAGCGACGCGGCCAGCATGACCCACAGATCGAACTGAAGGAATTCCGGATCGACTGGAATCGGCGCGACCAGAGTGGCGACGCCAATGATGGCCAGCAGGTTGAACATGTTCGACCCGATCACGTTGCCCAGCGCCACATCCGCCTGCCGGCGCAGGGCGGCCATGACGGTTGTCGCGAGCTCCGGCAAGGAAGTGCCGACCGCCACAAGTGTCAGGCCGATCACCGTATCGCTGACGCCATATTCACGGGCGATGATGGAGGCATTGTCCACCAGCAGGCTTGCCCCCAGCGGCAGGCCAATGAGGCCCAGCACGAGGAATAGCGCGATCAGCAGCCATGACATGTCCGGGTCGGCGCCTTCGACTTCCTCGTCATCTTCAACATCGATCTCTTCCCCGTTGCGCACGGCGCTCCGGTGCCGGGACGCATCCCGGAACGCATCGCCCAGAACCAGCGCGAGGGCGGCGAGCAGAATGACCGCCGCCAACAAGTCAAAGATACCCCGAAAGGCCAGCGCGATGAACAGCACCGTCGCAGCGATCATGAACAGGTAGGTTTTGCGCGTGTTGCATTCGGATGTGTGCATTGCCGCAAGCATGGCGGGCACCCCCAGCACCAGCAGCACGTTGGCCGTGTTGGAGCCGACCACGTTGCCCAGTGCGATGCCCGGTGCCTGATCCAGCACTGCCTTGATGGCGATCAGAAGCTCAGGCGCAGAGGTGCCGAATGCCACGATCGTCAGCGATACGATCAACGCAGGAACGCCAAGACGAAGCGACAGGTTCACCGCCCCTTTGACCAGCGCATCGCCCGCAAGAAGCAGAATGAGCAGCCCCAAACCGGACAGCAGCCATGGCATCATTTCACCCATTACGACCCTCGCAGGAACACGGACCTTTGCCGATCCTGTACCGACCGCACTGGCGGCACTTGGATTGCGTCAAACGGCGCCCTCCGATCCAGTGCAATTTGCCCAGCATGCCCAGCACAGCGATAAACGCCAGAAAAAGAAGTACGATCTTGGCCAGCATTCAAAGTCCGAACTGCGCGAAGGCCGCGCGTTCTTCAAGCCCGTCCAGCGAGCCTTCGATGATGCTTGCCCCGAAGCGTTGAAACAGTGATCGGCGGATCTCGTAGCGGCGGAAGCGCACCTTGTCGCCGTATTCTTCCTTCATCCGCGGGGCGAGATGGCCGATGCCATCGATCAAGCCCAGATCCTGCGCCTTGCGCGCCAACCAGAATTCGCCGGTGAACAAGTCTTGGGACATGTCCAGCTTGTCGCCGCGCCGCGCTTTGACATGGCCGATGAAATTCTGGTGCAGATCGTCCAGAATGGTTTTCAGCCGCGCCACATCTTCGGGTTTTTCCGGGCGAAACGGGTCGAGGGTCGATTTGGATTTCCCCGCCGTGTAGACGCGCCGTTCCACCCCGTGTTTTGCGATGAACTCATGCGCGCCGAACCCGGCAGAGATGACGCCGATCGACCCGACGATGGAACTTTCATCGGCCCAGATTTGATCCGCCGCCGCCGCCAGCCAATATCCGCCAGAGGCCGCGACATCCTCGACAAAGGCGTAGACGGGAATGTTGCGTTCTTCCGCCAGACGGCGGATGCGTTGACCGATCAGCGAAGATTGCACCGGGCTGCCGCCCGGAGAGTTGATCGACAACGCAACAGCGGTGGGTTTGCCGCGCTTGAATGCCCGTTCCAGCACGGGGGCCAGCGATTGATCGTTGATCTGCCCGCGCGACCCGGCGGCAATGCTCCCGGACATGCGAACGACAGCGACCACGGGGTCAGCCTTGAGAAAGGGAATCCAACGTTTCATGCAAAGCCATTTAGAAGGCTGTTGCACGGCAAACAAGGCTTGGCGACCGGATCACACGAAATAACGATGCGCTGCGACATTGCCCGCACCGACTGCGCTTACTCCCGTATCCGCCAACCGGTCTTGAAGATCAGCCCGATCACACCGACACAAATGCCGGTAAACAGCGCAATTGCCCCCAGCGATGCCAGGACCGGCACATCGGACAGGCCGAAGAAAGCCCAACGAAAGCCGGAGACCAGATAAACCACCGGATTGAACATCGACACCCCCTGCCAGAACGGCGGCAGCATGGAAATCGAGTAGAAAGAGCCCCCCAGGAACACCAGCGGCGTGACGATCAGCAGCGGGACGAGTTGCAGTTGTTCGAAGTTTTTCGCCCAGATGCCGATGATGAAGCCCAACAGCGCAAAACTGATGCAGGTCAGCACGAGGAAGGCGACCATGGCCAGCGGGTGCTGGATCGTGATGTCGACGAAGAAAAACGAGGTGATGAGGATGATAATCCCGATGAACAGCGCCTTTGTGGCCGCAGCCCCGACATAGCCGATCACGATCTCAAGGAAGTTGATCGGGGCCGATAGCAGCTCGTAAATCGTGCCAATGAATTTCGGAAAGTAGATGCCGAAAGAGGCGTTGGAAATCGCCTGCGTCATTACGGTCAGCATGACCAGTCCGGGCACGATGAACGCGCCATAGCTCACGCCCTCCACCTGATCGATGCGCGATCCGATGGCCGCGCCGAAGACAACGAAATAAAGCGACGTAGAGATGACAGGCGATACGAAGCTTTGCAAAAGCGTGCGGAAGAACCGCGACATCTCGTAAAGGTAGATCGAACGAATGGCCGCCCAGTTCATGCCGCGTCCTTTCCATCATGCACCAGCCCGACGAAGATTTCCTCAAGGCTCGATTGCCGGGTTTCCACATCCGAAAGCTGCAGCCCGGCCTCCGACATCGCGGAAAGCAGTGACGTGATGCCGGTGCGTTCCGCGCGGGTGTCGTAGGTATAGGTCAGTGTCTTGCCGTTCTCGCTGAGCGTCAGGTCATACGAGGCGAGCAGTTCCGGGATCGTGTCGATCGGGGCTGTGATCTGCACGGCGAGTTCCTTTTTGCCCATACGCGCCATCAGGGCGGTCTTGTCTTCGACCAGAAGCAATTCGCCCTTGTTGATGACGCCCACGCGATCCGCAATCGCTTCGGCCTCTTCGATGTAGTGGGTGGTCAGAATGATGGTGACGCCGCTTTGCTTCAGCGTCGCCACGATATCCCACATATCCTTGCGCAATTCGACATCGACCCCGGCGGTCGGCTCATCCAGAAACAACACGCGCGGCTCATGCGCCAGCGCCTTGGCAATCAGGACACGGCGCTTCATGCCGCCGGACAGTTCCTTCACCTGATTGTCCTTCTTGTCCCAAAGGCTCAACTGGCGCAGAACGGTTTCAACGATCTTGTCCTTGCGCGGCAGACCGAACAGCCCGCGCGAGAACCGCACCGTGTTGACGACCGTTTCAAAGGGTTCGAGGTTGATCTCTTGCGGGACCAGCCCGATCATCGACCGTGCTGCCCGAAAATCGGTTTCGATATCATGGCCGCCCACGGTCACATTGCCGGAGGTCGCCGTGGTGATCCCGCAGATCGTGGAAATCAGCGTGGTTTTCCCCGCGCCATTCGGACCGAGCAGCGCGATGATTTCACCTTCTTCGATATCCAGATCCACGCCCTTGAGCGCCTCGAAACCGTTTGCATAGGCCTTTCGCAGCCCGCGCACCTGAAGAATTGCTGACATGATCGCCTCCGTTCGCGCGCCCAGACCTATCGCCACGCGCCACAATGCAACACCCCAATCCTTGCACAAGTCGCTCTTCTCGTCTGCGGAAACGATTCCGCGTGACTTGGCCTGCCCCTGTGCTACCGATCGCGCATGTCCGATAACGCGCATAACAGACCCGGTCTGGGCATCATCTTCGTCCTTGCGGGCGTCATCGCCATCTCGGTGAACGATCTGCTGATCAAGCAACTGTCCGGCGGCTACCCGCTGCACCAATCGGTATTCCTGCGGTCCGGGATCGGCATCCTTTTTACGCTGGTGCTGGTGCAATATGAGGGTGGCTGGTCGATCCTGAAGACCCGGCGGCCCTTTGTTCATGCGCTGCGCGGGCTGCTGATCGTCATTGCCAACCTGTCGTATTTCGCCGCACTGGCCGCGCTGCCCCTGGCGGATGCGACCGCGCTGTTCTTCGTTGCGCCGCTGTTCATCACATTGCTGTCGATCCCGATGCTGGGCGAAAAGGTCGGACCAATGCGGCTGGGCGCGGTGGCTGTGGGGTTTGCGGGGGTGGTCCTGATGCAGCGACCTTGGGCAGGGTCCGCCGCGCTGGAGGTGCCGCGCATCGTCTTGCTGCTGCCGGTTCTGTCGGCGCTGACCTACGCGCTGAACCAAATCCTGACGCGGCGTCTTGGAGTGGAAAGCAAAGCCTCTGCGATGTCGGTCTATATACAAGTCACCTTCATCATCGTGTCACTGGGGTTCTACGCCGTCGCCGGAGATGGCCGCTTTGCCGAAGGGCAGACGAATGAAAGCGTGATCTTCCTGCTGCGCGCGTGGCGGTGGCCCACGCCAGAGGACTGGCCATACTTCATCGCGCTTGGCGTCAATTCCGCCATCATCGGCTATTGCCTCAGTCAAGCCTATCGCCTTGCCGATGCAGCGACGGTGGCGCCTTATGAATATGTCGGTTTGCCGCTTGCGGTGCTGTGGGGCTGGGTCGTCTTTGCCGAGCTGCCGACATGGGAAGTCTGGGTCGGGATTGCGCTGATCCTCGGTTCTGGACTGTTCGTGTTCCTGCGCGAGCAGCAAAAAGCCCGCGCCATTGCCCGATCTACCCGGATCAGGGGCCGTTATTGAACCAGGCAGGCAGCGTTAGGGTAATGGAAATCACCTGCGTGCATGGTGCACCCGATTCCAACGGAGGCGCGCATGACACCCGAGCAGATCAAGCTTGTTCAGACGAATTTCGGAATGATCTTCCCGATCAAGATGAAACTCGCGCAGTCCTTCTATGACCATCTGTTCGAAATCGCGCCCGAAGTCCGCCCCCTCTTTCCAGAGAACATGCAGCATCAGCGCGAAAAGCTGGCCGATACGCTGGCCTTCGTGGTGCGCAACCTGAACAATAGCGAAGAACTGATCTTGTCGGTGTCCGGGCTGGCGCGGCGGCATCGCGGGTATGAGGCCAAGCCGGAACATTTCGATCCGGTCGGCATCGCACTGATCCACGCGCTTGATATCCATACGCCGGGGGGGCTGAGCGACGATGCGCGCAGCGCATGGGCCACAGCCTACGGCATGATCGTGGACGCGATGCTGCCCAAGATGCTTGACGGGGCGGCCTGATCCGCCCCGATCCGCCCCGGTCCCCCGCGCTGACTGCCTGTCACAGCGCCACACTTCGCGGCGCGCATGATCCCTTGCCTATGGCCGCATCAGGACAGAAGTCGATGGGTAATCCGACGCCCATGTGGGTGCCAAGGGTGCAATGAAGACGTTTTCCGTCCGGTTCTGGGTAAACCGCCAGATACCATCCTCGCATTTGCGGAACCGGTTAAACAGCCGCGACGACCGCAGCATCGCCTTGCCGTCCGAAAACAGCCAGGGCTGCATATGGACCCAGTTGCCCTCGGCCGTCATCGCATCGGGCGCCACACGGATTTGTTCCGACGTCAGGTAGTGACAGTTCAGAATGAGCGCCGGATCGGTCTTCCCCGCCCAGAAGGCCTGAAAATGCGCCTTGATCGCGTCCCAGCCCTCGGCGCGACCGAATTGCCCGTCGTAATATTCCCCAACACCCTCCCAAACCGCCTCTGGCGCGAAAAGCTCCATGATCCGGTCAATCCGCTCCGCATCGGAGTTCGTGCCAAATTCCGGGTTGGGCGTATCGCATAAGAACATGTAGCGGGCCTGAAGGCGGCGCACCTCTGCCTCTGCCTCAAGGGTCGCGATTCGGGATTCCAAAGCGGAAATTCGGTCATCAGTCATAGGTTTCGCCTCTCATCTGCGGGGTTTTTAATCACTTGCCCCAAGGAATGCGCAAAGCCGGTGATTATTTCAATATTCACGTAAAAATTCTTGACCGGTTTTGGCGTTGCGGTAATTTTACCGTAACTGGCGTCGACTGAACGCACAACAAGCCACAGGGAAAAAATGACGGTAGCCGAACAGGATAACTGCGCTTTGGCGCACTCTCTAGACATGGGCGGAGACGGCCTGAGAGTGGTCGTGAAAGACTGTATCGACATTAAAGGGACCGTTAGCGCCTGTGGATCTGCCGCATTGATGGACCGCCCCGCGGCGACGCGAAATGCGTCTGTCGTCGATGCGTTGCTGGGCAAGGGCTGCAAGATCACCGGCAAGGCCAATATGCACGAACTCGCCTTCGGGATGACCGGGGTGAATGCCACGTTCGGAACGCCCGTGAACCCGCGCTGGCCGGACCGAATTCCCGGTGGATCGTCCTCGGGCTCCGCCGTGGCGGTTGCTGCCGGGCTCTGCGATTTCGCCGTGGGCACCGATACTGGCGGGTCGGTCCGACAGCCTGCGATCTGCTGCGGCGTCTTTGGGATCAAACCGACATATGGCCGGATCAGCCGGGAAGGATGCCACCCGGCGGATAGCACGCTGGATTGCGTGGGCGTTATGGCCCGGACGGCCGAGATGCTGACCAACGGGATGGAGGCGATCGACCCCAGCTTTACCCGCCATGTGCTGACCAAGGCCCCGCGCATTGCCCGCGTCAAAAGCGAGGTCGAACCAAGCCTGGGGCACAAGCTGGTCTATAGCCTGATGGAGAGCCTGCCCGAAGTTGGATATGTCGCCCTACCGCGCATGGCAGAGGCGTTCGACGCCGCGATGACCCTGATTTCCTGGGAAGCTGCCCGCGCCTATGGTCCGCTGGCAGAAGCTGATGCGCCGTTGGGGGCAGATATCCGCGCGCGCCTGCAAGCCGCCGCCGCAATCCCCGATGACGCACGCCGCGCCGCCGAGGACACCCGCGCCGCGTTCACGCAGGACGTCGACGCGCTGCTGGAAGACTACGACATCCTCATGACCCCGGCCCTGCCGATGATACCGCCCACATTGATCGCGGCCAAAGACCCGGCAACCGTTCTACCACTCACCGCGATGCTGCGCCCTTTCAACCTTAGCGGCCACCCGGCCCTTGTGCTCCCCGTCGCGGTCGGCCCTGAACGTCTGCCTGCCGGGCTTCAGTTGATCGGCCGCAAGGGCGAGGACGCGGAACTGTGCGCAGCCGCCGAATGGATGACCAAGACTTTGGCAATTTTCCAAGAAATGGAGGCTTGAATGACAGCCCAACCGGCCTTAGCCGACACCACGAAATCCAAGGAGGAGATCCTTGGCGCAATCCGGGACTGCGCGGCAGAGTTTCAAAAGCTGCGCCATATCCCCCGCGATGTGGTCGAGGATTTCAAAACGCTCGGCGTATACCGCGCCTTCGTCCCGGCGCGGTTCGGCGGCGATGAACAAAGCCCCGCCGCGTTCTGCCGCCTGATTGAAGACATCTCTGCTGCTGATGCCTCTGCTGGCTGGGTTGCAAGCTTTGGCGTGTCGGCCACCTATCTGAGCACCCTGCCCCCCGAAACCTACGCCGCGATTTATGGCGCTGATCCCGATACGGTGTTCGCGGGTGCAATGTTCCCACCGCGTCCGGCCAAGACGGTTCCGGGCGGTTACGAGATTTCGGGCCAGTGGCCCTGGGGCTCGGGCATCATGGGCGCGGATCTGGCCGGAGTCGGGATCAAGGTGGACGACCAGCAGACGCAGTTGCCGCTGATTGCGATCATGCCCGCCCATAAGGTCGAGGTCGTGGACACGTGGAACACAATCGGGCTGAGCGCGACCGGATCGCATGACATCAAGGTCGACAAGGTCGTAGTGCCTCCTGAATGGACCTTTGTGCGCGGCAGCAAGCCCACGATGGACGACCGGATTTTCCGCTATCCGTCGATGGCGTTGGCCTCGCAGGTCTTGGCGGTGGTTGCCCTTGGGGCAGCACGCGCCGCGCTGGATTTCCTGCATGAGAACAGTGGCCGCCAATCGGTGACAGGTGCCCCGAAACCCGGCGCGCGTCCTTATTTGCAAAGCGAATATGCCAAGGCCCGTGGGCTGTATCTGGGCGCGCAGGCGCTGTTCTACGATACGCTCGACGCGGCTTATGAAACGCTCGCCCATCAAGAGACCGTTGACCGGGATATGCATGTCCAGTTGCGGCTTGTGGCGTCCAAGGCCGCGAAAGACGGCGCTGAGGCAGCCCGCATGGCCTTTGCGCTTGGCGGCTCAACCGCGATCAACCAAGGCCACCCGCTGGGCCGCCAGATGATCGACGCGGCCAGCGTCGCGCAACATGCATTCCTGAGCGAAGGAACCTGGACCGGCGCAGGGGCCGCCATGTTCGATGAACCCACCATGCCCGGCTATCCTTAAGGAGACGATCAATGCCTGATAAAACACCGTTGCGGACGCTTTTGTGCTTCAATAATCACCCGACCTTCTTCAGCCTTCCGTTCGACCAGATCGGCCCGGTGTGGAAAGCCACGCAGGAGTTGATGATGGGCATCGACCAGATGGACGGGGTCGAGATCGTCGGAACCTTTGACGATGACCAGACGATGGTCGGCGCCAGCCAAGGCTTCCCCTTCACATGGTATATCCTTGCCGATTTCCCCGACCGCGACGCGGTTCAGGCGGCCTGCAACCTGCTGCGGACCATCGTGGTCGGCGAAGGCAATGACCGGCTGTGGAAATACATGACCGTCGAGGCGCGCATGGGCCGCGCCCTTGAAATCCCAACTGAAATCCTGTGATCGCCGGGTACTGAACATGTCTCTAGATACGCCGAAATTCAGTGATCTCGATGCGCTCTACGATGTAGAGAACGCCAAGGTCGCCACCGAAATGTACGAAGACCCCACGCTCTTTCAGGAAGAGATGGAGCGGATTTTCAAGAAGACCTGGGTGTGGGTCGCCCATGAAAGCGAGTTTCCCGACAAGGGGTCGTTCAAGCTGTCTCAGGTCGGTCTTGATCCGGTCATCGTGGTGCGCGACCGGAAGGGCAAGATTCACTGCATGGTGAACCGGTGCCGCCACCGCGCGGCCACGGTCTGCGAGGTCAAGAAGGGCAAGACATCGTCGTTCCAATGCCCCTATCACGGGTGGGGCTACGGGCTGGACGGATCGCTGCGCGCGGTGCCCTACCCCGAGCAATACGGCGATGATTTCGACAAGTCCCAGCACGGGATGCTCAAGCTGCGCACGGAATCGCACGAGGGCATGGTTTTTGCGACCTTCAACGAGGACGCGGAGCCGCTGGTGGATTTCCTTGGCCCCGAAGTCTGCCGTTACATGACGCTGTTCATGAAGCAGGGCGGCGGCTTCCCGGTGAAGGTTCTGGGCGAACACCAATTCTCAGTGCCGATGAACTGGAAGGTTCAGTTGGAGAACACGACCGACGCCTACCACTTCCCGATCGTGCACAAGTCCTTCATGCAGACGCTGGATGAAAAGACCGAAGACCTCTTTGCCTTCATGGAAAAGAACGAGGGCTGGGTCGAAGATCTGGGCAACGGCCATTCCATCATGATGATGATGCCCGAGCGCGAAGACCTTGACGCCTGCCTTGATGACCCGATTGAGCCGCGCTTTGAGTGGCTGGCCGAGGAAATCCGCAAAGAGGGCTATAGCGAAGAGCAGGTCAAAAAGATCGTGCTGGCCGTCGGCGGTCCCGGCTTCAACATGAACCTGTTCCCGAATGTGTCGTTCTCGCTGTCCTTCTTCCGCGTGCTGACCCCGGTCGCCGTGGACAAGACGGAAATCCGGCACATGGCGCTTGGGATGGACGGGGGACCGGCGATTGCCAACCGGACCCGCCTGCGCCTGCACGAACATTTCCAAGGGCCGATGGGCTTTGGCTCACCCGATGATGCGGAAGTCTGGGAACGGGTGCAGCGCGGCACGCGCGGCGGCGAAGAGCTTCCGATCCTGGTCAATCGCGGCATCGTCGATGAAGAGCCGGGCGTCATGGGCCCCCGCGGCCACGTGAGTTCCGAAACCGGTATGCGCGCAGCGTACCAGATGTGGAAACGCATGATGGACAAGGAGGCCTGAGCGATGACCGAGATGACCAAACTCGACCCCAAGGCGCTGCTGGCGGATGTGACCGAATTCCTGTGGCTCGAAGCCGATATGCTGGACCGCAAGGCTTATGGCGATTGGCTGGACCTTTGGCTGACCGAGGGGCTTTATATCCTGCCCATCGGTGACGGCGAGGATTACGAGAACCAGCTCAACCTTTGCTATGACGACGACAAGATGCGCCGCAATCGGATTGATCGGTTCAATCGCGGCTTTTCGATCTCTTCTGCGCCGGCAGCCGATACGGTTCGCACCGTCAGCCGGATCGTGATCGACAGCGCCGAGGGCGACCTGATCAAACTGCGCGCCGCCGAGCACCTGATCGAAGACAAGTTCGGGCGTCAGCGGATTTGGGCAGCGGACCTGCAATATACGCTCAGGGTCACAGGCGACGGGTTCAAGATCGAACGCAAAATCGCGAAACTTCTCAACTCTGATGGGATGCTGAATTCGTTCAGCTACTTATTCTGATGGCCAAACCACTTCCCAAGGACATTCAGACCGCTGTTGTCACCGGCGGCGCGCGCGGCTTTGGCGCCGAAGTCTGCCGCGCGCTTCACAAGGATGGGTATCGCGTCATCATCACCGATGTCGATCCGGGGAAAGAGGCGGCTGCGCTTGCCTCTGAACTCGACCTTGCTGGCGACACCGGCATGACCGCAACGCTGGATGTCTCCAAGCCCGAAGACTGGCAGCGCGTTCTGGACGAGTGCATCCAGCGCTATGGTTCGGTCGAGGTGCTGGTGAACAATGCTGCGCGGACCAAGGCGCAGCCGCTGTTCGACATCGACCCGGCCGAGTTCAACGACATCATGGCCGTCAACGCGGGCGGCACCTTTACCGGCTGCCTGATCTTTGGCCGTCACTTCAAGGATCGCGGGTATGGGCGGATCGTCAATCTTGCATCGCTGGCAGGCCAGAATGGCGGCACGGCGACAGGGGCGCATTACGCTGCTTCCAAAGGGGCGATCCTGACATTGACCAAGGTCTTTGCCCGTGATCTGGCCCCGTTCGGCATCACCTGCAACGCCATCGCGCCCGGCCCGATGGACACACCGATGGTCCGCGCCGTGTTGGGCGAAAATATCGACAAGGCCATCGCAGCTATCCCCGTTGGGCAACTCGGCGATCCCGCCGTTGTCGCCGAACTTGTCACCACCCTCGCCTCCCCCCGGTCCGCCTTCATCAATGGTGCGTGCTGGGATGTGAATGGCGGGTTGTTCATGCGCTAGTGGACGGATCATGACCCAAACATTTACCGTCTCGAACCGCGTCGATGATCGCGGCAATATCGCGCGCATCCGCCTGACCCCGGAAGACGGGTCCGGCCTTCCCCTGCCCACGGCGGGCGCGCATCTTGATATCTATCTGCCCGAGGTCGATCTGTGGCGGCAATATTCGCTGTGTTCCGACCCGGCAGAGACCGCATTCTACGAAATCGGCGTCCTGAAAGACCCGAATTCGCGCGGCGGGTCCGAAGCGATGCATCGCCTCGCCACGCCCGGTGCGCGTTTCAAGATCGAAGGCCCACGCAACCATTTCCCCCTGGATGAGACCGCCGACCATTCCGTGCTCATCGGCGGCGGGATCGGGGTCACCCCGATGATCGCGATGGCCGCGCGGCTTCACGCATTGGGCAAGGCGTTCACGCTTCACTATTGCACCCGCTCGGCAGAGGTCACCGCCTTTACCGATACGCTTTGCGCAGCGCCCTTCGCGGAGAGGGTCGTCTATCATTTCGATGATCAGGATGCGGACCAAAAGCTTGATCTTGAACGCGACTTGCCGCCCGCTGCCGATGGTACGCATCTTTATGTGTGCGGCCCGCAAGGGTTCATGGATTGGGTCATTTCGACCGCAGAAGCAGCCGGTCACCAGCCTCAGAACGTGCACCGCGAATATTTCTCTGCCGATGTGGAGCTTTCCGGCGACAGCTTTGACGTGGAATGCGCGCAAAGCGGCGTCACCGTCACCGTTGGCGCGGACGAAACGATCGCCAAAGCCTTGGCGAAAGAAGGCGTCATGATCGAGGTCAAATGCGAAGAAGGTGTCTGCGGCACCTGCATGACCGACGTTCTTAGCGGAGAGATCGAGCACCGCGACCAGTTCCTGACAGATGAGGAACGCGAGGATGGCGACGTGATCATGGCCTGCTGTTCACGCGGCAAAGGCAAGCTGGTTTTGGACATCTAAGGAGCCCCCATGAATATGCCGCAAACGCAAGCAGACTTCCGCGAAGGCATGAGCCGCATGGGCGCTGCCGTGAACCTGATCACCTCGGATGGCGTTGCCGGAAAGCATGGTTTCATCGCCTCGGCGGTGTGCTCGGTCACCGATGACCCGCCGACGCTGCTGGTGTGCGTGAACCGCAACGCATTCGTGCACAACCGTTTTCTGTCGAACGGCGTGCTGTGCGTGAATGTACTGGCCGCGCATCATCAGAAACTGTCGGGGATTTTCGCTAGGTATGTCGAAGGGGTGGATCGCTTTGCCCACGGGACATGGACGACCTCAAAGACCGGCGCGCCCGTGCTGACCGACGCCAATGTCGCTTTCGATTGCCGTATCGCGTCGACCTCGACCCAGGGGACTCACTCGGTGCTGTTCTGCGATATTCAGGCGGTCCACCTGTCCGCCAATATCGACCGCGGATTGGTCTATTTCAGCCGCGATTACCACCATCTTGAAGCAGCCCCGCAAGACCTGCCGCCGGCCGCTAAACCATAAGGAGAAATCGATTCCACCGCGTGGTTATCAGCTATGCCTTTGGATCGGACATAGGTCAGTCTACCTGCCTGTTTTTTGACCAGAGGTGACGAAAACCCCGAAAATTCACGGCCCCGGACAGAAATGCATAAGCCTCTCACCCGCAGCCAGTTACAGTATTTTTACTGTAACTTTCATGGGACAAAACTCCGAGGCCCGCTTTTGTGAATGACCGGATCAAGCGAGTTCATCGCCTGGTCATTCAGCCCGCGAAATCAAGGTCTTAAAGACGCCACTCACAACATCGCAACGTCGCACGCTTTGTCCTGCGTGACGGCAGCAACAGGGAAATTAACGATGAAACACCTCAAGACGACCTTCCTCTCTGCCCTTGCGGTCGCTGCGGTCAGCGCCGCGCCTGTGATCGCCGAAACCAAGTTGACCGTCGCCAACTGGCTGCCGCCCTCGCACCCCTTGGTTTCGGAAGTCATCGTGCCGATGACCGAGCAGATCGCCGAAGCGACATCAGGCGAAGTGACAGCCACGGTGCTGCCCGCGCCCTTGGGCCCGCCGCCCGCGCATTTCGATTTCGCGGTGAACGGCGTGGCCGATATCACCTTTGGCGTTCAGGGCTACAACGCGGGTCGGTTCAAGACCACGAACATCGCCGAAATCCCGTTCCTGGGTGACAGCGCCGAGGCGATTTCGGTCGCATATTGGCGCACCTTTGACGCCATGCTGAAGGACGCGGGCGAATATGATGACGTCAAGGTTCTGGCGGTATTCACCCACGGCCCGGGCGAGATTTTCCTGAAAGACGGCGATCCCAGCGATGTTGACCTTCTCAAAGGCACCAAGCTGCGCGTCGGCGGCGGTATCGTGCATGAAGTCGCATCGACCCTTGGCGCGGTTCCGGTCGAAGGCCCTTCGTCGAAGGCCTATGAGCTTTTGAGCCAAGGCGTCGCGGACGGCATCCTCTTCCCCTATGAATCGGTGAGCTTTTTCAAATTGATCCCCGAACTTGAAGTCGGCGTTTCGGTGCCCGGCGGTCTGTACAACACGTCCTTCTACATCGTGATGAACAAGGCGAAGTGGGAAAGCCTGACACCTGACCAGCAAGAGGCCATCGACGGCGTCACCGGCGAAGCACTGGCCCGGATGGCGGGGCAAATGTGGGACCGCGCGGATGCGGCCGGACGCGACGCCATGGATGGCGCGACGGTCATCACCCCCGCCACAGAGGCCCAGATCACCGCATGGAGCGCGGCGCTGAAGCCCGTGGTTGACGCCAAGCTGGCCGAAGTGTCCGAAACCGGCATCGACGGGGCCGCTGCCCTGTCCATGCTGAAAGCCGAAATCGCAGCGCAGCAATGAGCGACGCGATTAAATCGGTCGAATTGGAGGGGCAGACATCTGCCTCTCCTCCCGCCCGGCTGTCGGTCACGGGCTGCGTGCTGGGCTGCCTGGGCGGGGTGCTTCTGATCGCCATGATGGCACTGACCGTCTGCGATGTGATCGGCCGCTACTTGTTCAACTCGCCCATCAAAGGGGCGAGCGAACTGACGGAAATCCTGCTTTGCGCGGTGATCTTCCTTGGCCTTTGTGCCGTTTCGCTGGCCGAGGATCACGTGGTCGTGGATTTGCTGACCGATAAGATGCCCGCGTCGATCCACCCCGCCCGCGAGGCCCTGACAGGGGTGCTGAGCGGCCTGATCCTTATGGTGATCGCATGGCGGATCTGGGTCTATGCGGCGCAGATCGCTGGCTATAACGGCGCGACCACGAACCTGAGCATTCCCATCGCGCCCCTGGGCTATTTCTGCGCCATTTGCGCCTTTGCCGGTGGCCTGATCACCGCGTTTCTGCCGCTGAAACGCGCGTTCTTGCACGCCAAGCACTAAGGAAAAACCACATGGAACATTGGCCCGTCGGGATGGCGATCCTTACAATTTTGTTGTTCATCGGCGTGCCGATCTCCTTCGCGCTTGCGGGCGTCGGGCTGGTGGGTGTGGTGTCGATCATCGGCTGGGCGCCCTCACTGGCGCTGCTTGGGTCGGTGTTTTTCGACAATGGGCGCGATTACACGCTGTCCGTTCTGCCGCTGTTCCTGATGATGGGCAATTTCGTGGTGCAATCGGGCATCGCGGAAGAGCTGTATCAATCCGCCTATGCCTGGCTGCGGCACCGCAAGGGCGGCTTGGCGACGGCCACCGTCGTGGCCTGTGGCGCGTTTTCATCGGTGTGCGGATCGTCCTTGGCGACTGCTGCGACCATGACCAAGATCGCCCTGCCCTCCATGCGGCGCTATGGCTATCCCGACCAGATTTCCACCGCGTCGATTGCGGCGGGTGGCACGCTGGGCATCCTGATCCCGCCTTCGGTGATCCTGGTGTTCTACGGCATTCTGACCCAGCAAGACATCGGACGCTTGTTTCTTGCGGGGCTTATCCCCGGCCTGATCGGGATCGTGGGCTACGCGATCGCCGTGCGAATCTCGCTGAAATTGCAGGGCATTGACCTGCCGACCGAACCCAAGCTGCCACTGCTGGACCGGATCCGCGCGCTGAAGGGAACGGCAGGTGCGCTGGCGCTCTTCACCTTCGTCATGGGCGGGATTTACCTTGGGGTGTTCACGCCGACGGAAAGCGCGGGCATGGGCGCGGGCGGCGCCTTCCTTCTGATGATCCTGAAGCGCCGATTCTCTGCCCAGCGCACCTTGATGGTGCTGTTCGACACGATGAAAACCACCGCTATGATGTTCTTCATCCTCTTCGGCGCGCTGACATTCACCAACTATGTGAACATGTCGGGCATGACCGGGGACATCCAATCCCTGATTACCAGTCTGACCAGCAGCCCGCTTGGCTTCATCGTGATCGTGCTGTGCATCTATCTGCTGCTGGGCTGTGTCCTCGAAAGCCTGTCGATGATCATGCTGACGGTGCCGGTCTTCTACCCCATCGCCGCGAGCCTTGGGATCGACCTGATCTGGTTCGGCATCTTCGTTGTCATGGTGACAGAGATTTCGCTGATCACGCCGCCTGTCGGCATGAATGCCTTCGTGCTGCGTT
Source organism: Aliishimia ponticola (assembly GCF_004803475.1). Classification (GTDB taxonomy): domain Bacteria; phylum Pseudomonadota; class Alphaproteobacteria; order Rhodobacterales; family Rhodobacteraceae; genus Aliishimia; species Aliishimia ponticola. Next base: position 102,043 of record NZ_SRKY01000006.1, read on the forward strand.
CGGTCGTGCCGGATGTACGCCTTGGGACGATTTTCCGCGGCCTCGTGCCGTTCATCGCGATGGATGTGGTGCGCGTCGGCCTTCTGACCGCCGCGCCGATCCTCGTGCTGCTCTTAACCTAGGAAACCGGGAAAGCTCATGTCCGTTCCATATAAAATCGGTGTCATCGGTGCTGGGAATATCGGCACGGCAATGGCGGCACTGCTCAGCAGGTCTGGTGCTGAAATCCATGTGACAGCGCGCGGCGCGCGGCTGGCCCAGATCACGCAAGCGGGTGTGGAACTGAACGACCGGGGCGAGATCATCACCGCCCGGCCCAAGGTCTGCGAAGCCATAACCGAGCCGATGGATGCGCTGTTCGTCTGCGTGAAGTCGCAAAGCCTCGCCTCTGCGATTGCCCTCAACCGTGCGGCCATTGCCCCGTCGACCTTGGTGATCCCGATGGTGAACGGCCTGCCCTTCTGGTTCTACGCCAGCGCGGACGGCATGGGGCATGTTCCCCTGCTTGACCCGGACCGTGTGCTGGCGCGAACCCTGTCCCCGGCGCAGGTTCTGGGCGCGGTTCTTCTGATGACCGTGCAAACCGATGCGACGGGCAAGGCGACCTCTTCCAACACGCCGACGCTAAGCCTTGGCGCCGTCAGCGATGGCACGGATGAAGCGGCGGTGACGCGCTTGATCGCGCTTCTCGAAACGTCCGGGGTGCGCACCGATTTCGATCCCGCGATCCGGCAAAAGGTGCTGGTCAAATTGCTGGCCAATTTCGCGACCAATGCCCTGTCTGCCCTGACCGGCGCGATGCTGGACGACATTGGCCGTGACCCGGCGTTGCGCAGCGTCGCCACCGGGCTGGCCGATGAATTCCGCGCCTGGGCCAGCCGCGAAGGGTACAGCTTGCCCCCCAATGCGTGGCTTGTCGATCTGCTGATTGATGCGGGCGCTTTCCCCACTTCGATGCTGCAAGACGCATTGGCTGGCAAACCATTGGAATTGGACGCGATCTGCCGCGCCCCGATGGACCGCGCGCGTATGGGCGGGGGCGACATGCCGATCATGGGCGCCCTTCTCGACCGGTTGGCCCATGCCGGACACACGCCGGTGCCGCGCAGCGACATTCCGGCCATCCTCCGCTCTTTGCCCCTGTCCCCGATCCCCGCTCAAAAGACCGCCTGAAAGGATGTGACGATGAACACCCAGACTGCCCTGACCAAAAGCGATATTCCCATGGATGGCATGACCGAAGAGGAACTGCGTATCCAGCTTGCCGATTTCTACCACCTTGTCAGCTATCTTGGCTGGACCGAGTTGATCTTCAACCACATCTCGGTGCGCCTGCCGGGCGAGGACCACGCCTATCTCGTGAACCCGATGGGCCTGCATTACGACGAGGTCACACCCGAAAACCTGCTGGTTGTCGGGGTCGATGGCAAACTTCTGCGGGAAAGCGACTATACGCCGAATCCGGCCGGTTTTGCGCTGCATGGCGTGATCCACGAACATCGCCCCGATGTTGGCTGCATCGCCCATACGCATACCACGCCGATCTCTGCCATCACGATGAAGGGCTTCGATATCGACCATGACAGTTTCTATGGCGCGCAGCTTTACGGGCGTGTGGCCTATCACACCTTCGAAGGCATCACGATCTATGACGATGAGCGTGAGCGGATGCTGGAATCGCTGAAGGACAAACATGTGCTGGTGCTGCGCAACCACGGCATCGCCGTATGCGAAGCCGATATCCCGCTGACATTCTTCCTGCTCTGGACTGTGCAGCGCGCGGCGGAAATCCAATGTGCGGCGGGCGCGATCCCCGGACCGAACAATGCCCTGCCCGAGGAAATCAAGGCGAAATGCGCAGCGGATGCCCAGCGCCTGAAAGAAAGCGCCTCCTTTGCGACGCTTCTTTTTGACGCAATGGTCCGCAAGATGAAACGCGACCGGCCAGAATTCGCCTAAAACACACGGGCTCGGGGGGGCTGTGACCGGCTCCCCCGGCCGCATTGAAACGGTTCACTTTTCACGTTCAACTTCGGCATAACTCAATCTAAGGTTCGGCCAAACACAAGCCTTTGAGAGATGCAGCAAGAGCCGTGCAACAGGACAACCCCGACAAATTCAAAGAAAACTGGCCGTTTTTCTGGGTCACCCAGATCAATGCCGCCTATGCCAACGTATTGGAAAAACGCATAAAACCCTTGGGTGTGGATCTGCCGCGCTGGCGTGCGATGATGAGCCTTTATGAGGACGAGTATCTTTCTGTTTCTGAGATCGCGGAGTTCTCGGCACAAAAGCTCAACACAACGACCAAGGTCATTCAGCGCATGTTGAGCGACGGATTGGTCTCGACGCGCGTGCGGCCCAGCGACGGGCGCGTGACGGAAGTTTGCCTGACCGACAAGGGCGAACGGCTGCGCAAGGATGTGTTTGTAGAGGCGCAGGATATTTTCGAAAGCACGTTTGGCACATTCTCAAGCGAAGAATTGAACCAATTGAATAGCAGCCTGTCTCAAATCCACCGGCGCTTGAAGAAACTGTAAAACGGCGCGTGGCACTGTCCCTTAGCCAAACACTTCGCGCGACATTTTCGCAGGACGAGGGGTGCAACCCAACTTTAGCAGCCAACAGACATGGCTGGTTCAAGCGGTGATGCTTGGGTCAATTTTGTCTGGGTGTTTTCAAGGGGGTGGTGGCGGACCGAGGAGGATTCGAACCCCCGACCCCTTGATTCGTAGTCAAGTACTCTATCCAGCTGAGCTATCGGTCCGTGAGGGGTGCATTTACGCCCCCCTGCGGGGCTTTGCAACCCCTCATTCGACAGGAATTTCGGGTTTTTTCCGATGGCCTGAAATTTACGGGCCGATGGCTGATTTCGCCACTTCCATATGGCCTCTAGCGCGGCAGGCGGATTGAGAACACCGTGCCGTCCTCCCCCGTCCGGGACAATTCCAACGTCCCGCCGTGACCGCGCACCAACTCGCCCGAAATCGCAAGCCCAAGGCCAGTTCCGCCCTTGGTTACGCCGCCATGAAAGGCGGTGAACAGGTGTTCGCGCGCTTTGACCGGAAGACCCGGACCGGTGTCGGAAACTTCGATCACCCATTCAGTTTCCATTTCGCGGGCGCTGACGCAGATTTCGCCTTCTTTCCCGCTGGCGATGATCGCCTGGCGGGCATTGCGCACAAGGTTCGACAGCACTCGGAACAACTGATCGGGGTCGGCGCGCAGTTTCATCGCTTGTGGCACGTCTTCGCTGAAGGACAGCGCCTGCCCCTCTGTGGCGAGCCGTTCGCTTTCAATCACGTCGCAGACCAGTTCGGCCAGCGGCACGACGGTCAGGCGCGGCGGCGGCTCTTCGGCGCGGCCAAAGGCGAGCGTGCTTTCGCACAGGTTCACGGCGCGGGTGATCGAATTGACCAGTTTCGGTGCCATCCGGTTCACCAGCGGATCGTCCGAGGCTTCGATCCGGTCGGTGAAAAGCTGGGCTGAGGTCAGGATGTTGCGCAGATCGTGACTGATCTTGGAAACCGCAGTGCCAAGCTGGGCCAGACGGTCTTTCTGGCGCAGCGCCTGCGTGAGTTCGGTCTGCATCTTGTGCAGAGCGTCCTCAGCCTCGCGCAGTTCGGTCACACGCGCGCGCGGCTCGATGATGCGGCGGGCATCTTCGGGTGCGGCGGCATAGGCCTGCATATAGCCGACCACCCCCTTGATCGGGCGCACCAGAAGGCGGCGCACGGCCAGAAACAGCAAGAACGCCGTCACGACAGAGATCACCGCAGACAGCAGCAGGATGCGCAGCCCATAGTCGATCATCGCCGCACGCAACTGGCTGGTTTCCATGGTGACTTCGATCAGAAGCCCAGCCTCGCGGACCGGGGCGCCGATAACGCGGATCACCTCTGGCTCATGCGTGACAAGGCGGATCAGCGCGTCGCCGATCAGTTCAAACGCCGTCGGATCCCGCAGATCGAAGGTTGCGGCCACCGGCTTTGGCATGGGCGAGGACAGCATCAACTGCCGCACCTCGTTGCGCCGCAGAACCACGTTGAGCACTTCCGCGTTGCGCAGCAGCTCCTCTTCCAGTTCCTCGTCCAGCATGTCGTCAGCCAACAGCGCCAGCGACGCGATCTGCGCCCGCTCAAGCCGGTCGAGCAGGTAATCCTCGCGATACCGCGCGACGGATGGCACGAAGATCAATATCTCGGCCAGCATGACGAATACTGTCGTCAAAATAAGGAAACGGCCGGAAAGCGAGTTCAGCATAGGCTCTTATGGAACGAAACGCTGGATCAGTCCAACAACCCTTTTGACGGTCGGATTCTCAAACAGGCGCGGCGTGAAATAGGCCCCGGCCACGCGCTTGTTGACCTCTGTCACGGTGGGATAGGGCGACACCATGGCAGAGACCTGACTCATCTTCAGCTTGTTGACCATCACCAAGGACCAGAAGTTGATCAGCTCGCCCGCCTGATGGCCGACGATGGTCACCCCCACCGGGCGGCCCTTGACGATCATCGCCTTGATGAAGCCCTTCGTTTTACGCTCTGCGATCAGGCGGTCGTTATGGTGGAAGTCGAACCGCGCGACTTCCATGCGATCGCCATGTTCCTCGCGCGCCTGTTCTTCGGTCAGGCCGATTTGCGCCAATTCGGGGTCCGTGTAGGTGGCCCAGGGGATATGAGAGGTGCTGGCTTTCGACGGCAATCCGAACAGGATCGACCTGATGATGACCCCCGCGTGATAGCCCGCCACGTGGGTGAACTGCATCCCGCCGGCCACATCGCCGATGGCATAGACCTTGCGGTTGGTGGTGCGCAGGCTGTCATCCACCTTGATCCCGGTTTTCGTGGTCTCGATCCCGGCGGCGTCAAGGTTCAGCTTGTCGATATTGGATTTGCGTCCCACCGCCATCAGAAGGTGAGAGCCTTTGAACACGCGCCCATCGGCGGCCAGCACTTCTATCGCGCCGCCGGTGCCGGAGATTTTCTCGGCCTTGGCGCCCTCTTCGATGATAACGCCCTCCGCGCGCTGGCTTTCCAGAACCAAAGCTGCGGCTTCGGGATCGTCCTTGCCCAGCGCCCGGTCGCCTTCGATGACCGTCACCTTCGTTCCCAGGCGTATATGCGCCTGCGCCATTTCCATGCCGATAGGGCCGCCGCCGATGATCAGCAGATGATCAGGCCGCGTGCGCAGATCGAACACGGTTTCATTCGTCTCATAGGGGACATCGTCCAAGCCGGGGATCGGCGGCACCAAGGGACTGGAACCCGTGGCGATCACGATCCGGCGCGCGGTGATGACGGCATCACCCGCCTTAACCTGCGTATCAGAGATAAAGCTGCCATATTCGCGGATGACCCGGACGCCGAGGCCCTCGAACCGTTCCTGACTGTCGACAGGTGCGATCTGCGCAATCACGTCATGCACATGATCCTTGGCCGCCGCGTAGTCCACTTGCGGCACCACATTGGCCACACCGTAGACGTCGCTATGGGCCTGTCCATAGGCCGCCTTCCCGGATGCGATCAGCGCCTTTGAGGGGACGCAGCCGAAGTTCAGGCAATCCCCGCCCATTTTGTGGCCTTCCAGCAAGACCACGTCGGCCCCCATTTGCACCGCGCCAGAGGCGACGGAAAGCCCGCCGGACCCGGCCCCGATGACCAGTATGTCGGTTTTGATTTGTTCCACGTCAGATGTCCTTCCGACCACTTACGGCCTTGATAACGATAGGAAGCGCCGACAGCGCGGCAAGTCCTAGAATTGGTCCCAGCACATGCGGGGCGAAGATGATGCTCAGGTCAGGCGACTCACCGGCGGCAAAGACCTTGCCCAGCCCGGCCCCGACCGAGGTAAAGACCAAGCCCCCCGGAATGATTCCGAAAAACGTGGTGATCGCATAGCGGTGCAGCGGCACGTTCAGCAGCGCGGGCAACAAGTTGGCGACGAAGAACGGCACCACGGGAACAAGCCGGATCAGGAACAGCATCGACCATTGGTTTTCATCGATGCCCCGTTTCACACGCGCGATCTTGCCTTCTGCGGTATGCATCTTTTCGGCCAGTGCCCGGCCAAAGCCAGCGCGCGCGGCCAGAAAGATGAGAATCGCGCCCAAGGTTGCGGCGACCACGTTCAACCCTGTGCCAAGCACGGTGCCAAACAGGAACCCGCCCGTCAGGGTCGCAACGGTTGCGCCCGGAAGCGAAAACGCGACGATCAGCATATAGGCCGCGACAAAGCCCAGCGCCGTCAGCGCGAAATTGGCATCACGGAACGCCAGAAGCGCCTCCCGATGCTCGCGCAGGGTTTCGAAGTTCAGCGTGTCGCGCAGGGCAAAGGCCCCCACCCCGGCCACGGCCAGAATCGCGAGGATCGGCAGATATCGTGCCAGTCCGGAATTTTCTGTCTTGCTGGTCGCGCTCATCGCGGACGGCCTTTCCTTGCTTGGTGTGTCCAACCTAGATGGCCGGTAGCAGCGCCCTGAGATAGGCCCCTCACGCGCGCTTGATCGCGAGTGACAGGAAAAACCGACTTTTCCCGGGTTCTGAAACAAAATATGCGTCTTGCGTGCAGGTTATGTTGCAGAACCCGTAAAAAATGGGTTCGAGACGTTTGACTTGGCAGTCACATACCTTTAATGGGCGGGCTTCGAATACATGACCGGCGCCGAATCCGATGCGTGCGCCTGCCCGATCCGGAGATTTTGCGATGAAACGCACTTACCAACCGTCGAACCTCGTACGCAAACGGCGTCACGGCTTCCGCGCGCGCATGGCCACCAAAGCCGGCCGCAAGATCCTGAACGCGCGTCGCGCACGGGGTCGGAAATCGCTCAGCGCCTAAGCGCGACGATGCACGATGTGCAAGCAGAAGCCGCCGAAGGGTCCGCCCCTTTGGCGGCTTTGCCTGTTTCGGTTCTGCGAAACCGGAGCGATTTTCTGCGCGCCGCGCGTGGCCGCAAGGTGCCGTCGCCGGGATTCATCCTGCAAATCCGCAATCGGCGCGACGATGACCCGGCGATCCGGGTCGGATTTACCTGTTCCAAGAAAGTGGGCAATGCCGTCGCCCGCAACCGCGCCAAACGCCGCCTGCGCGAAATCGCGCGGCTTGTTCTACCTGTGCATGGCAAACCCGGTCACGATTACGTGTTGATCGGCCGGGCGGAAAAGACCGCGACGCGCCCTTTCGACCAAATGCTGCGTGATCTGAAGGCGGCGCTGTGACGCCGTTGGCCCATATCGCGGCGCTGCCGGTTCGGGCCTATCGGCTGCTGTTTTCCCCTTGGGTCGGCCATAATTGCCGCTACCAACCCACCTGTTCGGCCTATGCTTTGGAAGCGCTGGAAAAGCACGGCGCGATACGTGGCACATGGCTGACTCTGCGCCGTATCGGGCGCTGCCATCCTTGGGGCGCGTCCGGCTACGATCCGGTTCCCAAGGACTAGCATTCAGTTTCTGGCACGTTACGTTGGCCCCGACGAACAGGGAGTCGCGCATGACCGAAGCTTACACACCACCCAAAGTCTGGAAATGGGAACAGGAAAGCGGGGGGCGCTTTGCCTCCATCAACCGCCCGATTTCAGGCCCGACCCACGATAAGGAGTTGCCGATCGGGAAGCACCCGTTCCAACTTTATTCGCTGGGCACGCCCAATGGCGTCAAAGTCACCATCATGTTCGAAGAACTGCTGGCCGCGGGCCATAGCGGCGCGGAATATGACGCGTGGTTGATCGATATCAGCGAGGGCGATCAGTTCGGCTCCGGCTTTGTGGACATCAACCCCAACTCGAAAATTCCGGCGCTGATGGACCGGTCCGGGCCAGAGCCGATCCGCGTCTTCGAATCCGGCGCGATCCTGATGCACTTGGCGGAAAAGTTCGATGCCTTCCTCGGCCCCAAGGAAAAGCGGGCAGAGATGCTGTCCTGGTTGTTCTGGCAGATGGGCAGCGCCCCTTATCTGGGCGGCGGCTTCGGCCATTTCTATGCCTATGCGCCAGAGCCGATGGAATACCCGATCAACCGCTTCACGATGGAGGTCAAACGCCAGCTCGACGTGCTGGACCGACATCTGGCAAAAAGCCGCTATATGGTCGGCGATGACTACACCATCGCGGATATGGCGATCTGGCCGTGGTACGGGCGCACCGTGCATGGTGCCTCTTACAATGCGGGCGAATTTTTGGATGTGCAAAGTTACAAGAACGTGATCCGCTGGGCGGACGAAGTGCTGGAACGTAAGCCGGTGCAGCGTGGCCGGATGGTCAACAAGGCGTTTGGCGAGCCGTCGGAGCAATTGCGCGAACGTCACGATGCCTCTGACTTCGAGACGCGCACGCAGGACAAGCTGGACGCGCAGTCGTGATATCGCCCCCCGCCGAGCCAGCACCGCGTGCCGCGCTCGGCGGGTTTCTTGCGTCCGGCAAGGTGATCCTGCATCTGGGGGCGCATAAGACCGCGACGACCCATATTCAGGCCACCATGCGCGACCAGCGCGATATGCTGGCCGATCAGGGAACCGCCGTGATCCTGCCATCCGATCTGCGCGGCCGTCATGGATTGCACCGGTTGGGCGGAAAGCACCCGGATGAACAGGCCCGGCTGGAGCGCGAAAACCGCACCAAGTTGCTGGATGCGCTCGAACTCTGCGCAAGTACCCCCGGTCTGCGTCAGATCACTCTGTCAGAGGAAGGCATTTTGGGCTCCCCCCGCGAATGTCTGACGGCGGGGCATATCTTGCCGTTTCTCGAACCGAACCTGCGGTCGCTGCCAACGGAGCTGGACCATCCCAATGTCACCGTGATTTTCGCGGTGCGCGATTATGGCAGCTTCTTTTCTTCCTGTTTCACGACGACCCTGCGCCGCGGCAAGCTGTTCGATGCCGAACATCTGAAGCCGCTGCTGCGTACCCTGCCCAATCGCTGGGAACATGTGCTGCACGACATCCGCGCTGCCCTGCCTCGCGCGCGGCTCAAGATCTGGCGACACGAGGATTTCGCAAAGGTCGCGCCGCAAGTGTTCGACATGCTCGCGCCGGGGATGCCGCTGCCGCCCGACGGGGCGTCCAAGTTCCAGAACCTGTCCCGCGACGCGGTCGCGCATATCCTGCGCCGCAACGCCCCGGGGGCCAGCCTCAAAGAGCCGCGCAAACGGATTCGGCGGGCGCGGCGCAGATATCCGGTGACGCAAGACAACCCGCCCTTTTCCTTATGGAACGCCGAGGACGCCGCGAGTCTTACCGCCGCCTATGAAGAAAGCTGGGCCGCGCTGGTCCATGCCTACCCGGACGCCGTGCTGTAACGCGCCCCACCGCCAGCCGCACTGCCGCTTGATTGCCTGCGCTGCCTGCGTTAGTGCCGCGTCATGCTGGATGATGCCGATGACATGCACCCGCTCTTTCAGGGCGCGCCGAAATCAACCGAGTTCCGCAAGCTTCGCAAGCGGATCGTGCGGCATACGCGCGAGGCGATCGAACAATACGGCATGATCGAACCGGGCGGGAAGTGGCTCGTTTGCCTTTCCGGCGGCAAGGACAGCTATACGCTTCTTGCGGTGCTCTACGAACTCAAGTGGCGCGGCCTGCTGCCGGTGGAGCTTTTGGCCTGCAATCTGGATCAGGGCCAGCCGGGATTTCCCGCGACCGTACTGCCCGAATTTCTGGAAACACGGCAGGTGCCGCACCGGATCGAATATCAGGACACGTATTCCGTTGTGATGGACAAGGTGCCGCAAGGCCGAACGTTCTGCGCGCTTTGTTCGCGTCTGAGACGCGGTATTCTCTATCGAATCGCGCGCGAAGAGGGCTGCACAGCGGTCGTTCTGGGCCATCATCGGGACGATATTCTCGAAACGTTTTTCATGAACCTGTTCCACGGCGGTCGGCTCGCGACCATGCCGCCGAAACTGCTGAACGAAGAAGGCGATCTGTTCGTTTACCGCCCGCTGGCGCATGTGGCCGAGGCTGACTGCGAACGGTTTGCGCAGGCGATGAATTACCCGATCATTCCATGCGATCTCTGCGGTTCGCAAGATGGGCTGCAACGCCAACAAGTGAAACAGATTCTCGACGGTTGGGAGGCCAATTCGCCCGGACGCCGGCAGGTCATGTTCCGCTCTTTGATGAATGCAAGACCGTCGCACCTGCTGGACCCGAAGCTGTTCGACTTCACCGGGCTGATGAGAACGAAATCGGAACAATTCGATGTAGATTCTGCGCCACCTGACTTGCGCGATTAACCTCGACGTGACGTGCACTGGGTAAGGTCCTCGTGAACAATTTCGTGAGGCAACCCGTGGCGAAAGAGACCAAGAACACTTCCATGCGCAGTGCGCATCAGCGCTTCCTGTCAAACGGAACCGCGGTCGGACTGATGGTGCTCACCCCGGCGCTTTGCCTGCTGGCCTACTGGCTTGGCGGCGAAATGGGTCTGACCCTCGTCGCGATCGGCACCCCCATCCTCGCGGGCTTGAACATTCTGCTGCCCCGGCTTGTCATGCCCGCCCCCACCACGTGGAGCCGGGCTGGAACGCTGTCGCCAACGGAATTCCACGCTGCGGCGCGGGAATACATGGGCGCGGCCCGAACCGCCGGGCGCAAAGCCGTGATCTTCATGATTGCCATCGACGATTTCCCCGATCTGGTGAACCGTTATGGGCGCGGCGCGATGGACAAGGTGCTTGACGAATGCAGCCTGCGCATTGCCAGCATGGTCCGTAAAGACGACCTTGTCGGAACGCTGGATACCAGCATCTTCGGTCTGTGCCTGACGCCGCAAAGCAGTCTTGATCTGGAAACTTGCCTTGAACTGGCAGGCCGGATCGCTGGTAATTTGGCGGAACCTTTTTCCATCGACGGGACGTCGGTCTACCTCACCGCCTCTATCGGGTTCTGCCAGCTTGGCCGGGAAAGCGCGGTCACCACCGTTGACGAGATGGACCCGGTCGCGGCCTGCGCGATAGAGGCGATGGGCCATGCTCAGGCGTCGTCCCATGGTTCCATCCGTGCCTACAACCACAAGGCGCGCGCGGTAAGCGACAGGTCTGAAACCGGTGCTGACGATGCGGTCGAGGCATTGGAAAACGGCGAGATCGTCGCATGGTTCCAGCCGCAAATCTCGACAGATACAGGCAAAATCACTGGTTTCGAGGCGCTCGCGCGGTGGATACATCCGACGCGCGGCCCCATTGCTCCGGCGGAATTCCTGCCGCAACTGGAAGCGGCGCACCGAATGGGACGCTTGTCCGAAGTGATGATCTATCACGCGTTCACATCCATGCGCGCTTGGGATCAGGCGGGCGTCGATGTGCATCAGGTCGGGATCAACTTCTCAAGTGCCGAACTGTCCGATCCGAACCTCGTCGAAAAGATATCGTGGGAACTGGACCGTTTCGAAATCGCGCCCGAACGAATGGTGGTGGAGATTTTGGAAACCGTCGTGGCCGACGGGCCGGATGATGTCATCACCCGCAACATTCAGGGTCTACGGATGCTGGGCTGTTCAATCGATCTGGACGATTTCGGGACCGGACATGCCTCTCTCAATTCGATCCGCCGGTTCGGTGTCGGTCGCATCAAGATCGACCGCTCCTTCGTGATGAAATCCGACCGCGATGCCGACCAGCAACGTATGATCCGCGCGATCCTGACCATGGCCGAGAAGCTTGATCTGGAAACGCTGGCCGAAGGGGTCGAGACCGTTGGCGAACACTCGCTGCTGGCGCAGCTGGGCTGCACCCATGTTCAGGGCTATGGCATTGGCAAGCCCATGCCCTTCGATCAGACGCTGGGCTGGATTCGCTCTCACAATGCGAAATTGCAGGCGCCGCCGGATATTGGCCGCGCCGCCGGATAATCTGGCAGGCGAGGCGACAAGCACGTGCCCAACCCGGCATCCTGCCATAAACCCTGCCTCTGTGCGCCTTGCGACGCCCGGTTTACAGCCCTTGACCCTTGACCTTTGGGGCCGGGTCGCGTTGAAGGCGCGACTAACGGTTCAATGGCGATAGGTGGCTGTCCGCGATGGACGATCAGAATAAAAACCTCATCCTTGCAGTGGCGCTGAGCTTCTTGGTGATCCTCATCTGGTTTGTGGTGTTCCCGCCCCCAGAACCTGAAGCGACCCTCGACAATGCAAGTCTGGAAGCACCGCTGGAAGCGCCTGTGCCCTCCACCGCGTCGGCGCCGCAGGCCAGCGCACCGGGGCAAACCGCCCAGGGCACAACCGCGCCTGTCGATACCGACATTCAGAACGCCCCCCGTGTCGCGATCGAAACGCCCAGCCTTTCGGGCACGATCTCGCTTATCGGTGGCCGGATCGACGATCTGTCGCTGAAGCAGTACAAGACCTCGATCGAACCGGGCGCAGAGATCGTGACCATGCTGGCACCCGTCGGCAGTGCGGAGCCTTATTACGCGCTCTATGGTTGGGCACCAAGCGCGGGCATCGCCCCGGATCAAGTGCCCGGCGCATTCACCGAGTGGACCCTGACACAGGGCGAAACGCTTGGCCCCGACAGCCCGATCACCCTGCAATGGGACAATGGCGCGGGCCTCCTGTTTGAGCGTGTGATCGCGGTCGACGAAGACTTCATGTTCTCCGTCACGCAGTCGGTGCGCAACAACACCGAAGCGGCAGTCAGCCTTGCGCCCTACGGCGTGTTGGCCCGCCACGGCCAGCCTGCGGATGCGAAGAACTTCTTCATCCTGCACGAAGGCGCGATCCGTTTCGCGGATGACGAACTGACCGAAACGGATTGGGACGATTTCGCAGATGACGGTAGCCGCGACCGCGTCGATGTGACCGAGGCCGGTTGGACCGGTTTCACCGATCACTACTGGCAGAGCGTGCTGATTCCGCCAGCGCAGGCCACTGCGAAACTGGAAACGTTCCTAGAGCCGAACCGGGGCATCTATCAGACCTCTGCGACATTGGGCACGCAGACAGTCGCTCCGGGTGCGTCGTCTTCTGTGACCACACAGCTTTTCGCCGGTGCCAAGGAATGGGAAACCATCCGCGCCTACCAAAATGCAGGCGTCGCCAAATTCATCGACAGCATCGACTGGGGCTGGTTCTTCTTCCTGACCAAGCCGATCTTCTGGTTGCTGCACGAGTTGAACAAGCTGATCGGCAATATGGGGTGGGCCATCATCGGTCTGACGCTGATCATCAAGGCCGTGCTCTTCCCGTTGGCGTACAAATCCTATGTTTCCATGGCGAAGATGAAAGAGCTTCAGCCGGAAATGGAAAAGCTGAAAGAGCGTGCAGGTGACGACCGGCAAAAGCTCCAACAGGAGATGATGGAGCTGTACAAGCGCGAGAAGGTCAATCCGGCCGCGGGGTGTCTGCCGATCCTGCTGCAGATTCCGATCTTCTTCTCGCTCTACAAGGTGATCTTCGTCACGATCGAACTGCGTCAAGCCTCTTGGCTGGGCCCGTTCCGCGATTTGAGCACGCCTGACCCGACCTCGCTGATCAACCTCTTTGGTTTGCTGCCTTTCGATTCGCCCGAGCCGGGGTCGATCCTCGCGCTGATCTTCATCGGTATCCTGCCGCTGATCCTTGGCATTTCGATGTGGCTGCAACAGAAACTGAACCCGGCACCAACCGATCCGACGCAACAGATGATCTTTGCGTGGATGCCGTGGGTGTTCATGTTCATGCTGGGCGGCTTTGCGAGCGGGCTTGTGATCTACTGGATCGCCAACAACGTGATCACCTTCTCGCAGCAATACATCATCATGCGGTCGCAGGGCTACACCCCGGATATTCTTGGCAACATCCGTGGCAGCTTCCGGTCCAAGGGTAAGGACGACGCATGACTGCGACGCTGGCGCAGATCTGGCGACACCCGGTCAAGGGGATTGGCTGCGAGAGGCTGGCGGACACGACGCTGACCGCTGGCGCGCCACTTCCCGGCGACCGGGCGTGGGCCCTGCGCCACGAGCGGTCGGAGCCGACAGATGCGTGGCAACCCCGGCGCAATTTTCTGGTGGTGGCCCATGGCCCGCGTCTGGCACAAGTCGCGGCGCAAAGCGCGACGGATGGACGGATCACCCTGACCCACCCGGATCTCGCACCGCTGGATTTCGATCCGGCGCACGATGGCGACAAGCTGATGGATTGGGTTGCCCCGCTTTGGCCGGACACGCAGCCCGCCGCCGCCAGCCTGGTCAAGGCACCAGCGCAGGGAATGGCGGATAATGGCGTGGCGCAGGTTTCCGTGATGAACCATTCGAGCCTGCGTGCGTTGTCGCAAGCGGCCCAGACCGATCTGGACCCGCGCCGGTTTCGTGGCAATCTGTGGATCGACGGGCTGGCCCCCTGGGAAGAGTTCGACCTTCTGGGCAAAACGATCCGCATTGGTGAGGTCACGCTTGAAGTCACCGACCGGATCACCCGGTGCCGCGCGACTGAGGCAAACCCCGACACCGGCGAACGCGACGCGGAACCTGTCCGGGTGCTGCGCCAAGGTTGGGAACACATGGATTTTGGCGTCTACGCGACCGTCACATCTGGCGGAAAGATCGCTGCGGGCGATACGGTGACAGTATGACTTCGCTCCCCTTCCCGCTTGCGGACACCCCGGATGAAGGTGCGGCCCGCGCCGGGCACCAGCTTTTCGCCGGCGGCACGGCTGAATTTCTGAAAGGCGTCGTCGCGATGTCCGGCCTGCCCGATGCCGACCGGGTGGAGGTCTGCTTTGCCGGGCGGTCGAATGTAGGCAAGTCCAGCCTGATCAACGCCCTCACCGGTCGAAAAGGGCTGGCGCGCGCATCCAATACGCCGGGCCGCACACAGGAAATCAATTTCTTCACCGTCGGCGAGGCGCATTACCTTGTCGATCTTCCCGGCTATGGCTTCGCCAACGCGCCGCTGGACGTCGTGAAGAAATGGCAAGCGCTGCTGAAACAATATCTCAGCGGGCGGCAAACGCTGCGCCGCGCCTTCGTTCTGATCGACGCACGCCACGGGGTGAAAACCGTGGATGAAGAGATTCTGTCGCTTCTCGACAGCTCTGCCGTGACATTTCAGGTGGTTCTGACCAAGGCCGACAAGGTCAAGGAAAAGGATCGCGAAAAAGTACTGGCGCAGGTTCGCAGCGCCCTGTCGAAGCACCCCGCCGCCTTCCCGGAAATCGTGCTGACCTCGTCCGAAAAGGGCGATGGCATCGACACATTGCGCGCTATCATCGCGACGCTGGAATGATCCGCTCTTGCTGCGCTGCGTAAAGCGCTGCAAAACGGGATCCAGCCAAGGATGACAGCGATGAAGCCCAGAGACATGAATCAGGATTGGATTTCCACAGCCGCGACGCTCAATCAGGCCCTGCCCTATTTGCAGCGCTACACGGACGCGGTCGTGGTCATCAAACTGGGCGGTCACGCGATGGGCAGCGATGCCGCGATGGAAAGCTTCGCCCGCGACGTGGTGCTGATGCGTCAGGTTGGTGTGAACCCTGTCGTGGTGCATGGGGGCGGCCCCATGATCAACGCGATGCTGGATAAGCTTGGCATTCAGTCGGAATTTGTCGGCGGCAAACGCGTCACCGACAAGGCAACCATCGACGTGGTCGAAATGGTTCTGTCCGGCCTTGTCAACAAACGCATCGTGCAGGCGATCAATCGGCAAGGGGGGCGTGCGGTCGGGCTGTCGGGCAAGGATGCCAACCTCATGTATTGTGAGGCGGCGAACCCCGATCTGGGGCTGGTCGGCCAGCCCAGCCAGATCGACCCCGCGATCCTGCACACGCTGTTCGAAAAAGAGATGATCCCCGTCATCGCCCCATTGGGCGCGGGCCGCGCGGGCGAAAGCTTCAACGTGAATGGCGACACCGCAGCAGGCGCGATCGCTGGTGCGCTCAAGGCGGACCGGCTGCTGCTGTTGACCGATGTGTCCGGCGTCAAGAATGGCGATGGAGAGGTCGTGACGGAACTGACCGCGGACCAGATTCGCGAAATGACCCGCGACGGCGTAATCGCGGGCGGCATGATCCCCAAGACCGAAACCGCATTGGATGCCATTGCCAGCGGCGTGCGGGCGGTCGTCATCATCGACGGGCGCGTGGACAATGCATGTCTGCTGGAACTTTTCACCGAACATGGTGCCGGGAGCCTGATCCGCCCCCGCTAACCACGGCGCTTCTCGCGCAGATGTGTCATCACGCGCCATTGCCCGCGCGCGGGCAGGCTGTATGTCTGGCATATGGAAAACGAGACTTTCATTCGCTTTGCCGTCTTTCTGGGGCTTTTTACGCTGTTCGCAGTGGTCGAGGCATGGGCCCCCCGCCGTGTCCGCACCCAGCCGCGCAAAACCCGCTGGGTGACAAACTGGGCGATTACGATTGCCAACACGCTCGCCCTGCGGGCCTTGGCCTTTGGCCTGCCGCTTCTGGCCGTGGGGGCCGCGATCGACGCAGAGGCGAATGGTTGGGGGCTTTTCAACCAGCTAGGCTGGCCCGCAGCGCTGGAAGTCATTCTCGCGGTGCTGATCTTTGACTTCGCCATCTGGGCGCAGCATCTCATCACGCATAAAATTCCGCTGCTCTGGCGCTTGCACCGGGTTCATCATGCGGACCGGGATATCGACGTAACGACCGCTATTCGCTTTCACCCGGTCGAGATCGCCCTGTCCATGTTGCTGAAGATCGGGCTGGTCTATGTGATCGGGCCATCGGCACTTGCGATCATCCTGTTCGAGATCATCCTGAACGGCACCGCCATGTTCAACCACGCCAATATCCGCCTGCCCCTGTGGCTGGATCGGTTCGTCCGGCTGTTTTTGGTCACGCCGGACATGCACCGGGTTCATCATTCGGTGCATCGGCATGAGCATGACAGCAATTACGGATTCTCGCTGTCGATCTGGGATCGGCTGTTCGGCACCTATATCGCGCAGCCGGAAGCCGGGCATGACGACATGACAATCGGGCTGGAATGGCAGGATGACCGCCCCTCGCGCCTTGGGTGGAGCCTTGCCCTGCCCTTCCGCCGGAAATGACGCCAGAGGACGTCAACCGCGCGGTCGCGCCCGCGGGTCTGTTCGTGATGGGCAGCCTGAAGGTCGATGACGGCGGTTTGATCCTGATCGGGGCCGCGCCCGCGATGTGGCCCGTATTCACACAAAGCCCGGAATATAACGATGGGCGCGCTGACCCGCTGGACCGTTGGTCCAAGCGCGTGATCGGCACGGTGGCGGCGGACACGAAGGCCGAAGCGCTGTTCCCCTCCGATGGGCCGCCCTACCTGCCCTTCATCGCCTGGGCGCTGGGTAGCGGGCAATTCTGGCAAAGCCCCACCGGGATGATGGTGCATGACCGGGCGGGGCTGATGATTTCGATCCGTGGGGCGCTGCGTGGGGCGGCGCTGAGCGTGGGTGACCCCGTGACAGCCCCTTCCCCCTGTACAGGTTGCGTGGGCACGCCCTGCGCCACCGCCTGCCCTGTCAGCGCCCTGTCCACCGATGCGCCCTACGACGTACCGACGTGCAAGGCATATATCCGCGCGCCACAGGGGGCCGATTGCCTGACCGGCGGGTGCTTGGTGCGCCGCGCCTGCCCCGTCAGCCAAAGCTTTGGGCGCGCGCCGGAGCAATCGGGCTTTCACATGCGCGCCTTTGTGGGAGCATAGGCCGATGCGTCGCTTGATCCTGATGCGCCACGCGAAATCCAGCTGGGACAGCGCTGGTCTTGCCGATCATGCACGCCCCTTGAACCCGCGCGGTGTCGCCTCTGCGGCGGCGATGGGCGACTGGCTAAGGCAGAACGGCTATGTGCCGGATCAGGTGATATGCTCTTCCGCGCGCCGCACACAGGAAACGCTGGAAGGGTTAGGGCTGGATGATGCGGCGCCCCAAATCACTGACGCCCTCTATCACGCCGGTCCGGCGGATATTCTGGCGGCGCTACGCTCGGCAGAGGGGCGCTGCGTGCTGATCCTTGGGCATAACCCCGGCATGGCGGATTTCGCCGTGCGCATCCTAAGCGACGCGCCGGATCACGCCCGGTTCGACGATTTCCCGACCTGCGCCACGCTGGTTGCTGATTTCGATGTGAAGGAGTGGTCAGAAGTGGCGTGGGGGCAAGGCCACGCGACCGATTTTGCCATCCCACGCGAAGTTCTGGGCAAGGTGCGCTGAAGCGCACCCTACGAGGTTAGTGGCCGAGGATCTGGCTAAGGAACAACTGGGTCCGCGGGTTTTGCGGATTGTTGAAGAATTCCTCAGGCTCGTTCTGTTCGACGATCTGGCCTTCATCCATAAAGATTACACGGTTAGCGACCTGACGGGCAAAGCCCATCTCGTGGGTGACGCAGAGCATGGTCATGCCCTCTTCCGCCAGCTCCACCATCGTGTCGAGCACTTCCTTGATCATCTCGGGGTCAAGCGCCGATGTCGGTTCGTCGAACAGCATGATCCGTGGCCGCATGCAGAGCGAGCGCGCAATGGCCACACGCTGCTGCTGACCACCGGACAACTGCCCCGGATATTTCAGCGCCTGATCGGGGATCTTCACCTTTTCAAGGAAATGCATCGCCGTTTCTTCTGCCTCTTTCTTCGGGGTCTTGCGAACCCAGATCGGCGCCAGCGTGCAGTTTTCCAGAATGGTCAGATGCGGGAACAGGTTGAAGTGCTGGAACACCATGCCAACCTCGGACCGGATCTTGTCGATGTTCTTCACATCAGAGGACAGCACGGTGCCATCCACTTCGATCCGGCCTTTCTGATGCTCTTCCAATGCGTTGATGCAGCGGATCAGCGTGGATTTCCCAGACCCGGACGGGCCCGCGATAACGATCCGTTCACCGCGGTTCACGGTCAGGTCGATGTCGCGCAGCACGTGGAAAGAGCCATACCACTTGTTCATCTTCTCGATGCGGATCGCCTCTTCGTCGGACACGTTCATGTCGACATTGGCGGTTTTGGCGAGAACTTCATTCATGTCAGCCACTCCTTAGCGGTGGTCGGTCGCAAGCTGGCGTTCGAGCCATTGCGAGTATTGAGAAATGCCGTAGCACACGATGAAAAACAGCAGCGCTGCAAAGAGCCACAGCTCCCAGTAGACGCCGTTCCATTCGGTCGCGGCAAGGATCGGTCCACGGATCGCGCCGACGAGGTCGAACATCGAGATCACGGAAACCAGCGTGGTGTCCTTGAACAGACCAACCGCCACGTTCACGATCCCCGGGATGGAGATTTTGAGCGCTTGCGGAAGGACGATCAGGCGCATGGCTTGCGGGTAGTCCAGCCCAAGGCTGTCCGCCGCCTCGTATTGGCCGCGCGGCAACGCTGCCAGCCCGCCGCGGATCACCTCGGCGATATAGGCAGAGCTGAACATCGTGATCATGATGATCACGCGCAGCACGAGGTCGAGATTCGATCCCGGCGGGAAGAAATACGCCAGCACAACGCTTGCCACGAAGAGCAGCGTAATCAGCGGCACGCCGCGAATGAACTCGATATAGACCACGCAAATCCACTTGATGATCGGCATGGAGGATTGACGGCCCAGCGCCAGTACGATGCCGATGGGCAGCGACAGCGAAACGCAGACGGTGCCCAGGATCATGTTCAGCATGAAGCCGCCCATGTCACGGGACGGAACCGCTGACAGCAGGGTTTGTTCAGGCGCGATGGCCGGGACGATGAAGCCGCCGATCCACCACGTGATCATTGCTGCCACGATGGCGCCGAAAAACCCGTAGGCGAAGCTTTGTTTGACCAGTCGGCCAAAGACAACATAGCCAACGATGAACCCGGCCAGTGCCAGAAGCGGCCACAGGATCGTGCCGCCCCAGATCAACCAGAAGGCCAGGAACGGATAGATCGCGGTGAACAGCAGCATCTGACGCGGCAGCATGGCGAACAACACCGGCGCGGCCGCGATGAACAGCAGCACGAAGGCCAGAAGCGGCCGCCAATAGCTGTCTTGCGGGTACGCAATGCCGAACAGAAGCTGATTCCAACGCTCTGTCAGAACGGCAAAACAGCCACCTGTCGCGCCATCCAGAACCTCGCGGCATTCACGAATGCTCGACGCTTGCCAGACACCGTTGAACAGCCAGGGCAGGAAGCCCGCCAGGACCACGTAGATGACATAGAGGCTGAGCAGCGTGAGCAGCCCATAGAACCAGCTTGAAAAGAGGTTCTCATGCATCCATTTCACGGCACCGGTCTGCGATGATGGCGGATCGGAGGGCGGGATTTGGGTTTCGCGCACGAAGGCGACGGATTGGGCATGTGTATCGGACATGACTCAGCGCTCCTTCAGCGAAACGGATTTGTTGTAGACGTTCATCACCGCCGAAATCAGCAGCGAGATCGTCAGGTAGAACAACATCAGCAGCAGAACGCATTCGATCGCCCGGCCCGTCTGGTTCAGGGTGATCCCGCCCAGCGTCGCGGTGATGTCGGCGTATCCGACCGCAATGGCGAGCGACGAGTTCTTGGTGATGTTCAGGTATTGCGAGATCAGCGGCGGGATGATGACGCGCAACGCTTGCGGCAGAACCACAAGGTTCATGATCCGCCCCGGACGCAGACCCAGCGATGCGGCAGCTTCCGTCTGGCCACGATTGACCGCCTGAATACCCGCACGCACGTTTTCAGCGATGAAGGCACCGGTATAGACGGACAGCGCCAGCCACAACGCGATCAGCGGTTTACCAAGCAGCAGGCCGCCCTGAATGTTGAAGCGGTTGGCCATGGTGTCGGGCGCGATAAGGCCCAGCGGGCTGCCCAGCACAAGTTGCGCCAAGATCGCCGGCACGATCAGGATCGGCCAGAACACCCAAGCGGGCAAAAGCTTGCCGGTCTTGAACAGCGTTTTCTTGACGTGGCTGCGCCACCAGAACGCCGCCACGATGCTGGCAAGGAACACCAGAACGACAATTCCCGCACCGGCACCCGCGGTGACGGCTGGCATATACAGCCCCCGGTTGGTGAAGGCGAAGCCGCCAAGGAACATCTCGCGCGATGGGTTTTCGCCAAGGAAGGCCTTGGGCGCATCGCCACTCAGCGTGACGAACGTGCCGATCATCAGGATCCAGATAAACACCGGCACGTTGCGGAAGGCTTCGACGTAGAACGCCATCAGCTTGGAGACGAGCCAGTTCTTCGACAGGCGCAGGACACCGGCAATCACCCCAAGGATGGTGGCGGTGACACAGGCCATGGACGCGACCAGAAGCGTATTGAGAATACCAACAAGGGCCGCACGCAGGTGCGTGGACTGACTGTCATATTCAATCAGCCGCTGGTTGATATCATACCCCGCAGGGTCGGTCAGAAAGCCGTAAGAGATGTTCAGACCCGCAGCACGCAGGTTCGCGAACAGGTTGCTCATCAGATACGCCATAATTGCGATAAGGACGATGAGCGCGATGAATTGGAATGTATAGGAGCGGTACCGCGTGTCGTTCAACAGCATTGATAGCTGGAACGACTCCTGCGGTGGGTCGGTCAACGTTGCCATGGAGGTTCCCCGTGAATCAGCCCTTTTATTTCAGCGTATATTCTTTGCAGGGCCGAGTTTTATTACGCTGGACAAGCCAAGGGCGCGAACTGACGCCGCGCCCTTGAGCAGTTGTGCTTAACGGAAGGGCGGGCTGTAAAGCAGGCCGCCGTTTTTCCACTGACCGTTCAGGCCACGGGCCAGACCGATCGGCGTGGACTCACCGATGTTCTTTTCGAAGATCTCGCCATAGTTGCCTTCGACGGCAATCGCGCGCTTCGCCCAGTCAGCGTCAAGGCCGAGCATCTCGCCCAGGTTGCCTTCGGTGCCGAGCAGACGGTTGATCTCCGGTGTTTCCGGGTTGGCTTTTTCGCCAAGGCCGGCAACGTTCGTGGATGTGACGCCCAGTTCTTCGGCGCTGATCAGCGCGTTCAGAGTCCAGCGCACGATGTCGCCCCACTCGTTGTCACCGTGACGTACCAGCGGGCCGAGCGGCTCTTTGGACACGATTTCCGGCAGAACGATGTGGTCGCCCGGGTTTTCGAAGGTCGCACGTGTTGCGGCCAGACCGGAGGCGTCCGTGGTGTAAACGTCACATGCGCCAGCAAGGTACTGCTGCTGCGCTTCGGCGTTGGTTTCGATCGGAACCGGCTCGTAGCTGATGTTGTTCGCGCGGAAGAAGTCCGCGAGGTTCAGCTCGGTCGTGGTGCCGGTCTGGATGCAGACAGTCGCGCCGTCCAGTTCCTTGGCGGAGGACACGCCCAGCTCTTTCGGGATCATGAAGCCCTGACCGTCGTAGTAGTTCACGCCGACGAATTCAAACTTCAGGTCCACGTCGCGGCTGAAAGTCCATGTTGTGTTACGTGCCAGCATGTCGATCTCGCCGGATGCCAGCGCGGTGAAGCGCGTCTTGCCGGTTGTCGGCACGAATTCAACGGCGGATGGGTCGTCCAGAACTGCGGCTGCAACTGCACGGCAGACTGCAACGTCGAAACCTTTCCACTCACCACTCGCGTCCGGCGCGGCGAAACCGACCAGCCCGGTGGAGACGCCGCAATTCAGCTTGCCGCGCGCCTTAACATCGTCCAGCGTCCCAGCGGCTGCTGCGCCCGCCGCAAGACCGGCTACGGTCAGCGCGCCAAAAACTACGGATTTATTCATGTTTACCTCTTCCTGATTTGCCGCCCCTTTGTTCGGCGGCTTTATCCGACCATCACATGATCGAAGGCCATACCTCGCAGAACTCCCCCTACGAGTGCAGGGACTCTGAGCGATTAAATGCCGAAAGGTCAAGTCAGGTCCGATCAAAATCGCTTAAAATTTGGTACTCGGCCTGTAATTTCAGCGCTGCAAAACGGTCCGCTTGCCTGTCAGGACGTGCGGCTGAGATCGGCGAAACGATAGGCCGTCACGAACGCATTCTGTTTGACCGCGCGGGCCTCTCCGGCCTCTTCATCCGCGCCCCATTGTTCTTCCTGCCAGATCTCGTCGACCAGCGCTGTTGTCCATGCGGTATCCGGGGATTCATGCCCGGTCAAAACCGCGTATCCAAGCACCCAAGACCCGGAAAGCGAGACCAATTCATGCAATGCAGTGAGCGCGAACGGATCCAATTCTGCGGTGCGGCGGCGGATCTCCTGCTGGCTCGTTTCGGGCTGCGGGATCGGCATCATTCCGGACTGCGTATCCAGCCGAACGCTCAGGTCCGTCTGCGCCCAATCCAGCAGCCGGTCCCATGCCTCTGCCTGCCGCTGGACCAGCTCCTCGGGGGAGTGTGCCCGATAACATAGCAAGTCGCTGCCACCATATTCAGCAATGATCTGCGCAACCGCCTCATGTTGCCGCGCAACCTTGTCCAAAGCGGAGTTCGACAGCCGCGTGAAGGGCATCGATTCGGGGTCGACCTCGCCTTCTTGCGCGTCCCATTCCGCCGCGATGCTCTCGGCCAGGGCTTTCGTGGGCACGATCAGGCCCTGTTTCGCGGGCGTCTTGATCGGGCGTCCGTCCAGCGCGACGGTGAAGCCTTCCTCTGCCTCGGCGATATCGGCCTGCTTCCAGAAGCGTTTCATCTTCCATTCGCTCATCGAATATCCTCCAGCGAGCTTTCAATTGCCTGTTCCAGGTCAGACACCGTATGCGCAATGGCTCGTGCCGACGTCAGCGCGTGCTGCGGGTGATAGCCCCATGTCACGCCGATGGTCCCGACCCGCGCATTCACCCCCATTTGCATGTCAAAGCTGGTGTCCCCGATCATCAGCGCGGCCTCTGGCGCGACTCCGGTTTCGCTGAGCGCGGCCATCAACATGGATGGGTGCGGTTTCGATGGATGATCGTCGGCGACTTGCGTGGTGACGAAATGGCGGCCCAGCGCGTGATGTTCCAGCAGCGCGGTCAAACCGCGCCGGGATTTGCCCGTCGCAACCCCCAGCAGCAGGTCATGCTGCCCCGCAAGCCGGTCGAGCAGATCAGAGATACCGGGATAGAGCGGCCCCGCCTGCCCGCGCGCCCGCTGATTCGCGTAGGCGCGCTTATAGCCAGCGACCAAGGCGTCCTGATCAGCGGCGGACAGGTCTGGCACCAGTTTTGCCATCGCCACCGGCAGCGACAGACCCACAATGGACAAGATCGCATCGCGATCCGGCGCGGTGTGCCCTGCGTCGGCAAAGGCGGTGGTCATCGCGCCCAGAATTTCCGCCTGACTGTCCACCAAAGTCCCGTCGACATCGAAGACGACCAGTTTCAGCGTCATCGCAGCGCCTCGAACGGGTCTTCGTCGGCATAGGATTCCTCCCAACCCAGCGTGTTCCACGTTTCGGCCATATGCTGCGGCAGCGGGGCATGGATCACGATCGGCGCGCCGGTGATCGGATGTTCGAAACCGATGGTACGCGCATGAAGATGCAGCTTGCGGGAAATGATGCCACCTAGCTGCGCGCCCCATCCGTCGCCCATGTTTTCCTGACTGGAGCCGCCATATTTGCCATCACCGATGATCGGGTGCCCGATCTCTGCCATGTGGGCGCGCAATTGGTGCGTGCGGCCGGTCACAGGCTCCATCGCGACCCACGCCGCGCGCGAGGCGACGCGGTAAAGCGTGGCGTAGAATGTCAGCGCGCGCTTTGCGCCGGGCGTGTCGTCCACATCGCGCGGATGCACTGCGCGCATCTTTTCGCCTTCGCCGCCCGCGCCATGTCCGCCCGCTTTGACCAGACCGTATTTGATTTCGCCCAAGTACGGGGTCGGTACGCCAGCGACGAGCGCCCAGTAAATCTTGCGCGTTTTGCGGTGCCGGATCGCTGCGGTCAGCGCTTGGGCCGCCTGCCGTGTCCGCGCCAGCAACAGAACGCCCGAAGTGTCCTTGTCCAGCCGGTGTACGAGCCGCGGATTTTCGTCCATTCCGAACCGCAGGGCTTCGCCCATGCCATCCACGTGCCGCGTCTGGCCCGACCCGCCCTGCACCGGCAATCCGGGCGGTTTGTTCAGTGCGATGATATGGTCGTCTTTCCAGATCACGCAGGACTGGATCATTTCAGCATCCGCCGCGCTGACCTTGGGCTTGGGCGGCGGGGGTGGCGCGTTTTCGTCCGGCAAGGGCGGGATACGCACCTGCTGGCCGACCTCGATCCGGCTGTTCGCCTTGACCCGCCCGCCGTCAATCCGCAATTCGCCCTTGCGGCACATCTTTTCGATGCGCCCCTGCGACAGCTGCGGGAAGCGGCGCTTCAGCCAACGGTCAAGACGCTGATCCCCTTCGCCTTCCGGGATGGTGACGGTTTGCACACCGCTCATGTCATTACACTCCTTGCAACCAGCAGCCCAAGCGCCAGCCCAGCGATGGAACATCCAACGGACAGCGCGACATAGATCAGCGCGCTGGTGATCTGACCGCGCTCGATCAGCGTCATTGTCTCAAGCGAAAACGCCGAGAAGGTCGTGAACCCGCCCAAAAGCCCGGTCATCACGAAAGGGCTTAGATGCGTCAGGCCGCGCTGCGCCGCGACCACCACGAATAGCCCCATCAGGAAGGAGCCAAGAATATTCGCCCCCATGACCGCAACGGGAAATTGCGACGGCCCCAGCAGGCGCAGAACCCCCACGCCCCAAAGCCAGCGCAGCGATGCGCCAAGTGCGCCCCCGAGCGCCACGAATGATAAGGTCGATAGCATGGGCGCGTCCATCGCGCGCACCAAGGGCAGAGTCAAGTTTGCCGCTTGCTGCGCAGCTTCTCAAAGTAGGCCACGCGCTTTTTCAACTCACGCTCATAGCCGCGTTCGACTGGCTGATAGAACTGCTGCCGGTCCATCCCGTCGGGAAAGTAATTCTGTCCCGAAAAGCCGTCTTCGGCATTGTGGTCATAGGCATAACCGTCGCCATAGCCGTTATCCTTCATCAACCGGGTGGGCGCGTTCAGGATATGCTTGGGCGGCGGCGCAGAGCCGGATTGCCCCGCTTCACGCATCGCCGCCTTGTAGGCCACATAGGTCGCGTTGGATTTGGGCGCCAAGGCCAGATACGCCACGGCTTGCGCCAGCGCCAATTCGCCCTCGGGGCTGCCCAGCCTCTCATATGTTTCCCAGGCCTGAAGGCACAGGCCCTGCGCCTGCGGATCGGCAAGGCCGATATCCTCCACCGCCATGCGGGTAATGCGCCGGGCCAGAAAGCGCGGGTCTTCGCCGCCCTTCAGCATACGCGCCAACCAATACAGCGCCGCATCCGGGTCAGAGCCGCGCACGGATTTGTGCAGCGCAGAGATAAGATTGTAATGCTCGTCGCCGGATTTGTCGTATTTCGTCGCCCGCCGCATGAGCCGCGTTGTCAGCGCTTCGGTATCCAGCGGCGCATCCACCTTCCATGCGGAGACCTGCTCCACCAGATTCAAAAGCGCGCGCCCGTCGCCGTCGGCCATCTCGACCAAGGCGGCCCGCGCCTGAGCATCCAGCGGGACAGGCTGGGCCAGATCGGATTCCGCCTTGCCCAGAAGCTGTTCCAGATCCTCCGTGCCAAGCCGTTCGAGCACCAGCACTTGCGCCCGCGACAACAGCGCCGCGTTCAGTTCAAAGCTGGGGTTTTCCGTCGTCGCGCCCACCAGAAGGATGGTGCCGTTTTCCATATGCGGCAGAAACCCGTCTTGCTGCGCCTTGTTGAAACGGTGAATCTCGTCCACGAACAGCAATGTGCCGCGCCCGTTCTCGTGGCGCAGGCGCGCGGCCTCGAACACTTTCTTCAGGTCCGCGACACCAGTGAAAATGGCGCTGATCTGTTCAAAATGCAGATCGGTTTCATGGGCCAGAAGCCGCGCGATGGTGGTTTTGCCGACGCCGGGTGGCCCCCAAAACACCAGCGAGGACAGCGCGCCGGAGGACAGCATCACCGTCAGCGGCGCATCCGGGCCCAGAATTTGCCGCTGGCCGATCACCTCATCCAGCGAGGTCGGTCGCAAGCGATCTGCAAGCGGGCGGTAACCGGCCTTCGGCTCTGTCGCCGCGCCCTTATCGAAAAGATCCGCCACACTCAGGTCCGGAATGTCAGAACAACGCGGCGGGTGCCGCGCAGGACCGCAAGCCGATAGCGGCCAGAGCGCGTCAGGGCCTGACGCACCATCGCCGGGGTTTCGACCCGCGTGCCGTTGATCAGCGAAATCACATCGCCGGGCCGCAACCCGACCTGCGCGCCAAGGCGCCCCGGATCGGTCACCAGAACCCCGTCGGCCTGAAGTGGCAGGTTATATTCCGCAATCACGGCAGGATTGATGCGTACCAGTTTCATGCCCGGCAGAACCGTTTCGCGCGGCAGTTCCGTTTCTTCACGCGGCGGGTCATCCGGCGCGGGTTGAAGCGTGACCAGCACGCTGCCCCGGTCGCCACCGCGCACGTAATCCACAAGCACATCATCCTCGGTCGAGACGGACATGCGATAGACCATCTCGGCAGGGGAGTTCACCGGAACACCTTCAACTGCGGTGATCACATCGCCCACCTGAAAGCCCGCGCGCGCAAAGGGGCTGTCCTCATGGAGGTTGGAGATCACGACCCCTTCGGGAACATCCAGACCAATGCTTTCCGCGATGCCCTGGTCGACGGACTGCCCGTTCATTCCGGCCCATGGGCGGGCGAAACGGGGCTGCCCCGCGCGCGCTTGTTCGACGAAAGCCGCGACCAGATTGGCCGGTATCGCGAAACCGATGCCGTTGGACCCGCCAGAGCGGCTGACGATCTGCGTGTTGATCCCGATAAGGTTGCCGGCGATATCCACCAAGGCCCCGCCGGAATTGCCCGGATTGATCGGGGCGTCAGTCTGGATGAAATACCCCCGCCCGGAACCGCGCACGCCGCCCGATCGCGCCAGCCCGGATACGATGCCGGAGGACACGGTTTGACCGACCCCGAACGGGTTGCCAATCGCCAGAACCAGTTCGCCCACCTCAACCTCGTCCGAGTTGCGCAGGTTCAGGCTTGGCAAATCCTCCGCCCCTTCCAGTTGCAGGATCGCCAGATCGGAATCCTCGTCCCCCAGCAACACGGTCGCATCGAATTCGCGGCGGTCATTCAGCACGACCCGGATTTCCGTCGCCATGCCGACCACGTGGTAATTCGACACGATCAGACCATCCGGGGTCAGGATCACACCCGAGCCTAGCGAATTCTGCACCCGCGGCGTCGGCTGGCCGAAGCCTTCAAAGAAGCGCTCAAAAAACGGATCGTTCATGAAAGGCGTCCGCCGTTCCACCGTCACTCGCTTGGCATAGATATTCACCACGGCAGGCGCGGCTTGTTTTACCAACGGCGCAAAGCTGAGCGATATTTCCGCCTGCGAGGTCGGAACACGCTCCTGCGCGGTAGCGGTCATGGCAGACAAGATCACGGCGATCGAAATTGTGAGAATACGCAGCATTTCTAGCCCTCTGTTTCCTCAGGATATGACGAGGCCGCCCCGTGAAATCAACCCACGCGGGGGAACGGTCGGGCGATCTGCACGTTGACCCGTCACAGACCGCGATCCAGCGCGATTGCGGGCGACCGCCGCGCCTTGGGGAAATCCTGGTGCGGCCCGAGAGTAGGAAAGGAAAGTGACATGGCGAAACTGCGCAACGATACCCTGATCGTGGTCAGCGACAGCGAGAAGGTTCTGTTCCTGCGAAACCAGACGGACCATGAAGACCCCAATTTCGATGTGACCGGCGAAAAAGAACAGGACAACCCCAGCGACCAAGCGCAATCAGCGAACCGTCCGGGCCGGATGCCGGATGTGGGGCACGGCCATCGCTCTGCCCTGGATGATACGGATTGGCACGAATTGGCGAAGGAACGTTTTGCCAAGGAATTGGCAGACATGCTGTATGAGGAAGCGCATAAGGGAAATTTCGACAGGCTTGTTCTTGTCGCATCCCCGCAAGTGCTGGGCGTGCTGCGCGCGGACATGCACCAAGAAGTTCAAGACAAGATCGTGGCGGAAATACCCAAGACCCTCACCAACCATCCGGTCCATGAGATCGAAAAGATCGTGAAGGCCGAACTGGACGCTGTCTGATGCGCCGCCGTGCCCTTTACGCAGGAAGGGCAACCCAAACGAAAAGCGCCACGTGGGGGTCCACGTGGCGCTTAATCATGTCGAATGGACGCGAGGATTAATCCTCAAGCGCCTCTTCGGCTTCGACGCGGGCTTTGTCAGCCGCGCCTTTGGCGTCACGGTCACGATCGACGAATTCGATGATCGCCATCGGTGCCATGTCGCCATAGCGGAAGCCAGCTTTCAGAATACGGATATACCCGCCGGAGCGTTCTGCATAACGGGGGCCAAGCACTTCGAACAGCTTCGCGACGTGCTGGTCTTGCTTCAGGCGCGATGCGGCCTGACGGCGTGCGTGGATGTCACCACGTTTTGCCAGCGTGATCAGTTTTTCAACGATCGGGCGCAGTTCTTTTGCCTTGGGCAGAGTGGTTTTGATCTGCTCATGTTCAATGAGCGATCCGGCCATGTTTGCGAACAGCGCCTTGCGGTGTTCGTGGGTGCGGTTCAGGCGGCGATAGCCTCTCGCGTGACGCATATTTTCAATCCTTCTTTATGCTTTGTCTGGCGACCCATGCGTGCGGGCCACTCTCCTTGGGGCGGTGTGCCCTTATAATTGCGAAAGGGCCCGAAGGCCCTGACAGGTTCCAGATCTGGGACAGCCCAAAACCGGATGCGGGTCTTTAGCCGAAACATCCCCTTGGGGCAACCCCCGGAATGGCTGGCGCAGTTGGCTTTCGCACGGCTGCGAAAAGCCGGGAAAACGGGGTCAAATCGACTTCTGATTGACGCGCTTGGACAGTTCCGCCGCGGATTCAACCCGTTCGCTGTAGCGATCCGTCAGATGGTCCTTAAGATCGCGGGTCAGCAAGGTAAAGCGGGTCAGTTCCTCCATCACATCGACGATTCGATTGTAATAGGCCGAGGGCTTCATGCGCCCGTCCCCGTCGAATTCCAGAAACGCCTTGGCGACAGAACTTTGATTCGGGATCGTCAGGCAGCGCATCCACCGGCCAAGCACGCGCATCTGATTGACCGCGTTGAAGCTTTGCGAACCGCCGCTGACCTGCATCAGCGCCAATGTCTTGCCCTGCGTCGGGCGCACCGCGCCAAGCGATAGCGGTATCCAGTCAATCTGCGCCTTCATGATCCCGGTCATGGAGCCATGCCGTTCAGGCGAGCACCAGACCATCCCTTCGGACCACGTCACCAGATCGCGCAGTTCCACGACTTTGGGGTGCGAGGGCTCCGCATCGTCAGGAAGCGGCAAGCCGGACGGGTCGAACACGCGGGTCTCACAACCAAGCTTTTGCAAGATGCGCGCGGCCTCCTCATTGGCCAGACGGGAATAAGACGTGCTGCGCAGTGACCCGTGCAGCAGCAGGATACGCGGCGCATGGGTCGAGCGCAGCGGATTGCCAAGCGCCTCAAGGTCCGGCGTGCCCAGTTGGACTTCGTCAAGGTTCGGGGTGGTCATGTCGTCGGACAACGTATCCTCCTGCAGCTTTAGGGCCTCGTCCTTTATACAGCGCCGCAGCGGATAACCCGTTTTGCGACGAAAAAGGGCAGCGCCTTGGCACTGCCCTTCATGTTCTTCATCAGACGCCGATCAGAAGTTGTCTTCGAACTTCTTGGCGAGATCTTCGATATTGTCGGGCGGCCAGTCCTCGACATCCATGCCAAGGTGCAGACCCATGCCGGACAGCACTTCTTTGATCTCGTTCAAAGATTTGCGGCCGAAGTTCGGTGTGCGCAGCATCTCTGCTTCGGTCTTCTGGATCAGGTCGCCGATGTAAACGATGTTGTCGTTCTTCAGGCAGTTTGCGGACCGCACGGACAGTTCCAGTTCATCCACTTTCTTGAGCAGAAGCGGGTTGAACTCCAGACCGTCGTCGTCGTCCTGACGCGAGGCGCTTTCCGGCTCGTCGAAGTTGACGAAGATGCCCAGCTGGTCTTGCAGGATGCGTGCGGCAAATGCCACGGCGTCCTCGGGCGAGATCGACCCGTCCGTTTCGACCTTCATGGTCAGCTTGTCATAGTCGAGAACCTGACCTTCGCGGGTCGGCTGCACGTCGTAAGACACTTTCTTGACCGGCGAATAGATCGCGTCGATCGGGATCAGACCGATGGGCGCGTCTTCCGGCTTGTTCTTGTCCGCAGAGACATAGCCTTTGCCGGTGTTGACGGTCAGTTCGACATACAGGTCGGCACCATCGTCCAGGTGGCAGATCACGTGATCGCGGTTCAGAACCTCGATCCCGGCTGTCTCGGTAATGTCGCCAGCGGTGACAACGCCCGGACCTTTTGCATTGATGGAAAGGCGCTTGGGGCCTTCGACATCCATGCGCAGACTGACGCCCTTCAGGTTCAGGATGATATCGGTCACGTCTTCACGCACGCCCGCAACGGACGAGAACTCGTGCAGCACGTTGTCAATCTGGACGCTTGTGATCGCCGCGCCTTGCAGGGACGACATCAGGACGCGACGCAGCGCGTTGCCCATGGTCAGGCCAAAGCCACGCTCCAGCGGTTCGGCGACGACTGTCGCTTGCCGTGCAGGGTCATTACCGGGTTTGATATCGAGTTGTTGGGGCTTGATAAGCTCAGCCCAATTCTTGTGGATCATGCGTCCCTCCATTCCTGTCTGTGGCCCCATGTCCGATGGCCAAAGACTCCCGAGGTTTCAAAAAGCGCAAAGCGGGGCCGCACCAGTGACTGCGGCCCCGTTCAAGTCGTATCGAATTAGACGCGGCGGCGTTTAGGCGGCCGGCAACCATTGTGGGCGATCGGCGTCACGTCACGGATCGACGTGATCGAGAAACCGACAGCGGCCAGAGCGCGCAGCGCGGATTCACGGCCGGAACCGGGACCCTGCACTTCGACTTCCAGCGTCTTAACACCGTGTTCCTGAGCTTTCTTGCCTGCGTCTTCCGCAGCCATCTGTGCAGCATAGGGCGTGGATTTCCGCGACCCTTTGAAGCCCATCGTGCCAGCGGACGACCAAGAGATCGCGTTGCCCTGCACGTCAGAGATCAGGATTTTCGTGTTGTTGAACGAAGAGTTCACATGCGCCACACCTGCGGCGATGTTCTTGGAGACCTTACGCTTGCCCCCGCGGCGAGTATCACGTGCCATGGATGCGTCTCCTTATTTCTTCTTGCCAGCAATGGCCTTTGCGGGGCCTTTGCGGGTGCGTGCGTTTGTGTGTGTGCGCTGACCACGAACCGGCAGGTTGCGGCGGTGACGCAGACCGCGGTAGCAACCAAGGTCCATCAGGCGCTTGACGTTCATCTGCACGTCGCGGCGCAGGTCGCCTTCGACAGTGTAGTTCGCGTCGATATGTTCACGGATCTGGATGACTTCCTGATCGGACAGTTCGTTCACGCGGCGCGACGGTTCGATCTTCAGTTCTTCGCAGATGGCTTTGGCCGAGGTATGACCGATGCCTGTGATATAGGTCAGGGCAATCGGAACCCGTTTGCCGGTGGGGATGTTGACCCCTGCAATACGTGCCACTTGGCGTATCCTTTCGTTGCGAGCCCGTAACCCCGGGCCCTTTTTTCACAACATGAGGCCCAAGGGTTTTGCCCCGGGCCCCGTGCATTCGAGGTGGTCAGTCCGGACCGAATCCGTCCTGTGATTCTCAATAGAGATTGGGCCTGTTATGCCCATTTTGCCGGAGCGTCAAGAAGCAGCGACCGCTGCACGGCGCCGGGTTGGTTTCAACCACGTGCGCTGCATTGACCGGGGTGAAAGCCACTATTGGGTATCACAGGGCGTGATCAAAGATAACCCAAGCGCGGTGAGTATGTCTTCAAACGCGAACGTCATGATATCCAAAGTCCTGTTCACAAGCCGTTCGACCCATAATCTCGGGCACGTGTCCGACCTAGAAATCTTTCGGACCGCAGCCGAGAGGAATCGAAAAGCCAATATAACGGGCCTGCTTTTGCGGGGCGAAACCTGGTATGCGCAGGTGCTCGAAGGAGTCCTGAGCGACCTCGAAACCTTGATGGCCCGTATCCTCCAGGATCGTCGCCATGCGCAAATCCAGCACTGGTATGCCCGCCCCCGCAACGATCGCATCTTTACGAACTGGCATGCCGAACATTGGGGGGTGCCGCCAGCCGATCAGGACGCGTTATTCGAAAAACTGGCGTCCAACCGGCTGCACGTCGATCAGAAAATCGAAGTCATGAAGCTGTATGGTCGGCGGCGCACGCGAGACGCCACCGCCCGGTTCAAGCGTCTACGCTCTTCAGAATCTCGGCGACCTGCGCCTTGACCACGGCCAGATCGGCCAGACCGTCCACGCGCTTAAGCATATCGAACGCGTAGTAATACCCCAGAAGCGGAGAGGTCTTCTTGTAGTATTCCATCAGGCGGGTGCGCAGACTGTCTTCATTGTCATCTGCGCGGCGCTTGAATTCGGTGCCGCCGCAATTGGAACATTTACCATCCGCCGGGATCGGCTTGGTGGTGTCGTTATAGACCTCGCCGCAATTGGCACAGGTGGACCGGCCAACGATCCGCGCGATCAGCGCCTCGTCCCGAACACGCAGTTCGATCACCGCATCCAGGCTCAGGTTCATGTCCGCCAGCAATTCCTTCAGCGCCGTTGCCTGCGCCAGCGTGCGCGGGAAGCCGTCGAAGATATAGCTTTGGTCCGGGTTCGCTTCGAGTTGCTCGCGGATCAGACCGATGACGATCTCGTCCGTGACCAGCTCGCCCGCGTCCATGACCGCCGCGACCTTGTTGCCCATCTCGGTTCCCGAGGTCCGCGCCGCACGCAGCATGTCACCGGTGCTCAGCTGGACCATGCCACGCTCCTCTACGAGAAAACGGGCCTGGGTTCCTTTGCCTGCCCCCGGGGGGCCAAGAAGAATGATGTTCATTTGCGCACGGGGCTCCTCTTCGTCCGGCGTTTACCGCCACCCTTAGCGCCTTTGCCGCGCAGCTGGGATTTTTCAATCAGACCTTCGTACTGGTGCGCCAGCAGATGGCTCTGGATTTGCTGGATCGTGTCCATGGTGACGGAAACCACGATCAGCACCGATGTCCCGCCGAAATAGAACGGAATCTGGAACTGACCGCGCAGGATCTCCGGCAACAGGCAGACCAGCGCAAGATAGCCCGACCCCAGAACAAGAACCCGCGTCACGACGTATTCGAGATACTCGGCGGTCTTCTTGCCCGGACGAATGCCCGGAATGAAGCCGTTCTGGTTCTTCAGGTTGTCGGCAACATCATCCGGCTTGAAGGAAACGTTGAACGTATAGAAATAGGCGAAGAACACGATCATCAGTGCAAAGAACAGCAGGTAAAGCGGCTGTCCCGGCCCGAAATAGGCAAGGATCGTGGACATGATCGGCCCGGTCGATTGCCCGCTGAAGGTGCTGATCGTCACCGGCAGCAGCAGCAGCGACGATGCGAAGATCGCCGGGATCACGTTGGCCGGGTTCACTTTCACCGGCAGGTGGCTGGACCCGCCATCATAGACTTTCATCCCGACTTGGCGCTTGGGGTACTGGATGTGAATCTTTCGAAGCGCACGCTCCATGAAGACCACAAACATAATCGTCACCACGACCATCAAAAGCACGCCGACGATCAGCGCCGGGCTGATGGTGCCTGCGCGGCCTTGGCTGAAGAATTGCGCCAGAGCGGCGGGAACCTCGGCGATGATGCCGACGAAGATGATCAGCGAGATGCCGTTGCCGACACCGCGCGATGTAATCTGCTCGCCCAGCCACATCAGGAACATGGTGCCGCCAATCAGCGTGATCATGGTCGAGGCGCGGAAGAACAGGCCCGGATCCGTGGCCAGATCGCCCGCTTCAAGGCTGACGGCCAGACCGTAGGACTGCATCGTCGCCAGAAGCACGGTGCCGTAGCGCGTGTACTGGTTGATCTTTTTGCGCCCCTGCTCACCCTCTTTCTTGAGTTGCTCAAGCTGGGGAACCATCGAGGTCAGAAGCTGCACGATGATCGAGGCGGAGATATACGGCATGATGCCGAGGGCAAAGATACCCATCCGCCCGAGCGCGCCGCCGGTGAACATGGAAACCATGCCGCCGATGCCCTGCCCGGCAGAGTCCATGAACTCCCGCAGGGCGACACCATCAATGCCCGGAACCGGGATGAAGGTGCCCAGCCGGTAAACCACCAGCAAAGCGAGCGTGAAAAAGATGCGATTGCGAAGATCGGTGGCCTTGCCCAGAGCACTCCAGCTCGTGTTCGCAGCCATATTCTCGACAGCAGATACCATGTGGTCTCCGGCGTTATCTAACGAAAACGCCGCCAGCGACCGGTTCGGGCCGCGGCGGCGTTAAGAACCTGTGGAGCATGTAAGCAGCGCTGGCGCTGCCCACAAGCAGTTATTCCGCCGCAGCAGCCGCAACCTTGAGCGAGCCGCCCGCTTTCTCGACAGCTTCGATAGCTGCTTTGGAAGCACCGGTCACGTCGATGTTCAGCTTTGCCGTGACGTCGCCTTTGGCCAGAACCCGGACACCGTCCAGCTTGCGGCGCACGAGGCCGGATTCAACCAGCGCGTCTTCGGTGATGTCTGTGCCCAGTTTCTTGGCGTCGACGAATTTCTGGATCAGGCCCAGGTTGACGACAGCGAACTTCTTCCGGTTCGGCTTGGTGAAGCCACGCTTGGGAAGACGTTGGTACAGCGGCATCTGGCCACCTTCGTAGCCATTGATCGCCACACCCGAACGGGATTTCTGACCTTTGATACCACGGCCGGCCATTTTACCTTTGCCGGAACCGGGGCCACGGGCCACGCGTTTCTTGGATCGTGCTGCACCGGGATTGTCCCGCAATTCATGCAGTTTCATAGCGCTTCTCCTTCGCCGGATGTGACCCACGAAGCGTAACGGGCCAACCTCGGCATTTCTTGATTTTGGACTCAGTGGCGATTTGCCACCGGGCGCGTATACCGATGGCCGCGACCGGTGGCAAGGGTTTTAGCCTTGGTTCACGTCACTCCGGCTTGCCTGGAAAGCGATGTCGTGGATCATGCCACGTGTCAGTCCGATGTCATCCAGTTCATGGTCCGACATTTCGCTGAGTTCGCGGTAGGTGCGGGAGTAGGCCGCCTGCCGCGCGTAAGCTTTCTTCGCTTCGCCGAACAGTCGCATGACGGCGCTGCCAAAATGAAACCCATGTGCCTGATTTGTGTGCGTATAAGCCATTCTCATATCCTTTTTTCTGGCCGAGGCGCATTCCCCGGCTTCATCATTTCTGATCTTGTTGAGAGAATGCCTATGTGGGGGCAGTTCGCGCCTTCACCAGTGCCGCAAGTGAGTACCAGTATTGCAATTTTCGCAAAGCTCCAGACGCCGCTTATGCCGCGTGACGAAACCGGGCCGCTATTCCCCTGACCGGGGTGGCGAGAATGGTGTTCTGTCGGGGTTTCAGCGAAGGAGTTATCGGCATGCGCAATCTCCCACTTCCCGTCTTGATCGTGGCGATTTTGGCCATCGTCATCACCATTGGGTCGCAATCCGTCCCGGCGCGGGCGGCTTCGGAACCGGTGATACAGCCGAAAGCTGCCCAAGAGTCATGACGTATCGGCGGTGAATTGCTCAGTTTGCTTAGGGGGAAAATTTCAGTGATTCATCGCGTTGCATCCGGTTTGCGCCCCTCCGCGCCTGCGGAGCGCGAAAAGCCGGCCGTGCTTGGCCACAAGGTTTGTTTGCCTGCGCCCATCAAGATAAAGTTCAATTTGTGGTGGAAGATTCCAGCAGACTCATTAACCGAAATGTTCCGGCCAAGCATTACAAGAGCCGCATGATGTCCTTTGATACTCCGGAATGGCAAAGACGGCTGGCCGAGGCGCGAGAAGCCCGTGCCAAAGTGCTGGCGGAACGGTCAGGTGCGTCCGCGCCTCCCGCGCCGGAGAGCGCGGCGCCAATCACCGCCATGCCGGAGGCCTCCAAGTCCGAAGCATTTGCGCCAGTAGTGCCGGGATCGGAGCCTACTGCGCCCTCATCGGCCCCACCAACGCCCCTGAGCTTTCTCCAGCCCCCGGAATTGGCTCCGCCCCCTGCCCCGCCGCCGCCTTCGCGCGTTCAAAGACACACCGCGACGTTCTTCGGCGCGCTACAGGGCGTGGGACTGGGATTGCTGATTGCGCTTGTCGGCCTGATGGCATTGACGCTTCTGCTTCCGGGGGAACCTGTCTTGATGCCGGGTACGGAACGGACGGACCTTGCCTCTCTTCCCGCGCCCATAGCGCGTGCGGAGACGAATTTGGTGGCCCGCGCGCAAGCCTTGGATCTTGGGGTCGGCCAAGACGCTGTGGCCCAACCCGGCGGGGTGCCCGCGGGTACGGGCCGCGAAGATTTGAACCTTGTTCTGATCCTAGCCGCGCAACACGAGGCTTTGTCGCCTTTGTTCGATGTCGGTCAGGTGGAAATTCGGACCACACCGCTCGACGTGCCCCATAGCACAGTGCAATTTTTCAACGATGCGGATGCCGCAGTGGCGCAAGGAATTGCAGACAGCCTTGGCGCAACACTCGTTGACCTGCGTGGGGCAGAGCCCTCGCAGCCGGTCGGAACCATCACGGTCTACCTCGCGCACCGCTAGGCGTACCGCTCTGGCGCGTGGCCCAAAGGCGCGCAGCGTCGCACGCATGCCCCTACCATGCCCCGACACCACAAAGAAAAACCCCGGCCACAGTGGACCGGGGTTCTCCAAATTCGGTTGCCGGGATGACCCGGCGGCGGGCTTAGCCGCGCTCTTCGATGATTTCCACCAGATGCGGGATCTTGTTGACCATGCCGCGAACAGAGGGAGTGTCCTCAAGCTCACGCGTCTTGTGCATCTTGTTCAGGCCCAGGCCAATCAATGTGGCACGTTGTTCCTGCGGGCGGCGGATCGGGGAACCGATCTGCTTGACGACGATTGTCTTAGCCATTTGGATCAGGCCTCCTCAGCGACTTGAGATTGTTCGGTCGGCGCTTCGTCCCGCTTGGGCAGGATGTCAGCGACCTTCTTGCCGCGACGCTGTGCAACGGAGCGCGGCGATTGCTCTTTTTGCAGACCGTCGATGGTGGCGCGGATCATGTTGTAGGGGTTCTGAGTCCCGATGGACTTGGAAACCACGTCCTTGACGCCGAGCATTTCGAAAACGGCACGCATCGGACCACCTGCGATGATCCCGGTACCTTCCGGAGCGGTCCGCATGACCACCTTACCGGCGCCGTGACGGCCTTCCATGTCGTGGTGCAGCGTACGACCTTCGCGCAGCGGCACGCGGATCATCTGACGCTTGGCTTGCTCGGTCGCCTTGCGGATCGCCTCGGGCACCTCTTTGGCTTTACCCTTGCCGAAACCGACGCGGCCTTTTTGGTCGCCCACAACCACAAGAGCGGCGAAGCCAAAGCGCTTACCACCTTTTACGGTCTTGGACACACGGTTGATCGCCACCAGACGATCTGCGAATTCGGGGGCCTCCTCCTCGCGGTTGCGACGGGGGCGGCGGTTCTCACGTTCTGCCATTTGGCATTCCTTCATTTGGTGGCGCGTGCGCCAATTGTTTCAACCCAAGTGCCCGGATCGGGTCCGTGGCCCGGGTCATCGGGGCAGCGCGTACGCTGCCCTCTCGTCTTGTGAGCGCGTCAGGCCAAAGGCCGCGACGCGCCAAGGCTCAGATCTTCAGACCGCCTTCGCGGGCTGCGTCTGCCAATGCCTTGATCTTGCCGTGGAACAGGAAACCGCCGCGATCGAAATAGGCTTCGGTCACACCGGCCTTTTTCGCACGCTCTGCGATCGCTGCACCGACCTTGGAGGCCGCTTCGACGTTGTTCTTGCCGAAGATGCCCAGGTCTTTTTCCATCGAGGATGCCGCGGCCAGTGTCACACCGTTCACGTCGTCGATCAGCTGAACGCTGATGTTCTTGTTCGAACGGTGAACGCTCAGACGTGCACGACCGGCGTTGACCTTGCGCAGTTTGTTCCGGACACGCAGGCGGCGCTTCAGGAACAGGGTCCGTTTGTTGTTTGCCATCTTGCTGGTCCTTACTTCTTCTTGCCTTCCTTACGGAAGACATACTCATCCTTGTAGCGGATACCTTTGCCTTTATAGGGCTCGGGCTTACGCCATTCGCGGATTTTTGCGGCGGTCTCACCAACCAATTGCTGGTCGATGCCTTCGACAACGATCTCGGTCTGCTTCGGCGCGGTTACGGTCACGCCTTCGGGCGCGACGAAATCCACGTCATGCGACAGGCCGAGGTTCAGCTTCAGAGTGTTGCCCTGAACCTGAGCACGATAACCAACACCTTGGATTTCAAGCTCTTTCTTGAAACCGTCGGTCACGCCGGTCACGCAGTTCTGAACCTGCGTGCGGGACATGCCCCACTGTTGGCGCGCGCGCTTGGACTTGCCGCGCGGCTCGACGGACACAACATTGTCCTCGACCGTCAGCGTCACGTCGTCGGTTGCGGTGAAGCTACGGGTGCCTTTCGGACCTTTCACTTCGATCGTTTGGCCAGAGAGCGTTGCGGACACGCCGCTCGGCAGCTCGACCGGTTTTTTCCCAATACGAGACATCTCAAGCTCTCCTTAGAACAGGGTGCAAAGCACTTCGCCGCCAACATTCTGGCTGCGTGCGTTTGCATCCGACATCACGCCCTTGGAGGTGGAGACGATGGAAACGCCCAGACCCTGACGGACCTGAGGAATGTCGTTCACACCCATATACACGCGGCGGCCCGGCTTGGAGACACGCTTCAGTTCGCGGATCACCGGTTCGCCTTCGTAATACTTCAGGCTGATTTCAATTGCGGGATGGCCGGCGGCGTCCGTGGATTCTTCGAAACCGCGGATATAACCTTCGTCTGCCATCACTTCGAGAACCCGCTTACGCAGCTTCGACGCCGGCGTCATCACAGTGGACTTGCCGCGCATCTGGCTGTTGCGGATACGGGTGAGCATATCGCCGATAGGATCGTTCATCTCGTACCCTCCTTACCAGCTCGATTTGACCAAACCGGGGATCTGGCCGTTGGAGCCAAGGTCCCGCAGCGCGATCCGGGAGACCTTCAGCTTACGATAGTAAGCGTGCGGACGACCGGTCAGCTGGCAACGGTTGTGAAGACGAGTCGCCGAGCTGTTGCGCGGCAGTTTCGCCAGCTTCAGGGAGGCGCGGAAACGCTCTTCCATCGGCTTGCTCTCGTCGTTGATGATTTCCTTAAGTTCAGCGCGCTTGGCGGCGTATTTTTCCACCAGCTTCTGACGCTTCACTTCACGGGCGATCATGGATTTCTTAGCCATGTGTCTGTTCCCCTCTTACGCGGTGAAAGGCATGCTGAAATGCTTCAGCAGGCTCTTTGCTTCCGCGTCTGTTTGCGCGGTGGTGGTGATGATGATGTCCATGCCCCAAACCTCATCGACTTTGTCGAAATCGATTTCAGGGAAGACGATGTGTTCCTTGATACCCATGGCGAAGTTGCCACGGCCATCGAAGGACGGCTTCACACCACGGAAGTCACGAATACGCGGCATCGCGATGGTGGTCAGACGGTCAAGGAATTCATACATCCGGTCACCACGCAGGGTCACCTTGGCACCAAGCGGCATCTCTTCACGAACACGGAAGCCCGCGATGGACTTCTTCGCTTTCGTGGCCAGAGCCTTCTGACCAGCAATCGCAGTCAGATCCTCGACAGCGGCTTTCGCCTTCTTGCTGTCTTTGACGGCTTCAGCACCGCAGCCGATGTTCAGAACGATCTTGTCCAGACGCGGGATCTGCATGTCGTTCTTGTAGCCGAACTCTTCTTTCAAGGCAGCACGGATGGTGTCCTTGTAAGACGCTTTGAGGCGCGGCGTGTAGTTTGCGGAATCAAGCATCGATCACGTCCCCTGTTGTCTTGGCGAAGCGAACCTTCTTGTCGCCTTCCACACGGAAGCCAACGCGGGTCGGTTTGCCATTCTTGTCCAGGATCGCCAGGTTCGACAGATCGATCGGGAGCGCCTTGGGAAGGCGGCCACCTTGCGATGTCTGGGACTGACGGGTGTGGCGGATCGCGACGTTCACGCCATCCACAACGGCTTTACCGGCTTTCGGGTCAACGGAAGCAATTGTGCCTTCCTTGCCCTTGTCCTTGCCGGACAGCACGACGACCTTGTCGCCTTTTTTCAGCTTGGCAGCCATGATTACAGCACCTCCGGAGCGAGCGAGATGATCTTCATGAAGTTCTTCGCACGCAGCTCGCGCACAACCGGCCCGAAGATACGGGTGCCAACAGGCTCGCCCGCGTTATTCAGGATAACGGCCGCGTTGCGATCGAAACGGATTGCGGTGCCGTCTTCACGACGGACCTCTTTGGCGGTGCGAACGACGACGGCCTTACGGACGTCACCTTTCTTTACGCGACCGCGCGGGATGGCTTCCTTGACGGACACCACGATGATGTCGCCAACAGACGCATATTTGCGCTTGGAACCACCCAGGACCTTGATGCACTGAACTCGGCGTGCGCCGGAGTTGTCAGCAACATCCAGATTGGTCTGCATCTGGATCATTTGGTTTCTCCTGACCTGTGGGGGCTGGTCTGGTTATGTCCCCCATGGTTTCTCTCAAACCGGAAGGTGTGTCGGCTTACGCCTCCAGCACCTCCCAGCGCTTCGTCTTGGATTTCGGTGCGCATTCGATGATGCGAACCGAGTCGCCCACTTTGTAGGCGTTCTTCTCGTCGTGAGCCCGGTACTTCTTGGACTTACGAATGGTCTTTTTCAGAACCGGGTGTGTGAAGCGACGCTCCACGGAAACGGTCACGGTCTGGGCGTTTGCGTCGGAAGTCACGACGCCTTGCAGGATACGCTTGGGCATGTCGGTCTTTCCTTACTCTGCCGCCGCTTGGGCTTTTTCGTTCAGAATGGTCTTGACCCGCGCGGCATCGCGGCGGACTTGACGCATACGTGCAGGGTTTTCCAGAGAACCGGTCGCCTGCTGGAAGCGCAGGTTGAAGCTCTCTTTCTTGAGATTGGCCAGCTCATCGCGGAGCTGATCCGGCGTTTTGTCACGCAGTTCTTGGGCGTTCATCGCCTGTTCCTTTCAACATCACCGGAGAGCGCCGTTGCCGGGTTACCCTAAAAGCCGGTGGAGGGTGTCATAAAAACGAATCCCGGCAGTGCCGGGATGGGGTCGTATAGACACCAGGCGCCCACATGGCAAGCCCTGCGTATCGATTGCGGAATGTTGCCACTTTTTGCCGATGCGCGTAGTTTTGTTACACGATATACGGGAAACATATACACTATATTTAGTCAGTTCCATCCGCAGGCGATTTGATCCGGGCCCGCCCCTACCACCTCTTGGAGACATTGCTTGAATGTACCAGTGACCGCAGATGTCGGGCGGACCGCCCAAGACATCTCTGAAGATTTACTTTCGCTCGCAACCCAGGGCCTGTTGTCCTGCGAGTTCAGCAAGTTTGAGCCCTGTTTCGCGATCCCGTGCCTATTTGAAAGCTTCGACGCCAAACGCAACGTCGGGACCAACGCCGAGTTGGAAGCGTTCTTTCTCAAGATATGCAAAAGATGTGCTGTGATCGGCGTTAACGACATAGCGCCGCATTGTGTTCAGGCCAGTTTTCACGGCGAAGACAAGATAACATTCCTGTACGAGACGCGGCTTTTACACGGCACTCAACTGTTGCACGACCCCTATCCATCCTATTCGGAAGCGCGCCGGATCGACGGGGCTTGGCGTGTGGTCCAATGCAGTTACGCGGTCGACAGCACCAGCGAGATCACCAGGCTTTTTGAATTCTAAGACCCCTGCCCCGGTATCCGCGCCCGTTGGAACGGGGATACCGGCACAGAAGTGTCGCAGCTAGGCCGCCTTATGCGTCCGCATTTTCCTCCGCCGCACCGACGAACTTGGATGCATAGCGCTCCTCGCCCAGACGGTCGAGCAGGCTCAGCTGCAGATCAAGCCAGTTCTGGTGGCCGACCTCATCGATCGCGATCTCTTCGAACAGCGCCTTGCTGGCCAGATCATCCGCGTCATAGGCGGCTTTGGACGCACGGGTGTAGAAGGTGATCGCTTCTTTCTCGTCCTTGAGATCGGATGAAAACATCTCGCTCAATGACCCCGCAACCTTCGGCGGCGCGGCAAAAGCCATCTCGGGCTCCCCGCCCAACTCGAAAATGCGCGTCATGAAACGGTCCGAATGCCCAAGTTCTTCGGCAAACTCCTCGCGCATCTTCGCGGCGAGCCGATCCAGCCCCCAATCATCCAGCACCTGCGCATGCAATTGGTACTGGTGCGCGGCGGTCAACTCCATCTGCAAGGCGGTGTTGAGGTTCTTCAATGTGGTGTCGTTCGACATGTCCCCGGTCTCCAATGGTGTCGTGTCAGCTGCATCTTGCCCCTTTAACTTGGGGTGTCATTGATCGGCGTCAAACCCCTCGCCCAAAAAGGCTGGCTGCGGTAGACCTCCCGCATGACCAAAATCGAATCTCTCTTCTCCACCCGCCTCTACCACGCCGCTTTGTCCGACCATGGGGCCATCCACCCGGGCGAACTCGAAACCTCCTGCTATTCCATTGCCGAGGATGACGAGGCCGGCCAGGACTGGTGCGAAGAGAACGGGTATCCCGGCTACACATCCTATGCGTCACTGCCAGACCTGCCGTGGCGCTCGCCGATCTTCGCGGAACTGGTCAAAGTGCTAGACGCCCATGTGGCCGCCTTTGCAAAGGATCTCGACTGGGACTTGGGCGACGGCAAGCTGGAGTTGGAGGATATCTGGATCAACATCCTGCCCGAGGGCGGCATCCACACCTCACATATCCACCCACATTCGGTAATCTCCGGCACGACATATGTCGCAGTGCCGGAAGGCGCAGGCGCCCTGAAACTCGAAGACCCCCGGTCTTCCCGCATGATGGCCGCGCCGCCGCGCCGCAAAGATGCCCGGCGCGAATTGCAACCCTTCATCTATGTCCAACCCGCCGTCGGCGACGTCCTACTGTGGGAAAGCTGGCTGCGCCACGAAGTCCCGATGAACATGTCCGAAGACGAACGCATCTCGATCAGCTTCAATTACAAGTGGGTGTAACCCCGGCACGCAGGCCCTAGCCAAAAGCGGTTCTCACACTCCCGGCACCCTGCAGCTTCATTGTTCGCAAAAAACTCCGGAGCGCGAGGCAGAGCCTCGCTCGCAAGCTCACCGCCTCCAAACCGGCCAAGGCTCCCAGTACCCAAACGAAAAACCCCGCCGCTCGCGCGACGGGGTTTTCTTTTTTCATCCGAGTGTCGGCCGCGTCGCTTTCCATCGGAAATCGACTGCCGTGCTCGCAAGGAAGACTTACCAGTCTTCGCGAACAACCACGCGGGTTTTGATCGGCAGTTTCATCGCCGCAAGACGCAGGGCTTCGCGTGCGACTTCGTCACCGACACCGTCGATTTCGAACATCACGCGGCCCGGCTTGACCTTGCAGGCCCAGCGGTCGACGGAACCTTTACCTTTACCCATACGAACTTCGATGGGCTTGGCTGTGATCGGCACATCCGGGAAGATCCGGATCCAGACGCGACCTTGACGTTTCATGTGACGCGTCATGGCCCGACGGGCGGCTTCGATCTGACGTGCGGTAACACGTTCCGGTTCCAGCGCTTTAAGACCGTAGGTGCCGAAGTTCAGGTCAGACCCGCCCTTCGCCTTGCCCTTGATCGAGCCTTTGAACTGCTTGCGGAATTTTGTGCGTTTAGGCTGAAGCATTGTTCAACTCCCTCAGCGGCGACCGCCACCAGCACCACGTGGTGCGGGGCCGTCCTGCATTTCCTGCGCGCGACGTTCACGGGCCGACGGGTCATGTTCCATGATCTCACCTTTG
This sequence comes from Aliishimia ponticola, assembly GCF_004803475.1. GTDB lineage: Bacteria > Pseudomonadota > Alphaproteobacteria > Rhodobacterales > Rhodobacteraceae > Aliishimia > Aliishimia ponticola. The sequence continues at coordinate 146,850 of NZ_SRKY01000006.1, forward strand.
AAGATCCAGACCTTGATCCCGATGATCCCGTAAGGTGTCATCGCTTCGGAATGTGCGTAATCGATATCCGCGCGAAGCGTGTGCAGCGGCACCCGACCCTCACGATACCATTCGGTGCGCGCAATCTCTGCACCGCCCAGACGACCAGCGACGTTCACCCGGATACCCAGGGCGCCCATGCGCATGGCGTTCTGCACGGCGCGCTTCATGGCGCGGCGGAAGGACACACGACGCTCAAGCTGTTGTGCGATGCTCTCGCCCACCAGCTGCGCGTCCAGCTCCGGCTTGCGCACTTCAACGATGTTGAGGTGCAGCTCGCTGTCGGTCATCTTGGCAAGCTTCTTGCGCAGAACTTCGATGTCCGCGCCTTTCTTGCCGATGATGACGCCGGGGCGGGCCGTGTGGATCGTAACGCGGCACTTCTTGTGCGGACGTTCGATGATCACGCGGGCAACACCGGCCTGCTTGCATTCTTCCTTGATGAAGTCACGGATCTTGATGTCCTCCAGCAGGAGGTTCCCGTAATCCTTCGTGTCGGCGTACCAACGGCTGTCCCAGGTGCGGTTGACCTGAAGGCGCATACCGATCGGATTGACTTTCTGACCCATACTATCAGGCCTCCTCGATCTGGCGGACCTTGATGGTCAGCTCGCTGAACGGCTTGATGATCTTGCCGAAACGACCACGTGCCCGCGGGCGACCGCGTTTCATGGTCAGGTTCTTGCCAACCCAGGCTTCCGCCACGATCAGCTCATCCACGTCCAGATTGTGGTTGTTCTCGGCGTTCGCAATCGCGGACTGAAGGCATTTCTTCACATCCTCTGCGATCCGCTTCTTGGAGAACGTCAGATCGGTCAGCGCCGCATCGACTTTCTTGCCGCGGATCATTGCGGCCACGAGGTTCAGTTTCTGCGGGCTGGTGCGAAGCATGCGGACTTTCGCCATTGCTTCGTTATCTGCCACGCGGCGGGGGTTCTTTTCCTTGCCCATGACTTACTTCCGCTTCGCTTTTTTATCGGCGGCGTGACCGTAATAGGTCCGCGTCGGCGAATATTCACCGAACTTCTGACCAATCATGTCCTCGGTGATGTTCACCGGGATATGCTTCTGGCCATTGTAGACACCGAAGGTGAGGCCCACGAACTGGGGCAGAATGGTGGAACGGCGGGACCAGATCTTGATCACGTCGTTGCGGCCGCTTTCGCGTGCGGCCTCGGCCTTCTTGAGGACATAAGAGTCGACAAAAGGACCTTTCCAAACAGAGCGAGACATGTCTTAGCGCCCTTTCTTCTTGGCGTGCCGCGAGCGGATGATGAGCTTCTGGCTGGCCTTGTTGGTGTTGCGGGTGCGCTTGCCCTTGGTCGGCTTGCCCCAAGGGGACACGGGGTGACGACCACCGGAGGTCCGGCCTTCACCACCACCATGGGGGTGGTCGATCGGGTTCATGACGACACCACGGACGCTCGGGCGGATACCTTTGTGGCGGTTCCGGCCAGCTTTACCCATGTTCTGGTTCGAGTTGTCGGGGTTCGACACCGCGCCAACCGTTGCCATGCATTCCTGACGAACCATGCGCAGTTCGCCCGAGGACAGGCGGATCTGAGCGTAGCCACCGTCACGACCCACGAACTGGGCATAGGTACCGGCTGCGCGTGCGATCTGACCGCCTTTGCCCGGCTTCAGTTCGATGTTGTGAACGATCGTACCGATCGGCATGCCCGAGAACGGCATGGTGTTGCCCGGCTTGATGTCAGCCTTGGCAGAGGAGATGACCTTGTCACCAACCGCCAGACGCTGCGGTGCGAGGATATAGGCTTGCTCGCCATCCTCGTATTTCACCAGCGCGATGAACGCGGTCCGGTTGGGGTCATATTCGATCCGCTCGACCGTGGCCGAGACATCGAACTTGTTCCGTTTGAAATCGACGATCCGATAGAGGCGCTTTGCCCCGCCGCCCTTGCGGCGCATCGTGATCCGTCCGGTGTTGTTGCGGCCACCATTCTTGGTGAGACCTTCGGTCAGCGCCTTGACGGGGCGCCCCTTCCACAGCTCCGAACGGTCGATCAGAACCAGCCCACGCTGGCCCGGCGTCGTCGGCTTGTACGACTTGAGTGCCATGTTACTGTCTTCCGTTTGCTAAACGAGCGAGGCACGCCCCGCCCTATGGTTTTAGGCCCCCGTAGGTGCCAGGTAGAATACTCTTGCGAGCAAAACGCAAAGCCCCGGACGAATCCGGGGCCGTAGCGGATGAGGTCGTTTAGGGGATGGGCCACCAGTGGTCAAGTGGCAGCGGCGGTCAATCGCGATTGTGTCCGGTGATTGCCCCATGCGCGCTTGAAACGGATTGATGTGCCTGTAGCCATCCGTCGGTCCACCGGTCCGGGGTTGCGCATATCCGCAAGCCGTCGGCGGAAAGAAACAGTCGCAATTCGTCAAACAACTTTAGGCAAAAACAGTTGCCGTATTCGGCGAAACGCGAGCTGCCAAACGAAAACCCCGGCCTGTCTCCAGACCGGGGTTTCCAAATTTCGTAGGGTACGCTTCAGCGTACCTTAGCCGATCACAGACCGGTGGACACGTCGATCGTGTTGCCCTCTTCGAGCGTGACATAGGCTTTCTTGACGTCTTTCCGCTTGCCCATCTGGCCGCGGAAGCGTTTCACTTTGCCTTTGGTGATGGTCGTGTTGACCGACTTCACCTTCACGCCAAAGAGCGTTTCAACCGCTTCTTTGATCTGCGGTTTCGCCGCGTCGATCGCCACTTCGAAGACCACCGCGCCGTTTTCGGACGCCATGGTGGCTTTCTCGGTGATGATCGGACGGCGGATCACGTCGTAATGTTCTGCCTTGGCACTCATTTCAGTCGAGCCTCCAGTGCTTCGACGCCCGCCTTCGTGATCACCAGAGTGTCACGCTTGAGGATGTCGTATACGTTTGCGCCCATGGACGGCAGGATATCCAGACCTTCGATGTTGCGCGCTGCCTTGGCGAAGCTTTCGTTCACCTCGGCCCCGTCAATGACCAGCGCACGCTTCCACCCCAGATCCTTGACCTGCTTGGCCAGATCCTTGGTTTTGCCAGCGGAATCCGCAGCTTCGATCACGACCAGTTCGCCAGCTTTCGCTTTTGCGGACAGCGCGTGTTTCAGACCCAGCTTGCGGAATTTCTTCGGCAGATCATGGGCGTGCGAACGCGGTGTCGGGCCTTTGTAGATACCACCTTTACGGAAGATCGGCGCGTTACGGTCACCGTGGCGTGCGCCGCCGGTGCCTTTTTGGCGATAGATCTTCTTGGTGGAATAGGACGTTTCCGACCGTGTCTTGACCTTGTGTGTGCCCTGCTGCGCCTTGTTACGCTGCCAGCGGACCACGCGGTGCAGGATGTCGGCACGCGGTTCCAGACCGAAGAGAGCTTCGTCCAGGTCCACGCTGCCAGCGCTGCCGCCGTCCAGTTTGATGACGTCGAGTTTCATTATTCGTCACCCTCTTGCTTGTCGGCTTCGATGGATGCTTCCGCTTCCGCCTCTGCCGCTGCTTCCTGAGCTGCTTGCTCTTCAGCCAGACGCTTGGCTTCTGCTTCGGCTTCCGCTGCGGCGGCTGCCGCTGCTTCTTCCGCTGCTTTCGCCGCTTCTTCGGCTGCCGATTTCAGGGCCGCCGGCAGGATCGCATTGTCAGGGAACGGCTTTTTTACCGCATCCTTGATCGTAACCCAGCCACCTTTGGAGCCCGGAACCGCGCCTTTGACCATGATCAGGCCGCGTTCGCTGTCTGTCTTGACGACTTCCAGGTTCTGCGTCGTTACGCGGGCTGCGCCCATGTGACCGGCCATTTTCTTGCCTTTGAAAACCTTGCCCGGATCCTGACACTGACCGGTCGAACCGTGCGAACGGTGCGAGATCGACACACCGTGCGTGGCGCGCAGACCGCCAAAGTTGTGCCGTTTCATGGCACCGGCAAAGCCTTTACCGATGGATGTGCCTGCCACGTCGACATACTGACCGGCGAAGTAATGATCGGCGGTGATTTCCTCACCAACGGCGATCATGTTCTCCGGATCGACGCGGAATTCCGCCATCTTCCGCTTCGGTTCCACCTTTGCAACGGCGAAGTGACCGCGCATCGCTTTGGAGGTCCGCTTGACCTTGGCTGTGCCTGCGCCGAGCTGAACGGCGGTGTAGCCGTCTTTCTCGGGCGTGCGCTGAGCCACGACCTGAAGCTTGTCCAGTTGCAGAACGGTGACGGGGATTTGCTTCCCGTCTTCCATGAACAGGCGGGTCATACCCACCTTTTTCGCAATAACGCCAGAGCGCAACATATCAACTGCCCTCCTGATTACGCTTGCAGCTTGATCTCGACGTCCACGCCAGCCGCGAGGTCGAGCTTCATCAGCGCGTCCACGGTCTGGGGGGTCGGATCAACGATATCCAGCAGACGCTTGTGCGTGCGGATTTCGAACTGGTCACGGGATTTCTTGTCAACGTGCGGGCCGCGCAGAACGGTGAACTTTTCGATCTTGTTCGGCAGCGGGATCGGGCCACGTACAGAGGCGCCTGTCCGCTTTGCGGTGTTCACGATTTCCTGCGTGCTGGCATCCAGCACACGGTAATCGAACGCCTTAAGGCGGATCCGGATATTTTGGCTTTGAATGGCCATTTTCTCTTTTCCCCAAAAGCAGGGTTTAAGCGGAGAGGAAGAAGGACGGAATTATCCCGCTTCATCGCGCCGGTCTCTAGGTAATGCGCCTCCGAATGAGATTTCACTCGGGGGCGCGGTGGGCACGTTGTGCCCGGGGTCTTCTTGTGTCTCCGGCAGGGATCGGGAACCGGTCCTGCTGGCGTCACGGGTAAGCGCTGATGCGCTTACTCGATGATTTTGGAGACGACGCCGGCGCCGACGGTGCGGCCGCCTTCGCGGATGGCGAAACGCAGGCCGTCTTCCATCGCGATCGGGGCGATCAGCTCAACGGTGAAACCAACGTTGTCGCCCGGCATCACCATCTCGGTGCCTTCGGCCAGCGTCACGGTGCCGGTCACGTCTGTCGTCCGGAAGTAGAACTGCGGACGGTAGTTCGCGAAGAACGGCGTGTGACGGCCACCTTCCTCTTTGGTGAGGATGTAGGCTTCGGCTTCGAACTTCGTGTGCGGGGTCACGGAGCCCG
>NZ_SRKY01000007.1 GCF_004803475.1 Aliishimia ponticola
CAGCCCAGAAACGCTGCGGCACGTCCGCGGTTCGACCAGGATCGCGCGAGCAGCAAGGTCGCGAAGCCGTGCCGGTAATTGTGCGGCGTCATCCGCAGTTCGATGGCGTGGCTGCATGATGTCAGCCACCGATAAAACAGCCTGCCGTCCAAGGGTGCTGCGGATTTCTCGGAGACAAAAAGATAAGGGGACATCGCGCATTTCTTCTGCTTACAAAAATCGGCGTTGCCATAATCGAATAGCGGTCGGATCGATTTCAGGTACCAGTCCAGCACAGCGAAACCCTCGTACTTGTCATCGCGGATCGGAATGGATGGCAATTGGACGTACTCGCCCTTCATGTCCTTGCGGGCGACGAGCAATTCGTACCAGCGTTTTTGTCCATTGTTGCGCAGGCGCAGGTTGGGGCTCACACCATGACTCTGCACGGCAAGCACGCTGCCTTTGCGAAGGCCCGCGCCCCGGATTTCCACCGCGGCGATAGCGGCACAGGTCCCGAATCTACGGGCTTTTCTTTTTTGACGTTGCGTCAACTGTTTGTCGGTAGAAAGGATGTTCTGTGCACGCTCTTGATAGAGGACGTGCTGACGCAGGAACGTTTGGACGTTTTTGGGGTTTGCAATCAGGTTCTGACAGAACTCCTGCACCTTGGGCGCCATGGTCTTGCCTGCGGTGCGGCCTTCCTCCAGTTGCGCGTTGTTATCGAGGTTGCCTTGCCATTCTTCGATATCCAATCCGTTGGCCTTGCCGATTTGCACAATGATGCGTGTGTAATCTCGCGCAGTACGGAGGGAGAAGGGCGGCTTGGTTTCTGTCTTGCCGGTCCACAGCTGTAGCACTGGAAGTCGTGTCTCACAGGTGAACAGACGGTCGAGGCAGTTCAACGTGTCCAACTGCACACAGCCCAGATCCTCAGCTGACCGGGCAAGGGCAATCAACGCGCTCTGGTAAGTTTCGGCGGCTTCGTCCCCGAAGTTTTCCTTGCTTGACTGGGACACGTCGTCATAGGTGCTTTCGTCATAGCGGGCATTGTTCACCAATTCAGCGATCATCGCCCGCACGGTTTGCGGGACCAACGTACGGTCTGCCGGAATCAGGTATGAAGGATCGTATCCAGTGGGCAGATGGTCGGCGACCTCGTCGATGACCTTTACCCGCGCCAGAGCACGCAGGGCCTTCGCGGCCTTTTCCCGCTCCATCGGCGGCAGGCCTTTGAGAAAAGCGGGTACAACCTCTGGCGTGAGGTCGGCGGGGTCATGGCCAGCCGCCCGCGCCGTGTCGGAAAACGCCATGATGGCGCCGACGCTTGCGGGGTGCACCGGCCCGGGACCTTTTTTCAGGTCATTGAGCAGGGCGAGAAGCGGCGTCCAGCCGTCGGTACGCGCGCGCAGCGCGGCCTTTGCGTCGATCTCGCCAGTGGTATGGCGGATCCTGCGGCGAACGACCTCACGCCATTTTTGATATGTGTCATGGGTGCTCCAGAACGCGCGCTCATGGCCGGGCAGTGGGGCCGCGCCAAGCTTTTTGACGGGCGGGAAATTTGCATCGAACCAGGCAAGCAGATCGCCGCCGAAGGTCGAGAGCGGCGCGTCGAAGAACTCCGCGACCCTGGCGACACGATTGCGTTCGGTCGGGTCCTGGGTCTCGTCGAAGACCGTCTGCATCGTGTCGATGCGTTTTGCCTTGCCCTGGATCGCAGCGGCAACGGCGTTGGAAAAAGAGATCATGGAGTGTCCTTTCATATTCATGTGTTGAGAAGGAAGTTGGCTGGTTTGTGTGCGCCCGAAGCGATTTTGTGCGTCGGAGGCGGAAAAAATGGTGACTTAACGGTGCCTTATGTGTCCGAGAGTTTCGCCTCGGCGCAGACCGTGTGCGCGCGATCGCCTCTGTGTGCATCAGGGCCGGACTGCGTGCGGTCGGGCGCCGCCTGAGCATGGCCCGTGGACCGCTGGATGGCGCGTTTGAACAGCGGCGCGCCGGCCACAGCCGGACCTGCCGTCGCGGGTCTCGCGGCGGTCAGCGGGGCAGGGGCCTCGGGCGTTTGGGTTGCCGGGGCAGGGCGGCTGTTGAGCTGTTCGGACAGGCGCGCTTTCACATCGGCGATGACAAAGTGAATGCTGCCCCGAACGATGACATGCGCGGGGAGGTTGGACTTGTCGGCGAGCACGGCTGAAATCTTCGCCTCCGACACTCCGAGGTGCCGAGCGAGGCGCGAGGCAGGCACGGCATGGTCAGATGCAATCTCGATCGGATGCCAGTCGTTTCTCGGGCTCGAGAGCATCTGGTGCACCTGCGCGCGCAGCAGCATGTGTCGTTTCGGTCCGAAGACGAACATAGGCGGGTAGGGGTTGGATGTCCGGCGCAGCTCGGCATGCAGCACGTCCACACTGGTCCCGATCATGTTCGCGACGCGACTTGTCCGGATCAGACCGGCACCCAGCGTGTCCTCGTCCTCTTGATCATCCGGGGTCATGCCGAGCAGACCCGCATAGATCCGGATCATTGGATAGCGTTTGCCGAGCGGCATCACGCCGAGGCGCGTCAGGACGGGACCAATTGTGTTGCGCGAGAAGGTCGACCAGCGTGCCAACTCATCTTTGGTAGCCGGGTGGAATTTCTTGAAGGGTGTGAAGTCTGACATTTCGCATCTCCTGTTGAAGCGGAGATGGGTGCAGGCCTGTCAGCTCGGAAAACTTTTCTTGTGGGCGCATCGCAAACCCGGCAATGCAGCCTGCGCCGTCAAGTCTCGGCCCAGGGCAACCTGATAGTCAGGTCGCCGTTTGCGGCGATGAAACAGACATGGGCTCCCGGAAAGCAAAGCCAAGCGGAGCCGCCTGGTTCAACATCCCGGCCGGCCGCCAAGGCCAGACAGAATCCAACACTCCCCGTCGCATCGCGACATTTTCAAAAGGTTCTCTTCTTTCTCTTTTTTCAGATAGGCGTTCATCTATTAATATCAGATAGTTAAACGTTCTCGGTCGCTTTTGTTCGGGTGCAGGTCGCTCTGGTTCGGACCTCGGTCGCTTTCGTTCGGAGCCGGGTCGCCTTGCTTCGGATACCGGTCGCTTTGCCCCGGAGGAGTCGCGCCGCATGGACCGCCGAGACTTTTTTCCAGGCGTCTTTCCTGTGAAAGGGGGGATGGTGTTCAGGCGCGTGCAATTGCGATTGTTCAAATGCGGTTTTGTTTTCCTCGGACCGGTCATCATCTGTTTGCTTCTGGCCGCGAAAACGTGCGGATCAACCGTCCGACCACCCAGCCGACCATCCGGCCAGCCGAAGGGCTATGATCATGGCGTCTAACGCAAACATGGCGATAACCGAAGACGAAATCCGCGCCGCTGCGCAGACTTTGAAGACACAAAATTCAACAGGGGACTGGCCGTCTGCGCGTGCCGTGCGCAGTCATCTGGGCGCTGGCGATCGGACGCGCATCAGCCGTGTCCTGAGTGAGTTGCAAGAGCAGGAGTCCGCCATGCGATCGGCGCGATCACGGGATTTTGCGTTGCCAGAAAGTGTGATGGACGCAGTGTTTGGGGCGGTGTCGCGCGCGGTCGATGACTTGACTGCCGCTTCGCGGGCCGAAACACGCGATCTACGGGATGAACTTGCGCGGCTCTCAGCCCAGCAGCGCAAACTGGAGGCTGATGCGTCGTCTGACATGGAGGAGGTCGAGTCAGAACTCGCAGCAGCGGAGGTGCGCGTTTTGGACGCCGAGCGCAAGGCCGGGCAGGCGCTGGCGGAACGTGACGCGGCCCTGGAAAGGGCCCGGACGGCCGAGATCCGCCTCGAAGCTTACCTGGAATGCATGCATGTTCTTAGGCGAGAACCGCGCCGAACCTCTGACAATGGCGGTGACTGGATTGCCGATGAGGACAGCGCGGACACCGGTTCTGGGCCGGCCACCGTCGCGTGACGCGACGACGGGGTGCGCCACGCCAACGATACTGGCGGAAACGTCAATGAGCCGCACGGCGCGGTCACGCATGCGGCTCACTCCTTTCGGTCTGTCTGTCAGTCGTTAACCGGTCGCGAGTTGGTCCCGACGGCGGCTCAGCGCGGCTTCGGTTTCCAGCGCATGGTTCACCCACGCCGCGTTTGCGATGTAGCGGTCGAGACTGCGCTCGATGTCGGAATATTCTCGGCTAAGCTCGGTCCCGCCCAGCCAGATCAGATCGCCTTCGTCGCTGCGGGCGGGCAGGGGTGCCCCGCCAACGCTGTCGATGTCCCGTAACAGGCGGTCCTGGATCTCGTTTGCATGCTGGAGCGTCGCCGGCGCAAACAGACCGTGCTCGCGGGTTTCGCGGAACAGCCGGTCGAAGCTATTGCGGGTCGAGAAGGTCAGGCGGTCGCGCGCATGGCGCAGCAGCTCCTGCAAGTGCCCAAGCTCGAGGCTGGCTTGCAGGGCGATGTCGTCGAGGTCGTGTCGCAAGGTCATTTCGCTCTCCTGTCGTTGCGAAGGGTAGGGGGCACGCTGCGTCCGAACCGCAGCGTGCCGTTTGCGCTCAGCCAACGGTGGCTTTTGCCCGAGCGTCGCGCAGGCCGTCGAGCAAAGCGCAGATGTCCGCGACCGCGGGGGAGGCCGGATCGATCATCGCGAAGTGCATGGCTTCTACACGCGTGTCATCATGGACGTGGCGCAGACCCAGCAGGTCCTCGAGCGCATCGAGTTCACGGTTCAGGCGGCGCGACAGTTCGGGTGCGGAGAGTGCATCGTCGATGAGACGTCGGAACCGCTTCTGTGCGGCTTGGCCGCCGAGCAGGGCGGTTGCACACTCGAACGCAGCGTAGTTCGACAGGAGGTATTCGACGGTGGGTATGGAAGAGAACATGTCTCTGGGCATGGCGGCAGGCTCCTTGTTTGCCGGGTTGTGGTGCCGGGATGTCTCTGTCCGGCTTCAAATGCCTGGCGCGGTGCCCGTCCGCGTCTTGCAACAAGGATGTTGGCCAGTTGGTTCTGGGCCGAAGCGATTTGTGAAAAAACTTTTGGGTCACGATTGGCGCGACCGCGCCGTCATCAACGTGGTCGCCCCGTAACAAGACAACCAAGTCCTATTTTCGATCCGGAATGCACCCGACCACTGATCCTGGCGCTTGCGTACTTCTATCGGGTGAGGTCCTGGCTCAGCCGCCAATCGCGGATCCGGTCGATATGCAAGGCTGCGTTCTGGCGTCCGATGAGTGTTTGCAGCTCTCGCACGCGACCGAGGGATGCGTCCGAGAAAAGCTCAGCGCAAGTCGGGTTGTCGCCGCGGGCGTAGAGACCCAGGTGGCGCAGAGCCCGCCAGACGAAGTGCGCGGCTTCCAGGATTTGCTTGTCGACGCCGCACAGGGCGGCGTCGATGCCCCTCGGCAACGGAAATTCCGCTTGTTTGAGCCGCTCGCCGATGACCGGCATAGGCCCGAGTCGGCCAGGCGGCAGCAGACCTGATGCAGCGATCTCTGGTATGTCGTTCAGAGCGTCGAACAACGCGACAGCGCGAGACCAGGCGCGGCGTAGGTCTGGACGCAGGCCGCGCTCATGGACCCACGCCCACTCGCGATCAAGGTGCCACGGCTCAAGTCCGTCAGCTACGGCAACCCGGGCAAGTCGGTCTACGGGATTCTGTTCGCGCGCGACGCCGGTCTGAACAACGAGTGCCTCGAGCGTGGTCCAGCCTGCTGTCTTGTTTTGACCCACACGGGTCGCGAGACGGGCAATCGCGGTGCGATAGATCTCCATCTGCGCGGGATATCGCGCCATCGCTTCGTTCAAAAGATGCTGCCAGGGGATACACGTCAATTCCGCATCGAAGACTGCCCGGTTCGGCGCAAGCGTGTAGAGTTTGCGGACCGCCACGAGCAGCGCTTTGACACTGTGGGTCGTGTAGCCGCCGGATTTTGCAAATTCTCGCAGCGCGGCCTCGAGTGCGTCCGGAAGATCAAGATTTTCGCCTTTCCGGGCGTCGGGCAAGGCACCAATGGCCGGGCTTGGTAGAATGTCCGGCATGTGATCGCGCAGGATATCGAGAGCTTCGAGACCAAGGCGGCCGCGTGTGCTTTGACCGCGTTGTCGTGCGGCAGCATGTAGGGCAGGAGCATTCGCTTGGGTGATCTCGCCCGGCGCCAGCGCGGGTTCCTGCGAAAGCGCGATGGTTTTAATGAGTGCAAGCCCCTTGCGATCGACATGTCGCAAGGAAAGGTCGCGTTCGCGTTTCAGTAGCAGGGACCAAGGGCAGGGGGCATGTAGATGCTGCTGGAAGGCCGCGATCATCGCATGGTCGGACGCGCGCTGCTCTTCGTTCAGATCCGGATTTGCCGCATCGAACAGGGCGCGGATATCATCCGGCAGCGCTTCACCGCGCAAGCCTGCTTTGTCCCACGTGTTCGCCAGGCGGTTGCGCAGCTGCCTGATCCGTTGCTGGCCGACACGATGCGCGGCAGCAAATTCCGCGAGAGCCGTTGACAGTGCTTTAGGCAGGGATGGAAGTTTGCGCGGTGCAGGTTTGGGTCGCTTTAGAGATTTTGGGGCGCGTGGTTTGCATGTGATGTCGGGGGCTTCGAAGCCAACGGGTATGCCGGAAGGATTTGCGGCCCGGATCAACGCGACCACGGTGTGCAGATACTTGCTGGCAATGCCCTGGGAGTACTGTTTGGCGAGGTGAGTGTGAAAGGCCCGCGCTTGCGCTTCGGTGATCGCGAGTTGATTGGCAGGCATCCCGAGGTCGACGAGTCCGAAGTCGACGGCCAACTCGTAAGCTCGTCGCGCGCAACGGGCATGGCTCGCGCTCAAGGTGTTGGCGGAGGTGGCCAGATCTTCAGGCAAGTCCAAGTGAAGCATGGAGCCATTGCGATACGTTGGGAACGCACCGATCGGCGTCCAATCAAGGAAGCCCGCGGCGATGACGCGTTCGTCCCGTCTGATCTGGTCGAAAAGGGCGAAGACACGGCGAAACTGAGAGCGCTCAAGGCCTTGCAGGTGGCGATCGACCGCAAGCGCATCCGCGCGTGTAATGTCCCGCGGCAGCTTTTCCGGGAAATGGGCTTCAAGAATTCGGCGATTGATCCCCGGCGCGTTCAGGGATTTGGCCACAGCGTTCAGCAATGGGTAGGGATCGGACCATAAACCCGCGAGCCTGCACTGCCGGAACAGGGCTTTGCGACAGCGCTTGTATAACTCGAGGTCCCCGAAAACGGACAGATGGTGGGCGTCAGGCTGTTCGGGAAATTCCGCGGCGAAATTGGCCTCGCAACGGATGATCTCGGGGTAGTGCATACGCATCGCACCGACAGCTTTGGCCGCCAAGTCGAGGATGGCGAGGGTCGGTCTGGGCGCGGTACACATGACCGTGCCGTTGGCAATTCCGCTTCTGAGGTCTGCGAGCGTTCTGGGAATCAACTGCTTTGACATGGGAAATCGGTTCGCTGGATTGGTTAGTGGTGCATTGCGGCGCGCGTCACCGGCGGTTGCACGCTGCGCAGCCGGGAGCTGACGAGGACATTGGCCGCTTCATGCGAAAGCGAAATTTTCTGGGGCCGCTGAGGTCGAACCTGAAAGGGTAGGGTGCCAACTTGCTTGCATGCAGAACATGCCGCGATACTCTCTGGTTGAAAGCTATTGTTGTCGCGAGGTAATTTTGATGTCGGATTTGATTATTGCTGAGGGCGCGGCCGACCACGCGCCCACTTCTCCTGAACCGATCATCAATGTTGAGCTCGCGGGAAAGGTGACCTTCGCATCCCATCAGAATGATGTGCCGGTGCTGCTGGAATTGACGGTAGAAAACCCCTCTGAAAACGATCTTGAAGATCTCAGGCTGTCCATTTCAGCTGACCCGGCGGTCTTTGGCGCGCGAGAATGGACCATCGATCGTCTCGATGCCGGGGCGAAGCTGCGGATCACCGATCGTCGCCTACCGCTTGCAGGTGGCATGCTCGACAAGCTCACGGATCGTCTGCGCGCGGATGTCCGTCTGACGGTGCATCAAGGCGATGATGTCCTTGCCGAGACAACAGAGACCGTCGAGGCTTTGGCCCGCAACGAATGGGGTGGCTCGCGCTACATGCCGGAGCTGTTGGCGGCGTTTGTAACCCCCAATGACGGCTTTGTTCAGAAAGTCCTGAAAGATGCGTCGCGGATCCTCGTCGAAGGGGGCCGGGACGGATCGATTAATGGCTACCAGACGAAATCCACCCAAAGATCATGGGAGCTGATGTCGGCGATCTGGGCTGCGGTCAGCGCTCAGGGCCTGACCTACGCCGTGCCACCGGCCAGTTTCGAGACGACGGGCCAGAAGATTCGTCTGCCATCCGATATCCGTCATACAGGACTGTCGACCTGTCTCGACACCGCGCTGCTGTTTGCTGCGGCTTTTGAGCAGGCCGGCCTGCATCCGGTTGTGGTGTTCACCGAGGGACACGCTTTTGCCGGAGCCTGGTTGCAGCCTGCATGGTTCCCGACATTGACGGTCGATGATCCGCTGGTCGTGCGCAAAGCCAAAGATCTGCGCGAGCTGGTGCTTTTCGAGACGACGATGGCGACAGCGGGGCACCCGCTGCCCTTCACAAAGGCGATCAACGAGGCCAACCGCCAGATCGCCGAGGAACATGACCCGAAGTTCATTTATGCACTCGACGTCCACCAAGCGCGCAAACGTGGCATCCAGCCATTGTCGTCATTGGCCGAGGCGAGTGGAGATGGCGACGCAACCGAACCAACCTGCGCGCCGCCGCTCGATATCCCGCCGGATGACTTGCCGCCATTTGAGCAGCAGGACGATACGGATCTCTCCGAAAAAACCCCGGAGGAAAGGCTGGCGACTTGGAAGCGCAGCCTTCTGGACCTGTCGCGCCGCAACCGGCTGCTGAACGTCAAGCCCTCATCGACGGCACTGCCAATCTTCTGTCCTGACCCCGGGCGGCTTGAAGACCTGCTTGCCAGCGGAGCAAAGCTGCGTCTGACCCCGCCGCCGGAGAAAGGTGCCAAGGGAAGCGAAAGCGACCGCGCGCAGTTCACTCTGCGGACCGGAGATGACTGGGCGCGCAACCATGCGCTTGAGGCCTTGGAGCGCAAGGAGGTCATCGCGAATACCGATCCAAAGACCTTGGAGAAGGCCGGGATCAATCTGTACCGCAAGGCGCGCGCGGATATAGAAGAGGGTGGTAGCAACACGTTGTTCCTTGCGCTGGGAATGTTGCGCTGGACGCCGACTGGAACCAGCAGCGACAGCCGGGCGCCGATGATCCTTGTGCCGGTGCGGCTGGAACGCGCGAGCGCGCGGTCAAAACCGGTTCTCGTCCGACATGACGACGACACGGTCTTCAACCTGACCCTGCTGCAAATGTTGAAACAGGATTTTGGCATCGACATCGCCGAGCTTGTTGGCGATCTGCCACGCGATGACAGTGGCGTCGACGTGGCGCGCATCTGGGATATCGTACGGCACCGTGTGCGCGACGTGCCCGGGTTCGAGGTGACCGAAGACGTGATCCTCGGTACATTCTCCTTTGCCAAGTATCTGATGTGGAAAGACCTCGCGGACAGAACTGAGCGGCTGAAAGAAGCCCCGCTTGTCCGCCACCTGATCGACACGCCACGCGAGCCGTTCGCCACGCCATCGTCCTTTATCGAGCCACGCGAGATTGATCGCCGCATCTCACCATCGGACGTGTTCGCGCCGCTGAACGCGGACAGTAGCCAGTTGGTCGCGGTACACGCATCCGGTCATGAGGGTGATTTCGTTCTCGAAGGCCCGCCGGGCACCGGCAAGTCCGAAACCATCGGCAACATCATCGCGCACAACCTTGCACTGGGTAAGCGTGTCTTGTTCGTGTCCGAGAAGATGGCTGCGCTGGATGTTGTGTATCGGCGGCTGAAAGAGGTCGGCCTCGGCGATTTCTGTCTCGAATTGCATTCCAACAAGGCCAGCAAAAAGGCGGTTCTGGATCAGCTCGATTCCGCATGGTCCAGCCACGACACTCTGGATCAGGCCGAGTGGACCCGCGAGGCAAATCGACTGGCGGAGTTACGGGATCGGCTGAACGGGTTGGTGGACGCGCTTCATGCACCTGGTCCGGCGGGGATCAGCGCGCGAGATGCCATGGGCCGGACGTTGCGCCATGGCGATCTGCATCGCGTGGAGCTTGATTGGCCCAAGCGACAGGGGCCTGTTGGACACGCGCCGACCCCTGAAACCTTCGACGAGCTTTGCACCGCGGCGCGTAGGCTGGGTCAACGGTTCAGTGAAACCGAAAGCGACGATTTTGAAACCTTTGCCGGGATCAGCACCGAGGAATGGAATTTCGCGTGGCAGGGGCAGGTTGTGGACGCAGCGCGGCGGCTTGGGCAGGCGGCGCAATCCCTGTTGTCGGCGCGCAGCGCGCTGGCGCAACGTCTCGATCTTCCAACTGTCGCAGATCAGCGCACGGAGGCAGAAGCTCTGGCGGACCTCACGAAGTGCTTCCCGCACTGCCTCGCGACGGACCTCAGTTTTGCGATGACCTCCGATGGGCGGTCTGCCCTGGAGAGCCTGTCATCGCTTTTGCCCTTGCTGGAAAAGTGGCAGGCGGTTCGCACGGATTTGTCACAGGGATACCGTGACGACGCCATCGCAGCAGCTCCGATCAGGGCTTGGCTTTCTGAGCGCACTGAGGCGCAGGGGCGCAGTTTCCTGACCCGCGGCGGTGCCTTGAAAAAGCTGCGCGCGACCATCATCGGCCAGATCGGCACCGGCTCCGATACCCCCGAAAACGACCTCGAAAAGCTGGCGGACATGGCGGACCTGCAACAGCAGATGAGCAAGATTGCGGATACCTTGCCGGAAGGAACGCCGTGGAAGGGGCTGGCGACTTCGGCGCAGTCCCTGCGCGCAGCCGTGACGGGCGGAGAAGCTCTGCGCGCGGCTATGCTGCGCCTGGGTGATGCAGGGCATGACATCGTTGGCTTGCGCGCGACGTTGCGTTTGCGGTTGTGCGACGGGCGAGATCTTCTGGAACAAGGTGGCGCGACCGACAGGGCAGGGGCTGAACTACGGGATGCGTTGGAGGCCTTTGCCGCCGTCGAAGCTGAGTGGCAGGGGCTGACAGTCCCGGCAGGTCAATTGCCAGAGCGGCAATCTTTGGATCGGCTCATCGAGACTTCTGGCGCGGTGGCCGACCGTGAGCGACGGTTGAATGCATGGTGCGGTTGGGTCTCGGCCCGCCGCGAGGCCGAAGAGAAAGGACTCGGCGCCCTCGCTGCCGCGCTTGAAAACGGTTCTCTGGATCACGAGCAAACGGTCGAGGCGTTTCGCACGGCCTATTGTCGTTGGGCTGCGCCGGAACTGATAGACGCCAACCCGCTCCTGCGGCGTTTCTCGGCCACGACCCACAGCGCGGACATCGCGGATTTCCGCAAACTCGATGCAGCCTTTGCTGGTTTGACAGCGGCCTATGTGCGCGCGCGGCTTTCCGGTGAAATCCCAGACCGCCAGACAACCGCCGATCCGGGGCTTGGCGTATTGGCGCGACAACTTCAGCGTGGGGCGCGTGCGGCCCCGGTCAGGCAATTGGTCAAGGATATGGGGACGTCGCTGACACGCCTCACGCCTTGCTTGATGATGAGCCCCCTGTCCGTGGCCCAGTTCTTGCCCGCAGACTCCGAGCTGTTCGACCTTGTCGTGTTCGACGAAGCCAGTCAGATCACCGTTCCCGACGCCATCGGCGCAATTGCCCGTGGTCGGCGCAGTATCATCGTCGGTGACCCCAAGCAGATGCCGCCGACCAACTTCTTCTCGCGGGATGCGGGGGATGATGATGGCGACGGCATGATCATGGCTGATCTCGAGAGTATCCTCGATGAGGCTTTGGCGGCTCGCGTGCCCCTGCACAGGCTGACGGGCCATTACCGCAGTCGACATGAAAGCCTGATCGCATTCTCGAACCATGCCTACTACGAGGGTCAACTGGTCACGTATCCGTCGGCAGATACACGCGAAACTGCAGTGCGGCTGGAGCGGATAGCCGGCGTCTATGCGCGCGGCAAAGGGCGAAACAACCCGCAAGAGGCGCAGGCCGTCGTTGCAGAAGTTGTTGCACACCTAAAAGACCCGGCGCGCCGGCATCTCTCCATCGGTGTTGTGACGCTGAACACGGAGCAGCAACGCCTCGTCGAGAATTTGCTGGACGAAGCCCGCCGCGCCGATCCCGCTCTCGAAAAGTTCTTCGGCCCGAATGTACAGGAACCGGTTTTCGTAAAGAACCTGGAAACGGTGCAGGGTGACCAGCGTGACGTCATCCTGATCTCCATTTGCTATGGGCCGACCGAACCTGGGGCGCAGACCATCTCGATGAACTTCGGTCCCCTGAACCAAAAGGGGGGTGAGCGGCGACTGAATGTGGCCATCACCCGTGCGACCAGCGAAGTGGTGATCTTCTGCAGCTTCGATCCGGCAATGATCGACCTGACGCGCACCAATTCGGACGCGGTGCGCGATCTGAAGCACTACCTCGAGTTTGCGGCTCAGGGGCCCATAGCACTTGGCCGTGCCGTTCAATCCCACGGTTTCAGTGACTACGATTCCGATTTCGAGATGGCCGTTGCCGAGCGCCTGCGCGCAAAGGGCTGGACAATTCGCACGCAGATTGGTGTCTCGAAGTTCCGCATCGACTTGGGCGTCGTGCATCCTGACAAACCCGGTGAATTCCTTGCGGGGATCGAATGCGATGGGGCCGCCTATCATTCGTCGGCTTCGGCTCGTGACCGTGACCGGGTGCGCCATATCATTCTCGAACGTCTGGGGTGGCGGCTTTTGCGGGTCTGGTCGACAGACTGGTTCATCGATCCGGGTTCACGTTTGGACCAGCTTCACCAGGACCTCGAGGCTCTGCTTGAAACGGTTCGAGAGGAAGACCGGCTTGCCGCGGAAGCCGCCGAAGCAAAGGAAGAGTCTGACATTGAGGACGCAGAACCCGCGCCGGAGAACGCCCCATCACCTGACCCCGATGACGCCGCTGAGGACGGCTTGCAGGCCGAGACGGAACAACCGACGGCTGAGCCGCCGTCTTCTGAACCGGCGCTGTCGCTCACCGAAAGGGAAACGCCTCTCGCAGCGCGCATGCTGGATACGGGTGAGACAGATGCGCCGGAGCTCGATCTGGGAATTGTTGCTCAGCCTGAAATCGACCTGAATCCAGAGTCGTTCCATGCGCCGAGTTACAAACCTATTCTGCAAAAGTTGGCGCGGTCTTACGTAGAGCAGGAAGCACCGATCACCTTCAAACGCTTGAGCGATCTGATCGCCCGGGATCATGGCTTCCAACGCACCGGAGGCAAGATTTCTTCGACGATCTGGCATGCGGTCGAGCGCGTCGCACCCCGGACCCGGTCGGCAGATGAGCACTGGATATTCTGGCCAGATGATGCTGACCCTGCCGAAGTGCTGCCCTTCCGAGGACTCGAAATCAATGGCCGCCCACGTAAGTGGAAAGAGGTTCCGCTTCCTGAAAAGCTGGGCCTTATCCGAAAGACACTGGACAAGGATCCTGCGGACCTTGCCGAGGAAGTCGCTGGCCTGCTCGGGTATGGGCGGGTCACAAAGTCATTCCGCGCTGACATTGCAAAACTGGCAGAGCAGCTGGGGCAGGGCGGCCCTGATCTGGAAGATGACCGCGAGGGGCAGGAATAGGGCGGAAGGGGCTTTTAGGACGACTGCGCAAGGTCAACGTCGCCGTCGTCGATCCAAGCCTATTGGATGGGTGAAAGGTAAGGAAATGACGAGGATCGATTTCATGACACGCACAGCTCCTTGGGTTCTCGCGGCTTCTGTTCTTGTCGCGTTTCCGGCGGCGGGCCAGGAAGCAGATTTTTCTGCTGACATTGCAGACGTCACGCAGCGCATCGAGGATGCAGAGAAGACGGTGTCGCAGTTCGAGGGTGGCGTCATCAAAGCGCTCGCGCAGTACCGTCTGGAAGTGTTGAAGATGAACCGCGTCTTGCTCGAAAACAGGCAGCTGAGTGCTGATGCCGGGATCAGCCCCGACTTGGTCATTCCGACTGTCGAACCCGACCTGGCGAGGGCTGCCGAAATCCTGACGGACATACAGACACAAACCGAGGTTGTGGCGGCTGCTGAGGCGGAAGCCAAGAACAGCGGCGGCCTTGTACAGGCCATGGCGCTGACCCGCGTTGAAACTGAAAAGCTGACGCTCGCGCAGCTCAAATTGGCTTGGTATCAGGCGCAATATGGCATTTCTACACCGCAGTTGGCCGCCGCGGCGCCGCCACCGGTTTCGGACGAAATTGTGGAAGATGATCTTCCGCCTGCTGAATCGAATGCTCCGGCTTGGGCAGATCCTGATTACCCGGATATCGACTACACTTCTGGGGTATTTAGTGGCCTCGCAAAGGAGGGGTTCGTCATGGCTGGTTGGTACGGAATTCTTGAAACCCGTGCCGAAATAGATGACTCCCCCAAGGTCCTTGCCATCAATTTTTCCGATTACGACCCCGAAGCATTTCAGGACAAGCGGCGCCTGCTTCTTCAGTGCAATGAGGGGACGCCGTCTATCGTCTATGATGTCGACAGCTTCATGTCCTACAACTATCGAAGCGACGTGGTCCGCGTGACCTATCGGATTGATGGTGCCGACGCTGTGAATGCGTCCTGGAGCAAGCTGACATCCAACCAAGGCACGGGCATCTTCGGCGCAACCAGCGTCGACCTGATGCTGAAACTCATGAAGAGTGAGAAGCTGTTCCTCCGGACGTTTGACAACAACGGCAAGACTTACGACGGGTCTTTCGACATGCGGGGATCGGCAAAAGCGGTCGAGGCGGTGGCCGCCGCATGTGGATTCTCCACGTTGGACTTGTCCAAGGACGATCTGAAAGCCATCCAATCGCTTCTGAACAATGCCGGGTTCGATGCCGGTGCTCCGGACGGCGCCTGGGGCAATGGCAGCAAACGAGCCATGCGTGCTTTCCAAGAATCTAAAGGCCTGAGGATCACCGGCGCGCCGGACGCTGCATCGCTGCGGGCGCTTGGCATAGAATTCTGAGGCGGATTATCGTTGCAGTGTCCCAGAGTCCTCTTCCGTCGCAGCGTGGTCGGTAAACAATTTCACTCAGATTGGACCGCCCAGCCATGAAAAATGGCGGCCGACTCGAACAGGTCGAACAGGCGAAGTGCTTCGGTGGTGTCATCCGCGAGCCGTCGGAGATAGTCGCGGCCTGCTGAGGTCGCTGTAGCACTCGATCTGATGTGAATTTTGGAATCGCCGCCCCGCGTGTAGGCTACGCTGAGCTGAACAAGGGAACTCGAACGCGGTAGCCGGATCTCCGAAATCACATCACACACAGCAACAAAGTTTTCCGGGCTGGTGGCCGGCATTGCAGGGAAGAAAAGGCCATATTTCAGAGAATTGCCGAATTGCTCGTGGGATACATCGGCCTCTGTGAGAAGATGCTGAAAGGTGACAAGCACTTTCAGCCGGAAATGGTTAGAAAGAGGCTGCAATCTTCGTGTCCTTCGGTTTGCGTGCGACAACGGGCGGTTGGTTTTGCCCGCGCCTGTGAAGGAGTTCGGGTTGTCTTTCACAGGCCGGAAAAATTTTGGGTAAGTGATGACAGTCAGACCGCCAGCATTGTTCACACTCAGCTCGGTGACCAAAGCATCAAGTGCGGCCACTGAGGTGACCGCAGGTCTTGCTTAATGTTAATTTTTTCGCCATCATATGAGGCGTTAAAAATTAACATGAGAGACAGAATGGCCTCTATCGCTACAGTGATCCTGAAAGAGCAGGACCATATCGAAACACGCCTTTGCCAACTGACCCTGGAGCGGCAACGCCTCATATCGGCGGGGGCATCCGGCATGTCTGGTCGTGGTATGGCCGGTGCCATGCATGGCAAGACCTCTGCCGGGCAGTACACCTTCCATGAATGCCTCGCTGGACTGCGTGCCGAGTACATCGGCGTAAACGGCTGGGAACTCTATTACGACGGAGGATTGGAAGGAATCGTCAACAATGACCTGAACGTCATTGTTCTCGTCAAGACAGCAGATCGATGCTGTTCGGACTCCCGTCGGCCCAAGACAGGCGATTTCGGCGCAAAATCTGAAAAAGTATGCGAGGGTGCAAGCCTGTTCGATCATGCCGGGGTGGATCTTCCTGCGGTCGTCACGCTGCCGTCGCCGAAAAGCTCCAATCTGAGGACCAACCGATTCTCGGTGTTCTACCTTCTGCTCGACCCTGAAGGCCGCATGGAATTGAGCATGCCCGTGATCGAGGACAGCAAAATCAGGGGATTCATCGAAAGGATCTACCTTGTTCAAGACAGCGATCTTGACCCGATCTCGGTATTGCCAGAAGACGCGCCGAATGATGATGATCTTATCATCGACGTAAAGCGCAAGAATGGGAAGTGATGCACAACGGAAAGAGGCTGGCCGCGGCGCGTAAGCGGCGCAAGATGACCGCCAAGGGTCTTGCCGGACTATGTGGGCTCAGCCCGGTTACCATCACGCGGCTGGAAACGGAGCAAAATGACGCGGATCCCGCCACGATCGAAAAGATCGCCGGGGTCCTCGACTATCCGATCGCCTACTTCACCTTGCCCGATCCGCCCGCCTTGTCTACGGAACAGGTCAGTTTCCGAAGCCTAACCAACATGTCGGCGAAAGTGCGTGATGCCGCCTTTGCCGCTGGTGGTGCGGGTGTAGAGATGTTCCGTTGGGCAGAGGAGGTGTTTAACCTGCCAGGGCTCGACCTGCCGAATTTGCGTGCGGACGCGGAGTATTCGCCGGAAAGCGCCGCCGAGGCGCTGCGTGCCCACTGGCAGCTTGGAGATCGCCCGATCCCGGCGGTCCTGAAGCTTTTCGAAGCCAAGGGTGTTCGCATCCTCGGACTATCTGAGGATACGAAGAACGTTGATGCGTTCTCCTTCTGGATGGATGACGTCCCGTACATGTTCCTGAACTCCTTCAAGTCAGCAGAGCGCAATCTCTTTGACGCCTGCCACGAGCTCGGGCATCTTGCCATGCATCGTCATGGAACAATGGGCGGTGGCAGGGAAGCCGAGAACGAGGCAAACGCCTTTGCCTCGGCCTTTCTCATGCCAAGGTCCGACGTCATAGCGCATGTCCCGCGGTTCATCGACGTGAAGGTCATCCTGCGGTTAAAGCGGCGCTGGAAAGTCTCCGCCATGGCGCTGGCCTATCGTCTGCGCCAACTTGGTTTGCTGACGGAATGGCAGCACCGCACGATCTGCATCCAGCTGGGCAAGCTGGGCTATCGAAGTGGCGAGCCCGAGGGCATCGAGAGGGAAACCTCGGTTGTCTGGTCGCAGATCCTGGCGGACCTCTGGTCCAAGCGCGATACCAAGGAAACCATTGCCAAAGCGATTGAATTACCACTTGATGAGGTTGATGGCCTTCTCAAAGGCCTGCTTGCGCCAAATAAACATACCGACGCCCAACTCGCCGCCGCGGAAACTAAGCCTGCGTTGAGGCTGGTTAAATAGAGACGCTAAATGACCGGAGGCTCACGAAACAATGACCGCGGCGCATCCTGCGGCTTATTGCTACCGTGATTCCGCAGGCCACAACATAACCGGATCCTTTCGATTTCGGTCCATTCCGAACATTCACTTTTGGTTGCAAGGAATGCCTGATTATGGACCCCAATCGTCTTTCTGGGGCTGCACTGTGAACGACTTGCCCTCAAATTAGTGCCTGCAGTTGCCGATCCGTATCATCTTTAGAATTCATCAAAGCGTCACCAACTCCGCAAGCTTTGCCGCCACATTTGTCATGGTATCTTCAGCAGTGCTTAAGCCGCTTCGTGAACCAAGCAAGGGACTCACTTCGCGTAGCTCTTCGTAAGTCGTCTCATGGACAATTGGGACAAGAAGATCGCGCGCCAGTAATGCCGAAAGTTCTTTATCGGCAATTCCTTCGGCCTGAAGGCGGCGCAAGAGTGCTGGGGTGACCAAAACGATGCCAACGCGCGATTTCACAAGCCCTTTGTCGATTTCACGAAGAAGGTTCGAACCAAGCAATACATCTTTCTCACTGAACCAAACCGAAACGCCAGCTGCTTCCAGGAAATCGTGTAGCTCTTTCGCCGCGCCTCCTCGGTCGTCCCATGCATGACAGAGAAAAACGTCACGAATGTCGGGGATAGATGCTCGCCTCTCGACGTTTTCTCGCACTGGAGTGAGTGTTCGTACTTCGACTGGAGTGTAAATCACCGTCGAGCCAGACTTTGACCAACGCGGTTTTGTGCTTCCGCCAGATTTGGAGCCGCTACCGCTGCGCGAACTGCTGCTACCTCCCAACGAGGAATAGGATGGGCCGCGATACGGTGAATACGAAAAAGAGGACCTGTAACCACGAGCACCACCTCGACAAGCAGGGCAATTTGCGGCCCCACTTGCCGTGCGATGACCATTCACGGGTGCTGTACATTGTGCCATCGAATTTGCTCCTTTGTTCGGGGGCGCTGGAAAGGCGGAATATATCGCGACGCGGTTCAGCCTTTCGGAGGATAGGGATCGTTGCCGTAGCTCCAGGCTTCGCGGAACTGTCCGTTCCGCCCCTGAATACGGAGCTCGGAGCCTTGGTTGCGGGCGATATCACGCCCATGGTCGATAGCTTCGCGCTGAGTTTCGAAGCTACGTGTAAGACGTTCGTTGCCTTCACCTCGGACGCCCCATTTGCCGCCATTGCGGACGACATATTGGTTCTTAGACATTGCTGTCTCCATTTAACACAGCCCCACCATTGGCGACCGATAACGTATCATATGATCTGACGACGAGAGTTGTCAAGTTGGCCGCTACGTGATAATATCATTGCATCTTACGGCGCGTCCCCTTATGGGCTGCGCCGCTTTGATTCAGGGAGAGAAACATGACATTTGCAGTCCGTCTGAACGAACTCCGGGTAAAAAAGAAAAAATCGCTGCAGGAAGTTGCAGACGCCCTCGGAGTTTCCAAGACTCATATCTGGGAGCTTGAAAAAGGCCGAACGGACAACCCATCGCTTGAGTTGTTGACCAAGATTGCGGACTACTTCAAGGTGTCGATCCGGCATCTGGTTGGCGAAGATTTCGAGAGCGACCAGAACGATGAAATGGCACGTATGTTCAGGCAGGTCGGGGATTTAGAAGAAAATGACCGGGCGATCATTGACGATATGATCCAGTCGCTTCGAAACCGCCGAAAGGGGGCAGATGGTAAAAATTGACCGCATGGAAATTGATGATGCTGGGAGCGATCCGAAGAGGCTCGCGAAGGCAATTCTGGATCAACTTCCAGACGATACGGTAATGGTGCCGGTCAGAGATATCGCGAAAGCCATAGATATCTATGAGATCCGGGAGGAACAGTTGAGCGGTCTTGAGGGAGCGCTCATTGTTCCCAAAGAAAAATCTGAAGGGGCGATCTTGATCAACAAAGATCGCCACGAAAGCCGAAAACGCTACACGATTGCCCATGAGCTTGGGCACTACGTACATCCGTTCCATCGAGCCAACAGCCCAGATGGCTTCCGCTGTAAGAAGAACGATCTGGCAATCACGAAGGCTAAGCCAAACGATCCACACTCGCGGATGGAACAGCAGGCCAACGAATTCGCTGCTGAACTGCTCATGCCAGCTCGAGTTGTCGCGTCCTTCGTTCGAGACACTGGCGAGGCTGATCTGACCCACATTCTGGAACTGGCTCGACGCCACGACGTGAGCAGGGAGGCAGCAGCGAGACGCTATATTCCCCGGATTGGTGATCCTGCTGCCATAGTTTTTTCGAAGGGAGGCGTTATTCGGTATGCGCGGAGCAATGAGTTCTTTCCCAAATTATCCGTTTGCAGAGGTGGCCAGGTTCCGCACCAAAGTGTCTCCGCTCTTTCAAGCGCCGAAATTGGAGAGATAACGGGTTGTGTTGAGGTTGCAGCGCATACGTGGTTGCAAAAAACAGCCGGAGTAACCTTGTTCGAGCAAACGCTGGCACAGCAAAACGGTTTCCGAATGACATTGCTCACGGCTGAGATCGAAGAGGTCGAGGATGGATGGGGGGCTCCATCGTTCTGACATAGTGCCGCAACCTATCCAAATGCGTCATTGCAATCATTGGTGCCGTCTGCAGCGAACTTCCGGAGTCCGCCCTCTTTGCCGAAAGGTCAAAAGCCTCAAACGCTTGGAATTTGAGGCGGGGCAGGGACGTGCGGCTCGGCATCTGTGAATAGGTTGGGAAAAAGCCGCTCTCGGTAGTCCAGGGGGAAACCCACGCGCACGGGGCTTTTTGCGGTCGCGGATTTCAAGAAGCCTGCTTCGGTCAGCACCTTGAGGTCGTCTCGTGCGCTGCGCTCGGATACGCCCAGAACCATGCGTGCCTCGCCGCGCGGCATCTCGCCGTGGGTCAGGCAATGCACCAGCAGGCGTGGCAGACGGTCGCGATCGGGATACAGATCACGGAGTAGGGCGGTGTAGCGGCGCGACAGCGCGTCCAGATCGAACATCGCTTCGGTGAAGCGCAACTGGTCCAGCATCACGGTCAGGAACCACGCCGAAAAGCTGGTCAGCGCCTTGAGCGAGAGATTTCCGCGCCCGTCGCGCTCGCCCATCCGGGCGCGGTCGGCACCATCCATCTGCTCCTTGTATTCCGGCGGGTCCTTCAGTCCGCGCGCAAGGCCCCGACTGATCGACCAAAGCCCATGTCCGCCGATCCCCGCCGCCTGACACATGGCATGCGACATCAACCGACTGACCCGTCCGTTGCCATCAAGAAACGGGTGGATGTAGTTCAGCCGGTGATGCGCCGCCGGGATCGACAGGATCCGGCCCGTCGCGCCCCGGGTCAGGCCATGATACCGACTGGCGAAATGATCAAGGAAGGCGGGCAGGCGGTGCGCCGAGGGCGGTTGGTGACGCCCGACCGAGACCTCTTGTCCTTCGGCGCGCAGGGCACCGGGTATGATTTCCAACCGTACGCCATCGTGCTCCGCAAAGCGGTACTCCTCTGGCATCGCCTCATAAAACCTGCGGTGGATTTCGCGGATGAACGCCACGGAGGTCGGCTCTGGCAGTGTCCCGGCCGAGTTTTGCTCGTCGATCCATGCTTGCACCCGCACATGCGCTGCGGCTTCTTCGGCGAGCGGGCGGTTCTCGACCTCCGCCATGCGTCCTGCCAACGCCGCTTCGATGTCGCGGGGGCGGGTGTTATGACCTTCGATCAGGTTGGAATAGTAGGCGTTCATGATGCGGGTCATGGCGCGCAGTTCGGCGGCGCTGTCAGGGTGCAGCCTGCGTGCCATGCCTTCGGCGGCGGACCGAATGTCGAGCACGAGGTCCGTCAGGGCGACGGGGATCTGTTCCTCGATCCCGCAAGGTTCGATGCGTGCCGGTGTTTCAAGTATCATTCTGCCGATTCCTCACACACTGATTATTTATATCAGATAACCAGTTATGGGAACTTAATAGCACGATTTGCCGATCTGCTCTGCCGATCCTGCGCATTTCCAAAGGGGCGCGGGCCTTGTGCCACAGATTGTTGCGCATTCTCACAGTTCCGGCCCGGCACACGGCGCGACCGGCTTGGGATTGGTGGCACCCGCGCGGGCCCGGTACACTGGATTTCAGAATCAGGTGCCAACAAGAGCACCGCCATTGAGGACCATCCCATGCATCCGCTGATTTACTCCTGCAAGCTGACCCAGACCCCTTCGAACCTGGCCCGGTTCCGGTTGCGCCCCGGTGACACCCTTTCAGTCTCGCTGGCCGATGACCACGTCGCTATGCTCGCCCGTCCAAGAGATTGGGCAAGCCGCTTGATTGGCTCTGGTCCACGTCCGATCGGACGCATCACGCCCGAGCACGAAGCGCGACTCCGGCCGTTCGTCGAAGAGGGCCACCACATGCGTATTCGCGTGGTCGACATCGAGGGCTTCATAGACAGACCTAAAGGTGTTTCCGTGTCGGTATGGGTGGACGGAATGACCTACAAATAGAGGCGCAAGCGGATGGCGCTTGTGATGAAAAAATAAATTAAATCAATGAATTGCCAAAACGCCGGTAATTCGGATTATGTAACAAAAATCTTAGAATAAGATAGTGCTGATCACACAGTGGATCGTCTGCACAATGGCGATTTAGGCAAAAAATATGCCTAAAAAAGAATGTGTTGGGTGTTTGATTCAGGTCAAAGTTGTTCTTCTGATTAATATTTAGACACTTTTGGAACTCGACACTGGCGGGGCTCCGATGATGTCACTTGAAGGCAGACGAAACTTCCTGCGCGGGCGCTTCCGGCAGAGCGATGGGTTGGCGATGTACCCACCCGGCGCACAGGATGCGTTTGCCGAGCTTTGCACAAACTGCGGCGACTGTGCCACCGCTTGCCCGGAGGGCATCATCGTCAAAACCGGTAGCGCACATCCCATTGTCGATTTCACACGTGGGGCCTGTACGTTCTGTGGCGAATGCAGTGCAGCCTGCCCCAGCGGTGCGCTTTTGGCCGAGAACATCACCCTTTGGCCCTGGCGTGCGACGATCCAGACGAATTGTCTGTCATTTCAGGGCATCACCTGCCGGGCCTGCGAAGACGCCTGCGAACCCCGCGCCATCCGCTTTCGCCTGATGACGGCCGGTCGCGCTATTCCCGAGATCGACACTGGTCAGTGCTCGGGTTGCGGCGAATGCGCATTCACTTGTCCGGCGCAGGCCGTGCGCTTTGAGCATGTCGATCATGCCGAGAAGGAGATTGTCCAATGAACATCTGTGGATGCCTGATCCATGTCGCGCAGGCACAGTTGCCCGCCGCACGCGCGCGCATGGAAAACACCGATGGCGTCGAAATCCACGCGGCGACCGACGACGGTCGCCTTGTTGTCGTGGTCGAAGACACCGATGAGGCGCGAGCCTCGGAGATCATCATGGGCCTGCACCAGATCCCGGGCGTGATCTCGTTGTCCCTCAATTACCACCATTTCGAAGACCTGTCGCAGGCGGCGCTCGCCGCTGCCCCCGCCCTTCAGCCGGAGATCTGACATGACCGTATCTGAATCCCGCCGCGCCTTTCTAAAGGCCACCGCAGCCGCGTCGACTGCCGCCGCCGCAGGTTTGACCCTGCCCGACGACGCTGTCGCCCAAGCTGCCGGCAATGCCGGCATCCGCTGGGACAAGGCGCCCTGCCGTTTCTGCGGCACCGGCTGTTCCGTGCTTGTGGGCACCAAGGAGGGGCGCGTCGTCGCCACGCAGGGCGACCCAGAAGCGCCGGTGAACCGCGGCCTGAACTGCATCAAGGGCTATTTCCTGTCCAAGATCATGTACGGCCAGGATCGCCTGACCATGCCGCTGCTGCGCAAGACCAACGGCGTCTACGACAAGAATGGCCAATTCGAACCGGTCTCGTGGGACGAGGCCTTCGACATCATGGCCGAGAAGTGGAAAGAGGCGCTGGCCAAGAAAGGCCCGACCTCGGTCGGCATGTTCGGCTCAGGCCAATGGACCGTTTGGGAGGGCTATGCGGCGGCCAAGTTCATGAAGGCGGGCCTGCGGTCCAACAACATCGACCCGAACGCGCGGCACTGCATGGCGTCTGCGGTGGTTGGTTTCATGCGCGCCTTTGGCATCGACGAACCGATGGGCTGCTATGATGACTTCGAGCACGCGGACACATTTGTCCTGTGGGGATCGAACATGGCCGAGATGCACCCGATCCTGTGGTCTCGCCTGACGGATACCCGCCTGACCAAGCCAGGCTCCGAAGTGCACGTTCTGTCGACCTACGAACACCGCAGCTTTGAACTGGCCGACAATGGCATGGTGTTCCGGCCGCAGTCCGACCTCGCGATCCTGAACTACATCGCGAATTACATCATCCAGAACGACGCGGTGAACTGGGAGTTCGTCGACAAGCACGTCAACTTCAAGCGCACCGATACCGATATCGGTTATGGCCTGCGCGACGAACATGAGTTGCAACAGGCCGCCGCGAACCCGAACTCGGGCAAGCTGGCGGACATGACCTTCAAGGAATACGCGGCCTCGGTGGCGGAATACACCATCGAGAAGGCATCCGAGATTTCCGGCGTGCCCGCCGCGCAGCTCGAACGGCTGGCGCAGCAATATGCCGACCCGAACCGCAAGGTCATGTCGCTTTGGACGATGGGCTTCAACCAGCACACCCGCGGGTCGTGGGTGAACGGGCTGATGTACAACGTGCACCTGCTGGTGGGAAAAATCTCCGAGCCGGGCAACTCGCCGTTCTCGCTGACCGGCCAGCCCTCGGCCTGTGGTACTGCGCGCGAGGTCGGCACCTTTGCCCACCGTCTGCCCGCCGACATGGTGGTGATGAACGACAAGCATCGGGAGATCTGCGAGACCGCGTGGAACATCCCTGCCGGAACCATTCCGCCAAAGCCCGGCTTCCACGCCGTGCTTCAGAACCGGATGCTGAAGGATGGCGTGCTGAACGCCTACTGGGTGCAGTGCAACAACAACATGCAAGCCGCGCCCAACATGAACGAGGAAGGCTTCCCGGGGTACCGCAATCCCGAAAACTTCATCGCCGTGTCGGACCCCTACCCGACCGTCACCGCGTTGGCCGCCGACCTGATTCTGCCCACCGCGATGTGGGTCGAAAAGGAAGGCGCCTATGGCAACGCCGAACGCCGCACCCAGTTCTGGCGCCAGCAGGTGGACGCGCCGGGCGAAGCGCGGTCTGACCTGTGGCAGGTCATGGAATTCGCCAAGCGGTTCACCGTCGAGGAAGTCTGGGGCGAGGAACTGCTGTCGCAAAAACCTGAATTGCGCGGCAAGACCCTGTACGAGGTCCTGTTCGAGAATGGCAAGGTGAACGCCTACCCGCTGTCGGAAACCGCCGAAGGCTTCGAGAACCAGGAAAGCAAGCATTTCGGCTTCTATGTTCAAAAGGGCCTGTTCGAGGAATACGCGGATTTTGGGCGTCACCACGGGCACGACCTTGCGCCGTTCGACATGTATCATCAGGCGCGCGGCCTACGCTGGCCGGTGGTCGACGGGAAAGAGACGCTTTATCGCTTCCGCGAGGGCTATGACCCCTACGTCGAAGCGGGCAGCGAGGTGCAGTTCTACGGTCGGCCCGACGGTCGCGCGAACATCATCTTTGCGCCCTTCGAAGAGGCCGCAGAGGTGCCGGACGAGGAATTCGACCTCTGGCTTTGCACCGGGCGCGTGCTGGAACATTGGCATTCCGGTTCGATGACGCGTCGCGTGCCGGAATTGCACCGCGCTTTCCCGAATGCCGTGGTCTTCATGCATCCCGACGATGCGCGGGACCGCAATCTGCGGCGTGGGCAAGAGATCATGATCTCGACCCGCCGTGGCGAAATGCTGAGCCGCGTCGAAACCCGCGGCCGCAACAAGCCGCCACGCGGTCTGGTGTTCGTCCCGTGGTTCGATGAGGGACAGTTGATCAACAAGCTGACGCTGGATGCGACCTGCCCGCTGTCCAAGGAAACCGACTTCAAGAAATGCGCCTGCAAGGTCGAGCGCGCGTAACCTGTTGAAAGTCTGAAGAATGCCCGCCACCGCCCCCATGTCACCCGCCCGACGCCGGTTCCTGACGGATACCGCGCGCATGGCTGGTGGCTGTGCGGTGGCGGGCCTTGGCCTTGCGTATCTGACGACCGATGCGCGGGCGCTACCCGCCGAGGCGCTGCGCCCGCCCGGCGCCCTGCCAGAGGATGATTTCCTGGGAGCCTGCATCCGCTGCGGGCTGTGCGTGCGCGATTGCCCCTATGACACGTTGAAGCTGGCCGAGCTGGGCTACGACGGCCCCGCCACCGGCACACCGTTCTTCACCGCGCGCGAGGTGGCCTGCGAGATGTGCGAGGACATTCCCTGTGTCGCCGCCTGTCCCACCGGGGCGCTTGATCCTTCGTTGACAGATATCGACAAGGCAAAGATGGGCACCGCCGTGCTGGTCGATCAGGAAAACTGCCTGAACTTCCTGGGCCTGCGCTGCGATGTCTGCTACCGCGTCTGCCCGGTCATCGATGAGGCCATCACACTTGAGCTTTCACACAACGATCGCTCGGGGCATCACGCCATCTTTGCGCCGACCGTCCACGCCGACCGCTGCACCGGCTGCGGTATCTGCGAGAAATCCTGTGTTCTCCCCGAGGCCGCGATCAAGGTTTTGCCCATCCGGCTGGCCCGGGCCACGAGCGCAGACCATTACCGCAAGGGCTGGGAAGAGCAGGAACAGAACGGCGCGCCTCTGGTCGACGGTTTGATAGACCTGCCCGATCGTCTTCCAGGTCCCGGCACGGACAACCTCGCCGCACCCGGCGGGTTCGAGCCGGTTTTCCAGCTTCCCGGAACGGAGGCGGGCCAATGAGCGCAAAGACACGGCTCCCCACCGGACAGGAAGCAATTGCCGTCAAAGGCTGGTTAGGTGCGCATAAATGGCTGCTGGCGCGCCGCGCATCGCAGGTGTTCTTTCTGGCGATCTTCCTTGTCGGGCCGTGGCTCGGCTGGCGTATCGTGGACGGTACGCTGGCGGGATCACGCACACTGAAAGTGCTGCCGCTGACCGATCCGTTCATCGCCCTGCAAGGCATCCTTGCAGGCCATTGGCCGGAACTGACGGCGCTGGTCGGCGCGCTGATCGTCCTGGTGGCCTATGCGCTGATCGGCGGTCGGATGTATTGTTCTTGGGTCTGTCCGATCAACCCGGTCACCGACGCAGCGCACTGGCTGCATGCAAAATTCGATATCCCGAAGGGCTGGCAACCCAAGCGGCACACCCGCCTGTGGCTGCTTGGCACCGTACTGGTCGTCTCGGGGCTGACCGGCACCGTCGCTTGGGAAATCCTCAATCCGATCACGATGGTCCATCGCGGTCTCGTCTTTGGCATGGGGGCCGCGTGGGGGATCGTCGTTGCGGTTTTCCTGTTCGACCTGTTCGTGTCCCGGCGCGGCTGGTGTGGCCACTTGTGTCCGGTTGGCGCCTTCTATGGCCTGCTGGGCCAAGGGTCTCTGCTACGCGTCAGCGCCTCGAAACGCGCGGCGTGCGACGATTGCATGGATTGCTTCGCCGTCTGCCCCGAGATGCAGGTCATCACCCCCGCCTTGCGCGGAAAGGGCGACGAAACGCCCCTGATCCTGAGCCCGGATTGTACCAATTGCGGGCGCTGCATCGACGTCTGTTCCGTCGATGTCTTTACCTTCACCCACCGGTTCGACCGCCGCATCGATGATGTGACGCAACCGGCCAAGCCTCATGTCGCGGAAAAAGCCGCCTAACCGAAAACACGGAGAGCATAGATGAAACTTCTTGCCATATTGGGGGTCTCCGCCTTCGCGTCCACCGTCGCCCTTGT
Source organism: Aliishimia ponticola (assembly GCF_004803475.1). Classification (GTDB taxonomy): domain Bacteria; phylum Pseudomonadota; class Alphaproteobacteria; order Rhodobacterales; family Rhodobacteraceae; genus Aliishimia; species Aliishimia ponticola. Next base: position 27,318 of record NZ_SRKY01000007.1, read on the forward strand.
GGGGCTGTCAGTGGCTCAACAGGCGGCCAACGTACAAACCCTGCGCAACACCAACATCGACGGCTTGAACATCGTCGACGACGTCTATCAGCAGCAAGAGGGTCGCGAGGCACGCAACTATCGCCAACAGCCCCCGATCGTGCCGCACTCTCTGGACCAGTATCAGATCGATCTGCGCACCAACCAGTGTCTGACATGCCACGATTGGTCCAACGCAGGCGACCGCGGTGCGCCGACCCTGTCCATGAGCCACTACCTCGATCGGGATGGCACGCAGTTGGACACCGTCGCGGGCACCCGTTGGTTCTGCAATCAGTGCCACGTCCCGCAGGCGGATGCGCCAGCTCTGGTGGGCAACACCTTTCAGCCCTCAAGTTCGCGATAAGGGAGACGACCCATGTCCGAACCGACAGAAAAGCGCCGCCTGATCCGTCGCATCTGGGATGCCATCTGGACCCCGACCGCCGTTCTTTCGACCGGCTTTCTGCTCATTGCAGGCTTTCTTGCCGGCATCCTGTTCTGGGGGGGCTTCCACTGGACGCTGGAAATGACCAATACCGAAGAGTTCTGCACCTCGTGCCACACGATGGAAACGAACCTTGGCGAGTATCGTGAAACCGTCCACTACAACAACCACTCCGGCGTGCGGGCGATCTGCTCGGATTGTCACGTTCCTCATGAATGGCAGTACAAGATGAAGGCCAAGATCATGGCCGTAAAAGATGTCTATCATGAGGTGCTCGGCACGATTTCAACGCCCGAGAAATACGAGGAACGGCGTCTCGAAATGGCGGCCGCCGTCTGGAAGAAGATGAAGGCCTCTGACTCGCGCGAGTGCCGCAACTGCCATGCCTTCGAGTACATGGACTTCACCATTCAAGAGACCCGCGCGGCGGATAACCACCAGAAGGCCATCGATACCGGCATGACCTGCATCGACTGCCACCAAGGCATCGCGCATGATCTCCCGCCGGGTTATCTCGAAGAATACAATCACGTCGTGGAAACCCTCGCCGAGGCAACGCGCGAGATCGATGACGATGTCGCGGCGATCAGGTCCTATCTTGGTTCGGGCACCGAGTGACGGTAGGGAAGGAGACTCAACATGCTTAGCTTTCTCGACCTTCTCGGCACGATCGGCGCCAGCATCCTTGGCCTGCCCGGCATTCTGGGCGTGGCCTTGGGCATGATGACGCGCAACCTGATCGTCGCCGCCGTTCTGGGCGGTGGGGTCGGCGTCGTCTCGCCGCTCTTGCTGGGCGGGTCGCATTCGACCCATGTTCCGATCACCCCTTTGGAATACGGGGTCGCACTGGTCGTCGGGGTTCTGGCCGGTTTGATCGGCTGCACAATCCGGCGTAGGGGCGCAACCGTCTGACAAAGGCATGAAACCCGGTCGATCAGGCCGGGTTTCAGTTTCAATGCGTATCAGCAGGTCTTGAGGTCCAAGTCAGGCCGGAACGGGCGCGTTCAGCCATTGGTGCAAAACGTCCTCCCGCAGGTCCAGCCGCGTGGCCAAACCTCCGGCAAACTGCAGGAACCCATCGTGGTTCAGCCGGTTGACGGCGGTCAGCACGGGAATGCCACGCGTCATTGCCAGCGCAATGGCGTCGCATAGTCCGCGCCCCTGGCATTCCTGCGCGCCGAACTTGTTGATGATCAGCGCATCCGCCCCCGACCTCAGCGCCCGACAGACCTCGGTCGAAGCAGCTTCCAGCGACGCGGGATCAAGCCGGCAGCCACGTGATCCGCTGCCAAGTTTCTGGGCAATGGCGATACGCGGTCCAGACGGCAGGACCGCAAGGTCCATATCGCACGGATGGTCGGACCCTTCGGGGGCGCGGCATTGCACAAGCCCCGCCACGACCCGGCCTTCGGATTGCAACCGCGCGACAAGAGCCGACAGCATGGTATCCGCGCCGCCGCGCGTGTCTGGCAGCACATAGCCAAGTCGCGTTTGGGCAATCTGTGACATCGGTCAAATCCCTTGGTTGAACGGCAAGAAGTCCACCATATCGCCGGGAGACAAGGCTTCCGCGTCGGCGGGGATCAGGACGCATCCATCGGCTAACACCATCGGCGTCATCCGCCCCGAATGCACAGGACCGCCAATCGTGACCGAACAGCCCGTTGCATCGAGCACCGCTGGCCGGACCTCGGAGCGGCCCGGTTGGTGTCTGACCGGGTTGAGCACGTGCACCCGATGCAAGCGTTGAGCGTTCGGCGCGCCGCAGAGCGCATCGCGCAATGGCAATCCCAGCAGCACGAAGGTCACGTAGGCCGACATCGGATTGCCAGGCAAGCCCAGCCAGCGCGCAGCGCCGATCTGTCCAACGACCACGGGTTTGCCGGGTTTGATGGTAACCGATGGAATGTCGATACGCGCGTCCAACAAGGCCGCTGCGGCCCGCATGTGATCCTCTGCCCCAACCGAGACGCCACCGGTGGTCACCACCAGATCAGCCGCGGCGCTGGCCTGCGCAAGCGCTTCGAGATGTGCGTCGAGCGTATCGGGCACGTGCCTGTGCATGACCAGGTCCGTGTCGGGCCGAGACAATAGCGCTGCCAGCATCGGCCCGTTCACATCCGGGATCTGTGCATCGGACAAGGTCGCGCCCGCTGGTCGCACCTCATCTCCCGAATTCAAAAGGGCGACCCGGACGCGGCGGCGCACCGTGACGCGCCCCACCCCACCCGACGCGGCCGCGGCAATGGCTCTGGGCGTCATTCGGCAGCCGACGGGCAGAATTTCAGCCCCGTGGGCCATTTCTTCGCCCCGCCTGCGGACATGCGCACCTTTCGCCGGGCGTTGATTGATCCGGACGCGATCGCCGACCAGCACGACATGTTCCTGCATCACAACGGTGTCCGTCCCGTTGGGCAAGGGAGCGCCGGTGAAGATGCGCACGGCGTTTCCAAAGGCGACCGGAGCGCCCGACGCGCCCGCAGCGACACGGCCTGCCAAAGGAAGCTCCCATGGCCCCGCGCCTTCCAGCGCCGAACTGGACAGCGCAAACCCGTCCATCGCGGAATTGTCAAAGCGCGGGACAGGAAAAGCCGAACACACTGTCCGCGCCAGAACCCGACCGGTGGCCTGCGACAGCGTAATCTCCTCGACCTCGGGCACCGGCGCGGCCAATCGTGCGGAAAGCGCCATCGCCTCGTTCAGGCCCAGGCTTCCCGACGCAGTGCAGCCGCAGCTGCAATCCCGTTCGGCTGTCATGTCTTTCATCCGGTCCTCCGGGCTGTCTGTGGCGGCCAATCTCGAATAGATGCTTTTCCAGAGCAGGTTTAACAGGTCCCGCAGCGCGCGACTTAATCTGGATCAAACCGCATATAGGAATTGCCGGGACAGGTCATCGAGAAGAACCGGAGACGGCCTTTTGCCCGACCTTGGGACGCAGAAGCCACGGCCCCAGCCGCCACGCCAAAATTGCAAAGGCAGCGGTCCAGGCCACGGCTGCGAGGTCGATGCCATCCAAAGCGCCAATCGTGACCTGCCCTGCCGTGACCCGGAACACCATCGCAGTCAGCACAAGCGCAAACGCGCTGGCCAAGGCGCGCCCGGCGATCAAGGCACGACCCGTGTGCCCCATCGTTGCCCGCATCATGACGGCCACGGTCATCGCAGTCACGGCGCCGATGCCCAACACATGTGCTCCGACATTCTGCGCCATCAGGTCCAGCGCCGAGGCCGACACCGCCGCCAATCCCATCGGCACCATCAGGTAGGCAAGATGCAGCATCAAAAGCAGCGGTGAACGCCATGTGTCATGGCCACGCCAGCGTGCGAGCCGAAACAGATGCAGGACGGCGGCCAGACCTGCAAGAACCGCAGAGCCCATGCCGACAGGTGCGGCAACCCAACCGACCAGGGTGGCGGCACCGATGACAAGACAAACCACATCGAACCGGTTGAACGCTGTTGGCAGGGATTTCGCGCCGCGCTGCACCAACCAGTTCCGGCTGAAGCTGGGGACAATGCGGCCGCCGATCAACATGATGAGGAAGATCAGAAGTGCCATGCCGAACCGCCGTCCATGGTCGGCGGTGCCTGCGCTCATCGCTTCGACGTGAAACAGGACATTTGCCAGCCAAAGAAGGGACACAGGCACCAGCACCTTGAGATTTCGCCAGTTTTTGCCAGCCACGACCTCGCGTGCGATCATCGCGGCCACGGCCAACAGGAAAACCTGATCCACAAGCAACACGAGTGCCGGCCCAAGCCCAATCAGCCCGGCCACCGACAAACGCCCCGCAAGCCAGAACGCCAGCAGGACAGCCAGCGGCCAGCCTCGCGTGGGTAGCCGTCCGGTCCAGTTCGGGACCGCCGTAAAAAGAAAGCCCGCGACCACGGCTGCACCGTAGCCGAAAATCATCTCATGGGCATGCCAGTCGGTCGGCGCGAATGGACCGTCAAGAACGACGCCGCCGCGCCAGACCGACCACCAAAGCGGCAAGACCAACAGTGCAAACACGGTCGCGGCCAGGAAGAAAGGCCTGAACCCGTAGGAAAACACGGCTGGTCCGACAAAAGGTGCGCGCGAAGACATGGGGCAACTCCTTCAATAAGATCGGGCGACCCTCACGTGTCGCCCGAACAAGTCTGATGACGCGGGACGATGCGTCACTCGACCTGAGCCAGAATATCCGCCATGCGGGCCTTGGCCTTGCCCTTTTGCTTGACTGCGGCGGCCGCATCGAGGTTCACGGCATCACCAACCTGGATCACCGCGACCATGCCCATGGAATAATGCGGTGTGCATTTGATGCCATAGACGCCTTCGGCATCCACGGTCAGTTCGAACGCTTCGTTGAACTTGGTCTTGAAGCTGTCGACCCCGTCGGGAAGCATGCCGTCGATGCTTTCGACATTGTGGCCCTTGTCGGTGGGCACGAACTGGATCACGTCGCCCGGCGCGGCCTTCACGAAGGCGGGTTCAAAGACCATCACGCCTGCCTCGCCCTTGTTCAGCATGTGGATTTCATGCGTTTCGGCGCTGGCCACACTGGCAATCATGGCAAAGGCGGCGGTCATCATCATGGATTTGAACATCGGAGCATCCTTTCTGCGTTTCCGTCTGTTTCGTCTGCCCTTGATTTGCCGTACAACGTCGACCCGAACGTTGCCCTTGCACAAACTCCGGATGCGAAACCGTGCCGAAACTCGATGAAAGCCTGCTGACCGGCCTGCCGCCGTTTTCCCTGCTGGACCGGGCGCAGATTCGCGAGATCCTCGATCAGGCGGTGTCGCGCCGCTATGACGAGGGCACGGCGATCTTCCGCGAAGGGCATGACGCCGACCGGTTCTACCTGTTGCTGGATGGCTATCTGCGCGTGATCCGCTCGACACCGGGGGGCGAGCAGATCATCGTGCTGCACATTTCCCCGGGGCAGTTGTTCGGCATCGCCCCGGCGTTGCAGCGCGACACATATCCGGCGACAGCCATCGCCGCGGCCGAGTCCATCGCGCTGTCATGGCCAGTCCGGGTTTGGGACGACTTCATCACGCGCTACCCCGGCTTTGCCACCGAGAGCTACAAGACACTTGGTCAGCGCCTTGGCCAGATTCAGGAAACCCTGACGGAGATGGCAACCCAAGCCGTGGAAAAGCGCGTCGCCTGCGCCCTGCTGCGGATGGTTCACCAAAGCGGGCGCAAGTCGGACAAGGGGATCGAGATCGCCTTTCCGGTCACGCGACAGAATATCTCGGACATGACGGGCACGACGTTGCACACGGTCAGCCGACTGCTGTCGGCGTGGCAAAAGGACGGCATCGTCGAATCGACCCGCAAACATATCGTGGTCACCGATCCGCATGCATTGGTGGTGCTGAGCGAAGCGTGACGCCTACGGCTTGATGCGGGCCTGCAATTCATCGCGAAACGCGTCTTCGTCCAGATCATATTCCAGACAGGCATCCGTAATGGCGTGAAACGGCGCGATCAGGCAGCCGGGGCACAGCATGCGCTTGTCCATGAAGGCTCCGGCCATGTCCGGCCAGGCGGCGAACAATTCGGCCAAGGGCAGGTCAGGGTCGTCGAAATCAGGCTGTGACATGGGCGGTCCTTTCATAGCCACATGTTGCCCGCACCTTTCGTCCGCTTCTTTGCGTTTGCACAACAAGCGGCCCGTCAGCCCCCGGTAGACAGCGGTTATCCGAAACAATTCGACAGGACCGCGACATGTCTGAATTCCTAACCAAATCGCGGGCAAGGAACGTGTTCTACGGGGGATCCATATTCTTCGTCGTCGTGTTCGTGGCCCTCACGGCGCAAAGCCACCGGCACATCGTGGACAAGGCCACCGCCGGGATGCCCCTGACCGATGAGGTCGTGCTGGGCAAACATGTGTGGGAGCGCAACTCCTGCATCAACTGCCACACGCTGCATGGCGAAGGCGCCTATTTCGCCCCCGAGGTCGGCAACGTGATGACCCGCTGGGGCGTCTTGGACGACCCCGAGATGGCCTACGAGATGCTCGACAGCTGGATGCAGGCGCAGCCCTCGGGGATCGAGGGTCGCCGCCAGATGCCGCATTTCGAGATCACCGAAGAGGAGATGCGCGGCCTCGCCGAATTCCTCCGCTGGGCCGATCAGACCGACACCCAGAACTGGCCGCCGAACGACGCGGGCTGAGGGAGACAGAACCATGAAATACCAATCGCAAAAAGTGGCCTACGCCTATTTCCTCGCGGCGATGGCGCTGTTCGGCATTCAGGTGCTGGGAGGGCTGCTGCTGGGCTGGATCTATGTCTCGCCCAACACCCTGTCCGAAGTCCTGCCGTTCAACATCGTGCGCATGATCCACACCAACGCGCTGATCGTCTGGTTGCTCCTGGGCTTCTTTGGCGCGGCTTACTACCTCGTCCCCGAAGAGTCCGAGCGCGAGATCTTTTCGGTCAAGCTCGCCTATATCCAGCTGGCGATCCTTGTGGTCGGAACGCTGGGGGCGGTGGGGTCCTACCTCGTCGGCATCCATGGCGGGCGCGAGTTCTTGGAACAACCCTTGTGGGTCAAGTTCGGCATCCTCGTCGCGGCGGTGATCTTCCTCGTGAACGTCTCGCTGACCTTTCTGGCCGGGCGCAAGACGGCGATCACCAACATCCTGATGATGGGTCTATGGCTGCTGTGCCTGCTGTGGGTCTTTGCCTTCATCAACCCCGACAACCTGAGCCTCGACAAGATGTACTGGTGGATGGTCGTGCACCTGTGGGTCGAAGCCACATGGGAGCTGGTCATGGCCGCGATCCTTGGCTTCCTGATGTTGAAGCTGACCGGCGTCGACCGCGAGGTGATCGAGAAATGGCTCTATGTCATCGTCGCCACTGCTCTGTTTTCCGGCATCCTCGGCACCGGGCACCACTTCTACTGGATCGGCACGCCGGGTTACTGGCAGTGGATCGGCTCGATCTTCTCGACATTCGAAGTCGTGCCGTTCTTTGCGATGATGTCCTTTGCCTTCGTCATGGTCTGGAAGGGCCGTAAGAACCATCCGAACAAAGCCGCGCTGCTGTGGTCGCTGGGGTCCTCCACCGTTGCCTTTTTCGGTGCGGGTGTCTGGGGCTTTTTGCACACGCTGCACGGGGTGAACTTCTACACCCACGGCACGCAGATCACCGCCGCTCACGGCCACCTTGCCTTCTACGGCGCCTACGTGGCCCTGAACCTCGCGATGTTCACCTATGCGATGCCGATCCTGCGAGGCCGTGATCCCTATAACCAGGTGCTGAACATGGCGGCGTTCTGGCTGATGACCGGCGGCATGGCCTTCATGACCTTCACGCTGACCTTTGCTGGGACGATCCAGACGCATATGCAGCGCATCGTCGGCGACTACTTCATGGACGTGCAGGACCAGCTGGGGCTGTTCTACCTGATGCGCTTCGGTTCTGGCATCGCGGTGGTGCTTGGTGCCCTGCTGTTCATCTACTCGATGCTCGTGGTGCGCCGCGAGGTTGTGAAACCCGGCCCCGTGGCCGTTCCGGGAGAATAAGCCATGAAAGACCTGAGCACACCCGACCTGCCCTTTTACCACGCACAATCCGACGAATGCGCGGTGTTCCAGACGGCCTATGAGAACTGCCTGCCCCTTCTTCTGAAGGGGCCGACAGGCTGCGGCAAGACCCGCTTTGTCGAACACATGGCCGCGCGCCTTGGCCTGCCGTTGCACACCGTCGCCTGCCATGACGACCTGAGTGCATCGGACCTGATCGGGCGCTACCTGTTGAAGGGTGGCGAAACCGTCTGGGTCGACGGGCCGCTGACCCGCGCCGTGCGCGAGGGGGGCATCTGTTATCTCGACGAGGTAGTCGAGGCCCGCAAGGACGTGACCGTCGTCCTGCACCCGTTGACCGATGACCGGCGCCGTCTGGTCATCGACCGCACGGGCGAGGAATTACAGGCGCCAAAACCCTTCATGCTGGTGGCCAGCTATAACCCCGGATATCAGAACGTGTTGAAAAAGCTGAAGCCGTCGACGCGCCAGCGCTTCGTCTCCATCGGCTTCGATTTCCCGACACCCGAGGTCGAAACCCCGGTTGTCATGCGTGAAAGCGGGCTGGATGAGGGGCGCGCCAGCGCCTTGGTGCGGCTGGCGGGCAAGATCCGCGCGCTATCCGGCATGGATCTGGAAGAAGGCGTGTCCACCCGCCTGCTGATCTATGCCGCGACGATGATCGCGCGCGGCATGGCGGTGGACCGCGCCATCGAAGCCGCCATCATCGAACCGCTTTCCGACGAGCCGGACGTGCAGCAGGCGCTGCGCGATCTGGCGGCCGTGATCTACGGGTGACGCCATGATCCATGTCCTCGACCTGATGGAGCCCGAAGAGACCGTCGGCAACCTCTGGCACGACATGGCGTCGCGCTGGGGGGCCGCAGACACGGACGCAAAGCGCGCGGTGACGTTCGAGGCCATGCGGCCCTCGGTACTGGCGCTGTTTCGGGCGCTTGGCGGCGCGGCGGGGGTGGAAATCACCCCGGCCCCGCTGGCCACATCGGATCACCGCCCCGACCGGCTGCGGCGCATCGGCACCTCGCGCGAAAAGCTGCACGTGGCGGATTTCGACGGCGACCGCCTGCGCCTGCCGCCGGTGATCGACGCCTTTGCCACGCGCGATCTGAACCGGGCGTGCTATCTGTGGCTGACGGCGCTGGCCGCCTGTGTCGACCTGCCCGCACCGCTCGCTGATCCGCTCGCCGCCGACCGGGCCGAGATCGACGCGCTGGCGCAGGCGTCTGACCGGGCCTATGTCGCCTGTCCGGGCCTCCGGCTGCCGCATGCCCATTTCTGCACCCATATCACCCTGAACCGCCACCGCACCGGCCTGCCACGCTGCGAAGCGGGGATCGAGCGGATGCTGCTGGACCAGCTCTGTGGCCACGCGCCCCAGTGTGAGTGCCTGGACTGCCCTGCCCCGCGCGGCTATCGCAGCTTTGCGCCGCTGCCGATCTGGCCGCGCCTGCTGCACCGCACCCGCACCGACCAGCCCGCCGCCGCCAGTGACGAGGCCTCCGCCCCCGCGATGGCCCTGCCCACCCGCAAGGAGGCGCGCCGCGAAGACCGCGATCAGGCCAACCGCAACGACAGCTTCATCGTCCACCGGTTTGAATCGATCATGTCCTGGGCCGAAAGCCTGAACATCAACCGCATGGTCGATGACGACGATCAGGATAACGCCGCCAAGGCTGCCGAGGATCAGGACCACCTGACCCTGTCGCAGAACATCAAACGCGCCGCCACCCGCCTGCGCCTGTCGCTTGACCTGTCGCCGCAGGATGCCGATCACGAACGGCTTGCGGGCAAGTTCACCTATCCCGAATGGAACCGCCGCACCGGCGCCTACATGCCGGATCATACCCGCGTGCTGGATGCAGAGGCGGTGCCCCGCGCCGACTACGCCCCCGATCCGCGGCTTGTTGCCCGCGTGCGGCGTCAATTCGCGCCCCTGCATCCCCGTCGCGTGATCCTGCCCCGGCAGCTGGACGGTGATGATCTGGACCTTGACGCCGTTGTGACGTCGCAGACCGACATGGCCTGCGGACACGAAGGATCTGACCGGGTCTGGCAATCCGGCCGCCCGATGGCGCGTGACCTCAGCGTAGCGATCCTGATGGATTGCTCACGCTCGACCGAGGCCGCGCTTGGGCAGACCTCGGTGATCGAAACCGCGCGCGAAGCGCTGGCCGCGCTGGCCTGCGGCATCGACACTGCGGGCGACCGGCTGGGCATCTGGGGGTTCTCGTCGTTGAAACGGGACCGCGTGTTCCTGCACCGGGCCAAGACCTTTGCCGAACCCATGTCCCACGCCGTCACCACCCGCATCGGCGGTTTTCGCCCCGGCCATTACACCCGGTTGGGGGCCGCGATCCGGCATGTCTCGGCGCAGCTGGCCGACGAGGGCGCAACCCGGCGTCTTTTGCTGGTGCTGACCGATGGCAAGCCCAACGACCTCGACCACTACGAAGGCCCGCATGGCATCGAGGACAGCCGCATGGCCGTGCGCGAGGCCCGTGCCCTTGGGCAGGCCGTGCATGGCGTGATCGTCGATCAGGACGGGCAAGACTGGTTCGCCCGCATCTTTGGCCGTGCCGGATTCACCCTTCTGCCCGATCCCCAGCGCCTGCCGCGCGCCCTGCCTGACATCTACCAGACCCTGACCATGGAGAGCTGACATGAAACGCTTTTTCACCCTTGCCGCCCTGATTCCTGCCCCCGCATTGGCCGGGTTCGACAGGCCCATCCCACAGCCGCAAACCGACGTTGCCGAGTTCTGGTTCTTCGTCGGCTCCGTCGCCCTGATCGCGGCGCTGGTCGCCGTGCAGATGCTGGTCAGCCGGCGATGAGACCGCCGTGGAAACTGCTGGCCGGGCTCTATCCGTTCGGCGCAGGCGCGATGGGGGTGAATCTGTTCTTTGCCTCGCTGATCGGGTCTTGGCTGGGCTGGCCGGTGCTGACGCCCTGGCAGTCTGCCGCCGGGGGGCTGGTGATCGGCCTACCCGCGACCTATGCCTTTGCCTGTCACATCACGCGGTTGATGAAGGAGGTCGATGAGGCATGACCGGCTGGACGGAATACACCCTTGCTCTGGCACTGTTCGCCGCCAGCCATTTCGTACCCCGCCTTTGGGGGCTGCGCGAGCGGCTGATCGGCGCGGTCGGACGGCGGGTCTATTTCTCGGTCTACGGGTTGATCTCACTGGCGCTGCTGGTCTGGGTGATCTCGGCCGCCGGGCGCGCGCCCTATGTCGAGCTTTGGCCGCAATGGCCGTGGACGCGCTGGGTGCCGAACGTGGCGATGCCCTTGGCGCTGGTGCTGTTCGTCTGCGGGATCGGGATGGCGCAGCCCTTTACCTTGGGTGGACGCAAAAGCTTTGACCCCGCGCGGCCCGGCTTTGCCGCCATATCCCGCCATCCGCTGTTCCTGGCACTGGCGCTCTGGGCCGGGGCGCATCTGGTCCCGAATGGTGATCTGGCCCATGTCATCCTGTTCGGCAGCTTCACCGCCATGGCGCTGGCCGCAATTCCCGTCTTCGATGCTAAGGCACGGCGCGCATCCGACCTGCTCAGCCATACGGCGCTGTTTTCTCTGCGCCCGCTCGCCGATCCGCATTGGCGCCGCGCCAACCTGCGCAGCCTGCTGATCCGCACCGCCATCGGCCTAACCCTGTGGATGGGCACCCTGCATCTGCACGCGCTGGTGATCGGCGTCTCGCCCTTTCCGGTTTGAAGTTTGATCCCGCGCAAAGTCGCGCCCCGCGAAAAGGCGCATATCGGGCGCATGAAACACATTGACCGCCTCAGATCCCTTGGCCTGTTCGACCAACGGGTGCCCCGCTACACCTCTTACCCCACCGCGCCGGTCTTTTCGCCTGAGGTCGGCGCGACCGAGCAAACCCGCGCGCTGGCCGCGCTGGACCCGGGCCAGCCGGTCTCGGTCTACCTGCACATCCCGTTTTGCGAACGCCTGTGCTGGTTCTGCGCCTGCCGCACGCAGGGGACAAAGACGCTCTCGCCGGTGGAAAGCTACCTTGGCACGCTGGAACAGGAACTGGCGCTGCTGAAGGATATCCTGCCCAAGGGTCTGCGCATGGGGCGGATGCATTGGGGCGGCGGCACGCCGACGATCCTGCCGCCCGAGATGATCCACCGTCTGGCACAGGCCGTCCGCGACGTCATCCCGCCCACCGAGGATTGCGAATTCTCGGTCGAGATCGACCCGACCATGGTCGACCGCGCCAAGATCGCGGCGCTGGCTGCCGAGGGCATGAACCGTGCCAGCATCGGTATTCAGGACTTCGACCCGCTGGTGCAGCAATCCATCGGACGCCTGCAACCCTTTGACATCACGCGGGCCTGCGTCGACGACCTGCGCGCGGCGGGTATCCGGTCGCTGAACGCCGACCTCGTCTATGGCCTGCCCCATCAGACCGCCGAACGGCTGGACGATACCGTGTCAAAGGTGCTGGACCTGAATCCCGACCGTGTCGCGCTGTTCGGCTATGCCCATGTGCCCTGGGTGTCGAAGCGCCAAAAGCTGATCCCCGAGGACGCGCTGCCCGCCGAAGAGGCCCGGCACGCGCTGGCCAACCTTGCCGCCGCACGGTTTACCGGTGCGGGCATGACAGCCATCGGCATCGACCATTTCGCCCGTCCCGGCGACGGTCTGGCCCGGGCCGCCGAAACAGGCCACCTGCGGCGTAACTTCCAAGGCTATGTCGACGACACCTGCCCGACGCTGATCGGGTTGGGGGCCTCGTCGATCTCTCGCCTGCCCGATGGCTACGTGCAGAACGCACCCGCCACCGCCGCCTATATCCAGAGGATCGAGGCCGGACAGCTGGCCGGCGCACGGGGCCACGTGATGACCGGCGACGACCTGCTCCGGGCCCGCGCGATCGAAATGCTGATGTGTGACTTCCGGCTGGACCGCAGCGCGCTGCGCGCCGCCTTTGGCGCGCAGGCCGCGACGCTGGATGCGCAGATTGCGCTGGTGGGTGAGCGGTTCGGCGATCTTGTCGCCGTGACGGATGAGTCGCTGACCATCGCACCCGAGGGCCGCGCGCTGACGCGGATCATCGCCAGCGCTTTTGACGCACATGTGCCCGAGGGCATCCGATACAGTCAGGCCTCGTAGCCGGGTTATGCGGGGGTCAACTCCCCCGCACTAACCGGAACCCAAGGTGATCCGGCGGCAGCCCCACGGCACAGCCGCCGACACTGGCATCGCGGACAAAGTCGATCACCGCGGCACGATGCACGCCCCCGGCAATGCGCACACCGCAATAGGCCGCGGTCTCGGCCACCGTGCCATCTGCCGCAAGGGTCCCGTTCTGCATACAGCCATCCGTCCATTCCCACACGTTGCCGGACACGTCCGCCAACCCGTTGGAATTCAAACCGAACGCCCCGGCCCGGTAGAGGGCGGGATCGGCCTTACGGCGCAGGGTGATGCCGTTTTCATAGCTGGCCAGCATCTGCGCACCGGGATCGGCGGCGTCGTAGTCGGGTCCGCTGTCGCCATGGCGCTCGGCTGCGGCCAGTTGCCATTCCGCTTCGGTTGGCAGGCGCCACGGCTCTCCTGTCTGGTCCGCATACCATGCGGCAAAGGCGCTGGCGTCGTTCCAGTTCACCCCGGTCTGAGGCGCGTCCGACTGCACAATCCGAGCCGGTTCACAGGCTCCGTCGGCCACGCAGGCCGCGTATTGCCCGCCCGTCACCTGATATTTCATGATCTCGAAACCCGGCACGGTCATCGAGGCCCGCCGAGGCGTACGCGTCTTGCCGTTTTGCGAAAAATTCCCGAACGGGCGAAAGGCGATCTCTCCGCTGGCGATGCGCACCATGTCGGGCGGGTCAAAAGGCGGCGCGTCGGGGCGCGGTTCCAGCATGGCCATCACGCCCGCCACTCCAAGCAGCGGCAAGAGCAATAAGAGTTTCATCGGTCTCTCCTCGAAAACGCAAGGGGCGCCCGCATCGTGCGACCGCCCCTGCCCTTTCCTTTTGTGCCCAACTCAGAAGGCGGCCAGATCGGTCGGCGCAAGGACCTGTTCCATCAGGTCGTTGTTCCAATCGCCCTCGACCTTCACATGCGCGGTCGCCCCAAGGTTCACCGCCTCGATCAGGTTGTGGTTCACATAGGCGTAGACCCCCGGTTGCAGGAAGGTATACAGCGCCGCCCCGGCCGAGCCGCCGCGGATGAACCATGTCTCCATGTCGCGGTCGGGCACGTTGTTGAACTTGCCGTGCTCCCATACGAGGTCACCATGCCCGCCGATCAGGTGAGGGCGTGTATCGCGGTTGGCTTGGCTGTGGACGAACAACACCCGCTCGCCGACATTGGCGGTCATGGCGTTGTCGCCGGTCAGCGCACCGACCTTGCCGTTGAACACCACATGCGACGGGATCAGCCCGTTCATGACTTCGAGCGTGTCGGGATAGCTTTCGCCCGCATCGGCGTAGCGCTTGTAGTTACCGCTTTCATCCTTCGGAATGTAGAATTCGTTCTCGCCGATATAGTAGACGCGATCATATCCGACCGGGTTGCCCTCGTGGTCCTTCAGCCCCTCGCGCGGCAGCACCATGATCGTGCCCACCATGCCAGAGGCCACGTGCCACGGGATCATGGGGCCGCCGGGCGCGCAGTGATAGACGAAGGTGCCCGGACGTGTCGCCTTGAACCGCAGGATGGTCTTTTCGCCCGGGTTCACATGGGTCAGTGCACCCCCGCCCAACGCCCCTGTCGCGGCGTGGAAATCGATGTTGTGCTGCATCAGGTTGTCTTCGGGGTTGATCAGGGTCAGCTCGACATAGTCGCCCTCATGCACGACCATCATCGGCCCGGGGATCGACCCGTCAAAGGTCATGCCTTGCAGGTAGGCCCCGTCATCGACCTCGATCTCCTTTTCGACGATGGTCATCTCGAATTCGACGATGCGCGGCGCGCCCGGCGCGACCTGTTCGTGGTCGTGCACGAAGGGCGGCGCGACCAGTTCGCGCTTGATGCGGGTGAGACTCGACAGGTCCGTAGGGGCCGCAAGGGGGGCCGCCACCGTCTCGGCACTGACAGCCTTGGCAAGGATCGGAAGCGACGCAACACCGGCTGCGCCCATCAGTGCGGCTCTTCTCGTAAGCATGTTCTCATTCCTTCTCGGTATGTCTGCGCGTTGAATCAAGGTTACCCAGAGGCCCGGCGCGGAACGTTGCGAAAAGGCAAACTCCGTCCAACTTGGCACGCGTTTGACCCGTACAAGCAGGGGCTTGCCGACCCGGTGACATACAAAAAGCAACGCCCCCGCAAATTTCGCGGGGGCGTCAGCTGAGGAATTGAGGTCTTTTCAGGCGCGCACGAGGTCGACCCCGACCTTTTCGAGCAGGTTAAGCCGATCATCGGGCAGGACGACGGCAGCCGTCGACGCGGCATCCGCCACGGCAGCGCTGTCGTGCAAGGCACTGATCGGACCGGACCGGAGCACGGCCCCGCCATTCGGCGCGAAAATGTGGCCAACCGCGAGAGAGGCCGAGATCAAGGTCCCGGCAGCGTCCGACGTCGCGACAGCCCGGTCCGTCACGATCAAGCTGCGCCCCGAAGGCAACCGAACCGGCCAGCCGTGCCCATGCAAATGCCCCATTGCGCGGATCTCGCCCGCGTTCACCATCACATCGCGTAAGCCTTGTCGGCGCATGAGCCGCGACAGGCGGTCCGTGGCATATCCTTGCGCAATTCCGTTCAGCGTCAGGGCCATCCCAGCCCGCCCGAGGCGCACGGAACTTTCATCCATCGACACACGGTGAAATCCGACCAGACCTTGTGCCGCAGCGATTTCGTCAGGCCACGCCGCCCGGCCAACCGCGGCCGCCTTGGCATGGACGTCGAACAGCGGCTGCACGGTCGGATCGAATGCGCCCTCGGTTGCACGATACATCTCGCGTGCCAGCGATAGCAGGGCCAGCATGTCGGGATCAGGCGCGCGCAACATGCCGTCGCGATTCAGGCGCAACAGGGCGCTGTCAGAGCGATAGAGCGAGAACAGCCCTTCGATACGGGACATCTCGGCCTCGATCGCGCGAAAGATGGGTTTGGCCTCATCCTCGGACAGACCAGACAGGACGACCTGCGCCCCGGCGCCAAGCGCGGTTCCGCGCCAGACGGCCACCGGCGTTCCAGCTGTCAATCGGGTCGCGGCACAGGCCGCGCCAGCCAGTGTCAGAAATCGTCTGCGGGTCAGCGTCATTGGCCTGCTCCCGCATGCGCCTGATGGCCGGACATCTGCGCCATGTCCGGCCTGACATAGGCTTCGGGCACCGCGTCCCACGCGACGACCCGTCCGCCATGGTCCGCCACAAATGCCGCCGCCGCATCGGTGGAGCCAAAGGGAATGGCCTCGGGCACCCCCATCCCGCCAAGCCGGTCGCTTTCGATCACGAAGGCCGCGCTGCCAGACGCCAGCCAGTTGTCGAGACCGGGCAAAGCCCAGCTTTCGGCACGAGACATGTCGGACACGAAGACACCCATGACTTCAGCATCGCGTTCCGGGTCGTGCATATAAGCCACCGCGTCAGAGACCTGACTGAACCAAAGCGGCGCAGACTGGCCCTTCAGGTGGACCTGCGCCTTGGGGCCGGGATGGTCGGCGACGAACATCTGGCAATAATGGCCAAGCGCCTCATCGGTCATCTCAACCGGGGCAATGGTGGCGATGTCCTCCTTGCAGGCGGCAAGGCCAAGGACGAGGATGGCAAGGGCAACAGGTTTCATGGCACGATCCTTTTCGTACGGCGAATGCCAAGTGCCAGCACCGCCGAAAGCCATAGTCCCAGCACAGCAAGAGCTACTGTCGGCGGGAACGGCAGGGTTGAGGCAAGCCCGTCGATTCCGGCCACCGGCGCGGTCTCGATCAGAGCGAGATTAAACAGGCGAAACGCGTCCGCTGGATTGGCGACCACCAGCCAGGGGAAAACCTGTGACGCGAAGATGCCATCGCTTGCGGCCATCACACTGCCGAGCAACGCAAGATCATAGATCACCACCAGGACCAGCCAGAGCCCCACAGCCGAAGCTGCTGCAGTCGCCGTGCGCCCGGCCATGGCAGACAGCATCAGGCCAAAGCCGACAAAGACCGACCCCAGGACAAAGGCCGTGGCCATCAGGCGCATCCATGCGGCAATGCCTTCCGACCCGGTGCCAAAGGACAGCGCAAGAAACGCGCCCGCAGCACCGAAGGCCAGCAGGATCGCCACCCCGACAGCCAGCGACTGGGCCGCGAACTTTCCGACAAAGATCTCCCACCGACGGACGGGGCTGGCCAGTGTCAGGGCCAAGGCACCGCGCTCAATTTCGCCGGCGAAGGAATCGTAAGACATCAGTAAAGCGATCAACGGGATCAGGTAGACCGACAGCGTCGCGAGGCTCGCCGCCGTCAGGGTCAGGGCATCGGCGTCCAGCGCGGCCCCCTGCCCTGCCCCGAAAACACCCAGCACCACGGCAAACAGGCCCAGAATGCCGGTTGCCAATCCGACCCACAGGTTGCGCCGGGCCAGCCTGAATTCCTGGGCAAAGATCGTGCCGATACGCGTGTTCATGCCTGATCCCCCTCGTGATCCGAGAAATGGCGGTAGATGTCGTTCAGCCCGGGGGCAAAGACGTCGATCTCGTGCAAAACATCCCGGTGGTGGCCGAGTTGAAGCAACAGCCCAAGTTTGGCGTCGGGCGCGCAGTCGATATCGAGCCGGCATCCGTTCACCCGGCGACCGCCCAGATCGGCCTGAAGTCGGTCCGCATGCCCCTGCTTTGCGGTCACGCGAATGGTCGTCCGCAGCGCGGCGGCCGCGGCAAGCTCTGCCAATGTCCCGGAGGCGCGCAGGCGCCCCCGCGACAGGATCGCAACACGGTCGGTCTGCCCCTGCACTTCTTCCAACCCGTGCGAAGACAGCAAGACGGCACAGCCGCGCGCTGCGGCCTCGGCGATGACGGTGTAGAAATCGTGGCGCGATACAGGGTCGAGCCCGCTTGTCGGCTCGTCCAGCAGCAGCAGGCGGGGCGCGCCGATAAGGGCCTGTGCAAGGCCAAGCCGCTGCCGCATGCCTTTGGAATAGGTACGGACCCGGCGCTCGGCGGCGTCGGCCAGTCCGACCCTGTCCAGCAGCCCGTTGATCTCGGACCGGGACGCCCCGCGCAGACCCGAGAAATAGGCCAAGACTTCGCGTCCGGTCAGGCTTTGCGGAAAGGACACGACTTCGGGCAGATAGGACATGGCAATCCGGGCCGCGTCCGAGCCGGGCCGGTGTCCTGCCACGGTGATGGTTCCTTCACCCGGCGCAAGAAACCCGAGGATCGCCTTGAACAGCGTGGATTTCCCCGCGCCGTTATGGCCCAGAAGGGCCAGACGTTCGCCCGGCGACACGGCCAGCGTCACGCCGTCCAGTGCCTTGAGCGGGCCAAAGGACAGGCTGACATTGCGGATGTCGAGAATGGATTGTGTCATGAGGGATCTCCCTGCGGCAGGCCTGCACCCTCGGGCGAGACCAGCGGATGACTGTCGATCACGCCCCCGGGCAGCAGGCCCGGAAACCGCGATTGCGACCAGCGGATGAGCTGTACGGCCGGAGTGCCCATCAGGAGCCGCGCCGCCGGTTGCGACCAGACCAACTGGTCGATGCTGTCATTGGGGCGATACGGGCTGTCGACCAATCCGTCGCCGTTGACATCAAAGCCCGCCTGATCGGACCAGTAGTTGCCGCGCGCGCCGTCTGACCATTCCAGCCAGCGGGTTCCGACATATTTCACCTGTGTCCGGTTGCCGACGAAAGCATTGCCCGTCAACACGTTACCCTGACTTCCGGCAGTGAAGTGCACGCCGATTCCACAGTCGGCAAATCGGTTTCCGTCAAACAGGTTGTGGTTGGAGTTGTAGACGAACAGGCACTTCTCGCCGCCATTGCGGACTTCGTTCTGCCGCAGCTCGGCCTTGTTGGCGAAATTCATGAAAAAGCCGTGGTTGGCGTCGCCTTCGGATAGATTGCGTTCCACGATCAGCCGGGTCGAATACATGAAGGCAAAGCCCATGTCGTTGCCGTGGCTGATATTGTCCGTCACCTCGATCCGATTGGCATACATCGAATGAAAGGCAAATCGCAGGTCGCTGAAGCGGTTGCCCCGATACACAGCCTCGTTCGAGGTTGTGATGAACACACCATCGCGGCCCTTGGAAATCTGGTTATGCTCGACCAGCAGGCGCGGCGCGTTCCAGACGTAAATGCCCGGACCCCGTTCAGGCACCCGAAGGTCGTTGCGGCCTTCGATCCGGTTGCCCCGGATCGTGACACCCGTTGCACCATGCACGTCGATGCCGATCAGGTTGCCGATCAGGGTCACGCCCTCGACCCGCGCGCCCTGCGCCCCCTTCAGCAGGCGAATGCCGCTGTCGAACTCGCTGAGCCGCGCGCCCGCGCCGGTGATCGTGACGCCGGAAATCGTCACGTTCGGGGCCGTCACCGTGATGACCGATCCCTCGCCCGGACCAGCGATCCGGGCGAGAGGCCCCGTGAGTGTGAGTGGCTTGTCGATCTGCACCGGCCCGGCATAGGTGCCTTCCCCAAGCACCAGGTCATCGCCGGGCCGGGCGGTCGCGATGGCCCGTGCCAGCGCCCCCTGCCCTGGCCGCACCTCGACCCTTTCCGCCAGACAGGCGAGCGGGGTGAGGATCAACACAAGGACCGGGATCAGGAAACGCATGCGCGGCCCTCCTCTTACGCGACCGGCTTGACCAGCATCCGGCCGCGCATCTCCATGTGGAGCGCGTGGCAGAACCATTGGCAGTAGAACCAATGCACACCGGGCCGATCGGCGGTGAAGGTGACAGACGCCGTTGCCTGCGGCCCGACCTCGAAGGCTATGCCATGATTGCCCAGCGTGAAGCCGTGGGTCAGGTCGTCGACCTCGTCCATGTTCGAGACATAGATCGTCACCTCGTCGCCCTGGTTGACCTCGAACTTGTCAAGGCTGAAGGCCGGCGCGACCGAGTGCATGTAGACCCGGACCTTGTTGCCGTCGCGGATCACGTCGGCGCCCCAGTCCAGATCGACACCGTCCTTTCCGGCCTGAACCCGTGCCTCTTCCCACAGCGGATCGGCCCGGTCATAGACCGACGCCGGGTTGACCTTATCGGCGCGCACCAGAATGCAGTCATGCGGCTCGGCAAAGGTCGGGCCGTCGTGCACCAGCTCCATCCCACCGCCGGAAATGTCGATCAGCTGATCGTTCTCGGGTTTCAGCGGGCCGACATTCAGGAAGCGGTCCTTCGAGAACTTGTTGAGCGAGATCAGGAATTGCCCATCCGCCTCCAGCGTCTCGCCCATGGTGGTGTGGTTGTGGCCGGGCTGGTAATGTACGTCGATCTTTTTCAGGATCGGGTCGACATCGGCGCCGTCATAGGCGCGCACCGCGTCTTCGATGTTCCACATCACCATCTGGCTGTCGAGGAACAGCGTCGTATACGCGTTGCCCTTGCCGTCGAAGGCGGTGTGAAGCGGGCCAAGACCCAGTTGCGGCTCGGCCACCACGGCAGAGCGCGGCTCTGCCCCGTCAAATACCGCCTGAAGCCTGGTCACGTCGATCACGGTGACGGTGGGCGACAGCTTGCCGTTGATGCACAGGTGCACCTTGTCGGGGGCCATGTTGCAGCCATGCGGGCTGTTGGAAACGGGAATATACGCGGTGTATTTCGACCCGTGTCGACCATCCAACACCTTGACGCCGTTATATTCCTTGCAATCCCCGGCCTGGACACCCGCCTCGATGGCGGCGATGTTGAAGGCGACGACCCAGTCCTGTTCGTTCTCGGTCATCTCGGCCAGCGTCACGCCCTCTTCGGAGTTGTACGAGGTCGAGAACGCCCATTTGCCCTCGTAATCCGCGTCGCAGTTGTCGAGGTTGCCGTCGACGATCACCTGCCAGGCGATCTCCATCGTGTCGCCGTCGATGGCGGTGAAGATCGAATGGTATTGCGTCGGATCGTCGAGGATCGCCCCGTCATTCGGCAGCGGGATGCGGTGTTCGCCATTGGCAAAGACATAGCCCGTGCGCGGGTATTTCTGCGGACGCAGACCGTGGATGTCCGAGGTGTTCGGAATCTCGATGATCTTGTCGGTCTTCATGATGTCGCAACGGATGCGCGCGACGCGGGTGTTCGCCTTGTCGTTGGCGAACAGGTAGCGCCCGTCATAGGTGCCCTCGGTAAAGGACATGTGCGGGTGGTGCAGGTCGCCGTTGTCATAGGTGACGCGGCCCCGCTTGGCGAGGAAGTCCTTGGTTTCCGGCAGCAGGCCGTCGGTCAGGATCTTGAGGCTTTCGTTGGTCGAGCCCCAGCCGGTTGCCGAACAGCGGTTGAAAACCGGGATGCGCATCAGCTCGCGCATGGACGGAACACCGATGATGCGCACCTCGCCCGACTGACCCGAGGACCAGAAGCCGTAATAGCTGTCCAACTGGCCGGGGGCGATTTCGAGCGCGCCGGTCGCCGCATGCGCGCTGCGCGCCGAGGCCAGCAGGCCAAGCCCGCCCGTGCCCGCAACGGTGGCCAGCGCCGCTGCGCCTGCCGTGCCCTTGAACAAGCCGCGGCGGGAAACGCCTTTGGTTTCGTCTGCCATGGTCTTCTCTCCTTCATTTCGTGTGTGAAAGCTGGTTGGGATGGCCGAGGTTCGGCCGTTCGGCATGGGCGGCCAGGGCCGCTGTCGATGCCGCATCCTTGGCGCGTCGCTTGTCCGTCTTGATGACGACCGGGCAGCGCGCGTGGTCCTGGTAAAGCACCTGGCAATTCAGGCACGAGATGCACTCGTTCGGGTTGATCTCGCCGGTCGGGTGGATCGCATCGACCGGGCAATCGGTGGCGCAAAGCTGGCAGGGGTTGCCGCACTCCTTGTAGCGCTTGAGCCAGCGGAACATGTGCATCCGCGCCGGGATCGCCAGCCCGCCGCCCAAGGGGCAGACATAGCGGCAGTAGAAGCGTTCGATGAACAGACCCGGCAGCAGAAAGGCCACCGCGATCAGCACATAGGGCAGCGGGCGCGCGAATTTCAGGATGATCGCCGTCTTGAAGGGCTCGACCTCGGCAAAGCGTTCCGCCAGTTCCAGCGAATAGAGCGACATCCCGAAGAGCCCGAGGAAGATGATGTATTTCACCGCCCAGAGCCGCTCGTGCAGCCCCCACGGCAGTGTCACCTGCGGCACCCGGAATCGCCGTGCGACCTTGTTCGACAGTTCCTGCAAGGCACCGAACGGGCAAAGCCAGCCGCAATAGGCCCCACGCGCCCAGAACAGCAGTGCGGCGGCGACGGAAAACCACAGGATGAAGATCAGCGGATCCATCAGGAAGGTGTTCCAGTCGAAATCGCTGAACAGCGCGTTCACCACTGCGAGGATGTTGACGACCGACAGCTGCGCGTTGGCGATCCAGCCGACGAAGACCAGCGTGAACACCAGGTAGGCATTGCGCAGGATGGCAAAATGGCGTGCATTCCGCGTGGCAAAACCTTGAAAGAAGAAGATCCCCGACAGCAGCGCGAGCGCGGTGGCCAGCACGATGACCTGAAGGCGCTTGGTCTGCCAGATGCGTTGCCACAGGGCATCGCGGGCATCGGCGTCGGTCACGTCGGGTTGCGTCTCGGCGGCCGGCGCCGGGGCAATCGTCCGGGTATACGCTTCGGGCAGTTCGTATCCGAGATCGTAGGTCAGAAAGACCTTCTCGATCGGGCCAACCGCCCGGCTGACGAGGAACTGCAACCGGAACGGCGCGGCAGGATCGAACCCTGCGTCGGCCGGAACGACAAAGAGGTCCATCTCGGTCAGATCGGGCGCACCATTGGCGGTGACCTGTACGATCCGGCTTTGGTTGCGGTCGTGGAACCGCACTGACATGTCGCCCTGGATCAGCTGAAAGCGGTCGAAAATCCCGCCGCGCACATAGCCCGATCCCTTGAAGGACCAGCGCCCGGCCCCAAACACGGCGATGGCTTCGTCGCCCGGTTCCAGCCGCGCCGAAAGGTTCTGCCACCCGGCATCGCCCAGCAGAGACCGCCCGATCGCGGGCTGACTGACCACCGCCGTCCAGATATCGACATAGGGATCTGTTTCTGGCCCCGGCTCGGCATTCTTCGCAGTCCGGGGGTCGCCAAGCGCCGCGAAATCCGAATTGATCGTGGCCACGTCCAGCGTCAGTCGACGCAAGGCGCCATTGCCCGCCAACGTTTGCCAATCCGCGACCTGACCGGCGTCGCGATCAATCTCGCGCATAGGCCCGCGCGCCTCGAGTGCGGCAAAACCATCCAGACCAAGGGCCCGCGCCGCCTTGACCCCGGCGCGCAGGATCGAGTCGTCGATCACCATGATGGTGACCGTGGCACCCGAAACGATCTCCAGCTCTTCAGGGTCACGCGGACCGGAAACGCCGCGCAGGTTGAACCCGGTATAGTGTTGGATCACGGCGCGTATCTCAGCCTCGGGGATGCCGACCAGAACGATCGGCTCCGAGTGTTTCAGCAATTGCGCCCCGGTCAGGACAGCATCCGCGGAAATTCCGACGGCGACATGGATCGGTTTGCCGGAATACCCCGTGGTCGGGACGAAGTCGGACGTCAGAAAAATCCAGCCGACCGTGTCATCGCCCTTCAGCGCGGGCACAAGACCGTCATCACGCAGTGGCCCGAGGCTGGATGCACCGGGCACAAGGGTGCCGATCTCCAGATTGCCCAGAAACTTGCCGATCAGCGGATCGGCTACCGCCGAAAACGCACCGCCCCACAGCAAAGCCAGCGCAAACAGCATCCGGATCATCAAGTGTCGCATCGGGTCTCGCATCGCCTCGCATCAGGGTCGTCCTGTCAGGCAAGACGTAGCGACGATCGGCTGACCGAAGTTTGCGTTTCCGCAATGTCGTGGACGATTGCGCAGGCCGGAAATGCGAAACGGGGCCTGATCGGCCCCGCTCACTCATTTGCTTTTTCGTGTCGGCCAGTCAGGCGTCTGAGGTTTCATCCCCATGCTTGCCTTCGCGGATACCGCTCCGGAAGGCCGTCAGACCTTGCCCGACCTCACCCATGATCGACGAGATCTTCCCCCGTCCGAAGAGCACCACAACAACCAGAAGGATAAGGGCCAGCCCCGGCAAACCGATAGTATTCAACATGATGATATCCTTTTGAGCAGCTCGATCGCGCAAGGCACCGAACATTGAACCATGCCCCGTAGACGGAGCCAGTCCGATCATTGCAAAAGGAGTCCCGTGCGGTCGTTGCGATGCAACAACATTTTGGGCGTTGCTCAACCCAGTCTAATCGCGGACGGCGCACAATGGTCGAATATGTTACCTCTGCACGCGAGAAAATAGATATGGTGCGAGCGGCATTGCTGTTCCCACCGATGCCGAGTATTGGGCGCGCATGCAGTATTGTCGATGGAGGTCGCAAGCTGGCCGACGTTGAGCAAACACTCCCTTGATGCCGAGAAGCCCGAAATTCTGCGGTTAGATGACTACATGTACTTGTTTTTTTTGGAAAATTCTCCCTATTGCCACTTGGCAACCAGCTAAGTCGATCTCGCGACAATGAACTCTTCAACGGCCTGTCTCAACGCATCGTCGGAAAGGTCGCGGGCAAATTCCAGGGTCACACGCTTTCCTTTGCGCCTGACCTGAACCCCCTGCCCTGCTTTGCCTACAACTTCATCCGCGGCACGGCGTGCCTTTGGCGGGGTCGCCGCACTCTTCAGACGAGACATGACCTTCGCTGCAGGAATCGATTGGCCCTCTTTGCGTTCAGCAGAAATACGTTGGGCTTCAGCAAGGATTGCCTCAGCCCCAGCCGAGGCTTTCATAAGTGGTTTCAACTGACGAGCATGCACTTCCCGGATGTCTCTGACGGACGGAAAAGCAGCGATGATTATGGGATCGAGACGTCCCAGATTGAGGTAACGCGACAACCATTCCTCGCGAACCTGCAGCCGCTCGGCCATGACTTTTTGCAGACCGCCATAGTAGTGGTTGAGGGCGGCGGCATAGTCGCGTGCCCGCTCGTAATCCGAAATGTCCTCTCGGTCGCGGTTCTCGATGTCCGCGAGGCGGAATGCCTCTTCGTCAGTTAGCTCCCGTTCCTCGATCAGGTACAGGAAGCGGGGATAGTTATTTGCCCTAAGCCAGCTAACCGCGAAATGGCGCCGAGCTCCGCAGATCACCTCGAACTCAGGCCCCTGCCCTTCGTGCGCGGGACGCAAGCGACGTACGATCGCAGGAAACTCTTGTTGGCCCTGGCTCAAGAGCCCGTCGATAAGGTCCCGCGTGTTGTCCTCGTTGAGCTCCGCATAGGCACGATTGTGCCGATCCCACATTGTGCAAGTTGCCGGATCCACCAAACGCAAGGTCTTTTCTTGCCTTTGTCCCGAAGCTTGCTCAGCCAGCGTAGTCGAGCGTTTGAGAAACCGCGCGCCAGCTCTGTCCTTCTGCGGAGCAGTTTCATCGAAATCCTTCAGGACGTCGTCAAAAATAGCATCGTGTCGCTTGCTCATAGAATGCCCTCCTTCCTGAGTGCCGGATGATGGCTGGGCCAGGTCTTGCGGATCAGGGTTTCGATTTCGCGCCCAACCGCATCAAGATAAACACGACATCGTTTGTGTGTGTCCGTGCGCGTTGCTGCCCCTGTGATCTCGTAAACAGACATCAGGTTTGCCGTAGCGTTATCGATCTCCGCACTGTCTTTCAAAGTTGCTTGCAGCAAGTCGTGGGGAAAAACGGCCTCCATGACGCGGCGGATCGCAACATGTGCACTTTTTTGGTCGTTCATCTTGGTCGCAAGTATCTTGACGAAGTTGTAACCGCGTTCGCCGCCATGCTCCGCCAACTCGTTCAGAGTTGCGCCCATCATCTTGAGGAAATGCGCGGTCGAACCGAAGTCGATGTTGTTCGGTGGTGCCGGCACGATCAGCGCATTGGCGGCACGCAAAACTGACAGAGAGATCATTCCCAACGCTGGTGGCGGATCCAGCAGGACAACGTCAAACTGGTCAGCGATGGTGGCAATGCCCGTGCGCAGGCGGTCAAGAACAAAGCTTTGCTCGCGCATCATCCGAGCAGCAAACTCATACTCGGCATCGTAAAGCCCGAGGTTTGCGGGGATCAGCGCAATGCCTGGCCAATAAGTCGCGCGAAGGGCATAATGCAACGATGATGGCCCACCATGACGAAAGAACGGGTAAAGCGTGTCCTCATCCTCATCGACATCTACATCGGGGTTCAAACCGAAGATTGAGGTTGTCGACCCTTGGCTGTCGCAGTCAATAACACAAACACGATAGCCTTTTAGCGCAAGGTATTGTGCCAGGTGTACGACCACTGTCGATTTTCCAACGCCACCCTTGAAATTCTGCACGGCGAGGACTGTTGCAGGGTCGTCAGGTGCTCTGTGAGGTAGTGTACCGAAAACCTCGCGCATCCTGTTGATGTCAGAGAGGCTGTATCCTGTACGGCGTCCGGTCTTGGGATCTTTTTCTGGCTCCGGCAGGCGTCCGTCAGTTTCGGCGTCGCGGATCGCCTTTTCAGTTCGTCCGACCATTTCCCCTGCTGTGCGGACGTTAAAATTCAGTTCCAACGTTTTTTGTGTGCCGGGAGCAAACACACGTTCACGCAGTCGGTTGATGACAGTGTCAGCTCGCCGGGACAGGCTGTCGATCTCAGATAATGTTATAGGGTAAGGTTCGGACATGTCTGCCATCGTGACCACTCGGTATTTTTCTTTGCAGAATGCCCTCCCAAGGATTTCGTCACAAGTGCGAATTTTGGCAATGATACCCCAAAAAACCGAACTTTTTGTGGTTCATACTGGACGACCGTAAGTGATCGTGCTGGGTAGCGTTTTTCCGAACCTTTTCTCTGACTTTTAGCCTGCTCTGCCCGTTTTGTTGCTCTTGTTTGGATCAGGAATGACTTTGCTTGCGGAGTGTCAGGGTGGCTTCTCGACCCGTTTGGGTTTGTTCTGGATTCTTAGATTCTTATGTTCAAACGATATAACGCATTGACCAAAAACTAAAAAAGCGGCTGAACCTTACATCTTGGGGTGGTTACGCTTACAGATAGGGAGGACTAACCTTACAGATGGGGATGCTTGGCGATACGAGTCGGGTGCCCTTAAACTTACTTTTTGGGTGAGCTGAAAATAGCGAATCAGCGCTTC
The DNA here is from genome assembly GCF_004803475.1 of Aliishimia ponticola. Taxonomy (GTDB): domain Bacteria; phylum Pseudomonadota; class Alphaproteobacteria; order Rhodobacterales; family Rhodobacteraceae; genus Aliishimia; species Aliishimia ponticola. Next base: position 54,533 of record NZ_SRKY01000007.1, read on the forward strand.
AAAAATTTCCTTTATATTAAGGGGTATGCGATTCGCAGAGCCTCCGTGTCTGGCCTGAAAAGCTTACGTTTTGGGTGGGGTGATAATCATCGAGATCCTTGTCACCTTACGTCTATTGCGTTACAAATGTAAGAAAATCAGGTAGGCGGCGAAAGCCGCGACGAGGCAGCATGAAACCGAAGTCACCGCCAAAAGCAGCTTACAGGACAGTCGATGCGCGACCAAGCCGCGAGACGATGATCAAGCCAGGCGAACTTGTCGATCTGATAGAGGTGACTCCTCTGACTCTGGCCGACAGGCGTATCTACAACCAGTTGCTCGAGAACGCTTGGGAAGCGATCGAAAAACCTGTCCTTCATGTCATTGCCAAGTCTGACCTGCGGGGGTCACACAACTCCAACGATCGCATAGGCGAGTCGATTGAGCGGTTGATGGCAGCCATCGTTAAGGTTGAAACCGTCTGGGATGGCAAGCCGGCTGTCGAGCGTGTGCAATTGCTCGGCGGAAACATTGAAGCAGCCCGTGCAGACGGCCTCTTCGAATACGAGATTCCGCCACGTTTGCGGAAGGTCATTTCGAATTCCACTGTTTTTGCCCGTCTCCAACGGGAGATCATGTTTGCGCTTAGTTCCAAGTATGCGCTTACTCTCTACGAGATGGTGCAGAAACGCGGCAATTTGCGTTGGCGGTCGTCAGAAAAATTCACGCTCGAAGCCATGCGCGGAGTTCTCGGGGTGCCGAAAGGCAAGCTGACGTCGTGGTCAAATCTGCGCTTACGCGCGATCGATCCGGCGGTTAGTGAAGTCAGTGCTTTGTCAGACTACATGGTTGAAGTTCATCCGATCAAAACTGGACGCAGCGTAACGCATGTGGAATTGCGATGGTGGCGGAAGGATGGCGAAGCAACAGGGCAGGTGGAGCGCGCGCTACAATACGCTTCAACCGGCAGACGAGCTCGTGCTGAAGGTTTGGTCGAGACGCCGGTCAACGCGAAGCCACGTCCTGCTTGGCTCGACCGGACTGGCGAACCGCTGAAACAGGAGACCTATGAAACAGCACGCCTGAGACATCCAGGGTTCGACATCTATTTCGTAGAGGGCGAGTGGCGCACTTGGATGCAAGGGAAGGATGCGCCGCGAGACCCGGATCGGGCGTTCCTCGCATTCTTCAAGACGTACGCTGAAGCAAACCCGATTTAACGCCATGAAAATAAGAGGAAGTTTAGGAAATTGCCAGTTGGCAATTTCCTTTGACCTGCGAGCCAACTACGCGCAGCTGACCAGGAATCCTCGCTGAAGTGCTTTGGGAAGCTGGGACGCAGAGCGGGAGTTCAAAGGTCGAAAGCATCGAAAATATCCTCGACCTCCTTGCTTGCTGCCGAAAGAGCTGCTGCTTTGGCTTGTTTACTCGTGTAGCTCTCACGGGCCTGCTTCGATGTGTGGTCATTGAGCACTGTACCGGCCAGTGTCGCATTCTCGCTGATTGCAAAGACGATGTCGTAGACAATCGTGCGGCAAATGTTTGCCCCGGTTTCGAACTCGGACGACCAGACCTGCGAGACATAATTCGCCGAAACCTCACCGCCATCCGGATGCTGAAACAACGCCCATTGATCTGCCTCGGCCGTGGCGCGAAACGTATCGAGATACTTGGGGTCATCGTCCTGAAGCAAGCGTGCATCGACGAAACGCTGGACGCTCGGATGGACGGACCCCGGATAGGTCTCCCGTCCAGCGAGGTGCCGGGTCTTGCGCAGCTTGTAGTCCCTGAAACGGTATCGTCCGTCGGACCAGACAATGTCGCGACCGAAGCGCAACTCATGCCATTCGCGACGAAGAGGTGTCATCGGCGGAAGCGCGAGCGCCAAGGCCCGATTGCGCTGAATGATCCGCTTGGCTGGGTTTGCATGAGTGCGCACCTCGCTCGCGATTTCCTCGGCACGCGGCAAAATCCGGGTCGCATCCAACTTCGCCAAGGCGGCGAACTTCTGAGACAGGACTGTGTCGGCTCTTTCGCGAAGCTTGACCAAGAGCTTGTCGATCTCGGCTGGCAGTTCGGCGGGATAAGCCTGAGACATGGTCAAAAAGTCGCGCAGATCGGAAAACGTCGCAGTGATCGTGGCGGGGGCCAGCGGCTTGCCGCGTTGCGAGATGCGCGTCGTCTCGTAGGTATAGAAAGCCTGCAGCGCTGGGATGTCGATCACGAGGGGCATCTCACTATCGTGCAGAAACCAGCCCAATTGGCAAAGTTTCCGGGTCATCCGGTCGAAGAGGTCAGGCGTTTTGCGGACCTTGCCATCAAACATCCGGCCACGAATTCGCGTCAGCTGCTCTTGCCAGGCTCGCGGAAGATCGCTTTGCGCAAGCGAGATTTTCCGCTCGTAGACCCGTGTTGTCTGACGCGCGATCCCGCCAAACGCAGTACAGGCCGCCAGTACGGCCTCGGCGGCAGACAAGTTGGCCAAGGCGGGTGCATCGGCCCCATCCGTCTTGTGAATGGCTGCTATGGCATTGCGCAGAGCATGTTCGCCGCCGCTGATCCTGGCCCATGTTCGGCAGTCTGAGACATCCAACTCTACACACTCATGTTCGATGACAAACTCCAAAAGGCTGTCGAGGGCGCGAAGTTCTTCGAGCGGCATCGACAGCAGGACGGGGGAGGCGGCATCGGATTGCCAGTGCGGCTTGGAGAGAATGGCATGTCGTGTCATTGTCCGGTCAGAGCCTCCGCAAGCAGGTCCTGGACATCTTCGAGCTTTTGACGCGTGTCGATCCACGCGTAGTATTGTTCCAGCACCCTGACGGAGCAGCCCAGAAACGCTGCGGCACGTCCGCGGTTCGACCAGGATCGCGCGAGCAGCAAGGTCGCGAAGCCGTGCCGGTAATTGTGCGGCGTCATCCGCAGTTCGATGGCGTGGCTGCATGATGTCAGCCACCGATAAAACAGCCTGCCGTCCAAGGGTGCTGCGGATTTCTCGGAGACAAAAAGATAAGGGGACATCGCGCATTTCTTCTGCTTACAAAAATCGGCGTTGCCATAATCGAATAGCGGTCGGATCGATTTCAGGTACCAGTCCAGCACAGCGAAACCCTCGTACTTGTCATC
>NZ_SRKY01000008.1 GCF_004803475.1 Aliishimia ponticola
CCAGAATCGCGCCGTCCATCTGCGCCGCACCGGTGATCATGTTCTTCACGTAGTCCGCGTGACCGGGGCAGTCGACGTGCGCGTAGTGACGGTTCTCCGTCTCGTACTCAACGTGCGCCGTCGAAATCGTGATCCCGCGCGCTTTCTCTTCCGGCGCGCCGTCAATCTCGTCATACGCCTTGAAGTCGCCAAACTGCTTCGTGATCGCCGCCGTCAACGTCGTCTTGCCGTGGTCAACGTGACCAATCGTGCCGATGTTTACGTGCGGCTTCGTGCGTTCAAACTTTTCCTTTGCCATGATGGCCTCCTGTTCTTTGGAGGTAAGGTGGGCTCAGGCCCACCTTACGGGTGTCTTTAGGCGTATTTTGCCTGGATTTCGTCGCTGATGTTCTGCGGCACCGGATCGTAGTGATCGAACTGCATCGTGAACTGCGCGCGGCCCGAGGACATGGAGCGCAGTGTGTTGATGTAGCCGAACATGTTCGCCAGCGGCACAAACGCGTCGATTGCGATTGCGTTGCCGCGCGGCTCCTGGCCGGACACCTGACCCCGACGGGATGTCAGGTCACCAATGATGCCACCGGTGTATTCTTCCGGCGTGATCACTTCGACTTTCATGATCGGCTCGAGCAGTTTCGCACCGGCTTTACGCAGACCTTCGCGCATTGCCATCCGAGCGGCGATTTCAAAGGCGAGAACGCTGGAGTCCACGTCGTGGAACTTACCGTCGATCAGCGCAACCTTGAAGTCGATCACCGGGAAGCCTGCCAGCGGACCGGAGTCCATGACCGACTGAATGCCTTTTTCGACACCCGGGATGTATTCCTTCGGAACCGCACCACCCACGATCCGCGATTCGAAGGAGTAACCTTCGCCCGGCTCTGTGGGGGAGATGATGAGCTTCACTTCCGCGAACTGACCCGAACCACCCGACTGCTTCTTGTGGGTGTAGGTGTGTTCGATCTCGTGACCGATGGTCTCACGATAGGCCACCTGCGGCGCACCGATATTCGCTTCGACCTTGAACTCACGCTTCAGACGATCGACCAGGATGTCGAGGTGAAGTTCGCCCATGCCCTTCATGATGGTCTGACCGGACTCGAGGTCGGTTTCGACGCGGAAGGACGGATCTTCGGCGGCAAGCCGTGCGAGACCCTGGGACATCTTCTCTTGGTCGCCCTTCGTTTTCGGTTCCACGGCGATCTCGATCACCGGGTCCGGGAAGGTCATCGTTTCCAGAACGACCGGGTCGTTCTTGGAGCACAGCGTGTCACCGGTTGTGGTGTTCTTCAGGCCACCCAGCGCGATGATGTCGCCTGCGAAGGCTTCTTCGATCTCTTCACGGTTGTTGGAGTGCATCATCATCATGCGGCCAACACGCTCGCTGTTGCCCTTCGTGGAGTTGAGCATCGAGTCACCCTTGGACAGGGTGCCGGAGTAGATGCGCACGAAGGTCAACGAACCAACGAAGGGGTCGTTCATGATTTTGAACGCCAGACCGGAGAACGCCATATCGTCATCCGCGCGGCGTGCAATGTTCCGAACTTCTTCTTCGTCGCCCGGCTTGAAGCCCATGTAATCAACAACGTCGAGCGGGCTCGGCAGGTAGTCGATCACAGCGTTGAGCAGCGGCTGAACGCCTTTGTTCTTGAACGCGGAACCACCCAGCATCGGAACGAACGCCATTTCCAGCGTGCCCTTGCGCAGCAGTTTGCGCAGGGTGTCGACATCGGGCTCTTCGCCTTCGAGATAGGCTTCCATGGCGTCGTCGTCCATTTCGACGGCCGCTTCGACCATTTTGCCGCGCCACTCGTCTGCCTGGTCCTGAAGCTCGGGACGGATGTCCACGAGTTCCCAGGTCGCGCCGAGGTCGTCACCTTTCCACAGCCATTCCTTCATCAGGACGAGGTCGAGCAGACCCTCAAGCTCTGTTTCGGCGCCGATCGGGATCGCAACGGGAACAGCGCGTGCGCCGGTCCGCTCTTCGACCATCTTGTGGCAGTTGAAGAAGTCCGCACCGATCTTGTCCATCTTGTTGACGAAGACGATACGCGGAACCTTGTAGCGGTCAGCCTGACGCCACACGGTTTCTGTTTGCGGCTCAACACCGGCGTTGGCGTCAAGAACACAGACAGCACCGTCGAGAACCGCCAGCGAACGCTCAACTTCAATGGTGAAGTCAACGTGGCCGGGGGTGTCGATGATATTGAAGCGGTGCTTCGGCGTCTGTGCCTCGGTGCCGTTCTCGGTACGCTCCCAGAAGGTCGTGGTCGCAGCCGACGTGATAGTGATGCCGCGTTCCTGTTCCTGCTCCATCCAGTCCATAGTGGCTGCACCATCGTGCACCTCACCGATGTTGTGGGATTTGCCGGTGTAGTACAGGATCCGTTCCGACGTGGTGGTTTTACCAGCGTCGATATGGGCCATGATGCCGAAGTTACGGTAGCGGTCGAGCGGATAATCGCGTGCCATGGAGCTGCTTCCTCGAGAGAGTAGGTTGATTTACCAGCGGTAGTGGGAGAAGGCCTTGTTCGCTTCGGCCATCTTGTGCGTGTCTTCGCGCTTTTTCACGGCAGTGCCGCGGGACTGAACCGCATCCAGAAGTTCGCCTGCAAGGCGTTCCTGCATGGTGTTCTCGTTCCGGCCACGTGATGCGGAGATCAGCCAACGGATCGCCAGAGCTTCGCGGCGCTCGGGGCGCACTTCGACGGGGACCTGATAGGTGGCACCACCAACCCGGCGGGAGCGAACCTCGACCGACGGCTTGATGTTGTCCAGCGCCTCGTGGAACACTTCCACGGGTGCGCGTTTCACCTTGGATTCAACCCGGTCCAGAGCGCCATAAACGATTTTCTCTGCTGCGGACTTCTTGCCGTCCAGCATCAGGTTGTTCATGAACTTCGACAGAACCTTGTCGCCGTACTTGGCGTCGGGCAGTACTTCGCGCTTCTCAGCAGCGTGACGTCGGGACATTTCCTATTCCTCTTACTTCGGACGCTTCGCGCCATACTTGGAGCGACGCTGTTTCCGGTCTTTGACGCCCTGTGTGTCGAGCACGCCGCGCAGGATGTGGTAACGCACACCCGGAAGGTCTTTCACACGACCGCCGCGGATCAGGACAACGGAGTGTTCCTGAAGGTTGTGGCTTTCACCAGGGATATAGCTGATGACTTCGAAACCATTGGTCAGGCGCACCTTGGCAACCTTCCGCATGGCCGAGTTCGGCTTCTTCGGCGTCGTTGTATAGACGCGCGTGCAAACGCCCCGCTTCTGAGGGCACTGCTCCAGGTGCATGGATTTGGAGCGCTTAACTTTCGGCTGCCGCGGCTTGCGGATCAGCTGTTGGATCGTTGGCATATGGGTCTCTTCCCCGTCTCAACACATGTGTTTGCGGGTGTCCCCGCGGTTTCAATCTCGCATGCGCAAAACGTGCGTCCACGCAACGCGCAAAAACCGCTCCGTTCCCATTCCGAGGTGAACGATGCGGTGGGTTTCCAGAGGATCGGAGCAGTTAAGTCGCCCGGATCTTGTCCACTAGAGTTCTGAGTTCCGACGGTCGGACATAGTCCTGTTGCCGGGATGTGGGGCGTATAAGGGGAGTCGGACCACCTGTCAACACCTCGGCAACCTATGCGGATTGTCGGCGGATTTCCCTCTCGCGCCAGAGCGTGAACAGCCCTGCGCCCACCACAAGCCCCGCGCCAATCAGCGTATATAGTGTCGGCCAATCGCCGAACACAAGCCATCCCAGCGCCAGCGCCGCGATCAACGAGGTATAGCGAAACGGCGCGACATAGGACACGTCCCCGATGCGCATGGTTTCGATGGAAAAGTAGTAGCCGCCAAAGACGAACAGCGCCGATCCGGCCAGCAATTGCCAGTTCGTGGCAGAGACCGGCACCCATGGGTCGGCCAGGCTTGCGACCGCGAACCAAAGCGTAACCGCGAGCGAGGTCGCAAGCGTTGCCGTCAGCGACGGGGTCTCGGGCGGCAGACGGCGGGTAACAAGGTCGCGGGCCGTGACGCAGAGCACCGCAATCAGCGCATAGAGCGACCAGATGCTGAACCCCTCTGCCCCCGGCCGCACGATCAGCAGCATCCCGGCAAAGCCGACCGCGATAGCCGTGGCGCGTCGCCACCCCACCGGTTCGCGGAAGACAAGGAAGGCCCCAACGGTAATGGTCAGCGGCAGCGCCTGAAGGATCGCGGTCACATTGGCGAGCGGCATATTGAACAGCGCCGTCAGAAAGAAATACGCCGCCGCGATCTCTGCAAGGCAGCGCAGCCCGATCAGCCCCCAGGCGCGCGGGGCTATGCCCAAACGCAGTCTGCCAAGGGCCAGCGCGAGCGCCAGGATCAGCAACGAAGCCATTCCGCCCCTGATCGCAAGCAGTTGCGCCAGAGGAATTTCCGCCTGCGTCAATTTGATGAACGTGTCGTTGATTGTGAAGGAAAACATCGATGCCATCATCAGCAAGGCACCGATCTGATTATTGGACATGGCCGCGCCCTTCCCCCTCGAATTCCGCGCGACGTTAGACACGATGTGAATCCGGCTGCAAGCATCGCTTCGACAGTTGGCCCGCCCGCGCAGCAAGAGGGTAACCTTGCGTCACCTTTCCCCGTTGCGCTTTGCGCCCAGTTCGCAGATGAAGGCGCCATGCAAGAACCGCTTCGGTTCCTTCGGTGCGAGCCATGACGCCGTCTTGCGCAGGCGCATCCGCTTTCATGGCCCCATGCGCGCCCCGCTTGGGCGTCTGCGTTTCAGGTACTTATCCACGATGACCCCTCTTTCCCGCAGCGCGGCATTGACGCCGATCGATCCCCTGCCCGTGCGCTTGATCAAGCGTATTGCGCTGATCCTGGCGGGCCCGTTCTACTTTCTTTATATCGGGTTCGTCCCGTTGCTTTGCGCGCGGCGACAGGGCTTTCGCGGGTGGTACTGGCGGACGGTGAAACGCGCCTGTTCACGCCTGCTGTGGTTGCTGAGCATCCGGGTGGAAATGACGGAAAAAGACCGGGCCACCCTGGCCGCGGACACTGACAGCCTGATCGTCATCAACCACCGCAGCCATCTGGATGGGTTCACCCTGATGGATGTGGTGCCGGACGAGAAATGGTTCACCTTCGCCGCCAAGAAGGAACTCTGTGATGCCGCGCTGCTGAGCACCGGGTTCAAAGGTGCCGGTCTGGTAGAGATCGACCGGACCAGCGGCAAGGTCGCGTTGGAAACCCTCAACGAGGCGGTGCGGACCATGCCGGCGCGTCGGTCTGTCGTCCTGTTTCCCGAAGGCACCCGCGCCAAGACCGCGACCCTGGCAGAGTTCAAAGCCGGGGCGGTGATCGTCGCACGGGAAACGGGCCGCGCCATTCGGCCCATCGTGATCCACAATTCCGATACCCTGCTGCCACGTGGCAAACACCTGCCGCGAAGTGGCACCATCCGGCTGGAAGTCTTACCGCTGTTTCACTGCGATATGAGTGTCGATGTGGATAAGGACGTGACGCGCTTGCGGGCCGCGATGCTGGAAGCGTTCGAACGCGGGATCTAACCGCCCAGCACGCCACCTTTGGCAGTTAAGAAAAAGCCCCGCTCAATGGCGGGGCTTTTGCGTTTTTCTATTCAGCGCGGATCAATCGCGGCTGTCTTCGACCGGATCGATGATCGTGTCGAAGTCCGAGCCACCGACCATGTCGTCGGCTGTCGGAGCGGCCAGCGCCGCAGCAGCTTCCGCTTCTTCGCGGCGTGCTTCGATGACCACGTTGTCCCGATCGGACGCGATACGGCGCATTTTCTGCGTCGCACCACCGGTGCCCGCCGGGATCAGACGACCCACGATAACGTTCTCTTTCAGGCCGACCAGCTTGTCGCGTTTGCCCTGAACCGATGCCTCGGTCAGCACGCGCGTTGTCTCCTGGAAGGATGCCGCAGAGATGAAGGACCGCGTTTGCAGCGACGCCTTGGTGATACCCAGCAGGATCGGTTCGCCCTGTGCCGGACGGCCGCCCTTCGACAGAGCCTTTTCATTGGCTTGGTCGAATTCCTGCTTGTCGACGTGTTCACCCTTAAGCAGCGTGGTATCGCCGCTGTCCTGGATTTCCCACTTCTGAAGCATCTGGCGCACGATCACTTCGATGTGCTTGTCGTTGATTTTCACACCTTGCAGTCGGTACACGTCCTGCACTTCGTCGATCATGTAATCGGCGAGCGCTTCGACACCCATGATGGACAGGATGTCGTGCGGTGCCGGGTTGCCATCCATGATGTAGTCGCCTTTCTGGACGAAATCGCCCTCGACAACCGGGATGTGCTTGCCCTTGGGCACCATGTACTCGACCTTTTCCATGGTCTCGTCTGCAGGTTCGATCGCGATCCGGCGCTTGTTCTTGTAGTCCTTGCCGAACCGAACATAGCCGTCGATTTCCGCGATGATGGCGTGATCCTTCGGACGCCGTGCTTCGAAAAGCTCGGCAACACGCGGCAGACCACCGGTGATGTCCTTGGTTTTCGCACCTTCACGCGGGATACGCGCGACAACGTCACCAGCCACGATGTCCTGACCGTCTTCGACCGACAGGATCGCGTCCACCGACATCGGATAGGTCACCGGGTTGCCCGCATCGTTGCGGACCGGCTCACCATCGGGACCGACCAGAATGATCTCCGGCTTCAGCTCGTTGCCTTTGGGGGCAGCGCGCCAGTCGGACACGATCTTCTGGGTCATGCCGGTCGCATCGTCGGTTTCCTCACGCACGGCTATACCGCTGACAAGGTCGACATAGCGCACGGAACCGGTCTTCTCGGCGATGATCGGCAGGGTGTAGGGATCCCATTCGAACAGCTTGTCGCCGCGGCTGACGGTCTGGCCATCCTTGACGAACAGCTTGGAGCCATAGTCCAGCTTGTGGCTGGCCCGCTCTGCGCCGTCCTCGCCGATGATCCGGATCTTCATGTTCCGGCCCATGACGAGCATGTCGCCCGCTGCGTTTTCGAGGATGTTGGTGTTTTCGTATTCGATCACACCTTCCTGCGAGGATTCGAGGAACGACTGCTGGCCACCTTGTGCAACGCCGCCGATGTGGAAGGTCCGCATCGTCAGCTGCGTGCCCGGCTCACCGATGGACTGCGCCGCGATGATACCGACAGCTTCGCCCACGTTGACCATCGTACCGCGTGCAAGGTCACGACCATAGCACATGGCGCACACGCCCTCTTCCGCCTCACATGTCAGCGGCGAGCGGATGCGTGCGGTCTGAACGCCCGCAACGTCGATGGCGTCGGCCATACGTTCGTCGATCATGGTGCCCTGTGCGACAAGAACCTCGTCCGTCCCCGGACGCAGGATGTCGTCTGCCGCAACACGGCCCAGCAGACGCTCTGCCAAGGACGCGACGACCTCACCATCATTCACCGCAGCTTCGGCCGTGATCGCGTTTTCAGTGCCGCAATCGGGCATACGCACGATGCAGTCCTGTGCCACGTCCACCAGACGACGGGTCAGGTAACCCGAGTTCGCTGTTTTCAAAGCGGTATCCGACAGACCCTTCCGGGCACCGTGGGTGGAGTTGAAGTACTCCAACACGGTCAGACCTTCTTTAAAGTTCGAGATAATCGGCGTCTCGATGATGTCGCCATTCGGCTTCGCCATTAGGCCGCGCATCCCGCCCAGCTGTTTCATCTGCGTGACCGAGCCCCGCGCACCGGAGTGGGCCATCATGTAGACCGAGTTCGGTTCCTTGTCGGACCCGTCCTCGTCTTTGCCCGACTCGGAGATGGTGGCCATCATCGCTTCGGTGACCTTGTCGTTACACTTCGACCATGCATCGACGACCTTGTTGTACTTCTCACCCTGGGTGATCAGGCCGTCCATGTATTGCTGTTCGAAGTCTTTGACCTGCTCGCGTGTCTCGTCGACGATCCCCCACTTGTCGCCGGGGATGACCATGTCGTCCTTGCCGAAGGAAATCCCGGCGCGGAACGCTTCTTTGAAGCCCATGGACATGATCTGGTCACAGAAGATGACCGACTCTTTCTGACCGCAATAGCGGTAGACGGTGTCGATGACGTTCTGCACGTCTTTCTTCCGCAGCAGACGGTTCACCAGTTCGAACGGCGCTTTGGCGTTGGGCGGCAGCAGCGCGCCCAGCTTCACGCGGCCCGGCGTGGTGTCGAACCGCATATGCACAGTTTCACCGGTTTCCGGGTCGATCTGCGGCACACGCGCGATGATCTTGGTGTGCAGGTGCACTTCGCCCGCGGACAGCGCATGGTCGACTTCCTCGATGGAGCCGAACACCTTGCCCTGACCCTTCATGCCTTCGCGTTCCAGCGTGACATAGTAAAGACCAAGGATCATGTCCTGCGACGGAACGATGATCGGTGCGCCGTTGGCGGGCGACAGAACGTTGTTCGTCGACATCATCAGAACACGCGCTTCAAGCTGTGCTTCCAGCGAAAGCGGCACGTGAACAGCCATCTGGTCGCCGTCGAAGTCCGCGTTGAAGGCCGAACAGACCAGCGGGTGAAGCTGGATTGCCTTGCCTTCGATCAGCACGGGTTCAAACGCCTGGATACCCAGACGGTGCAGCGTCGGCGCACGGTTCAGCATGACCGGGTGCTCGCGGATAACCTCGTCGAGGATATCCCACACTTCGGGGCGCTCTTTTTCCACCAGCTTCTTGGCTTGCTTCACGGTCGAAGACAGACCTTTCGCCTCAAGCCGCGAGTAGATGAACGGCTTGAACAGCTCCAGCGCCATCTTCTTGGGAAGACCACATTGGTGCAGCTTCAGTTCCGGGCCGGTCACGATGACCGAACGACCGGAGAAGTCGACGCGTTTCCCCAGAAGGTTCTGACGGAAGCGGCCCTGCTTACCTTTCAGCATGTCGGACAGCGATTTCAGCGGGCGCTTGTTGGCACCGGTGATCACGCGGCCACGACGGCCGTTGTCGAACAAGGCATCGACGGATTCCTGCAGCATCCGCTTTTCGTTGCGGACGATGATATCCGGCGCGCGCAGTTCGATCAGACGCTTCAGACGGTTGTTCCGGTTGATGACGCGGCGATACAGATCGTTCAGGTCGGACGTCGCAAAGCGCCCCCCATCCAGCGGCACCAGCGGACGCAGTTCTGGCGGGATCACCGGAACCACGGTCATGATCATCCATTCCGGGCGGTTGCCGGATTCAAGGAAGCTCTCGACCACTTTGAGGCGCTTGATGATCTTCTTCGGCTTCAGTTCGCCAGTGGCTTCTTTCAGCTCTTCGCGCAGCTTTTCTGCTTCGGCTTCCAGATCGATCTGGGCCAGCATGTCGCGGATCGCTTCGGCACCGATATTGGCGGTGAAGGCGTCCATGCCGAACGCATCCTGCGCGTCCATATACTCTTCTTCCGAGAGCATCTGGCCATAGGACAGATCGGTCAGACCCGGTTCGATCACGACGTAGTTCTCAAAGTACAGAACCCGCTCCAGATCGCGCAGCGTCATGTCGAGCATGAGGCCGATACGGCTGGGAAGCGACTTCAGGAACCAGATATGCGCAACAGGCGCTGCCAGTTCGATGTGGCCCATACGCTCGCGGCGCACTTTCTGCAGCGTGACTTCCACACCGCATTTCTCGCAGACAACGCCGCGATACTTCATGCGCTTGTATTTACCGCACAGGCATTCGTAGTCTTTGATCGGGCCAAAGATACGCGCGCAGAACAGGCCGTCACGTTCCGGCTTGAAGGTCCGGTAGTTGATCGTTTCGGGCTTTTTGATTTCCCCGAACGACCACGACAGAATCCGCTCGGGCGAGGCGAGCGAGACTTTGATCTCGTCGAACACCTTTTGCGGCGTCAGCGGGTTGAACGGGTTGTTTGTCAGTTCCTGGTTCATCTTGTCATCCTTGATAAGGCGCGTGGGAAAATGGGGTGACGGTCAAGCCGTCACTCATCTTCCTCCGCATCCAGGAGTTCCATGTTCAGACCGAGGCCGCGGACTTCCTTCACCAGAACGTTGAAGGATTCCGGTACGCCAGCCTCGAAGTTGTCTTCGCCCTTGACGATCGACTCATAGACCTTGGTCCGGCCTGCCACGTCGTCCGATTTCACCGTCAGCATCTCCTGCAGGGTGTAGGCGGCGCCGTAAGCTTCCAGAGCCCAGACCTCCATCTCCCCGAAGCGCTGACCACCGAACTGCGCTTTACCGCCCAGCGGCTGCTGGGTGACAAGGCTGTAAGGCCCGGTCGAACGCGCGTGGATTTTGTCGTCCACAAGGTGGTGCAGTTTCAGCAGGTACTTGACGCCCACAGTCACAGGACGCGCGAATTGCTCGCCCGTGCGACCATCGAACAGGATCGACTGACCAGAGGTATCGAAGCCAGCGCGGCTGAGCGCGTCGTTCACATCGATCTCTTTGGCGCCGTCGAAGACAGGTGTCGCCACCGGAACACCGCGCGCAACATTGCCCGCCGCTTCCAGCAGTTCTTCCTCGGTCATGTCCTTGATGCCTTCTTCGTAGACATCGCCGCCATAGGCCAACTTCATCGCGTCGCGGACCGGGGTCATGTCGCCGGAACGGCGGTATTCACCCAAGGCTTCGTCGATATTCAGACCCAGACCGCGTGCGGCCCAACCCATGTGGGTTTCGAGGATCTGACCAACGTTCATCCGCGACGGCACGCCCAGCGGGTTCAGACAGAAGTCCACCGGTGTCCCGTCTTGCAGGAACGGCATGTCTTCCATCGGAACAACCTTGGAAATCACACCCTTGTTCCCGTGACGACCGGCCATCTTGTCGCCCGGTTGCAGCTTGCGCTTCACCGCGACGAAGACCTTGACCATCTTCATCACACCCGGCGGCAGGTCGTCGCCACGACGGACTTTCTCGACCTTGTCTTCGAAACGTGCGTCCAAAGCGCGCTTTTGCGCCTCGTATTGCTCGTTCAGGGCTTCGACCACTTGCGCGTTCTGCTCGTCCTTGAGGGCAATCTGCCACCAAGCGGAGCGCGGGAACGCTTCCAGCGTGTCTGCGGTGACAGTGTCACCCGCTTTCACACCGCGCGGACCCTTCGCGATTTCCTTGCCCAGCAGCATGTCGCCCAGACGGGCATAGATGTTGCGGTCGAGGATCGCGAGTTCGTCATCACGGTCACGGGCCAGACGCTCGACTTCTTCACGCTCGATCTGCAGCGCACGTTCGTCTTTTTCCACACCATGGCGGTTAAAGACACGCACTTCGACGACCGTGCCGTAGTCACCCGGCTTCACCCGCAGCGAGGTATCGCGCACGTCGGACGCTTTCTCACCGAAGATGGCGCGCAGAAGCTTTTCTTCCGGCGTCATCGGGCTTTCGCCCTTCGGTGTGATCTTGCCCACAAGGATATCGCCCGGCTCCACATCGGCGCCGATATACACGATGCCCGCCTCGTCGAGGTTGCGCAGCGCTTCCTCGCCGACATTCGGGATGTCGCGTGTGATTTCCTCGGGCCCAAGCTTTGTGTCACGGGCAGAGACTTCGAATTCCTCGATATGGATCGAGGTGAAGACGTCATCGCGCGCGATCCGCTCGGAGATCAGGATCGAGTCCTCGTAGTTGTAGCCGTTCCACGGCATGAACGCGACGACCACGTTCTTGCCCAGCGCCAGTTCACCGATATCGGTGGACGGACCGTCGGCGATGATTTCGCCCTTGGTCACTTGCTGACCCACCTTCACCAGCGGACGCTGGTTGATACAGGTGTTCTGGTTGGAACGCTGGAACTTGCGCATCCGGTAGATGTCCACGCCCGCGTCGCCCAGTTCGAGGTCTTCGGTCGCCCGGATCACGATACGCTGCGCATCCACCTGGTCGATGATGCCCGCGCGTTTCGCCTGAATGGCCGCGCCGGAGTCGATCGCCACCTTGCCTTCGATACCGGTCCCGACCAGCGGGGCTTCCGCTTGCAGAAGCGGAACCGCCTGACGTTGCATGTTCGATCCCATCAGGGCGCGGTTCGCGTCGTCGTTTTCGAGGAACGGGATCAGCGAGGCCGCAACGGATACCAACTGCTTGGGCGACACGTCGATCAGATCAACGCTTTCATTCGGCGCGAGCGTGTATTCACCAGCCTGGCGGGTGTTCACGAACTCGTTCACGAATTTGCCGTTCTCGTCGATGGAGGCGTTGGCCTGCGCAACGGTGTGACGCTGCTCTTCGGTCGCGGACATGTAGTTGACCTCGTCGGTCACTTTGCCGTCGACGACTTTCCGATACGGTGTCTCGATGAAGCCATACTTGTTGACGCGGGCAAAGGTCGCCAGCGAGTTGATCAGGCCGATGTTCGGGCCTTCCGGCGTTTCAATCGGGCACATCCGGCCATAGTGCGTGGCGTGCACGTCGCGCACCTCAAAGCCGGCACGTTCGCGGGTCAGACCGCCCGGCCCAAGCGCGGAGAGACGACGCTTGTGCGTCACTTCCGAAAGCGGGTTGGTCTGGTCCATGAATTGCGACAGCTGCGAAGAGCCGAAGAATTCACGCACAGCCGCCGCGGCGGGCTTGGCGTTGATCAGATCCTGCGGCATCACCGTGTCGATTTCGACGCTGGACATACGCTCTTTGATGGCGCGCTCCATCCGCAGAAGACCGACGCGGTACTGGTTTTCCATCAGTTCGCCAACGGAACGGACACGGCGGTTGCCGAGGTGGTCGATGTCGTCCACTTCGCCCTTGCCGTCGCGCAGTTCTACCAGCGCCTTGATGCAGGCCACGATGTCTTCGCGGCGCAGCGTGCGCTGGGTGTCTTCGGCGTCGAGCGCCAGACGCATGTTCATCTTCACGCGGCCCACGGCAGACAGGTCGTAACGCTCGGAATCGAAGAACAGCGTGTCGAACAGCGCAGAGGCAGCTTCGACGGTGGGCGGCTCACCCGGACGCATGACGCGGTAGATATCCATGAGCGCGGTTTCCCGGTTCATGTTCTTGTCTTGCGCCATGGTGTTGCGGATATACGGACCGATATTGACGTTATCGATATCCAGAACCGGAATATCGGTGATGCCCGCGTCGACCAGCTCCTTCACGGTGCCGCCGATCAGCGTGCCATCCTTGTCATATTCCAGCGTCAGTTCATCACCGGCTTCGACATAGATCGCGCCGTTTTCTTCGTTGATGATGTCCTTCGCGACGAATTTGCCGACGATTTGCTCGAACGGCAGCAGAAGCTCCGTCACCTTGCCTTCGTCGATCAACTTCTTGACCGCGCGCGGCGTGACCTTCTTGCCCGCTTCGGCAATCACTTCACCGCTGTTGGCGTCGACCAGATCATATGTCGGGCGCGTGCCACGCACACGGTCCGGGAAGAACGGCGAGACCCAGCCCTTGCCCTTGCCTTCCAGCTTGTAGGACACGGTTTGGTAGTAAGCATCCATGATGCTTTCCTGATCCAGACCCAGCGCATACAGCAACGTCGTCACGGGCAGCTTGCGGCGACGGTCGATACGGGCGAACACGATGTCCTTGGCGTCGAATTCAAAGTCCAGCCACGAACCGCGATACGGAATGATACGGCAGGCGAACAGCAGCTTGCCGGAGGAGTGCGTCTTGCCCTTGTCGTGGTCGAAGAACACACCGGGGGACCGGTGCATCTGCGAAACGATGACCCGTTCGGTCCCGTTGACCACAAAGGTGCCGTTCGGTGTCATCAGGGGCATATCGCCCATGAACACGTCCTGTTCCTTGATGTCCTTGACCGACTTGGCCCCGGTGTCCTCGTCCACATCGAACACGATCAGACGCAGGGTGACTTTCAGCGGCGCGCTATATGTCATGTCGCGCTGCTGGCACTCTTCCACGTCGTATTTCGGCGCTTCCAGCTCGTACTTCACGTATTCCAGCACGCTGGTTTCGTTGAAGTCCTTGATCGGGAACACGGACTGGAACACACCGTTGATGCCTTCACCATCGGTGGGATCAGGTGCTTCACCCGAATTCAGGAACAGGTCGTAGCTTGATTTCTGGACCTCGATGAGGTTCGGCATTTCCAGAACTTCACGGATCTTGCCGTAGTATTTCCGAAGACGTTTCTGGCCAATGAACGAATTTGCCATGCGGTTTTCGCACTCCATCTTTGTCTGTTCACACAGCGGGGGGGCGGCCCGTGGCGAACGCTCAAAGATCGAAAAGGGGGTCTATACCTGCGCATTTGCCCATCATGCGCGCCCGACCCCGATCTTTCCTAGAAAACCGCCGCGAATGGGACTAACCTGATGTCCGGCGGCTCTCTGCGAAAGATCTTGAGGGTGTGAATTAAGGTGTAATTTCTCCTGCCAGACCGACGACGCAAAAAGCCGGGCGCGAATCATCGCTCCCAGCGGAAGCTTCCACATAGGCAATGGCTAACGAAAGCACAACAGGGCGTTCGCAGAAAAGTAGAGCGCACGCCGTGGCATCCCACCAAAAACGGCAGCATCCCAAAGCCCCACCCGATCCGCCTGACCAGCACCAAAGCGATTTTGCGCGAACTCGCAACGCTTTTACACCCGCTTTCGCGGACAAGCCTAGCAACTCAAGGCCACGTCGAGACTGAGATTTCGAATTATGGTTAAGCGGCCTGCGGTGCTTTACCCGGTGCCCGGGAACATTCGCAATATAAGTACCTGTCCGGCGCCTTGCGTTGGGCCGACTTTGCCGCAGCAGCGGACGCCTCTTGAAACGCAGTTCTTGAAACGCAGCCGCCAAACGAAAACGGGGGCCCCGATTGGAGCCCCCGTTAAATCACCTGTCGAGGTTGGCTTACGCCAGTTCGACTTCGGCGCCAGCTGCTTCCAGCTTGCCTTTGATGTCTTCGGCTTCGGCTTTGTCGACGCCTTCTTTGATCTTGCCACCGGCTTCGACCAGGTCTTTGGCTTCTTTCAGGCCCAGACCGGTGATGCCGCGGACTTCCTTGATCACGTTGATCTTGGATGCGCCAGCGTTCTTGAGAACAACGTCGAATTCTGTCTTCTCTTCTGCTGCTGCGCCGCCAGCGTCGCCTGCCGGGCCAGCCATCATCACTGCGCCGCCTGCTGCGGGCTCGATGCCGTACTCGTCCTTCAGGATGTTTTTCAGTTCTTGTGCTTCCAGCAGGGTCAGACCAACGATGTCTTCTGCCAGTTTCTTCAGATCAGCCATTTTATCAGCTCTTTCCGTTAAGATGTGTGTTCTAACGTGTGAGGACAGCCCCCACACCGTTCTGACATTCGCTTATGCAGCTTCCGCCTTTTCCTCGATGGTCGAGAGGATGGAAGCAATGTTGCTTGCAGGTGCGCCAATCGCGCCGGCGATGTTGGAGGCAGGTGCGCCGATGCAGCCCGCGATGGAAGCGATAAGCTCCTCGCGCGACGGCAGTTTCGACACCGCTGTGACTCCAGCACGGTCCAGCACGTTGCCGTCCATGGCCCCACCGAGGATCACGAACTTGTCGTTCTCCTTGGCATAATCCTCGGCAACCTTCGCCGCAGCGACAGGATCCTCGGAATAGGTCATGACGGTCATACCCGTCAGCAGGTCACCCATCTCTTCGATGGACTTCCCAGCAAGGGCGATCTTGGCGAGCTTGTTCTTGGCAACACGAACTGACGCCTCGGCCTCACGGGCACGAGCACGCAGATCTTGCATCTCAGCAACTGTCAGGCCGGTGTAGTGGGACACCACCACAACGCCAGAGCTTTCGAAGATTTGGCCGAGCTCGTCGACCACTTTCTCTTTCTGGGCTCTATCCACAGTTTCACTCCAAGTGTGGAGGGCCATGCGACCCTCCGGCTCCTAGTTTCACCGGGCAATCGCCCGGCAATCGGGTCCGTACGGGTCCAGCCAACTCGCCCCGGAACGGCATGTGGCCGACCCGAGAAATCTGGTCTCTTCCCGTCTCGGGCAGGATTTATGACGCAAAACGCCACCCACCGTCTCGGACGAATCGTCAGGCCACAACGACTCATCGCGTGACCGGACGGGGGCGCAGATACCGGATGTGTGCCCAGTTGTGAAGGGGTTTTCTTGCCTCGCATACCTGCGCCGAACATTTACCGCAGATTGCGCGGTTCGCGCAGCCTACGAGGCGGGACCGGTTCAGGCCGCTTCCGCCGGGCCACCTTTGTCGTAAGGCTCTGACAGATGGCGCGTCAACATGCGCAGAAGTGCGGCTTTCGACACCGGCTTGGCAAGCACTTCTTTCATTCCCGAGGCCAAATACTGTTCGATCTGGTGGGGCATCGCGTTGGCCGTCACCCCGATGATGGGCGGGGCCACACGCCCGGCCTGTGCGCGATCGGCTAGGAATTTGCGTGTGGTCTGAACGCCATCCATGCCCGGCATCTGGATGTCCATCAGAACGATATCGGCGGGGTGTTGCGACAGATGGCGCAGTGCGTCCTCGCCACTTTCCGCTTCTGCGATCTCTGCCCCGAGGGGGGCGATGAACTTCTTCACGATTAAACGGTTTGTGCGGTTGTCATCGACGATCAGCACCTTGCGCCCGGACAAATCCGTCGCGTCCTGCGGGTCGGATTGAGCGCGCTTGGAGGTCGCCTTGTTCTGCGCGACTTCCTCCAGCGGCAGGATCATATCGAACCGTGCGCCGCGCCCCAGCGCGCTGGTCAGTTCCAATGATCCGCCCATCAGCCCGCAAATATCGCGCGAGATCGACAGCCCCAGCCCTGATCCGCCAAAGCGCCGACTGATCCCGGTATCGGCCTGGCCGAACGGTTCAAACACACGCGCCTGCGCGGCCTTGGCGATGCCCGGGCCGCTATCCTCGACCGAGATCGTCAGGATGCCATGCGCGGCGTCGGTGCCTTTTTTGTAATCGGCGGAAATGTGAACGTATCCGCTTTGCGTGAACTTGACCGCGTTGGACACGAGATTGTGGATCACCTGCCTGCATCGCCGTTCGTCCACGCGCAAGCATTCCGGGACGGAAGAGGACACCGTCAGGTCAAGCTCAAGCCCCTTGTCGCGGGCGGTTTCCAGATACAGCTCTCGCGCGGTGCGCAGGGCCGCACGGATATCATGGTCGCCGAACTCCAACGCGAATTCCCCCGCTTCGATCTTGGCCAGGTCGAGCACGTCATTGATCGTCGTCAGCAGCAAGCCGCCGGAATCCTGAATGATCCGGACGCTTTCGCGATTTTCCTCTGACAGGTTCTGATCCGCCAGATGCGACGCCATCCCCAAGATACCGTTAAGAGGGGTGCGGATTTCATGGCTGACGGTGGCGATGAAATCGGATTTGGCGCGGTTTGCGGTTTGCGCCGCCTCTTGCAATTGAACCGCGCGACGCTGCGCCAAGGCCGCGAAGTACACTTCGGCCACAAGGTAGAGCACGATCGCGCTCAGCAGGCCGGCGATCATGATCTCCCCCCGCTGGCGCTGGATTTTCGCCGGGCGCGTGATCTCTGCAAGGCTTTCGAACCGGCTGTGGTTGAATTCGAACATCCACGCCTGACGCGTGGCGACGACCAATGGATCCAGCGAACTTGCCAACAGCTCAAGCTCCGCCGGTTCAAGCGGACCGGACCCGCCATACAGGATCGCGTCCGAGGAAGTCAGCCACTCGTGATAATCCTCAAGGACCTTGGTGATCATCGGCCTGTCTTTGAAATCGATGGCCGCGACAACGCCAATCCGGCTCCACAGAACGTCGAACTGTTCATGCAAGTCCTCGCGGGTGTTCTGCCCGGCGCGGTGAAACGCAAAAGCGGTCATCAGCTTTTGCGCCTCATAGATCAATTCGCTGAACTTGTAGGTCGTCGCGCTGATCGAGAACACGATCTGCTGTTCGTTGTCCTGCAAATGGTTCCGATGCGAGGCAAGCATGACCAGCAGGACACCGCATAACGAAAGCGCCACGATAATTCGTTGAACAGGACCAAGCACTTTCGACACGCGGGCAATTTACCTGACAGACAGGCGGTTCAGTTGCCAGATCATTTCGGTGTCGAACGGCTTTTCGCCTGCTTCGGCTTCCTCCAACGGATATACGACCCAGATCGGCCCCTTGTCGCGGACGCGCATGGGCTTTCCGTCATGGTCGAGGGCAAGGATGACATCGTGTTCGTCCGCGTGCCCCGTCGGGATCACGACGTAATAGTCATTGATCGCCGTTGCATGCAGCTTCGTGCCATCGGCGGCGACCGCCTCCAGCAAGGATGCCAGTGTTGGGCCGGCAAATCGCTGAAGCCCTTCAGTGAAGGACGTGTAGGTTTCCACCTCGCGCCAATCCAGCGCCTCGAGCATTTCGCGGTCGAAACGCGCGACACCATCGCCATTCGTGTTGCCGATCTGGCCGGACACTTCCAGAAGCACCCGCCCATGCGGCACCCCAAGCTGCGCAGCGTGCGCGGCAAAGGACGCCACCGCGATAAAACAGGCAATCCAAAATCCAAGAATCTGACGCATTCCATGACCCTTTCCGTCAATTTCAGGAAAGGCTACCTGCACGAGATTAATCTCACGTTTATGCTGTCCGATGCGCAGGCCCGGAAACGAAAAAAGCGGCCCGGGATGGGCCGCTTTTCCGAAACGTCTTGAAGAGTCTGTTACTCGGAGACCGCGTTTTCCACGTCGATGGAAACGCCCGGGCCCATTGTCGAGCTGATCGAGACTTTCTTCATGTAAGTGCCTTTTGCACCGGAGGGACGCGCACGGGCGACAGCACCGATGAAGGCACGGATGTTTTCGACCAGTTTGGCTTCGTCGAAGGACGCTTTGCCAACGCCCGCGTGGACGATGCCGCCTTTGACAGCTTTGAACTGGACTTCACCGCCCTTGGCAGCTTTGACCGCATCTGCGACATCCATGGTCACCGTGCCGACTTTCGGGTTCGGCATCAGGTTGCGCGGACCCAGAACCTTACCCAGACGGCCGACGATCGGCATCATGTCCGGCGTAGCGATGCAGCGATCGAATTCGATCGTGCCGCCTTGAACGGTTTCCATCAGGTCTTCTGCACCAACGATATCGGCGCCTGCTTCCTTGGCTTCGTCCGCCTTGGCACCGCGCGCAAACACGGCAACACGCACGTCTTTACCAGTGCCGTTCGGCAGGCCGATCACGCCGCGGACCATTTGGTCTGCGTGACGGATGTCGACACCGAGGTTCATCGCGATTTCGACAGTTTCGTCGAATTTCGCATTGGCGTTGTTCTTGACCAGGCTTACCGCTTCCTCGACAGAGACGTTCTCTTTGCCGTCGAAAGCTTCGCGGGCCGCGCGGGTCCGTTTTCCAAGTTTTGCCATCTTACTTCACCTCGATGCCCATGGAGCGGGCAGAACCCAGGATGATCTGCATCGCCGCTTCAACGTCGTTGGCGTTCAGATCTTTCATTTTCGCTTCGGCGATTTCGCGCACTTGCGCGGCCGTCACGGTGCCAACGGTTTCACGCGAAGGCGTCTTCGCACCGGATTTCACCTTGGCTGCCTTTTTCAGGTAGTAAGACGCGGGGGGCGTCTTGATGTCCATGGTGAAGGACTTGTCCTGGTAGTAGGTGATCACGGTCGGGCACGGCGCACCGGGCTCCATTTCCTGCGTCTTGGCGTTGAACGCCTTGCAGAATTCCATGATGTTGATGCCGCGCTGACCGAGCGCCGGACCAACCGGCGGGGACGGGTTTGCTTGACCGGCGGGCACCTGCAATTTCATGGTGCCGGCAAGTTTCTTGGCCATGAGCCAATCTCCTTTTCTCAACTCCCCCGAAACGCGTTCCGGTGGATATATGTGATGTGGTCAGGTCCGAACGGCGCGCCGCTCTCGCCTCCCAACTTGGATCACCCGCAAAGGGATGAGCGCGCCCGATACTACCGGAACGCTACGATTGCAAGTGATTCTGGCCCGGCCTAGCTATACTGGCCGTCGAAGGCGGGACGCTTTTCGATCTGCATCCCATATGCGCGGGCTGTCTCGATCAGGATGTCCTGCACTTTGTTGAAGTCCGGGTGGTGGCGACCAAGGTCCTTTGTCTGCCACCAATCCCGTGTGACGTCATAAAATTCGGTGTTTCCGTCTTCATATTGGATCATCCGGTAGTCGCCCGCCCGCACAGCCACGCTGCCATTGTGAAAGGTCGGCACGGGGCGGTCCGGGTCGGGGGCCGCGCCCTCGACCTTGGGACGGAGCGAACGGCCCACGCAGTTGTCCAGCGGCGGCAACCCGGAATAATCCAGCACCGTTGGGCCCAGATCGATCAAGGCCACCGGGTCGCGACGGACTTGCGGATCGGCGCGTGATGGATCGTGGATGATCAAGGGCACGGCGCAGACCTGCTCCCACAGGGTGGACTTGCGGAAGCGGGCGCGGTCGCCCAGATGCATCCCGTGATCGGACAGGATCACAACCACGGTATTGTCGGCAAAACGCGACGTTTTCAGCGTGTTCCAGACCTTGCCGAGGTAATGATCCACATGGGTATAGGCGGCGAAATAGTTGCGCACACTCCGGCGCCATCGCTGATCGTTCACATCGAAATTCGACACCATCGTT
The DNA here is from genome assembly GCF_004803475.1 of Aliishimia ponticola. Classification (GTDB taxonomy): domain Bacteria; phylum Pseudomonadota; class Alphaproteobacteria; order Rhodobacterales; family Rhodobacteraceae; genus Aliishimia; species Aliishimia ponticola. Next base: position 20,478 of record NZ_SRKY01000008.1, read on the forward strand.
TCCGAGGTGAAGTCGGTTTCGGAAAAGCCCGCGCCCCATTCGGCCGGTTTCACAAAAAATCGATCCGGGTACATCTCCTTGTAGCGCAACGGCGTGATGAACGGCGCGTGCGGGCCGTAGAACCCGACCTCCCGATAGAACGGCGCATCGCCCTTGTATTCGGTGATGAACCTTTCGAACGATTGGGCGGAATGCGCATCGTGGTAATAGCCGTCATCCGCCGGATCGGTGGTCACAATGCCGCCCGCATGCCCGCCAAGACGTTTCTGCGCCTTGTGGGCGGGCAACTTCTTATCGATACGGAAACCCTTGCGCTCGTCGGAATAGAGCACCTTGTGGATGGGCTTTGGCAGGGGCTTGTACCCGTGGTGGACCTTGCCCCCGGACGAGCAGAAGTAACCGTTCTCTTTCAGCAGATAGGGCCACATCTTTTGCGGCGGAACGACATCGAAAATGCTGGTTTTGTTGTCATAGACCCCGGTTTGCGGCGGCGCGCGGCCCGACATGAAGCTGGACCGGGACGGCCCGCATAGCGGCGACTGACAATAGGCGGACAAGAACGCGGTGGATTGCGCGCATACCCGGTCGAAATTCGGGGTCTGCAAAACCTCGCGGAACACGGTCTTGTAGTGCCAGTACGACACTGCATCATCGAGGCTGATGACGACGATATTCTTACGGTCCTGCCCCGATGCCATGCCTGCGCGTTGCCCTTGTTCTTGCCTTGAAACGCAAATTGCCCGCAACAGGGCGGGCAATCAAGGCTAAGCTTCAGCGAAAAACAGGGTGTGATCAGGCAGATCAGCCCTGCTTGGTGACCTGAGTGAATTCCAGTTCGACCGGTGTTTCGCGGCCAAAGATGGACACGGAAACCTTGAGCCGCTGGTTGTCGTCGTCGACCTCTTCGATCATGCCGTCGAAATCTTCGAACGGGCCATCGTTGACTTTGACCTTCTCGCCGACCTCGTAATGGATCAGCGTCCGCGGCGATTCTTCGCCTTCCTGCACACGGTTCAGGATCGCGTTCACCTCAGCATCGCGCATCGGCATCGGGCGGCCTTGCGGGCCCAGAAAACCTGTGACGCGGTTGATCGAGTTGATCAGGTGATAGCCGCGATCCGACATTTCCATGTGGACCAGAACGTAACCGGGCATAAAGCGCTTTTCAGTCGTGACCTTCTTGCCGCGACGGACTTCGATCACTTCTTCGGTCGGGACGAGAACCTCGTCGATTTCGTTCTCAAGACCCTGCTCTTCCGCTGTCGTCCGGATCTGTTCCGCAATCTTCTTTTCGAAATTGGACAGAACGCTGACTGAATACCACCGCTTCGCCATAGGCCTCAATCTTCCCTTGCTTCGACCGCGCCACGCCGTGGCTGGTCCTGTTCTCGGTGCCGGGACGAGCCTCGTCTCCGACTTTGCTCCCTCATGTAAAATCGGCGTGTAACTCGAATCGCCACACGCCGCACATCTTAGGAGAGGATTGCCGGATATACCGGCATCAACAAATGATCAAGGGCGCGGGTGACTTGCGCCCTGCCCTTCGGGTGCGGATCAGCCGAAAATGCTGAGCACGCCGCGCAGGCCGCCACGAATGCCAAGGTCCACCAAAGCGAAGAAAATCGCCGTCAGCGTTGCCATGATGAAGACCATGACCGTGGTCAGCATGACTTCCCGGCGCGTCGGCCAGACGATCTTGGCGATCTCGGCGCGGGTTTGCTGGATGAATTGGAACGGATTGGCCACGGATGCCTGCCTTTGCTGGGAAACCTGTTTCCGGCGATGTAACCGCGGGATCGGCAAAGATCAAGCGGCGCGGCCCAAAGCCTGTGGTCACCCGTTGCTTTGCAGGCGCGCAAGCCGTTCGGTGACGGCGGCGTCATGCGCGTTCTTGCGGGCGTCACGTTCGCTTTGGAAATTCGCGAAGTCCGGCATGTAGAGCGCATCCACCGTCCCGTCAGGAAAGCAGTCCAAGGCCAGATCCCACCGGCACGCGACAGAATCGAGCCATCTGAACAGGGTTTTGCCCTGCTCCGGGTGCCGCGCGGCAAAGCGTGCGGTCTGCCGGGCCACGGTCTCCCAGACGCTGTCGCTTCCGAAAGCAAGGAAGATGCCAGCGATCACTGTCAGAAACAGAACGAACAGCAGGAACATCAGCGCGGGCATGAGCACGACCAGCAGCAACAGGGCCGCCGCGACCAGCCGGCCACCTGTGACATGCTGGCGCAAACCGCCCCCATCAAGGCGGGGAATACCCCCCAGCAGGTTCTTGGCGCGCGGTTTGGGCGATGCCGTGGCCGTGGCTGCGCTTGGTGCCGGATCGGCAAGACCGGCCACGGGCTGCGATTTTTGTGGAGGCTGAGGCGCGTCAGCCGCGCAAGGGCGTTCAACGATTGGGGCCACGCCGCGCTGGTCAGTCAGGGGCTTTGCCGTTTCGCCATGAAATTGTTCGCTGGTTTGCGCCGCGTCGGTTGGGGCAGCGTCCGTGTCCCTTTGCCGCGTGGAGTTAAGTGGATCGAACTCGTCGGCGTGTTCCGCTAGAAGATTCTTGATTGCCTTCATCGTCACCGCATCGCGATGACCGTCAGATTTCCCTTGCACCATAGTCCCTCACACCACCAAACGTCTCACCCATCCAGCGAAAGCCCCCCGCCCATCGGCGCAGCAGGTGCGCACCAGACAAGTTTCAGTCGCCGTGTCGTCAATTTTCCCCTCGTTTAAGGCAAAATTGGGGCAAACCGGCGGTGCAACTATGGCGGGAACCCCTTTCCCCCTAAGCGGGCGAAACAGTGCCGCGCTTATCGGCGCATTGTTCACGGGAAATGTGACGCCTGCCATGTGGGGCAGAGAATCACGCCGCCCTGCCCCACATCGCGATGTCGCTGCCATGTTGCGTCAGGGCCTTACGTGGAGGGCGAATGGATCGTCCATTGTAGGCCGCAGTGAAAGAGAACTTTCGCCTGTTTACGCATCCGCGCCTCAGCCAGGTCCAACGCTACATGATCGCGGCGAGGCTTGCGGGCCCCTCAGCCCGCGTTGTGATCCCGGCGAAGGTCGCGTGCGTCAAGATGGGCGTACCACCGGGTCATCAGACTGGCGGCACGGCCCGAAAAAGGTTTGAACGGAACCGGATGGAAAGGCAGATCGTCGAACGCGGTATCACTGCCTTTCTCCTGCAATATCTTACGGGCGAGCTTCATTCCGAAATATATGCTGCGCGTCACCCCCGACCCACAATAGCCCCCGGCCAGCCATACGCCGTCTTCAAAGCCCACATGCGGGCTGTGATCAGGGGTGTAGGCGACATTGCCCGACCAGACATGGGTAAACTGGACATCGGGCAGTTGAGGGAAAACCCGCTGGACTGATCGCGCAAAGGCCTTGCGCTGCGCATCGACCGCACCGCCGGGACGACCGATCCGGCCGCCAAAGATAAACCTGCGCCCATCCGGGCTGGGACGGAACCACATGAAGACACGCCCGGTTTCCCCGAACATGCGCTTTTTCGGCGTCAGGCTGTCCATCAGTTGTGGGGAAAGCGCCTCGGTGGCGACTGCGGCGGTCTGGATGGCGACGATACGACGATGCATCGCCGGGGTGCGCGCATCCGCATAGGCGTTTGTCGCCACTACGACCTGTGTCGCGGTAACCGCGCCCTGCGCCGTTTGCAGCGTGGTTTCCGTGCCGTCGCGGCGCATCGCGGACACCGGGCAGTGCGCCACGATCTTGACCCCGGCTGCCCGCGCGGCCTGCGCCAAGGCGACAAGCAGCTTGCGCGGATGTATCCCGCCGTCACGCTGATAGACCGCACCGCCTCGGTAAAACGTGCTGCCGATCTCCTGGCTCTGCTCTGCGCGGGGCACCATGGCGACGGGCAGCCCGATATTGCGCGACAACCAGTCCGTTTCGCGCCCCATCGCATCGTAATCGGCGACCGTGCGCGCACCGCGAAAGCGGCCCCGCATTTGCAGGTCACACTCCAACGCATTTTCGGCCACGAAATCTTCGAAGTAATCGAGAGCATGGATACCTTCACGCATGATCGTCAAGGTCTTCGCCTCGCCATAGCGCGCAATCAAACCGGCCGAACCAAGCTTGTGAAAGCTCGGACCGACCATCCCGCCATTGCGAGAGGAGCACCCGGCCCCGATCCCGCCCGCCTCGAACACGACGACATGGCGCCCGGCCCGCGCAAGGTGCAGCGCGACGCTCAACCCCGTATAGCCAGCGCCAATTACCGCGATATCCGTCCGATCCGGGGCTTTCTCTTGCTCGGCCTCGGCCGGATCGTCGGCTTGCCAGTATATCTGTTCAACCGACATGGCCTTAGTCCCGCAAGGTCCATCGATCGCGGTGCTGCGCTGTCGGGAACCGCGCCTGCAGACCCAGTTCCTCAATCCGCTCGATGCTCGCCTCGAACAGGCTGCGCATCACGGGAATCCCTTCGGGGGCCAAGGCGACATTGCGCAGGATTTCGGCCCGGTCGGCATAGGCGTCCACCAGCGCACGCAGGTCTTCAACCGCAGTACATTCGGACATGTCGATGCGCAGGTCCATCGCGTCGATCCCGTGCTCTCCGGTCACGCGCACCGCCGCAGATCGCAACGGCCCGACGATTTCGCCGCCCCCGTCACGCCCGGCTTCGAGCGCTTGCATCAGTCGCTCGCCCAGCGGCAGGCCTGGGTCGCGGGCAAAGGCCGCAGCCATCTTTCGGGTCACGGTCTCATTCGCCAGAATATTGCCCAGGGCCAGGCAGTCTTTCTCGGTGCTGTGGGTATAGATCGAATACATGCGGCGCCCGTGATAGGCCGCCGCGTGACCTTTCGCATCCAGCGCCCCGATCTGCCGCCATTCGATGTCCTTGGTCGAGTTGCACACCGCCGTCACCGTGTCTTGGGCGCTTTTCCCCTCTGCCAGAAGAGAGATGCCAAGATCGCCCAAACGACTATCCGTCCGGTGTTGCGACAGCATTGCGCCTTTCCCGTGCAGCAACCGTACACACCGTGCGCCAACGGCAAGGTCAGACGTGGTAATCGCCGCGCCAAATGCGCCGGTGCGGGCGCAGCGCCCTATGATCGAAAACGTCATGTCAGTATTCCCTAATCGTTAGCAGGCGTCAGTGGCAGGCAAAGGCACGCCCCGGTCTTCGGCGCTGAACCGCTGCCACATTGCTTCGGTCGCTTGCTGCGCTTCGACCACAGCGGCGCGTTCGTCGATCGTGGTCAGAGCGCCGTCCCGCATCAGGAACCGCCCATCGACCATCGTGTCCGTCACCGTGCCGGGATGCCCGTAATGCACAAGGTTCGACACCAGCGACACGCGCGGGTTCAGCGCAGGCGCATACAGGTTGAACATCGCCAGATCGGCCTTTTGTCCCACCCCGATACTGCCAATATCCGGCCGGTCCAGCGCCTTGGCCGCGTTCAGCGTGGCATAGTTGAACACCTGCCCCGGCGTCGGCGTGACAGAGCGCTGATAGGCCCCGCGATGCAATGTCAGCGCCATTTTCATGGCGTGGAACATATCCTCGGTCATGTTGTCGGTGCCCAGAACGATCTTGACCCCTTGATCCAGAATTGCGCGCATCGGCAGGGGATGCGGGCCCTTGGCCGACATCGACGCCGGGCAATGGCCCAGCCACGTGCCCGTGTCTGCCAGCCGCGCCACGTCGCTTTCGGTGCAGAAGGTCCAATGCACCGCGATCAGGTCATCGCCCAGAAAACCATTCTGATCGAGATACTCGGTCGAGGTGCAACCATGCAGTGCTTCAACCTGCTCTTTCTCGCTGATGATCTGGCTCAGATGAACCGTTCGGCGCAGGCCATGTTTGCGCGCCAGAGCCTTGAGCTGCCCCAGCATCCAAGGGCTGCAATTGTCCGGCGCATGGGCAGCGATCATCACGCGCACCCGGTCATCCTCGGCCCCGTGAAAGCGGTCGATCAGGGCCTCGGTGCGATCAAGGAAGGTCTGCCCGAAATCGCGGTCAAAGCGGTAGGTGCCGCTGCCGACCTCTGTCGTCACCGCATCTGCGCAGCTTTCCGCCAGCCACAGCCGCATCCCACTGTCGATCATGGCGGGGGCGTAATCGGCCACGTGACGCAGCGGATCGACCATCGTCGTCGTGCCGGACCGGATCGCCTCGGCGCAGGCGAGCCGCGCGATGGCGGCACGCTCCTCCGGCTCCAGCAGATAGGAGGCGGGCACCATGTACTGATAGACGAGATTGCCTTCGATATCCTCGACCGTGCCGCGCAGGACCAGCAAAACCGAATGGGTGTGGGCGTTGATAAACCCCGGCGAAATCAGCTTGCCCGACATATCAACCGGTTCGAACCCGTCGAAGTCAGTACCCTCCAGCGTTTCCGGCAAGGCGACGATGCGGCTGCCTTCGATGGCGATATGGCCGCAGCGCAGTTCAGGCAACCCGCTGTCATGGCTGATATAGGTCGCGTTTTTCAGAAGAAGCCGGGTCATGATCTGCGCAGAACCCCGATGGCCGTGGCGATAAGCGTCAAGGCGATCAGCAAGGTCGCGACGGCGGCGATCGTCGGGTCGATATTGTCCTGAATACCCTCCCAGATCATCTTGGGCAGGGTTTGCACATTCCGCACGGTGATGAACAGCACGCCCACGATCTCGTCAAAGCTGACGATAAAGGCAAAGATGAACCCGGTGGCGATGCCGGGGCGCGCGGCGGGCACGACAACGGCCCAGACCGTTTGCATGACCGAGGCCCCAAGGCTGCGCGCCGCCCGTGGCAGGTTGCGGTCCAGATTGCTCAGCGCGGCAAAGACCGAAATCGACACATAGGGCAGCGCCAGCAAGGTATGGGCAAGGATGACGCCGAAATGCGTGTCGATCAGGCCCAGCTTGACCCAAAAGCGGTAGAACCCCAGCGACTGCACGACCGGCGGCACCAGGATCGGTGTAATCAGGACCCAGCGCGCCACCATCGCCGCCCGGTCCGACAGGAACCAGCACCCGATGGCGAAGGCCGTCCCCAGAACCGAGGCGCAGGTTGCCACCACCAGCCCGACCCAAACGCTTGTCCACGTCGCGCCAAGCCAGTCGGGGTCGGTGAAGTAGTTGGCGTAATGCTGAAGCGACAGCGCCTCTTTGGGCAGCCCGATATAGCTCGTATCGGTGAACGAAATCGGCAGGACGACAAGGATCGGCAGGACCAGAAAGGCGATGACCAACCACGCGCCGGTCTGAAAGAAAATCCGAAAGGCAGACACTTGCATCACTTACGCTCCAACAAGGTGGCGCGCAGGTTCACGAACCGCGCCGAGATCAGCAGGACAAGGGCCGTCGCTACCAGCAGCGCGACAGACAGGGCCGAGCCAAGACCCCAGTTCAGGAATTCCTGAATCTGATAGGTGATGTATTCGGAGATCATCAGAACGCGCCCGCCGCCCAGCAGCGCGGGCGTCACGAAGAACCCGAGCGACAGAACGAATACAAGCAGCGCCCCGGAAAGCACGCCGGGCAGCGTCTGCGGGAAATAAACTTGCCGGAAGCTGGTCCATTCACTGGCACCAAGGCTGCGCGCGGCTTGGACATAGATCCCCGAAATGCCGCGCATATTCGTAAGCATGGGCAGCACCGCGAAAGGCAACATGACGTGGATCATCGCGATCAACACGCCCAGTTCATTATGCATCAGACGCAGCGGACGCTCGATCATGCCCGCATGGATCAGCGCGTCATTCACCAGACCGGAGCGGCCCAGAAGTACGATCCAGCTGAACGAGCGGATCAGCACGGAAACCCAGAATGGCAAAATCACCAGTGCCACCATCAGCGGCGTCAGGCGGGTGGCGAAATTGCTGATCGCATAGGCCACGATGTAGCCAAGGATCAGGCAACCCACCGTGGTTATCGCGGCCACGCGGAACGTAATCACGAAGCTGGTCTTCACCGCGTTGGACCCAGCCATCTTGACGAAGTTTCCCACCCCGGTTTCGGGCTCTGTGAAGGCGATTTCCCAGATGCCCAGCACAGGCAGGATGTAGAAACACACCATGATCGACAGCGCCGGAAGAACCAGCATCCAGTAACTGACCTTTTCGTGGACCCGCGGCATTCCGCCCCCTGATGGATTTGACTTCTGATTGGTTCGACGGGCCCGCCACCAAGGCAGGCAGGCCCGTCCCGAAAGCGCGTTAGTTGATCAACGCGTCCACATACATTTCTTCGGCCGAAACCTGGTTCTTCGCATACCATTCGTCATTGTAGATGATCTGCGTCGCCAGGTTTTCAGGGCTCGACGGGTTGAACGGCGCCAATTCGGCGGGGACCAATGCGGCGGCCTCCGGGTTGATCGGGCCAGAGCCGATTTTCTCCAGCCATTCGACCTGAAGTTCCGGTTTTTGACCATGGGCGATGAATTTCATCACCTCGTCCTTGCCCACCGGGTTGCCCTTGGGCACGACCCAGATACCCGGCGCGATGACACCGCCGTTAAAGCTGACGTTGAACGTGCCTTCTTCCATCTGGTCCTTCAGAAGATGCGCGCGGGTGGACCAGATATTGCCAATTGCGACCTCTTCCTGAAGGAACAGGTTCTGGCTGTCGCTGCCCGACCCCCAGACGATGATGTTTTCGCGCAACTCACGGAACTTGGCGATCGAGGCTTTGATGCCGTCTTCGGTGCCGAGCGCGTCATAGACCTCTGCCAAGGGGACGCCGCGCGCCTGTGTGGCGCTTTCAAGCTGACCGCGCACCGATTTGCGGAATGTACGCATGCCCGGGAAATCCTTGACGTTCCAGACATCTTCCCAAGTCTGGGGGACGGCTCCACCCAAAAGCTTGGGGTTCGTGGCCAGCACATAGGAATAGACGTAGTTGCCGACACCGTTGTTATAGGCCGTGCCTTCCAGAACCTTGGACTTGTCGACGATGCTATAGTCGATCGCCTCGGTCATGCCTTGCTGTTCCAGAATGATCGCCGAACCCGCGCCGCTGTCGCACAGATCCCAGACCACCGCGCCACTTTCCACCATGGCGCGGATCTTGCCCGCCGACGGGCCGGAACCATCGACCGTCACCTTGATCCCGGTTTCGGCGGTATAGGTGTCGCACAGAACTTCCTGCAGGATGTCCGCAGCGGCCCCGCCCCAGTTCACCACGATGATTTCCTTGGTCTGTGCCATTGCGCGCTGGCCGAACGCGGGCAGAACACCCAGCGCCCCCATTGCGGCAATGAAACCGCGCCGGGTGAGACGCCCTTGCTTGTAACGCTCAACCGCCAGTTCGGCGATGTCGCGTTTGGCTTCAAAATCGGTTGTGTCAGTCATGTCTTGTTCTCCTTGTTATGGGATACGGTGACCTTGTCGGTTCCCTGTCACTCTTGATTATGCGGGGGCCAGGACGACCGGCGCATCGGCATCCCAACCGATGCTGACCTGCAATCCGGGCGTTGGTACGATGTCGGTCTTCCAAGTGGGGCGCGAAATCAGCAACTCCTCGCCGCCCTCGCGCATCACCAGCACTTGGCACCGCTCGCCAAGGTAGCTGACCTGCTTGACCGTCGCTGATACGAGTTCTGCGCCCGGCAAGCCCAGCCGCAACCGCTCTGGCCGAAGGGCAAGAGTGATTGTTTCGCCGGTGCGACAAGGTTCCTGCGTGTTCAAAGTGAACAATGCGCCCTTGGAATCGCACTGATACGCCGGACCGTTTCCTGCAATGACCGCCGCCTCCAAGAAGTTGGACTTGCCCAGAAAATCGGCCACGAACCGATTGCGCGGCTGGTCATACAACGTGTTGGGATCGCCCTCTTGCTGGATCGCCCCATCCTTGAGGATGACGATACGATCGGACATGGACAGCGCCTCGTCCTGATCGTGCGTGACGTAGATGAAAGTGACCCCCAACTTCTGGTGCAGGTCTTTCAACTCCCACTGCAAGTCGGCGCGCAGTTTCTTATCCAATGCCGAAAGCGGTTCATCCAGCAACAGGATTTGCGGATCGAACGACATCGCACGCGCAAGCGCGATGCGTTGCTGCTGCCCGCCGGACAACTGGCTGGGCATGCGATCGGCGAAATCGCTCATCTGCACCATTTCCAACGCTTCGGACACGCGCTTCTTGATTTCGGCGGGGGGTCGTTTGCGGATTTTCAGCGGAAAGCCGACATTCTCGCGCACGGTCATGGTGGGAAACAGGGCATATCCCTGAAACACCATACCGAAATCACGATGTTCGGGCGGCTTGCCGGTGATATCAGTCGCGCGCAGCGCCAGTGTGCCTTCATCCAGCGCGATGAACCCTGCAATCGCGCTCAGCAACGTGGTTTTACCCGAACCGGACGGCCCCAGAAGGGTCAGGAACTCGCCCTCGGCAACATCCAGATTTACCCCATCAAGAGCGTTAACAGAGCCATATCGCTTGACCGCGTTTTTGATGGAAAGGATCGGCTCATTCATTAGACAAGGTCACCCGCTTAGCTTTGACATGGGGCGGCGAAACTGCCGCTCCGTTGCCTGCAGGTGAGCACGGCCCGAAAACATTTTGAAATTAAAAATGCGCCCGCTTCTATATCTTCAGGTTATAGATCACCATCGTCCGGCCCCGATCCGCCATGCGGCTCCAAGTAGTCCGCGAGGAACTGCTGAAACTGCATTGTCAGGTTGGTCGTCGGGAACATGTTCGAAGTCAGACCGTATAGTTTTAACGGCAAAGTGGGTTTTGTCGGGCGGGCGGCAATGTTTTCTCCGCGCGACCCAATCACCGCAAAACTGTCGACCAAGGCGACACCCAGCCCGTTTCGGACCATCTCAAGCGCCGTCGCGGTGTGACGCACTTCGCAGAAATAGCGCCGCTCCAATCCGCGCTCGGAAAACAGCGTATCGATCATCTGCCCCAATGGCGTGCGGGCTGCGTAGGAAATGTGCGAAACGTGATTGAGGTTGGAGATCGAAACAACCTCCTGCAACGCCAATTCATGTTCTGCCGGGCAGACACACATGAGCTGTCCATTCGCGATTTCCCGCACAGACACGGCGGAATGACGCGGCGGTGTGATCGACAGCCCCAGATCAGCCTGGCCACTGCCGAGCTTGCGGATGATCTCATCCTGGCTGCCAAGTTCGATGGAAAGTTGCAGCTTTGGGCGGGTCTTGATGAATTGCCCCAGAATGCGCGGCAAAATTCCATGCCCAACCGAAGGAGTCGCGATCACGCTCAGCCGTCCGATGGTGCCGCCGCGCAGTTCATCGATGATATTGTCGATACGGTTCTGCTGCATGAACAGGTGCTGCGCTTCCTGCGCGATATGCAGCGCCTCCTTCGTCGGTGTCAGCCGTCCATGTTCGCGCATGAACAGGGGGAACCCAACCAGATCTTCGGTGTGCCGGATCATGTTGCTGACCGCTGGCTGACTGACGCCAAGCAATTCAGCGGCGCGGGCGGTTGTGCCGACCTCGATCACGGTGGACAGAATCTCAAGCTGGCGCGCGCTGACCATTCTATAACCCTCAGTTATTTGGTGATGCTTATTTTTTATTTCATACTGATGCCCCCACTGGCTAGCAAGGAAGCAGCACGCTAGTTTTGGAGGGTTGAATGAGCAGGAACGAGGTTTTTGCCGTTGCGCAAATGGGGCCGGTCCATCTGGCCGATACACGGCAACAGGTTATCGGCCGCCTGATCGAAATGCTGCGTGAGGCACATGCCCGCGGCGCGCGCTGGGTCACATTTCCCGAACTGGCACTGACGACATTCTTCCCCCGCTATGTCTATGAAACCCCAGAGGAATACGACACCTTCTTTGAAGAAGGCCTGCCATCCCCAGCGATGGTGCCACTGTTTGAAACCGCCAAGGATCTTGGTGTTGGGTTCTACCTTGGCTATGCCGAGAAGATCACCGAAGCCGGGAATACCCGCCGCTTCAACACCTCGGTTCTGGTCGGCCCGGATGGCAGCATCCTTGGCAAATATCGCAAGATCCACCTGCCCGGCACCAAAGACCCGATTGGCGATCTGGAATTCGAACATCTGGAAAAGCGCTATTTCGAAGTCGGCGATCTTGGGTTTCCGACCTTTGCCACGCCTTCGGGGCGGTTTGGCATGTGCATCTGCAACGACCGGCGCTGGCCCGAAACCTTTCGCGTCATGGCTTTGCGCGGGGCGGAGGTGTTCATGCTTGGCTACAACACGCCCATGCGGAACATCCACCACCCCGAAGCCGCCCATTTGCGCGACTTCCACAACCGGCTTAGCCTTGAGTCCGCAGCGTATCAGAACGGCGCATGGGTGATGGCCGCCGCGAAATGCGGCGCAGAGGACGGGTTTGCCATGATCGGCGGGTCGGCCATCGTCGCCCCGACCGGTGAAACCGTCGCCCGCGCTGTGTCAGAGGATGACGAGGTCATTACCCACAGCTGCGATCTGGACCTTGGGGCGTATATTCGCCGCTCGGTCTTTGACTTCGCCCGTCACCGCCGGATCGAGCATTACGGCCCCATCACGGAACAAACTGGCGTGGAGATTCCCGCATGACCTTTTCACTTGCAGGACGCGACCCGCATACCGGCGATATCGGCTTTGCCGTCGCAACGTCTTCTGTCTGCGTCGGCGGACGGGTTGGCGCCCTCACAGAAGGGTGCGTTGTATTCTCTCAATGCCGCACCGACCCGCGCCTGCACCGCCCCGGACTGCGCCGCTGGGAAGATACCCAAAGCGCGACCGCTGCGATGGACGCGATGCAGCAGGCCGCCACGGCCTTGCATTGGCGTCAACTCGGGGTCTTCCCCGCCACCGGCGAGGGGCTGCATTACACCGGCGCTTCCTGCCTTGGCGTGGCAGGGGGCCTGACAGGTGCGAACAGCCTCGCTTTGGGGAATTTCCTGGGCTCGGATGATGTCTTGCCCGCGATGGTCAATGGCTTTGAAACGGCCAAGGGTCGTCTGGCAGAGCGGCTTGTCGCCGGGATGCTGGAAGGACAAGCCGCAGGCGGCGAGCGTGATCCGCTGCAATCGGCCTCCCTCGCGGTACTTGGCGAGGCGGGGCTAAAGGATGTTGATCTGCGGATCGACGATTCCGGCAGCCCCTTGGAGGATCTGAGCCGAATGCTTGCAGAATGGCTTCCCAAAGCCGCGCCGTATCGTTTGCGCGCCCTTGATCCTGACGCGGCACCATCTTCATCCAGCATCGAACACGGCTAGCCCCTCACAGGGCCGATGCCACTTTGATCGAAGGAAAACGACAGGCGTTTCGCGGCGATGGTGGCGCAGCGCTTGGGCACGATCAGTGAAAGTGGAAAGAGGTCTGGCAGGGGCAGCAGGGTTCGAACCCGCGACCTACGGTTTTGGAGACCGTCGCTCTACCAACTGAGCTATACCCCTGCGGACCGGCCCTCCGATTACGGGAGGAGCGGCGGGGAATCAAGACCGAAAAAACCGGTTCCCGCGGCGTTTCGTGCAGTTTACCGCAGCTTCGCACCTTCTTTCGGACAACTGGGCGCGCATTGCCCCGGTCCATCGACCTTGGACGCATGACCGCTTGCCGACGCAGCGCCGGATTTAGCGATACAAACCCGCAAAGAAAAAGGGCGACTCGCGCCGCCCTTTTGATGGTGCTTTGCACACCTATTCGATCCGAGTGGACCCTGCGCGCAGGATTACTCGATGATTTTGGAGACGACGCCGGCGCCGACGGTGCGGCCGCCTTCGCGGATGGCGAAACGCAGGCCGTCTTCCATCGCGATCGGGGCGATCAGCTCAACGGTGAAACCAACGTTGTCGCCCGGCATCACCATCTCGGTGCCTTCGGCCAGCGTCACGGTGCCGGTCACGTCTGTCGTCCGGAAGTAGAACTGCGGACGGTAGTTCGCGAAGAACGGCGTGTGACGGCCACCTTCCTCTTTGGTGAGGATGTAGGCTTCGGCTTCGAACTTCGTGTGCGGGGTCACGGAGCCCG
>NZ_SRKY01000009.1 GCF_004803475.1 Aliishimia ponticola
ACACCTCGCAAAAAGCCAGGACGCAAACCCAGCCCGAGAACCCATCAGTTACACCCAAAAGTGCTACCTGAGATAGGTGAGGCTATAGCTTCTGAAGCTGAGGCGCTCGGCATCACGCAGGGGCAACTCATCGAGCAAATGTGGGCAGCCTATCGCAATTGAAGGCAACCAAACACAACCAGCGCACTACGAGCACTCCCGTTGACACATTGTGTTATGATACTTATAATGTTCAAAATCGAGGAGTATCGAACATGACCCAGCAGGCGCTTTCGGATAACACAGAAACCCAATTCAGAGACCTCTACTATCATCTCTATTCCAACAGTAGCGCCTCTCGGAGCGAGCGCATCCTCGCCGATTTGTCAAAGCTCATTCTTGTCTCAATCGCGTACGGACGAGGTGATTTTCGATCCGAAGTAGCGTTGTTTGAGAACGCTAATGGAACCGCCAATGATCTGCTCTTGAGCGCACTGAAAAAACGATTTCCCAATGCAATCCATGATGGAGAGGCGTTCTCTCTTGATGATGAATCCCTCCGCCATTCTCTCAAGCTGCTGAAGGACATCGATCTCGCAAACTCACCATCCCATACATTTGGGGACGCTTTTCAAGCGCTTATGGGTCCCCGACTTCGAGGCGATAAAGGCCAGTTTTTCACACCACGCTCGGTTGTTCGAGCAATGGTGAGCATCCTTGAGCCACATGCCGGTGAAATGATCATTGATCCGGCATGTGGAACTGGGGGATTTCTTTCCGCGGCCTTGGACCATTTGCAGGAAGAAAATGCTCCAGGGACATTGGTTGGCATAGACAAGGATAGCGACCTTTCATTGCTTGCTTCTGCACTTTCGGAAGTGCACAGCGGTGACCAAAAAGTACAAGTCGTGAACGCAAACTCGCTCTCTTTGTCTGCGCTCTCCGATGCGGGCGTGCAGTTCGGGGAATATGACCTAGTTCTGACAAACCCGCCGTTCGGATCGAAGATAGGCATCACTGACAAAGAAACTCTGTCGCGCTTCGATCTTGGTCATGTGTGGGAAAATGGGAAGGGCAAGGCTGGATGGTCCAAAACGGATTTGGTGAGACCGACACAAGATCCGCAAGTGCTCTTCGTTGAGCTATGCGTGAGACTTCTCAAGGACGGTGGTCGGATGGGGATTGTCCTTCCCGAAGGATTGTTCGGCAACAATCGATCTGGCTACGTTTGGGACTACCTCCGCGCAGAGGGGTCAATTGAGGCATTGATTGACTGCCCGCGCACCACGTTCCAGCCTGGGACTGACACAAAGACGAACATTTTGTTTTTTAGAAAAGGCGCTAAAGCGAAGAAGGTTTGGGTGTCTGTTGCCTATACCTGCGGCCATGACCGCAGAGGGCGAAGCGTTCTTGCAGATGGTCGAAAGGTCCCTGACGATTTCGAAAGGATTGCAAAAGACTGGAAGCTAAAACCATCGGCCCGCTCCATATGGAGCGCGGTGAGCCTTGAAAATCCATACTACTTGGTGCCCAGGTACTATGATCAGCTTCTGACAGATGAGGTGTCATCCGACGCGGAGAAAATCGGCGCCCCCGTGACGACATTAGGCAAGCTTGTACGAGAGGGCATGATAACAATCCGCAAGGGGCATGAGGTAGGTTCCGAAGCCTATGGCTCGGGAGAAATCCCGTTTATCCGAACATCAGACATTCACAACTTTGAGGTGTCGTATGATCCGACAAATTGTGTCAGTGAGGAGGTTTATCTGAAATACCGCGATCAGCAGAACCTGAAGGGCGGAGACATCTTCATGGTTGTCGATGGTCGCTACAAAATCGGTCGATGCTCCATCTTGCATGACTGGAACAAAGCGTGTGTAGCGCAAAGCCACCTACGTATAATCTCTCTTACAGAGAAAGCTAATTTCTCGCCTTACGCTCTTCTCTACGGTCTGTCGCTTCAAAGTGTCCAAGCGGAGATTAGGCGGTTGGTGTTTATCCAATCTACGCTTGGTGGACTCGGGCAGAGAATCAATGAGATCAGGTTGCCCGATCCGAGGCACTCGAATGGATGGGGGGAGAACCTTTGTAGGTTCGAGGCGGCTATTGCCGAACGCGCAGCGCACGCCTCTTACCTGAAGTCATTTGGGAATGAGATTGAGCTATGAGAGGTGCGCATCTACTCGCGCAACAATACTACGAATCCAGTCATAGAAATCTTGAAGGCTAAGACTGCCTTGAGCAATGTTGCACTCCCGATGAGCAAACCCGACGTTGTCGGGGTTGTGCATACGGGGATTTGCATGGGCGGTTTCGATATGTGCGCGACCCCTTTGCGCGTTTTCGAACAGCTTGAAGTCAAGGTGATCCCGACAGACGATACATCGTGTGGAGTTAGGCCTAAAGGCGTCAAACCTGGCTTCAAGATATTGAAGAATTTCCGGTGGGGCAGGGGGCGCGTTACGCATTTGGTACACGTTAAGGGCTAGTTTGGCTGCAACTTCCATACAGTCTTCGTAGGTTGCAGCCTTCTCGCGCAGCTTTGCTTGCACCTGTGGTTTCATGGCCGCGATGTTGATGCCGAAACGTGAGTGCAGTTCGTCATCTGGAAGGAGCATTACCCAACGGTCGATGCGGTTTGGGCCTGCGTCATCACTTTTCCAAGCTGCGCCGGTTGTTTTTGTTGCGTCTCGTTTGATTTTGGCTTCAACGCGAGGGGCGACCTGCTTGAGGTGTGCAAGGTATGGAAACTCCTCACACTTTCCGGTGTGACCGGCAGGCTTATAACACCGGCGCTTAATCAAGTCTTCGTATCTTGATCGCCCAGCAATAGGTTTGTAGCAGAGCTCGATTGTCACTCTTCGTCCCCTCCAAACAGGTCGGCAGGAGAGCAACGAAGTGCCTGCGCAATCTGAAATACGATGTCGATGGTTGGGTTGCGGTCACCACGCTCGATTCCGCTTACATATGTTCTATGCAAACCAGAAATTTCGGCAAATTCTTCCTGACTAAGGCCGCTATCAAGCCGCCTACGCCTAACCTCTAAACCAAGTTGTTTTATAAGCTGCTCATTTTTCACACTTTGTTTTGTTTCAGTGTGCACTATGAGTCTACAGACGATGAGTAACAAATGGGCGGTCTAATCAGGCCCGTCGCACCGTCCGCTCGCTCACTTTGAACAGCCGCGCGATCTCCGAAAGCGCGCGTTGTTCATCGTCGCGCATCCGCCGCACCTCGGCTTTCTGGGCAGGCGTAAGGGCAGGGGGCCTGCCGCCGATCCGTCCTTGTTTACGAGCGGATTCCAAACCTTCCCTTGTCCGCTCAGAAATCCGCTCACGCTCAAACTGAGCGATAGAGGCGAAGACATGAAACACCAGACGCCCCGCCGGCGTCGTCGTGTCGATATCTTCAGCCAGAGACCGGAAACCGGCACCGCGTTCACGGATCGTCTCTACGATCTCCAAGAGGTCCTTCAGCGACCGCGCCAGACGGTCATACTTCGTGACGGTCACAACGTCGCCGTTGCGGAGCTGCTCCATCATCTTGTCCAGCTCTGGCCGCGCGCGCCTCGATCCGCTGATTTTTTCTGCAAAGACCTTTTCGGCACCGGCTGCCAAAAGGGCGTCTATCTGTGAATCCAGACTCTGGTCGTCAGTGCTGACGCGGGCATATCCGATGATCATGCCTTACTGTGACAAAAACCTGCCAAAACAGCAAAGGTTTTGCTGGGGGTTTTTGTCCTAGCTAAGCGCTTGATCCTGCGCAGGGTATGGCGTTTGGACGCAAACGACCGTTTTCGCCCGGTGGCGTCACTTGTCTGTTCATATGATCGGGCGACCATGTGCGTACGCGATACTCAATGAAGGAAGTTGCGAGGCACCCCGCCTTCGCGACCATGATAAAAGACAAAGTTAACGTTCATCCAAAAAAACAACGCCGGAATATTGAAATTAGAATGAGTCGCCTCACATTTCGCGCGCGCGAAATGAAGGCTCTCAACACCTGAACTCTGACATCTAATCTCTAGGCAATTTTCTTATTTATTTTCAGATATTTACGAGTAGATATCAGAAAACTTTTATTTTTATCACCCTCAAACCTAGACCCAAGAAAATAAAAAAACATATCGGCTCCATTCGAAACACACTTGCTTCAAGGGAGCCTAAAATGAACAAGTCCATTACACTGAATGATAACTGCCTGAACACAATGCGAGGCATTCTCTCAAATAGCGTCTCAGCAATTATTACAGACCCACCCTACGGTGGTGTTGTCCCTACAAAGTGGGACGTTACAGACGATCTGCGCGCCATCTGGGAAGAGGCATTCCGCATTATGAAACCCGGCGCTTATCTTGTGGTGTTTGGAGACCACAAGCGCTTTCATCATACGATAGTTGAGTTGGAAAGCGTTGGATTTCAACTTATCAGTGGAATGGGTTGGGAATATCCGAACGGCACCCCCGCCTGCCAAAAAATTGATGACTTGCACCACGCTCGCGTCAAGCCTGGACACGAGCCCTTTGGCTTGTTCATTAAGCCGATTCTGGAAAAAACCTACAAGAAGCAACGTGAAATTCACGGAAATTCAGGATTGCGCGTTAAGAATACAGTTCCCGGCGTCAGTATGACGTCTACAATTCTTCAATACAAAAAACCCACGCCAACGGAGCGAGATTTGGGGGTGGAACACTTTCCAAAGCAGCGCGTGTATGACCGTCAGGAAAGCGACCGTTCTCTCCATAAAACAGTTTACCGCAAAAATCACGGCCCCTGCGTGAAGCCAATCGCCCTGATGTCTCACTTGTGCAATCTCATTGCCTCTCCGGGTGATACCATTCTCGACCCATTTATGGGCACCGGGGCTACTGGTATGGCCGCAATTTGGTCTGGAATGAACTTCATAGGGGTCGAGCAAGATAAGTCTTATTATGAGGTAGCCAAATTCAGAATTGAATATGCTCTAAATAATTCAGCCCCAAAATTCCCATTGAAGGCCGCAATGCGGAGACAAATTGCAAAGACGGAAAAATCGTTTTCAAATCCTGCATCACACACGACGCCCTGGATATATTCGGATACTGATTTGAGGACGCTTTTGCCCCTACGCCGACCAATCCGGGTCAAACGTGCAATTCAGAAACTCTTGGCAAGCGCCGCAACGGTTTTGAGCAATGCCTTCAATTCAATTAAGCGCACGACCGATAATAGCCAAATTTCGGGCCGATGGGATGCGAAAAAGACAGTGTCCATTACTGGTATCGCCCCAAACGGTCACACTCTTCCATTTCACATACTACCCTTCGTAGAGATGCTCCCCCTGGCATTCCACAATAAGAACTGGGCCATCGGCCAACATCGCGACCGGGTCTGGGTAGAGTTTTCCGTAAATCATTTCCCGTCAAAAATGCAGAAAATAATACTCATCGGCATTCACCAAATTCCTGCTAATGAAGGAGGACATTCCTATTTCTATGGCCTTGGATATGAATGCTACCGGGCGTGGCTTGAATATACAGGGAGATTATGGAAACATTCGGTGGGAAACCGCGAGGACCACAGTCCGCTCTGGCATGGGATTAGCCGACTATCCTTGATGAACGTTATTTCGACCCCGGCCTTATCACTGATACGTATCGGCATCGGTTTATTCGCAGCACGGAACCAGAACCCTTTGTTGTCGCTCATATCGCACGCTCCCAACCACACGGTGCGCCTTGGGCCACCGCGCGCGCGGCGGCCCAAGGACCCAAACGTTGAAGAAATTTCTTTGGTCTTTGGGTGTTTGAACCAATCTTCAAGGTGTCGGGCGGGGACGGTGCCATAGTAGACCGCCGCATAGGCGGCTTAGTAATATCGACCCTCTTGAAGGATTAGGACAAACGCCAAACCCGCCCGACGCTGGCTCCGTAAACAAAACGCCCCCGGCCTTTCGGTCGGGGGCGTTTTCGTGTGGGGCCGCTTATTCAGCGGCCACCGTTTGGCTTGCCTCGGTCAGGCCCTGGACAAAGTCCAAGGCCTTTTGTGCTTCGGATGCTGCGCGGAAGATGGCGCGGTTGTCCTCCTTCATCGCTTTCATCCAGCCTTCAATATAAGCCCCGCTCTGGTCAAAATCCGGAGTCAGGCCAAGGGTCGCACAGATCAGGCAATTGCCGATTTCCGCCACCAGCTCTTCGAAGGCGTAGGACTTTCGGTCGCTGTGCCGCTTGAACCTGTCCAGCCGTTTGTCCGCGCCGGTCCAATGCGTCAGCTCGTGGGCCAAGGTGGCATAGTAGCCATTGCTGTCGTGGAAGGTGTTCGCCTCGGGCATGTGGATGTAGTCGCCGCCGATGTTGTAGAACGCGCGCGGCTGGTCGCTGTGCCGGATGTCCGCGCCTGTGGCGTGAAAGAAGGCGTCCAGCTCGGGGTCGCGCTCGGTGCCCAAATCACGCGCCGGGTCTGGCTTGTTGTAGAACTCTTCGGGCAAGCCGTCGATCTGATCGGCGTTGAACACGCGGTAGGACTTGGCAAAAGGAATGACCTTGGTTTCGCCCTCGTTGGCGTCGTCTTCGATTTCGGTCTTGGCGAAGTACACCACCTGCGATGACTTCTCACCCTTGCGCACGGCCCCGCCAAGGTCCTTGGCTTGCTTGAATGTCATCCAGCGTGCAGATGTGTAGCCTTTGCTTGCCGCGATGGACCACAACACCAAAACGTTGATCCCCTGATACGGCTCGCCAGTGTGCCGCTGGGGCAGACCTGCGCCCCCTGCGCCGCCGGTCCAAGGCTTGCGCCACGGTGCGCACCCGGCCTCGATTGCCGCGATGATCTGATCGGTGATCTCTTGGTGAATGTTCAATTTCTGTTTCGTCATAATGCTCTCCGTTTTTGAATGCACCGACGATGTGCGTTCGGTTTCAGATCCCGGAAGAAGATTTCTGACCGTCGGCTGGTGTGCTGTGATCGGTCGGGTCCTGTTCCGAAAATCAGTGCTGATTTCAGGACTGACGCCGCAGGCGCCTGTTCCTGCAAATCTGCCACGTGGCGAACGCGGGAGGGGGCGAGGCAAGTTTTGAAAAGCGGAGGGGTATCACCCGGCAACGCAGCGCGGCGTCAGCCGTGACCGTTGTTGGGGAAACCGCTTTTCAATGCTTGCCCGAGGGGGAGGGCGGCGCCCTCACCCTGACTTTTGGTGGTTCTGGATGTGATCGAAGAAAGAAACGCTCTGAATAGGGTTTCAGCTTGTGTTTCCTCAACTGTCGCAAGGGATAAGGCCCTACGAAATAGACATAAAATCGACTTTCAATTGCTACCGCGACAGTTGAAGCCTGTTTTTCATTTCTCTGTACGGAAACAGGTGCCAAAACTGTTTTGGCCCTATGGTCTTAGGGAACTTGGGCGCAAGGCGACGAACTATCGCGAGATCACAGTCATCTTCAAAATTATGAATTAAAATCAATATCTTGCCGCCTCTAAGGGCGTCACCAAACCGTCGCAGTCGTTCCGGCCAAGATTTTTCTGACTGGGCACAGCAAAAAATATTTTGGTTTGTTCTGCGTTTGTACCCAGCTCCTGATCGCAACAGGAGACGATTACGCCATGAGACACATTCACATCCCCAAACCAGACTACATCGGAACAACACCTGAGATAGTTGCGCGCTTACTGCGCGCCAGCAATCCGGGTCTTTCGTATCGCGACCGAAGCGCCTTGACCCGCGCCACCCTTGGGCGGCGCTTCATGGACAAGGAGGTCTGCGTGCTGCGTGCGCCCGGAAACGACAAGCGCATGATCGCGGTGGACACGCCCTTGCCGCCGCTGGCCCGATCACATGTCGAAAGCAAAGCCATCATCCGGTGGGTTGATGACAACGGGACCATCATCCTCGAACCCATCAAATAACCCCCTTCCGAAACATTACGGAGCCAAACCTGCCATTTGAAAGGAAATAGTTATGGAGCATCACAGCAAGCAATACAGACGCATCAAGAAAGCGCTGGCCAAAGCGCGCAAAGACGAGATCATCGCGCTCAACAACCCGGACAACGCCGTCATCGAAGATGAAAGACCTCGCCCCAGAGAACCCGAGATCTCTGCCGTTTTAGCCCGAGCTGGCGCGAGATTTGATCTCAGCGAACTGGGCAATTCTGATCGGTTGCTGGCCAGGTACGGCGACAGAATGGCCTATGTCGTAGGAGCTGACTGGGTCGTTTTCGATGGCCGCTGCTGGGACCGGTATTCAGGAAAAGAACGTGCCATGGGGATGGCCGGGGAGATTGCCCGTGCGATCAAGTTTGAATGCCAGCACCTGGACGAAGGAGAAGTGCCATTCCGTTTGCAATGGGCAGAGCGTTCCGGTCGGGCCAGTTCGATCAGGGGGGCGTTAGACCTGGCAAAGCCAGCGGTTCTGATGCCGCTCGACGCATTCGACAAACAGCGGCACCTATGGAATGCTCAGAACGGCACGCTTGATCTGACCACTGGACAGATCGCACAGTTTTCTCCCGCCAATATGATGACGGGGATGGGACCACTCCACTATGACCCGAAGGCGCAGTGCCCAGCATGGGACGCGTTCATCACTGATATCACCTGCGGTGACCGCACGCTCGCCGGATTTCTCCAACGCGCAGTCGGGTATTCGATGTTCGCGCATCAGGAAGAACAAGTCGCCTTCTTCCTCACGGGCGATGAAACGAATGACAAGATGAACGGGAGCAACGGCAAAAGCCTGTTCCTTGCGATCATGGCTGCGGTCTTCGGGCAATACCAAACCGGCGTGGACAAAGGGCTGATCACGCAAGACGCGCGCAAATCCGGGATCAACAGCGATGTGGCGGCTTTGTCGGGCAAACGCCTTGCCATCGGCGGTGAGTTCGAGCGCAACGATGTGCTGGCCGAACGCGAGTTCAAAAGGCTGACTGGTGAAGACGTGATCAAGGCGCGCTTCCTGCGGCAGGAGTATTTCGATTTCTATTCCATGGCGACGCTCTGGTACGCGACGAATTACATGCCGCTCATCCAGAGCCAGGACGCCGGGGTCTACCGCCGCACGATCATCATCCCCTTCCTTGCCAAGTTTCACGACGCCCACGAACGCCCCGAAGGCGGAAAAGTCAAAGACACGAAATTGAAGGCCCGATTGTTGGCCGAACTGGACGGCATCTTTCGCTGGTGCGTCGAGGGCGCGGTGGCCTATGCCCAAGGTGGGTTGAATGTGCCGGGGCATCTATATGCCGTCCGCAACGCCAAGAAGAACGCCTTCGACCCGTTGTCGGACTTTGCTGCCATCTGCCTCGATATAGGCATCGACAAGGTTGAACAGGCGGGCAACCTATTCCGGGCCTATGAACGCTTCGCCGAAGTCAATGAAGGCCAGAAGTTCACAGGCACCGCCTTTGGCCGTCGCCTGAATGGTATGGGCATTGTCAAAGATGCAGAGTTGTCCAAGCGGCTGGTATATCGTCGCGGGGCTTGCCTGAATGAGGTCGGTAAGGCCTATTTCAACGGCACGCGCGGCCTGATTGAACTCGAAAAACAGGACCGATCTGAGCATCTGCGCGTCGTGTGACACATCACCGATCGCGCTGACGCTGTGAGAGCGCTTTGCGGGCTTCCTGCTGCCAAAAGCGCTCCCAATCCCGTGCTTCGCGTCTGCGCGCCTGTTCCTCATCCTGTGCCACATCGCTGGGCGGTGCGATGGGCGTCGCCGTGTCCTTGGACTGGCCCGGCTCCGCACGGTTCTTGCCCGTGTTGGGCGGGGGCGTTGGTTCGTCGAACAGGACAGAGGCCGTGGCGATTTGCGAAACGGCCCTCCCTGTGGCCTGCCAGATTGCCCGGTGTGCGGCATTGGCGGTCTTCCGGGCGGCGGCATAGGCAAGGTAGGATGCCACGCGTTTCGGGGTCGACGGCAAAGCGCGACCCGTGATCATGGCCGCGCGCGTTGCCGCTTGGTGTTTGCGCAGCATCGCATTGACCTTAGGGCCGCGATGAACACCGGGAATGTAGTCCGGGCCATCGCCCTGCGGTTTCCGGCCCAGATTGACACGGGTGACGGCTCCGACGCGAACAAGCTCCGCGTTCACGCGCTTTTCCCAATCCTTGCGCCGCCGTTCAATTTCAACCTTGCCCTGCTTGGCGTCGGTCAGTTCGCGCACCTTCGCGCCAAAGACCGGGCGGCCAGCGCCGTTGGCGGTCATCCTCCGATCCGTCTCGACAATGTGAATGTGCCAGTTCTTTGCGCTCTCGCCATGGGCTTCGGGGTTTGGCGCGTGCAGTGCCCATGTGCTGGCGATGCCGTACTGGTCCCTGAGCCACAGGCAATGACCGCGCGCGACTCGCTGTGCCGCCTCGTGTCCGCCCTCGCACAATTCATGGGGAAGCGCGATCACCGTCTGGCGTCCGGGCCGCTCGTTGACTTTCTTGGCCGCGTGTTCGGCACCGTTCCAAAGTTCCGCAAGGGTCCAGCCCTGCGCACCGTCCGGGCCAACGATCTCCCAATGCAGCACATCGCCTTGATCATCCTTGCGCCAGAAGGTCTTGTCCCGGCGCTCATCGTGCAGAGCCTCGCCGGTGATATAGGCAGCATAGTAGACCACGCTTTGGTCCTTGCGCCGCGCAATCGGTTGGGTCTTGTAGTGCACCGCCTTGCTCGCGGTCAGGTTCATTCCGTTTGTCATGAGCTGCCTCCTTGTCTCGAAATCTGAAAGGTCAATTCCGAGATAGGTCCAAGCGGTAGCGATCTGAAAAAGCGCGATGTTTGCCATGGAAACTGAGGGCGATTTCGGGCAAGCCCGCCGCAGGCGGTGGCGATCAGTCCCGACGCTGCAAACACAGTTTGCGTAATTGCGCCTTTCAGGATCTTTCCTCGCGCGCCTCACTTCCTCCGGTCAAAATTTCCCCTGTGCGCACTGCACAGACAATTCCGCGCGCCAAGATTTGGGATCACCCAACCTTCTTTCCTATGTCCTGAAAGACACCAGCACAGGAGGGGTCGATGGCACGGATCACACAAGCACAGGTCGAGAAGGCCATTCGATTGGCACAAGAAAAAGAACGGGCGTTCAAGGAACAGGAACGCAAGGCAGAAAGCCGCAAGAAGGTCATCCTTGGCGGTCTCATCCTTCTGGCTGCGCGGAACATCGAACGGGACGGATTGCCAAAGGACAAAGCCGTGGGCTTCTTCCAATTCCTCGCCAATCAAAAAGGCATCGCCCTGCGCGATGCGCGTTTCCTCGCGGAGCGCTTGGAAGAGGGCTATGCCGCCCCGTTTCAGGAGGCCACTGCCCGATTGGAGGCGCAATGTGCGGATTTCAATTCGGGAGGGTCACAGTGATGGAAAAATTTCCTTGGGACGACGATGCAATTTCTGGGTCGGCACATAACGCCACAAACGAGCCGCCACGCTCTATGTCAGCCCGTGAACTTGGGGCGCTTGCTCTGCCCGTGGACGATCCGTTCTGGATGTCGTCCGAAGCCTTCGACGCGCATCTTGCAGAGGTTAACGCCCAGCAAGCCGAACAGGCGAACAGGCTTGGACCTGATGCGCCCGCAGCGCAAAATATCCGCGTGGCGTCTCCCAGCCGTGCACCCTTGCCCTCGCTTGACCCGCGCAAGAAGGGGCCAGCCGTGGCCGAACTCCCCGAAGCCGTACGCCGCGCGGTCGAGATCATCGCCACACCACACGCCTCTGAAGATCAGACCATCGGGTCCGCTGCGTATCTGCTGAAGTGGTATCAAACCGAATATCAACGCCGCCCGACGCTGAAGGGAATGGTCGGGTGGTGGTGGAGGGCGGCCCGCCGCCGAGTTGATATCAGGGGTCTTTGGGTCGATGAAACCCGGCTCATCTGGAAAACTAACGAACGTCAGGACGCGCTCGACCCGGCTTGCGCGCCAGTGAATGCCTTCTACGGTGTATTGGCCCATCACGCGGCCCGCGTGTTCATTACAGCGCAGGGCCACAACCCCGATCAGGGTGCGGGCCGAAAACTTATGCGAGGGGCTGGCTTCTCATCTTCTAACAGGCCGCTCAAAAAGGTCCGAAACGCGCAGCTCTCGCCTCGCTCGTCAGGTCCCGACGCTACGCGTTTTCATCAGCTAAACGAGAGAAGCCGAAAAGTGACGCGCATTGGCGTCGAAATCGACTTCGCCGGAGTTTTTCAGCAGCCTGCTAAGGGGGTCAAACGTTGTGGAGTGGCTATGTCTCTACGCTGATCTGTTTGTCTCGGTTTCTGTGTTATATATGTGTTAGAATCTGTGTTACACACCTAGTTAACCCATGAAAGCCTTTGAAATAAAAGGTTATTTATAACACCCGGGTAACTGATAACACGAAACTCGGTAACTGAAATCCTACTTTTGGTAACTGATAACACGAATCTTGACTGCGGTAACTAAAACCACGAATGTCGCTTCATGGTAACTGATAACACGAATGCCCTCGCCCCGCTCCTGCCGGATCGCCATCCGCAGCATGATCTGTTCATCTGTGATGTTGCTGACGCTGTCCTGAAGGACGTGATGCAGCACATGGAGCATCCGTTTTATTCCCTCTCAAAGAAGCCTGAGACGACGATCAAACGCTATGAGAATGGCGATAAGTGGCTTCAGATAACGCCGAGCGTGAAAGGCTTGGCGACAATCTACGACAAGGACATTCTGATCTACTGTATCAGCCAGATCATGGCGAAGCTGAAAGAAGGCGAAGCCGTTTCGCCCCGTGTCCGCATCAACTCCAGAGAACTGCTTATCTTCACCAACCGGGGCACAAGTGGCCGGGAATACCAGTCCTTGCTCGATGCCCTTGATCGCCTTGAGGGCACGCGGATCAGGACAAACATTGTCACTGGCGATGAAGAGCAAGTCGATGGTTTTGGCCTGATCGACGCCTCCTCGATCCGCCGAAAGCAGGGTTTGGATGGGCGCCTCCTATGGTGTGAAGTGCAGCTGTCAGATTGGGTTTTCAACGCAATCCGAAACGAAGAGGTGCTGACTCTCCACCGGGACTACTTCCGCCTGCGCAAGCCCATTGAAAGACGGGTGTACGAGATCGCCCGGAAGCACTGTGGGCAACAGAAAACCTGGCGCATCACTCTGGCCAAGTTGCTGCTTAAGACAGGGTCTCAAAGTCCACAGAAGCGCTTTCGGCAGATGGTTCGACAACTCGCTGAGCATGACCATTTGCCGGATTACCACGTCACCTTTGAAGATGATGCCGACATGGTAGTGTTCACCAATCGAGGCACCATGTCAGCATCCCGGCTTGTTGAAGGCACTGTTCCGCCGTTGCAGGCCGATACCTATGAGGAAGCGCGTCATGCGGCTCCCGGCTGGGACGTTCGTTTCTTAGAGCGTGAGTGGCGAGACTGGTGTGTTGAGCCGCCCCGCAATGCCGACCGGGCTTTCATTGGGTTTTGCCGAAAGTGGTTCGAGAAGCGAGGCAGGCCTTGAGATTAAAATCCGGTTATCGAAATAAATCCGGTTGCAGGTTTATTTTAGGTGTTGGATTTATTACCGGTACGAGATACAAATCCGGTAACAATAAATAGGCAGGATCGAGCAATGCCCGTCATCGTCATGGCAAGCCCCAAAGGTGGGGTTGGGAAGTCCACATGCGCTGTGATCCTGGCGTCCCAGTTCGCTCGCATGGGGGCGGATGTCACGGTGCTTGACTGTGACCCCAACAAGTCCCTGACCAGATGGGCATCGCATGGCACGCCTGCAGGCGTCACGCTCAGGAGCGAGGTTGGGCGTTCAGAAATCGTCCCGACCATTCGGAGCGCCGATGGTGATGGCAAAATTGTCATTGTGGACTTGGAAGGTGTTGCGTCTCAGCTCGTCAGCCGCGCCATTTCCCAAGCGGACCTGGTAATTGTTCCAATGCAGCCGACAGCGCTCGATGCGGAGATCGGCTCGGAGGCATTGGCGTTGGTTCGCGAAGAGGAAGAAGCCCTTGGGCGCTCAATCCGACACGCTGTGGTTCTGACCAAAACGAGTGCAGCCGTCAAAAGCCGCGTCCAGAAGGAACTGGAAGAGCAACTCAGAGGGGCAGGGATCGACGTGATCGAGCCGTCCCTGGTCGCGCGCGCAGCGTTCTCGGAACTGTTCGCCTATGGGGGCGATCTGACAGCGATGATGAATGACCCGGAGATGGTCACAGGTGGCAAGGTAGATAAGGCGTTGGCAAACGCTCAGGCATTCGCGGAGGCTGTATATGAACGGCTCAAATAGACTTGCGGGGCTGAAAGCCCGTCCGAAGGATACGACCGTTGAAGAGGTCCGCCGTGTGGACGAGGTCGGAGAGGCGAGGGGCTTTCTTGACAGGACACCTCGCAAAAAGCCAGGACGCAAACCCAGCCCGAGAACCCATCAGTTACACCCAAAAGTGCTACCTGAGATAGGTGAGGCTATAGCTTCTGAAGCTGAGGCGCTCGGCATCACGCAGGGGCAACTCATCGAGCAAATGTGGGCAGCCTATCGCAATTGAAGGCAACCAAACACAACCAGCGCACTACGAGCACTCCCGTTGACACATTGTGTTATGATACTTATAATGTTCAAAATCGAGGAGTATCGAACATGACCCAGCAGGCGCTTTCGGATAACACAGAAACCCAATTCAGA